>NZ_JAGQCH010000018.1 GCF_024346055.1 Cyanobium sp. Cruz CV13-4-11
CAGAAAATGAACATGACTATGTCTGGGCAGACTCAGCGTATTCAGGGGAATGCTTTGAGGAGCTTCTCAACCTCGGTAAATTCGAAAGCCTGATCCACGAAAAAGGCGCTCGCAATCATCCGCTCAGCGACGCAGCCAAGAAACTAAATCGGATCAAGTCGGCAATCAGAGCTTGTGTGGAGCATGTCTTTGGCTGTATGACAATGTCGATGGGTGGAAAGCTGACAAGAAAGATCGGAATTGAAAGGAACGAGGCTTGGTGGGGCCTCAAGAACCTAACCTTTAACTTCCTGCGTTTTCTGCAGCGCTCTGGTCATATTGCAGTGGTTGCATGAATGCTGTTGAGAAGGTGCCATGATTCAAGTAATCCTGTCAATAGTAGATATAAGAACCTCTGGCTATGCCGCCTGATTGGCGGCTTTTTCATGTCCGCAGAAGCTCTGGAAGGCGCTTATTTTTCGAGGTGCCCTTAAGCATCTATGAACAGAAAGGTGGACTCAAGGGAGAGCATCCCTCACTGGGAACACAGTGCCGTCTTCAGATCAGATTATTTCTACTGAGCTTGGTTCTGTTTGGCTTGTTCGTCTTCTTTGCACCTCCTGAAACCAAGTAGCCTCTAACTCAGGCTGTCGTGCGAAAACCCACGATGCATCCCGTAGGAGTTAGGTGATCTGGGATTGCTGTACAGCCCACCCTCAATGACTGAAGCAGAACCAAAACCGACAAGACGCGAGCACCACAGAAATCAACGGATTACCCAGCACTAATGAAACGCAGACAGTAAGTTGTAAGCGAAATCCCTCCAGCGATCAGCAGGAAGATAGGCTGCTGATTCAAGGCTGTCAGAATAGCTCCAAGGCGGTGGTCCGGCGGACTTCGATCCCCAGAAGGCCTCCCGGCGCCTGGGACAGGCTCTCCACGGCAAGTTGGCCGCAGAAGTTCCTGTCCCACTGCCGCTGATCGGCATCGGCGTGGCCTTCGGTTAAAGCCGCAAGCTGAAGCTACGGAACAAACTCCGGAAGCCCGCTGGCGTCTAGAGCGCTCCGCTGATCCGGCAGCTGAATCGAAGCGTGTCGCAGCCGGCCGGTGGGAGCCCACTGCCATGCTTCCTGTACGCCACCTCAGAACCCTCTTGAGCATCGAGCTTGGGCCACGCCCAGAGGCCAACTCCCCAGTTCCCCTGCGGGATCTGATGCCCGCCCTGGCCAACAAGACGTACTTCAACTACGGCGGTCAGGGCCCCTTGCCAGGCCCATCGCTGGTGGCGATCAGCGCCGCCTTCGCCACCATCCAGGAGCTGGGCCCGTTCAGCGACAACGTCTGGCCCTACGTCAATCGCACCGTCTCAGCACTGCGCCAGCGGCTGGCGGCCTGGTTTGGCGTCGACACGGCGCGGGTGGCCTTCACCGAGAACGTCACCTCGGGATGCGTGCTGCCGCTCTGGGGCCTGCCCTGGCAGGCGGGCGATGAGCTGCTGGTCAGCGACGCCGAGCACTACGGAGTGGTGGCCGCCCTCGAAGAGCTGGCCCGTCGCCACCAGCTGCGGATCACCTCCCTGGCGGTGGCCGATCTGACCGGCGAGGCCGAGGCCACAGCCGCGGCCGTGGGCCAGCGGCTGGAGGCCGCCCTCACCCCCCACACCCGCCTGGTGGTGCTCTCCCACCTGCTCTGGAACACCGGCCAGACGATGCCGATCGCGGCGGTGGCGGCCCAGCTGGCTGGCCATCCCCGCCATCCCTGGCTGCTGGTGGACGGGGCCCAGTCCCTGGGCAGCCTGCCGCTGGCCGAGGCGGCGGCCGCGGCCGACATCTACGCCTGCACCGGCCACAAATGGTGCTGCGGCCCGGAGGGCCTCGGGGCCGTGGCCCTCTCCGAACGGCTGCTGGAAGCGAGCAGCCCGACGCTGATCGGCTGGCGCAGCCTGGAGCACGATGGGGCCGGTGCCGGGGGCTACCACCGTGACGCCCGCCGCTTCGAGGTGGCCACCTCCTGCACGCCCCTGTTCGCGGGGCTGAACCAATCGTTGGCGTTGCTGGAGGCCGAGGGGGACGCCGAAGCGCGGCTGGCGGCGATCCGCCAGCGCAGCGGCCAGCTTTGGCAGGGCTTGCGTCGGATTCCCGGCGTCCGCACCCTGCTGGCGGTGCCGCCGCCGGCCGGGCTGGTGAGCTTCACCATGGCCGCTGGCTCAGGAGAGCCGCTGGATCCGGCCGTGATCGTGAAGCAGCTGGGGAATAGGGGCACCTGGCTGCGCACCCTGGAGTCCCCCCGCTGCGTGCGGGCCTGCACCCACCTGGTCAGCACCGCAGACGAGGTGGAGAGGCTGCTGGCCCAGCTGGTAGAGGGCTGACAGGCGACCCCGGTCGGCAGCGACTAGCGACTCAGTTGCCGCTCTGCGCCATGGCGACGGGAATCCTCGGCACAGGAAATCCATTTCTACCAAGGACGTCGGCGATCATCCGGTTGGTATCGAAGTAAACCTGCCAGTAGTGGTCCGTATGGGTGTAGGGACGGACCGCCAGCCTGGGGCCTCGCTCGGTGAACTCCAGCACCTCGATATCCGCCGGGGTGTTGGGATCCTGGTTGGGCACCGACAGGATGGCTTCCTTCAGTAGGGCAATGGCCTTGGCGACGTCGGCGCTGTTGTCGAGCTGGGCGACCAGATCAACCCGACGGAAGGGGTGGGAGGAGAAGTTCTGGATCGTGTCAGAAAACAGTTTGCCATTGGGAACAATGTTGCGAACGCAATCGAGCGACTGGACGGAGGTGACGAACATGCCTATCTCCTCCACCGTTCCTGTGACGCCGCCGGCCGTGATGAAGTCGCCGACGCTGAACGGGCGGAAGACCTGCAGGAAGACTCCTGCGGCGAAGTTGCTCAGCATGCCGCTCCAGGCGGCGCCGATGGCGACACCGGCGCCAGCCAGGAGTGCGGCAAAACTTGCTGTCTGAATCCCGAAGAAACCGAGGATGGCGACAACTAGGATGACCCTGAGAATCGCACCCAGAATGTTGATCAAATAGCCAATGACCGTGGGGTCAAGGGTGCCAGAGGAAAGGCCTCTCCTGAGGATGCGCAAGGCGAACTTGATGCACCATCCGCCGGCAATCCAGAGGGCAACAGCCCCAACAAGCTTGAACAGAAAGGGGATGACGACGCTGGCAACGACTGGAAGGCTCGCAGGCATCGGCTCAGGAGATGAACAATTGAGACCGCCACATTGTAACCACGAATCCAACATCCATTGCGTAGTCCTCCCCTGGATTGCCAACGAATCCCAACAGAGGACCTGCCGCAATGCTCCAGATTGATCCTGGCTGCGACGCAGCCGCCTCTATTCTCCTCCCACCCCATGCTTCCTGGCCCCCTCAGTTCCCGGATGCCGGCCCTGGTTCCAAGACCTACTGCAACTACGGCGGCCAGGGGCCTTACCAGACGCCTCCCTGGCCGCGATCACCGAAGCGGTGTGGCCCACCCTCAACCGCACGGTGGCGGCATTAAGGCAGCGGCTCGCGGCCTTGTTCGGCGTCGAGGCCCATCGAGTCCCCTTCACCGAAACGTCTCGTCGGGCTGTGTGCTTCCCCTCTGGGGACTGACGTGGCAGGCCGGCGACGAACTGCTCATCGGTGACGCCGAGCACGACGGGGTCGTTGCCGCCTGCAGGGAACTGGATCGCCGCCATGGCCTCACCATCGCCACCTTGCCGGTGACGGAGAGGATCGACGTCGGCAGCGCCGCCCCACGGCCGTGCTCGAGTGCCTCGAGGACGCCCTTACACCCCTGTTCGCCGGCCACGACACGTCGCTGCAGCTACCGGAGGCCGAGGGAAAGGCCCCGGTCCGTCTGATGGCGAACTAAAGACGCAGCGAATCCCTTTGCAAGGGTTTGCGCCAGCTCGCCGGCATCAGCATCCTGCTGCAGGGCCCCCAGCTGCCGGGTTGGTGAGTTTCACCGCCCACAGGGCCAACGGTGGCGTCATCAATTCCGCCTGAATCGTGGGCTGGCTGGGCGAACAGGAAATCTGTTTGCGCACCCACGATGATCCGGCCTGCGTGCGGGCCGGCACCCACCTGAGCACCACTGACACCGACACGGACCTGCTGCTGGAAGCCCTGGTTGAGATCACGAGCCAAAGCAGGTGGCCGGGGGTTCATGGAACTCCCAGCCACCACCCTGGAGCGGGAAGGCATCCGGGGGATGGTTCAGCGCTCGCCGGAGGCGGAGGGTTCGAAATCCGGTGTCCGGTACAAGTCGAGGAAGTTCCTGTAGAACCAGCCCGCCAGCAGAGCTCCGGCGATCGGAGCCACCCAGAAGAGCCACAGCTGGGCCATGGCATCCCCTCCCACCCAGGCGGCCACACCGGCGCTTCGAGCGGGGTTCACGGAAGTATTGGTGATCGGAATGCTGATGAGGTGGATCAGGGTGAGGGCCAGACCGATCGGTAAGCCAGCGAAGCCCGTGGGAGCCAGGCGATCGGTGGCCCCGAGAATCACGATCAGGAAAATGAAGGAGAGGATCAGCTCGATCAGCAGGGCGGCCCAGAAGCCATAGCCACCGGGCGAGTGGGTCCCCCAGCCATTGGTGGCCAGGGGGTTGCTGCCGGTGAGGGCAAAGCCATCCCGGCCGCTGGCGATCATCAAGATCACGCCACCGGCGATGATGCCCCCCAGCACCTGGGCCACCACGTAGGAGAACAGGTGGGAGCCGGGAAATTTGCCCCCGGCCCAGAGGCCAAAGCTCACGGCAGGGTTGATATGGCAACCGGAGATATGGCCGATGGTGTACACCATCGTTAACAGGGTTAGGCCGAAGGCGATGGAGACACCGAGAAAGCCAAGTCCCAGAGGGTTAGCGGCTGGACTGTCATAGGGGAACACAGCAGCAAGCACGGCACTGCCGCAACCGCCCAGCACCAGCCAGAAGGTCCCGATCAGTTCAGCAAGAAACTTCTTTGAGAGTGGAACAGCAGGGGCCATGCGTGAAAGGGGGATTGATCGTTCCAGATCTTCCCATCTTCCGGGGGGATCTGTCGAAGCCCGGTCGCGTGGGCGACTCCGGGGACTGTGCCAGCCGGTTGGCTGCGGCGTTGTGTTTCAAATCACAGCATCAACTGTCACGCTGCCAATCCTGGAAGGGGTTTCAGTGCAACACTCTTCCAGCCTGGAGCTCTATGCATCCTAGGCCCTGCGCTGCACAGTTGAGCGGTCGCTATGCCTTCATGCCAAAGGCCCCAACGCGAGCCATCCTTTTGAAACAACGAACGATGCATGTCTCCAGAATGCCTCTTTCTCGCTCCCCCCTCTTCCCGCTCCTGATTCCCCTAGCGGTGATCGCCAGCCTCCTGGCTGTTGCCGGCCCGGGCCAGGCCCTGTCTCCTCAGGAGATGATCAAGAAAGCCGAGAAAGGCTGCCTGGAGAGTGCCTCCAAGGAGGGTTGGCGCGCCGACCTGGCCAAGGTGATTTCGACCAAGGCCCTTGACACGGACAAGGTGGAAGTGGTGCTGGATCTCACCAAGGACGGCACCAACACCGCCCGGCTCACCTGCCCCTACAGCGTCAGCCAGGGGGTGGGCAAGTTCGGTGACAACTTCGCCAAGTCCATGGCCACCACGGTCAGCGCCGGTGATGAGTTCAAGCCCACCAGGCTCTGGTGGCTGCTGCTGCCGATCGGCCTGGCGATGATCTCCTGGAATGTCCTGCGGGGCCGGGACAGCGCCGCCTGAGTGTGATCGTTTGCCGGTGGGCTGCTGCTCAGCAACCCCTCCGGCGCAGTGCACTCTCCGCCTGCTCCCGGTCATCGAAATGCACCTTGGTGGTGCCGAGGATCTGGTAATCCTCGTGGCCCTTACCGGCGATCAGCACCAGATCCTGCGGCGTCGCGGCGGCAATGGCGGCGGCGATGGCGGCGGCCCGGTCGCCCTCCACCACCAGCTCGGTGCCGGCGGGAATCCCGGCCACCACGTCATCGAGGATCCGCTGCGGGTCCTCGGTGCGGGGGTTGTCGGAGGTGACCACCACCGCATCGGCCAGGCGGGCGGCAATGGCCGCCATCTGGGGCCGTTTGCTGCGGTCGCGGTCACCGCCGCAGCCGAACACGCAGATCAGCCGGCCATCGGTGAAGGGACGGCAGGCCGCCAGGGCGTTCTCGAGGCCGTCGGGGGTGTGGGCGTAGTCGACCAGCACCGCCGGCAGGGACACTCCCGCCGGGCCGCCCACCCGCTCCATGCGTCCCGGCACACCCCGGAAGCTGGCCAGGCCATCCAGCAGCTGGGCCAGGGGCAGGCCCTGCTGCAACAGCGCCCCCACCGCCTGCAGCAGGTTCATCAGATTGAACCGACCCACCAGTGGGGAGCGGAACAGCCCCTCCCCTGACGGGCTGTGCAGCCGGCCGCTCACCCCATCAGCGCCCATCACCAATTCGCTGATGTGCAGCTCCACCGACGGATCCTCCAGGGAGCAGCGCCAGCAGGGGCCCGCCCCCGCCAGCCGCTCGGCCAGGCGCACCCCCCAGGAGTCGTCCACGTTGACCACGGCGCCGCCGTCGAGCAGCTCAGGAGCGAACAGCCGGGCCTTGGCCTCGAAGTAGGCCTGCATCGACAGGTGGTAGTCGAGGTGGTCCTGGGTGAGGTTGGTGAACACCGCGCCGGCGAAGCGGCAGCCAGCCACCCGCTGCTGGTCGAGGGCGTGGGAGCTCACCTCCATGGCGGCGATGGCGCTGCCGGCCGCGACGGCCTGGGCCAGATCGGCCTGCAGCAGATCGGCGAAGGCGGTGGTGTGGGTCGCTGTGGCGCTGTGACCCGGCCAGCGGTTCTGCAGGGTGCCGAACAGGGCCGCCGGCCGGCCCGCCGCCGCCGCCAGATGCTCGATCAGGTACGTGGTGGTGGTCTTGCCGTTGGTGCCGGTGACCCCGATCAACGCCAGGCGCCCGCTCGGCTGACCCCAGAACTCCGCCGCCAGCTTGCCGGCCCAGAGGGCCAGGGGGGGCTCCACCACCAGCACCGGATCGCCGGGAGCCGGGGGCCGGTCGGCGGCCGCCGCCGGCCCGATCACGGCCGCCAGCGCGCCGGCGGCCAGCACCTCTGGCCAGAAGCTGCCGCCATCCACGGCCGTGCCGGGCAGGCCCACGAACAGGCTGCCGGGAGCGACGCGGCGGGAATCGCAGCTGACACCGCTGACCACCGCCTGGGCCAGGGCACCGGTGGGGTCGGGGAGCGGCGGCAGGCCCACCTGACGCAGGAGCGGCTGAAGCAGCGGTGACATGGCGGCGCCGGCGGCGTCCGGCGGAACGGAGCTGGCGCCTTTCATAGCGTGACGCTCAGCGGACGCCCTGCTTGATCAGCCAGGCCTGTAGCTGGGCACCCGCCAGACGGGGGGAGACACGCGGCAGCTCGCGGAAGGGATCGGAGTCGCTGCCTGCCACCGCCAGCACGGGAACGGCCAGCCCGTAGCGCCCCTGCAGGGCCGGATCTGTGTCCACATCGATCAGCTGCAGGGGCTGGGGGGGATCCAGGGCCCCCAGCTTCTCCTCCAGGCCCTCACAGAGGCAGCAGCCCTGGCGCGTGAACAGCAGCAACTCCTGCATCAATCCGGAACCGGGTCGCAGCCGCAGGGGGTGAAGGGGTGGCAGCGGCCGATTCGCTTCAGGGTGAGCCAGCCGCCGCGCCAGGGCCCATGGCGGCCGATCGCCTCCAGCCCGTAGGCGCTGCAGCTGGGAATGAAGCGGCAGCGGGGGCCGAGCAGGGGCGAGATCCAACGCCGGTAGGCGCCGATCAGGGCCAGCAGCAGGGCGGCCACCGCGGACGAGAGGGTCGACGAAACCGCTGAGGGACCATCGCCGCTTAGGGTGGGTGGTTGGCGCTGCACGCGCGGGCATCCGGGTTCCCCCAGCATGCCGCAACCGTGCACCGCCCCCGTCTGGCCCCAGGGCCGCGACATCCACCTCCGATACCTTCCCTTATGTCTCGCTACCGCGGCCCTCGCCTGAGGATCACGCGGCGCTTGGGGGACCTTCCCGGTCTCACCCGTAAGGCCGCCAAACGGTCTTATCCCCCCGGTCAGCACGGCCAAGCCCGTCGCAAGCGCTCCGAATACGCGATCCGTCTCGAAGAAAAGCAGAAACTGCGTTTCAACTACGGCATTTCCGAACGTCAGCTGGTGCGCTACGTGAAGAAAGCCCGTGCCCAGGAGGGTTCCACCGGAACCAACCTGCTCAAGCTGCTCGAAAACCGCCTCGACAACATCTGCTTCCGCCTCGGCCTCGGTCCCACCGTTCCCGGCGCCCGCCAGCTGGTGAACCATGGCCACGTGACCGTGAACGGCCGCGTGGTGGACATCCCCAGCTACCAGTGCAGGGCCGGCGACGTGGTCGCCATCCGCGAGCGCAAGTGCAGCAAGACCCTGGCCGAAGCCAATCTGGCGTTCCCCGGCCTGGCCAACATCCCTCCCCACCTGGAGTTCGACAAGGCCAAGATGACCGCCAAGGTGGGCGGCCGCATCGAGCGCGAATGGGTCGCCCTCGAGATCAACGAACTGCTGGTGGTGGAGTTCTACAGCCGCAAGGTCTGAGCCCCCCACAATCCATCAACGATGGGCCGTTGGCGTTCCCTGCTGCTAGGCAGGGGCGCAGACGGCATTTTTTTGCCCGTGGGGCGATGTACCAACCCTGCACCGATCACTTCGGCAGCGTCGCCGGCGCCTACGCCCACTTCCGCCCCACCTACCCGCCGCCCCTGTTCGACTGGCTGGCCGCAGTGGCACCGGGCCGGCATCGGGCCTGGGACTGCGCCACCGGTACGGGCCAGGCCGCCGTTGCCCTGGCCGGCCACTTCAGCGAGGTGGTGGCCACCGACGCCAGCTCCGGCCTGGAGGCGGCCAGCTTCGATCTGGCCACCGTGGCCCAGGCCCTGCACTGGTTTGAGCGGCCCCGCTTCTTCGCGGAGGTGGAGCGGGTACTGCGCCCCGGCGTGCTGGCCGTCTGGAGCTACGGCATTCCTCACCTGGAGGGCGAGACGGCCGACGGCCAGCTGCAGCACTTTTACGCCGACATCGTTGGTCCGTACTGGCCAGCCGAAAAGGCGCTGGTGGAGAACGGCTACCGCGACCTGGTGCTGCCCTTTGAGAACCTGCCTACTCCGACCTTCGCCATGGAAGCCACCTGGACCCTGGAGCAACTGCTTGGGTACTGCTCCAGCTGGTCGGCCAGCGCCCGCTACCGCGCCGCCCTGGGCAGCGACCCCATCGACCATCTGCGTCCTGGCGGCCGCCTGGGGGGAACGGGACTCGCCGCGGCGCCTCAATTGGCCACTGACGATCAAGGCGTCGCGACTGGGCTCGGCGTAGGGGGTCCGGAGCCCCCGATCAGGGTCTCCAGGGCCGTCGTCACGTTCTCCTGCCGCATCAGCGCTTCCCCCACCAGCACCGCATCGGCACCGGCGCCCACCGCCCGGTCGAGGTCGGCGCGGCTGAACAGGCCCGATTCGCTCACCAGCAGGGCCCCGCGGGCACGCACCTGCTCACCGAAGCCCTCCATCAGCCGTTCGGTGGTGGCCAGATCCACCGTGAAGCTGGCCAGGTCGCGGTTATTGATCCCGATCAGCTCCACCCCATCGAGGGCCAGCACCCGCTCCATTTCGGTGGCGTCATGCACCTCCACCAGCACCGCCAGACCCAGGCCCCTGGCCACCTTGAGCAGGTAGGACAGATCCTGGTCCGTCAGGATCGCCGCAATCAGCAGGGCCGCGTCGGCTCCGGCGGCACGGGCCTGGAACAGCTGGTAGGGACTGAGGATGAAGTCCTTGCAGAGCAGGGGGCGCTCCACCGCCTCCCGCACAGCCACCAGCACCTCAAAGCCCCCCTGGAAGAAGCGCTTGTCGGTCAGCACCGACAGGCAGCTGGCGCCACCATCCCGGTAGCCCCGGGCGATGGCGACGGGATCGAAATCCTCCCGGATCACCCCCTTGCTGGGGCTGGCCTTCTTGATTTCGGCGATCACCGCCGGTTTACGGCAGCTGGCACGCAGGGCCCCGCAGAAATCCAGGGTGGGGGGCAGATCCGCGATCTGCTGCTTCAGTGCGTCCAGGCTCACCCGTTCCCGGGCGGCCGTCACCTCCCGGTCCTTCTCCCAGACGATCTCCTCGAGGATGTGGCGAGGGCTCTCCTCGGGGTGGGGGGTGCCGAATTCCAGGTGGGCCACCCGGACCGAGGGGTTGGGGGGCCGGCGACGGATGTCCATCTCAGGCACCCACCGCCGTGGCCAGGCTGGCGGCCGCCAGCTTGTAGGCCACTTCCACCACCTCGGAAAGGGTGGGATGGGTGTGCACCTCGCTGGCCAGCTGCCGCACCCCCTGGCGCCGGGCCACCGCGTTGGCGATCTCCTGGATCAGGTCGGCCGCATGCAGGCCGTAGATGTGGGCCCCCAGCACTTCGCCGGTGTCCTTGCGGAACAGCAGCTTGAGCAGCCCGTCGCTCTCCAGCTCGGCCAGGGCCTTGGAGTTGGCCTTGAAGTAGCTGCGCACAGCTCCCAGCTCAAAGCCCTCGGCTGCGGACAGATCCTTGGCGTCGGCTTCCGAGAGCCCCACCGAACTGATCTCCGGATGGGTGAAGGTGGCGGCGGGGATGGAGCGGTAGTCGATGCGGCGGGCGTGGCCGAGGATGTTTTCGATCGCCACCGTGCCCTGGGCAGCGGCGGTATGGGCCAGCATCATCTTTCCGGTCACGTCGCCGACGGCCCAGAGATGGGGCACCGGCGCACCGTTCGCCAGCACCCGCAGGCCGTCGTCCACCGGGATGAAGCCCCGGTTGGTCTCCACACCGACGCTGGCCAGGTTGAGCTCCTTGCTCACCGGCACCCGGCCGGTGGCCACCAGCACCGCATCCACTTCCAGGGTCTCCACCGGCTCGCGGCTGGCCATGTCGACCAGTTCGATTTTCACCGGGCATCCGGGGATGATCTTGCTGGCGAGCACGCCGGCACGGGCATCGATGTCGCGGCCATCAATCAGATGGCGGGCGGCGATCTTGGCGATGTCCGGATCAAAGGTGGGCATCACCCGATCGAGCGCCTCGATCATGGTGACTTCGCAGCCCAGGGCCGTATAGACGTCGGCGAACTCCAGGCCGATGTAGCCGCTGCCGATGATGGTGATCCAGCGGGGCAGCCACTCCAGGTTGATGGCCTCGTCGCTGGTGAACACGGTGCGGCCGTCGGTTTCGATGCCGGGCGGCACGAAGGGGTCGGAGCCGGTGGCGATGATCACCTCGCGGGCCGTGTACACCCGTTCCACCCCGCTGGCTTCTCGAACGGCCACCCGCTGGGGCCCGTCGAGCCTTCCCTTGCCGCGCAGGATCGTGGTGCCGGAACGCTCCAGGGTCTTGGTGAGATTGGTGCGGATCGTGGCCACCAGCTGCGCCGCATGGTCGGCGATCTTCTGGCGCTCGAAGCGCACCGGCGCCGCATGGATGCCGAACCCCTTGAGGTGCTCGGCGTCGGCCAGTTCCCGCACCCGGCCGCTGGCCGCCAGCAGGGCCTTGGAAGGCACACAGCCCCGGTTGACACAGGTGCCGCCCATGTCGCGGGATTCCACGATCGCCACCGTCAGGCTGTGGTCGGCCCCGTGCTTGGCCGCATCGAAACCGCCATAGCCGGCGCCGATCACGATCACGTCGAAATCGAAGCCGGAGGGGGGAGTGGCGGGTGCTGCGGTCACCGGATGGGGCTGCATGGGTAACGGCATTCTCCCCTGTCAGGGCGCGGGCCGGCCGTGGCCCTGGCGGGTGCGCTCCAGCAGCAGCAGGGCGGCCGCCGCCGCCACATTCAGCGACTCCACCGCGGGGCTGTGGGGGATCGTTACCCATTGGTCGGCCAGCCGGGCCAGCTCCGGCGCCAGCCCGGCCCCCTCGTTCCCCAGCAACAGGGCCGTGGGACGGCACCAGTCGAGCTCCCAGTAGGGCCGCACCGTCCCCACCGCCTCGGGCACCATGGCCGCCACCAGCTGCACGCCGCGGGCCTGCGCTTCGGCCAGCCGGATGTGCAGGTCAGGGGCTGGCATCCGCTCGATCGGCAGGGCCAGGACGGCGCCGCTGGAGGCCCGCAGCACCTTGGGCTGCAGCGGATCGGCCCCCTCCGCCAGCCACACCCGCTCCACCCCCGCCGCCAGGGCGGTGCGCAGCAGGGTGCCGAGGTTGCCCGGATCCTGGAGCCGGTCGAGGACCAGCACGAAGTCCGGCGGCGCCGCCGCCGGGGCGGGGAGGTCGGCGGCCTCCAGGGTGAGCAGCACCCCATCGGGGTGGCCGGTGGTGGCGGCGGCGGCCAGGACCTCGGTACTGACGGTCCGCAGCCGGCCAGCGTCCGGCAGCCGCTCCAACAGGGCGCCATGGCGCTCCAGCCAGTCGGGGGTGGCCAGCACCAGTTGGGGCCTCAGGCCAAGCCCGAGAGCTTCCTGGAGCAGGTGGGTTCCCTCCAGCAGCAGCAGGCCCTGCTCCAGCCGGCCACTGGGTCGGTGCAGGCGGCGCACCGCCTGGATGAGGGGATTGCGGACGCTGCGGATCGGCTCGCCGCCCGGGGTCGGGCCGTGCAGGTCAGGGGAGGGGCCCGTTGGCGTCAGATCGTCTTGCGGCGCCGGAGCTTGAGGTGATCTTGAATGACGAGGTCGTCGTCGTTGAGATCGAGACCCTTAAAGGCAGCCACCTCACCGCGGATGCCTTCAGCCTTGAGATTGGCGACCAGACGGTCGATCACGATGTCCTCCACCTTGATCTGGTCGTAGCCATCCGGAGTGAGTCGCTCCAGAAACTTGCCGATGTTCGCTGCGACGACATCGGAGGCGTTGGTGATCTTGAGAACAATCATGGAGTGATCATGCGGATGGGGAGACTTGAACTCCCACGACATTGCTGCCACTAGTACCTGAAACTAGCGCGTCTACCAATTCCGCCACATCCGCGGGCGTTAGCCGCCACGGAAATCCGCGGCGCTTCAGGGAGCATAAATCATCACCGGTGGAGCCACCCCGCTTGACCGGCCAGCGGCAGCGAGACAGTTTGAGTGGCGACCCCCTAGACGAAGGGATCAATCGTTGTCAAGATGCCCCAGAAATTGATACCAGGACTCCCGTCCATGACCGTATCCCCCATGCCTGTCAAGGCCATCGCCGGCACCAGGCTGGAGATCAGTGGTGGACGGCGACTGGAAGGCGAACTGAGGGTCAGCGGCGCCAAGAATTCGGCCTTGGTGCTGATGGCCGCCTGCCTGCTCACCGAAGACGGGCTGCGTCTCAGCAATGTTCCCCCCCTCACCGACATCACGGCGATGGGGGAGATCCTTGCCGCCCTGGGGGTGCGGGTGCAGCGGGGCGGCGACGCGATCGTGCTTCACGGTGACCACATCACCACCGCCGCCCCGCCCTACGAGCTGGTCAACAGTCTGCGGGCCAGCTTCTTCTGCATCGGCCCCCTGCTGGCCCGCATGGGCATGGCCCAGGTGCCCCTGCCCGGTGGTTGCCAGATCGGCACCCGGCCCGTTGTGGAGCACGTCAAGGGATTGAAGGCCCTCGGCGCCCAGGTCACCATTGAGCACGGCGTGGTCACCGCCGTGGTGCCCGGTCGCCAGCGCCGCCTCACCGGCGGCCACATCCACCTCGACTGCCCCAGCGTCGGCGCCACCGAGACCCTGATGATGGCGGCCGCCCTGGCCGATGGCGAGACGGTCATCGACAACGCGGCCCAGGAGCCGGAGGTGATCGACCTGGCCCGGCTGCTGCTGGCCATGGGGGCCAAGGTGCGCGGCGCCGGCACCCCCACGATCACCATCGATGGCGTGGAGCGGCTGCACGGGGCCGACTACGCCGTCATCCCCGACCGCATCGAGGCGGGCACCTTCCTGCTGGCCGGGGCGATCACCCGCTCCCGGCTGCGGGTGTTCCCCGCCCTGCCCGAGCACCTGGGCGCCGTGATCACCAAACTCGAGGAGGCGGGCTGCCGCATCGAGGCCGACGGCCAGGGGCTGATCCTCAGCGCCGACAAGGTGCGCGCGGTGGATCTGCGCACCCAGCCCTTCCCCGGCTTCCCCACCGACCTGCAGGCCCCGTTCATGGCCCTGCTGGCCACCGCCGAAGGCACCAGCATGGTGGTGGAGAACATCTTCGAGAACCGCCTGCAGCACGTGGCCGAACTGCAGCGCATGGGGGCCGACATCCGCATGCAGGGCAACACCGCCTGCGTGGAGGGGGTGGCCCGGCTCAGCGGCGCCCCGGTGCACGGCACCGACCTGCGCGCCTCCGCCGCCATGGTGCTGGCGGGCCTCGCCGCCGACGGCATCACCACCGTGCGGGGCCTGGAATATCTGGATCGGGGCTACGCCGACCTGGAGGGCAAACTCAATGCCGCCGGGGCCTCGATCCGCAGGCTGCCCTCTGTCGCGTCCTAGCCAACGGTCGCGACCTAGAGTCGTCGCTTCGGGAGCGTGCCGGAATTGGTAGACGGACTCGACTCAAAATCGAGCGCCTTCGGGCATGTGGGTTCGAGTCCCACCGCTCCCATCGAACCGGTGATGGACACCTATGCCCGTTACCCCCTGGAACTGAAGCGGGGTCGTGGGGTCTGGGTGTGGGATCAACAGGGCCGGCGCCACCTCGACATGGTGGCCGGCATCGCCGTCTGCACCCTGGGCCACAGCGATCCGGTGCTGCAACGGCGTCTCTGCAGGCAGCTGGGCCGGCTCCAGCACGTCTCCAACCTCTACCGGATCCCGGAACAGGAGGCGCTGGCCGCGGCGATCACCGCCCGCAGCTGCACCGACCGGGTCTTCTTCTGCAATTCCGGCGCCGAAGCCAACGAGGCCGCCATCAAGCTGGCGCGCAAGCACGGCCATCTGGTGCGCGGCATCGCCGAGCCCCTGATCCTCACCGCCCAGGCCAGCTTCCACGGCCGCACCCTGGCGGCGGTGACCGCCACGGGCCAGCCCAAGTACCACCAGGGCTTCGAGCCGATGGTGTCGGGCTTCCGCTACTTCCCCTACAACGACACCGCCGGCTTCGAAGCGCTGCTGGCCGCCTGTGAAGCCGAAGGTCCGCGGGTGGCGGCGGTGCTGCTCGAACCCCTCCAGGGGGAGGGCGGGGTCAACCCCGGTGATCCGGCCTTCTTTCGGCGCGTGCGGGAGCTCTGCGACGCCCACCAGATCCTGCTGATCTTCGACGAGGTGCAGATCGGCGTCGGCCGCAGCGGCCGCTGGTGGGGCTACGAACAGCTGGGGGTGGAGCCTGACGCCCTGACCATGGCCAAGGGCCTGGGCGGCGGCATCCCCATCGGCGCCCTGGCGGTCAAGGCCGCGGTCGACCACTTCCGCCCCGGCGACCACGCCAGCACCTTCGGCGGCAACCCCTTCGCCTGCCGGGCCGGCCTCACGGTGATCGAGGAGATCGAACGCCGGGGCCTGCTGGCCAAGGTGAGCGCCCATGGCGAGCTGCTCCGGTCCCTGCTCCAGGAGCTGGTGGCCCGGCACCCCGAGCGGCTGGCCGGCGAGCGCGGCTGGGGTCTGCTGCGGGGCCTGGTGCTGCGCGAGGGCGGGCCCACGGCTCCGGAGATCGTCAAGGCGGCCATGGCGGAAAGCCTGCTGCTGGTGCCGGCCGGGCCCGGGGTGGTCCGGTTCGTGCCGCCGCTGGTGATCAAGCCCCGCCAGCTGCGCAAGGCTGTGAAGCGCCTGGAGAAGGCTCTCCACAGCCTGGCCTGATCCGTTCTGTCCGTGCCGTCCCCGCTGCCCCCCCCGGTCAACCTGGGCGACCTGCTCGAACCCTTCGCCCGCCGCGGCGTCGACCTGGGCCTGGAGCGGCTAGCCGGCGCCCTGGCCGAGGCGGGCCATCCGGAACGGTGCTTTGCCGCCGCCCAGGTGGCCGGCACCAACGGCAAGGGCTCGATCTGCACCTTCCTGCACGCGATCCTGCAGGCCGCCGGCGTGCACGTGGGCACCTACCGCTCCCCCCATCTGGTGAGCTGGTGCGAGCGCATCCAGATCGATGACGCCTGGATCACGCCGGCCACCCTGCGGGACGAGCTGGCCCGCTGGCAGCCCCTCGCCCGCCGCCACCGGCTCACCCCCTTCGAGCTGATCACGGCCGCGGCCTTCGAGCATTTCGCCCACGAACGGGTGGATCTGGCGGTGCTGGAGGTGGGCCTGGGGGGACGGCTCGATGCCACCACCCTCCACCCCCACCGGCCCGTGATCGGCTTCGGGGCCATCGGCCTCGACCACCGCGAACACCTGGGCGACACCCTGGCCGCCATCGCCGCCGAGAAGGCCGCCGTGATGGGGGCGGGCTGCCGGGCCTTCAGCGCCGCCCAGGAGCCCGAGGCCCGCCGGGTGCTGGAGGCTGAAGCGCTGCGTTGCGGCGCCAGCCTGCAGTGGCTCGACCCCCTGCCTGCCGTGGCCGATGGCGGACCCGAGCTCGGCCTGGCGGGGGAGCTGCAACGCCACAACGGCGCCGTGGCCGTGGCCATGGCCCGGGCCCTGACGGCCCCGGACGGTCCGCTGGCCGGCAGGCCCCTCGACGAGGGCATGGTCCGCGCCGGCCTGGCGGCGGCCCGCTGGCCCGGGCGGCTGGAGCGGCAGCGCTGGCGGGGCCGCGAGCTGCTGATCGATGGCGCCCACAATCCCCCGGCGGCGGCGGCCCTGCGCCGCGAACTCGACCGGCTCGACGGCGGCCTCGAAGGCGCCCGGCCGCGCCGCTGGTTGCTGGGCATCCAGCGCCACAAGGAGGGGGCGGCGATGCTGGAGCTGCTGCTGGGTCCCGGTGATCGGGCCGTGGTGGTGGCGGTGCCGGAGCATGCCAGCTGGTCGCGGCAGGAGCTGGCCGCCGCCTGTCCCGGCCTGGCCGACCAGCTGGAGGAGGCCGCCAGCCTCGAAGCCGGACTGGACAGCCTGCTGGCCCCCGGCCCGCTGCCGCTGGTGGCCGGCTCCCTGTTCCTACTGGGGGCCGTGCTGCCGCTGCTCGCTACGCCCCAGGCTGACGAAGCCCCGGGGCTGGGCCAGCCTGGGGAGGTCCCCGGCAGCCACGGCCCATGACGACGGCCCCCGCCTCCGATGCCCCCAGGCCCACCGGCAGCCACCGTCGGCCGGGCCTGCGCCTGGGCTTGGCCGGCCCGCTGCTGGGTCTGCTGCTGGGTCTGCTGCTGCTGGCCCCCTCCGGCGCCCTGGCGGACTTTCAGGACCGGGTCGACTACACCCTCACCAACCAGAGCGGCAAGGACTTCAGCGGCCAGCAGCTGGCCGGCAGTTCCTTCGCCGGTGCCACGGCCCGCCAGTCCATTTTCAGGGAGGCCGATCTGCACGGGGCGATCCTCACCCAGGCGGCCTTCCCCGACGCCGACTTCCGCGGCGCCGATCTCAGTGACGCCCTGATGGACAAGGTGGACATGAGCGGCACCGACCTGACCGGCGCGGTGCTGCGCGGAGCGATCGCCTCCGGCAGCAACTTCACCGGCGCCACGGTCACCGATGCGGACTTCACCGACGCCCTGCTCGACCGGGTGGACCAGCGCCACCTCTGCCGCGACGCCCGCGGCACCAACCCGGTGACCGGCGTCGACACCCGCCTGAGCCTGGAGTGCGGCTGAGGCGCTGGGCGCCCACCCCTACCCCACCCAGCCCCTGAGTTTGCCGGGGTTCATCAGCCCGGCCGGGTCGTAGGCGGCCTTGGCCGCCACCTGATCGGCGTCCACCACCCCCAGGCCACCGTCCTCGACGGTGATCACGTGGGGGTCGAACGGCACCGCCCCCAGCTCACGGCACTGGGCAACGAGGTCGGCCAGGGCCTGGGGTCCCTGCCAGCGCACCAGGGGCAGGGCCGTCAACCGCGGCGCCCCCAGGTGGCGCACGGCCTCCAGGTGCCAGAGCACGTCGCTGCCCCAGCGCTGGCGCACGGCCTCCAGCAGGGGCGCCTCCGGCCGGGGCAGCAGCAGCTGCAGATAGGTCCAGTCGGGGGCCTGGGCCCGCCAGTGCAGGGTGGTGTGGTTCCAGGTGAGTTCCCCCAGGGGCAGGCCCCGACCCCGGCCCGCCTCCGGGCGGAGGCCCTGCCAGCGGAGCTGGCCGCCCCGGGCCGCCAGCCAGCCGGGCAGCAGCTCGAGGGTGTCGGGGGCGACGTGCAGCAGCAGCCGGTGCTCACCAGGAGCAGCGGCGGGACAGCCGGCAGGCCAGGGCATCCGGGCCGCCACCGGGGCCTCCAGCAGGCAGAGGGCGTTGAGCAGCAGGGCCGTGGTCGGCAGCTCCCGGGAGACCTCCAGGGCCGCCTCCCAGCGACTGAAGCCCACCACCACCTGGTGCCAGGCCACCGCCTCGGTGGTGGCCAGCCGCAGGGCGGTGATGATGCCGTTGGTGCCGTAGGCGTGGTTGAGGGGCGCGCTGGCGGCGGCGTCGAGCCGCAGCAGCCGGGGTTCGGCTTCCAGCGTCACCACCTCCAGACCCAGCAGGTGGCCGGGGTCGCGCAGGAAGCCCCAGCGCAGGGAGCCGAGGCCGCCCGATCCCCCGGCGATGAAGCCCCCCAGGGTGGCGCTGCGGTAGGTGCTCGGGGCCAGCCGCAGGGCCCGGCCCTGGACGGCCAGCTGGCCGTCCAGGTGGGCCAGGGTGCAGCCGGCTTCCGCCTCCACCACGCCACTGTCCGGGTCCACCGACCGCAGCCGGTTGAGGCCGCTCAGGTCGAGCACCAACCCACCGGCCAGGGGCACGCACTGGCCGTAGTTGCCGGTGCCGGCGCCCCGCAGCGTCAGTGGCACCCGGTGGCGGGCGCAGGCCCCGGCCACCACCATCACCTGCTCCGGCCGCTCCACCTTCACCGCCAGCTGGGCGCACCGGCCCTTGAGCAGGGGCTCCAGCACGGGCGAATAGTCATGGAAGTCGGCCGAGAGCCGGCCCAGCTCGGCGGGGGAAAGGATCGGCGTCAACCCCAACGGGCTGGCGCCCAGTTCGTCGACCAGGGCGCGGATTCGATCGGGATCAACCGGTCTGAAGTCATCCATGGCAGGCAGCCAGCAGTGGGGACGGTTCTTCGCAGGGGGGCGGCTCCAGCCAGTGGCCGGCCCGCAGCACCCGCCGCCGGGGGGGACGGGCCAGCAGCTCGCCCCAGGAGGAGGCCCCCAGCACCAGCAGATCGGCCGGGGCCCCCTCCCGCAGGACCCCGTCCCAGTCGAGGCCCAGCAGCCGGGCCGCTGCGGTGCTGAACGGGCTCAGGCCCAGCCGGCGCCAGGGCACCAGGTGGCTGGCCGCCAGGCTGAAGCGCAGCAGGGCGATCGGATCGAAATCTCCCCCCGGAAACCAGGGATCCTGCACGTTGTCGCCCCCCACGGCCACGGTCACGCCAGCCTCCTGGAGCTGGCGGATCGGGGCCTGGGGCCGCAGGGACGGGGTGCGGCGCTGGTGTTTTCCGAGCAGCCACAGGTTGGTGGTGGGCAGGGCCACCACCCCCACCGCCGCATCCGCCATCGCCTCCGCCAGGCGGCGACAGGGCCGATCGGCCAGCAGGGCCATGCTGCTGGCGTGGCTGCAGGTGAGCGGCACCACCATGCGGTGCCGCAGCAGCAGGTCGCTCACCAGGGCCACGCCCCGGCCATGCTCCTCAGCGCTCTCATCGACGTGCAGATCCACCCCGCAGCCGAGGCGCTCCGCCAGCCGCATCAGGGCCAGCAGATCCGCCCGGTCGGCCGGGGTGGAGCGGAAGGGGGCGCCGAGCACGCCGCCCAGCAGACCGCCACGGGCGGCCACCCAGGCGGCGAAGGCCTCACCCTCCGGCGTGCTCCAGTGCCCCACCGGCACCAGGGCCACCAGCTGCAGCTCCACCCGGCTCCGCCAGTGGCGGCGAAGTTCCAGCAGCACCTCCCAGCTGGGGATGGCCCAGGGGCCGAGGCTGTCGATGTGGCTGCGGATCGCCCGCAACCCGTAGCGCCAGGCCCGCTCCAGGGCCCGCTCTCCCCGCCGTCGCACCGCCTCGGCCTGCCGTTCGGCCGCTTCCCTGCCATTGGCCGCCATGGCCCCGGCCATGGTGCCGTCGGGATTGGGGAACGCCTCACCGCTGAAGGCCTTGTCGAGGTGGGCATGGGGCTCCACCAGCGGCGTCAGCGCCAGGGGCAGGGGGGCGCCCCCATCCAGCCCTTCGCCGCCGGAGCCAGCGGGCAGCCCATGAATGGCGCGGATCCGGCCGTCGGCCTGCTCCAGCTGCACCGCCACCAGCCCCTGGTCGTCGGCGGCCGGCAGCCGGGCCAGGGGATCGAGCAGGGCCCTGGGAAAGCGCATCGGCGGCAGCAGGCCGGCTGGCGGCGGCGCGGCGCTCACGGCATCGAGCTCCCCGGCGCGCTTTCGCCGGCGGTGAGCAGCACGAAATGGCCCGCGACCGCCAGGGTGACGGCGTCATAGCGGGGGATGCTCCAGTTGGGCAGCACCTTCTCCCCGCCCAGCCTGGTGCCGTAGAGGCTCAGCAGGCCGAAGTTGTAGCGACGCGAATTCTCCCGGGCCAGGCGGCCCAGCACCTTGCGCTGGGAGCGCACCAGTTCGGGACAGTTCTGGATCAGCAACCGGGCCAGCAGCGGCAGCCCTTCGTTCTGGCACAACTCCTCGCTGGCCAGTTCAGTCAGCTTGTCGGCGGCGAACTCCTCGAAGGCGGCAGGGCCGGGGTTGGTGACGACGAGGCCGATCAGGCCTGCCGAAACGGCGGTCAGGCCCAGGAGGCCGGAAACGGTGCGGGTGGCGGTGGTCGGCGGTGGCAAGGGGGGCCGGCGGGCTCACTTGATACATTGGCAAAGACCGCGGCGGGCGTCGCCAAGTGGTTAAGGCAGTGGCTTGTGGCGCCACCATTCGGGGGTTCGAGTCCCCTCGCTCGCCCTTCAGGCCCGGCGCTATCGCGTCGGGCTTCTTTTTTGGCCCAGCAACAGGTCCAGCAGGGCCTCACCGCCCTGCCGCACCGGATCGACACAGGGCAGCCCCGTTGCCGCCGCCGTTGACGCCAGCGCCTCTACCGCCGCCGGCCCGTCCAGCAGGCCGGTGTTGAGCGCGATGGCGGCCACCCGGGGCGGCGGTCCGGAGCCCCCCGGCCGGGCCAGGGCCGCCAGGGCCTCGACGGCGGCGATCAGCTGGCCCAGGGGGGGGAGGGGGAAGGCCTCCAACCGCTGAAGCGTGCGCTGCCCGGCCCGGTGCACCAGCAGCAGGTCGGTGGGCTGGCTGCCGCGCATCAGGGGCAGGGTGGCGCTGGAGCCCGGGTGGCAGAGGGATCCCTGCCCCTCGATCAACACCAGGGTGTCCGGGCCGGCCCCGTCGGCGGCGGCCAGCACCGCCCCTTCCACGGCGCCGGCCGCGTAGTCGATGCGGACGGCGTCGAGGGCCACCCCGCCGCCACTGATCAGGAGGCCGGCCTGGCCGGTGCCGACAAAGCGGGCGTCGAGGCCACGGCGCCGGGCGGCGGCCTGGAGCTCCAGACAGGCACTCATCTTGCCCACCGCCATGTCCGTGCCCACCGCCAGCAAGCGGCGGCCCGGCAGTCCGGCGGCGCGGCCGGAGGCCACCGACAGACCGGGGGGCTCCCGGCGCAGATCCCAGATCCAGCGCCCCGGCTGCACCAGGGCCGCCAGGGCAGGGTCGTCCCCCAGGCGGCTGTGCAGACCACTGGCCAGCGACAGGCCCGCCGCCAGGGCGGCCGCCACATCGGCGCCCATCCCCTCGGGCAGGCGGCCGCCGGAGGGGGCGAGCCCCACCACCGCCACCTCGGGAGCGAACGGCAGCGCCTCCGCCAGGGACCCCACCACCGGCACGGCCCGGTCGATCCCGGTGAGCTGCCGCAGATCGGCGCCTGGGTGGGCCGGATCCACCACCGCCACGATCGGCCCCTGGCGGTAGCGCAGCATCGCCAGACCCGTCTTGCCGCTGAGGTTGTCGAGGCCCCCGTGCTGCAGCAGCACGATCGGGACGTCAGCCCCGAGCACGGATCACCCCCAGACCTGGCAACGCGGCGGGCCGCAGCCGATCGCCTTCCAGGACGGGCCCGGTGAAGGGGTCGTCGACCAGATTCAGGTGGCTGTCGAGGTCCGGCCAGTGCACCAGCGGCAGCAGCTGGGCGGCGGCGCCGTTGAGCAGGGCGCTGTCGGAGTAGCAGCCCAGCATCACGCCCAGGCCCAGACGTTGGGCGGCTCTTGCCATCAACAGGGCCTCCGCCAGCCCGCCGCTCTTGAGCAGCTTGATGTTCACCCCGTCGACGTAAGGGGCGAGGCGCACCAGGTCGGCCAGGTTCCAGCAGCTCTCATCGGCCACCAGGGCGATGGGGCAGTCGAGCTCCAGGGCGGCGAAGGCGGCACAGTCGGCCTCCGGATCCTCCAGGGGGGCCAGCGGCTGCTCCACCAGCACCACGCCCTGGGCGTCCAGCCAGCCCAGCATCGGCAGGGCCTGCTCCAGGCTCCAGCCGCCGTTGGCATCCACCTGCAGCTCCCAGGCCACCCCATGGCTCTGGTGGCGCCGCTCCAGCGCCTGGGCCACCGCCCGCACCAGCGCCCGGTCGTGGTCGAGGCCCTCCGGGCTGCCCAGCTTCAGCTTGATGCGGCTGGCCGGCAGCTGGCCCCACCAGCGCTCCAGCCGCTCCAGCACCGCCGCCTCGCTGCCCAGGCCAAGGGTGACGCTGGTGGGGACGATCGCGCCGGCATCGAGGCCCCAGAGCCGCCACAGGGGCTGGCCCAGCCGCTGCCCCCACCAGTCGTGCAGGGCCAGATCGACGGCGCAGCGGGCCGGAGGCGACAACGCCTGCAGCAGGGGCTCCAGGGCCTGGAACGGTGCCGGTTCAAGCCCTTCCAAAGCCGGCAGGATCGCCTCCAGTTCAGCCGCCAGGGCGTCCGTGGCGTAGGCCCTCAGCCCCGTGTCGAAGCCACCGGTTTCGCCCAGGCCGGTGCAGCCGTCGTGCTCCAGCTCCAGCAGCAGGTGCTCCACGGCAGCGGTGGTGCCGCGGCTGATGGCCAGGGGCACCGCTTTGGTGAGGGGAAAGCGGCTCAGACGGCAGCGCATTCCAGAAAGGGGCCGGGGAAAATCACGCTGCCACAGCCTCCCCGCTGGCGGCGACGGGGCGATAGCGGAAACTGGATCCCATGACAGCCACCGTTTCCGGCCCACAGGCCGACCAGGCGCCCTCGGCACGGCGCGGCAGCTACTGGATCACCACCTTCGGCTGCCAGATGAACAAGGCCGATTCCGAGCGCATGGCCGGAATCCTCGAAGCCATGGGCTACAGCCCTGGCGACGACGAGCACACGGCCGATCTGGTGCTGTACAACACCTGCACGATCCGGGACAACGCCGAGCAGAAGGTCTACAGCTACCTGGGGCGGCAGGCCCAGCGCAAACGGGCCAACCCCGGCCTCACCCTGGTGGTGGCTGGATGCGTGGCCCAGCAGGAGGGGGAGTCCCTGCTGCGGCGGGTGCCGGAGCTGGATCTGGTGATGGGCCCCCAGCACGCCAACCGGCTTGAGGCCCTGCTCACCCGGGTGGAGAGCGGCCAGCAGGTGGTGGCCACCGACGAGCACCACATCCTCGAGGACATCACCGCGGCCCGGCGGGACAGCGCCGTCTGCGCCTGGGTGAACGTCATCTACGGCTGCAACGAGCACTGCACCTACTGCGTGGTGCCGGCGGTGCGGGGCCGGGAGCAGTCGCGCCTGCCCGAGGCGATCCGCCTGGAGATGGAGGGACTGGCGGCGCGGGGCTACCGGGAGGTCACCCTGCTGGGCCAGAACATCGACGCCTATGGCCGCGACCTGCCCGGCATCACCGCCGAGGGCCGGCGGGCCCACACCCTCACCGACCTGTTGCGGGCGGTGCACGACGTGCGGGGCCTGGAGCGGATCCGCTTCGCCACCAGCCACCCCCGCTACTTCACCGACCGGCTGATCGACGCCTGCGCCGACCTGCCCAAGGTGTGCGAGCACTTCCACATCCCCTTCCAGAGCGGCGACGACACCGTGCTGCGGGCCATGGCCCGGGGCTACACCGTGGAGCGCTACCGGCGGATCATCGACCGCATCCGCCAGCGCCTCCCCGATGCGGCCATCAGCGCCGACGTGATCGTGGCCTTCCCCGGCGAAACCGACGCCCAGTACCGCCGCACCCTTGAACTGATCGAGGCGATCGGATTCGACCAGGTCAACACCGCCGCTTACTCGCCGCGGCCGGGCACACCGGCGGCCGACTGGCCCGACCAGCTGCCGGAGGCGGTGAAGGTGGAACGGCTCCAGGAGCTCAACGCCCTGGTGGAGAGGGTTGCGGCGGAGCGCAGCGCCCGCTACCTGGGCCGCCGGGAGCAGGTGCTGGCCGAGGGGGTCAACCCGCGGGATCCGGATCAGCTGATGGGCCGCACCCGCACCAATCGGCTCACCTTTTTCGCCGCCGACTCCGGCGATGGCCGGCCCTACGTCCCCGGGGACCTGGTCGACGTGCTGATCGAGGCGGTGCGGCCGTTCAGCCTCAGCGGCCGGCCCCTGGGCCGGGAACCGGTTCACTGATACGTTTGGCCCTCTTTCCTGTGCCGATGGCCCCCCACCCCACCCGCGTCGGCCTGGTGTTCGGGGGAGCCTCCGGCGAACACGCCGTCTCGATCCGCTCGGCCCAGACCGTGCTGCGAGGACTGCGCAGCGGCGCCAATGGCGAGCGCTACCAGGTCAGCTGCTTCTACATCGATCGCCGCGGCGGCTGGTGGCCGGAGGCCGTGGCGGCGGCGGTGCTGGAGCGGGGCCTACCGGCCGAAGCCGGGGATCTGCCAGGACCGGAGGAGCCAGGGGGCTTCCGGGGTTTTCCGGAGGGGGCCCTGGACATGGAGGTGTGGTTTCCGGTGCTGCATGGCCCCAACGGCGAGGACGGCACGATCCAGGGACTGTTCACCCTGATGGGGGTGCCCTTCGTGGGCTCCGGCGTGCTGGGATCGGCCCTGGGGATGGACAAGCAGGCCATGAAGGCCGCCTTCGCCGCCGCCGGCCTGCCCCAGGTGCCCTACGCCTGTGTCGACGCGTCCGAGCTTGACGCCAACCGCCCCGGCGCCCGGGAGGCCCTGCTGGAACGGCTGGAGAGCCAGCTGGGGTACCCCTGTTTCGTCAAGCCGGCCAACATGGGCTCCTCGGTGGGCATCAGCAAGGCCGGCGACCGAGCCGCCCTGCTCGCGGGCCTGGAGCTGGCCGCTGGCCTCGACCGACGCCTGGTGGTGGAGCAGGGCGTGAAGGCCAGGGAACTGGAATGCGCCGTGCTGCAGCGCCACGACGGCCAGGGGGACGGGCTGGGTGCCTCGGTGCTGGGCGAAATCCGCTTCGATGCCGACTGGTACGACTACGAGACCAAATACAGCGAGGGGCTCAGCCACACCGTGATCCCCGCTCTGGTGAATGAGGCGGTGAGCGAACGGGCCCGGGCGATGGCGCTCGACGCCTGCCGGGCGGTGGCGGCTGGGGGGCTGGCCCGGGTCGATTTCTTCTACGACGAGGCCACAGGAAGCCTCTGGCTCAACGAGATCAACACCCTCCCGGGCTTCACGAGCCAGAGCATGTACCCCATGCTGTGGGAGGCCAGTGGATGTCCACTCCCCCACCTGGTGCACGAATTGGTGCTGGGCGCGGGAAGATCGGAGCACCGGATGAACGTGGAAGGAACGGCGCCATGATCCATGGCCTGCTGTGGCTGCCCCTCCTGGCGGCCTTCGTGCTTCTGGTGGCCCTCGGCTGGATCGAGCGGCGACGGCAGCAGCTGTTCCGCGACTGGGCCAGCGGCGCCGAACTGGCCAAGCTGGATGGCTGTGGGGCCGCCCGTCTCATCAACGGGGAACTGAGCTGGACCAGGTTCGTGGCCGGCAGCTTCGAGCCGGTGGGCTCCTTCACCATCAAGCGCCTGGAAATGGTCGAGCTGCTCTCGCTCAGCTCCGGTGAGGCCCCCCTGACCGAGGAGAGCGAAGGGGCCTGCCGGCTGCGGCTGGTGGGCGGTGGCCAGCAGGCGGACCTGCCCTTCGCCGACGCCCGCCGGGCCCGGACCTGGATGGATGAACTCATGGCCCGCTCCCGCTGCGAGCTGTGAAGCAGGCCCCCTCTTCGCGCGGAGCACCCCTGGCACCGGGAGCGCCGCTGCCTCCCGGGGTGCTGCGCCGCAAAGAACTTCGCCGTCAGCGCCGCAGCGAGCGGCTGCGGCTGCTCTGGCGCATCCTGGTCTTCAGCGCCGTCTCCGCCGGCCTTGGCTATCTGCTGTTGCGGCAGGGCTGGACCCTGCGGGAACCCACCCAGGTGGAGGTGATGGGCAGTGCCGTGGTCAGTCGCGACCAGGTGATCACCGCGGCCAGGCTGCGCTTCCCCCAGCCCCTGATGGCCCTGCAGCCCCGCCAGGTGGCCAGCGACCTGATGGGCGCCCTGCCCGTGAAGGAGGTGAGGGTGAGCCGGCTGATGCTGCCGCCGCGGCTGCGGGTGGAGCTCAAGGACCGGGAGGCGGTGGCCCGGGCGGAGCGCCGCACGGACCGCGGCCCTGAAATGGGCTTTGTGGATGGCCTGGGCAACTGGATGAGCATGCGCCAGCACATGGGGGTGCGCAGCCAGGGCGACCTCTCCCTGCTGGTGATCGGCTGGAACGCCCGCCACCGGGCCGTGCTGGCCAGGGTGCTGAAGGAACGGGAGGTGCTGGGTCCTGGTCTGCGCGAAATCCGCTTCGAACCGGACGGCAGCCTGTGGCTCTCCATGACCCAGCTGGGGCAGGTGCGGCTGGGCCCGCCGGATGCCCGCCTGCCCCGGCGGCTGGAGGTGGTCGGCCATCTCAGCCGCACCCTGCCCGGCAGCATGAAAGGGGCACCACCGCTACTGATCGATCTGAGCGATCCCGAACAGCCCGAACTGAGCCTGGGCGTCGGGGGCAGAAGCTCCGCAACGGCAAGGCCCACCCAGGCCAGTCCCCCATCCCCAGGGTCAGCGCCGCCCCCTCCCGTAACGGCCCGCCCTGCCCCAGCCGGCGCCCAGTAGGCCTACGGGCCCGCCGCAGGAGCCAGGCAATCCTCACAGGCCGTTGCGCCCTGAGGCGATTCAGTCCAATGTGATCTATCGGCAACTTCAGCTGAGCTGCCCACCGACATAATGCAGCCGCAGATCAACGGCCACACCCCCCCTCCCGCGATGTCGCGCGATCAGGACCGCCTTCAATACGTCGATCTTTCGTCCCCGCAGGAGCCCAACGCGATGAGCCAGATCTCGCCCAGCAGCAACGGGATCGTCCCGAGCCAGTCGGCCCGGATCGAGGTGATCGGCGTTGGGGGAGGCGGCAGCAACGCGGTCAACCGGATGATCGCCACCGACCTCACCGGGGTGGGCTATCGGGTGCTCAACACCGACGCCCAGGCCCTGCTGCAGTCGGCGGCCGGCCAGCGCATCCAGCTGGGCCAGAAGCTCACCCGGGGTCTGGGGGCCGGTGGCAACCCGGTGATCGGCCAGAAGGCGGCCGAGGAATCCAGGGCCGACCTGCAGCAGTCGCTGGAGGGCGCCGATCTGGTCTTCATCGCCGCCGGCATGGGCGGCGGCACCGGCACCGGCGCGGCGCCGATCGTGGCGGAGGTGGCCAAGGAATGCGGCGCCCTCACCGTGGGCATCGTCACCAAACCATTCGGCTTCGAGGGCCGCAAACGGCTGCGTCAGGCCGAGGAGGGCATCGCCCGCCTGGCCGAACATGTCGACACGCTGATCATCATTCCCAACGATCGCCTGCGGGATGCCATCGCCGGGGCGCCGCTCCAGGAGGCCTTCCGGGCCGCCGACGACGTGCTCCGCATGGGCGTGAAGGGGATCACCGACATCATCACCAGGCCGGGCCTGGTGAACGTCGACTTCGCCGACATCCGCTCGGTGATGGCCGATGCCGGCACCGCCCTGCTGGGCATCGGCGTGGGCTCGGGGCGTTCACGGGCCATCGAGGCCGCCCAGGCCGCCATGAGCAGCCCCCTGCTGGAGTCGGCCCGCATCGACGGTGCCAACGGCTGCGTCATCAACATCAGCGGTGGCAAGGACATGACCCTGGAGGACATGACCACCGCGTCCGAGGTCATCTACGACGTGGTCGACCCCGATGCCAACATCATCGTCGGGGCCGTTGTGGACGAATCCCTCGAGGGGGAGATCCACGTGACGGTGATCGCCACCGGCTTCCAGAGCGGTGGCCACTACCGGCCGGAGCGCACCCCCACCGCGAGCTTCGCCGACAGCCTCACCCACACACCCGAGGAGCGGGGGGCCATGATCCCGCCGTTCCTGATCAATCGCCAGAACCGGGTCGACTGACACCCGGTTCGAAGAGGGTGACCCGGAATCCACGCCTGCCCTGAGCATCCCGTGTGGCTGCTCCCTTCCGGTCCTGACCAGATTTGGGCGTCAGAGCCGCGTGGGTCCGAGTCCAGCTGATGCTAGCAATGCCCTCTCCGCACTCTGTGCCGTGCCCCTGCGACCCGCTGATCTGACACGGCGCAAGCAGGGCGGTCTGCCGATCACCATGCTCACTGCCTGGGACGCCCTCTCCGCCGCCGTCGTTGCCGGCGCCGGGGTGGATGCGGTGCTGGTGGGCGACTCCCTGGCGATGGTGGTGCTGGGCCACGCCACCACCCTGCCGGTCACCCTCGAGGAGATGCTGCACCACTGCCGCGCCGCCGGCCGGGGGCTGGCGGCTGCGGCAGCGCAGCATCCCCCCCTGCTGATCTGCGACCTCCCCTTCCTCAGCTACCAGTGCGGCGCCGATGCGGCGGTGGCCGCGGCGGGCCGGGTGCTGAAGGAAACGCCGGCGGTGGCGGTGAAGCTGGAGGGGGCCGAACCCGAGACCCTCACGGTGATCGATCGGATGGTGCGCAGCGGCATTCCGGTGATGGGCCATCTCGGGCTGACCCCCCAGTCGGTGCACCAGCTGGGCTACCGGCGCCAGGCGGGTGATCCGATCAGCCAGGAGCGACTGCGGCGGCGGGCCCTGGCCCTGCAGGAGGCCGGCTGTTTCGCCCTGGTGATCGAGCACGTTCCGGCGGAGCTGGCCAGCGAGCTGAGCGCCACCCTGGTGATTCCGGTGATCGGTATCGGTGCCGGTGACGGCTGCGACGGCCAGGTGCGGGTCACGGCCGATCTGTTGGGGCTCACGACCCGCCAGCCCCCCTTCAGCCCCCCCCTGATACAGGGCCGGGCCCTGGCGGTGGAGGCCCTCGGCCGCTGGGTCAGGGAGCAGGCGCCGGCAGCGGCTCCTGCTCCAGCCACCAGGCCAGCAGCTCCCGCAGCACCCCATTGCTGAGGGCCAGCCCCTGGGGGTCCGCCAGGCGCCAGCGGGGCCCTTCGATGCACAGCAGGCCCCTCGTCTCGTAGGTGGCAAGCCGCTGCCGCAGCCCCTCCAGCTGGGACGCCCTGAGGTTCTCCTGGCGGGCCAGCCGTTCCAGGTTCACCCCCTCCCGGCAGCGCAGCCCCACCATCAGCCGCTCATCGAAGGGCATGCCCTCCCTGTCGGCCTCCCCGTCCGTCGCATCGGGCACCTCCACCCCGGCGGCCCGGGCCGCCAGGACCTCCGCATAGCCGGCGCGGGTGCGGGGGTGGGCCCGCCGGCGGCCGCGGGGGGCCGCCGTGGCGCCCATGCCGAACCCCCACCAGCCCGCCCCGCTCCAGTAGACGCGGTTGTGGCGCGAGGCGTGGCCGGGCAGGGCGAAATTGGACACCTCGTAGTGGCCGTAGCCAGCGGCCGTCAGCCGGGCCCAGGTCAGGTCCATCAGGTCGGCGGCCAGATCCTCCGGCGGCAGGGCCAGCTCCCCCTGCGCCAGGCGCCGCTCGAAGACCGTGCCGGGCTCGATGCTCAGGTCGTACACCGACAGATGGGGGGGCTCCAGGGCCAGGGCCTCACGGAGCTGGCCGTCCCAGTGGGCGGTGTCCTGCCGCGGCAGCCCCTGGATCAGGTCCAGGCTCCAGCTGGCCAGGTCGCCCCGCCGGCGGGCCAGGCCCAGCCAGCCGGCCGCCTCGCGCAGGTCAGCGCCGCGGTGGCGACGGCCCAGGTCCGCCAGCACGCCGTCGTCGAAACTCTGCCCCCCCAGGCTGACCCGGTTGATGCCGGCGGCCAGGTAGCCCGCCAGGCGGGCCTGATCGAAGCTGGCCGGATCCAGCTCCAGGCTCAGCTCCGCCCCCGGCGCCAGACCGAAGCGGCCCTCCAGGGCCTCCAGGATCCCCGCCACCTGGGCACTGCTGAGCATCGACGGGGTGCCACCGCCCAGGTACACCGTCGCCAGCGGTGGGCCGCCGGGGGAGGCGGCGATCTCCTGGTGCAGCAGGGCCAGGTAGGCGGCAACGGAGCCGGAGCTGGCCCCGTCGGCCCTGTCCCCGAGGGGCACCACCGGGAAATCGCAGTAGAAACAGCGCCGGTGGCAGAAGGGAATGTGGACGTAGGCGGATCGGGGATCCATCACGGGCGGTAATCCCTGGAACCCAAACGGCGGAAGATCGGCCAAGCTTCTCTTCGTATCTGCAGGGCGGCCAAGGCGTCGGGACTTCGAAGCATGGTGGACACCCTCATCTTGCTGCTGTTCCTGATTTCAGGGGCAGCCACCGGCTGGCTCGGCGTCGACCTTCTGCCGGAGCAGCTGCTGCTCCAGGTCACGAACCAGGAGGGGCTGCGGACAGTGATGGGCGGGTTCGGCGCCTTCTTCGGTCTGATCGCGGGCATCTTCTTCCAGCAACTGCGCCGGCGCCTGATGGCCCAGGTGCGCAGCATGCCCACCGATCTGCTGATCAGCCGGGCGGTGGGTCTGATTCTCGGCCTGCTGGTGGCCAACCTGCTGCTGGCGCCGATCCTGCTGCTGCCCCTGCCCTGGGAGGTGGTGCTGGTGAAGCCCCTGGCGGCGGTGCTCAGCAACGTCTTCTTCGGGGTGCTCGGGTACAACCTGGCCGAGGTCCATGGCCGCACCCTGCTGCGGCTGTTCAACCCGGCCAGCACGGAGGCCCTGCTGGTGGCCGATGGCGTGCTGCTGCCCGCCAGCGCCAAGATCCTCGACACCAGCGTGATCATCGATGGCCGCATCCGGGGCCTGCTGGCCTCCGGCCTGCTGGAGGGCCAGGTGATCGTCGCCCAGGCGGTGATCGACGAGCTCCAGGCCCTGGCCGACTCCTCTAACAGCGAAAAGCGCGCCAAGGGCCGGCGGGGGCTGAAGCTGCTCACCGAGCTGCGGGAGAACTACGGCCGCCGGCTGGTGGTCAACAGCACCCGCTACAGCGGCAATGGCGCCGACGACAAACTGCTCAAGCTCACCGCCGACACCGGTGGGACCCTGCTCACCGCCGACTTCAACCTGGCCCAGGTGGCCCAGGTGCAGGAGCTGAAGGTGCTCAACCTCAGCGAACTGGTCATCGCCCTGCGGCCCGAAGTGCAGCCCGGCGACGGGCTCCAGCTCAAGATCGTGCGGGAGGGCAAGGAGGCCGACCAGGGCGTGGGTTACCTGGAGGACGGCACGATGGTGGTGGTGGAAGATGCCCGCCGCCGCATCGGCGAGCGTCTGCCCGTCACCGTCACCGGTGCCCTGCAGACGCCCACCGGCCGCATGGTGTTCGCCCGCTGCGACCGCAACCAGGACCGCCCCGGCGAGCGGGGCAACGGCCGGGGGCTCGACAAGCCGGGCGGGAAACCCGTCGCCCTGCAGGAGCACCAGCCTCCTGGCCCCGGCTAGGCTCCTGCCTCAAGACTGCTGGTGAGCGCGGATGACGGTGTCGGCCCCCTACTACGGCGATTCCGCAGTGATGCGCACGCCGCCGCCGGATCTGCCGTCCCTGCTGCTCAAGGAGAGGATCGTCTATCTCGGCCTGCCCCTGTTCTCCGATGACGACGCCAAGCGTCAGATGGGCATTGATGTCACCGAGTTGATCATCGCCCAGCTGCTTTATCTGGAGTTCGACAATCCCGAGAAGCCGATCTTCTTCTACATCAACTCCACCGGCACGAGCTGGTACTCCGGCGACGCCATCGGCTTCGAGACCGAGGCCTTCGCCATCTGCGACACCCTCCGCTACGTGAAGCCTCCGGTGCACACCATCTGCATCGGCCAGGCCATGGGTACCGCCGCCATGATCCTCAGCGCCGGCACGAAAGGGCAGCGCGCCGCTCTGCCGCATGCCTCAATCGTGCTGCACCAGCCCCGTTCCGGCGCCCGCGGCCAGGCCAGCGACATCCAGATCCGGGCCAAGGAGGTGCTGCACAACAAGCAGAGCATGCTGGAAATCCTCTCCGAGAACACCGGCAAGAGTGTCGAGGACCTCTCCCGCGACTCCGACCGGATGACCTACCTCACGGCCGAGGAAGCCATGGCCTACGGCCTGATTGACCGGGTGCTGACCAGCCGCAAGGACCTGCCGACGGCCGCCCCAATGGCGTGACGCACCAGCTGGGCTGAGCCCACCGGAGGGTCCTCTCCGACCCTCACCGACACCCGGCCCCCGGCCGACCCCCTCCACCACCTCTTCACCCCGGCTCCGAACGAGAGCCTTCCCGCCATGCCCATCGGCACCCCCAGCGTTCCCTACCGCCTCCCCGGCAGCCAGTACGAGCGCTGGGTTGACATCTACACCCGTCTCGGGGTGGAGCGGATCCTGTTCCTCGGCCAGGAGGTGACCGACGGCATCGCCAACAGCCTGGTGGCCCAGATGCTGTACCTCGACTCCGATGACAGCTCCAAGCCGATCTACCTGTACATCAATTCGCCGGGCGGGTCGGTGACCGCCGGCCTGGCGATCTACGACACCATGCAGTACGTCAAATCGGACGTGGTGACGATCTGCGTCGGGCTGGCGGCCTCCATGGGCGCCTTCCTGCTGGCCGCCGGCACCAAGGGCAAGCGGCTGGCCCTGCCCCACAGCCGGATCATGATCCACCAGCCCCTGGGCGGCACCAGCCAGCGCCAGGCCAGCGACATCGAGATCGAGGCACGGGAGATCCTGCGCATCAAGGACATGCTCAACCAGTCCCTGGCCGGGATGTGCGGCCAGTCCCTGGAGAAAGTCACCAAGGACACCGACCGCGACTACTTCCTCAGCGCCGCCGAAGCCAAGGAGTACGGCCTGATCGACCGGGTGATCGCCCACCCCTCGGAAGCGGCGGGCGGCTGAGGCCCATGCAAACGCACGCCTGCTGAGGTCCGTGCGGACGCACACCTAAAGTCTGCGTTTGCCCTGCCCGCCGCCCGGAATGGCCCAGCTCTTCTACGACTCCGACGCCGATCTCGGCCTGCTGAACGGCAAGACGGTGGCCATCATCGGCTACGGCTCCCAGGGCCATGCCCATGCCCTCAACCTCAAGGACAGCGGTGTCAACGTGGTGGTGGGCCTCTACGACGGCAGCCGCTCGGCCGCCAAGGCCCGGGCTGACGGCCTCGAGGTGTTGAGCGTCGCCGACGCCTGCGCCAAGGCCGACTGGATCATGGTGCTGCTGCCGGATGAGGCCCAGAAAGCCGTCTACGCCACCGAGATCGCGCCCCACCTCAGCGCCGGCAAGGTGCTGAGCTTCGCCCACGGCTTCAACATCCGCTTCGGCCTGATCCAGCCGCCCGCCGACGTGGACGTGGTGATGATCGCCCCCAAGGGCCCCGGCCACACCGTGCGCTGGGAGTTCCAGAACGGCCAGGGCGTCCCCGCCCTGTTCGCCATCCAGCAGGACGCCTCCGGCAATGCCCGCGCCCTGGCGATGGCCTACGCCAAGGGGATTGGCGGCACCCGTGCCGGCATCCTCGAAACCAACTTCAAGGAAGAGACCGAAACCGACCTGTTCGGCGAGCAGGCCGTCCTCTGCGGCGGCCTCAGCGAACTGGTCAAGGCCGGCTTCGAAACGTTGGTGGAAGCGGGCTATCAGCCCGAGCTGGCCTACTTCGAGTGCCTGCATGAGGTGAAGCTGATCGTCGATCTGATGGTCAAGGGCGGCCTCACCGCCATGCGTGATTCGATCTCCAACACCGCCGAGTACGGCGACTACGTCAGCGGCCCCCGGCTGATCACCGCCGACACCAAGGCGGAGATGCGGCGCATCCTGGACGACATCCAGGATGGCACCTTCGCCCGCAACTTCGTGGCCGAGTGCGAGGCGGGCAAGCCCGAGATGGCGAAGGCCCGCGAACGCGATGCCGCCCATCCGATCGAACAGGTGGGCAAGGGTCTGCGCTCGATGTTCAGCTGGCTCAAGGCCGCCTGAACCAGGAGCGGCCATGAGCAACCGTGCCGCCCTTCCCTCGCTTGTCTGGTTCAGCCAGAGCACAGCCCAGTCCCTCGCCGGGGCCTCAGCGGGCTGGCTGCTCAGCGGTCTGAGCCAGGCGCCGCTGGTCAACGGTCTGCTGCCGGCCCTCACCGCCTCCACCACGCTGTTACCGCTGCGCCCCCGCGCCCGCCTCGGGATGGTGCTGCAGCTGGGTGGCCTGCTGCTGCTGCTGGCCGTGGCCCTCAAGCGCCTCGGGCCTTCGCCGGTCTGGCCTCTGGTGGCCAGCGGCCTTGTGGGTCTGGGCCGCACCGCCAGCCTGCTGCCGCTGCAGCGCTGGCTGCTGGCCCCCCGGCGCCTGAGCCTGAGCTGGCTGCAGCGCCTTGGCGATGCCGGCGGGCTGGCGGGCAGCCTGCTCACCGCCCTGCTGTTCCCGCTGTTGCGCAATACCGCTCCCCAGTTCGCCATGGCAGCGCTGTTGCTGCTGCCCGGCCTGCTGCTGGTGTCCTCCCCGCGCTTCCGACCGCCGCCGGCGGAGAGCACCCCGGTGTCCCCGGTCGCGGCCTCAGGCCTGGATCTTCGCGGCGGCGCCCAGGGCGTGCTGTTCGGTGCCTTGTTCGCCCTGCTGCCGCTGTGGGTGCGCACGATCGGCGGCGGCGACTGCGTGGATTTAGGCCTGGTGCTGGCCGCCTATGGACTGGGCCGGATGCTCACCCTCCCCCTGCTGTTGCCGGGGTGGAGCCTTTATGCCGCCATGGCGCTGCTGCTGCAGGCCACCACCTGGCTGCCCGCCTGGGGATCCACAGCGCTGTTCATGCCACTGGGGGCCCTGGCCGCCGGCAGCGATGGGCGCCTCGCCGCCTCCCGCATCGCCGGGGAAGGGGAAGGGAGCGTCGGCGCTGCGGAGGGACTGGCACGGATCGACCGGTCAATGGCCATCGGCAGCCTGGTGGGAAGCCTCGCCATGGGCGCCGGCAGTCAGCTGCTGGGCCTGCCCCATGCCCGGATCCTGATCGTGGCCGCCTACGGGCTGGCGGCCCTGGTGCTCCCCCGCCGCCACGCCCCCACAGCGTGACGCTGCCCGTGCTGCTGCTGGTGCCGGCGGCCGCCACCCTCGACCGGCTGGTGGGTGATCCGCCGGACTGGTTCCATCCGGTGCAGGCGATGGGGGCGATGATCAGCGGGCTGAGGGGCCCCGCCGAAGCCTGGGCAGGCGAGCGTCCGGGGCGCCTTCGTCTGGCCGGAGTGGTGATCACCCTGGTACTGGTGGGCGGCAGTGGCGCGGCGGGCTGGGCCGTGGAACGCCTGGCGGAGAGCCTGCCCCCGGCGGGGCTGCCGCTGCTGCTGGTGGGCCTGGCCAGCGCCCTGGCGGGCGGCAGTCTGGGGCGGGCCGTGCGGGCCGTGCTGGCGGCACTGCCCGACCTGCCCCTGGCCCGCTCGCGCCTCGCCCGGATCGTGGGCCGCCAGGTGAGCCACCTGCCGGAGGCGGAGATCCTGCGGGCCGCCGCCGAAACCGCCGCCGAAAATGCCGTCGACGGCCTGTTTGCACCGCTGTTCTGGATGCTGGCCGGGGCGGTGCTGGTGCAGCTGGGGCCGGCACTGCCTTCGCTGCACCTGCCTTCGCTGCACCTGCCTGCGTTGCCCCTGCCGGGCCCCCTGGCCCTGGCCTGGGGCTACAAGGCCGCCAGCACCCTCGATTCGATGCTTGGTTACCGCCACGGTCGCCTGCGCTGGCTGGGCACCGCCGGCGCCCGCCTCGACGACCTGCTCACCTGGCTGCCCACCCGGCTGGTGGCCCTCAGCCTGCCCCTGGCGGCAGGCCGGCCCGGGCAGTCGGTCCACTGGCTGCGGGCGGCCCTGCGGGATGGGGCCCCCGACCCGTCCCCTAATGCCGGTGTGTCGGAGGCGGCTTTCGCCCACGCGGCCGGTGTGCGCCTGGGCGGGGCCAACACCTACGCCGATGGGGTGCGCATCAAGCCCACCCTGGCTGCCGCAGGCCGTGCCCCCGACAGGGCCGGGGTCGAGCGGATCCTGGCCCTGGGCGATCGGCTGGAGCTGCTGTGGCTGCTGGTGGCCCTGCCGGCCCTGGCCCTGATCGGTGCCGGATGGACGCCAGGCTGAGGCGCTGGGCTGGCCTCAGTAGGCGCCGCGGTCGCGGGGGTCGAGCATCACGCCGATCGTGCGCAGGATGATGCGCAGATCCATCAGCAGGGTGCGGCGGCGGGCGTAGCGGACATCCAGCCGAACCCGCTCGGGGTAGCTGAGGTTGTTGCGGCCGGAGACCTGCCACAGGCCGGTCAGGCCGGGCCGCACCGCCAGCACCTCATCCATGCGGTTGCCGTAGCGCTCCAGCTCGCTTTTCACAATCGGACGGGGGCCCACCACGCTCATTTCGCCGCGCAGCACGTTGAGGAACTGGGGCAGTTCATCGAGGCTGGAGCGGCGCAGGAACTTGCCCAGGCGGGTGATGCGGGGATCGTTCTTGAGCTTGAAATCGTTGCGGAACTCTTCGTCGAGGTCGGGAGATTCGGCCAGGAGTTTGGAGAGCAACCGATCGGCATCCCGGCGCATGGTGCGGAATTTGATGCAACCGAAACTGCGGTAATCCCGGCCCACCCGCTGCTGGACATAGAACACAGGTCCGCGGGAGGTGACCTTCACCAGCAGAGCCAGGGCGAGCAGCACCGGAGACCCGAGGGTGAGCACCGTGAGGGAAAAGAGGATGTCGCCGCTTCGCTTGACGACGCGATCCCGTTTCGACTGGAAGGCAATCAGCTCTTCAGCGGTGAACACCTCTGCCGGAGCCGTCACGAGCTGGCGAGAGGCGTAGGGGGTCCCGATGGAAGAGAGCATGGGGGACGGCTTCGACACAGGAAGTTAAGGATCAGCCCGACCGGAACTCCATGGTGAAGGGTCACTCAGATCAGAGGCACAGGACGGTGGAGGCGGCGGCGATGCTGCTGCCACAGCGTCTCCAGCAGCGTTTGCATGCGTTGCCGGAAGATGTCCGGGGCGAAGCCCTCCGCCCATTGCCGCTGCCCCTCCGCCGGCAGGGATCGCCACAGCCGACCTGCCTCGAAGTACTCCAGCGCCGCCGCCAGGCTGGCCGGGCTCTGCTCAGGGAACAGCAGGCCGGTGGGGCCAGGCTCCCCCTCCCTGAGGCAACGCACGCTGTCGAGCACCCCGCCCTGCCCGAAGGCGATCACCGGGGCGCCGGCGGCCATCGCCTCCACCGGCGCGATGCCGAAATCCTCCAGGCCGGCGTACACGTAGGCCCGCGCCCGCTCCAGCCAGGCGGCGGTCTCCTGGTCCGGCAGGCGACCGAGGAAGCGGACCTGGGGCCCGGCCATCGCCTCCAGGCGCCGCCGCTCGGGGCCATCGCCGAGCACCACCAGGGGCAGCCCTGTGCGGTTGAAGGCCTCCACCACCACATCCACCCGTTTGTTGGGCACCAGCCGGCAGAGGCTGACGTAGACGTCGTCACGGGGCCGATCCCAGCGGAACCGCTCCACGGCCACGGGGGGATGCAGCACATGGGCACGCCGGCGCCAGAAACAGCGGATCCGGCGGGCGGTGAAACGGGAGTTGGCCACCAGGGCATCCACCCGGGCGCTGCTGATCACATCCCATTGACGCAACTGGTGCAGTTGCAGCCGCACCAGGGGACCCAGGGGTCCGCGGGCCAGGGCGGAACGGGCCAGGTAGGGGTGCATCTGATCCCAGGCGTAACGGGCCGGGGTGTGCACATAACTGACGTGCAACTGGTCTGGGCCGGTGATCACCCCTTTGGCCACCAGATGGCTGCTGCTGATCACCAGGGGGTGGCCCGACAGGTCGAGTTGCTCGATCGCCAGGGGCAGTAGCGGCAGGTACTGCTGGACGTGGCTCACCCCCCAGGGCAGCCGCTGGATGAAGCTGGTCTGGACCCTGCGCCCGCTGAGCCAGCTCCCGGGCCGGCCGCTCTCCCCATCCACCAGCGCGTAGAGCTCGGGCGGAGCTCCCAGCGCCGCCAGAAGCCGGTCGAGTTCGGCCACCACCTGCTCGGAGCCACCCACGGACCGGGGGGTGAACCACTCGTGCACCAGGGCGACTGGGGTTGGGAAGGCCTCCATGGCAGGCAGGGTAAGGCGCCAGTATCACGAAAACTCTCAGCCGATTGCCCAGACGGAGCTCCCTGCCGAAGCTAAGGCGACGACTGGGATGGCGAGAGCCGGGACACGATGGCGATCCGCGAGCTCCTCGAAGACGCCCTGCAGGAGCCTTCCATCGGCGAGACCGCCTGCTTCCGGTGGCATGCCACCTCGGTGGGCATTGCGGCGCTCTGGTGCGACGGCAAGCCGCCACCGGCCCCGCCGTTCGATGTGGCGCTCCGGGAGGGGCTGCAGGTGGGACTCGACCTCAGCCGGGAGGAACGGGAGTTTCACCAGGTGAAATCCGGCCTGGTGCTGCTGTTCCATTCCTGACGCACCCACGCCAGGCATGACGAAACGGAGAGGGTGTCTTCTGAACCAGCTTTGAGAGTGCCTGCAAAAACTAGATTATGGGCGAGGGAGCTCGGCAAATACACCACCATTTGCACCACCACTTTGCCGGGCTTGTGGGGGATGCGCTGGGATCTCGGGGGACGACAAGCCGGATCAATCTTCCCGACCTTGTTCAACGCATGGGACCCGTAAAGCCAGGGATCTGGAGGTCATTCAGCCCGGTTGTCGGTCCGACGGGGCCCCAGTCAATCCGCACCGGATTGCTTGCATCGGACGTTTGAAGGGGCTCGACACTTCCAAGGCGCTGCGGCCGGCAGGGTCATGTCCTCCCTTGCCAGAGTCCATCCGCTCAGCCGGCGTCGAGCTCGCGCTGCAGGCTCTGCCAGTCCTCCGGCAGCTCACCGCTCTGCACCAGGCGCGAGAACACCGCGTAGCAGTCGTTGCGATCGCCGTCCCTGCGCGGGAACCCCAGCCAGAGGATCAGGAGCAGGCGCCGACCCTCCGCTTCAAAGGGGCGGAAGAACAGGCGGTAGCGATCCGGCAGACCCAGGCCCTTGAGCCGGCCATAGCGGCGCAGGGGGCCCGTGAGAGCAAAGCGGCTGGCGTAGGGATCGGCAGCGATCCGCTCCTTGATCCCCTCCATCACCGCCGCCAGCAGCTTCACCTGGGGGTGCTGAACGAACGACTGAGGATCGAGCTCCTGCTTGAGCCGTCTCACCTCGGCCTTGAGCTCGGCGTACTGCCGCGCGAAGAGCTGAGGCTGAAAGGCGATCGTCCAGCCATGACGCACCAGCGGCGCACTCATGCCCCGAGCAGCTCGCCTGCGGCGTCAACCGTCACGCCGGCCAGCAGCTCGTCGTCGTCTGCCGCCATAGCCTCCGTGTAGAGCACAGGGCCTTGATCGGCCGTCAGTGCCTGTCGGCTGAGGAAATCGAGGAACAGCCCGAGCATCAGGGTGTCTTCTTCTGCCTCGTCCTGCTGCTGCTCTTCTGGCTCCAGGCGCAGCAGCAGCGTGCTGTCGTCCAGCACCTCCACCTGACCCGCAGCACCGGCGAACTGGGGATGGTCGCGGTAGAAGGCTGCCGGCAGCCGCAGGCCGGAGGAGTTACCGATCCGGGCCGGGGTGACGCGGTAAGGAGTGACAGCCATGGCAAGCAGCGCCGCACGGCAGGACTTACATGATGTTAGTCCGTTTAGTCGTGATTCTGACCGCCGCCTTGCCAACGAGCCCCAGCTTTGGGATCTGCTTGAGACCCGGACCGGAGGGTTCAGGGGAGACGGCTGAGCCGGCGCTGGTTGGGGCTGAGAGCTGATCCGCAGTCAGACTGACGAGCACCATCGCTGGATTGACCCATGCGGCGTGATCACGCGACAGGAAGGGGCTGAGGAGAACCCTTTCATGGGCAACCGATTGATCATCTCTGACAACCGTGAGGACCCGGGCAACCCGCTGGTGCTCGACGGCGAGGCTATCGACGCTGCGGCGCAGGACCCGCTGGCGATCGGAAAGCTGATGGTGGATCAGGTGTGGGCAGAGGGAACCGACCCCACCGGTGGAGGCCTGTACTACGAGCGCAACAGCAACCAGCACCGCCGGTTGCAGGTCTTCGAGACAGGTAGCGAGGACTTCATGACCGGCGGCTGGGTGCGGGTGCTGGCCAGCGCCGAGCAGGTGCGCAAGGAGCGTCCTGGCATGGAGCGTGCTGCCAAAGCGGGACTGGTGAGGATCCATGGCACCCACCGAGGCGTGCTGCTGGTGGAGTTCCTGGACGTTCCCTGGGGCTGAGCAGGCACCGCAGGGCTCCGGTCGGCGACGGCCGTGCTTCAGCGTGCCACGGCGCTGCCGTGGCGTGCATCGGCCAGCCGCCGCCGCCCTCCGCTCCGGGCCGGTGTGGGGGTGGGCAGGCATGGCCGTTCTCCCGCGGCTGCGGTGGCGGAGCCGCCTCCAGCCGGTAGGGGTTGGGGCGAGGCCCCAGGTTTCCTCGCACGGCTGCGCGGCCAGCTTGGCATTCAACGCTGAATCTGGCGGCCTTGCTTATCAGCTTTCTGATCGATCAGCGGATGGCTTTACTTTGCGTAGATCCATTGCCCCACAGCCGCTCTGCCCGCTCCTCAGTGCGTTTGCACTGGTAGAATAAGAGCTGCGCCAAAGGCCACGAGCCCATCGCCTGCGGCACCTCTCCGAATCAGTAATCCTCGGACAACTTGCCCCGTTCGTTTGCTCTGTAGCCCATGAGCTTGTCCTCTGCTGCAGTGGCCCAGGCCGCTGCATTGCCACTTCCACCTCTCCTGCCGCCGCCGGTGCTGGCCCATCGCTCGGTCGTCATCGTCGCGGCCGATGGTCGCGATCTCTCCTGGCCTCAGGAGCGCATCGCCGCCGCTCTCCTCCAGCGCAGTGCCGGCCGGCCTGTCCATCTGTTGCTGCATGGCGGTGCCCGTGGGGCCGATCAGGCCATCGGCCGTGCCGCCCATCAGCTCGGCTGGCGGGTCCAGTCCCTCGCGGCCGAGTGGCGTCGTTATGGCCGCTGTGCAGGGCCCATCCGCAATCGGCGCCTGCTTGAGCAGGCCCTGGTGGAGGCCCAGGCCCACACCTCCCCAGCGTTCAGCGCCTCAGTGCTGGTGATCGCCTTCCCCGGTGGGCCGGGCACGGCCTCGCTCGTCCAGCAGGCCCGCCGCTGCTCCTCCCGGTCCCCAGTGCCGGTGGTGGTGATGGAAGTGCCGCCGCCCTTCTCGCCGGAGCCGCGCGCCGCCTGAGCGGCGGTCGCCGCGCCGTTCTTCCCGTTCCCTCCTCACATCCCCATCCCCATGGCCGTTCTCACCGCCCCCGCCGTACCTCTCACCCCAGCTCTCCCCCAGGCCGCCGGCCCGTCCTGTTCCCTGCAGCGTTCCGGCTCGCTCTGGAAGCTGGGCATCGAGGCCCAGGATCTCACCACTGCCATCGGCCAGCTCGCCGAGTAGCTGGAAGCCGATGACGACGACAGCCGCGCCCAGGCCCTCAGCGAGCTCGAGGCTGCCCTGCTTGCAGAAGAGGGCATCAAGGCCGCCCTGGCGGCCAAGGCCGATGCCACCTACTGGGTGATCGAGCACCTGCGTGGTCAGGCCGCCTACCGCCAGCAGCACGCCAAGCGGCTCACCGAGCTGGCCTGCTCCGATGCCGGCCGGGCCGATGCCCTGGAGGACTCGCTGGTTCTGGTGCTCACCAAGCTGCAGCCCAGCGCCACCCGCTTCTCGTTCCCCCACCACGAGCTCAGCAGCCGCAAGTCACAGGCGGTCGAGATCGAGAACGAGGCCCTGCTCGATCCCTAGTGGCTCAGCGTCAAAACCACCTTCTCGGCCGACAAGGCCGCCATGAAGGCGGCTCTCAAGGCAGGCCAGCAGATCACCGGCGCCCAGCTCGTCTCCCGCCGCTCCTGGCGCATCCACTGACGGCCATAGGCCGTAGGGGCCATAGGCCCCCTCGCATGTGGGGTTCCGGTGGTGCAGCCGGGCCCCTTCTCCTTCCTCCTCACACCATTGCGTCCACCGTCATGACCGTCGCCGCTCCCTCTGCCAACGGCACCAGCCGCACGGCAGCGCCTCGACCCATCCAGCGGCCGCCCTCGGCTCTGGAGCTGATCCGCTCCGCTGACCGCACTGAGGCGCTCCCTCCAGCCGCGCTCGAATCCGCGTCGGCCGCTGTCTCGGTTCAGCCCCCTGGCTTCTCCCCCGAGCAGCTCGCCGCTCTTTCCGCCCCCCTCGATCGGGCCAACGTTCGCCAGCGGGAGCAGGGCCGCAGCCGCGGGAGCTATCTGGAGGGGTGGCAGGTGATCGCGGAAGCCAACCGCATCTTTGGTTTCGATGGCTGGCAGCGGCAGACCATCGCGGTCCGCTGCGTCGCCCAGGCCGAGCGGTTGATCGGTGCCAGAGGCACGAGCCGAGACCAGAAGCCCGGCTGGGGCGTCACCTACACCGCCCGCGTTCGCGTCACCGTCACCGCCGGAGGCCTGACGCCCCTGGTCCGAGAGGGCAGCGGCGCCGGCCACGGCATCGACATGGACCTGGGCCAGGCCCATGAGTCCGCCCTCAAGGAAGCCGAGACCGACGCCATGAAGCGGGCGTTGATGACCTTCGGGAACCCGTTTGGCCTTGCCCTCTATGACATTCATAGTCAGCGGGAGGTGACCAGCTCAGCGGCACCAGAACGCCCAATGGCTCACCCGCGTCAGGCCCAGCAAGCTCCCCAGCACCAGGCAACGGCATCGACACCGGCAGAGCCCCCGGCTCAGGCTGCTGTCCCTGCAGCCCAGCAGGATCCGGGGCTGCTCCCCCTCGATGCGGCCACGATCCGCACGTTGCACGGCGCCATCCGCCAGCTCCCTCGCCCCCTGCTGGAGGCCCTCACCCAGGGCATCCGCAAGCGCTTCTCCATCCCTGAGGAGGCCACGACGATCGCTGATCGGATCCTGCAGAAGCGTCATCACGATTGGATTGAGGCGTTTTTAGTGCAGCACCAAGCTGGTCATCAGCCCGGTTGAGGTCGTCGGTTGCAACCAGCCCGCAGCCGCATCACGACATCGTCTGTGGCTGCGGGGCGCATTCCATTTCAGATCGGCCAGCCATCCTCAAGGAGGTCAACATCCGGGTCGTTGTATCTCTCGACAGCGGCCAGCCAGTCAGGCAGCTCGTCTTTGATCTGCTGCTTCAGCGAGGCAAACTCCTCGGGCTTGACCCACCCTCGCTCGGCCATGAAGGCATAGAACTTCTTGAGGCTGGCGGCATTGGCCTTGACGGTTGTCTTGTTGGACCACATCGCCTTGTGGATGAACCAGTCGCCAAGAAACTCTCCGACAGTGCCAACCCCTTCAGCTGGGGTCACCGTGTCGGCGTAGAGAAGGAAATGATTCAGGTAGAAGTCCAGGTTGGTGCAATGGCTTCTGATTGTTGTCTCGCCAAGGCCAGCCTTTTTGAGCCAACGCCTGAAGTCACCGAGAAGAGCAGCATTCTCCTGGCGGAGCTGTTGACACCGGCTGTCGTAATCCGACTCATCGTCGATCATCAGAGTTCGCTCATCGGTGCTGGCCATGCCGATGCCGGTCGCATCGGCCCTGGTATTCCATCTCAGCTGCCGTCAGAGCGTCAGCAGCTGAGGTGAGCGTTGCAACAGCCTGCAAGCATGGCCCGGTGGCACCGCGGGGAGGCATGAACAAGCCGATCGCTGGCCAGTCCTCCGGAGTGCCGGACAACACAGCCCAGCCCACTGAGGTCCTGGCCGGCTCGATCGAGCGCGTCACCTTCCACAACCCGTCCAACGGCTTCTGCGTGCTGCGGATCAAGGCCCGCGGCCACCGTGATCTGGTCACGGTGGTGGCCGCCAGCAGCTCGGGCAGCTCGTTCCAGGCGATGCAGGGGTAGTGGCTGTTGGTCTGCTTGACGGGGGCGTGGCGCTTGAGGGAATGGGCCGGATTGATCGTGCAGTGGCCGATGGCGACGGCGTAATCGAGCACCTGGCTGATCACGCCTAGGGAGCGCTTGGCGGTTTCGTTGGAACCGCACTTACCGATCCACGGGGGCACGGCCAGGCAGTCCTGAGCGGTGATGGCATCAATGGCCATGCCGCCGATGGCGGGAAAGATGTCCTTGTTCAGCTTCTTGATGACGTCATCGCTGTGCCGCTCCGTCCAGGTGCCGGCCGTTTTGGTGGCGTGCCAGTCGAGTGCGACGGCCTCAAAGGTGAGCTGGGCATGTTTGCCCCAGCGCTGATCTTTGGTGCGTTTCTTGGCATCACAGGGATTGATTCCGTCTTCATAGAGAAGACGTTTCTGCTCATCGCGAATGTCGCGTGCAGCCTTGAGCGAAATCCTGGGGTAGGGCCCGATGCGCAAATCCTGCCGACGGCCGTCCTTGGTGGGCGGGAAGCGGTGCCGCCATAACCAGTACTTGCCGCCGGCGGGGTCGACCTCAAGAAGCAGGCCGCCGCCGTCCGAGACCCGGTACCGCCGAGATCCCTCTGGCAGAGCGCGAACTTCCTTGTCGGTTAGAGCCAAGACCCCATTTACACCACCACCCCAGTTTTTCACCACCACTTACACCACCACAATTTTTTGCTTGCCTGGGTTTTGCCGGGATGCCATGGGACGCCCAAACAGCAGAAAACCCACTGCAGGGCAGTGGGTCTCGGGAATCAGTGGGACGTCACGGGAACCCTTGGGAATCCCCGTTTTGAGCTCTGAAACGGAGAGGGTGGGATTCGAACCCACGGAAGGTTTCCCTTCAAACGATTTCGAGTCGTTCGCTTTCGACCACTCAGCCACCTCTCCAGGCCCCTGGGCCAGCCTGCATCTTACGGAGCGGTCAGCGCGCCGTTCGGCCCGCTGGCCCGCCAGCCTGGCGGCAGGGAGGCTCCGGTTGGCCCAGGTCCACTGAGCCACACCTGCCGCGGCCCGTGGGCCAGCAGGGCGCGATGGTCGGCGGGCCGGGGGCGGAACCCCAGCCACACAGATTCCGCGGCCCTCTCTGAGGAGGCCGCCGGCAAGCCCGCTCGCCAGCTCGCCAGCGACTGCCGATCAGGCAGCAGCAGCCAGCGCTGACGGCCCAGCTGCAGGCGCAGGGCGTGGCTGTCCATGGCCAGAGCCTCCACCGCCAGCCCCCGGCTCGCCAGCCGCTGCCCGGCCGCCAAAGGGGCCGCCCCATCGCCGTAGGCCACCACCCGGGCCGCCAGACGGCTCCAGCAGGCCGGATCAGCGCCCGCCACCGGATCCAGCAGCAAGGTCCAGTCGAAGCGGGCCACCCCGAGGGCCTGGGCCAGCTGGCCGGCCTGGCGGCAGCTGAACCCGTCGGCGCGGGTGCTGACCAGGGCGGCGCGGCCGCGGTGCCGGGCGAGCACCAGGTCACGGGCGGGGCCCCCCACCCCCTGGTGCACCAGCAGCAGCTGGTCGCCGCCCAGCAGCACCAGATGCACCGCCAGCACCCCGACGCCCAGGCCGGCGGCCAGAAGCCGCCGGCGCCGGCCCAGTCCGGGCAGCACCAGGCCCAGCAGGGCCAGCGTGAACAGCAGCACCAGCAGGGGCAGGGGCCGGCCGCTCTGCCACTGGGCCAGGGGAAGGCCGGCGACGGCGTGGGCGAGCTGGTGGAGTAACCCGGCCAGCCAGCCGAGGGGCAGCAGCAACGGCGCCAGCAGGGCCGGCAGCAGCACGGCCACCAGCGCCAGGGCCATGGCCCCGAGGGTGAGTGGCGTGAGCAGCGGGGCCGCCAGCAGGTTGGCCGGCACGGCATAGAGCGGCACCACACCGAAGTGAAGCAGTTGCAGCGGCAGGGTCCAGAGGCTGGCCGCCACCGGCACCGCCAGGGCGGGCGCCAGCCAGGCCGCCCACCGGGGGGCGGTGTTCGAGGAACCACCAGGAAGTCGCCGGACCAGGGCCTGCTCCAGGGGCCTGGCCGTCAGCACCAGGCCGGCGGTGGCGGCGGCGCTCAGCTGGAAACCGACGTCGTGCAGCCAGGCCGGCCGCAGCAGCAGCATGCCCGCCAGGCTCAGGCCCAGGAGTCCGAGGGGGCGGGCCCGCCGGCCGCTTTCGAGCAGCACCAGGGCGATGGCCCCCATCAGCACCGCCCGCACCACTGAGGGCTGGGCCCCGGCCAGCATCAGGAACAGGGCAATGGCGCCACCGCCCAGGGCCAGTCGCGTCCAGCGGCCGAGCCCCCTGCCGATGGCCAGCACCGCCCCCAGCAGGACGCTGAGATGGAATCCCGAGGCCGCCAGAGCATGGGAGAGGCCGGCAACGCGGAAGTCGGCGCGCAGCTCCGCCGGCAGGGGCACCACGGCACTGCCCAGCACCAGGGCCGCCAGCAGGCCGCCCCGTTCCGGACCCGCCCCGACCACGAACCGGTCGGCGATGCTGCGGCGCAGGTCGGCGATCGGGGTGGCGGGCCGGCGCAGCACCTCCAGATGCTCCACCGCCAGGCGGGTCCAGCTGCCCTGGCGGGCCAGGCGCTCGGCCGGCCCGGCCAGCAGCGGATGGGGGGCCGGCCGGGGGCGCCGCAGCTGACCGCTCACCCGCACGCCCCAGCCCTCACGCAACGCCGGACAGGTGCGGAAGCTCAGCTCGCTGCGGCCCCCCGCCGTCTGCAGCAGGACCCGACAGGGTCCGGCCTGACCGGCGGGGGCGGCCTCGGCAGCCGCGCTGGCCACCGGATCACTCAAGAGCTGTCCCGTCAGGATCGCCGGCTGGGGCCCATCCCCACCGGCGAGCAGCCGCAGCGGATCCCCGGCGGTGGGCTGGAGCGGCCGCAGCTGGGCCTGCAGCAGCACCAGGAGCAGCAGCAGCAGCGGCAGCAGGGGGGAACGGAGCATGCTCCAGGGTTCCCGCCGGCGGCGATGGCCCCCGGCGATCGTGCCCCCAGGGGGCGGTGCCGCCGACCAGGCTGGAGAGACTTCTTTACAGCCTGTACAGGTTGGCGAACCACGCCGAAGCACAGGCGCCACCGTCGAGGCAACGCCGGCACCGTTCCCAGGACCGGCGAGGCGAACGCCTGATCAGCCAGAGGGCTGGCCGGAGGGCGCCAGCTGCCCCTGCTGCCATTTCAGGAACAGGCTGGTGACGATCACCGTGATCAGCACGTAGGAGAGGATCCCGGGAACCAGATCGGGCAGGCCTTTGCCGTAGGTCAGGGCCAGCTGGGCCGCCAGACCCGTGTTGCGCATGCCCGTCACCAGGGCCACGGTGCGTCGCTCCAGTGGGTCCGCGCCGGCCAGGCCATAGCCGATCGCCAGGCTGAGCGCGCAGAGGGCGGCCATGGCGACCAGGCCCACCAGATTCTGCTGCAGAAAGGGCAGCAGCTGCTTACCGCTGAGCACCACCAGCGCCACCATCATCAGCAGCAGCAGCACCGTGGCCAGGCTGCCGAGGGCCTGGCTGCAGCGCTGGGCCAGCTGCGGCTTCCATTGGCCCAACAGGATGCCGGCGATCACCGGCAGCACCTGCACCTTCAGCACCTGGGCCGCCACCTGGGCCGGGGTGATTCCCCACTCCACCATCTCCCAGCCGCGCAGTCCGGCGCCGGTACGGAACACGACCTCCAGCAGCGGAATCGTGACGATGGCCAGCAGCGCCGCCGCAATCTGCAGCCGCGCCGCGAGCTCGGCGGTGCCGCCACTGCTGCGCACCCGGAACAGGATCAACGGGGCGCTGGGACAGGCCAGCATCAGGCCCATGGCCACCCAGGCCGGCCGGCTCACAAGGCCATGCAGGGGCAGCAGCACCAGCGCCAGACCCGCCAGGGGCACCAGCAGGCAGGTGCCGAGCACCACGCGCCAGAGGAAGGCGGGGCGATCCCTGAGCAGCAGGAACGGGTACTGCTTCAGCCCCAGACCGAGGCTGAACATCAGGGTCACGATGGTGGCCGTGACAAGAAGGGAGGCGGCCTGGGGCATGGAGGTCAACCGAGAGGGGAACCGATCACCAGCAGCGCAAACGCGACAACACCGATGAGTGTGAGTGCGATGGCCGTCAGGGTGCTGATCGAACGCTGATCGGCATAGAGAAAGTCGTCACGCCGGATTAGCTTGAGTGTGCGCAGGTGCTGGCGGGTGGCCGCCGCCATCGCCAGGATGCCGACCAGAATGAACCCCATGGACACCAGCCGCACACTCAGGCCGGCATGGGCACTGCGATCGAAGCGGCTGCTGTTGATGGCGCCGATGATCTTGTCGAGGCCGAAGCCGAAGCTGATCAGCGAGAGGCAGGTGCGGATCCAGGCCATCAACGTGCGCTCGGCGGCCGCCCGGTTGCGCTCCTTGGCCAGTTCGTTGTTGAGGTTCGCCATCAGGAATAAGAGGTGTCGGTGGGAGAACCCGGCTGGTTCTGTTGGCGCTGGGCCTCCTCGAACTTCAGCTCCAGTTCCACTTCCCGGCCCAGGAAGATGTTGAGGAAGGTGCGGATCACGGCGATGACTCCCAGTTGGATCAGGTTCTGGTTGGAGGGTGCCGTGGTGGTGGCGACGATATCGGCGGCCAATTGAAACTCCAGGGCCATCGACAGCCAGCTGCCGAAGGTGAGCCGGAGGCTGTTGAATCGCCGCCCCTGGGATTGGCGCCCGTGGCCCAGGAGCTGCGACTGGCGCAGGGTCTGACGAACGCTGAGGCGCAGCGTGGCCGCAAACCCCAGCGCCACGCACACCAGCGACACGCCCTCCAGCAAGACCCGCAGTCCGATGGCGAAGCGGTCGATCCACTCCAGCAGCGGGATGTCCAGCATGGTTCAGCTCCTCACGAGACAACGAAAGCCCATGTGGCAGGTGGAGGTGTCGATCCCCTGGGCCATGCGAGCGGCGGGCCGGTAGCGGCGGCAGTAGCTCGGAGCACAGAGAAAGGACCCGCCCTTCACCACCTTGCGGGGAAGACGGCCGTGCTGGGAGCCGAGATCGATGCTGGCTTGCCGGCAACATCCCCCGGGCTGGTCGACGGTGGCGGCGTGGGTGCCGTACCAGTCGTCGGTCCACTCCCAGACGTTGCCGATCATGTCGAGCAGGCCGTAGCCGTTCGGCGGGAAAGCCCCCACCGGCGAGGTGCGCTCCCAGCCGTCGAGCAGGCTGTTGTGGTGCGGGAAGTCCCCCTGGAAGGTGTTGGCCATGGGCCGGCCGCCGGGATGCAGCTCGTCCCCCCAGGCGAATTCGCCCTGCTCCCTGCCGCCGCGGGCGGCCCATTCCCACTCGGGCTCAGCCGGCAACTGCTTGCCGGCCCAGGCCGCATAGGCCGCCGCATCGGCGTGGGCCACGTGCACCACGGGGTGGTGGTCCCGGGCCCTGATGGAGCTGCCCGGGCCTTCGGGATGGCGCCAGCAGGCCCCCGGCAGGTACTGCCACCAGCGGTAGGGATCACCCGTGCCGATCGGTCCGGGCGGTGGCACGAACACGATCGAGGCCGGCGCCAGCAGCTCCGGCAGGGCGTCGGGATAGGCGGCCGGATCGGCCGGCTGCTCGGCCACGGTGACGTGGCCGGTGGCCTTGACGAACTTGCGGAACTGGGCGTTGGTGACCGGAGCGCGGTCGATCCAGAACCCCGCCACCGCCACCCGGTGGGCCGGGGCCTCCTCCGGGTAGTGGTGGTCGGAGCCCATCAGGAAGGAACCTGCGGGGATCCAGACCATGTCCCGCGCCGGGGGGCGCCCCGGCGTCATGACAGCGGCCTGCACAGTGACGGGCCCCTCAGTGGCCGCCGCTGGCGGCGGAGGCCAGCTTCTCCATCACATCCCCCAGCGAGAAGCTGGCCGCTTTCTGGCGGGGTGGATAGGCCTGGAACGTGGCCAGGAAGCGACCCACGATCGTCTGGGCCGGCACCAGGGCAAAGGCGTGGTCGAGCATCCAGTCCCAATAGGTGTTGGAGGTGACGTCCGCCCGTTCGTAGGGGTCGGTGAGCAGGTTGAAGATCTTCGGCAGGCGCAGAACGATGAACGGCTCGGCCCAGATCTGGCAGGTGCCGGGCTGGCGCTGCTCCATGAACACGAACTTCCAGTTGTCGTAGCGCAGGCCGGTGAGATCGCCGTCGTCGGAGAAGTAGAAGAATTCCACCCGGGGGCTCTTGTCGCTCTGGCCGGTCCAGTAGTCGAGCATGTTGTAGCCGTCCAGGTGGATCTTGAAGGTCTTGGCGCCCACCGTGTGGCCCTCAAGGAGCTTCTGCTTGATCTCCGGTTCGCCAGCGGCCGCCAGCAGCGTGGGCAGCCAGTCGAGATGGCTGACGATGCCGGTGAACAGGGTTCCCGGGGCGATCTTGCCTGGCCAGCGCACCAGGGCCGGCACCCGATAAGCCCCTTCCCAGTTGGAGTTCTTCTCGTTGCGGAAGGGGGTCATGCCGGCATCGGGCCAGCTGTTCATGTGGGGCCCGTTGTCGGTGCTGTACATCACGATCGTGTCATCGGTGACGCCCAGCTCATCGAGCAGGTCGAGCATCTCGCCGATGCAATTGTCGTGATAGATCATCACGTCGTGGTACTCCGACTGCCACCGCCCCGCCTGGCCGACGTCCTGGGGACGGGCATGGGTGCGGAAGTGCATGTGGGTGGTGTTGAACCACACGAAGAAGGGCTCTCCCGAGGCCACGGCATCGCGGATGAAGCGCTTGGCTTCGACGAGGAACTCCTCGTCGCAGTTCTGCATCCGCTGCTTGGTGAGCGGACCGGTGTTCTCGATGCGCTGGGTGCCATCGCCGTTGGCCCAGCTGTGCAGCACGCCGCGGGGGCCGAAGTTCTTCTTGAAGTCGGGGAAGTCTTCCGGCTTGGGATAGTCGGGCAGTTCCGGCTCCTCCTCGGCGTTGAGGTGGTAAAGGTTGCCGAAGAACTCATCGAAACCGTGCATCGTCGGCAGATGCTCGTCGCGGTCGCCGAAGTGGTTCTTGCCGAACTGGCCGGTGCGGTAGCCCAGGGGCTGCAGCAGCTCGGCGATGGTGGGATCCTCGGCGCGATAGCCGATTTCGGCACCCGGCAGACCCACCTTGCTGAGGCCGGTGCGGAACACGCTCTGGCCGGAGATGAAGGCCGCCCGGCCGGCGGTGCAGCTCTGCTCGGCGTAGTAATGGATGAAGCGGCCGCCCTCGGTGGCGACCCGGTCGATGTTGGGGGTCTGGTACCCCATCAGGCCGTCGCTGTAGCAGCTGAGGTTGCTCTGGCCGATGTCATCGCCCCAGAGGATGAGGATGTTGGGCTGACCGTTGGGCATGGCGGGGAACACCCGGCGGGTGAGGAAGTGGGCTAGGAAGAGGGCTCAGGTCCCCCGATGTCACGTGACGGACGCCACGCCTTCGGGGGACATGCCCCTAAAGGATGCACAGAGCGGAGCGATCCGAACACTCAAAAAGTGCGGTTCCGCTGCTCCCGTCTCCCGTTCCATCCAGGACATCGCCCGCCTGGAAGGGGTGCTCAGCAGCCTGCTGCCCGTGCAGCTCACCCAGCTCGCCGGAGGACAGCTCCGTAGCGAGCTGCTGGCCCTCGACCTCGGTGCGCTCCAGGTCCTGCGGCTGCGCTTCGACCGGCCCCTGCACGGGGGTGGGCCCAAACCCAAAGGCCGCCAACTGATCGCCCTTGACCTCGAGGAGAACCCCGGCCAGAGCGTGATGCGCTCCCATGGGCTGGAGCTGCCGGCCACGGCGTTCTTCGGCCTGGCCGCCGGCGGGGAGATCCACCTCACCACCCCCGAACGCTGCAGCCTGGCGTTGCTGAGCCTGGATCGGGAGAGGTTCCTGCAGTGGGCCTGCGAGCTGGGCGCGCCGGGCCTGGAGGAGCCGCTGGAGGGTGTCAACTGGCAGGCGATCGATCCGCGGCGCTTCGAACGGGTGAAGGCCTGCCTGCGCCGGATCTTCCGCCTTGCCGTGCGGTCTCCCGCCCTGATGGAGGATCCGACGACCCGCCGGCGGCTGTGCGGAGATCTGGTGCCCCTGCTGGTGGAGGCCCTGGTGCACCGCAGCGGCCACGGCGGGCGGCTGGCCCGGCCGCCGGCTCGGATCGAGCTGGTGAAGGCCGCCCAGGCCTGGATGGCGGAGCATCCCCACGAGCCGATCAGCCTCGATGGGCTCTGCCGCCAGGTGGTGGCCGGTCGGCGCAGCCTGCTGCAGGGATTCCAGGAGCACCTGGGCATGGGCCCGATGGCCTACCTCAAGATCCGTCGCCTGCACGGCGTGCGCCAGGCCCTGCTGCGTGCCGATCCGCAGGCGACGACGATCTCCCAGCTGGCCGCTCAGTGGGGATTCATGAACGCGGGGCACTTCGCCCGCGACTACCGCGCCCTCTTCGGCGAGCCTCCCAGCACGAGCCTCAGGGCAGAGGGTGCCAACCGCTGAGACGCGCCCGGGCACCGCCGGTGCCGGCGAGTCTGCTTAAGATCCCGTCCATGAATGACCGACCCAGCCGCCTGGTTCGAATCCTGGCGGGCCTGGCCCTGGCCTCGCCTGCCCTCTGGGCGGAGGCCGCTCAAGCCGCACCGGCACCGGAGCGCCCGTCCCAGGCCACCTGGATCGGCCAGGAGCTGCGCCTGCCGACTGGGGCCCCAGCCTTCGCGGCCGCGCCTGAGACGGCCCAGGCCGATCCGGTACCAGGGGAGTCGGCCCCGGCCGTGAACCCCTGGAGCGGCACCGTCGAGCTCTACGGCTTCGCACCCCTGCGCACCCTTGGCACCACCACGATCCGGGGCCAGGAGGCGGAGGTGGACCAGGACCTGGGGGAAGTCCTCGACATCCTGCGGTTCGCCGCCTCCGCCCGCGGCAGCATCGAAAAGGACCGGGTGGGCCTGCAGGCCGACCTCTGGTACACCAGCCTGGGCGACTCGGCGGCGCGCCTGGTCGGCCCCCGGCAGTTGTTCACGACGACGGCCGATGTGGGCCAGACCCTGGGGATCTACGACGTCGCCCTCCGCTACCGGTTCGGCGAGCGGGAATCGGCGATCGGCAAGCCCGGCACGTACTCGGTGATCCCCTATGCCGGTATCCGGCTCATCGATGGCCGCCTGAATCTGGCCGCCTCCCTCGATGGCCCCTTGGGCCGCACCCTGCTGGAGCCCACCCGCAACTTTCAGCGCACCTGGGTGCAGCCCCTGGTGGGCACCCAGGCCACCGTCTTCCTCTCCCCGCGGCTGCGGGCCTTCGCCCGGGGCGATATCGGCGGCTTTGGTCTGGCCGGCCAGCAGGACCTCAGCGGCAATGCCCAGGTGGGCCTGGGCTATGCGATCGGGGACAACACCGATCTGAACCTGTCCTGGCGCTACATGGGCCTGAAATGGAACAACGGGGACCAGCAGGCCAACGGCTTTTCCGTCAACATGAATGGCATCGAAGTGGGCGTGAAGTTCTTCTTCGGCGGCGCTCCCAGGGGCACGGCGGTGGCCAGCACGCCGGCGACCCAGGCCACGCCAACGGCACCCTGAGCCTCAGAAACTCGGCAGCTTGAGCATCAGCTCACACAGCTGGGGGCTGGGCAGCTCCTGACCCAGAAGGGGGGCCACCAGGGCGGCCAGGGGCCGCAGCCGGCAGGGCCAGATGGCCCGCTCGGTGAGGCGGCCGGCCTGGAAGGCGCCGAGCACCAGCACCCCCACCAGCAGGGTGCGCTTCACGCCGCCGGCGGGGTCAGCAGGGGGAAGCCCAGGGCCCGGCGCTCCTCCAGCCAGGCCTCCGCCACCTGCCGCGCCAGATGGCGGATGCGGCCGATGGTGGCGGTGCGCTCGGTCACCGAGATCACGCCGCGGGCCTCGAGCAGGTTGAAGGTGTGGCTGCACTTGAGCACGTGGTCGAGGGCCGGGGCCGGCAGCCCCGCCGCCACCAGATCGGCGGCCTCGGCCTCATGCAGGGCGAACAGTTGCAGCAGGCGTTCGGGGTTGGAGGCCTCGAAGTTGTAGGTGCACTGGCCCTTCTCGAAGGGCAGCCAGATGTCGCCGTAGCTGCGCTCGCCGTTCCAGCGCAGGTCCCAGATGCTCTCCACATCCTGGAGGTACATCGCCAGGCGCTCGAGGCCGTAGGTGATCTCGATCGACACCGGCCGGCAGTCGAGGCCGCCGCACTGCTGGAAATAGGTGAACTGGGTCACCTCCATGCCGTCGAGCCAGACCTCCCAGCCCACGCCCCAGGCCCCGAGGGTGGGGGATTCCCAGTTGTCCTCGACGAAGCGGATGTCGTGATCAGCGGCGTGGATGCCGAGGGTTTCCAGCGAGGCCAGGTAGGTCTCCTGGATGGCATCCGGGGAGGGCTTGATCAGCACCTGGTACTGGAAGTAGTGCTGGGCCCGGTTGGGGTTGTCGCCGTAGCGGCCGTCGGTGGGGCGCCGACAGGGCTCGGGGTAGGCCACCGCCCAGGGCTCTGGGCCGATCGCCCGCAGCACGGTGTGGGGGCTCATGGTGCCGGCGCCCTTCTCGGTGTCGTAGGGCTGCAGGATCAGGCAGCCCTGGTCGGCCCAGAACCGGTTGAGGCTGGCGATGATGTCCTGGAAAAGCATGGTGCGCCGGTCGGGTTCTGGCCAGGACGGCAGGAAGGGTGGCTCGATGCTGCCAGATCGGTGTTCCCGGATCGCGGCAGCCAACCCCTCAGGCCTGCAGTTCCAGCAGCCCCATCAGGCCGCCGGCCAGGGGGCGGTGGCGTGCCTTGGCGAAACCGGCATCCCGAGCCAGTTGCTCCTGGACGGGGGCGGTGGGGAAGCGGGCCAGGCTCTCCTCCAGATAGGCGTATTGCTCCGGCAGGCCCACGGCACGGGCGGCCGGCACCACCAGGCGGCGCAGGTAGAAGCGCTGGAAGGCCGCCGGCACCGAGGCCGGATCGGGCCGGTTGAAATCCAGCACCACCGCCTGCCCGCCTGGCCGCAGCAGGCGCCGCAGCTCCACCAGACCGGCGGCGGGGTCGGCCAGGTTGCGCAGGCCATAGGCCATCACCGCCCCATCGGCCCAGCCGTCGGCCAGGCCGGTGGCCAGGGCATCGCCCTGCTGCCACTGCAGCGGCAACCAGGGCTGGCGGGCGGCGCGGCGGCGGGCGATGTCCAGCGGCGCAGCCGCCGCATCAAGGCCCAGCACCAGGCCCCCGGGCCTGACGCGGGAGGCCAGCACCAGGGCCAGATCACCGGTGCCGCAGCAGAGATCCAGCAGGCGCTGGCCGGGGCGGGGGCGCAACCCCAGCAGCGCCTGCCGCTTCCAGAGCCGATGCAACCCCAAGCTGAGCAGATCGTTCAGCTGGTCGTAGCGGGGGGCGATGGCGTCGAACAGATCGCTGATCTGCCCAGGATCAACTGTTGCCAAGGCGGGGGGTCAGGGAGTCATCCCAGGGCAGCACGATGGCATCGAGGCTGACACCGGCCGGTTCACCGTCGGGGGAAGTCAGGCCGCGGGCTTCGAGTCGGACCGGGCTGGTGAAGGTCAGCACCATCACGGTGGCCAGACCCACGGCCGCCGAGCAGACCATGCAGCCGGCCAGCATCAGGGAGAATTCGCGGCGGTCGGTGGCGGCCTGCAGCAGCTGCAAGGCCCAGGCCACCAGGGCGATCACCACGACCACAGCCACCAGCGCGATCGCCGTGAACACCGGCGTTGGCAGTAGCAGGAAGGCGTTCACCGATGCACCACGAACCACGAACGTTGTTCAATGTTACGGCGAGTGAAGCGACGGCTGCGATCGGGTCGCCCTGGCCGCTTCAGGCCGTGGGCAGCGGGGACAGCAGCGGCCGGAGCGGCAAGCCCCGCCGCAGCAGATCTTGTTTGATCTCTTCCACCGTGAGCACCCCGTCATGGAGCAGGGAGGCGAGCAGGGCCGCCGAGGCACCGGCCACCTCCAGGGCGGCGGCGATGTGGTCGATGCAACCGGCGCCGCCGGAGGCGATCACAGGCACCTCCACGGCCTCGACCACAGCCCGGGTGAGGGCGAGGTCGTAGCCCGCCTGGGTGCCGTCGCCATCCATGGAGGTGAGCAGGATCTCGCCGGCGCCGAGTTCCACCACGCGCCGGGCCCAGACCACCGCATCAAGGCCGGTGTTCTCCCGCCCGCCCTTGACGAAAACATCCCAGGCCGGCGGCTCATCCCCCTGGCAGGGGCGGCGACGGGCATCGATGGCCACGACGATGCACTGGCAGCCGAAGCGGTCGGCCCCGGCCGCCACCAGCTCCGGGGTGCGGACCGCGGAGGAGTTGAGGCTCACCTTGTCGGCACCGGCCCGCAGCAGCTCGGTGATGCCCTCGACGCTGACGATGCCGCCACCGACGGTGAAGGGGATCGTCACCGCCTCGGCGGTGCGTTGCACCATGTCCACCAGGGTGGCGCGGCCCTGGTGGCTGGCGGCGATGTCGAGGAAGACCAGCTCGTCTGCGCCGGACACGCTGTAGCGGCAGGCCAGTTCCACCGGGTCGCCGGCATCCCGCAGTCCCACGAAGTTGATGCCCTTGACCACCCTGCCCCCGGCCACGTCGAGACAGGGGATGATCCGCTTGGCTACCACAGGTTCGCTGTTAGGGTTGCGCGACTTTCTTATCGCGCCGGACATGGCCCAGGCTGGCATCACCATCGGTTCGAAGGTGCGGGTGACCCGCGTGCGCGATCGGATCCCGGCCGGTCTTGTGGCCGCCCTCAAGGCCGATGCCACCGGCACGGTGAAGGACTTCCGTGTCACCGACGGCACCGGCGTCGGTGTGGTGGTGGAGCTCAGCGGCGGCACCACCACCTGGTTTTTTGACGACGAGATCACCCCTGCCTGAGACGGCCCACCCATGAGCCAGAGCCCCGAAACCAGCGCCGGCTCCCCAGGCGTCTCCGGTGGCGCCCGGCAGCTGCTCGGCATGAAGGGCGCCACCGGCACCTCCAACATCTGGAAGATCCGGCTGCAGCTGATGAAGCCCGTCACCTGGATCCCCCTGATCTGGGGGGTGATCTGCGGGGCGGCGGCCTCCGGCAACTTCCACTGGACCCTGCCGGAGGTGGGGGCGTCGGTGTCCTGCATGCTGATGAGCGGGCCGCTGCTGGCGGGCTACACCCAGACGATCAACGACTACTACGACCGCGAGATCGACGCGATCAACGAGCCCTACCGGCCGATTCCCTCCGGGGCCATTCCCCTGGGCCAGGTACGTCTCCAGATCGTGGTGCTGCTGCTGGCCGGGCTGGCGGTGGCCTGGGGCCTGGATGTCTGGGCCGGCCACACCACGCCGGTGCTGCTGCTGCTGGCCCTGGGCGGGTCCTTCGTCAGCTACATCTATTCGGCGCCCCCGCTGAAGCTGAAGCAGAACGGCTGGCTGGGCAACTATGCCCTGGGCGCTAGCTACATCGCCCTGCCCTGGTGGGCCGGCCAGGCCCTGTTCGGCCAGCTCACCTGGGCCACGGCCCTGCTCACCCTGGCCTACAGCCTGGCGGGCCTGGGGATCGCCGTCGTCAATGATTTCAAGAGCGTCGAAGGCGACCGGGCCCTGGGTCTGCAGTCCCTGCCCGTGGTGTTCGGCATCCAGCGGGCCAGCTGGATCAGCGCCGGCATGATCGATCTCTTCCAGCTGGCGATGGTGGCGGTGTTGATCGCCATCGGCCAGCACTTCGCCGCCGTGCTGCTGGTGCTGCTGATCATTCCCCAGATCACCTTCCAGGACATCTGGCTGCTGCGGGATCCCGTCGCCTTCGATGTGAAGTATCAGGCCAGCGCGCAGCCGTTCCTGGTGCTGGGCATGCTCGTGACCGCCCTGGCGATCGGCCACAGCGACCTGACCCTGCCATGACCAGGGTGGGTCCGTCCTCGGCCACCACCGGCCCCCGCCAACCCGGCGAGCCACCGTCAGCCAGGCCAGCGCGCCGTTCCAACTGGCGTCTGCTCGGGCCTGGCCTGGCCGCGGTCGCCGCCGGAGGAGTGGTGGCCGTGGGGCAGACGACCCTGGTGCGCGGCCTCGACGGACTGCTGCCGGACGCCGGACGCATCACCAGTTTCAACCGGCCGGGGACGATCACGATCCTGTCCTCCGACGGCCAGGTGGTGCTCAAGAAGGGCCCGGCCACCCGCGAGAAACTGCCCGCGGGCAAGATGCCGCTGCTGATCCAGCGTGCCTTCGTGGCGGCCGAGGACCGCCGCTTCTACCAGCACGACGGCATCGATCTTCTCGGCATCAGCCGGGCCATGCTGCGCAACCTGCAGCAGGGCGCCGTGGAGGAGGGGGCCAGCACGATCACCCAGCAGCTGGCCCGCACCGTCTTCCTGAGCCAGGACCGCACGATCGTGCGCAAGCTCAAGGAGGCGGCCCTGGCCGGGAAGATCGAGCGCCAGCTGAGCAAGGCGCAGATCCTTGAGCAGTACCTCAATTACGTGTACCTCGGCTCCAGCGCCTATGGCGTCTCCGATGCCGCCTGGATCTACTTCTCCAAACGCCCCGACCAGCTCACCCTGCCGGAAGCCGCCCTGATCGCCGGCCTGCCGCCGGCCCCATCGGTGTATTCCCCGCTGGTGAATCCGGAGGTGGCCCTGCGGCGGCGCTCGGTGGTGCTGGGTCGCATGCGGGAGGCGGGTTTCATCGACGACGCCCAGCTGCAGCGGGCCGAGGCCGCCCCCCTGGCGCTGAAGCCGGCCGAGCCCAAATACTTCTATAACCCGGCCCCCTGGTACACCAGCTGGCTGGAGCAGGAACTGCCCAAGGTGCTCAGCAAGGAGCAGCTGGAGGTGGGAGGCCTGACGATCCGCAGCGGCCTGAATGCGGCCTGGCAGGCCGAGGCCCAGAAAACGATCGACTATTACGCCAGCGGCAGCATGGAAGGGGCCTTGGTGGCCATGGAACCTGGCACCGGCCTGGTGCGGGCGATGGTGGGCGGCAACGACTTTGAGAAAACCCAGTTCAACCGGGCCTCCCAGGCCCTGCGCTCCCCGGGCTCCACCTTCAAGCTGTTCGTGTATCTCACGGCCCTGAAACTGGGCATGAAGCCCGAAGACACGGTGCTGGATTCCGCCCGGTGTTTCGGCGGCTACTGCCCCAAGAACTTCGGCAACCGGTACATGGGCTCGGTGAGTCTGGCCACGGCGTTGCAGAACTCCCTCAACATCGTGGCGGTGGGGCTGCTGCAGAAGCTCGGTTACGACCCGGTGATCGCCACCGCCAAGAGCCTCGGCATCCACCGGGAGCTGGGGCGTTATCTGTCGATGGCGATCGGCTCCAACGACCAGACGGTGCTCGACATGACGGCGGCCTACGCGGCGCTGGTCAACCGCGGGGTGTACATCCAGCCGCTGCCCTTCGAGGAGATCTTCGGACCGGATGGGGAGCTGCTCTGGTCACGCCGGGCCAACGGCCCCCGCGGCACCCGGGCGGTGAGCAGCGACATCGCCGACGCGATGGTGTGGATGCTGCAGCAGGTGGTGCTGGGCGGCACCGGCGGCGGCGCCGCCCTGGCCGACCGGCCGGTGGCCGGTAAGACGGGCACCTCCGAGGGCGCCCGGGACCTGTGGTTCATCGGTTCGATTCCCCAGCTCACCACCGGCGTCTGGCTCGGGTTCGACAACAACCAGGGAACAGGCACCACCAGCGTCCTGGCCACCTACGCCTGGCGGGCGTTCATGGAGCCGGTGACCAAGGGGATGCCGGTGCAGACGTTCCCGCCCAAGCCCGTGCTCACCGGCAGCTTCAAGCCGGTGCGCAGCCAGAAACCATCCCAGCCCGACGCCACTCCCAACGCCTGGGGCAATCAAGACAGCCAGCGCTGGGAACCACCGCCGCAGGAGCCCAGCCGCACCAGCCCACCCGCCCAGGAGCTCCCCAGCGAGCGGCCGCCGGCCGACAGCGAGCCGACCCAGCCGTCGCCACCGAACAATCCCGTGGCCGCCCCCCGCTCCCGCGATGCGGCCGTGCCGCCGCCAGCCCCACCGGCGGAGGTACCGGCGCCCCTGCCACCACCGCCCCCCGTCGCCGCGCCGCCACCGCCTTAGGCGGGCGCGCCAGGGGCCTGCAGCACCGCCGCATAGAAGCCGTCGCCGCCGCCCCGTTCCGCCTCGGGCGGTTCCGGCCACCACTGGCGCTCCTGCAGCAGCGACCACTCCGGATGGCACTGCAGCAGCCCATGGATGAGGGCGCCGTTCTCACGGGGTTCCACGGTGCAGGTGGCATAGACCAACCGGCCAGCGGGGGCCAGCAGGGGCAGCAGCGCCTCCAGCAGCTGGCGCTGCAGTTGCACCAGACCATCGATGGCATCAGGGGTGATCCGCCAGCGGGCATCCGGGTGGCGGGCCAGGGTGCCCAGACCGGAGCAGGGAGCGTCCAGGAGGATGCGATCGAAGTGGGCCCGCCAGTGGGGCTTGGCCTCCGCCAGGGCGGTGGCGTCGATCGCCAGTGAACGGATCGTCGTGAGTCCGAGGCGCTCGGCGTTGCGATCCAGCCGCCGCAGCCGGGCTTCGGAGCTGTCCAGTGCCCACACCTCCCCCTGGTCGCCGATCAGCTCCGCCAGGTGGGTGCTCTTGCCGCCGGGGGCGGCGCAGGCATCCAGAATCCGCTGGCCGGGCTGGGCCTCCAGCAGGGGAGCGATGGCCTGGGCACTGCGGTCCTGCACGCACCAGAGCCCCTCGGCGTAGCCGGGCAGGTCGCGGGGATCGCCGACCCGCTCCAGCAGGGTGAGACCGTGGGGCGCACCGGGCAGGGCGCGGGCGGCCACGCCGGCGGCCGTGAAGCGCTCCAGCAGCTCGTCGCGGCTGGTGCGCAGGGGGTTGGCGCGCAGATCGAGGGCCGGCACCGCGTTGCAGGCCAGGGCAAAGGCCTCGGCCCGCTCGGGCGGCAGCCAGCCCAGCAGCTCGGCGCTGAGCCAGGGGGGCAGGGAGCGGCGCAGGGCCAGGGCGGCGGCGGCATCGGCCGGCAGCACCAGGCCGTCCCAGGGCTCGTGGCAGGATACGCTGCCGGCCGGCCGCTCGCGCCGCCGCAGCAGGGAGCGCAGCATCCCGTTCACCACCGGCGCCAGACGGGCCAGGCCGACGCGCTTGGCCAGGGCCACGGTGGTGCTCACCGCCGCAGCCGCCGGCACCCGATCGCTGAACAGGAGCTGGTAGAGCCCCACGTGCAGCAGCCAGCGCAGGGCCGGTGGCTGGCGCAGGGCCGACACCTTGCCGAGGGCGTCGATCCAGCCGTCCAGCAGCAGCCGCTGGCGGATGGCGCCGTAGGCGATCTCGGTGGCCAGGCCGCGGTCGGCCGGCGACAGCCCGCCACCGGCGCGGGCCAGGCAGGCCAGCTCGCGCTCGAGGGCGGCATCGGCGTAGGCACCGGCCGCAACCGCCTGCAGCACCTGCCAGGCCAGCTGCCGGGAGGCCAGGCCGGGAATGGTGTCGCCGGGGACGGTGTGGCTGGCGTGAATCGGCGGGCTCCCGAAACAGTTCACTCCGTTGTACAGGAGGGCTCGACCGCCAGCACCAGTTCCAGGGGAGGGCGCCAGCGGTGCCGGGCCAGGGGTAGGCGGCCGTCGGGGGCGACGGCGATGCCCTCGGCCAGCAGCAGCTCGCGCTGCATCCAGTCGCTGCCCTCACGGCCGGGGCCCATGGCGATGCGCCCCTGGGCGTTCACCACCCGCTGCCAGGGCACGTCCGAGGGCAGGGGCAACCGCCGCAGGGCCCAGCCCACCTGGCGGGCGCAGCCGTAGGCACCGATCAACTCGGCCACCTGGCCGTAGGTGGCCAGCTGCCCGTGGGGGATGCGGCCCACCATCGCGTAGACGCGGCGGTCGAAGGGATTCCCATGGTCGGCAGCAACCCTGGCCATGACCGTGAAGCTGGCAAGGTCGATGATGGCGTTTTACCAGGCCCATGCCGCTGCTGCCCCGCCGCTTCGAGCGCCTGCGCGCGGTGCTCGATCGCCGCATGGGGGATCTGACGCTGCTGCTGGAGCAGGTGGACAAGCCCCACAACCTCTCGGCGATCCTGCGCAGCTGCGATGCGGTGGGGGTGCTCGAAGCCCATGCCGTCAGCCTCCCGGGGCGCACGCCCACCTTCAACCGCACGGCCCTGGGCAGCCAGAAGTGGGTGGCGCTGCACCGGCACCGGAGCAGCAGCGACGCCATCGCCCAGCTCAAGGCCAGCGGCTTCCGGCTCTTCGGCACCCACCTGGGGGCCGACGCGGTGGACTACCGCGACTGTGACTTCACCGGACCCACGGCCTTCGTGCTGGGGGCGGAGAAGTGGGGACTGGGCGAGGAGACGGCGGCGGCGATCGACCAGGCGATCGTGATTCCGATGGTGGGCATGGTGCAGTCGCTCAACGTGTCGGTGGCGACCGCGATCCTGCTGTTCGAGGCCCTGCGGCAACGGCAGGCGAAGGGCTGCCTGCCCAGTCAGGGCGAGGGGGTGGCCCCGGAGCGTTATGGGCCGCTGCTGTTCGAGTGGGCCTACCCCCAGGTGGCCGACTGGTGCCGCCGCGAAGGCCGCCCCTACCCCGCCCTCAGCCCCGAGGGCGCCATCCTCGAGGAGCTTCCGCGGGGGGTGCGTCTCCGCTGCTGATCGGGCCGCCATCCGCTGAGCAGGCCAGGAGCTCAGGTGCCACGCCAACAGACAGCTCAGGGAGAGTTCTGAAGTTGACGCGTTGCATTGAGGTCGTCGATGTAATAGGCGATCGCCTGCCTAAGCAGCTCGGTGCGCCGCGCAGCGTCCAGGGGAAGGGGACTACGGGAGGCCTCGGAAATCTTGACAATGTGGACAATAAACTCCTGACCAGGCCTATCGATGACTTCCTGAACTCGCAGAAGCGGTAGAAATCCACAGGCCTGCAGATCCTCTATGATCAGCAGGAAACTGTAAGGATTGAAGACAAAGCTGTGGATCCCACCTGAGTGACCGAATTCGTGGGTGAATTGCAGGGCGCCGAAAGAGGATTCATCGATCATGCCCCCGCAGGCGTCGACCGCCACCTGCGCAACGTCGTAATTGCGGTCTCCAATCGTCTGGCCTCCGGAATGGGTTGCAGCGGAGGCTGACTGGTCAAAGATCGCACCTAGCGTCGTCTTGACGCGACCCGAGGTGTGGGCATCGATCAGCTGTCCCGTGGTCGAGAGCGGGCGGAAGCAGTCAAAGCAGCGGCTGCCTACTGGAATGGCCATGGTAAGGAAGCCTCCATCAGCAAGCAGCGTGGCAGCATCATCGAGAAACGCGATCGGATCCGGAAGGTGCTCAAAGTTGTGCGAAGAAATCAGATAGGACAGAGAGCCCTCTGCCTTCTGCACACGAGCCTCCTGGCCCTGGGTGTAAGCTGCCACGCTGGCAAAAAGGCCTGAAGAAAGCAACACATCCACCTCTTCAATATGCTCTTGGAACGGAATCACATCCTTATCCTCGGCATAGGCCTGCAGCAACTGATCACGGGGCAGGATGTCAACCGTCAGGCAGTTGAATCCCTCGCGTTTGGGACAGATCGGTCTGTGGAACGGACCGATCTCCATGCCCAGGGCCGATTTGGAGACATGCTTACGCAGTTCATCCAATCGTGTCGGCGGAACGCCCGGTGAGGGCAGAGGCTCAGGAGCAGGAGCTGCATCGGGGCCATCAACGGCTGCGGGAAGAGCACGGGACAGGAGCACACGGTGAAAATCTTCAGCAAGCATCGCCTGCCCGGGGGGAGCTAAAGCTGCCAGAATGACCTGAACGCCCAGGGCGCCACCCAGCCGAGTCGGCAATGCAAACAGCAAGATCTTCTTCACAAACGGGAATCCTTCGCTTCGCAGAGCACGCCAAAGGAACAACGTAAGCGTTCAGGGGGCGTGACAGCATGCGGCGAACTCTGTCTCTGCTGAATCCTTGACAGCGGCCTGATTCTCGTTTGCATCTCAGGCAGAGACTGTTTGCGATGGGCGCCCCACCAACAGGGATT
>NZ_JAGQCH010000019.1 GCF_024346055.1 Cyanobium sp. Cruz CV13-4-11
TGGGGTGATGCCGACACTGCTGCCCGATCCCTGAATCAGCAGCACAGAGCACTGCTTCTTGATCGCTCAGCGATGAGCTGTCAGAAATGCAGTCCCGCGGGGGACGTCCCGACCCCTGAACACATACAAAGACCCATTGGTGGCAGAAACTGCTGGTGATCAGCGAGCTGCACCGCCAGCAAAGCATCCTGCTTTACTCCAAGACGCGCAGCATGCCCAATCGCATTGTGAACTTGGTTCAGCGACACGTACGGCCCATTGTTCGAGGCAAGGCGAGAGCTGCTGTTGAGTTTGGCGCCAAAATTAGTGTATCTGTGCGAAACGGCTTTGCCTTCCTGCACAGGATCAGCTGGGATCCATACAACGAATCCGAAGACCTGATTCCACAAGCTAAGAAATACAAGCAAGAGTATGGCTGCTTCCCCGAGCGAATCTGCGCAGATCGCATCTACATCAACACCAAGAACCGAAACTTCTGCACTCGGAACGATATACGGCTTTCTGGTAAGCGACTGGGAAGGCCGCCTAATAATCCAGAGATTAGTGCTACTCAAAAGCAGCAGCTCAGCGCAGACTAGCGGAGACGAAACGAAGTGGAAGGATGCTTTGGATCAGGGAAGAGGAAGTATTCACTAGATTTGATTATGGCTCGGTTGAGCACAGGTGCAGAGAACTCGATCTCCATGGCCTTTGTGGTGATGTGCGCAGAGAAGATCCGGAGGCTCCTCCGCCTCTTTTTTATCACTATTTTTGTCTGGATTTATGCCTTTCAGAGGCCAGGCTCCCTCTGGATGGCGCTCAGAACTATTTTGCGGATTGAAACAGAAGGATTGCCCGTCACTGCATAGCCAACAAGTGAGCTTCCTGCACCCCTGTTTCTTGGCTGGAATCAAAGCGACTCGCTGGAAGCTTTTTCAGGAGTCCCCAATTAGATGGTTTCCGGCAACCACCCAATGGCAGCCCCATCCATCCGTGAACCACGCCGAAGCATCGAACTGAGTTCCGCCAAAACCATTGCAGTGCAGGAGTTATCTGCTTCGGGTCGACCAACGATAGCCGTGGTTCACGGGTCCGATATCCAGATGTTCTACCCGATACAGATCCGATTCCAAATCCCTGGCTGACGCTCAACGAAGAGTCAGGCCAATGCCCATCAAGACCGCAGATCAAAACCTGCCAACGTGATCTTCAACAGTCCGGCAACCTCCGTTGGCCACCCCCCCTCAGCTGTGCTCCCTCAAAAAGCCGATCGTTCCCTCCAGCTCCTCAGCAAAGCGGTCAATCTCTTCGGGGGTGGTGGTGAAACCCAGGCTGGCGCGGGCGGAACTGGACAGGCCGTAGTGGCGGTGCAGGGGCTGGGTGCAGTGGTGGCCGCTGCGGATGCACACTCCCGCCGAATCCAGCAGGGCGGCGATGTCGTTGGCGTGCAGGCCGTCCACACTGAACGCGGCTAAGGCGGCCCGATCGGGCTGTTGGTCCGGAGTGGGCCCCAGGATCCGCACCCCGTCGATGGCCTGCAGCCGCTCGAACAGGCGCCGGGTGAGCTGCTGCTCCCAGGCGTGGATGCGCTCCATGCCCAGGTTCTGCAGGTAATCGAGGGCCGCGCCCATGCCGATCGCCTCACCGATCGCCGGGGTGCCGGCTTCGAACTTGTGGGGCAGGTCGGCCCAGGTGCTGTGGTCCAGGTACACGTCGTGGATCATCTCGCCGCCCCCCAGGAACGGCGGCATCGCCTCCAGCAGCGCCTCGTGGGCCCAGAGGAAGCCCATGCCCGTCGGGCCGCACAGCTTGTGGGACGAACCCACCAGGAAGTCGGCCCCCAGGGCGGCCACGTCCACCGGCTTGTGGGGCAGGCTCTGGCAGGCATCCACCAGCAGCAGGGCGCCGGCCCCGTGGGCCAATTCGGCCACCGCCTCGATCGGATTGAGACAGCCCAGGGTGTTGCTCACATGCACCAGGCTCACCAGCCTGGTGCGATCGCTGATCTTGGCCTTCAGATCCTCCAGATCCAGCTCGCCGCTCTCGGTGACGCCCGCATGGCGCAGCACGCACCCCGTCCGGGCCGCCAGCAGCTGCCAGGGCACCAGGTTGCTGTGGTGCTCCATCACCGACAGCAGCACCTCATCGCCCTCCCGCAGGTTGGCGTCACCCCAGGTGCGGGCCACGAGGTTGATCGCCTCGCTGGCGTTGCGGGTGAACACGATCTCCCGGGCGCTGGCGGCACCGATGAAGCTGGCCACCTTGCCCCGGGCCGCCTCGAAATGGTCGGTGGCGCGCGCGCTCAGCTGGTGGGCGCCGCGGTGCACATTGGCGTTATCGAGGCTGTAGTACTGCTGCAGCGCCTCCAGCACCTGGTGCGGCTTCTGGCTGGTGGCGGCGTAATCCAGGTAGATCAGCGGCTGCCCCAGGCAGGCCGTCTGGGCCAGCAGGGGGAAATCGGGGCGCGTCTGCACCGCCAGGTCGGCCACCACCTGGGAGCCCGCCAGGGGCGGCGCCGCGACCATCGGGGAGTTGGTGGAGGTTGGTGTCATCGTCCCTGCTCCCCCAGCAAGCTGGCCAGAGCCTGCCACGGCCGGGCGGCCTCAGGGAGTTCCTGCAGCACCTCCTCGCAGAAGCCGCGCAACAGCAGCCGGGCCGCCTGGTCGGCGGCAATGCCGCGGCTCTGCAGGTAGAAGAGTTCGTCCTGCTCCAGCCGGCTCACGGTGGCGCCATGGGCGCAACGCACGTCGTCGGCGACGATCTCCAGCTCGGGCTTGGTGTCGATGCGGGCCCGGTCCGACAGCAGCAGGTTGCGGCTCAGCTGGGCCGCATCGGTGCGCTGGGCTGCACGGGGCACCTGCACCGCCCCGTTGAACACGCTGCGGCCCTGGCCGTCGGCCACCGCCTTGTGCAACTGCTCCAGCCGCCCGTCCGGGCCGGCGAACACCATCTGGCTGTGGGTGTCACTGATTTGGCGGCCATCCGCGAGCTGCAGGGCCTTGAGGGCGCTGTGGGCCGCCCCCTCGCGCTGCAACAGCCGCGGCTCCAGCCGCCCCAGGGCCCAGCCGCCGTGGGCACTCACGCCGCTGTAGCGGCTGCCCGTGGCCTGCTCCACCGCCACGGTGGCCAGCAGGCAGCCGGTTTCGGCGCCAGGCGCCAGCAGGCCGTGGCGCAGCTCGGCGCCCTCGCCCAGGCGGGCCTCCAGCACCACGCTGGTGAGGTTGGCGCCGCTGCTGCGGTGCACCTGCAGCACTTCCAAAGAAGCGCCCGGTTCCAGCACCAGCAGCAGCCGCAGGGGCAGGATCCCCTCGCCGGCGCCGGCGTCACTCACCAGCTCCAGGGTGGTGGCAACCGTGCCGCGCACCCGCAGGGCCAACACCTGTTGCGCCGTGGCGCCGTTGAGCAGCACCGGCCAGAGCTCGGCGCTGCCGGTGGCGGCCAGCACCTTGCCCAGGGTCGCGTTCAGTTCGTCGCCGCTGATGGGCTCCAGGCCCACCGGCAGGTTGATCCCGGCCAGGGCATCGCTGTGGCCATCCAGGCTCAGCCGCAGGCTGCCGGCGGCCGTCTGGGGCTGCTCCGCCGGGGCGGGGCTGAGCAGGGTTGGGCTTAGGGCGGTGAGGGGCACCAGGTCGGTGAAGCGCCAGGCCTCCACACGGCGCGAGGGCAGGGGGGTCTGCGCCAGGATCTGGGCCGCACGAGCGCGGCTGGGGGCCAGGGCATCGGCGCCAGCGGAGGCGACACCGGTGGCGTTCGCCAGCAGGGCGGCGAGCCAGCTGCCGGGGCCTGCGCCCGCAGCAGCCGCGGGGGTGGAGAGCGAAGCGGCCACCATCTCAGCCCACCTCCGCCGGCGTGCGCTCGGTGGCCGCCAGTTCGGCGTCGACCCAGTCGTAGCCGCGCTCCTCCAGCTCCAGGGCCAGCTCCTTGCCTCCGGTGCGCAGGATCCGGCCCGCCGCCATCACGTGCACGTAATCGGGGGTGATCACATCCAGCAGACGCTGGTAATGGGTGATCAGCAGGGTGGCGTTGTCGGGGCCGGCCAGGTGGTTCACGCCGCCGGCCACGATGCGCAGGGCATCGATGTCGAGGCCGGAGTCGGTCTCGTCGAGCACGGCCACCAGGGGGTCGAGCAGGGCCATCTGCAGGATCTCGTTGCGCTTCTTCTCGCCACCGGAGAAGCCCTCGTTGACGCTCCGCTCCAGGAAGGCCGGATCCATCTGCACCACCTGCAGCCGTTCACGCACCAGGTCCTCGAAGGCGAAGGTGTCGAGCTCCTCCTGCCCCTTGCCGGCGCGGCGGGCATTGGTGGCCACCCGCAGGAACTCCAGGTTGCTCACCCCGGGGATCTCCACCGGGTACTGGAAGCCGAGGAACAGGCCGGCCCGGGCCCGCAGTTCGGGCTCGAGGCTCAGCAGGTCTTCGCCTTTGTAAAGGACGGTGCCGCCGGTGACGGTGTAGGCCGGGTGGCCCGCCAGCACCTTGGAGAGGGTGCTCTTGCCGCTGCCGTTGCGGCCCATCACCGCATGGATCTCGCCGGCGCGGATCGTGAGGGACACCCCCTTGAGGATCGGCTGGTCCTCCACGCGGGCCGTGAGATCACGGATCTCGAGCAGGACGGGAGCGTCGGGGCGGATCACGGCGGGGGAGAAAAGGGCAGGGAAGGGACGGGGGAAGAAGCGTTGGGCCGGCCGAGGTGGCCGTGGGCCGGGGTGGCCGTGGGCCGGGATCAGCCGACCGAACCCTCGAGCTTGAGGGCCAGCAGCTTGTCGGCCTCGGCGGCGAACTCCATCGGCAGCTGGTTGAAGACGTCGCGGCAAAAGCCGCTCACCATCATCGACACCGCCTCCTCGAAGGCGATCCCCCGGCTCTGCAGATAGAAGAGCTGGTCGGCGGAGATGCGGCAGGTGCTGGCCTCGTGCTCGATAAGGGCCTCCGGCTGCTGGGAGCGGATGTAGGGGTAGGTGTTGGCGGCGGCCTGGTCGCCGATCAGCATCGAATCGCACTGGCTGTAGTTGCGGGCGCCCACGGCCTTGGGGCCCAGCTGCACCAGCCCCCGGTAGCTGTTGGAGGAGTGGCCGGCGCTGATCCCCTTGCTCACGATCGTGGAGCGGGTGCGGGGACCCACGTGGATCATCTTGGTGCCGGTGTCGGCCTGCTGGCGGTTGTTGGTGAGGGCCACCGAGTAGAACTCGCCCACCGAATCGGCCCCCTGCAGCACGCAGCTGGGGTACTTCCAGGTGATCGCCGAGCCGGTTTCCACCTGGGTCCAGCTGATGTGGCTGCGATCACCGCGGCACTGGCCGCGCTTGGTGACGAAGTTGTAGATGCCGCCCTTGCCGTTCTCATCCCCCGCGTACCAGTTCTGGACGGTGGAGTACTTGATCGAGGCGTCATCGAGGGCCACCAGTTCCACCACCGCCGCATGCAGCTGGTTGGTGTCGAACATCGGCGCCGTGCAGCCCTCCAGGTAGCTCACCGAAGCCCCTTCCTCGGCCACGATCAAAGTGCGCTCGAACTGGCCGGTGTCGCCGGAGTTGATGCGGAAGTAAGTGGAGAGCTCCATCGGGCATGCCACGCCCTTCGGGATGAACACGAAGGAGCCGTCACTGAACACGGCCGAATTAAGGGCGGCGAAATAGTTGTCGTTGCCGGGCACCACCGTGCCGAGGTACTTCTCGATCAGGTCGGCGTGATCCTTCACCGCCTCGCTGATCGAGCAGAAGATCACGCCGTGCTCGGCCAGCTTCTCCCGGTAGGTGGTGGCAATCGAAACGCTGTCGAACACCGCATCCACGGCCACATTGGAGAGGCGCTTCTGCTCGCTCAGGGGGATGCCGAGCTTCTCGAAGGTTTCCAGCAGCTTCGGGTCCACCTCATCGAGACTGGCCTTCTTCTCCTGCTGCTTGGGCGCCGCGTAATAGATGATCTCCTGGTAGTCGATCGGCGGATGGCCCAAGGAAGCCCAGTCGGGCTCCTCCATCTGCAGCCACTGGCGGAACGAGCGCAGGCGGAAATCAAGCAGAAAGGCAGGCTCGCACTTCTTGGCGGAGATCAGCCGCACCACGTCTTCGCTGAGCCCCTTGGCGATCTTCTCGGTTTCGATGTCGGTGACGAAGCCGTATTTGTACGGCTGGCTCACCAGATCGCCGACGGTTGCGCTGCTCGCCATGGGGAAGGGGGCCGGTTCAGCCGGCGGTGAGGGACTGGACGTCTTCGAGGCTGATGGTCTGCTGCTCGCCGCGGAAGGGGTTGTCTTCAGTGAGGAAGAGCATGCAGTGGCATTCCTTGCGCTCACGCATCGGCACGCAGGGGCAGTTCCAGAACGCCTGGGCCACCTCGGCCTCCTTGTCTTCGTAGTGGCGGCAGGGGCAGAGGGCCCCGCCCAGTTCGTCCTTGTGGCGGGCCAGACCCTCCAGCACCACGGCGGTGACTCCCGGATCGCTGCAGAAGTAGGTGCCGGTGCGCTGGGCGTAGGTTTCCGCGAAGCGACGGATCACCTCCAGGCTTTCGGCACCGGCGGCGGGGGTCGTGGTGGTGGAGGCGTCGGTCATGGGCAGAGCGTCGGTTGCGCGCACCGGTGGATCGAATAACGAAACACTTTGGTTTCGTTACTGCGGGAGCCTAAGGCACAGGCGTGGTCCGGTGACGGCGTTGGGAGGCCATTGTGACGCCCCGGCGGGCACCACGGGCCAGCCCCCATTCCCCCGGTGTGCGTGGCATGGTGTTTTGGTCAGACGACCGTCGTTTTTGTCTGACGCCCGTCATGAGCGCCCCCGCCCAGTCCTCCTCCCCCGCGGCCGGCCCCGCCGAGGCAGCCCATCCCACCCGGGAGGCGGCCCTGTCCGTGCTGCTCCGGGAAGGCGAGGCGACGGCCTCCCAACTGGCGGGGTCCCTGGGGGTGTCGGTCCAGGCCATGCGCCGGCACCTGCGCAGCCTCGAGGACGACGGTCTGGTGGAAGCCAGCCCCTCCCATGAAGGCCCCGGCCGCCCCAGCAACCGCTGGCGACTCACCGACCAGGGCCAGGGCCGCTTCCCCGATGGCAGCGAGAACTTCGCCCTCGGCCTGCTCCACACCCTCACCGAAAGCCTGCCGGCGGACACCCTCGAGCTGGTGCTGCGCCAGCAGGCCGAGGAGAAGGCCGCCGACTACCGCCGCCTGATCGGCAGCGGCCCCCTCGGCCAGCGGATCGAGCAGCTGGTGGAACTGCGGCGCAAGGAGGGCTACGTGGCCGAATGCCGCCGCGACGACGAGGCCGCCGAAGACGGCGAGGGGCCCGCCTGGGTGATCAGCGAATTCCACTGCTCGGTGATGCGCATCGCCGAGCAGTACCCGGTGGTCTGCGACCAGGAACTGCGCCTGATCCGCCACACCTTCCCCGACTGCGCCGTGGAGCGCGTCCACTGGCGGCTGGAGGGGGGCCACAGCTGCGGTTTCCGCATCGCCCCCGTCACCGGGAACCCCGTCACCGGGAACCCAGTCACCGGAACTCCCGTGGCCGCCGGCCCCACGCCAGCCCCCTGAGCCGTGCTCAGCCCTGACGAGCTGCAGGAACTGGAGGCCACCCTGCTGCCCACCCTGGAGCGCCACCACCTGCGGCTCCTGGCCCATGGCCTGCGCACCCTGCAGGCCATTGCCGGACAGCGGGCCGGCGGGCTCCCGCCAGAGGGCTGGGTGGCGGCCTGGGCCGCCACCCAGCCGGTGATCGCCGCTGATGCCGGCTTCGCCGAGGCCTTCCTCCACCAGATGGGCCACGTAGCCACCCAGCTGGCGGCCATCGCCACCGCCTCTGGCCGGGAGCCCCTGGCCCTCGACCTGGCCGACCTGGTCCACTGGGCCACCCACGAGGCTGACCGGCGCGTCAGGCCCCCGGCAACCCCACCAGTCCCGCCACCAGGCTGACCCCGGCCAGGGCGGCGGCGGCGGCCAGCACCCCCCGCCAGCCGGGCCGGTCGCCCTCCAGGGCCGCCAGGGGCAGGGCCATCACCGGCGCCGTCGACAGCAGGGCCACGGCGAGGCCCCCCGGCAAGCCAGCCAGGGCGGTCTGCTGCAGGGCGATGCCGGCGCTGGTGCCCAGCAGGGTCGCCGCCAGGGCCAGGGGCCAGCGGCGCCCGGCCGGCCGGGGCCCTTGCACGGCCCGCGGCAGTCCCGCCAGCAACGGCAGCATCATCAGCGCCGCCGCCGCCAGCCGCAGGGTGGCGGCCTGCAGCGGCTCCGGCCCTCCGGCCAGCAGCCCCGCCCGCGCCAGCAGCGCCCCGCCGCTGCCGCAGGCCAGGGCCCCGAGGGCCAGGGCCACCCCAGCCGCTTCGGCGCCCGCCGGCTGGTCCTCCCTGGGGGCGCGCTGGTGAACCACCAGCAGCACCGCCAGGGTGATCAGCGCGATCCCTAGCCACTGGGCCGGCCGGGGCACCTCCCCCAGCAGCGCCACCCCCGCCAGGCTCGTGACCGCCGGCCCGCCGGCATCAATGGTGAGGGTCCGCCGGGTGCCCAGCCGCCGCAGGGCGGCGAAGAACAGCGTGTCCCCCAGGGCGATCCCCAGCACGCCGCTGAGGGCCAGCAGCACCAGCGCGCGCGGCGCCATCTGCCACGGCAGGACGAGGGCCAGCGGCAGCAGCAGGGCCACCGCCAGCAGGTTCTTGAGCAGGTTCAGCCGGGCGGCCGAGAGGGAGGTGGGCAGCCGGCGCCAGAGCAGGCTGGAGAAGGCCCAGCAAAAGGCGGCCGCCAGGCCGGCGGCGACGGGGGCGGCGGACAAGGGGGCCGCGGGAGGGTGGGAGAGTTGCGATCATCGCCTGATCGCGCCCCATCGCCTGAGGCCCCCCGTGAGCGGATCCATCGCCGACGCCATCAGCTTCTTCCGGCTCAGCTGCGGCCGCTGGCGCTCCCAGCGCAGCAGCCACCACCTGCTGCACCGTCGCGCCGAGGCGGGCGGCTCCTTCATTGAAGTGGTGGAACTGGAGGCGGCCGATCCGCGCCTGGAGGCGATCGCCGTGCTCCACGGCCAGGATCCCGCCGGCCTGGTGGGCGGCTGCCGGGTGCGCTGGAGCGGCTCGATGGCCTGGGACAAAGCCGGCGAGGCCCACGAGGGCGAAAGCGTCTTCGGCCTGATCCCCACCGATGAACGGGGCCGCAGCGGCCTGCTGCTGCGCGACCGCGGCTACGCCGAAACGGCGCCGGTGGCGGGCCACTTCGCCATGGACGACCGGGACGGCCTGCTGCTCACCACCAGCTACGAAACGATGAACAGCCTGGAGCGCTTCAGCTTCGCCGGGCCCGACGTGCGCCTGCGCACCAGCACCGTCGAGGGGCTCTCCAACACCGCCTCCTTCTGCGTCGAGACCCGGATTCCCGACGAGGCGGCGGCGGCCAGCGCCACGGAAAGCGAATCCCCAGCCCCGAACAGCCCCTCCCCCAGCCCCGAAACCGCCTGCCTGTCAGCCCTGGGCTGGTGACGGGAGCGGCGCCGGTGTTGTGTCGCCAACGTTACGGACTGTGAGCCCTGCCCGCCTGCGCCCGGGGGCGCCGGGGCCCTACTTCTACGATCCCCAACGACGGATGCCGGACCACGCGTGGCTCTTCCACTCCTCAAGTACGCCCCCACCTCCCAGAACTCGCGTGTGACGCCGTTCCGGGTGGGTTCCGACGAGGACCCCATGGCCGTGTCCATGGACAAGGCCATGGACCGGGAAGATCAGAATTTCGTGATCGAAGCGGCCTACCGCCAGATCTTCTTCCATGCCTTCAAGGTCGACCGCGACCGCACCCTTGAGTCCCAGCTGCGGGACGGCCAGATCAACGTGCGGGAGTTCATCCGCGCCCTGTGCCTGTCGGACACCTTCAACCGCAGCTTCTACAACCTCAACAGCAACTACCGGGTGGCCCGCCACCTGGTCGAGAAGCTGCTGGGCCGCCCGGTCCACGGCAAGTCCGAGGAGATCGCCTGGTCCGCGGTGATCATGACCAAAGGCGTTAAGGGCGCGGTGGACGCCATCCTCGACTCCCAGGAGTACCTGGAGGCCTTCGGTTACGACACCGTGCCTTACCACCGCAACCGGGTGGTGGGCTTCCGCGAAGTCGGTGAGACCCCCTTCAACCTCACCTCGCCCCGTTACGAGTCGTACTACCGCGGCATCCTGGGCTTCCCCCAGATCGTCTACACCGGCAAGACCCGCAGCTTTCCCGAGCGCTCCCAGCAGCGCCGTGGCGGCTTCCCGCAGGACTACCTGCCCTGGGTCCGCACCCTGCCCGCCCTGCGTGGCGTCGGCGGCGCCGCCGCCGGCAACACCGGCATGGACTACCTCGCCAAGGTTCCCTACCGCAGCATCGGCCGCTGAGTCCGGCCTTCGCCGACAGGTGTCCCACCTGCACTGGCTCCTGATCGCACCGTGGCCCTGCAGCTTCACTGCTGCAGGGCTTTTTTGTGTCCCCGTCTGGGGCGAGGGGGAGCGATGAGCCCCAAGCCGTCAGTGGATCCTGACCACCAAGGGCTGGCTTCGCCCAAAGGCGGGAACGTCCTCCAGACTGATCCCAAACGAATTCTGATGTTGTGAGCCAGAAGACGCTGACCTCCCTGGCCATGATGACGCTGCGCCAGCTGCGGCAGATCGCCAGTGACCTCGGCGTTTCTCTGTACAGCCGCAAGTCCAAGGAGGAGCTGGTGGAGGCCATCAGCACCCGCCAGGTGGAGGAGGGGGAAGGGCGGAGCCTTGAGCGCATCGAGGCGGACATGCTCCCGGCCCCCCGACCCGCTGCCGAGACCCGTGTCGTCTTCCTGCCCCGCGATCCCCAGTGGGCCTATGTCTTCTGGGACATCTCCGAGGACGACCGCTCCGATGCTCTCCATGCCGGCGCCTCCCAGCTCTGCCTGCGCGTCGCCGACGTGACCGGCCTGGCCGGCGGTTCGGCCCACCCCCACACCCTCCAGGAGGTGGTGGTCGACAGCCATGCCACCGAGTGGTACCTGCCCGTCCCCCTCTCCGACCGCGACTACCGGGTCGAGCTCGGCTACCGCAAGGGCGCTGGCGGCGGCTGGATCTCCCTGGCCTATTCCTCGGTCGCCCGGGTGCCGTCGCTGCATCCCTCCGAGCAGATCCTCGATCAGTTCGTTCCCTTCTCCCTCGACGCCTTCCCCTCCTCCGGCAGCACCAGCCTGCCCGCCCCCGCTGAAGCCGTCGATTCCGGCCTGCATGAGCGCCTTTACCAAAGCGCCACCAGCCAGTGGCGCCGCCTGGGCCGCGGCTCCGAGGCCTTCCACGAGATCGATTCCGCCGCCGGTCTGGAAGGCGGCAGCGAATTCTCCGCCTCCGGTGCCGGCCCCTGGGCCTCGGGCCGCAGCGCCTCCGGCATGGGGGGGGTGGGCTCCCGTCAGCGCTCCTTCTGGCTGGTGGCCGATGCCGAGCTGATTGTCTATGGCGCCACCGACCCGGCTGCCCGCCTCAGCATCGGCGGCGAGGAGGTGCCCCTCTCGGCCGATGGCACCTTCCGGGTGCAGGTGCCCTTCCGGGATGGCCAGCAGCTCTATCCGATCGAGGCCGTGGCGGCCGATGGTGAGCAGAAGCGCAGCATCACCATGGAGTTCCGCCGCTCCACGCCGGAAGACAACAGCAACCCGGCCAGCCAGGCCGTGGCCGAGTGGTTCTGATGGACGCCCCCGCCAACTCCAACCGCAACCTGCTCAAGCTGGTCGTGGCCCTCACCCCGATGGCCGGCAGCATCCTTTTCCCACTGGTGGTGCCGATCCTGATGCTGCGGGTCAGCATTGCCTCGGGGGTGATCGCCGCCGTGGTGATCGGCACCCTCTGGTTCGCCGCCATGCTGCGCACCTCGGAGATGCCCGGCCACCACTGAGGCCCGACTGAGCAAGCGGCGAGCCCCACGGCGAGCCAGCCGTGCGATGTCCACCGCCGGGAAGGCTGAAGGAGCGGAACCTGCCGCCCCGCCATCCCGTGGACCCTCTCGCGCCCCTCCCCCGGCTCCGGCCCGCCCTGCGGCCCGTGGTCGCCCTGGCCATGGTCGGGCTGCTCGGCGGCTGCGGCCCCGCGCCGGCGGCCCTGAGCGGGGGATCGCCCCGGGCCCTGCCTCTGCCAGCGGCCATCCGGGTGGCCTTCAACCACCGCGGCGACAGCCGCTACCGCAGCCCGATCAGCGGCCAGTGGCGCCAGGGGGATGACCTGGAGGCCCTGCTGCTCGAGAGCATCCGCGAAGCCCGCCAGGAGATCCTGGTGGCGGTGCAGGAGCTCTCCCTGCCGGCGGTGGCGGAGGCCTTGGCGGAACGGCACCGCCGGGGGGTGCGGGTGCGGGTGGTGCTGGAGAACCTCTACAGCACCCCTTGGAGCCAGCAGCATCCCGTGGATCTGCCGCCCCACCAGCGCCAGCGCCAGCAGCAGCTGGCTGCCCTCGGCCAGGGGGACGCCGTCGCCGTGCTGCAGCGGGCCGGAGTGCCCCTGCTCGACGACACCGCCGACGGCAGCCGCGGCAGCGGCCTCATGCACCACAAGTTCCTCGTGGTCGATGGCCGGGTGGTGGTGACCGGCTCGGCCAACTTCAGCCCCTCCTGCATCCACGGCGATGCGGGGGCGCCCAGCACCCGCGGCAACGTCAACCACCTGCTGCGCTTCGACAGCCTCGCCCTGGCCGGGGTGTTCGCCGCCGAATTCGCCCGGCTCTGGGGCGATGGCCCCGGCGGTCAGCCCGACAGCCGCTTCGGCATCGCCAAGGAGGGCGGCGGCCCCCAGGTGGTTGACGTGGCCGGCACGCCTGTGGAGGTGCTGTTCTCCCCCCACCGCCGCCGTGATCCCAACCAGGGCCTGGCCTGGCTGGAAACCAAGCTGGCCACCACCCGCCGGCGCCTCGATCTGGCCCTGTTCGTCTTCTCGGGCCAGAACCTGGCCGACCGGCTCCAGGAGCTGCATGGCCGTGGCGTGAAACTGCGCCTGCTGGCGGATCCGGATTTCGCCAACCGGGCCTTCAGCGAAACCCTCGACCTGCTCGGCGTGACCCTGCCCGACCAGGACTGCAGGATCGAAGCCGGCAACCGGGCCTGGGGCACCCCCGTGGAGGGAGTCGGCACGCCCCGCCTGGCCGGGGGAGACAAGCTGCACCACAAATTCGCCGTGCTCGATGGCCGGCAGGTGATCACCGGCAGCTTCAACTGGAGCCCCAGTGCCGCGTTCCAGAACGATGAAACCCTGCTGCTGATCCGCTCCCCCGTGCTGGCCCGCCACTTCGAGGCGGAGATCGACCGCCTCTGGCGTGGGGCCGAACTGGGCGTCAGCGGCCGGCTGGCCCGCCGCATGGAGCAGCGACGCCGCAGCTGCGGCAGTGGAACGCAGCGGCCCGCCGAATCCGCGCCCACGGCGACGACTACGATTCGGTAACTCTAAGTACAAGATCCATGGACCCGGTGTCCACTCCCGCCGCCACTGCCACCGCCAGCTCCCGCCAGGTCACCCCACGCCTGGATGCCATCAACCTGATGCTGCGGGACCTTCACACCCGCCACGACGAAATCCGCCACCGTGCCGCCTTCCGGGGCTGCACCAGCGAGCTGCTGACCGTTCAGCAGGAACTGGTCGACTACCTGCTCAGGATGAAGAACTCCCTCCAGGGGGCGGAGACCGCCAACCCCGAGGAAGGACTCAACTACAACTCCTTCACCTGAGCAGCCCGTCCGGGACCACCGCCGCCCGGGTGGTGGTGGTGGGGGCCGGTCCCGCCGGCGCCAGCCTGGCCCTGCTGCTGGCCCGCCGCGGCCTCCCGGTCGAGCTGATTGACGCCACCGGCCGTGGCGGCCGTCCTTTCCGGGGCGAAGGGCTGATGCCCAGCGGCCTGGCGGCCCTGGCCGCCATGGGCCTGCAGCCGCTCCCGCCGGCGGTGGCCCAGCGGCCTCTGGCGGCCTGGAGCTTCTTCCTCGATGGCCAGCTCCTGTTCGAGTCGCCCGAGCCCATGGGCAGCCCCGTCCCCTGCACCCTGATCGACCAGGAGGCGCTGCTGCAGGAGCTGCTGGCCCAGGCGAGCCGGCTGGAGGGCTTCCGGTTCCACGCCGGCCAGGCCGCCACTGACCTGCTGGAGCAGGGCGGCCGCATCACCGGGGTGTGCCTGGCGGACGGCGCCAGCCTGGAGGCCGACCTGGTGGTGGCCTGCGATGGCAGGGAATCGCTGCTGCGCCGCAAGGCGAAACTGGCGCTGGAGAGCGCCCCCAGCCCCCTCGACGTGCTCTGGTTCCGGCTGGAGGCCCCCGGATCCGAGGCGCTGGTGCGTTGGCTGGCCGGCCGCTTCGTGACCGTGGTGGGCGCCGCCGGCAGCTATGCCCTGTTCCCCTCCGCCCGCGGCGGCGTGCAGCTCGGCTGGGCGATCGAGCCGGGTGGGGCCGCCCCCGCTCCCACCCCGGCCAGCCCCGGGGCCTGGCTGGCGCTCTGGGCCCGGGACGCCCCCGAGCCCCTGGCCCGGCACTGGCGGGCCCTGGCCGAGACGTCCGTGCAGGGGCCGGTGCGGCTGCCGGTGCGGGTGGGGCTGTGCCCACGCTGGCAACGGCCGGGCCTGCTGCTGCTCGGCGATGCCGCCCACCCCATGAGTCCGCTGCGGGCCCAAGGCATCAACATGGCCCTGCGCGATGCCCTGGTGGCCGGCCGGCACCTGGCGCCTGCCCTGCTGGAGGGTGGCCCTGCCGTCATCGATGCCGCTGCTGCGGCGATTTGCGCCGAGCGGCTGCCGGAGATCCGGCGGATCCAGCAGCTGCAGGAGGAGGAGGCCCGCCGGGCCGATCTGTTGCGGCGGCGGCACCGGCTGCGGAGCCTGCTGGCCCGCACCGCCCGCTGGAGCGGCCCCCTGCTGGAGCGGCGCTGGCGGGCCAGCCAGCGGGAACTGCGCAACGGCGTCAAGGCGATCGCCACGGACCTGTGAGCGGCGGCCATGATTGGGGGACCTCCCCGCCCGCCATGGACCGGACCGTTTCCGTCAGCCGCCCCGGCCCACGCCGCCTGAGAGCGTCCCTGCCTCAGCTGGCGCTGCTGGCGAGCCTGCCGTTGCTCGGGGCCTCACCGCTGCGGGCCGCACCGGAGCCGCCCCCCTTTCCGCCCTCCGCCGAATTCCGCTCCCTGCAGCTGATCGCCCTGGCCTGCAGTCGCGAGAACACGGCCGAACCCTGCGACAAGGCCCGCAGCCTCGCCGACCCCCTGCTCGACCACCCGCGCCTGCCGGCCAGCTGCAAGGACACGCTCTGGACCATCCGTCAGCGGTCGGTGGTGGCCGCCAGCAACAGCTTCGAGCGTCGCGAACCGATCGACCGGGCCGCCCGCAGCCTCACGGCCGTCTGCCGCCTGCAGTTACCCGTCGCCAAGCCGGCGGCCAATGCCGCCCCCAGGCAGGGGGGCCTGAACCTGATCAATCCCAATCAAAACTGAAGCGCTGGCCGGGCAGCAGCCGCTGCAGCTCCTGAGTCAGCTCGGCCATCATCTGGCGGCTCATCTCGGGATGGCCGCGCAGGTCTGCCACCAGCTCGGCCACGTCGGCGCTGGTGAGGCCGTGGTTGCTGATCTTCGCCTCGACGCGGTGGCGGAACTGCTCGAGCAGCTGGAGCTGTTGCGGCGACAGGGGGCCGTCATCCGAAGGGTGCTGGACGTCCATGGAGGGCGAGAAGAGGTCAGGGTTGGGGCTTGGTGGCCTGGGGGATTCCGGCCGCCGGGGCGTCAATCAACGCCAGCAGGCGGGTTGCCGTGTCTTGCATGAAGGCCAGGCTCATCGGGGTGACGACGGCGGCCTTGTCGGCCAGCTGGCACAGGGGGTTGCGCTCGCCCTTCGCCTCACAGCTTCTCGAGAGCCCCAGCAGAGCGTTGGTGAGCTTGCCCCGCAGGCAGGTTTCGGCCCCGGCCCCGGCCAGCACCGCTTCAGCGGCGGCGTGGGTGCGGTCCACCGCTTCGGGATAGGGAAGGGCCTTCGGTGCGCCCATCACCGCCGCCCTGGTGGGGGCCAGATGCAGCACAACCGCCCCGGCCATGGCGGCGACGGCCAGGCCCACACCGGTGAGGAGCATCCGTGGGGCCATGGGGTCAGCGCAATTGTCTCCAGGCTAGCCAGCCCTGTCAGCGACACCAAGAACGGGGCGGCCGGAACGGTCGCCGGAGGTAGCTTGGAGCTCCCCCAACCCCCCAGGACGCCGGCCATGGCGAAGACGACCGAGCTGCGTCAGGTGGCGCTGGAGCGACCCTTCGACGACCAGAAGCCCGGCACCTCCGGTCTGCGCAAGAGCACCCGCCAGTTCCAGACCCCCCACTACCTGGAGAGCTTCATCGAGGCCTCCCTGCGGGTGGTGCCCGGGGTCGCGGGGGGAACCCTGGTGGTGGGCGGTGACGGCCGCTTCGGCAACATCCCGGCCATCAGCGTCATCGCCCGCATGGCCGCGGCCCACGGGGTCAGCCGCCTGATCACCACCACCGGCGGCATCCTCTCCACACCGGCCGCCTCCCACCTGATCCGCAGCCGCGGCGCCGTGGCCGGCATCATCCTGTCGGCCAGCCACAACCCCGGCGGCCTGGACGGCGACTTCGGCGTCAAGATCAACGGCGCCAACGGCGGGCCGGCACCGGAATCGGTCACCGATGCCATCCATGGGGCCACCCTCAGCCTGGAGGGCTACCGGATCCTCGACGCCGAGCCCCTGAACCTGGACGCCCCCGGGACCACCAGCCTCGGCGCCATGGCCGTCGAGGTGATCGACGGGGTCGACGACTACGTGGCGTTGATGCAGAAGCTGTTCGACTTCGACCGCATCGCCGCCCTGCTGCGGGGCGACTTCCGGGTGGCCTTCGATGCCATGCATGCCGTCACCGGCCCCTACGCCTCCCGTCTGTTTGAAGGGCTGCTGGGGGCCCCTGCCGGCACGGTGCGCAACGGCGTGCCCCTGGCCGACTTCGGCGGCGGCCACCCCGACCCCAACCTCACCTACGCCCACGAGCTGGCCGACCTGCTGCTGGTCGGGGGCGCCTACGACTTCGGCGCCGCCTGCGACGGCGACGGCGACCGCAACATGATCCTGGGCCGGAACTGCTTCGTGAATCCCAGCGACAGCCTGGCCGTGCTCACCGCCAACGCCACCCAGGCCCCCGGCTATGCCGATGGCCTGGCCGGCGTGGCCCGCTCGATGCCCACCAGTGCCGCCGCCGACGTGGTGGCCACCGAGCTGGGCATCCCCTGCTTCGAGACGCCCACGGGCTGGAAGTTCTTCGGCAACCTGCTCGATGCCGGCCGGATCACCCTCTGCGGCGAGGAGAGCTTCGGCACCGGCAGCAACCACATCCGCGAGAAGGACGGGCTCTGGGCCGTGCTGTTCTGGCTGCAGATCCTGGCGGTGCGCGGCTGCTCGGTGGCCGAGGTGATGGCAGGCCACTGGAGCCGCTTTGGCCGCCACTACTACTCCCGCCACGACTACGAAGCCGTGGCCAGCGAGGCGGCCCATGGCCTCTACGACCGGGTCTCAGGCATGCTCACCGCCCTGCCGGGCCAGGCCTTCGCCGGCCGCACGATCCACGCCGCCGACGACTTCGGCTACACCGACCCGGTGGATGGCTCGATCAGCAAGGGCCAGGGCCTGCGGGTGCTGCTCGACGACGGCAGCCGAGTGGTGCTGCGCCTCTCCGGCACGGGCACCAAGGGGGCCACGCTACGGGTGTACCTGGAGAGCTATGTGCCCCCCAGCGGCGACCTCGATCAGAACCCCCAGCGGGCCCTGGAGGATCTGATCGTCGCCATCGACGCGCTGGCCGAAATCCGGCTGCGCACCGGCATGGAGCGGCCCACCGTGATCACCTGAGCGACCAGCGACCATGAGGCCCCCTGGCGCCACCCTTCCCTGGCTGATGGCGGCCTGGGTCTGCGGTGCCGGCGGGCCCCTGCTGGCCCAGGAGTTGCCTCCGAAGGCCCCCCAGGCCGCCACCGAGGCGCTCGAGGCCACCCGGTTCGCGCCCACCACCACGGTGAACCTGCAGATCAACGGCGTCATGGGGAGCCTCCGGTACACCGGCAACGAGGTGGACCGTGCCAGCAACACCGCGGCGGGGGCACCGCTGCTGAACGGCGTCAGCCTCAACCACGAGCTGCGCCTGACGATCGACACCAGCTTCACGGGCCAGGACCTGTTCCGCATCCGCCTGCGCAGCGGCGATTTCGCCCCCTCAGGCTTCTTCTCCAACCCGCCCACCCCCCTGAGCCGGCTGGACGTGGCCTTCCAGGAACCGGCCTGCGGCGCCGGGGTGCAGGGATGCTCCGGTCGGCTGATCAGCATCAACCGGGCCTACCTGCAGCTGCCGCTCAGCCCCGAGATCCGGCTCAGCGTCGGGCCCCGGATCATGCAGCTCGACATGCTCCCCGTCTGGCCGAGTGTCTACAACGCCTCCCCGATCCTGGATCTGTTCCAGTTCGCCGGCTCGCCTGGCACCTACAGCAAACGGTTGGGGGGAGGCTTCGGACTCTGGTGGCAGCCCCAAGGCGGGCTGCAGGGGCTGAGCCTGGGCTACGCCTACGTGGCCGGCCAGGCCGGGGGCAACGGGCAGGGCAGCGGCCTGTTCTCCGGCTCCTCCTCCCAGACCAGCACCGTGCAGCTAGCCCTGAGCCGGCCCCAGTGGAACATCACCGGGGCCTGGAGCTTGAGCGGCCCCCAGGTGAGACTGCGGGGCACTCCCCTGGCCAGCGAACTGGCGGCCGGCGGCCGCGACGGCAGCCTGGGTTCCTGGTCGCTGGCGGGCTACTGGCAGCCCCGCCGCTCCGGCTGGCTCCCCTCGATCAGCGCCGGCTGGGGCCAGGACACGTTCGGCTTCGGCTCCCCGGCGGTGGCCGGCCTCTCGGGGGTGCGCAGCCGCTCCTGGTACAGCGGCCTGGTCTGGAGCGACGTCCTGGGGGTGGGCAACAGCCTGGGGCTGGCTGTCGGCTCCCCCGCCCACGTGATCGCGATCCAGACGCCCAGCCAGAGCAGCCTCGACGACCGGGGGCTGGCCGTCGAGATCTATTACCGGATCCAGCTGAGCGATGAGCTCTGGGTGACTCCGGCCCTTTTCTGGCTGAGCCGGCCAAGGGGCGCCCTCAGCGGCAGCGCCGACCTGTCCCAGGCCCTGCTGTTCCCCGCTGCTTCAGGGGGGGATGCCAGCCTGGGGGTGTGGGCCGGACTGATCCGGACGACCCTGCGCTTCTGAGCGGCCTGGGGTCAGGCGAGCCAGTGCAGGAAGCGCTGGATCACCACGGCGTTGCTGATGTCCACGAAGAAGCCTGAGACCAGCGGCACGACGATGAAGGCCCGGCGGGCGGGACCGTACTTCTGGGCCACCGCCGACATGTTGGCCATCGCCGTCGGAGTGGCCCCGAGGGAAAAGCCCGCGAATCCGGAACAGATCACGGCGGCCTCGTAATCGCTCCCCATGGCCCGGAACACCACAAACAAGACGTACAGAAAAGCGATCGTGAACTGGGCGGCAAGGATGGCGAGAATCGGGCCCGCCAACGAGGCAATCGTCCACAGTTGCAGGCTCATCAGGGACATCGTCAGGAAGATGCCCAGGGAAATGTCCGACACAATCGCCAACGATCGGGGTGCAGCCAGAAAACAGATCGGCAGCAGGCGGGGCACGGTGTTGGTGAGCAGGATCGCCGCAAACAGACAACAGACGAACAGCGGCAACTTGCCGCCGCTGGCGTCAACGGCCTTAAACAGCAGTTCCCCCAAACCCAGGCTCATATTCAGCCAGAAGAGCGTCCGCAGCAGACTGAAATAGGTGACGGGCTCCCGCGGGCGAGGCCTGGCGGACGCACCGCCCCCCCCAGAGCCGTCATCAAGGTCAGCGGTGGCCTCCGGCTTCAACTTATTGCTGCGGATCAGAAGCCGGGCGATCGGCCCCCCCATCAACGAGGCCAGCACCAGACCAAAGGTGGCGCAGGCGATGCCGATTTCCTGGGCGTTGCCAATCCCGTGGACATCGGCGAAGGTCGGCGCCCAGGCGATCGCCGTGCCGTGGCCGCCCAGCATCGACACCGATCCCCCCAGTAGCCCCACCAGTGGGTTAAAACCGAGCAGCGTGGCCATGCCGACCCCGGTGAGATTCTGAAGCACGATGAACACCACCGTGGTGACCACAAGGATCAGCAGTGTCCAGCCCCCCGAGAGCAGCATGCTGATATCGGCGCTGAGGCCGATGGCTGCAAAGAAGTAAAGCAGCAGGAAATCCCGAGCCTGCAGGTTGAAACCGATCTCCAGGCCCGTGAAACCATGGATCAGGGCCAGCAGCAGGCAGACGAGCAGCCCGCTGGTGACCGGCTCTGGAATGTTGAACTCCCGCAGGACGCCCACCTTTCGGTTCAGCCAGCGGCCGATCGCCAGCACCACGATGGCGATGTTGAAGGTCGCGAAGCTTTCAAACTGCATGGCTTTTATTCACAGCCCTGGACAGAAATGCGGTAGCTGAATCCGATGGCGGCCGGCGTGGTGGAGGATCCCACCCGGAAGTTCATCAGCCTGGTGCGCTTGCCGGGAACGGCCTGGAAGGGCCCGAACATCCGCCCCGTGCCTGGCTCAAACGTCGGTGTTTCGTTGATCACCTGCAGGTTGCTGCCGTCGGTGAACACCATGAAACCCGACACCGGGAAGCTGGCCCGCTCGGTGGAGGCCGATGTGAAGAAGAAACGATAACTGCGGAAGTTGCGATCCACGATGAAGTCAGTGTTCCAGTTCGTGCGGCCCACGAGCCGATCCGGACCGATCCGCTTGGACACCACCGGGGTGCCGCCGCCCCCGAGCGGCATCAGAAAGCGGCAACTGGCCTGCGCCGCCGGAACACCGGTGGCTGCTGTTGCGGTAAGCGCCGTGAGGGCGGCAAGGATCGCACGGTTCACAGTCAAGGGAGTACCAAGGAGATCAGTAACGAGCAGCATGACAGCCGGCTGCGACTCCGCCCACCAACACCCTTGGGACGAGGACGCCAAACGCTTGCAAGACGGGGCCTGGTTGTGATCACTGGTCTATTCCTCACGCGCTGGAGTGAGACTGAGGAAGTCATTTTTCTGGCGTTCGGAATGAACCCAGATCGCGATCATGCCAGCCAGAGGGATCGACAGGAACACCCCCAACAGGCCAGCAACCCGCTGTCCGATGAAGAGGGCCAAAAAGAGAATCACCGGATTGAGCTCCATCGCCTGGCCCATCACCTTGGGCCGGACGATGTTGTCCTGAATCTGACCGAGCAGCACGGACGCGATCAAGGCCCGCAAGCCGATGTCTGCCCCCTGGGAGGTGAAGACCATCAACGAGATCAAAACGATGCCGAGGGTGGCGCCGATCCCCGGGATCACATCAAGGACCCCAACAATGACGGCCAGAATCAAGCTGTACTTCACACCCAGCAGCGGAAAGATCACGGCCGTTGAGACGGTCAGAAACACCATCAGCAGCAGCTGGCCGCGAATGAATCCCAGAACGCTCTGCAGAAAGGTCACGGCGAAACGATCACGATGCTGTTCAGGAATCAGCCCCAGAAATCCTTTCCACAGCTTCTCCCCATCGATCAGCATGTAGAGACTGATCACTGCACCGAAAATACCCGTGAAGACCCCGGAAAACACGGTTTGCAACAACCCCAGCCCCGTCAGCAAACCCTCCTGCAGCAACGTGGTGATTCTGGCGAATCCATAGGTTTTGAGGTATTGATGCAGGGGCGTGAGGTCCTGCTGTTTCAAGCTGCCTTGCAGATCCAGCAGCAGACCCTGGCCCTGGTTCAGCACCTGCAGGCCAATGCCAGTGATGAAGCCAACCAGGAGGATCAAAGCGCTGAAGCAAACGGCAGCAATCGACCATCCCCGTGGCAGATAACGGCTCAGCCACTTCACCGGGACATTGAGCAGGGCCGCCACGATGGCGGCGGCCGTGAACACCGCAATCGTGCCTGAAAAGTAATTGAAGATCACCACCGTGACGCCGATGCAGGCCACCAGCAGGAGATAGCGCAGGAGATTGGTGGTGCTGATCATGGCGACAAAAAGCTCCCTGCTGAGGCTGGATCGTAGACAGACGAGGCCGTCATCTCCCTTGCAGCGGCCATGCTTCAGCCGCTCCCCCCGGGCCGGGAGGCGAACAGATTCAGACCCAGCCGTTCGGAGAGGAAGCGCGCCGTGAGCTGGCCGCGCACACTGTTGCCTGCCTCATCGAGGGGTGGCGAATACGTCGCCAGGCCCCCCTTGCCCGGGGCCACCGTGATCATGCCGCCGGCCACGCCGCTTTTCCCCGGCAGGCCGGTGGCATACAGCCAGTCGCCGGAGGTTTCATACAACCCGGCGGTGACCATCACCGCCAGCACGTGCTGACAATGGACCGCCTCGATCACCTGCTCGCCCGTGACGGGCTGGCGTCCGCCGTTGGCCAGGGTGGCGGCCATCACGGCCAGGTCGGCCGCCGTGACACTGAGGGAACACTGGCGGGTATAGAGCTCGGTGGCCTCGTCGGGATCCCACCAGATGCGGTCATGGTCGCTCAGCAGGGTGGCCAGACCGGCGTTGCGGCGATTGCTGGCCAGCTCCGAATCGAAGACCCGCCCATCGACCTCCAGCCGCCGGCCGGCGAAACGGGAAAAACCGTCCTGAATGAAGGCCCACTTCTCCTCACTGCTGGCCCCCGGCGCCAGGCTGGTGGCGGCGATCGCCCCGGCGTTCACCATCGGATTGGAGAGGCCCTCGCCGCTGCGCTCCACCGCCAGGACGGAGTTGAACGGCAGGCCGGTGCTGTTGACGCCGAGCTTCTCGCGCGCCTCCTCCTCACCGATGGCCTGGCAGATCAACGCAAACAGAAATGGCTTGGAGATGCTCTGGATGCTGAAAGCCACCCGGGCTTCGCCCGCCTCGAACAACGCCCCGCCGCAACTCGACACACAGAGACCGAAATTCTCGGGAACCGCCGCCGCCAGGGCGGGGATGTAGTCGGCCACCTGGCCATCCAGAACCGGCGCGAAGCGGCCATGGGCCTCGTCCACCAGCTCCTGCACCACCTCGGCGGTGGGCAGGTGGCCGTTGGACACCCATTCGGAAACAGACCACATGGCGGTAGAGGACTCAGGTGGGCGACGCCTGCTCCCAGGGAAAGCTGGGCAGGCGATGGAGGGCTTCCCGTTGGGCGTCGCTCCAGGTCTCGACCATGGCGGCCAGCTCAGGAGCCTCCGCCCCCAAGGTCAGCTGGTGGGACATCGCCAGGGCATCCGCGGGAAGGATGGCCAGCTCGAACGGAGGTCCCACGGTGAGATTGGAGCGCTGGGTGAGCACCTCCGAGATCAGGCAGAGCCGGGCGGCGTCCTCCAGGGAGAGGTTCGTGTGGCCCACATTATCGAGGGGGGGTTTGCCATATTTCGTCTCGCCGATCTGCAGGTAGGGCGTTTCGCGGGTGGCCATGATGGCGTTGCCCTGGGGATACACCAGATACAGACCGTGGGCCTCCCCGGCGATCTGGCCGCCCAGGATGAACGAGGCCCCCCCACTGGCCCCCGCCTGCTGGAGGGCGGCGGCATTCTCCTGCTGCACCGCCACGCTCACCCGGCCGATGTAGGCGGCCGCTTCGAACAGATAATCGCAGGAGCGCAGATCCCTGACCCCTGCGACGAACGCCTCGGCCGGCCGGTCGAGATCCCGGCGGATCCAGCTGATCACGGCCTGGGTGGTGGCCAGATTACCCGCCGCCAGAAGCACGAACAGCCGATCCGACGATGGCTGAAACACATGCATCTTGCTATAGCTGGAGATGTAGTCAACGCCAGCATTTGTGCGGGAGTCGGAGACCATCACCAAACCCCTCTCCAGCCAGTAACCGATGCAATACGTCACCGTGAAAGGCTGCAGACATGGTGTTTGAAGGTTAGCCCATGGCCACAATCAAAGACCCCGAAAGTGATCAAGATCACTTCCCCAGGCGCCGCCGGCGCTCAGGCCCTCAAGGGGCGGCAGGGGGCGGAACGGCCGGGGCGGTGGGATCGCTGACGTTGGCGCAAAGATCCAGGACGATCTGTTGCGCCACCGAACGGCCCTCGGGAACCACCCAGGGTCCCCAGGCCCCGTTGATCAGCCAGGCCTGGCGCAGGCTGCTGCAATGCACCGCCACTGCCGTCGCCTGCGCCCGGATCGGCCCGACCTCCGCCTGGGTGGGCTGCACCAGGCTGACCCGCACACCACCGCTGTGGAGCTTCCAGCCGCCCCAGTCAACGAGGGTGTTGCCGTAGAAGCGCCAGCGCACCGCCTCCCCCGGCTGTGGCGGCACGGGCGAGGGGGGGGCGGTGGGTGCCGCCGGTGCCTTCACCGCCGGAGAACTGCCCGGCCCCGGGGGTTTGGGGGTGGCCGTGGGTTTGGGTGCAACCGTGGCCGTGGCCGTGGGTTTGGGAGCGGGCTTGGCGGTGGCTGTGGCGGTGGCCGCCGGTATGGCCTTGGCCCCAGCGGGCGCCGCAGGCAGCTTCAGCCAGACGCCGACCTTCAACTGGTCGGGCTTCATCCCGGGGTTCAGCTTCTGAAGCTCCGCCACGGTGGTGCGGTGGCGGGCCGCCAGGACAGCCAGCGTGTCACCCGTGCGCACCTGCACAAGGCCCTTCGATGGCGGCAGTTTCAGTGACTGGCCGATCTGCAGCTCCTCGGGCCGGGTGATCGCGTTCAGCCGCATCAAGTCCTGCAGGCTCACCCCGTACCGGGCGGCCAGGGCCTCGAGCGTGTCCCCCTGGACAACCTTCACAGCTCGCCCAGGCGGAGCCGCCTGCGCAAAGGCCTCGGAGCTGAGGCCGAAACCGGCGCAGGAGAAAACAAGGACGGCCAGAAACCCCTGCGTAGCCGCTGCTGTTCGACTCACGATCCCCACCAATCTCTGGACAACGAAACTACCAGAGGTACGCGCCGGACGAGGAAGACAATCAGCCAACAAGCGACAGGAATTTGCCTCCCTGCCGTTACATCAAGACGTTACAAAGTTGCTTCACATTGAGGTGGCGACCAGCGGCATCTCTGCAGCAACTTTGCGGCGCTCGGGGCCTCGGGAGGACTCAGACACCGCTGCGGAGGATGACGCCGCCAGGGTGACCCTCTTCTGGTGGTGCTCCCCGGTGCTTCCCCGCTCCCGGGACGCCAGGCGATCGATCAGGGCGGCGAGCGCCAGCACTCCATCGATCACCACCAGCACGGCCCAGACGACCAGCAGCAACGCCTCGGCCTGGGCCGTCCGGGTCTGGGGCGCCGTGGGGGCGACGGGCTCCGGAGAGACAGCGACGACCGGATCTGGCGCCTGCGGCAGGGGTTGGAACAGCAGGGCCGTGGGCGGCTCGCTGGGCAGGGGCCAGGGCTGGCGCGATGGGGGCCGGCTCCTGGTCCTGGCTTGCTGCTCCCGCAACCGTTCGGAAAGCGTCGGCAGCATGGTGATCTCTCGACAACCCCTTTGGACGATCCTCACGGCCTGGCCCTGCGACCGCAATGGCGCAGCCAGGCCGGCGAATGATTCGTTACATGCCTGCAGCCAGGCTGGCCCTAGCCGGGGGGGCTGTCCTGGGCGACGGCCAGATCCGCCGGCTCGGTTTCGGACTCGCCGAACCAACGGGCCTCCAGGGCCTTCACCACGACATAGAAGGGGGGCACCACCCCCAGCGACAGCACCGTGGCCACCAGCAGGCCGCCAAAGATCACCGTCCCCAGGGACTGCTGGCTGTTGGCCCCCGCCGTGGTGGCCACCACCAGGGGCAGGAAGCCGGCCAGGGCGGCGATGGCCGTCATCAGGATCGGACGCAGCCGCGACTCGGCAGAGGCGATGGCGGCCTCCGCGGCCGTCATGCCCTCCTTCATGTGCTGCTCGGCCACCTCGACGATCAGGATGCCGTTCTTGGCCGCCAGCCCGATCAGGGTCACCAGGCCCACCTGGGCGTAGATGTTGAGATCGATCGAGCGCAGGGCCAGGAACGCCAGGGCGCCGAGCATGGCCAGGGGCACGGTCATCAGGATGATCACCGGCGTCACATAGCTCTCGTACTGGGCCGAAAGCACCAAGTAGACCACCAGGATCCCCAGGCCGAACACCAGCACACTGGCGTTGCCCGCCGACAGCTGCAGGGCAGCCAGGCCGGTGAAGGCATGGCCGATGTTGTTGAAGTCCTGGGCATGGAAGAGGTCCTGGATCAACGTCAGGGCCTGCCCGGAACTCTTGCCGATCGACTCGGCCCCCTGAATCAGGATCGTGCGGTAGAGGTTGAAGTGGCTGATCACCGGAGGGGCGCTGGTGAGTTCCGCGGTGGCGAACTCCGACACCTGAACCAGCTTGTTGTCTTTGCTGCGCACGTAGTAACTGAGCACATCCTCCAGGGAACTGCGGTTCTCGGAAGCCGCCTGCACGTAGATGTTCCTGACCTGGCCACTCTCATAGGTGAGGCCCGAATAGTTGCTGCCCGCCAGCACGGCGATGGTCTGCATCGCCTGCTGGAAATCGACGTTGAGGGCCCCGAGGATCGAGCGGTCGATCTTCAGCCCGAAGGCCGGGGCGCTGGGGATGAACTGGGTGTAAAGGGTGGAGAAGCCGCCGCTGGCCGTGCCCGCCTGGATCAGTTGTTTGGCCTGGTCATTGAGCTGGTTGAAGCTGTAGGCCCCATTGCTGAGATCGTTGAACTGGAAGTAGAAGCCGCCCTGGGCCGAGAAGCCCGGGATCGCCGGAGGCTGGGCCGCCACCGCCATGCCGGAGCTGATCTCGCTGAACTTGGCGTTGAGCCGGTTGACGATCGCCGGTGCCTTCTGATCGGTCCCGCTGCGTTCCTCGAGCGGCTTGAAGCCGAAGAAGAACACCCCCTGATCAGGACTGGAGCCGTTGAAGCCGTAGCCACTCACCACCGAACCGGCGATGATCTCCGGCTCGGCATTGAGCACCTTGGCCACCTCCAGGGCTGTGGCCTGGGTCTGGCTGAGGGAGGCACCGTTCTGGAGCTGGAAGATGCCCATGCCATAGCCCTGGTCTTCTTCCGGGATGAAGGCGGAGGGAAGGGCGGAGAAGGCGAACAGGGTGAGGGCGATGCCGCCGCCCAGACCCACCAAGATCCAGCGGCGCCTGGCGATCAGGGCCGCCACCATCGCGGCATAGCCGCGCTCCAGGCGTGTGAAGAAGGCGTTGAAGCGGTTGAAGATCCAGACCAGATTGGCGCCGGCCAGCACACCGACCACCACGCCCAAGACGTACGTGAGGTTGCCGAAGGAGGCGGCGCTGAAACGGCCGAAGGCCAGGCCCACCACCACGCCACCGATGATGCCCACCAGCCGGCCCGGAGGCGCCGACTTCTGGCTCCTCAGCAACAGGGCAGAAAGCATAGGGGAGAAGGTGAGCGCATTGAAGGCGGAGATCGCAATCGAGAAGGCGATGGTGAGAGCGAACTGCTTGTAGATGATGCCGATGCCCCCGGGATAGAAGGCCACAGGCACAAACACCGCCATCAGCACCAGGGCTGTGGCCACCAGGGCACCGAACAATTCACCCATGCATTCCATGGCGGCCTGGCGGGGGCGCATCCCCTTCTCCAGGTTCTTCTCCACCGCTTCGATCACCACGATGGCGTCATCCACCACCAGGCCCGTGGCCAGCACCAGGCCCAGCAGGGTGAGCTGGTTGATCGAGAAACCGAAGATCTTCACGAAGGCGAAGGTGCCGATCAGGGAGATCGGAATCGCCAGGCTGGGCACCACGGTGGCCCTCCAGTCCTGCAGAAACAGAAACAGGATCAACAGCACCAGCACAATGGCCAGGCCAAGGGCATCCACCACGCCCTCCACGGCCGACTCGATGAACTGGCCGATGTTGTAGATCTCGAACACCTTGACCCCCGGAGGGACGGTCTGGGTGAACTGATTCATCACCTGCACCACCTGGTTCGAAACGTCGAGGGCATTGCTCTCGGGGGTCTGGAAGACGGCGACCGTGATCGAGGGGTGGCCCTCGATGCTGACGGCCTGCTGGGCGTAGGTGTTAGCGCCGTAGGTGGCCTCGCCGACATCCTTGAGCCGCAGCAGGTTGCCGGCGGGCGTGCGGCCGACGATCAGGTTGTTGAGCTCCTCAACCGACACCAGATTTCCGTTGTTCTCCACCAGGATCGGGTAGGCGAACTTCTGGTTTCCCCCTGCTGGCGGTCCCCCCACCAGGCCACCGATCGCCACGGAGTTCTGGCTGCTCACCGCATTGACCACCTGGTCGGCGGTGAGATTGTTGGCTGTCAGCTTGTTGGCATCGACGAACAACCAGAAAGCGGGATTGCTGCCACCCAGCAGGTTGACGGTGGCCACGCCGGGCACCCTCTCCAGCTGAAAATAAAGGTTCTGATAGATGAGGCCGTTGAGATAGGAGGCATCGAACTGGCCTTCCGTCGAGGAGACCTGATAGGCCAGCAGGATCGACGGGGTGCTCTGCATCACCGAAACCCCGGTGGCCTGCACCTGCTGGGGCAACTGGGGCATCGCCAGGGAGACGCGGTTCTGGACATTCACCTGGTCGATGTTGATATCAGTCCCTTCGTTGAAAAAGACCTGAATCGTGCTCGTCCCAGACATGTTGCTGGTGGAGGAAATGTAATTCGCGCCCGGAACGCCGTTGATCTGCTGCTCGATGGGGTTGGTCACCGCCTGCTCAGTGACCAGGGAATTGGCGCCTCCATAGTTGGAGGTCACCTGGATCAGCGGAGGGGCGATGTTTGGGAGGTTCTCAATCGAGAGGGTGGGAATGGCGATCAGACCCACCAGCACGATCAGGATGCTGCAGACGGTGGTCAGGACCGGCCGCTTGATGAAGTTATCGGAGAATGACATCGGTTCGCTCAGCTCGCCGCTGGCGCCGGCGCCCGCTTCACCGGCATGCCGGAGCGCAGCAGGGCCGTGTTGCTCACCACCACCTCATCCCCCTTGGCCAGGCCTGAAAGCACCGGATAGGCGTTGTTCTGCAGCTTGCCGAGCGTCACAGCCGTCTGAACCACCACCGGCGTGGTGCCGGGAAGTTTCTCCAGCTGCTGCTTCTGGGCGGGCAACAGCTGATCGGAGGCCTTGATCTGGGGCAGGATCGTGGCGAGGGGCAGCACCTTATACACGAAGGGTTGCTGGGCCTGCATCATCACCGCCTCCACCGGCACCGCCAGCTGGTCGCTGATGCCGGTGATGATGCGGTTGCGCACGTACTGGCCGGTCTTCAGGACCCCCGTGAGATTCGGAAACACCGCTTTCACCAGCACCGTATTCGGCTGGGTGGAGGAGCCCTGCTGAGCGGTGGCGAAGTACGGGGAGACGAACACCACCTGGCCCACGCCCTTCACCGGAGGATTGCTCTGGCTCTCCACCTGCACCGGCTGGCCGATCTTCACCTGGCTGGACTGGGTGGCCGGCACATCCATCAGGGTCCAGAGAGAGCTGTTGTTGACGATTCCGGTGATCGCCTGGCCCTGGCGCACGTAATCGCCGAGTTTGACGGAATCGAGGTTGCCGATTTCCCCGTCAATGGGGGCGGTGACGAACTTGTAGCCCAGGGTGGCGGCGCTGGAGCGGGCCTGGTCCCGGCTCTGGATCGCCTGGGTGATGTAGTAATCCCGGTCTTTGGTCGAGACGGCCCCCTGCTCGTTGAGGAAGACGTAGCGCTCCGCGTTGACGCGATCCTTGATCGCCTCGGCCCGATCCGAATCGAGGGTGGCCGATTCCTGCACGTTGTCGAGCACGAGGATGGGCTGGCCCGCCTTCACCCGCTGGCCCTCCCTGGCCAGGATGCGGACCACCCGGCCATCGGACTGGGGCCGCATCACCACGTTGGAGGTGGACTCGATGACGCTGATCGTCTCGATGCCCGGGGCAAAACGGAACTCCCCCACTGTCACCGTCTGCACCACCAGCGGTCGTTTGGCCTCGGGCTTAGGGGCGCCGCAGGCCGCCAGCACCAGCGCCAGGGGAAGGAGAGGGGGGAAGGTCTGCCTGCGCACCGGACCGGTTCATACCTCTGAAAGGTACCGGGAAAGACCGCTTCGCCCCACTGGTCCGGAGCGACTTGCGGCCCCTCAGGCGTGGGGGCCAGGCCCGCCTCGGCGGCTGTGGTGCCGGTGGTACTCAGGCTCCGGATTGGACTCCTGCAGCTGGCGCACCGCCTCCACCGCCATGCCGGCCACGACGCCGAAGCCTCCGAACACCACCGTGCTCCAGAACAGGGCCTGGGGAGTGATCCTCAGGGGAGTGTTCGCCACGATGGCCCGCAGGAACTGGGCGATCGCCAACCCCACCAGACCGGTGATCATGCCTGCACCCAGCACCCGCCGGCCACTGAGTGGTGGGCAGGGGGCCGCCATCAGGACGCTCCGCCCGCCGGGGCCTCAGCCGCCGCCGGAGGCGAAGCCCCTGTGAGCTGTTTCACGACGACGTAGAACACCGGCACCACGAACAGGGACAACACCGTGGCCACGGCCAGGCCGCCAAACACCACCGTACCCAGGGAGGCCTGGCTGCGGGCACCGGCACCGGTGGCCAGCACCAGGGGCAGGAAGCCGAACAGGGAGGAGATGGCGGTCATCAGAATCGGCCGGAAGCGGGACTGGGCCGAGGCCCGTGCCGCCTCCATGGCACTTGCGCCCTCCTCCATGCGCTGGTTGGCGAGATCAACGATCAGGATGCCGTTCTTGGCCGCCAGGCCGATCAGCATCACCAGGCCCACCTGGGCGTAGATGTTGAGGACTTCACCCCTCAGGGCCAGGAAAGCCAGGGCGCCCAGCATGGCCGTCGGCACGGTCATCAGGATGATCAAAGGATCGCTGTAGCTCTCGTACTGGGCTGAAAGCACCAGATAAACCGCGAGAATCCCGAGGGCGAAAATCACGATCGCCAGGGCTCCAGCGCTCACCTCCTCCCGTGAAATGCCGGTCCAGTCGAAGCCGATGCCGGTGGTAGACAGGCTCTCGAAGATGTCCTGGATGTCCTTGATCGCCTGGCCGGAGCTGCGCCCGGCAAGGGCTGAACCCTCCACCTTGATGGAGCGGAACAGGTTGAAGCGGGGAATCACCGAAGGACCCGTGACCGGCTCCACCTGGATGAACTCCGACAGGGGAATCTGATCACCCCTGGCATTGGGCACGTACAGGGATTTCAGCTGGTCCGGATTGGAGCGGTAGCGCTCATCGGCCTGCACGAAGATGCGGCGCACCCTGCCGGCATCGAAGGTGTCATTCACATAGAACGAACCGATGTTGAAGCTGAAGGTCTGCATCGCCGTGCCGTAGTCGACTCCGAGAGCGGCCATACGGTCGCGGTCGACGAGGATCTGCAGCTGGGGGGCTTCAGGAGAGAACTGGGTGAACACCCGGTCGAACAGGCCGCTCTGATTGGCCTTGCCGACCAGCTGGGTGGCCGCCGCGAAGAAATCCGCAGGCGTGAGGGAGCCACCGCTGCGGTTGAGCATCTGCATCTCGAAACCGGCGCCCGTGCCGTAGCCGGGAATGGCGGGGGGTTCGACGACAATGATCCTGGCCTCCTCGATCACCGAGAGCTTGCGGTTCAGCCGCTGGGTGATCGCCGCCACCGACTGGTCCGAGGAGGTGCGCTCATCCCAGTTGCGGGTGCCGAAGAAGAACAGGCCCCGGTTGGGGGCGTTGCCATCGAGACTGGCGCCGCTGAACACCGCCGCCGTGGTGATGTCCTTTTCGCTGCGCAGGATTTCGGCCACCCGCTGGTTGATGCGGCGGGTGTTTTCGAGAGAAGCCCCGTCGGGGGCCTGGACGAAGCCGATGGCGTAGCCCTGATCCTCCACGGGCACGAAGCCCGTCGGGATGGAGGTGAAGGCGAAACCGGTGAGAACGATGCCACCGGCCAGGAGAGCCATCATGAGACGACGCTTGCCGAGCACCCAGCCCAGTCCAGCTTGATAGCGCCGCTCAACAGCGCCATAGATGACGTTGAAGCGCCGGAAGATGAAGGGAGCTCCCCAACCCAGCACCCCACCGATCAGGGAGTAGATCAACACCTCCAGTTGGTTGTTGACCCCCGCCAGCAGCAGGGCCGAGACGGCGCCACCGATCGCGAAGGGCAGCCGCAGGGGGAGACCCGTGATCAGAAGCAGGCCAAAGCCGATCCCCGTGGCCAGCGCCAGCATGCCCAGGGCCACCAGGGTGCCGCCGCCGCTGGCGAGGAGGCCGTACACGAAGCCGATGAACACCCCGGAGATGGCATAGGTACGGCGGCTGGGCGGCTCGCTCTCCCGGGCCAGCAACAGGGCCGAGAGCATCGGCGAGAAGGTGAGGGCGTTGAACGTGGAGATCAGGATCGAGAAGATGATCGTGGCAGCGAACTGCTTGTAGATCGTTCCGGTGGCCCCGGGGAAGAACAGCACCGGTACAAACACCGCGAACAGCACCAGGGAGGTGGCGATCACCGCCCCGAACAACTCATCCATGGTGGCTTTGGAGCTCTCCAGGGCGCTCAGCCCGGAGGCTTTCTTGGTCGAGGTGTCCTCAATCACGGTGATGGCGTCATCCACCACCAACCCCGTGGCCAGCACCAGGCCGAAAAGGGTGAGCTGGTTGAGGGTGAAGCCGAAAGCCTGCACGAACAGAAACGTGCCCACCAGGGCCACCGGGATGGCGATGGCCGGCACCAGGGTGGCCTTCCAGTTCTGCAGGAACAGGAACAGGATCAGCACCACCAGCACCACCGCTTCCCGCAGGGCGGAGGTGACGCCATCGATCGAGGCCTCGACGAACTCGGTGTTGTCGTAGATCTTCTGGATCGTCATGCCCGCCGGCATGACGTCCTCGAATTCCTTGATCACTTCCTCCACGCCACTGGAGACTTCGAGGGCATTGCTGCCGGTGAGCTGATAAATCGCCATCCCCACCGATGGAACACCGCGCAGGTCGGTGGCTTCGATGTCGAAGGATTCACCCCCCAGCGTCACCCGTCCCACGTCGCTCAGGCGCACCAGCCCGCCCTCGGAGGTGGAGCGCAGGATCATCGCCCCGAATTCCTCGGTGGTCCGCAACCGTCCCTGCAGCTGCACCGTCAGGGTGAACTGCTGGCCCTCGGGGGAGGGGGCACCGCCGATGCGTCCGACGGGCACCAGACGATTCTGGCTGCGCAGGGCCTGCACCACATCGGCGGCGCTCAGCTTGTTGGCCGCCAGGCGATCCGGGTCGAGCCAGAGGCGGAAGGCCAGCTGCCGGTTGCCGAAGTAGGTGAGTTCACCGACGCCCGGAACCCGCCGGACAGCATCGGTGATGTTCTGATCCAGGAGCCCGCTGATGGTCTCAAGGCTGAATTGCTGTTTCGGATCTTCGCTGGTGAAATTATAAACAAGGAGGATGGAGTTTGAGGCCTTGTTCACCGTGATGCCCGACTGGCGTACCTCTTCCGGCAGGCTCGGCTGGGCCAGGGATACCCGGTTCTGCACATTCACCTGGTTGATGTCGCCATCACTGCCGCTAGCAAACGTGACGGAGATGGCACTGGAACCATCGGCCGCACTGTTGGAGGTGATGAACTCCATGTTCTCCACCCCATTGATCTGCTGCTCGAGCACACTCGTGACGCCCTGCTCCACGCTGACCGCATCGGCCCCCACATAGCGGGAGGTGACCCTCACCGTCGGAGGAGCGATGTCCGGCAGATTCTCGATCGGCAGCAGCGGGATCGCGATCAGTCCGGCGATCACGATCAACAGACTGCACACCGTGGTGAGCACCGGCCTGAGGATGAACGTGTTCGAAGGTGACATCAGGCTGGGCTCAGTTGACCTTGACGGGCGCGCCGTTGCGGAGATTGATCAGGTTGGTGGTGATGACGCGGGCCCCAGCCTGGAGTCCCTTGAGCACCGGATAGCGGTTGTTCTGCAAGGGCCCCAGCTGCACGGGGGTCTGCAGGGCGAAGCTGGTGCCGGCGGGGAGCTTGCGTGCCACGGCCAGATCGGTCCGGCCCGGACGCCGCTCCAGGTCGGCCAGGCTGCCCACCGCGTAGACAAAGCTCTGGCCGGAGATCTGCGTAACGGCGGCGAAGGGCACCGAGAGCTCCTGGCGGCTGTCCAGCACCAGGCGGGTGCGGGTGCGCAGACCGGTGCGCAGCACCCCCGACGGATTGGCGAACTCGGCCTTGGCCAGCAGCGACTGGGTGCCGGCCACCACGCCGGGATCGAGGGATCTGATCACGCTCTGGGCCATCGGCTTGTTGGTGGCGGGATCCATGAGGATCACCGTCTGCCCCAGCCGCAACCGATTGGAGAACACGGCCGGCACATCCACCCGGGCCGTCAGGCGGTCGTTGCGGATGATCGTGGTGAATGGATCGCCCTCCTTGATCACATCGCCCACCTTCACCTTCACATCCCCCACGGTGCCGCCGGTGGGGGCCACGAGATCGCGGAAGGCCAGATCCGCCCGGCGGGACACCAGATTCTGCTGGGAGGAGATGTAGTTCTGGCGGAAACTGTCCCGCTGGAAGGCGCTGGCCGCCCCCTGACGCACGAGGTATTCGTAGCGCTCGAAGTTGAGCTTGTTGGTCTGCACCTCCGCCTCCAGTCGAGCCACATCGGCCCGGATCTGGGCCTGATCGAGCACCAGCAGCAGCTGGCCGCTGGCCACCTTGTCTCCCTGGCCCACCAGCAGGCGCTTGATGCGCCCGCCGGCCTGGGCCGCCAGCCGCACCTCCTCGAGGGCCTCCAGGGTGCTGACGGTGTCGACGTTGTCGGTGAAGGGCGCCAGGGTGGCGGCTTCGGCGCTGACCGAAAGGGGCGGCCGGGCGGCGGGAGGTTCGGCCTGGCAGGCCCCCAGCAGGGTGGCGCCGAACAGGGCGGCGGCTGCTCCCTGGAGACCCCGGCCAGTCCATCGACATCGCCTCGTGGGGGCCTCGCCAGACGGCGGCCTGCTCGGATGGCCGATCACGGGTTCAGCGATTAGCAAGGCTTCCGGCAGACCGTACCGCTCCAGAGGCCAATGCGGCGGGATGATGGGGCGGTGAGTGATCTGTTCAGCCATCAGGGCGAGCAAGCCAGGCGCAGGATCGCCCCGCTGGCCGACCGCCTGCGGCCGCGCAGCCTCGACGACTTCGTGGGCCAGGCGGCGATCCTGGGTCCGGGCCGGCTGCTGCGCCGTGCCATCGCCGCCGACCGGGTCGGCAACCTGATCCTGCACGGCCCCCCCGGCACCGGCAAGACCACCCTGGCGCGGATCATCGCCGGCAGCACTCGGGCCCACTTCAGCAGCCTCAACGCCGTGCTGGCCGGGGTGAAGGACCTGCGCGCCGAGGTGGACGCCGCCAAGTTGCGCCTGGAGCACCACGGCCTGCGCACGATCCTGTTCATCGACGAGGTGCATCGGTTCAACAGTGCCCAGCAGGACGCCCTGCTGCCCTGGGTGGAGAACGGCACCGTCACCCTGATCGGGGCCACCACCGAAAATCCCTACTTCGAAGTCAACAAGGCCCTGGTCAGCCGCTCCCGCCTGTTCCGCCTCCAGCCCCTGGAACCGGACGACCTGCGGGCATTGCTGGAGCGGGCCCTGGCGGATCCAGAGCACGGCTTCGGCCAGCGCCGCGTCGAACTGTCCGAGGAGGCCACCGCCCACCTGCTGGACGTGGCGGGGGGCGATGCCCGCAGCCTGCTCAATGCCCTGGAACTGGCGGTGGAAACCACCGAAGCCGATGCAGGCGGCGTGATCCGCATCGATCTGGCCATTGCCGAGGAATCGATCCAGCAGCGGGCGGTGCTCTACGACAAGCAGGGTGATGCCCACTTCGACACCATCAGCGCCTTCATCAAATCGATCCGGGGCTCCGATCCGGACGCGGCCCTGTTCTGGCTGGCGCGGATGGTGGAAGCGGGCGAGAACCCCCGCTTCATCCTGCGGCGTCTGCTGATCTCCGCCGGCGAGGACATCGGCCTGGCCGATCCCCAGGCGATGGTGGTGGTGGAGGCGTGCGCCGCCGCCTTCGACCGGGTGGGTCTGCCGGAGGGGCTCTACCCCCTGGCCCACGCCACCCTTTATCTGGCCGGCACCGAGAAGAGCAACAGCAGCCTGGGCTTCTTCGATGCGGTGAAGGCGGTGCGCGAGAGCCGCCGCCAGCAGGTGCCGGCCCATCTGCGCGATGCCAACCGGGACGGGCAGGCCTTCGGCGATGGGGTGGGCTACCGCTATCCCCACGCCTATGCCGACCACTGGGTGGCCCAGCAGTACCTGCCCCAGGCCCTGCAGGGGGAGGTGTTCTGGCAGCCGGGATCCCTGGGCTGGGAAGGGGGGTTGCGCAAACGGCTGCAGCAGCGCCGGGCCGCCCAGCTGGCCGCCGCGGCCGAAACCGCGGCCGATGACCGGGGCGACCTGCTCAGCAGCAGTCCGGACGACCCCCTGCTGAACCGCTGGCTGCAGCGCCAGGCCGGGGCCGAGGGGGAACGGCTCGACCGGCTGCGCCAGCGCTTCTGGCAGGACGCCGCGATCGGGCGCCTCGACCGGGTGCTGGTGGTCGAAGCCCACTCCCTGCTCTGGGCCCTCGATCCGCTCGAGGCCACCAGCGAGGGGGAGGTGGTGCTCACCACGCCGTCAACGGCAGTGCTCGATCGCCTGCAGGCCCAGCTGCAGCTGCTGGATCAGCTGCGGCGCCCACGCCTGCTGGCGGTGGCACCCGACGCCCCCGACCAGCTCCAGGCGCAGCTGGCCGCTCCGCCCAAAGGCGAGGGTCGCTTCGAGTGGATCGCCGCGCGTCAACCGTGGCGGACCTGTTCAGCGCCGCAACGGCTGGCCTGGCTGGAGCAGCTCACGGCCCTGGCGGCCCCGGGAGCCCGGGCCCGCTTGCTGTTCACCCATCCGTTGCTGGGACCGGCGGGCAGCCTGCGTACCCACCTGCTCAGCCGCGACGCAGGCAACGTGCCGGCCGTTCTTGAGCGCGCGGCCGACCGGGAACGGGAGTGGCTGGCAGGCGACGCCCAGCTGGCCGATCGGGTCCAGGAGACCCTGGAATCCCTTGGCTGGATCGTGCAGCGCCGCTTCTGGGAGGAGGGACTCGAGCTTTCCCTGGGCGACGCCCTGCTGGAGCGCTGGTTCGGCAGGGAGGCCAACTACCGGAAGCATCTGGCCTCGGTCCTTCCGGCCGCTGGCCGCAAGGGCCTCGAGGCCCTGTTCCGGGAGCGACGGGGGGTGTCCCTGCCCCAGCCCCTCGGGCACACCCTGCTGCTGGCCCACAGAAACCCGGGGCCATAAAAAAGCCCCGGCAACGCCGGGGCTGAAGCGGGTGGGGAGAGAGCCTCCCCGGTCGCTCACCAGAGGCCGCGAACCGGCTGATCCATCACAGGAGCAGGGGCGGGGGTGTCACGGACCATGGCCACGGGATCGGCCATCTGGTTGGCCTGGATGCAGGCGGGCAGAAAGACGTACCAGGACAGCAGGGAGGTGCACTGGGCGGTGCCGGCCTGGCAACGGCCTTCGGCGCAGATGTTCTGGGAACCGGTGTAGGTGTTGCAGAAATCAGCCAGACGGAAGTCGGTGGGCAGGGCCTTCATGATGCCGGCCGAGGAGATCGAGCCGTCCTTGGAGTCGGAGATGATCGCCGACCGGAGGGCCTGAACAGCATAGGTATTCATGCTGTAGTAAGGGAAATAGCTGTTGGTGGCGTTCTTCAGGAACTTCACACCGGCGGCGGAATAGAGGAAGCGCGACACCCCCACCAGGTTGACGGCGTAGGTTTTGTTCATGCCCGACTTGACTTCGTCGGAGGTCCAGCCGGAGCGGGCGAGACCGCCCTCCAGGCCGCGGTCGGTGATGTCACCGGACTTCAGGAAGGTGTCGAAGGCACTCTGATTGGTGGACCACACGGCACCGCCGGTGTTCCAACGCACAGGCAGATCATTGTCCACAGCCGCGGAAGCGGGCAGCACGGAAGCCGTGAGGGCCGTTCCCACGAAGAGACCGGTGAGAAGTTGCTTGAACACGGGAGACGATGTTGACTTCAAAGTCAACCTAGCGATCCAGAGTGCTTCTGACTACAGCATGTGTGCGGTTTCTTTGCCTCTCCACACAGAAGACAGGGGTTTCGGGCACGACGTGGGACTGTCTCGCCGCGACTCAGCCGGCTCGGGAGCCCTGGATGCCAAAGGGACCCGCTAGGACTGACTCCCCTAGGCTACAGGCGCCTCCTTCGTTTTCAAGGTTCGATCCATGGCCCTGCAGGTGGGAGATCCAGCCCCCGATTTCACCCTCCCCGATCAGACGGGCGAGGCCGTGTCCCTGGCCGCGTTGAAGGGGCAGCGTGTGGTCATTTACTTCTATCCAAAGGACGACACGCCGGGCTGCACGAAGGAAGCCTGCAACTTCAGGGACCGCTGGAGCGCCTTCGAAACCCATGGCATCCGGGTGCTGGGCATCAGCAAGGACGGGGCGGCCAGCCACGGCAAGTTCGTCGCCAAGTACGACCTGCCCTTCACCCTGCTGACCGACGCCGAGCCCTGCCCGGTGGCCGAGTCGTACGCCAGCTACGGCCTCAAGAAGTTCATGGGCAAGGAGTACATGGGGATGATGCGGCACACCTTCGTGGTCGATGCCGAGGGCAAGCTGGAGCGCGTTTATCTCAAGGTGAAGGCCGAAGCCATGGCCGATCAGATCCTCGAGGACCTGGGCCTGGCCTGAACGGCGCCGGCCGGCGGACGGGGCCGCAGGGCCACAAGGGCCTCCAGGCAGAGATCGGGGCGGTGCAGCAGGACGGCCTCCCCCATCCCCGCCCTGCGCAACAGCGGCAGCAGGGTTGGTCCGTCTCCCCCTGTGAGCACGATCCGGCAGCCGGCCTCCAGCGTCCTGGCCTGCCGTCCGGCCTCCAGCACCGCGGCGGCCAGCCCCTCGGCCACCCCCTGCCGCATCGCCGCCTCGGTGGCCCGCGGCCAGGACTCCCCGCTGACGTCACCCACCAGGGGCCTCTCCAGGGAAGGCAAACCCTCGGTGCCCGAGCCCATGGCCCCCAGCTGCAGGGCCGCGCCCGCCATCAACCGGCCGCCGGCGAAGCGCCCACGGCCGTCGACCCGGGTGAGACTCAGCACCGTGCCGACATCGGCCACCAGCACGGGGCCGCCGGTGACCCGCGCCGCCCACCAGCCCGCCAGGGCCCGATCGATGCCCAGCCAGGGGGGGGCGTCAGCCAGGGGCACATCCTCCAGAGCCAGGCGCGTCTCCGCTGGCAGGGCGGCCTCGGGAGGCACCCGGCCCACCGCCGCCCAGGCCACGGGCGGATCCACCGCAGCCACCTGCGGGGGCAGGTGAAGAAATTGCGGCACCGGTTCGCCCCCCAATCCGTCCGCCCCGCCCAGGGCCCAGTGCCAGCGGCTGTTGCCGATCAGCAGCCAGCGAAGCTGGCAAGCCTGCACCTCAGATGCCCTCGCCCATCAGCCCGGGCATGTGGATGCCGCACTCCTGCTGCAGCCCGCCAAACCGTGTGGACCGGCCATTGGTGGTGCCGTCGTCAGGGGCGCTGGTGTGCCAGTCGCCCACCGTGGAATACCCCTGCTCGAACAGCGGGTGCTGGGGCAGGTCGTGCTCCCGCAAGTAGTAGTAGACGTCACGGCGGCTCCAGGCGAGCAGGGGCCGCAGCGACCAACGCTCCCGCACCGGATCGAGGCAATGCATCGCACCGCGGTGGTCGGTCTGGCCGGCGCGCACGCCACTGGCCCAGCAATGCACCTCCAGCTGCTCCAGTCTGCGGTCTAGGGGTTCGACCTTGCGCAGCCGGTTGTAAGCGCGCATGTCCTCAGGATTCCCCGTTTCCCAGAGGCGGCCGTGCAGGGCCTCCATCCGGGCCGGGCTGATTTCAGCCTGCAGGACATGCAGATTCAGCTGGAGGCGTTCGCAGAGCTCGTCTGCGTAGCGGTAGGTCTCGGGGGGCAGATAGCCCGTATCGACCCAGAGCACGGGGATCGCCGGCCAGGCGCCGGAGCCGTCGAGGGCGCTCACCATGTGGAGCATCACCGCCGACTGGATGCCGAAACTCGTGGTGATGGCGAAGTGGCCGGCGAAGGCCTCCTGGGCCCAGCGCATCCGGCCGATGGCATCGAGGGGCTCGAGCTCGGAACGGGCGGCATCGAGGTCGATGGCCGCTCCATGGCGATCCCGGGGCAGGGCCTGGTGGGCCGCATCCGGACCAGCCGCGCTGCCCTCGGGGCTGATGGAAGCCGTGAGGGGGAAGGACACCATCGCCCCATCATCGCCCTTCAGGCATCCGGGGATTGTGGTTAAGGTGACGTCATGCAAGGGCAACCGGAAAAGGCCCAGAACGTCGTCATCGTCGGGGGTGGCTTCGGAGGTCTGTACACAGCCCTGGCCCTGGCCCAGCGGAAGAACCATCCGCCCGTCCTGCTGATCGAGCCGAACGACCGGTTCCTGTTTCTTCCCCTCCTCTACGAACTGCTCAGCGGTGAGTTGCGCTGCTGGGAAATCGCCCCCCGCTACGACGCTCTGCTCGCGGGCCGCGGCCTGGCCTGGCTGCAGGACCGGGTGGAGCGGATCGATGCCGAGCGCCACGAACTGCACACGGCGGCGGGCCGGACCCTCCCCTACGGCCGCCTGGTGATCGCCACGGGCGCCGAAAGCAACACCTTTGCGGTGCCAGGCGCCGACCGCCACAGCCTCGGCTTCCGCAACCTGGCCGATGTGGAGCGACTCCAGTGCCTGGTGGCCGACCTGAAACAGCAGCGTCGCCCCCTGCAGCGCCTCGCCGTGGTGGGGGCGGGCCCCACCGGGGTGGAGCTGGCCTGCAAGCTCGCCGACATGGCCGAGGGCAGCGCCGTGATCGAACTGATCGAGCAAGGGCCGCAGCTGCTGCCCCAGTCCAGGGCCTTCAACCGGGAACAGGCCGCCCTGGCCCTGCGGCGCCGTGACGTGCGTCTGCGCCTCGGGACCCAGGTGGAGGCGGTCGACGCCGAAGCGATCAGCCTCCGCTGCCAATCCGATGGGGAGAGCCCCGCCCACAGCGAAACCCTCGCCGTTCGGGCGGTGGTCTGGACCGCCGGATTGAGCTTCCGGGCACCCCGGATCGATCCCCCCCCCGCCTGCGACAGCCGCGGCCGCCTGCTCTGCGGTGCCGATCTGCGCCTGCAGGACCATCGCGATCTTTTTGTGGCCGGAGATCTGGCAGCCCCGGTGGATCCGGAAGGAACGGACAGCGAGGCTCCGGGCGCCGCCACGCCGGCCACGGCCCAGGTGGCCTTCCAGCAGGCCGCGGTGCTGGCCACCAACCTGATCCACTCCCTGCGGGGCGAACCCCTGGAGCCCTTCCAGTGGAAGGATCTGGGCGAAATGATGAGCCTGGGCGTCGGTGAAGCCAGCCTCACCGGCTCCGGTGTCACCCTGGCCGGACCGGCGGCCTACCAGCTACGCCGGCTGGCCTACCTGACCCGTCTGCCGGGCCGCCCTCACCAGCTGAGGGTCGCCGCCGGCTGGCTGGCCGACTGGACACCATGACGGCGATGCCGGCTCCCCCGTCGACCTGGCCCCGTCCCAGGGGCCTGCTGCTCGATGCCATGGGCACCTTGATCGGCCTGCGCAGCTCGGTGGGCAACACCTACGCCGCCGTGGCGGCCGAGCACGGCCTAGACGTCGCCGCCGACGCCATCGACCGGGCCTTCCCTGGCGTGCTGCGGCAGGCCCCAACCCTGGCCTTCCCAGGCCTCGAGGGCGACAGCCTGCTCCAGGCGGAGCGCCGCTGGTGGGGGGAGCGCATCGATGCCGTCCTCGGGGCCGCCGGTGCAGCCGCGGCCCCGGCGGCCCTCCACGACGCCCTGTTTGATCGCTTCGCCGATCCCTCCCTGTGGCACGTCTACGCCGATGTGCCCGCCGTTCTGCGCCGCTGGCACGGGGCGGGGCTGCGCCTGGCCGTGGTCAGCAACTTCGACCGGCGGCTGCAGCCGCTGCTGGAGGGCCTGGGCCTGGCGGATCTGTTCGCGGCGGTGGTGGTGTCCAGCAGTGCCGGGGCCGCCAAGCCGTCGCCTCTGCCGTTCCAGATCGCCCTGGAGTCGCTTGATCTGCCGCCGTCCCAGGTCTGGCACGTGGGCGACAGTCCCGAGGACGGGGCCGGCGCCCGGGCCGCCGGCGTGCGTTGCCTGCTGGTGCAGCGTCCTTGAGGCAGGGAGTGCTGGCCGGCAGAACCGTGGGTCTGAGACCCTCGGAGCGGCGTCGGCTGGAGCAGATCTGCCACCGGCGTCATCCAGGCGATGCGGTGGCGGATCTGCTCACCCTGCAGCGCCTGGCGGCCGAGGGCCGCGATCTGGCGCTGCCCCTCACCCTGGTGGTCGATGGGCGCGGTCTGTGCCGCCTGCTGTGGGTGGGGGAACTGGACCATTCGGCGCGCCTGCTGGAGAAACTTCCCGGCCCCTCCAGGCGTCAGGGCCACAACCTGCGTCTGCTGACCTGCGCGGGGGCTGGACGCCAGGCGCACCTGCAGCCCACGGCCCAGGAGGCCGTGGTGGGCATGGACGTGGCGCCGGACCTCTGGCTGCGCTTCGGCCAGCAACCGGACACCGGCGGACGCTGGCCGGCGGCGATCCACACCCCGGCCGGCAGCGGTGAGAGCGCCTGGGACTGCGCCCTGGAGGGGGATCTGGCCGACCTCTGCGGCCTCGACCCCGTCGCCCTCGCCGCTGCGGAGCCACCGGAGGCGCCCCCCGCCCTGGAGGGCCCCGAGCGGGTGCTCCTGCTGGTCCAGACCAGTGGTGACCGGGCCCTGAGCGACCGGCGCATCGCCGAACTGGAAGGCCTGGTGCGCAGCGCCGGTGCCGTGCCGGTGGGCCGGATGGAGCAGCGCCGCCAGGGCCCCGTCTCCCGCAACCCCTGGGGGGAGGGCAAGCTGCGGGAGGCGGCCCTGGAGGCGCGCCGCGTCGGCGCCAGCCTGGTGGTGGCCGATCGGGAACTCACCCCGGCCCAGGCCCGCGACCTGGAGGGGCTGCTCGACCTGCCGGTGAGCGACCGCAGCGAACTGATCCTCGACATCTTTGCCCAGCGGGCAGCCAGCGGCGCCGGTCGGCTGCAGGTGGAGCTGGCCCAACTGCGTTACCGCCTGCCGCGGCTCACGGGCCGGGGCCTGAGCCTGTCACGGCAGGGGGGCGGCATCGGCACCCGGGGCCCCGGCGAAACCCAGCTGGAGAAGGACCGGCGCGCCATCGCCCGGCGCATCGAACGGCTGCAGCGGGAGGTGCAGCGCCTGGGGGCCCACCGGGCCCGCCTGCGGGAGGGGCGCCGCGACCTGCCGCGGGTGGCCCTGGTGGGTTACACCAACGCCGGCAAGAGCTCCCTGCTCAACGCCCTCACCGGGGCCAGCGGCAGCCAGGCCGTGATGGCCGAGAACAAGCTGTTCGCCACCCTCGATCCCACCACCCGCCGCATCGAGCGGACATCCGGTGGTGGGGCGGACGGCCAGCCGCTGCTGGTCACCGACACGGTGGGGTTCATCCGCGATCTGCCCCCCCAGCTGATGGAGGCGTTCCGCTCCACCTTTGAGGAGGCGCTCGATGCCGATGGCCTGCTGATCGTCGTCGACCTGGCCGATCCCGCCTGGCCCGAGCAGCTCTCCACCGTGCAGACGATCCTCGATTCCCTGCAGGCCACCATGCCCAGGCGGGTGATCGGCAACCAGATCGACCGCTGCCCCAGCGGCGAACTGGAGCGGGCCAGGGCGGTGGATCCGGCCATGCTGTTCGTTTCAGCCACCGCGGACCTGGGCCTCCAGCATCTGCGCCAGGAGCTGCAGTCCTGGCCCTCCGAAACCACAACGGACGGCCCCACTGCTGTGCCAGCATCGACCGGCGCCAATTCTTCTCCGATGACCCTGCAACTGGGCGACACCGTTCCTGATTTCACTCAGGAGTCCCAGCTCGGCCCGATCAATCTGTACGACTTCGCCGGCGACAGCTGGGTGGTGCTGTTCTCCCATCCCGCCGACTACACCCCCGTCTGCACGACGGAGCTGGGTGAGGTCTCACGGCTGCGTCCCGAATGGGAGAAGCGCAACGTCAAGACCATTGCCCTGAGCGTCGATTCCGCCGAAAGCCACAAGGGCTGGATCGGCGACATCAACGAGACCCAGAACACCACCGTCGACTATCCGATCCTCGCGGACAGCGATAAGAAGGTGAGCAGCCTGTACGGCATGATCCACCCCAATGCCCTGAGCAACCTGACGGTGCGCTCGGTGTTCATCATCGACCCCAACAAGAAGCTGCGGCTGCAGATCACCTATCCCGCCAGCACGGGCCGCAACTTCGATGAGATCCTGCGGGTGATCGATTCCCTCCAGCTCACCGACCACCACCAGGTGGCCACGCCGGTGAACTGGAAGGAAGGCGACGACTGCGTGGTGGTGCCCTCGATCCCCACCGACGAAGCCCGGGCAAAGTTCCCCAAGGGTGTCACTGAGATCCGCCCCTATCTCCGGATGACCCCCCAGCCCAACAAATGAAGCGGCTGCAGAGTTGGCGGCACCGTCTGACGGTGCCACAGTTCACGCTTGTCACCGGCGCTCTGGTGATTGCCTTTGGCACACTGCTGCTGGCAAGCCCGCTCTGCTCCACTGATGACGTGGGCCTCTGGGAGGCCCTCTTCACCGTCACCTCCGCCATCACCGTCACGGGCCTGTCGATCATCGACGTGGGTGCCGAACTCACCTTTGCCGGCCAGGTCGCCCTGGCCGGGCTGATCCTCACCGGCGGCCTGGGGCTGATGGCGATCACCACCTTCCTGCAGGGGTTTGTCCAGGGCCGCTCGGGGCTGCGCCAGCGGCTCGACAAGGGCCGCGCCCTGGATGAATTCGGCGTGGGGGGCATCGGCACCACACTGAACCAGATCCTGCTGATCGCTGCGGCGGTGATCGGCATCGGCACCCTGATCCTTTACAACTTCGGCTTCACCGATATTCCCGACAAAGGCCAGCGACTCTGGGCTTCGCTGTTCCACTGCATCAGCGCCTACAACAACGCCGGTTTCGGGCTATGGCGCGACAACCTGATCGGCTACCAGAGCCAGCCCGTCGTCAATGGCGTGATCGGTCTGCTGATCGTGATGGGTGGCATCGGCTGGCGGGTCACCAACGACATCTGGGTGAACCGCTTCCGGCTGGCCCGCATCCGCCGCCTCAGCCTGCACACCCGGTTGGTGATTCGCACCACCATCCTGCTGATCGTGGTGGGGGCCGTTGGCCTGATGTTCACCGAACACTTCGCGACGGAGGAACTGGTGGGTCGGATGGGGTTCTGGAACAAACTTCAGGTCACCCTGTTCCAGTCGATCACCACCCGCACCGCCGGCTTCAACACCGTTCCCCTCAGCCTGGAGACCATCTCCGACTCGGGCATCCTGCTGATGATCACCCTGATGTTCATCGGCGCCAGCCCCGGTGGCACCGGCGGCGGCATCAAGACCACCACCTTCGCGGCCCTGATCGCCGCCACCCGATCCACCCTGCGCGGCCATGATGCGGTGGTGGTGAGGAACCGGGAGATCCCCCTCAAGGTGATCCTCAAGGCCGTGGGGGTCACCCTCGGCTCGGGCCTGTTCATCCTGCTGATGGCCCTGCTGCTGGGCCTGGGAAACACCACCGCCGGAACGCCGGGGAGTGAGGCCTTCACCTTCCTCGAAAAGCTGTTCACCTGCGTGTCCGCCTTCGGCACCGTGGGCCTCGACGTCGGCGTCACCAGCCAGCTCAACCGCTGGGGCCAGCTGGTGCTGATGATCGGCATGTTCGTGGGCCGGATCGGTATTCTCCTTCTGCTTTCGGCTGTCTATGGCAGCCGGCCCCAGAATCGGGTGGGCTTCCCCCGCGAGGAGCTCTACATCTGACGGGCGGATGTCCAACTCCGCTCCAGCCTGACGATTCCCCCGCCCCAGCTCCTGCCATGCCCCTTGCGACGTCCTCCTCATGAACCAGTGGTGGCAATGGCAGGGCAGTGAGGCCGACACCTCCAACAGCTACGCCGTGATCGGGATCGGTCGCTTCGGCAGTGCCGTCTGCAAGGAACTCCTCCGCCATGGGGCCGAAGTGCTGGCAATCGACAACAACCAGCGGGCCATCGATGAGCTGCGCCAGATGGACACCGCCATCGAGGCCCGCGTCGTGGACTGCACCGACGAGGAAGCCCTGAGGGCCGCCGGCGCCCTGGATGTGGGCACGGTGGTGGTGGCCATCAGCGAACCGATCGGCGCCAGCATCACGGCCACCCTGATCGTCAGGGACGGTGAAGGCAGCCGGGTCAAACAGGTGATCGCCAGGGCCACCAGCGACCTGCACGAAAAGATGTTGCGGCGGGTCGGAGCCGACAAGGTGGTCTTCCCTTCGAAGATGCAGGGAACACGGCTGGGCATGGAACTGGTCCGGCCCAACCTGCTGGAGCGCCTCCGCCTCGACGACCGCAACAGCATCGAGGAGATCAAGGTTCCAGGCTCCTTCGTCGGCCAGTCGCTGCGGGATCTCAACCTCCGCAAGAATTACAACGTCAGCGTGCTGGCCGCCGGCCCCTCCAACCAGCTCACGGTCAACCCCCCCGCCTCCCACGTGCTCAACGAATCCGAGCTGCTGGTGGTGATGGGCAGCAGTGAAGCCCTCGAAGCCCTGCCCACCCACTGATTGCCTTGCGAAGGACGGCCATGCGGGTGCTGGGCCTGATGAGCGGCACCAGCGCCGACGGGGTGGACGCGGTGCTGGTGCGCCTGGAGGGTCGTTCCGCCCGGCCCCGCTGGCGCATCCTTGCGGGCGCCCACACCCCCTACCCGCCGGACCTGCGCGAGCGCCTGGTGGCTGTCGGCCAGGGAAGGCCCCTGGACGCCGACGCCTGGCTGACCCTGGCCGAAGACCTCACCGAGCACCAGGCCGTGGCGGCCCGGGCCTGTGATCCGGAGGGCAGCGCCGAGCTGGTGGGCTGCCACGGGCAGACCCTCTGGCACCGCCCGCCGGACGGGGAACGTCGCGGGGCCAGCTGGCAGCTGCTGCAGGGGCCGTTGCTGGCGGAACTGCTGGGCAGGCCGGTGGTCTTCGACTTCCGCAGCGCCGATCTGGCCCTCGGCGGCCATGGCGCGCCCCTGGTGCCGGCCACCGACGCCGCCTTGCTGGGGAGAATCGGCGGCTGGCGTGCCCTGCTCAACCTGGGCGGCATCGCCAACCTCACCCTGCTTCCCCCGCCCGCGGGCCCCGACCGAAACGCCCCGGTGCAGGGCTGGGACTGCGGTCCGGCCAACACGCTGCTGGATCTGGCGGTGGCCCGCTTCAGCGGTGGACGCCTGCACTTCGATGCCGACGGAGCCTGGGCACGGCAGGGCCGCATCGACGAGGGGCGGCTGCAGCAGTGGCTGCGGGAGCCCTATTTCCAGGCGGCGCCACCGAAATCCACCGGACGCGAGCTGTTCGGGGCCGCCGATCTCGATCGCCGCCTGGCGGAGCTCGGCGCCGGTGTGGAGCCGGCCGATGCCCTGGCCACCCTGACGGCCTTCAGCGCGGCGGTGGTGGGGCAGGACCTGGCCAGGAGTCCCCGTCCCCTGGAACTGCTGGTGGCCGGAGGCGGCACCCGCAATGGCTTCCTGATGGAGCAGCTGCAGCGCCGTTGCCGCGGCATGGCGGTGCGCAGCCTGGCCAGCCATGGCATCGCCGATGACCAGCGGGAGGCCCTGGCCTTTGCCCTGCTGGCCTGGTGGCGATGGCGGAACCACCCGGGGTCGCTGCCCTCGGTCACCGGAGCCAGGCGGGCTGCGGTGCTCGGCGTGATCGCCGTGCCTCCCTCGTCAGGGGGCTAGGGGGGGCTGGCGCAGGCGCAGCCGGCGCGGTGCCCCGCGCAGCCGCCGGGTGCCGGCCTGTTCCTGCTGTTCGAGCTCGTGGCGGAAACGATCGGCGGCGGCCGGCCCGCTCGGGTAGGGCGCCTGGGCGGTCTCAGCGGGGCGCTGCAGCTGTTCAAGCCGGTCCACCCCTTGCTGGATCAGCACCTTGGCCATGTTACTGACCGTGCGCGATTCGCTGTCCGCCAGGGCGGCGAGGCGGGCACAGAGCTCCTCCGGCAGGACGACCTGGATCCGCGGCGACTTGGGCTTGCCGCTGGAGGAGGTCTGGCGGGTCGGCACGGTGCCTCTGGGTGGGGGCCGGCAAGCGGCTTGCCGCTTGGGTACGGCGAGATAGGAAAAAGTGTACAGTGGCTGTCATGGGTAGTATCCAAAAGTAGGGTTGTGGACCGTTCCGGCCCCCTTCCGGAATCCCCTCCCCAGGCCCACGCCCACCTGCTCCACGCCCACCGTCCCCACCCCCGTCCTTTCCGACGGCCCACCGGCCGCTTCCGCCATGGCCCGCTCCACCCAGTCCCGCCCCACCGGTTCCGAGACCCCTCTGCAGCCGAAGAGCCGCCAGAGCCGACGGCGCAGCACGGCGGAACGCAGCGATGTGCTGGTGTCGGCCGTGATCAGCACCTACCTGCTCACCCACCTGCATCACGTGCTTCAGCGGGCCGAGTTCGGCGCCCAGCAGGAGGGACGCCAGTCCCTGGCTGCCAACTACGCCCAGCTGCGCAAGGTGCTCTGTCTCGATGCCCGCAGCATGGAAGACGCCTCCGCCAGCGGCGCCGAGGAGGACCCCAGTCCTCAGGCCGCCTGATCCGGCCCCATCGCCCCTGACGTTCCACCCGCCGATGGCTGCGCCGATGGCCCCCAGCCCATAAGGTCAGGGAAGAATCCCGGCCAGGATGACCACCAGCAACGCCACCAACAACGCCGCAGAGCTCTACGGACGCATCAGCAACGATGTGGAGCTCACCCAGTCACTGTTCCGTCAGGCCCTGCAGGATCCCAGCGGAGCCCTCAGCAGAATCGTCGCCCTTGGCGAACAGGCGGGCCTGCCGGTCAGCCCGGAGGAGGTCAAGGCCCATCTGGCCGGCCTCGATGACGGCGCCACCAAGCAGTGGCTGATCAAGGCCCGGGGCGGCCTCTGAAGCTCGAGAACGGTGTCCCTCCTGCTGGGGCCGGCGCGGCGGTTCCCGACGCTGGGAGCCCCCCCCCTGGGCCCAGCTGAAGAACAGCCAGTAGCTCGTCAGCGCCAGGCCCGCCGCCACCACCAGGGCGGCGATCTGCTCAAGGCGCTTGATCATTCTGACGACACGACCGAAACGGTCTGTCAGTCTGCAGGACGCCCCGACAGGGGATGATGCGCTCACTGCGACCGCTATCCGCTCCGTGCTGCGCCTCGAACGCATCGGCAAGATCTACCCCACCGGTGAGGTGCTCAAGGACATCACCTGGGAAGTCAAGGCGGGGGATCGGATCGGCCTGGTGGGGGTCAACGGGGCCGGTAAATCCACCCAGATGCGCATCATCGCCGGTCTGGAGGAACCCACCAGCGGCCAGGTGGTGCGCCAGGGGGATCCCCGCATCGCCTACCTGCAGCAGGAGTTCGATGTCGACCTCGCCCGCAGCGTCCGCCAGGAACTGTTCCAGGCCTTTGGTGAGGCGGCTGAGGTGCTCAACCGGCAACGGCAGGTGGAGGAGGCCATGGCCACCGAGGAGGCCGCCGCGGATCCGGCCCTGCTCGACCGGCTGATCGACGACCTCGGCCAGCTGCAGAGCCGATTCGAGGCCCTGCACGGCTACGAGCTCGATGCCCGCATCGACAAGCTGCTGCCCAGCATCGGCTTCACCCCCGAGACGGCCGAGCGGGTCGTGGGGGACTACTCCGGTGGCTGGCAGATGCGCATCGCCCTGGGCAAGATCCTCCTGCAGGAGCCGGATCTGCTGCTCCTCGACGAACCCACCAACCACCTGGACGTCGAAACGATCCAGTGGCTGGAGAGTTATCTGGTGGATCAGACGGTTCCCCTGGTGGTGATCAGCCACGACCGGGCCTTTCTCGATCGGGTCTGCAACCAGATCGTCGAGACCGAGCGGGGCGTCTCGCGGACCTACCTGGGCAACTACAGCCAGCATCTCGAGCAGAAGGCCCTGGAGCGGGAGGCCGGCCAGGCGGCGTTCGAGCGTCAGCAGAAGGAACTGAGCAGCCAACAGGCCTACATCGACCGCTTCCGGGCCAGTGCGACGCGCAGCACCCAGGCCAAGAGCCGCGAGAAGCTGCTCGACAAGGTGGAGCGGATCGAGGCGCCGCTGGAGTCGGTGAGCGGGCCGCGGTTCGCCTTTCCCCCCGCCCCCCGCTCGGGTCGGGTGGTGGCGGCGATCGAGAACCTCACCCATGGCTACGACGACCAGATTCTGTTTCTGGGGGCGAATTTGGAGGTGGAGCGCGGCGATCGGATCGCCTTCGTCGGCCCGAACGGAGCCGGGAAATCCACCCTGCTGCGGCTGGTGATGGGCTACGAGCTTCCCCTGGAGGGCCAGGCGGGCCTGGGGGAGCATCACGTGGTGGCGGGCTACTTCGAGCAGAACCAGGCAGAGGCCCTGGATCTGGCCAAATCGGTGATCGACACCCTGTTTGAGGCCGTTCCCGACTGGACCCAGACCCAGGTGCGGTCCCTGCTGGGCAGCTTCGGCTTCAGCAACGAGTCGGTCTTCAAGCCGGTGGAAAAGCTGAGTGGCGGCGAGAAGGCCCGGCTGGCCCTGGCCCTGATGCTGCTCACCCCCTGCAACCTGCTGGTGCTCGATGAGCCCACCAACCACCTCGACATCCCCGCCAAACAGATGCTTGAGGAGGCCCTGATGGCCTACGAGGGGGCGGCCCTGCTGGTCTCCCACGACCGCTTCTTCATCGGCCGGGTGGCCAACCGGATCGTGGAGGTGCGCGACGGCGAACTGGTGCTCTATCGCGGCGACTACGCCTACTACCAGGAAAAGAAACGCGAGGAGGTTGAGGAGAACGAGCGCTTGGCGCAGGAGCAGAAGCTGGCCGCCAAACGCCAGGAGCAGCGTCAGAAGCAGCGGGCCAAGTCGGCCGCGAAGGCCGGGGGCAAGGCCGGCAACGGCGGCTGAGGAGGCGGGAGAAAATACAACTTCATGGTTCCCTAGGCAGGAAGACTCATTTCTCTGGTGTCGCGCGATCTGTGTGCATAGTCTGACAAGGTCACCCATCCAGGAGCAGCGATGACCATCCAGAACGTCGTCACCGAGGGCTGGACCGCCGAGCGGGAGGAAACGGCCGGCACCAGCGATTCGATGGAGGTGTACTTCGAGTGCATCACCACCTGCTCCCTGGAGGATGGGGAGTGCGTCACCCGCTGCGTTGAAGAGCTCCGCGAGCGCCACTGACGGAAGCGCCACTGACGGGGCTTGGCCCTGATGGGGATGGTCCTTTCCCTATCGCTGCGCAGGGCCGGCGACAAGAGGGAACGGACCAGAGGCAAGGGTTGAGCGGATTTCCTGACCAGGGCATAGGCCCTGTAACAGCCGCTACGTGACATCTTGAAACAGTTTGTAGCTTTGGGACGGTCAGAAACGCCCCATCGCGCCTCCCACCATGTCCGAACCCCTCGCGCTCAGCCTCGGTCAGAAATTCGAGCTCGAGCGCATGACCCGGGCCATCGATGCCACTGGGGATCCCCAGGTCCTGCGGGGTCTGGCCAAGCAATTGCTGCAGGCCTGGCAGAGCCAGAAGGCGGCCACCCAATGGGTGATGCGGCAGCAGCTGGGTGCACCGGCCCGCTTCGGCGCCGAACTCGCCGTGGATTCCGGCCTGCTTGACGCCCTGCGTCCGGACGCTGGCAAAGGGGGCATGGACATCCTCTGAGTTCTGCCCAGAGGCCTATCCGTGGCCCGGCCCCGAGGTGGCGGGGTCGGGCCACTCCCTCATCCCTGACGCAACGCAGCCATATCCCCTGGCACCAGGCGCAGGTTCAGCGTCGCCCCCTGACGGTTCACCGTCAGGTTGAGCGTTCCTCCCACCCCGGCCCGCTCCACGGCGGTGATCACCTGGGAAGGATCCTTCACTGCAGCCCCCTGGGCAGCAACGATCACGTCACCGGTCCTGAGGCCGCCCCGGTCCGCCGGTCCGTTGGGTTGCACGGAAACCACGACCGCACCCCGGCCCGAACCCTGGCCACTGGCCGCCCTGACCTCATCAAGACCCACCCCGATCATCGGATGGGTGGCACGACCGGTCGCCACCAGCTCATTGACGATGCTGCGGGCACGGTTGATCGGGATGGCGAAGCCCAGACCCGCCCCCGGTCCTGAGCGCACGAGGGTGTTGATCCCCACCACCTCCCCATCGGCGTTGAGCAGCGGTCCGCCGGAGTTGCCGGGGTTGATGGCGGCATCGGTCTGGATCAGATCCAGCCGCTTGTCGGTGATGCCCAGCTTGCTGGCATTGCGGTTCAAGCTGCTGATGATCCCCAGGGTGACCGTGTTATCGAGGCCGAAGGGATTCCCCACTGCGATCGCCCAGTCCCCCACCTGCAGGGCATCGGAGTTACCCAAGGGAGCCACGGGCCAGGGTCCTGCCCCCACCAGCCGCACCACGGCCAGGTCGGTGAGCTTGTCGAGGCCCACGACCCGGCCCTCGTAGCGCCGGCCATTCTCCAGACCCACGGTCACCCGGTCGATCTGATCCACCACGTGGGCGTTGGTGAGCACCAGGCCATCGGACTGCAGGATCACCCCACTGCCCTGGCCCCGCTCGGTGCGCCGCGAGGGCGCCCCCTGCTGGGGGATGCCGAAGAACTGACGGAACAGGGGGTCATTCATCAGACCCGGCGGCAGGCCGCCACCGCCGCCGGCGGATTGCACCGTGCGCTCCGTGTCAATGGTGACCACGGCCGGGCCGGCCCGGCGGATCGCCGCCGCCACGAAGGATTGCCGCCCGAGCACGGCCCCGGCTGGCTGGGCGAGGCCGGGGGGGGTCAGGGTCGGGCTGATCAGGGCCGTGGTCGCCATGACCGTGGCCGTGGCCGCCGCCGTGGCCGTGGCAAGCCCGGCGGCGGCCACGGCAAGAACGCGGGAGGAAGGCATCGCGAAAAGGATCAGCAGTAACAAAACCGTAGACACCTCCCCGGAAAGGAGAAAGGGGAGGCAAACCGGCCTGATCGGCTAGGATTTGTAAACTTTCTTATCGGGTCATGGACACCAGCCGCCTGCTCCTGGCTTTTCTCGCCTTCGGAGCCGCATGCACCTCCCTCTGGGCCTGGATGCTGGCCACCGCCACCGCTCCTTCAGACGGGTGATGATGGGGGAGACTCCGCGGCATGCGGGGTTCCCATCGCGCCATGACTTCCCTCCTCTCGCAGATCTTCCCGATCCTTTATGGGGCCTGCTTTGTTCTGCTTCTCTGGCAGGCGTTCCGGGTCATGGGACGGGGGTTCGGCGCCGTTCCAAGGCCAGGCGATCCGGGGACGGCCACGACCGACCAAGGCGGCCCGATCGGTGATCGCACCGGTCGGCTCACCATCCATCCGGAGCTCCTCGACGCCGATGGCCAGCTCACCCAGGAAGATCTCCTGACGATCCGTTTCAGTGGCGACAACGAGCAGCCCGCCTTCCCAGCCGATCCGAACTGACCACCCCTGGCCGGCCGCTGAATAGGCTCCCTGAGGTGAACGCGCTCAAAGGCGGAGATCGATGGTGGATCAGAGAACGCGAATCGTGGCGGCCGTGCTCGGGGCACTGAAACTGCCACCTCGTTTTCGCCTCAAGATGGTGAAGGACGATCCCATCCGGCTCGAGCTGACCATCACCCCGTCCTACGGGAAGGATCCGATCCTGGTGGGCATCGTCGAATCCCAGGACCTGGTGGCCCGGCGGGATCGGGAGGGCCGGATTCCCCGCGATCTCCAGGGCACCTGGGACTGGACGGTGCGTCACGGCAAAGTCACCACCGGGGGCTGGAACCCCTATCTCAAGGAGGCCCTCCAGACCATGTTCGAAACGGGCCTGCCGGCGATCGTCTACGAGGAAACCACCGGTGAGGCTTACCACCCGGTGGACGGCCTCCGCCACGTGCGCTGACGTCGCCCCTGCCCATTGACGGCCGCCTCGCGGCCATCACCGCCGCCCTTGGGCCCGGGGCCACCCTGCTGCTGCAGGCCGAACCCGGCGCGGGCAAAACCACCCGGGTCCCCCTGGCCCTGCTGGAGCGCTTCGGCCAGGAGGGTCGGCTGCTGATGCTGGAGCCGCGCCGGCTGGCGGCCCGCTCCGCCGCCGAGCGCCTGGCGGCCAATCTGGGCGAACCCCTCGGCGGCCGGGTGGGTTACAGCGTCCGGCTGGAATCGCGCACCTCGGCGGACACCCGTCTGGAGGTGGTCACCGCCGGCCTGTTCCTGCGCCGGCTCCAAGCCGATCCTGCCCTCGAAGGGGTGGCCTGCGTGATCTTTGACGAATTCCATGAGCGGCAGGCCGAGGCGGATCTGGCCCTGGCCCTGGTGCGTCAGGCCCGCAGCCTGCTGCGCCCGGAGCTGCGGCTGCTGGTGATGTCGGCCACCCTCGACCTGGAACCTTTGGCCGCCGAGCTGGATGGGGCCAGCGTGATCAGCTGCGAGGGCCGCAGCCATCCGGTCACGGTCGCCTACCAACCGCCGCGCCAGGAGGAGCGGCTGGAGCGCCAGGTGCTGCGGGCCCTCGAAGGCCACTGGCTGGACCAGCCCCAGCCCCGGGGCACCGTGCTGGTCTTCCTGCCGGGCCTCGGGGAGCTGGAAACGACGCGCCGGGCCATCGAAGCCACCGCCTGGGGTGCCGACGTCGACTGCGTTCTGCTGCATGGCCAACTGCCGCTGGCGGCCCAGGGCCGGGCCATCGCGGCGACCCAGCAGGCGGCCGGCAAGGTGGTGCTGGCCACGGCGGTGGCGGAGAGTTCGCTCACGATCGCGGGGGTGACCCTGGTGATCGACAGCGGCCTGAGCCGCCTGAGCCGCTTCGATCCGGCCACGGGCATGGACGGCCTGGTCACCCAGCCCGCCAGCCAGGCCAGTGCCGAACAGCGCCGCGGCCGGGCCGGACGGCTTGGCCCCGGCCATTGCCTGCGGCTCTGGTCCCCGGCGGAACAGCAGCGGCGCCCTGCCTTCGATCCCCCGGAACTGCTGGAGGTCGATCCTCTGCCGATCGCCCTGCAGCTGGCGGAATGGGGTGGCGCAGCGGACGACACGCTGCCCTGGATCACGGCGCCCCCTCGCCGGTCCCTTGAGGAGGCCCGCAGCCTGCTGCGGCAGCTGGGGGCCATCGATGGCGGCGGGCGTATCACCGGCCACGGGCGAGCGATGGCCCGGCTGGGGGTCCATCCCCGCCTGGCCCACATGCTGCTGCGGGCCAGGGAACGGGGCTGGGAGTCCCTGGCCAGTGCCATGGCCGTGCTGCTGAGCGAACGGGATCCCCTCGATCGCCGCGAGGCGGGCAGCGATCTGATGCGGCGGCTCGACTGGCTGCGGCGCGGTGATGCCGGACCCGGGGGTGCCGGCCGCACGGGCTCCCGGCGTCCCTGGCGAGATCTCCAATCCCAGCTGCTGCGCCAGCTCACGGACAGCCATGGCCCACACCCTTCGGCAGCCAGCCGCTCGGGCCGCGATGCCGCCTCCGGCTCCGAGGATGCCCAGGCGGCCCAGTTGCTGGGCTGGGCCTACCCGGAGCGGCTGGCCCTCGGCCGGGGCCGGGGCCGGGGGGATGGGCGCTTTCTGATGCGCAGCGGTCGCGGCGCCGTTCTGCCCCCGGGGGACCCCCTCACCGGCACTGAAGCCCTGGCGATTGCCAGCGTCGACGGCCAGGGCCAGGAGGCCCGGGTGCGGCTGGCGGTGGCCGTCTCCCGTCAGGGGCTGGAGGAGCTGCTGGCGGACGGGGTCGAGGAGTGCACCGAAGCCCGCTGGGATGGCCACGACCAGCGGGTGCGCTGCGAACGGCTGCGGCGCGCCGGGGCGCTGGTGCTGGAGCGTCGCCCCTGGCCCGAAGCCACAGGGGAGGTGGTGGAGCGGGCGCTGCTGGAGGGTCTGGAAAGTCTGGGCTTGGAAGTGCTGCCCTGGAGCCGCAGCAGTCGCCAGCTGCAGCAGCGTCTGATGCTGGCCCACCGCCACCTGGGGGCGCCCTGGCCCGACCGTTCGCCGGAGCGGCTGCAGCAGGATCCGGGTTCGTGGCTGGGGGCCCACCTGGGCGGCCTGAGCAGTCTTCAGGATCTGCAGCGACTGGACCTGCCAGAGATCCTCTGGGGCGATCTGGACTGGCCCCTGCGCCAGGAGCTGGAGCGGCTGTTGCCCCTCACCCAGCCGGTCCCATCCGGCCGTCGGGTGCCGTTGGACTACGGCAGTGGCACCCCGGTGCTGGCGGTGAAGCTGCAGGAGATGTTCGGCTGCCTCGAAGGGCCGACGGTGCTGGATGGCCGACTGGCGGTGAGGGTGGAGTTGCTGTCACCGGCAGGACGCCCGGCGGCGGTCACCAGCGACCTGGCCGGCTTCTGGAGCCAGGGCTACGCCGAGGTGCGCCGGGAGCTGCGCGGCCGTTACCCCCGCCACCCCTGGCCCGAGGATCCCCGCCAGGGCATCGCCAGTGCCCGCACCAAGGCCGCCCTGGCGCGGGAGGGGCGCGGCCAGGCCCCGGAGCGTTGATCCAGCCGGCGTGCCCAGACGAAGCCCCCTGGGGCGAGGTCCTTCAGGCCAGGCCGGGCAACAGATGGCCGAAGCCGAAATGGCGCAGTCCCTCCAGGATGCCCGCGCCGCCATGGCCACGGGCGCGGTAGGTGCGGGACAGGCCTGGCAGGGCGCGCACCAGGCCGGGCTCGGCATTGCCCACCATCACGCTCTGAAGCCCCGTTTCGAACATGGCCAGATCGTTGAGGGAATCCCCCGCCGTGACCACCAGGGCGGGATTCAGCTCCAGCCACTCCAGCAACCCCAGCAGGGTGCTGCCCTTGTTGACGCCAGCCGGCAGCACGTCGAGGTACTTGTCGCCGGAGACAAGACAATCCACCCCATGGGCCTCGATCGCCGGCAATCGGCTGCGATCGAGCCGGCGGGGGTCGATGGCATAGGCCAGGCGCCGATCGCTGCTGAGGGGCTCGGCGGAGAGACCCGGGAGACCCGCCAGCAGGGGCAGCACCTGGGCCGCCCGTCCGCGCCAGAGAGCCTCGATCGGCTCCAGCGCCAGGGGCGAGGGAGTGAGGGAGGCGCCGCAGGCCACCGTGCAACCCACATCCCCGATCACCAGGTGGGGGGGGTGGAGGCCAAGGGCGGCCTCGGCGGCCAGCAACCGGGCGACGGAACGCATGTCCCGCCCCGTGCTGAAGACCTGCAGGATCCGGTGGCGCTGGGAACCCAGCCAGCCGTAGAGGCGACGGCGGGACGGGACGCTCCCCTCCAGCAGGGTTCCATCCAGATCGGTGACCAGCACCAGCTCGGTCGCCCCGGGAAGCGGCGCCTTGAGGTGCTGCTGGAAGTGGGCCCGGGGCGCCCGGCGCTGTTCCTCCGTGCCAGGCCCCCAGAGGGAACCCCGGCCGGGGCCGCAGGCCGCCATCGGCTTCAAGCCCATGGCAGGGCACGGCTGTCAACCGTGCAACCCACACCCGCGCTTGTAGCTCCTATCACTGTCAAGATCACTCCATGTTTCGTTACACTGTGGTTTACCTCGTGGGCTCCTTCCATGTCTGACGCTTCCCAACCCCGCTTCGGTTTCGTCAACTTCGCCGAAACCTGGAACGGCCGCCTGGCCATGATGGGCTTTGTGATCGGCCTGGCGACCGAAATTCTCACCGGCCAAGGCATTCTGGCCCAGGTCGGCCTCGGTTGAAGGCCGGCCACCAAGCCAGCCCGCCACCCCTTGAATCGCATCCGTGGCGTTGGCCGCCGGTCTCCCCGGCGGCTTTTTCATGCCCCCGGCTGCGGTCCTAGGTTGGGTGGTCTGCAGGCTTGCGCCCCCCCGATGGCACCGACCGCCACCGTTTCCCGCTTCTATGTCGGCAACCGCCGCGACGGCTCCAGGCTGCTGAGCAGCGCCTTGGTGATCACCGGTGCCGGCCTGATCCGGGTCGACCATCCCATCGGACGGGCCGTTGCCCTGGTGGCGGGCCTGCTCAGCCTCTACTGGTGGCTCTGCTATCGCAAGCTCCAGCACTGACCCCATGCTCACGGTCCCTGGCAGCACCGCCCCTAGCGGCCAGCACGACGGCATTCCCCGTTTCACGGTCGCCGAGCTCAACCAGGCGATCGGCACCTTGCTCGAGAGGGGGTTCGCGCCCCGCTTCCTTCTGGAGGCCACCGTGGGCCGTCCCCAGCAGAAGAAGGGCCATCTCTGGCTGAGCCTGCTCGATGGACAGGCCAGCATCCAGGGGGTGATCTGGTCCTCCCAGCTGCAGAAACTCAGCTTCATTCCCCAGGAAGGCGATGGGGTGGTGGTGGTTGGCAAGCTCAACTTCTGGGCCGCCCGGGCCAGCCTCACCGTGCAGGTGCTGGATGTGCGCCCCAGCCTGACCACCGTTCTGCGCCAGTTCGAGCAGGTGCGCAGCCGGCTGGAGCCGGAAGGACTGTTCGATCCTGAACGTAAACGGGCGCTGCCGCCCTGGCCCCGCCGTATCGCCCTGCTCACCAGCGTGCCCAGCGCCGCCCTGGCCGACATGCTGCGCACGGCCCGCGAACGCTGGCCCGCCACGGACCTGCTGGTGGTGCCGATTCCGGTCCAGGGGAACGTGGAATCCCAGATCGCCACTGCCATCGAGAGCGTCTGCCGTCAGGCCGCCAGCCTCGGCATCGAAGCTCTGGTGCTGGCCCGCGGCGGTGGCAGCCGGGAGGATCTGGCTGTCTTCGACGGCGAGCAGCTGGCCCGCTGTCTGGCGGCGGCGGTGTTGCCCGTGATCTGCGGCATCGGCCACGAGGATGACGTCACCATCGCCGACCTGGTGGCCGACTACCGGGCCGCCACACCGACGGCTGCCCTGGTGGCCGTGCTGCCGGAACGCAGCCAGGTGCTCCGCTCCCTGGCCCAGGAACGCGGGCACCTGCAGCACACGCTCTCGCTGCGCATCGCCTCAGCCCGGCAACGGCTAGGCACGCGGCAGGATCAGTTGCGGAGGCTGCACCCGAGCCTTCTGCTGGAACAGCGGCAGCAATGGCTGGCCCAGCAACGGCAGCTGCTGCGGGCCCTGTCTCCGGCGCACCTGCTGGCCAGGGGTTTCAGCCTGCTGAGGGATCGCGACGGACGCCTGCTGCGATCCGTGGTCCAGCTGCAACCAGGCGATGCGGTGGTCGCCGAGCTGGCCGATGGCCGGGTGGCCCTGCGAGTGCAGGGCCACGAACCAGCCGTTGACCCTCCGCCCCCTGACGCCCCCTGACGCCCCCCCGGCTACAGCACTCGCCCCAGCCTGCTGCGTCTTTGCCCGTTTTTCCACCACGCACCCAACCCATGGCCAGGCCCACGACCAGATCCAGCCCTGCTCCCCATGAATCCTCCGAACCCGCGACGGTGGCCAAGGATCTCAGTTTTCGCGAATCCCAGACAGCCCTCGAACTCTGTCTGGCCCAGCTGCAGGACGAGGAGCTGGATGTGGAGTCGATGGCCGATCTCTACCGCAGAGCCCTGGCCTACGCCGAGCGCTGCGAGTCGGTGCTGCAGCAGGTGGAGCAGCAGGTGATGCAGTGGGATTCCAGCCAACCGGACCTGGCGCCGACGCCCTACGCCCCATAAGCCAAGCCGCACGCCTCACGCCGCATGGTCCCGTCGGCCCGTTTCCTGTCCAGTGATCTGCCGGTCGGGGCGACGGCCGTCACGATCGCCTTTGCCTTCGGCGCGCCCCTGTTGCTGCATCTGCTCGAACGCCGGAACCTGAAGCTCTCCCGCCTTGGCCAGGGGAGTCCCGTCGTCAACGGCTTTGCTGACCCCTCAGGGGGTGTCCCTTTCCAGAAGGCCACCATCGGTGGGCCCGGAGGCCTCGAGATCAACCGCCTCCACGTTGATGATGACGTCGCGGGCGTCGATTTCCCTCTCCTCCGGGGGGGATCCCCAGAAGAAGACGCCGGGCGGGGCGCTGGGCGCCGTTCCAGAAGCATCGACGGCATCGAATGCACTGCCACAGGCGGGACAGGCCGCGCTGCCCAGACTGGTGAAACCACAGTTCGGGCAGGTGCGCAGCCGGCGGCGGAGCACCTGCCAGCCGATCACGCCCACCCCCGCCAGCAACAGCGGCAGGAACAGCAGCGTGAGGGTGAGTCCCCCGATCACATTCAGCAGGATTCGGCCCGCCGAGGTGGGCACAAGGAGCAGGGCTGCCGCCACGCCAATCCAGAGCCAGGGGATGCGACGCTCCATCAACGTTGGAAGCGCGGGTCGTTCTCCATCCACCGCTCGAGTGCCGCCAGCCCTTCAAGGCCGGCCCAACCCAGCAGCAGGGCCGCCACCAGCCAGGCGGCCAACAGGCCAAGACCAAGCAGCAGCGGAACCAGCGCCAGGGTGGTCAGACCGATCACAACGACCGCGCACACGGACATGCAGACAAGGGCAAGGCTGGCCGCCAATGGCGGTATCCGAAGGGAAAGCTTGGCCAAGGGTCCATGCATCGAAGCGATCTCCATCCTGACCCGAAACAAGCCCTTTCTCAGCGCGGCAGAGGTGTCGATGGCCCCCCAGCGGCACCGCCGGAAAGCACCACACTGAAACACTGGCCAAAGTAAAGAACTACCCCCACCAACCAGACCCAGAGCGTCAGCAGCAACACGCCACCCACGACCCCATAGGCCTGGAAGCGCAAGCCAAGGGCGACCAGGCTCCTGCTCAGCAGCAGGTTGGACAGGGTGAGGCTGCTGCTGACCAGCAAAGCGCCGGGAATCAAAGGGCGGAAGGGAATGCGGCGTGATGGCAGCATCCAGAGAAACACCAGGGTGGACGCGAAACTGATCAACAGGGAAAGGAGCAGGTCCAGGCCGAAGGACAGGGAACTGAGCCAAAGCAAAGGCTTAGGCAGATAGATCTCCAGCTGGTCCTGGAAGCCACTCGATCCGAACAGCCGCACGGTGCTGAACAGCTGATCAACGACGATCAGAACCCCCACGAACAGGATGAGCGACAGGGCCTTCAGGCGCAGAGCCAGGAAACGGGCCACGTGCTGCTGCCAGCGCAGGTTGTCGAGTCCAAAAGGCCGGTTCCACCAGAGCCGGTCAGCACCACGCTGGAGCGTCAGATAGATGTTGCTGGCACTGAGGGCGAGAAGCACCAAGCCGAGGAGGCCAGCGCCGAAGCCCTGGTTGGTGAAGCGCCGCAGAGTGGCCTCGAAGCCTGGCAGGGCGGAGGCGGGCAGTACCTGGGCCACGTAGACGAGCAGACGGTCGAAGCGCTCCACATCGCGACCGAGAAGCCTGGAGGCCACCGAAAGCGCGATCAGCAGGGCCGGGAAAAAGGATTGGAGGGTGTGGTAAGCAAAGGCCGCACTGAGATCAACGCAATCCGCGCGCAGCCACAGGGCATAGGCCTTCCAGATCGGGCGGAAACGGCGACGCCAACTCACGGCAGGTGCAAGGTCAAGAGTGTCGAGCAGGGGGCACACATTCATTCTGCCCACCCCACAGCACCCCTCAGCCCCCTTCGCAGCCGGCCACCAGAAAACGACCAACAAAAAAGCCACCCTTTTCGGGTGGCTTTTCCTTCAGCTCCTTTTGGAGCTTGTTGACTCACACAACGCCGACAGGCGATCGTGGAGCAGAAGTTTTACCTGGCATCGAGCTATTTTCGCAGGGGGCTACCCCCCAACTATC
>NZ_JAGQCH010000002.1 GCF_024346055.1 Cyanobium sp. Cruz CV13-4-11
TGGCGCCGCTCCAAGCCTCAGCGCGTCGTGAGAACGCTCTGCTGCTCCTTGGTTGCTTCAACCCGTCGCTTGTTTCTTTTGACGGGACCTCACACCTCCACCGCTCTTCGTCCGTTGCCTCCCCTTCCAGGGACTCCTCTTCCCCTCGCCGTAGCGAAGGACACAGGCACTTTCGGCTCAGGCGTTTACGGTCTCCCGAATTCGCTCCTCACTTCCAGCCGCAACCGACGCAGTGGAAGCGTCAGTTCCTAAACTTTTTTGGTTGTCCAGGTTCTACCGCTCCACCCCTTCCGGGGCTCTCGCGGCGCGTCGCCTCCCGGCGACTCAGAAAACTTACAACACCGTCGGCTCGCGCCTCTTGATCTCGTAAGCCTGCTCCCCGCTCGAGCTCTCGCTCTCTGGGGCGCAGTCCAAAATCATACCACCTGCTTCGGCGGGGCCTTCGCCTCCAGCGCTTCGGCCCAGGGCATGAAGCGCTCCAGAGTCTCCTGCCGGTTGGCCACCAGCACAGGGAAATCCGTCTGGGCTTGGTCTGTTCCGGCCTGCAGTCCTTGTGGGCTTGGTCCGAGCCAGCGCAGGGGACAGCCCAGTTCCTCCAGCACCAGCCAGGCCGCCGCCAGGTCCCAGATCTTTGGTGTGGCCTCCAGCGCCGCCATCGTCTGGCCCATGGCCACCGACACCAGGTTCAGGCTGGCCACGCCCAGCAGGCGGATCTTGCCGGGGAATGGCCGATCCGGCAGTTTCTGAAGCACCCGGATCGATCGGCTGCAGAGGGAGGCACAGCCGGCGTTGTGCACCTGCTCGGCCGGGGGCGGAATGGCATTGCCGTTGCGCCAGGCACCCTGTCCCCGGATGGCCACGATTCGCTGCCGCAGCGGTGGCACATCAAGGATCGCCAGCACCGGCACTCCGGCCTCGAAGCGGGCGATCGAGATCGCCCAGTAGGGAATTCCGGCGGCGAAGTTGGTGGTGCCATCGAGGGGATCCACCACCCAGTACGCCGGGGTGGCGGGCACCTGCTGCCGGCCTTCCTCGCTGAGCACCCCTTCCCCCGGGAACAGCTGGGCCAGCCCCTCCACCAGGGTGGCATCACTCCAGCGATCACAGGCGGTGATGAAGGAACCATCGGCCTTCAGATCGGGCTGGCTGTGGCCGAAATCGGCGCGTTGTCGCTCGGCGACCCGATCGATCAGGGCCTCCAGGCGGGGATCGAGCAGGTGCGGGGATAGGGATGTCATCCGAGTTCCAGCTCCAGGACCTGGCTGAGGCTGCGGGAGGTGTCCTCCCGGAACTGGCGAACATTGACACGGGCGAGCAGCACCAGGGCCGCCAGGGCCACCAGCAACTCCACACCCAGGACAAGGGCGAAGGGCCCATACGGGCCATCCCCCAGCGGCAGGGAGCGGCCGATGTCGTAGAGGCCACCGCCGAGCAGCTTGCCAATGGCCCGTGACAGAGCCTGGGCCAGGCCCCAGACCCCGACGAAGGTGCCGGCGGCCTGGGGCAGGGTCAGGTCGAGCATCAGGCAAAGGGCACTGTTGGTGCCGATGCCAGCCGCCAGTCCAAACAGCACCATCACGGCCTGAAGAAAGGGGATCTTGGCCGTCAGACCCGCCACGAGCAGCAGGAGCAGGGACAGGGCGATCAGCTGGCAGCCGAGCCGGGCGGTGGCCATCTTGCCCATCACTGGCACCACCCAGAGTCCCGCCAGCAGCAGGCCCACCAGGGTGCCCACACCCCAGAAGGCGTTGAGCTGGGCCGTGGCGGCGATCGGCATGGCGAAGACCTGGGCGCCGTAGCTCTCGAGAACCGGATCCTGCAGGAACAGGGCCAGGGTGAACAGGATCAGGAAGGAAAAGAAGATCAGCACCTGGCGGCTGGAGGTGATGAGCGTCCAGGACTGCCGCAGGCCGATGGCGTCCTCCCGCCTGGCCGGTAGGCCGTCGCTGCGCTCGCGCAGGGGCGACTCCATTCCCCAGGTGGCCACCACGGTGAGAAGCATCACGGCGGCGGCCACGATCGTCATGAAGCGGGAGAGGACCGCCTGGAGCACCACTGGATCGCTGACCCCATCCAGGGAGCGCAGGCTCACGCCGATGGACACCGCACCGATGACGATGCCGACGGTGAGCATGCACCAGATGATGCTCACCGCCCGGGGCCGTTCCTGTTCGCTGGTGCGGTCGATCACCAGGGCCAGATAGGGGGTGGTGGCAATGGAAATCGCGAGGCCGTACAGGGCGAACAGGCCGCAGAGGGCTGCGATGCCAAGGGCGAGGCCGGGCTGGCTGCCGTCCTGCAGCAGGCGTCCCACCTGGAAGATCAGGGGCACCGACAGCACCGCCAGCAGGCAGAACGCCGCCGTGCCGATCAGCACGTAGGGAACCCGGTGACGGGACGCCAGGGGATGGGCATCGGAGATCTGGCCGAACAGCACCCGCGATGGGGCCACGAACTGCTCGAAAGCCAGGGCGCCACCCACCAGCAGCCCGGGAAAGTCCAGCTCACTGAGCATGATCCGATTGAGCAGGCCGGAAAAGATCACCGCCAGACAGCCAAGACATCCCTGGAAGAGTCCGAGGCGCACGGTGGCGGGGAGGGTCAGACCGGAGCGGAGATGGGGCGACAACGGGCCTCAGGACCCCGGCGGCATCGCCTCAGACCCGATCGGGCTGCCGGCACGGCAGGCCGGAATCAGGGGCTGGGGCTCCACCGGTATCTCAGAGGCGCCTGCCGGCTTGGGACTGGTGGCGGGAAGGGACTGACGCTGGCAGAGGCCGACCTGGTCGAGGCCGGTGAAGCGCCGCAGCCGGGCCAGGGCCTTGTTGTAGTCGGAGATGGCCGTCGACCAGCGCACTTCTGCCTGGGTGAGGTCGCGCTGGGTGTCCACCACCTCCCGCTGGGTGGTGACGCCGGCCTGGAAGCGCAGGCGGGCCAGACGCAGGGACTCCCTGGTGGAAATCACCTCGCGGGAGGTGGTGGTGATGTTGCGGTTGTTCTTCTCGAGTTCGTAGAAATTGGTTTCCACCTGCTGGCGGATGGCGTCCCGCTGCTGGGCGAACCGGAAGCTGTTCTCTTGGGCCACCTGCTTCTGGCGGCGATAGTTGGCCCTGGCGGCACCGCCATCGAAGAGGGACCAGCTGAGGTTCAGGCCCACCGTATTCTCCACCGACCAGCTGTCATTGCCGAAGTTCACACCTGGGGTGCTGCGGTTGGCGAACTGGACACCACTGGTTCGACCCCCGGTGAGGCCGTAGGCGATGTTCAGGAAGGGCTGGACCTGGCCCAGGGCGGTGTTCGCTTCGCTGTTAGCGATGGAGATGTTGAGCAGGACATTGTCGAGCTCCTCCCGGAAGGCGTAGGCCGCGATGATGCTCTCCTGCAGCGAGGGCAGCCAGGAGCCCACCACCCGCGACGGCTCCTTGGAGGTGGGCGTCACGTCCTGGGGCAGATCGAGCAGGGCGGCCAGGGCGCGGCGGGCGATGGCCTGGTCGGCCAGACCCTGGGTGAGCACCTGCTGGTCGCGGGCCAGCTGGGTTTCGGCTTCCAGCACCTCCAGCTTGGTGGCCACGCCGGCCTGGAAGCGGGCCTTGGCATCCCGCAGACTCACCAGCGACGATCGCACCGACTCCTGGCCGATGCGGACCGTCTCATCGGAAACCTGAAGATTAAAGAAGGCCTCCGCGGCCTCCAGGCGGCGGGTCCGCAGACCGATCAGGTACTGGTTCTTGGCCTGCTCAAACCGGTCACGGGCCGCGGCGATCTGCGGTGTGCGCGTGGGGTTGATCAGGCCCCAGCTGGCCTGGAGAACGGCCTGCATCCGCCAGATGCTGGTGATTGTGTTGCCTTGCTCCTGGCCGGTGCCCGTGAAGGCACTGCTGAACTGCTGACCGCCGGTGTAGGTGGGCAGGCTGTTGGCATTCAGCTGGATGGTCGGATACCAGAGGGCGATCTGGGCGCGCAGGGCCGACTGGGCCTGCTCCACCTGGCTGGCGATCGCCTTGAGCTCGGGATTGTTGACTTCGACCAGGGTTTCCACATCGGCCAGGCCGAGGGGCCGCAGTTCCCGGATGCGCACCTGGGAGGGCTTGACCGGCAGGGCCAAGGGATTGGGAGCCTTCAGATCCAGCAGGGCGGGCGGCAACTCCTTGGCGGCGGGAGCCAGCACGCTGGGGTTCGATTTCGGCCGCGGTCCCTTGACCTCCGGGGCCAGGGGCAGGGCCTCGGGAGCTGGAAGGACCGGGCTGGCGGGGGCCGGAGCCGTCTGGGCGCGCAGCGGCAGTGTCTGGAAGCCAACCGACGGGAGCACCACCAGTGCCGCGAGCAGGAGTGGTTGGCGCCTCACGTTGGACCGTTCGCTTCCGCCCGAGCTTAAGCACCTCCCCGTGGGGTGCCGAGGCAGCCGGCCACCAGATCGTCCGCACCCCCCAGCAACCGGACCGGCACAGGCAGACGGTCGCGCAGGTCGGCGAGCGTGGTGTCGTCCAGAAACACCTCCTCCCCCTCCCGCAGCATCACCCGCGGCAGCAGCAGTTCCTCCCCCAGGTCACGGTTGCTGAGCCCCTCGATCAGATCGGAGCCGGTCAGCAGCCCGGTGACCACCTGTTCCTGGCCCCAGTAGGGGCTGGGCAGGCCATGGAGGACCAGCTCCAGCCCCTCGACCCGGTTGAGCCGCTCCACCACCGGTTGCAGGGCCTCGGCCACGAGGCGGCCCACCACCCAGCTGCAGCGGCGCGGGGTGGGGATGCTGGCGGGAAGCTCCCGGGTGGCGCCCTCCAGGTCCTCCAGGAAGGCGCGGATGCTGCCGACGCCGTTCTCCTGCTGGGGCAGATCCTCGTAGCTGGCCCGCGGCGGCAGGGGCCGGCCGGCAATCAGGAACCACTCATCGGACAGCCAGGCGAAACGGCTGCCGCTGCTGGCCTGGAAGGCGGGCTGCAGCCTCTCCACCCGCGCGATCACCTCCAGGGCCCCGGCGGGGTCGACCGGGCGCAGCGCGTCCCCATCCGGCCGGAACCGGGTCAGGCCTACGGGAACCACGGCCGTGGAGAGCACCGCCGGCCAGGGCCCGGTGGCGAAGCGCGCCAGGTCGGTGAGGGTCCGCTCCAGGGCCTCGCCGTCGTTCAGCCCCGGACACACCACCACCTGGGCGTGGATCTGGAGGCGCCGCTCGGCGAACCAGGCCAGCTGCTCCAGCAGCAGGCCGGCCCGCGGGTTGACCAGGAGGCGGCTGCGCAGCTCCGGGTCGGTGGCGTGGACCGAGACGAACAGGGGGGAGAGACGCTGCTCCTCAATCCGGCTCCAGTCGGCCGGCGTCAGGTTCGTGAGGGTGAGATAGGAGCCGTAGAGAAAGCTGAGCCGGTAGTCGTCGTCCTTTAGGTAAAGGCTGTCGCGCCGCCCCGGCGGTTGCTGGTCGATGAAGCAGAAGGGGCAGTGGTTGTTGCACTGGCGCAGGCCGTCGAACAGGGCCTCGCTGAAGCCCAGCCCCAGCCCTTCATCCAGATCCTTCTCCAGCTCCACCACATGCAGGGTGCCGTCGGGGTCCTCCACCTCCAGCACCAGTTCCTCCTCCCCCTGCAGCACCTGGACGTCGATCAGGTCCCGCGGCCGGATCCCGTTGATGCTGCGCAGGCGATCACCGGGCTGAAAGCCCAGCTCCTCAGCGATCGAGCCGGGCTCCACCGTGGCCACAAGGGCGGGCCGGGGCTGGGTGACGGGCCCGGCAAGGGCAAGGGAGGGCTCCTTCCACACGGGGGTGACGGCGAGGGCGACAGGACTGTGGCTTCAGTGTGGCGGCCCCACCCCCTCAGGGTGTGACGCCCTCCAGCCCCCGGAACCCGAGCAGGATCACCAGCCCGAACAGCAGTCGGTAGATCACGAAGATCCAGGTGCTGTTCTGCTGCAGGAAGCGGAGCAGCCAGGCGATCGCCAGCCAGGAAACCACCGCCGCCGCGGCGATGCCCACCAGCATCGGAATCACACCGCCCGTTTCGACCGAGCCGAAGGCGGCCTTGAGCTCCACCAGTCCGGCCAGGGTGATGGCGGGAATGCCCAGCAGGAAGGAGAAACGCGCCGCGTCGGAGCGCTGCCAGCCATCAAACAGCGACGCCGTCAGGGTGCTGCCCGAGCGCGAGACGCCGGGGATCAGGGCCAGGGCCTGGGCCAGTCCCACCAGCAGACCGTCCCGGGGGGTGACGGCCTCGAGCAGGCGGCGGCGACGACCCACCAGTTCGGCCAGCGCCAGCAGCAGCGCCATCACGATCGAGACGATGGCGATCGACGTCAGGCTGCGTAGGGGGGAGGTCTCGTAGCTGGGCAGCAGCACCTTGATGGCCAGACCGGCCAGCAGGATCGGTACCGTGCCCAGGACGATCGCGACCCCCAGCCGGGCCGGTGGATCGTTCCACTGGCCGTGGCGGAAGGCGCGGGCCACGCCGGTGCCCACCTCGGCCAGATCCTTGCGGAAGTAGCCGAGCACCGCGGCGATGCTGCCCAGCTGGATCACGGCCGTGAACGCCACCCCGGGATCACCCCAGCCCAGGAACACCGGGACCACCTTGAGGTGCGCCGTGCTGCTGATCGGCAGGAACTCCGTGAGCCCTTGAACGACCCCCAAAACGAGGGCGTGCCAGCAGGCCTCGACCAGGGGCAGGGAGGAGGCCGTGGCGACCAGCGGCATGGGGGGAGCCGATACTGCGGCCGACCCTATGGCCGGACGGGTCACGGAAGCACCCCCCGATCCCTTTAAGGTTGCACAACTTTCTTCACAACCAGTTGCTCGGGGTCCCACCCACCCTTTCGACCCGCCCCCCGGCCCTGCCGGGACTGCGGATGGCTGCGGCCGCGCCAGCCATACCGGCCGCGGCCGTGCTGCCCCTGACGGCCGCCCTTCTGGTCACCGTGCCGGTGTTCCTGCAGGCCCCCTGGGTGCGGGCCGCGCCCATGGCGGCGGCCCTGTTCACCCTCCCCCTGATGGCCCTGGCCCTCCTTCTGGAGCGCCGGGGACAGGGCCAGTGGCAGCAACTGGGTGTGCTGCTGGTGGGCTTCTGCGGCAGCTGGCTGGGCGGCTGCCTGTTCTGGGGCTGGGTCCGGCTTCACCCGGTGATGCATCTGCCGATCGAGGCCTTCGCCCTGCCCCTGGCGGTGGCGGGCCTCGGGGGCCGCTGGCGGCTGGCGGGCGCCTTTTATCTGGGCTCCCTGCTCGGCACCGCGAGCACCGATGGGGTCATGGCCGCCGCCGGACTCATGGACCTCTGGCCCCAGGTTCTCAATGCCCCTCTGGCCGAAGCGCCCCTGCTGCTGCAGGGTGCCGCGATCCAGGTGCTGCAGCCCTGGCCGCTGGCCCTCGTCGGCCTGACGGCCAGCCTGCTGGTGCTGATCTGCCGCCGCCTCTGGAGCCAAGGAGGCGCCTGGCGGGTCGCCGCCGCAGCCCTGGGCACCACCCTGGCCGTCGACGCCCTGTTCCTGGGGGCGGCCCTGCTGGCCCCCCACCTCAGCGGCCTGATCTGAAGATCTGCAAAAGCGGAGCCTCCGGCGTGGGGAGACCAGGGGGGTTTCTGTAACGTTGCACGGGTGGTCTGCGGATCACCGCCCTGTCCCTGCCAGGGTCCCCTGGTTCTTCCCCTAAACGGAGTGTCGTGATGAAGCGGCTGCTTGCCTGGTTGATGAGTGGTGTGGTCCTGGCCGGTCTGCTCATGACCCTGGTTCTGCCCGGTGCCGCCCTCGCCGCGGAACGCCGCAACGAGATCGACGACAAGCTCGCCGAGAGCGTCGGCAAGGTGGATCTCAACAACGCTTCAGTGCGTCGTTTCCAGCAGTACCCCGGCATGTACCCGACCCTGGCCGGCAAGATCGTTCTCGGCGGGCCCTACGACAGCGTCGACGACGTGCTGGGTCTGGATCTGACCGATCGCCAGAAGGAGCTGTTCAACAAGTACAAGGACAACTTCACCGTGACCCCGCCCGCGATCGCCCTCAACGAGGGCTTCGATCGCATCAACGACGGCGTCTACCGCTGATCCCTCGGACGGCGCGGCGATCCCTGGCAGCCCCTGCCAACCACCGTCCCCTCACCATCCTCTGCGAACCGCCGTCAGCACGGCGGTTTTTTTTGTGGGTGGCAGACGGCCGCCGCCCGTCCCATAGGCTCTCCACCACAAGTCACGGTGCAACGGGGTGAAGCAGCCGCTTGGATGAGCCGGATCCACGCATGGCCTGCCACTGGGATGTGGTGGTGGTGGGCAGTGGCGCCGCAGGACTGATGACCTGCCTGGAGTTGCCTGCCCAGCTGAAGGTGCTGCTGCTCAGCAAATCCAGCAGCCCACCGTCCGCCAGCCGCTGGGCCCAGGGCGGCATCGCCGCCGTGACCGGAGCCGACGACAGCTTCGCCAGCCACATCGCCGACACCCTCAAGGCCGGAGCCGGCCTGTGCGATCCGGAGGCGGTGGACGTGCTGGTACGGGAAGCGCCCGCCTGCGTCGAGCGGCTGGTGCAACTGGGCATGGACTTCGACCGCACCCCCCAGGGCCTGAGCACCACCCTCGAAGCCGCCCACAGCCACCGCCGGGTGCTGCACGCCCAGGACCGCACCGGTGGCGCGCTGGTGGATGCCCTGGAGCGGGAGGTGCGGCGCCGGCCGGGGCTGGAGCAACGCAAAGGCATTCCCGCCCTGCAACTGTGGGTGGAGAACGGCCGCTGCGTCGGACTGCAGGTGCTGGAAGGCGACCGCCTGCGCTGGCTGCGGGCCGGTGCGGTGGTGCTGGCCAGTGGCGGCGGCGGCCATCTGTTTGCCCACACCACCAACCCGACCCAGGCGAGCGGCGATGGCGTGGCCATGGCCTGGAGCGCCGGGGCCAGGGTGCGGGACCTGGAGTTCGTGCAGTTCCACCCCACGGCACTGATGCTGCCGGACGCCCCCCATTTCCTGATCAGCGAAGCCGTGCGCGGCGAGGGGGCGCGGCTCTTCGACGGGGCTGGCCGCTCTCCGGTGGCGCAACTGGAGGGGGGCGACCTCGCCCCCCGGGACCAGGTGAGCCGCGCCCTGGCCCGTTGCATGGCGGAGCAGGGGGTGACCCACCTGTGGCTCGACCTGCGGCCAGTGGGCCGCGAACGTCTCGACCGGCAGTTTCCGACCATCCTGCGCCGCTGCCGTGAGCTGGGGCTGTCGCCCTGCGACGCCCCGATCCCCGTGGCGCCGGCCGCCCACTACTGGATGGGGGGCGTCGGCACCGACCTGCAGGCCGCCACCAGCCTGGACGGTCTCTTTGCCGTGGGTGAAGTGGGCAGCACAGGGGTCCACGGGGCGAACCGCCTGGCCAGCAACTCCCTGATGGAATGCCTGGTCTTCGCCCGCCGGCTACGCCATCTGTGCCCCCAGCCCCTCCCCCCTGAGCAGCAGGGCACGGCCGCCGCGGCCCCGCCGCTCAGCCAGGCTGAACTGCAGGCCTGCCCGGACGAGGCCAGCCTGATCGCTTCAATCGGCGATCTGCGGCGGTTGTGCTGGCAGGTGGCCGGGGTGGAGCGGCGCGGGGTGGATCTGATCGACGCCCTGCGCCGGGTCCGCAGCGAACGCTCCGGCCATGAGCGTTCCCCCCTGCTGCGCCGGGCCCACGATCTGCCGCCCGATCAGGAGCTGCAGCTGACGACGGACCAGGGCCGCCGCCTGCTGCTGCTGCAGGATCTGCGCCAGCGGCTGGTGCTGGCGGAGCTGCTGATGGAGGCCGCCGCCTTCCGGGTGGAGAGCCGGGGCGGCCATCACCGCACCGATGCCCCGACCCCCCAGCCGTTCTGGCGGCGTCACACGCTGCAGGAACGGGGCCGATCCCCCTTCACCGGTCCGGTGGGCCAGGCCTGAGGGGAAGGCCTCAGTTGACGGGGGCTGCAAGATTCTTGAAGCCGCTCAGGGCGGCGAGCTGGGCGAGGGTCTTCTGGCCGGAATCCAGCTGGCCCTTGATCTCCCAGGTGGGGAAGCCCTGGATGTTCTTGCTGGCGCAGAGCGCCGCCTGGCTGTTGCGGCCATCGGGCGCGCATTCGACGATCTTGAGCTTCGCCGTTGCCTCCTTGCCGAAGAGTTCCTTCTGGTCGTGGCAATGGGGGCACCAGTAGGCCGAATACATCACCGCTCCGGAGGCGGTGAGGTGTTCGGCGAGGGCCAGGGTGGCCGGGGTGCTGGCGGCGACCACCGGGATCGGCATGCCGGGGCCGGTGGTGGCCTCGGGGCGATTCATGGAGGTGGCCCAACCGAGCCCGATCAGGCCGACGGCCAGGGCGGTGAGCACGCCGCGGAAGATCAGGGCCCCAGCGTCCTCCCATTCGCCGCCGATCAGGCTCAGCACAAACAACGCCACACTGATCAAGGCCGACATCAGACAGAAGGTGCAGAAGGCCTTGATCTGAAAGGCCATCACCCCCACCAGCACGAGGCTGAAGATCGCCATGCCGGCGCTGAGCAGGAACAGGCCCCACCAGCTGAGGCCATTGACGCGGGTGCGGGCCTCGCCCTTCAGCACCAGCGGCAGCAACGCCATCACCAGCACCGACCCGTAGGCCAGCAGACCGAACAGGGACAGGGGCTGGCCGAAGACACTCCCCCAGGGGCTGTTGAGCACCTTGTCGCAACCCTCGGCCCCTCCAGGGCAGGAGAGGCTGCCGATCACCCCCCAGCGATTCAGGGTGATCGATCCGGTGTCGATCACGCCGATGGTGGCCAGCACGGCCATCACCACCCGCGCCCAGCGCCGACCCGGCTCGGGTCGGCGGCGCGTCGTGAGGCGGCTGGCGAGGCGGGTGGAAGTCACAGGCACGGACGTGTCGCGGGTCGATTCTCGCAGCCGCGGGGGCTTGCATAGGGTGGACATCGGCGTTTGCGCCCACGCCCCTGGTGCCGGCCCGCCGGCCCGTTCCCCTTTCCACCCGCAGCAGCATGTCCCCCCAGCCCAGCCGAGAACGGCCCACCGTGGCCTTCACCCACCTGGGTTGCGAGAAGAATCGGGTGGACACCGAGCACATGCTCGGCCTGCTGGCCGAGGCCGGCTACGGCGTCAGTGCCGACGAAAGCGAGGCGCGGGTGGTGGTGGTGAACACGTGCAGCTTCATCCAGGACGCCCGCGCCGAATCGGTGCGAACCCTGGTGGAACTGGCCGAGCAGGGCAAGGAACTGATCATCGCCGGCTGCCTGGCCCAGCATTTTCAACAGGAACTGCTCGAATCCCTGCCGGAAGCGAAGGCGATCGTCGGCACCGGCGACTACCAGCACATCGTGGAGGTGCTGGAGCGGGTCGAGGCCGGGGAGCGGGTCAACAGGGTCAGCGCGGTGCCCACCTTCGTGGGCGACGAACACCTGCCCCGCTACCGCACCACCTCCGAGGCGGTGGCCTACCTGAAGGTGGCCGAAGGCTGCGACTACCGCTGCGCCTTCTGCATCATCCCCAGGCTGCGGGGCGACCAGCGCTCCCGCACGATCGAATCGATCGTGGCCGAAGCCCACCAACTGGCCGCCCAGGGCGTCAAGGAGCTGATCCTGATCAGCCAGATCACCACCAACTACGGACTGGATCTCTACGGCAAGCCGCGCCTCGACGACCTGCTGAGGGCCCTCGGGGAGGTGGAGATTCCCTGGATCCGGGTCCACTACGCCTATCCCACCGGCCTCACCGACACCGTGCTCACCGCCTACCGGGATATCCCCAACGTCCTGCCCTACCTCGATCTCCCCCTGCAGCACAGCCACCCGGAGGTGCTGCGGGCCATGAACCGTCCCTGGCAGACCGGGGTCAACGGCGCCCTGCTGCAGCGCATCCGCGACCAGCTGCCCGACGCCGTGCTGCGCACCACCTTCATCGTCGGTTTCCCTGGGGAAACGGAAGAGCAGTTCGAGCATCTGCTGGCGTTCGTGGCCGAGCAACGCTTCGACCACGTGGGCGTGTTCACCTTCTCCCCGGAGGACGGCACCGCCGCCGCCGAACTGAGCAACCCCGTGCCGCCGGAGATCGCCAGCGAGCGGCGGGACCGTTTGATGGCCCTGCAGCAACCGATCGCCGCCGAGCGCAACGGCGCCTGGGTGGGCCGGATCGTGGATGTGTTGATCGAGCAGGAGAACCCCTCCAGCGGCGAGATGCTGGGCCGCTGCGCCCGCTTCGCCCCAGAGGTGGACGGCGAGGTGCATGTCAGCCCCGGTGAGGGTGGACTCTGCGCCGCACCCGGGACGATGGTGCCGGTGCGGATCACCGCCGCCGACACCTATGACCTGCGTGGCGTGGTGGTGGGGGCCGGCGTGATGGTGCGTGAGGCCCAGGACGCCACGCGGAGCCGGGCTTGAGTCCCGGCAACGGAGACGGCTGGCTGCGACGGCACCAACGCCCCCTTTTCCTGCTCGCCTCCGGCCTGAGCACCTCCGGATCCTTCGCCGGGCTGACGGCCAAGGGCTGGATCCTGATGGCCGGCACCGGCAACCCGCTGCTGCTGGCCCTGCACTTCGCCGCCCTGGCCCTGCCCAGCCTGCTGGTCAGCGGCCGGGCGGGGGTGCTCACCGATCGGCTGGGCTGCGAAACCATGCTGATCCGTTCCCAATGGGGACTGTTCGGTGGTGCAGCCCTGGGGGCCCTGGCCATTCCCCTGCTGCAGGGAACGGGGCAGGTGGTCCTGTTGCTGCTGAGCACGCTGGTGGTGGGCGTGTCCAGCTCCTTTGAGCTCACAGCTCGCAGCAAGTACTGCTCCCTGCTGGTGGAACGGCCGGAGCAGGTGGCGCCCTATCTGGCCAGCTTCTCGGTCGTGTTCAACGTCGGCAAGCTGGTGGGCCCTCCGCTGGGAGGCTGGCTTGTGGCCCTCTCCGGACCCGCCATGGCCCTGGCGATCGATGCGGCGTCCTACCTGCTGCCGATCGCCACCGTGATCTGGTTGCTGCGGCCCCACTGGGAGCTGGAGCAGCGCAGCGCCGGGGGTGACGGGGCCAGCCTCGGTGCCGCCTGGCGGGACTGCGGCTCCACCCTGCGCCACGTGCTGCGCTTCACCACCGTGGCCTGCCTGGTGGGCTTCTTCCATCCGGGCCTGGCCCCCCTGATCGCCGCCGACGTGGTCGGGCCCTCGCCGCAGGCCCTCGGCCTGTTCACCAGCGTGCTGGCGGCCGGCAGCATCGCCGGCGGTGTGGTGCTGCAGCGCAACAGCCTGGCCCTGAGCGAGCGCCCGGTGCTTCTGCTGGGGGGCTGCGCCGTGGTGGTGGCCCTGGCCCAGTTGGGGATGGCAGCGGCCTCCAGGGGCACGGTGGCCCTGGCGATGGCCCTGTTGATCGGTGCCGGCACGGCGGGCCTGCTGGCCGGCTCAAACCTGATTCTCCAGGTGGGGGCACCCATGGCCCTGCGCGGCCGCATGGCCGGTCTGGGGCAGATCGCCTTCCTGGGCGGCGGCGGGGTGAGTGGCCTGCTGGCCGCCGCCCTGGCGATGACCCTGGGACTCCAGGCCACCTTCGCCCTGCTCGGCGGCCTGGGGCTGGTGGTGGGGGTGCTGGAACTGGGGCGGAACGGAGCCCTGCGGCTCAGATCAGCCTGACGCCCTTGAGCACGACCGTGGCCAGGAAGGCGGCGGTGAGCCCGCCACCGACGAGCGCCAGATAAATCACCACACCCACGGCCGCTGCTGCGAGGAACGGGATCATTACAGCAGAGGATCCGCCCCCTCCCACCCCCATGGCCCGGGAGGAGGCGGTAGAACGACCTGACATTTCCTGAAACCTCCTAGGGTTGCGGCGCAGCGGGACCTGCTCAAGACACCCCCTTCCCCTGCCGCGCAATCGCCCACGGCCCTTCCACAACGCACCTGCAGCATGCGCACCCTCTTCATCTATCCCGAATTCCCGAAGACGTTCTGGAGCTACGAAAAGATCCTCGAGCTGGTGAACCGCAAGGTCCTGCTTCCGCCTCTGGGGATGGTAACGGTGGCGGCGCTGCTGCCCCAGACCTGGGAGATGAAGCTGGTGGACCGCAACGTCCGGGAGGTGACCGAAGCGGAGTGGAACTGGGCGGAGCTGGTGGTGATCTCCGGGATGATTGTCCAGAAGGCCGACATGGCCGCCCAGATCGCCAAGGCGAAGCAGCGGGGTCTGCCGGTGGCAGTGGGTGGGCCTTTCGCCAGTTCCACCCCGGACGCCCCTGAACTGCAGCTGGCCGACTTCAAGGTGCTCGACGAGGGTGAAATCACCCTGCCGATGTTCATCGAGGCGATCGAGCGCGGCGACCGCCAGGGACGTTTCAGTGCCGATGGCGAAAAGCCTGACGTCACCGGTACCCCCATCCCCCGCTTCGATCTTCTCGAGCTCGACGCCTACGACTCCATGTCGGTGCAGTTCTCGCGGGGCTGCCCGTTCCAGTGCGAGTTCTGCGACATCATCGTGCTGTACGGCCGCAAACCCCGTACGAAGGCCCCCGAGCAACTCGTTGCCGAGCTCCAGTACCTCTACGACCTGGGCTGGCGGCGTTCCATCTTCCTGGTCGACGACAACTTCATCGGCAACAAGCGCAACGCCAAATTGCTGCTGCCCGCGATCAAGCGCTGGCAGATCGACCACGGCTACCCCTTCAGCTTCGCCACCGAGGCCTCGGTGGATCTCGCCTCCGACGACGAAATGATGAAGATGATGGCGGAGGCCCGCTTCGACAGCGTCTTCCTTGGTATCGAGACGCCCGATGAGGCCAGCCTCGAAACGGCCGGCAAGCTGCAGAACACCCGCAGCTCACTGGAGGAGTCGGTCGACCGGATCACCGCCTATGGCATCCGCGTGATGGCGGGCTTCATCATCGGCTTCGACGGCGAAAAGCAGGGCGCCGGCGATCGGATCGTCGAATTCGTCAGCCGCACCGGCATCCCCGCCGCGATGATGGGGATGCTTCAGGCCCTGCCGAACACGGGGCTCTGGCATCGGCTGGAGAAAGAGGGCCGTCTGGTGCAGGAAAAAACCGACGCCAAGGGCGTCAACCAGACGAATCTGCTCAACTTCGTGCCTACCCGGCCGATCCGCCAGATCGCCAATGAGTACGTGGATGCCTTCTGCCGCCTCTACGAACCCAACGCCTACATCGATCGGGTTACGCACTACTACCTGAAAATGGGCCAACCCCGCTGGCAACAGTTCGTTCCGGCGGCGGCCTTCGGCAAGGCCAGCCTGCCCAGCTGGACCGATGTCCGCGCCCTGCTGATCGTGATCTGGCGTCAGGGCCTGAAGCGTGACACCCGCGGCCGTTTCTGGCGTTCCCTGCTCACCATCGCGCGCCGCAATCCCAACAACCTCGAGCAGTTCCTGGTGACCCTCGCCCACAACGAGCACTTCCAGGAGTACCGGGGTGTGGTGACCCGGGAAATCCAGGACCAGCTCGCTGCCCTGCCCCCGGAACCACCCGAAGGGTCCCGCGCCACCAGCCGCGAACTGCAGCCCGCCTAGCTCGGGGTACGTTTGATCTGACGCCTACGAGGCGCAGTGATGCGGCAACCACAAGTCACGAACGCTGGGCTCACCAAGCTCGTCGCCCTGGCTTCCATTGGGGGTGTCGGCCTGTAGGCCCTGGCCTTCAGTCGCTGGGACAGCATCGGGCCCCAGTCGATGATCTGTCGCCATAGCGATGACCCCACGGGGCAGATCGATTTCAGGGCGGATGAGGGCCAGGGCGACGACCGGGTCCGCTTTGCCGACGGCCAGCCCCTGCCGGTGAGAACCTCCCGTGATCAGATCTCGTTTCTGGAGAAGGAGTCCAACAACTTCCACCTCTCCGACAATGACGGCGATGAGGTAGCCATGGGCCATGCCCCGACCAGCCAGCAGCTTCCCGGCATCGCGGCGCTGAAGCCCCAGACGGTGCTGCATCCGGACCAACACCACGACGTGGAGCACCACACCACGATTGACCGTCGGGCCCTGACCTTCCAGGAAAACGCCATGCAGAAAGGCGGCGGGCGCGGAGCCTTGATGATGAATGGCCGCTGCCGGATCGTGGCCTCCGCCTGAGTCCGGGCCCCGCCCGATGCGCCCGTCTAGTCCTGCTCGTAGGGCAGGCCCTGCAGCAGGCAGAGCTCGGCCTTCTGCAGCTCCCGGCCCAGGTAGAGGGCATGGTCGAGCCGCGACAGGGGATGGGGCCCCTCTGCCTCGGTGAGGGCGATGCCGAGTTCCTTGGCACTGCGGCCCCGGTAGGTGGCCAGCGGCGAGCGCGGGTCGCTGCCCCGGCAGCTGATCACCTCGCCGGTGTCGGGGTCGGTGGCCAGCCCCCGCTCATCGATGCCGTTGGCGTAGTGCTCGGCCACCAGCTCACCGGCGGCGGCATCCACCTTGATCAGGAAGTAGCCCGACGGGTCGAGGGCGATGAAACGCTGGGAAAGCGCCTCATCCAGGCTCAGGCGTGGGCACGGGTCGCGGTGCATGGGGGGGATCGTAAGCAGCGGTGAAGGGGAGCTCCGCGTTCATCGCCGCAATCGCCTGCTGCATCTCCTGGTTGGCGCCCGGGAGCCACTCCCGCAGGATGGCGTCGAAGCGGGGGTCGTACCAGCGGTGCAGGCTGGCCCGGGGCTGGGCCACGAAGCCGCGGCGCCGTTTATGGCTGCCGCCGGCCCCGGGATCGAAGCTCTCCAGGCCCCGCTCGATCGCCCAGGCGATCGGGGCGTAGTAACAGACCTCGAAGTGCAGGTTGTCGAGCTCGATGTCACTGCCCCAGTAGCGGCCCCAGAGGCCCGTGGCATCGTGCACGCAGAGGGACATCGCCAGGGGCTGCATCGGCTCACCCCGGTGGGCGCTGAACAGCACCAGGTGCTGGCGCAGGTCGGTGGCGGCCGCCTGGAAGAAGGACTCGGTGAGGTACTTGCTGCCCCAGGGACCCCAGCGGCTGCAGTGCTGCTCATAGAAGCCGTGCATCCGCTCCAGCAGCTGCGGCGGGATGTCCTCGCCCGCCAGGGGGGTGACCGTCAGCCCCGCCTCCGCCACCGAGCGGCGCTCGCGGCGGATGTTGCGCCGCTGATTGGCATTGAAGCTGGCCAGATAGGCCTCGAAGTCGGCATGGCCCGGGTTGCGCCATTCGCTCTGCTGGTTGATCCACAGCGCGCAGCCGGCGGCCTCCGCCAAGGGCTGCCAGGCGGGATCCACATAGAGAAAGTTGCAGCTGAGAATCCGCTGTCGCCGGCAGAAGCTGTCGATCTCGGCCAGCATCAACGCCGTCAGGGCGGCGGCGTCCTCGCCGGGGGCCACATGGAAGCGGTAGCCCTGCACCGGACTCACCGGGCTCATGCCGACGAGCTTGGGGTAGTAGCCCAGGCCCAGCTGGCCGGCCAGCTGGGCAAAGGATTGGTCGAAGACGAACTCCCCGTAGCTGTGACCCTTCAGATACAGGGGCGCCAGGGCCACCAGCCGCCCCTGGCGCCAGAGCCCCAGATGGCAGGGCTGCCAGCCCTGGCGGGGCACGATGCTGCCACTGGCCTCCAGGTGGTGCAACCAGCGCCAGCCATAGAAGGGGCGATCCAGCGGCTCGGCCCCGGCCACTCCGGTGCCCCCCACCAGGGCCTGCCACTGGTCTTCAGGGATGTCCTGCGTTGCCTTGTGCCAACGGACTTGCAGCTCGGCCATGGCCGGTGAAGACACAGGGGGACGGGGCAGGCGCAAAACTAACGGTTGATTCCCTGCGACCGAGCGTCTTTCCCCCGCCATGGCCAAGCCCCTGCGGATCCTGATGCTCCTGACGGCCGCCACGGCGCTGGTCCTGCCCCCGGGGCCCGCCAGGGCCGGGCTGCTGCGCCCGGTGCTGCTGCTGCTGCGTCCCCAGCTGGAGAACCAGCTGACCCGGGTCTGCGTGGAGACGGCCTCCGCCGGCCGGGTGGATCTGGTGAAGAGCCTGCAGGATCCCTGCCGCAAGCTGGCGGTACCCACCAGCAAATGCCTGATCGAGGAGACCGACAACAGCGGCCGCAGCCTGGGGGTGCTCACCGAGATGGTGAGCGGCCGCTTCGGCGATGACAGCGAAGAAGTGGTCAAACGCTGCCTGGCCAGGATGTTCGGCCTCCCCACCGACAGCCTGCGGGACATGCCGCTGCGGGAACTGGGCAAGCGTTTTGGCAGCGGCAGCCTCGGCCTTCAGGAGGTCGCGCCCTGATCTCCGGGGCGCCGCCAGCGCAGCAGCAGTTCGTCCCCCGGCAGCGCCCGGTGCTCCACCAGCCGCCAGCCGGCGCGGGCCTCCGGGGCCACCCGGGTGTCGGCCGGCAACCAGCCATGGGCCCCTCCGAGCAGCCGGGGGCAGACGGTGAGCTGGAGTTCATCGAGCAGGTCTTCGGCCGCCAGGGAGGCCGCCAGCTGCGCGCCCCCCAGCACCACGAGCCGTCGCTGCCCCAGTCCGCCCAGGGCCTCCAGGGCCTGGCCCCAGCTCTCCAGGGGCAGGTGGCGCTCGAAGCCAGCCGCAGGGGCCGCGGGGGGCAGCGCAGAAGCCTGCAGCAGCCAGCGCTGCAGGGGCTGGCGGAAGAAGGGCAAAGCGGCGGGCAAGCGGCCGCTACGGCTGACGGCGATGGCGATCGGCTGGGGGGAGCGTCCCTGGCGGCGACGGGCCTCGACCAGCGCGGGCCGGTGGATCAGGCAGGTGCTGCCGTGGCGCCGCAGGGTCTCGGCTCCCACCAGGGCGGCGTCGGCCCAGGCCAGAGCCTCCTCCAGCACCTGCCGGTCACCGGCGCCTCCCAGCTGGGCCGCCCCGCCGTCGGCTGGGGCGAGGCGGCCATCGAGGCTCACCGCCAGCACGAGCCGCAGCTCCGGCGTTGCCGCCGGACTCAAACGGCCGCGAGGGCTTCCAGGGCCGCCGGCAGCATCTCCAGCTGCGGCGTCTCGGCGAAGACCTCAGCGGCGTTGTTGGGGCTCTCCTGCAGCCGCACCTTGTGCAGCCGGGCGCCGGTGGCGGCGATCGGGGTGCTGAGCAGGTCGGCGATGTGGAGCGCGATGTTCTCGGCCGTGGGAACGCAGCCGGCGAAGTGCTCCACGTCCTTGTTCAGGAAGGTGTGGTCGAAGGGCTCCACCACCAGGTCGGCCACCAGTCGCTGCAGCTCGGCCAGGTCGCAGACCATGCCGGTGCGCGCATCGATCGGACCCCGCACGGTGACATCGAGCAGGTAGTTGTGGCCGTGGCCGTGGGGGCGGGCGCACTTGCCGTAGATGGCCTCGTTTTCGCTCTGGCTGAGCTCCGGCCTGGCCAGGCGGTGGGCCGCGGCGAAGTGGGTGCGGATCGAGAGGAAAGCTTCCATGGGATCAATGGTGGGACCGCAGAGGACGTCGGCCCAGAGGTTGGTTTGTTCGTGGAGCCGCAGGGCCACCAGCGGCAGATGGGGGGCGAGCCGTTCGCGGATGGCCAGCAGCAGGGCTTCGGTGGTGGGCAGCCGCCCTTCGGGCCGGGAGAGGTCGAACTCGGGCCAGACGTCGTTGAGGAAACGGAAGTCGAGGGGGTCACTGACCTCCCGGCGGATGGCATGCTTGACGTCGGAGAGGTTGAGCACCATGCCGTCGCCGTCGAGGGGACCGCCCATCGCGACGGTGAGCTCGTAGTTGTGGCCATGGCCCGGGGCCAGGCTGCAGCGGCCGAAGCGTCGCGCGTTCTCGGCGTCGTCGAGTTCCGGCAGCCGGTAGAGGTGGCTGGCACTGAAGGTGGCCCGGCGCGTGATCACACAGGGCCGGCCGCGCCCGTGGGCGGCGCTGGTGGGGGAAGGTGCCGCGGGAGAGGCGGTCAACCGGGTTGCGGTCATCGCCGAGGGCCAGGGGACGCCCATCCTAGAAACGGGGTCAGGAATGCCGCCGACCGCGCCCGCATGGCCCCTGACGCCGCCGCTTCTCCCAGCCACCGGGCCCTGGCCCGCCGCCTCGATGGCCTCAACATCTATCTGGTGGGGATGATGGGAGCCGGCAAGAGCGCCGTGGGGCGGCCCCTGGCCGAGGCCCTCGGCTATCGCTTCATCGATGCCGACGCCACCCTGACCGAGGCCGCCGGTCGGCCGATCGCCGAGATCTTCAGCAGCGATGGCGAGGAGGCCTTCCGCGCCCTCGAGACCAGCGTGCTGAATGGCATCGCCAGCTGGCATTCCCTGGTGGTGGCCACCGGCGGTGGGGCGGTCACCCGGCCGGAGAACTGGGGTCACATGCGCCAGGGGGTGGTGGTGTGGCTCGACGCCCCCGAAGCGGAGCTGCTGCGGCGCCTGGCCGCCGATCCCACCCGGCGGCCCCTGCTCGACGCTCCCGATCCTGCCGGCCGCCTGCAGGCCCTGCTGCAGGAGCGCCGGCCGCTGTACGCCCAAGCCGACCTGGCCGTGGTGCAGGCAGGGGGCCAGCCCTCCGAAGTGGCGCTGCAGGTGCTGGAGGCCCTGCCCTCGGTGCTGCGCGACCCCCGCCAGCCCCCAGAAGCTCCCGGCTGAGCCCCCTGCGGCTGCCTCAGCCGGGGGGCTCCAGCCGCACCGCGAACCACTGGATCGCGCAACCCGGCGCCAGCTCCAGCTCACAGGCGGTGTCGATCAGCCGACCGGCGCGGGCTTCCGGATCGGCCAGGTCGGCCAGGTCAGCAGGAGGATCCCCCAGGGCCTCCACGTGACCCGCCAGCCAGAGCAGGGTTTCGGCCGCGGTGAGGATGCGCTCCCCCAGGCCAGGCTCCAGCACCACGTAATGGTCGAGCTCCCGCAGCAGCGGATCGGACAAGGCCAGGACAGCAGCGGAGCCCATCCTGGCGGGTGCGGAGCCCGCTGCGGTGCCGGGCCTCAGTCCCGACCCACCTCGGCCAGCAACCGGTCGCGCCAGGCGAACAGGGGCTCGAGCACGGGGTTGTCGGCAATGCCTTCGACGCCCCGTCCGGCGAGGGGGGCACCGGCACAGACGGGAAACTTCAGCAGGTACAGCTGGGCCACCACGGCGAGGTCGGCCAGGGTGAGGGCATCGCCCTCCAGGTAGGGACGCTCGGCCACCAGCAGGGCGAGCTGCTCGAGGCTGCGGTGCAGCTGCCGCAGCTCGCAGGGCCCGAGCAGGTCGCGCATCGCCTCGGTGGCGGAGCCGATCAGGCCACCCGGCAGGGCCCCCACCAGGTCACGCAGGGGCGCCGGGGTGGCCTCGGGCAGCAGGGCCGCCCGCAGCACTGGGTCGGCGGCCGCGGCCTGGAGCAGGGCCAGGCGGGCGCCCCGGGCCAGGGCGGTGTCGGCCCAGTCCTCCAGCAGCAGCACCCTGGCGCGGGCGATGGGATCGGCAGGCAGCAGGGGCGGTTGCGGGTGGGAGGCCTCCAGGTGCAGGGCAATGGCGGTGGAATCGGGGATCACCTCGCCGCCGTCGACCAGCACCGGCACCTGCCGCTGGCCGGAAAGACGGAACAGCTCCAGCTGCCCCAGGCCGGGGGTCACCTCGACGATCGTGGCGTCCAGACCCTTGCAGGCCAGCAGCAGGCGCACCTTCTCGCAGAAGGCGGAATGTCTGAACTGATGCAGCTCCATGGACCCTCGATGACGGCTGGACGTGGCCCTGGGCGGCAGAGTAGCCAGCATCCGACCAGGACCGACGCCGAGGCCATGAAAGAGTTTTTCGTCAATGTGACCCGCTATCCGCGCTACCTGATCGCCTTCAGCCTGGGGGTGTTCAACTCGGTGTTCGAACCCCTGGCCCGGCGGCGCAGCAACCCGGTCACGGCGGTGGCCCTGGTGGGCGCGCTGATCAGCGGGATGGTCTGCCTCACCCTGGTGCTGCGTGCCATGGTGCAAACCGGGCCGGTTTCGTAGTCATGGCACAGAGCCGACGGGTGGAACGGGTGGCGGCCCTGATCCGCCGGGAAGTGAGCGAGCTGCTGATCAGCGGCATCAAGGACGAGCGGGTCCAGCACGGCATGGTGAGTGTCACCAGCGTCGAAGTGGCCGGCGATCTGCAGCACTGCAAGATCTTCGTGAGCATCTTCGGCAGCGCCGAGGATCGGGAGGTGGCCATGGCCGGCCTGCAGGCGGCCTCCGTCTACGTGAAGGGGGAGCTGGGCCGCCGTCTCAAGATGCGCCGCACACCGGAAGTGGCCTTCGTTCTCGACCGGGGCCTGGAGAAGGGCAACACGGTGCTGGGGCTGCTGCAACGCCTGGAGGCGGAACGGCGCGAGCGCGGTGACGAGGAGGGCCCGGCGGATTCCGCAGATTCGGCGGGCGACACCGAATCCGACTCCGACTCCGACTCAGAAGCCTGACTCGCCCCATGGCGCCCTCGATCGAGCAGCAGCAGGCCCTGGACCTGGACCGCGCCGTCGCCGCCCTGCTGGTGGTGCGCTGCAGCGGCCATCCGGCCGATGGCCAGCGGCGCTATCCCCGCTGGGAGCTGGACAACGCCAGCCTGCGGCGCCTGCTGCAGCGCGGGGTGGGCGGGGTGATCCTGCTGGGGGGCAGCGCCGCCGAATTGCGGCTGCGCACCCGCCAGCTGGCGGCCTGGGCCAGGGAGCCCCTGCTGCTCTGCGCCGATGTGGAGGAGGGGGTGGGCCAGCGCTTTGAGGGGGCCAGCTGGCTGGTGCCGCCCCTGGCCCTGTCGCGGATTCACGCCGCCGACCCCGCCCTGGCCCTGGATCTGGCCCGGCGTTACGGGGCCTGCACGGGTCGGGAGGCCCGCCAGCTCGGACTCAACTGGGTGCTCGCCCCGGTCTGTGACGTCAACAACAACCCGGCCAACCCGGTGATCAACGTGCGGGCCTGGGGGGAAGACCCGGCCACCGCCGGTGCCCTGGCGGCCGCCTTCTGCCGTGGCGCCCAGGCCGAAGGGGTACTCACCTGCGCCAAGCACTTCCCCGGTCACGGCGACACCGCCAGCGACTCCCACCTGGAGCTGCCCCTGCTGCCCCACAGCCGCGCCCGCCTGGAGGCCGTGGAGCTGCCGCCGTTCCGGGACGCCATCGCGGCCGAGGTGGCGGCGGTGATGACCGCCCACCTGCTGCTGCCGGCCCTCGACGCCGAGCACCCGGCCACCCTGTCGCGGCCGGTGCTCACTGGGTTGCTGCGCCAGGAGCTCGGTTTCGAAGGGCTGATCGTCACCGACGCCCTGGTGATGGAGTCGATCGCCGGCCGCTACGGCGCCTCGGAAGCCGCCGTGATGGCCCTGGAGGCGGGGGCCGATCTGGTGCTGATGCCCGGCGATGCGGAGGGGGCGATCGACGCCATCGTCGCGGCCGTCCACAGCGGCAGGCTGGCTCTGGAGCAGCTGCAGGCCAGCCTGGAGCGGCGGCGCCTGGCCCTGGGCCGCTGCCCCGCCGGCGACGCCCCCAGCGCCTCCGCCCCCCTGGGCCAGCTCAGCAATGGCCCCTCCCCCGCCGACCAGGCCCTGGCCCTGGAGCTGGTGCAACGCAGCCTGGAGCGACAGGGACAGGGCCCGGTGCGCGGCCCCGGGGTGAACCTGATCCGGCTCGACAACAGCCTGGGCTGCCCCTTTCTGCCGGCGGGTGCTCCGGCCCTGGCCCTGCCGGCGGCCGCGGGATGGCGGGCCTGCCTGATCGACGGCCAGGGGCCCTCCCCCTGGAGCGGGGAGGGGGAGGCCCCCCTGGCCCTGGAGCGGCTGGGCGAGGGTCCGGTGCTGCTGCAGCTGTTCGTGCGTGGCAATCCATTCCGCGGCAGGGCCGACGGTCCGGATCCCTGGCCGGCGGTGATCCGCCAGCTGCAGGCCGCCGGCCGTCTGGCGGGCCTGGCGGTCTACGGCAGTCCCTATGCCTGGGAGGCCCTGCAGCCGCTGCTGGAGCCGGGCGTGCCGGCCGCCTGGTCCCCGGGCCAGATGGCCCTGGCCCAGGGCGAACTGCTGGGGCGCCTCGGCCTCGCCCCTGGCGGGGCCGTTGACACGGACTTCACCGACTGAGCCCTCACCGGCGCCTAGCCTCCTGGCACGACCGTCCTGCCCCGCAGCGTCCGATGCTGAGCCTGTCGATGATCGTGCGCAACGAAGCGGAGCGGCTGGAGCGCTGCCTGGCTTCGGTGGCCGGCTTCGTCGACGAGATGGTGGTGGTGGACACCGGCTCCGACGACGGCACCGCGGCGATCGCCGCCAGCTGCGGCGCCAGCGTGCACCACCTGGCCTGGCCTGGGGACTTCGCCCCTGCCCGCAACCACGCCCTCGATCTGGTGCGGGGCGACTGGGTGCTGGTGCTGGATGCCGATGAGTGGCTGCGGCCCGAGGCCCGCTCGCCGCTGCGCGCCCTGATGGAGCAGCCACAGGCGCTGCTGATCAACCTGCTGCGCCAGGAAGTGGGGGCGGCCCAGTCCCCCTTCTCCAGCGTCAGCCGCCTGTTCCGGCGCCACACCGCGATCCGCTGGAGCCGCCGCTACCACGCCATGGTCGACGACAGTGTGGCCGCGCTGCTGGAGCGGGAGCCCCACTGGCAGGTGCTGGCCTGCGGGGAACCGGCCCTGGTCCACGAGGGCTACCGGCCGGAACTGCTGGCGGCCTCCGACAAGGCGGCACGCCTGCGCCAGGCCATGGAGGCGGAACTGGCCGCCAGTCCCGGCGATCCCTACGCCTGCGCCAAGCTCGGCGCCCTGGAGGTGAGCCAGGGCCAGCACGCCAGGGGCATCGCCCTGCTGGAGCAAGGATTGGCCCGGGTCGGTGCCGGATCGCTGTCCGAGCGCTATGAGCTGTTGCTCCATCTCGCCATCGCCCGCAGCCCTGGGGATCCGGCCGCCGCGACCGCGCTCTACCGCCAGGCCCTGGAGCTGCCCCTGGACGAGCGGCTCACCCTGGGAGCCCGGCTCAACCTCGGGGCCCTTCTTTTGCGGCAAGGGGACCTGGAGGAGGCGGCGGCCCTGACGGCGGCGGTGACCCGCCTCGCCCCGGAGCTTGCCCTGGCCTGGTTCAACCTGGGCCTGATCGAACGCCAGCGGGGCCGCCTGCTGGAGGCGATCGGCGCCTACCGGCAGGCCCTGGACCTGGCCCCGCAGCAGGCGGACGCCCAGCGCAACCTGGCGGCCGCCCTATTGCTGGCGGGTGACATTCCCGGGGCCAGGGATGGCTTCCGCCGGGCGATCACCCTGCTGGAACGCCAGGGCCAGCCGCAGCAAGCCCGCGCCCTGGCCCAACAGGCCGGGGCTCTCGTCCGGCTGGACGCCTGATGGTGTCGCCGCTGCCACTGGCGGGACGCACCATCGCCGTGACCCGGGCCGAAACCCAGCTGGGCGCGGCCCGCCAGCTGTTCGAGCAGGCCGGGGCCCGTGTCATCGACCTGCCGGCCCTGGTGATCGGTCCGCCGGATCTCTGGGGCCCCCTCGACGATGCCCTGGCGGAACTGGATCAGTTCCACTGGATCATCTTCTCCAGCGCCAACGGGGTGGACGCCGTGGAGCAGCGGCTGGTGCGGCAGGGGACCTGCCTGGCCCGCAGGCCCAGGCAGGTCCGGCTGGCCGCGGTGGGCCGCAAGACCGCCCAGTCCCTGGAGGCCCTGGGGGCCCCCGCCGATTTCGTACCGCCGACATTTGTGGCCGACAGCCTGATCGAGCACTTTCCCGTGTCGGGCTGGGGGCAGCGGCTGCTGCTGCCGCGGGTGCAGAGCGGCGGGCGCACCCTGCTGGCGGAGGCCTTTGCTGCGGCCGGCGCCCGGGTGGTGGAGGTGGCCGCCTACGAGACGCGCTGTCCCGCGGGGCTGCCCACCGGGGCCCTGCAGGCCCTCGAGCGACGCGGACTGGATGCCATCACGTTCAGCAGCGGCAAGACGGTGGACCACACCGCCCAGTTGCTGGCCGGCAGCTTCGGTGAGGCCTGGATCCAGCAGCTGGACGGGGTGCAGGTGATCTCGATCGGCCCCCAGACCAGCCAGCGCTGCAGGGAGCGGCTCGGACGGGTGGACGGGGAGGCAGACCCCCACGACCTGGAGGGTCTGGTGGCGGCCTGTATCAGGGCGGTGGCAGCGGCTTGCTGACCTTGCGATCGCCGCTCTGAAGGTTCAGACGACCTTTCTGGATATCAACAGCGGCAACGCTCCAGCCGGGGGGAAGCAGTTTCGTTTCGCGGCCGCCGCGATCGCCCCGGCGCAGGCTGCCGCTTTCGCCGTTGAAGGTGGCCACAACCTCGGCCTGGCCGCCGCTCTGGATCACACCGGAGATCTGCAGCTGCTGCAGAAAGGCCGGGGGGGGGAGCGCCGCCACCGCTTTGGCACCACCAGCCGACCCCGGCGCCCCCGGGACCATTTCCGGCTCCAGGGAACCGAAGGGATCCTTGCGACCCACGGGGAAGGCCGCCACCACCTGCTGGGAGGTGGGCAGTGGGGTGAGCCCCGCCGCTCCCCCCCCCGACGACGCTGCGGCTGGGGCCGGCCTGGGCGGCGCCGGTGGTGGCGCTTGCACGGTCGGGGCGGCAGAACACCCGCTCAACAGCAGGGGGACCAGGGCTCCGAGCCCAAGGCGGCCGTCAGCCCATTTCCACCAGGTCGCGAAATCGGTCAAGGTTGGCCTGCAATTCTCTGGTGACGATGCCTCCCATGATGGTGGGTTCCATCAGGGGCGCAAGCGCACCGGGCAGTTCATAGCTCACCGTGAGCTTGACGGCGGTGAGGTCGGGCCCGAGGGGATAGAAGCGCACGGCCCCCTTGGTGGGCAGACCACCCACCGATTCCCAGTGCAGCCTCTGGGAATCAACCCGCTCGGTGATCCGGGCCTTCCAGTGGAAACGGAAACCCTGGGCCGCCAGGGTCCAGTCGGTGAGGTCGGGGTCGTCGAGGGTGACGACCGATTCGATCCAGCGCATCCAGCGGGGCATGGCCTCCAGATCACTCCACACCTCCCAGACCCGGGCCACGGGGGCCTGGATTTCCGTGGTGACGCTGTGCTCAAGCCATTTGCCCATGGTTGTGCTCCTAGGCCACCGCCGCGCAGGTGGCCAGTGCCACGGGTTGGTTCAGGATCGCAGCGGCCGCCAGCCGACCGCTCATCGTGGCCCCCTCCATCGAGTCGATGTAGTCCTGGCGGGTGTAACTGCCGGCGAGAAAGAAGTTGGCCACGGGGGTGCGTTGGTCGGGACGGAAGGGCTCCATGCCGGGGGCTTCCCGGTACAACGACTGGGCCAGTTTCACCACGTTGCTCCAGACGAGCTGCAACCCGGCGGCGGAGGGAAACAATTCACGCACCTGGTGATCGGTGTGGGCCACGATCTCCTCGGTTTTCAGAGGGATCCAGGGATCCCCCGGGGTGAGCACACACTGCAGCAGGGAACCGAGTCCCTCCCGCCGGTAATCGGCCGGGCTGGCCAGGGCCAGATCAGCGAAACAGCTGAAGTCGGCATCTGCCGTGTAGAGAAGGTTGTCGAGACCGGCCGGGCGGTTCAGGTCGGTACGGCGGGCCTGGGCTTCGGCCCCGTCGCCCAGTTCGGTCACCCAGCCGTCGTAACGCAGCTGCACGGTGGCCACCGGCACCGTTTCCAGCCGGTCGATGGCGGCGAACTCGGGGAAACGGCGCCAGGCCTGGGGCAGCAGCCGCTGGGCTCCGGGCACATCACAGGCGGCCAGGTAGGCGTCGGCCTCCACCCGCTTCTCCCCCTCCGGGGTGCCCAGCACCAGGGAGGTGACGACGGTCTGGCCGTTGCGCTCCTCGTGGCGGACCTCAGTGACCCGGTGGCGCAGGTGCAGGCGACCGCCCCGGGCCTGGATGTACTCGAGGATCGGACCGGTCAGCCAGCGGTGGGGGGAGCCCTTGAGCAGGTTGAGCTTGGAGGCCTCCGTTCGGGAGGCGAACATCATGAAGATGGTGAGCATGCAGCGGGCAGAGATGGCCTCGCAGTCGATGAATCCCAGGGCGTAGGCGATCGGATTCCACAGCCTCTTCAGGCTCCTGGGGCTGCCGCCGTGGCTCAGGAACCACTGCTGGAAGCTGATCGCATCCAGCGAGCGGATCACCGTCATGGCCCCGTCGTAATCGATCAGGCCGCGGACGATCGGACTGGTGCCGAGCGCCAGGGCATTGCGCAGTTTGTCGATCCAGTCGAGCTGGGAGGTGGTGAAGAAGGCCTTGAGGCCATTGAACGGAGCCCCAACGGGAAAGCGGAAATCCAGGGACCGCAGATCGCCGCCGCGGTTGACGAACAGGTGCCAGTGCTCCTTGGCCAGGAGGTTGTCGAAGGCACCCACCTTGCGCATCAGGGCGAAAAGGTTGGCGTAGTTGAAGAAGAAGACGTGCAGGCCCATCTCGATGTGGTTGCCGTCGGGGTCCACCCAGCTGCCGACCTTGCCCCCCATGAACGGACGGGATTCATACAGGTCCACCGCATGACCGGCGTCGACCAGATCAACGGCCGCGCTCAGACCGGCCAGACCCGCACCCACGATGGCGACCCGCACCCTTGGATTCCCGCGAAGGTCCCGACTCTATGGACCGGAGCCTACCCACGGCGGAAGGATCTCCATAGAGTGGTCGTTCACCGCGTCGTCCGGCGGCCCGATCCCTCCCATCCGACCCCCCTTCGCCCGATGAGCAGCCCCGTCCAGACCCCCAGCGCCACTCCTGCTGCCAGCGACACCGCCACCGCCACGGCCGGGGTGGATGGCAAGGGCATCCTGATCACCGAACCCGCCATGCGCCAGCTGGGCACCCTGATGGCCTCGCAAGGCGGCGAAAAGGTGCTGCGGGTGGGCGTGCGCTCCGGTGGCTGCAGCGGCATGAGCTACACGATGGACTTCATCGAGGCGGCAGAAATCCTGGCCGACGACGAGACGTACACCTACGAACCCGCCGGAGCGCCGAGCTTCCGGGTGGTCAGTGACCCCAAAAGCCTGCTGTACATCTACGGCATGCAGCTGGATTTCTCCTCGGCCCTGATCGGCGGCGGTTTCAACTTCACCAACCCCAACGCCTCCCAGACCTGCGGCTGCGGCAGCTCCTTCGCCGTCTGAGGCCGCCCCCGCCGCTGGCGCCACGGCCCCGTGGCGTGGGAGTCTGACGATCCCCAACTCGCCACCCCCGCCGCCATGACGGCCCCGCAGGAGTCCCGCTTCGACCAGGCCATCGCCCGCTACCAGCAGGGGGCTGCTCCGGAAGATCTGATTGATGAGTTCCTGCAGATCACGGCCCAGGAGCCGCGTCAGTCGGCGGGCTGGACGTGCCTGGCCTGGCTGCAGTTGCTGCTGGACCAGCCCCAGGCGGCCCTGCCCTCGGCCCGCAACGCCGTGAAACTCAATCCGCAGGACCCCCAGGCCCGCATCAACCTGAGCGTGGCGATGCTGGAGACCGGCGCCAAGGGGGTGCGGGAGCACATCGAGGTGGTGAAGCGCGTGATGCTGATGGCCCCCGAACTGGCCGGCGAACTGCAGGGCTCGATCGCCGATGGCCTGCAGCGGCGGCCGGGCTGGCAGGCCCTGGAGAAGGTGAAGGCCTGGCTCAGCTGAGTTCCGGCCGTGCCTGGGCGAGGGTGTCGAGCACGGTTTCAGCAATCCGCCGCGAGCCCCCCGGCGACCCGACCCGCTCGACGGCCGCCTGGGCACAACGCGCCGGCAGGTCGGCGTCGGCCAGCAGGCGCAGGATCAGATCGGCCGCCTCCTGCAGCTCGCCGCGCTCGGCCGGACGCCTGCCGACGGTGTGGACCGTGGGACCCAGCAGCCGCATCTGGGATTCGGCGAAGGCATAGCTGAACTGGGGACCGCGGCCCACCAGCTGCACCACCGGCCGGCCAAACCCGACCGCCTGCTCCACGGCGGTGCCGGCCATGCCCACCACCAGATCACTGGCGGCCAGGATCGACGCCAGGGCACCCGGCAGCAGGCGCACCTCCAACTGACCGGAGGCGGAGCGGAGCACCCCATCGGCCAGATTCAACTGCCAGCCGACGGACGCGGCCAGGGGTTCCAGGTCCCGCCAGTGGGGGCTCTCCACCACGGCAACGAGGAAGCGCCAGCGGCCATCCCCGGCCAGCCCCCCCAGCTGGCTGCAGAGCCGCAGCATCAGCACCAGGTTGTGCAGGGCCTCCGGGAAGCGGCTGCCGGGCACCAGCGCCAGAGTGCTTGTGCCCGACTCGCGGGCCACCTGACCGGGGTCCGGGGCGGGCATGTCCATGATCGGGTAGCCGCGAAACAGGGCCTTGGCCAGGCCCTGGGCCTGGAGGTCGCGGGCGCTGAAGGCATCACGGGTCAGCACCACCCGCACCCGCCGGCGGCGGCAGCACCAGCGGGTGAGGGCCGACAGCCGCAGCCGGCCCTCATAGAAGCTCGAGGTGGACACCAGGAACACCACCGTCGGGCGCCCGGTGAGCAGGGCGAAAATCAGCGGGACATGGTCGCCGATGCTCACCACCAGGTCGTAGTGGCGGCCCTGGCGCCAGGCCGTCCAGAGCTGGGCCAGGCTCTGCTGCAGCCAGCCGGCCGCCAGATCCTTCCAGATGTTGAGGCCCTGGTAGACCATGCCCCCGGACGGCAGGGTCCGGCCCTGGTACAGGAGCGGCAGGCCCCGGCGGCCGTAGGCCGAGCCGGCGCCGACGATCGGCAGGGCCGCCAGCTCGAGCCCAGGAGAGCACTGGCGCAAACCGTCCGCAATCAACCCCCCATTGAGATCCTCCCCATGACCGTTGCTGATCAGCAGGATCCTGGGAGCAGGGGAAAGGGGCACACGGGACACCAAGTCCGGTCGAGTTTAGGTTTGGGCACACCCGGGATTCCCGCCCCCTCCCGGCTCACCCCAACGGCATGAGCACCCCCGCCACGGGCCCCGCCTCCCAGCTGCGCCGCGTTCTCGACATCGTGCTGGTGGCCGACGTTTTCCTCGTGCTGGCCGGAGCCCTCTTCTTCGCCGTGGCGGTGGTGCTGCATGGCCAGCAGCTGGACGCCCCCCTGCAGCTCTTCCAGCGGCTGTGGCAACCGCTGTTCACCCCGGCCATCGGCCTGCTGATGGCGGCGGCGCTGCTCAGCGGCGCTCTGGGCTGGTGGCAGCGGCGAGGGCAGCGCCCAGATCGGTGAACTGGAAATGGAAGCCCTGGTCCACCAGCCGCTCGGGCTTCACCTGCTGCCCCTCGAGCACCACCTTGGCGCCATCGCCGAGCAGCAGTTGCAGCAGCGGGCCCGGCACGGGCAGCAGGCTGGGTCGGCCGAGGACACGGCCCAGGGTGGAGGCGAAGATCGCCATCCGGGTGGGCTCCGGGGCCACGGCGTTGTAGGGGCCGGCATAGCTGCCGTCCTCCAGGGCGGTGGCGATCAGCCGGCAGAGATCGTGGCGCTGAATCCAGCTCATCCATTGCTGGCCACTGCCCACCGGCCCGCCGAACCCGGTCCGGAACACGGGCAGCATCTTGCCGAGGGCGCCGCCGTCGGGGCCGATGACGATGCCGATCCGCAACACCACAACGCGGCAGGCTTCGGGGGCGACCTGGGTGGCGGCTTCCCAGCGGGCGCAGAGCCGGCCGAGGAAATCATCGCCCGGCGGGCTGGCCTCCGTGAAACAGCCCTCCAGGCTGGTGCCGTAGTAGCCCACGGCCGATCCGCTCACCAGCACGGAGGGGGGCGTGGCCAGGTTCGCCATCGCCCGCACCAGCTGCGTCGTGGTGACCAGGCGGCTGTCGAGCAGCCGCTGGCGATAGGCGGGGGTCCAGCGCTGGTCGGCGATCGACTCCCCGGCCAGGTTGACCACCCCATCGGCCGCTGCCAGCGCCTCGAGCAGGGGGGGCTGGCTCCAGCTGGCGGGTTCGGCCAGATCGAGGCAGAGATTGGTGATCCTTGGATCGGCCGCCTCGCTGTCAGGCCGGGGCCGGCGGCTCACCAGGGTGAGCTGGTGGCCGAGGTTGAGCAGGAACGGCACCAGCTCCCGGCCGACGAAACCCGTGCATCCGAGCAGAAGCAAGCGCATGCCCACGGTTCATCGGCGTCCAGTTCCGAGGTTAGGTTCCGGCGGCCCTAACCTGGGCCGACCGTTCCTCCGCACGATGGTTGACTCCGCGCCTGCCGCTGCCGCAAGCCTCAAGAAGGGTGCCCTGGTGAGGGTGAACCGAACGGCGTACACCAACAGCCTGGAGGCCGGCGCCAGTGATCCGGTGGCCCCCGGCTACCTGTTCGAGGGGCCCGGGGAGATCCTCGCCATCCAGGGGAGTTACGCCCAGCTGCGCTGGCGCCGGCCCGTGCCGGACGTGTGGCTGCGGCTCGACCAGCTCGAGGCCATGCCAGCCGCCTAAAGCTCCACGCGGCGCCGTTCCTCCTTCAGCCGGCTGCGGCGCAGCCTGGCCTCGCGCAGCATCTCCTTGCCGTCATGGAGGTAGCTGTCCACGTAGCCCATGGTGTAGCGCTCCAGCTCCACCAGGGCATCCTGCACCTGGCTGAGGCAGTGGTAGAGGCTGAGGCCGAACCCCTTGGCCGCCGCCGGGCAGGCCCGGGAGCGATACAGGGCCTCCACTTTCTCCATCCTGGTGCGGCTCTGCTCAAGGAAGGCACAGAAGGCCTCCATCAGGTCGTCGTCGTAGGGGTCGGCCGCCAGGGAGCGCAGCTGGGCCGGGAAGGGATTGATCACCTGGCCGATCAACCGGTCGATCGGCACGTACACCTGCTGGAGCCAGCCCAGCAGCGCCTCGTCGCTGGCCGCCCCCGCGCCCCGGCGACGGCCCTGCGCTGCTCCGTTGCCCTGGCCGCCGGAGCCATGGCCACCGCTGCGCGGCGCCCCCCCTACCCCCAAGCCAGAGCCGTGGTCGTAATGGCGGCGACGGTCGCCGTCCCTGAGCACTTCCCAGGCGGCATTGAGGGCCAGGATCGTGCGCTGATCGCCACCGGCATCCGGGTGATGCTGTTTGACAAGCGTGCGGTAGGCGGCCTTGATCTCGGCGGTGGTGGCCCCGGGGGGTACCCCGAGGGTGGCGTAATGGTCGGCAGGGGTCCTGGCCATGCGCTGAAAGCGCCGTCTGGAACCAGCATCGCCGATGGGCCCGCCGCCTGGCGTCCAAAAAAAGCCCCCCTGGAAAGGGGGGCACGGGGTTGTGAGAATGGTTGAACCAGAGGATCAGAACTTGAACTGGGTCTGGATCAGGCCGCCGAGCACGCTGCTCGACTGGCCAGCGGTGGTGAACTGACCGTTGGGGCGGCTCAGGTAGAAGAGGGCCGGAGTCACGCTGATGTTGTCGGTGACCTGGAACTTGTACCACCACTCCCAGGCGTAGTTGCCGTCCTGGGGGGTCTCGCCGTTGCGCAGCGAGGTGGCGAACACCGGCTGGCCCACGGCCATGCCGGCCTGGTTGCCCTTCAGGAACACGTCGGACCACTGCAGGCCCACGCTCCAGGACTGGCTGGCGGCGCGGTTGGTCGACTCGCTGAAGGTGGGAACCCGGCTGAAGCCGTTGGGCACGGTCACCGTGGTGCCTCTGACCCGAACGTTTGAGGTCAGGGGGTTCAGCTCCGGCTGGGTCATGGCGTTGTAGCCCCAGCCCAGGTTGATGGAGGGGATCCAGCCGCTGTTCTTGGGCTGCCACGCCAGGGTCGTGGCGAAGTTGTTCGAGTAGGCGGCACTGCCGCCGTTGTTCTCGAAGCCAGCGGGGGTGGTGATGTTGGTGCAGTCAACACCTGGCTGGGCGAACTGGGTGCCCCTGCGGAAGTTCTGGCCGCACTGGACGTAGCTCCAAGCGAAAGCGAAACGCCATTGCTTGCCGGAGATGCCGGCCTGGGTGGTCCAGGTGCCGCCACTGCGCTCAGTCATCAGGCCACCCTCGTTCGGATTGCCGTTGTCACCTCTGGGGGAAACATAGGCCGTGGAGACCGCAAAGAAAGGCTTGCCCTTCTTGACGTTCTGCTTCCACATCAGGCCGAAAGTGGCGCCGGTGGCCTTGTTGTAGGTGCCGGGGGCACCATGCAGGGTGAAGACGTCGAGGATTTCAGACCTGTAGAACCAGGGGGTGATCGCCAGGAACTCCGTGTTCCGCGCTTTGGCGCCGAGAAGCGCCGTGAAGTCACGGCCGATCGGGAAGCGGTAGTACAGACGATCAATGGAAACGATGTCGTTGCCGTTGCTGCCGGCAGCACTGCCCACGTTGGAGGAGAAGGCCCGATCAAGGGCCATCAGGTTGTAGGGGTTGCCGCCGAAGGGGCTGTTCTGGAAGTTGCCGGCCCGCAGACGGGTGTAAAGCAAATCCTTACCCGTGAAGCTGGTGAGGAGGTTGAGGCGCAGGTCGTAGTTGAACACCGTGGCGCCCGCGGTGCGGCGGTTGTTGTCGGGGAAGCGGTTCGCATTGGCGTTGGTGGCCGGCAACGCGCTGTTGGGGTTGGCTCCCAAGGGCAGGAAAGCCGCGGTGTTCGGGTTGCCCTGGCTGCCGCCGAAGCTGTTGGCGCCGATCACGAAGACGGCATCACCCTGGAGCTTGGTGGTGGTGGAGAACTGGGTCGCTTCCAGCTCACCCACCTTGGCCTCCAGGCCATCCACGCGGCCGCGCAGCACGGCGAGTTCTTTCTCGAACTCGTCCATCAGGCGCTTGAGCTCGTCGGTCACTTCAGTGATCCGGTCGAGGCAGGCGTTCAGCAGGGCCGCCGCTTCGTAGCGGGTCATGGCCTGGCCGCCCTTGAAGGTGCCGTTGGGATAGCCGGCGACGCAGCCGTAGCGGTCGACCAGGTTGGACAGGGCCTGGAAGGCCCAGTCGGTGGGCTTGACGTCAGAGAACTGGTTGACGCTCGTGACCTGGTTCTGGGCTTCCCAGGCCTTGAAGCGATCGATGTCCTGCTGCTCCATGTAAGTGGAGATCTCAGCCCTCTGGGAGGGGGAGATCTCACCGGCGGAAGCGGCCAGCGGCGACAGCAGCCCAAGGGCCACCGGCGCCAGCAGAAGTTGCTGGAAGGGTTTCATTGGTCCTCACACCAAAAAGAGGAATCCCCGTAAAGGGGGACGGCGCAAAGTTATAGGAATTCCTGTGCGCAGCACCTCGGCCTGATCACAACGACTGGTATTCCAGCTGACATATGACCCTGGCAATTGCCGCTGCCTGGGGAAGCAAAGGACAGACCAAAGTCCAGGCCAGGTGGTGGCGAAGCGGCGGGGGATGGTGGGGCTGTCGAAGGCGGGCGGGGCGAGGGAGTGTGATCGGAGGGCAAAAAAAACCCGGCTGCAAGAGCAGCCGGGCAAGTGAGAGGACGGTTTGTGAGGGAAAATGATCCTGAAGGATCAGAACTTGAAGGTGGTCTTGATGAAGCCGCCGAAGTTGTTGAAATCGGAGCCACCAGCACCGGGAAGGACACCGCCGATTCCGACGTTCTTGGAGACCTGACCCAGCGGAGCGCTCAGGTAGTAGAGCGCCGGGGTCACGCTGATGTTGTCGGTGACCTGGAACTTGTACCACCACTCCCAGGCGTAGTTGCCATCGACGATGGCGGTCGAAGCCACGGGGCCGCCGAAGACGGGGTTGCCACCGCTGACGGCGGTCAGGAAGGTGGGCTGACCGACGGCCATACCGGCGGCGTTGCCCTTGATGAACACGTCAGACCACTGCAGACCCACGTACCAGGACTGGCTGGTGGCTTGGGTGATGCCGGTGGTGGAGACGAGCCCGGCGTCAGCGAAGCTGGTGCCGTTGAAGTTGCTTCTGTTGATGCCCCAGCCGGTGCTGATGGAGGGGATCCAGCCCGAGTTGGTGGGCTGCCAGTAGGCGCTGATGCCCACCGAGTTGGCGGCATTCGCGTTCACGAAGAGCGTGTTGGCCAGGGGCGTGGCGTTGCCGCTGTAGGTACCTGCACCACCCGAGGAGTAGGTGTAGGCCGCCGCGATGCCCCAGTTGGAGCCGGTGTAAGCCACCTGAGCCGTACCCGTCTGGGCGGAGCAGGCGTTGCCGATGCCGCCACACTGGGCCACGCCAAAGGCGTTAGGAGGCGTTCCACCGATGGAGTTACCTACATCGCCGTTGGCGGAGACGTAGTTGGCGCTGATGCTGAAGCCACCGCTCTTCCACCACAGACCACCACCAGCGCCCAGGTTGAGGCTGTAGGTGCCGGGAGCACCGGCGTAGGTGAAGATGTCAAGGACAGTGTCAGCCGGGTAGGCCGAAGGCCACACGGCCAGCATGTCGTCCTGACGGACGCGGCCACCGACCGTGGCGGTGAAGCTGCTGCCCAGGGGGAACTGGTAGAAAAGGCGGTTGATCGAGACCACGTCACCGCAGTCAATGCCGGTGCCGCAGTTCTCTTCAAAGCCGGCTTCGGTGGCGTTCAGGCCAACGGTGGGGCCGCCGAAGGGCGACTGGGCGAAGTTACCGGCGCGCAGGCGGGTGCGTAGCAGGTCCTTGCCGGTGAAGCTGGTGTCGAAGTTGAGCTGGATGTCGTAGTTGAACGCCGTGGCGCCCTGGGTCTGACGGGCCTGGTTCGCCCAGGTGTTTTGGGTGACGCCGACACCGAGAGGATTAGCCGGGCCAACGGGACCGAAGGCACCGGTAACAAGGACGGGCACAACACCATTGGTGAACCGGGAAGCCCTAGGGCTGACCCGGGCGTTACCGCCGTAGCTGTTCGCACCCATGATGAAGGTGGCCTTACCGGTCAGCTTCGTGGTGGTGGAGAACTGGGTGGCTTCGAGCTCACCCACTTTGGCCTCCAGGCCATCCACGCGACCGCGCAGCACGGCAAGTTCCTTCTCGAACTCGGCCATCAGGCGCTTCAGCTCGTCGGTCACCTCGGTGATCCGGTCGAGACAGGCGTTCAGCAGGGCTGCCGCTTCGTAGCGGGTCATGGCTTGGCCGCCTTTGTAGGTGCCGTTCGGGTAGCCGGCGACGCAGCCGTAGCGCTCGATCAGGTTCGACAGGGCCTGGAAGGCCCAGTCGGTGGGCTTGACGTCGGAGAATTGGTTGATGCTGGTGACTTGCTCTTCGGCGGCGTACTTGTTGACGCCGTCGATGTTGAGCTCAGCAGCCTGAACCGCCACAGGGGCGAGCAGGCCGAGCGCTGCAGGAGCAACCAGCAGTTGCTGGAAGAGTTTCATGGGTTCCTCACACGGAAGCGGCGCAATGCGCCAAACGAAGAATCCCCCAGGCGGACCTGACCATCCAGTGCCCATGTGCCAGAAAACACAACGTCCGGTACCCGGGGGTGCTGCCAGAGTGCCGGCCATGAAGGCCCCGTGGGCGACGCTGCCCTTCCTGCCCCTGTTGCTGACGGCGGCGCCGCGCAGCTTCCTGGCCCACGACGAGGGGTACTACGCCCTGCAGGCCCGTTGGATCACCCAGGGCGGCCAGTGGCTGGGTCCCCCCTGGTGGGACCAGGTCATCTTCGATCGCACCATCGGCCTGCCCTGGCTGGTCGCCGCGGCCTACCGACTGCTGGGCGTATCCCCCTGGGTGGCCCATCTGCCGTCCCTGGTGGCCGCCGTGGCCACGCTGCTGCTCACGGCGGCCCTCGCCAGGCGCCTGCTGGGGGGTGATGGGGCCGGCTGGCTCGCTGCTGCCGTGCTGGCACTCACGCCCCTCTGGCTCGACTACGCCCACCTGGCCAGCCAGGACATGCCGCTGCTGGCCCTGGAGCTGCTGGGAATCCTGGCCCTGCTGCGGGCCGGCGACAGCCCCAAACAGCACTGGACGCTCCTGGCCGGGTCCTGGATCGGCCCGGCCTTCCTGATCAAGGGCTTCATGGTGGCGCTGCCCGTGCTGGCCCTGCTGCCCTTCGTCCTGCTGGAGCGCCGGTCCCTGTTGCGGCGGCCCGTCTTCTGGCTCGGCCTCGCCCTGGGCTGGCTGCCGGTGGCGCTCTGGCTGGGCCTGAGCCTGCAGGTGCTGGGCCTCCCGGCAGTGGCGGGCCTGTGGCAGAAGCTTCTTTACCTCTCGGAGAGCGACGTCTACAGCGCCGGACCGCTCTATTACTTATGGAACCTGCCGGCCAACACCCTCCCCTGGAGCCTGTTCGCCCTGGCGGGCTGGCGCGGCTGGCTGGGCGCCCAGCTGGAGCGGACCCGGTGCCTGCTGCTGCTCCTTTATCCCCTGCTGATGCTGCTCCTGCTCAGCGCCTTCCGCACCAAAACCCCCTACTACGGATTGCAGCTCACCCCCTTCATCGCCCTGGCGGCCACCGCGGGCCTGCGCTCCTGGAGCGCCGGAGCCGGCCGGTGGGCCCGCGGGGCGACGTTCAGCGCCGGGGGCCTGGGACTGCTCCTGGTGCTGGCGTCGGTGGCGGTGCTCTGGCCCGGGGCGCCGGCCGGCCTCCTCGTGGCCAATGGGGTGGCCAGCCTCGCGCCGGGACCAGAGCAGTTCGCCCTGGCGGCGGGGTGCCTGGGGCTGGCCTGGGCCCTGGTGCCCCGGTGCCGTCAGGGCTCCCGCCGGCTGGGGGCCCTCCTGGTGGGTCCCTGGCTGGCCCTGGTCCTGTTGGTGCAGGCCGGCCTGTTCACCGATCGCAGCCCCCGGCAGCGCCAGGCCCTGGAGCGCCCTGGGGCCAAAGCGGCCCTGGCGGCCGGGCCGATCGCCGCCGTGGCCGGCGCCCCCCTGAGCGGCGAGGAGCATGCCCGGCTGATCCTGGTGGCCCTGGCCAGCCCCAGGCTCACACCCCGCATCGGCCCCGTCGAACGGGTGCCCCCCGGGGAGCGGGTGTGGATCCGGCGCCGGGAACTGCCGGCCGGATGGCCCGTGCGGCTGCAGGCCCCCGAGCTGGAGCCCTGGGTGCTGGCCGAAGCGTCAGGGGTGGCCCGATGAGGCTGGCGCGCGGCCGGGACGGCTGGATCCTGCTGGGGCTGTGGCTGGCCGGTGTGCTCCTGGATGGGCTCTGGCTGCGGCGCCATGGCCAGCCACCGGCCTGGGACCAGGGGGAACATCTGAGCCGGGCCCTGGGGGTCTGGCAGGTGCTGGGTGAGGCGGCGCCCTTCGATCCGCTCTGGTGGCAACGGCTCTGGGCCGAGACCCCCACCTACCGGGGGCCCTTCACCTATCTGGTGACGGCACCGGTGTTCAGCCTGCTCGGACCTGGGTATGGCAGCGCGATCCTCTCCAACGGCCTGTTTCAGGCCCTGCTGCTGGGCAGCCTCTACGGCCTGGGGCGCCTGGCCCACAGCCGCGCCGCCGGCCTCTGGGCCGCCTTTCTTTGCGGCGTCGCACCGGCCCTGCTCAACCAGCGCAGCGACTATTTGATCGATTTCAGCCTTACGGCCGTGCTCACGGCCACCTGGTGGCTGCTGACCGTCCGGGTGCTGGCCCGCCCCCGACACCCGTGGCTCTGGAGCCTGGGGGGCGGACTGGGGCTCGGGGCGGTCGTTCTGACACGCCCGACCGGCCTGGTGATGCTCTGGCTGCCCCTGCTGGTGCTGGCCTGGATGGCCCTGGCGGCGCTGCTCCGTCGGGGTCGGCCGGCCCGCCTGGCCGAGTCGTTGCTGGCCGCCGCCGCCGCCACAGCCGTGGCCTGGCCCTGGTGGAGCCAGAACTGGCTGACGATCCTCTCCACGGTCAACAAGGCCCGCCAGTGGGGCGTCCTGTACCAGGACGGGCTGGAGGCGAACACCCTGGCGGGCTGGCTGTTCTACCCCCGCCTGCTGCCCACCATGGCCGGGGCCGCCCTGGTGGCGGTGGTGGTGGCGGGAGGGTTGCTGAGCCGGTGGCGGCGACGCGGCGCCCCTGCCAACGCCCTGGCCTGGCCCCAGCTCGCCTGGTGGCTGAGCTTTCCGCTCGGGGCCCTGCTGCTGGCCACCCTGATGAGCACCAAGGACTTCCGCTTCGTCCTGCCCCTGGTTCCCCAGCTGTGCCTCGGGCTGGGGATCGTACTGGCCTCGGCCACCGGCCGCTGGACGGCCGTCTGGCGGCTGGCGGTGGTGGGAATCGGGGTCTGGGGGGCCCTGGCCAGCCAGTTCGCCCTGGCGGCCAATCCCACCGCCTTTCCGCCGCGGCCGCCGGTGGGCGCCCCCCCCTGGCCCCTGGAGGGGATCGTGGCCACGATCCGCCAGCGCAGTCCTCACCAGCTCTCCACCCTGGCGGTGCTGCCCGACAGCCAGGGTCTGAACGCCTTCAACCTCGATGCCGAAGGACGCCGCCAGAACTTCCGCGTCGCCGCCCGCCAGACCGTGGCCCCCGTCGACCAGCTCGACGGGGACCTGGCCGGCTTCGACTGGTTCCTGCTCAAGGGGGGCGACCAGGGGGTGATGAGTGACGCGCGCCAGGCCGCCCTCGACGCCATGGTGCGCCGCTCGCCGGCCTTCCAGACCGCCGGCCGCTGGCCCCTGCCCGACGGCAGCAGCGCCGAGCTCTTCGGGCGGCGGAACCTCAGCCTGGCGGTGGCGCCGGTGGCCTGCGGGCCGGATCCCAGCCTCCAGCTGGATCTCAGCGTCGAGCCGCCCGCTCCCCTGCGGCCGGGCAGCGAGGCGGTGCTGGTCAGCCGCCTGCGGGGGCCGGCGGCCCAGCTGCGGGATGGCCTGCTGCTGCTCGACTGGCGACCGAACTGGCGCCACGACCGCGGCATCGGTCAGGGAATGGTGCGCGCCAGCCCTTCCGGTTGCCTGGAGGTCCGCGAACGGCTGGCCCTGGTGGTGCCGGCCGGGCTGCCCGACGGGTCCTATGGGCTGCGGGCCCGCGCCATCGACGGCCAGGGGCGGCCGCTGGCCTTGCGCAGCGCCCCGCTGACGTTGACAGTGGCGGCCACCGGTGAGGTGGCCGCCGGGCCGAATGGCGGGGCGCCCCCCAACCGCATCGACCAGCTGCTCGCCCTGGGGAGGCTGCTGCGCCGGGGTGAGCTTGATCTGCTGTTCGGGCAGGTGGGTCAGATCAACCAGCGCGATCCCCAGCAGGTCTATCTCGCCCAGGGGGAGCGCCTGCTGCGGGCCCGTCTCCAGGAGCGTCCCCCCAGCTCCGGGGGCGCTGACCTGGAGGACCTCTATGGTCTGGCCCTGGCCCAGGCGCTGCAGCGGCACGCCGATGGGGCCGTCGATACCCTGCAGCGCATCGTGTCCCTCGAACCCACCAATCCCCATGCCCTGATGGCCCTCGGCTTCGTGCAGCTCTACCGCTTCCACCCTGGCCAGGCCCAGGTGGCGCTCGACGCGGCCGCCCGGCTCGACCCCGGCAACCGCACCCTGCGGACACTGCGAGCCGTGGCCAGCGGCCTGCGGCTGGACGTGGCCGGCACCCTGGCCCTGCTGCGATGAACGGCACGCTCCAGAGCGAGGGACTGCAACGGTTTCACCGCCGCAACCGCGCCTATTACGACGACCTGAACCGGCTGCACCAGGTGCTGGTGGCTCCGGGCCTGAGGGTGCTCGAGATCGGCTGCGGCCTGGGGGATCTGCTGGCCGCCACCCACCCCAGTCACGGGGTGGGCATCGAGCGCGACCCCGCCATTGCCGCCGCCGCCATGGCGGCCCATCCCAACCTGCGCATCGTCTGCGCCGAGGCGGCGGCCATTGACCCGGAGGCGATCGGGGAGAGCCAGCCCTTCGATGTGATTCTGGTCGCCAACACCCTCAACACCCTCGAGGACGTCCAGGGAGTGCTCGAGAGGCTCGGGGCCTTCTGCCATGACCGCACCCGGCTGGTGGTGAGTTTCCACAACTGGCTGTGGCAGCCCCTGCTGAAGACGGCGGAACGCCTGGGTCTGCGCCAGCCCCAGCCGCCCGAGAGCTGGCTCACCCCGAGAGACGTGCAGAACCTGCTCGACCTGGCCGGCTGGGAGGTGCTCAAGCAGGGGCACCGCTGCCTGCTGCCCCGCCGCGTCCCCCTGCTGGCCCCCCTGGCCAACCGCTGGCTGAGCCAGCTGCCGGTGCTGGAGCAGTTCGGGCTCACCCACTGGCTGGTGGCCCGTCCCGCCACCCCGACCCAGCTCCAGCCCAGCGTCAGCGTGGTGATCCCGGCCCGCAACGAGGCGGGAAACATCGCCGCCGCCATCGAGCGCATGCCCCTGCTGGGGTCGGCCACCGAGGTGCTGTTCGTGGAAGGTCATTCCTCCGATGACACCTGGGCCGAGATCGAGCGGGTCTGCGCCACCTACAGCGGCCCGTTGCAGCTGCGGGCCCTGCGCCAGAGCGGCCGCGGTAAGGCGGACGCCGTCTGGCTGGGCTTCGATCAGGCCGAGGGGGAGGTGCTGATGATCCTGGATGCGGATCTCACCGTGCGCCCCGAGGACCTGCCGCGGTTCTACAAGGCCCTGGCCGAGGGCCGGGGGGAGTTCGTCAACGGCTGCCGGCTGGTGTACCCCCGCACCAGCGCCGCCATGCCGCCGCTGAACACGGCCGCCAACCGTTTCTTCGCCGCGGCCTTCTCCTGGTTGCTGCGCCAGCGGCTGAAGGACACCCTCTGCGGCACCAAGGTGATCTGGAAGGCCGACTACGAGCGCCTCAAGGCCGGGCGGGCCTACTTCGGCGACTTCGACCCCTTCGGCGATTTCGACCTGCTCTTCGGCGCCTCCAAGCTGAACCTCAAGATCGTGGAGGTGCCGGTGCGGTACCAGGAGCGCAGTTACGGCAGCTCCAACATCGCCCATGTGAAGGAGGGTCTGATCCTGGCGCGGATGTGTCTCTACGCGGCCCAGAAACTGCGCTTCACACCATGAGCGCGCCGGTGTTCGCCCCACCTTCATGCCAACGGCGCCGCCCTGGCCGCTGATGCAGAAGCGCTGGCTCCTGGGCCTGGTGGCCACGCTGGTCGTCTACCTGGGGCTCAGCTTCTGGTTCGGCTTCGCCAACGTGATGCGCTCCCTGGCGGCCCTGCCCTGGTGGTGCTGGGTCCTGGTGCCGACGCTGGTGACTTTGGGCTATCTGCTGCTGTTCCAGCGCTGGCAGTTCTATCTGCGGCTGCTGGGACACCCCCTGCCCTGGCGTCCCAGCAGCCGGATCTACGTCGCCGGCCTCTCCCTGGTGGCGGCCCCAGGGCGCAGCGGTGAGGCCCTGCGCGGGCTGTGGCTGCAACGTCGCCACGCCATCCCGATGCAGGTGGGCGTTGGGGTGACCCTGGCGGAGCGGGTGACGGACCTGGCCGGAGCCCTGCTGGTGCTCGCCTGGGGGCTGGGGGGCCGAATTCTGCCGGCCCTGCTGGCCGCCGGGGGAACCCTGGCCATCGGCGCCTGGCTGCTGAGCCACCCTGCCGCCCTGCGGCGTCTGGAGGCCTTCCTCGACCGGCTGCCGGCCCACCGGCGCTGGCACGGTCTGACCAGGCTGCTGCGGGAAGCCCTCGGGGCGGTGAGCCGGCTGCGGCGGCTGCTGCGGCCCTTGCCCCTGCTGATGGGCACCACCCTGGCGGCCCTGGTGTGGCTGGTCGAGGCGGCGGCGCTGATGGGCCTGCTCCAGCTGCTGGGGGATCCCCTGGCCCTGACCCAGGCCGCCGTGATCCGCACGGCGATGGCCCTCGGCGGCGTCCTCTCCTTCCTGCCGGCGGGGGTCGGCACCGCGGAGGCCACGGCCATCGGCCTGGCGGTGGCCTTCGGAGTCGATCGATCGGCGGCGCTGGCCGTCACCCTGGTGCTGCGGGTGTGCACCGTGCTGCTGCCCACGGCGGTGGGGGTGCTGGTGCTGGCCCGGCACAGGGACGACGGCCCGGAAGAGGGTCGCGACGGGGTGGGCACGTGATCGAGGCCGTCCGATCCCAGGAGTCGCTGGCCAGAGGCAACGCTCCCGCCTCACCCAGTGGCCAGCGGCCAGCGGAACCTGTTCGCCGTGATGGGGGTGGCCTCGCTGGCGTCCCTGATCGCCTTCGTTCAGCTGTATCCCAGCCAGCAGGCCCTGGTGGCCGTGGGCCCGATCTCCTATTCCCTCTCCCTCTGGCACTGGGGCGTGCCGTCCCTGAGCCGCTGGACCACCGGCATGCACTGGTGGTCGCTGCATGGTGATGTTCTCGGCCGACCTGGCGCGGCGCGGCGTGCACCTGGCGGTGCTCAATGGCCTGCCCTTCGCGCGGGAGGCCAACTGCCATCCGGCCAACGCCGTGCCGCAGTGGATCTGTTCGACCTCTTCTGCCCAGAACGGTCCTGCACCTACCGCTCCGCCGATAGGCAGATCCTCTACCGGGACGAGCATTCCCATCCCTCCAAGCAGGCGGTGCGGCTCGCCATGACAACGGCCCATGGTTAGCGCTCGCGCGTAGAGCCCATGAACGATGCCCCCGACATCGACTTCACCAGGGGGTCCTGGGGAAACCGATGCCGGGGGCTCTCGCCGGGTCCGCTCTGGCGCGGAACCGATGGATCAGGAGTCAGCAGCCGTGATCAGCCGGCATTCTCCGCGATCAGCAGACCCTGGATGGGACAACTTGGGGTCATGGACACCTCCTCCTGTGGGTTGGATGCCAGCCGGCGACGCCTGCGGCGAGAACGAAAACAACCTTTGAAAGAAGCAACACAGTGAACTTTCCCGACGTTGGACCCACCGAATCCGCTTGCGCGGGGTGAGACCCACTGGCTCAGGTGTCGCCGAGCGCTTCAATCAGGCATTTCCGCCGCTCACCACGTCACTGCTGACGGAACCTAACCATCGTAACCAGCTTTTCTGGCCGGTGCCGAACAGAGGGTGGCAGCGATGGACGGTCTGGGGGGCCAACAAAAAAAAGGCCCCCGAAGGGGCCATAGCTTGGAAGGGAGAGGATCAAAGGGCGTTGCCGCGCGGCAGAACCTCTTCAGGGAAGATGAAGTTTTCGTGCGGCTGGTCGGCAGGGGCCATCCAGGCACGCAGACCTTCGTTGAGCAGGATGTTCTTGGTGTAGAACGTTTCGAATTCGGGATCCTCGGCGGCGCGGATCTCCTGGCTCACGAAGTCGTAGGCCCGCAGGTTGAGGGCCAGGCCGATGATGCCGATACTGCTGGTCCACAGACCCATCACCGGCACGAACAGCATAAAGAAGTGCAGCCAGCGCTTGTTGGAGAAAGCGATCCCGAAGATCTGGCTCCAGAAGCGGTTGGCGGTGACCATCGAGTAGGTCTCTTCTTCCTGGGTGGGTTCGAACGCCTTGAAGGTGTTGGCCTGGTCGCTGTCTTCAAACAGGGTGTTCTCCACCGTGGCGCCGTGGATGGCGCACAGCAGGGCACCGCCGAGGATGCCGGCCACGCCCATCATGTGGAACGGATTCAGGGTCCAGTTGTGGAAGCCCTGCAGGAACAGCAGGAAACGGAAGATCGCCGCCACACCGAAGGATGGCGCGAAGAACCAGCTGCTCTGACCCAGCGGATACATCAGGAAGACACTGACGAACACCGCGATCGGGCCGGAGAAGGCGATGGCGTTGTAGGGACGGATGCCCACCAGACGGGCGATCTCGAACTGACGCAGCATGAAGCCGATCAGGGCGAAGGCGCCGTGCAGCGCCACGAAGGGCCAGAGGCCTCCGAGCTGGATCCAGCGGACGAAGTCACCCTGGGCTTCCGGGCCCCAGAGCAGCAGGAGGCTGTGCCCCATGGCATCAGCGGGCGTGCTGACGGCAGCGGTGAGGAAGTTGCATCCCTCCAGGTAGCTGCTGGCAATGCCGTGGGTGTACCAGGAGGTGGCGAAGGTGGTGCCGGTGAGCCAGCCGCCCAGGGCCAGATAGGCCGTGGGGAACAGCAGCAGACCGGACCACCCCACGAAAACGAAGCGGTCGCGCTTGAGCCAGTCGTCGAGGACGTCGAACCATCCACGCGTGGCCGGAGCACGCCCTAGGGCGATCGTCATGGGTGAGCTTCACGAAGCGTTACATCCCAATCGTAAAAGACGACCCCCGTTCTGTGCGGCTGTCCGCACCCCCTTCCCCAGGGATTGAGCAGAAGTACTCATCGCCTCCCCGACGGCCGGCGATTCGCCAGAGTGGCCAGGCCAGTCCTCACCGCCCTACATGTACGTCGTCGAGATCTCCCTCCGGCTCAGCCCCATGCCCGTCGCGGTCCAGCGGAAGGAGCTGGAGGCCGCCCTGGCCCTGTACGGGGAGGTGCGTCAGGCCCTCGAAAGCGGTCACCCCAAGGTGCTGGACCTCAGCTGCGAGAAGGACGAGCAGAAGCGCGTCAGCCTCCTCAGTGGCGAGATCGTGGCCGTGCAGATTTATGAGAAGTCGGCGGTCGCCGGCGGCGGCAAGCGGCCCGGCTTCAGCTTCGAGCCTTGACAACAACGGCGCCGGTGGAGCCGCCCCTGCGCATTGAGGGGCTCCGCTTCGGCTGGGGCGAGGGTCGTCAGGCGCTGCAGAACTGTCAGCTGCAGATTCCGCGGCCGGGACTGTGGATGCTGGTGGGCAGCAACGGCAGCGGCAAGAGCACCCTGCTGCGCCTGATCACAGGCCTGCTCACGCCGACCGAAGGCACCATCACCTGCCAGGGCAGGCCCGCCCTGGTGTTCCAGAACCCCGACCACCAGCTGCTGCTGCCCAGTTGCGGCAGCGACCTGCAGCTAGCCCTCCCCGAGGGCCTCGACGACGACGAGCGTGCCGCTCGGGTGGCTACGGCCCTGGCCCAGGTCGGCCTGAGCGGCCTGCAGCGGCGTCCCATCCACACCCTGAGCGGTGGCCAGAAGCAGCGTCTGGCGATCGCCGGGGCGCTGGCGAGCGACGCGTCACTGCTGCTGCTCGATGAACCGACAGCCCTGCTGGATCCGGAAAGCCAGAACGAGGTGCTGGAGCTGATCCATCGGCTCTCTCACCGGAGCGCCTCCCCCCTCACCGCGCTGTGGATCACCCACCGCCTCGAGGAACTCGAGCGCTGCGACGGAGCCGCCCGCATGGAAGCCGGTGCGATCGGCCCCTGGCAGAGCGGCGAAAGCCTGCGCCACTGCCTGGCCCCCTTGCCCGCCGGCGGGGCCGAAAGGTAAGGTCATCAGAACCCGGTTTCCGGGTGTTTTCCTCGGTAGCTCAGTGGTAGAGCGGTCGGCTGTTAACCGATTGGTCGCAGGTTCGAATCCCGCCCGGGGAGTTTCTCCATCCGCCCGATGCCGGGCTTCCGCTCCCCGGCAACCATGGCCGTAGCCGCCTGGGGGGATGGATCCAGCGAATCCCTGCACGCCAGCGGTAGAGCGGCGAAAATGTAGTCTCCCCTTCACTTGTGCTCGCTCCGGAAGCACCTTCGACGCCACGACGCCACCCATGAAGCCCTCCATCCTGCTCATCGAAGATGACGGCGACATGCGCGATCTGGTCGCCGGCCATCTTGAGCACGGGGGCTTCGACGTTCAGCGCGCCGAAGACGGCATCAAGGGTCAGGCCCTTGCTGTGCAGTACAGCCCCGATGTCATCCTGCTCGACCTGATGCTCCCCAAGGTCGACGGGCTGACCCTCTGTCAGCGCCTCCGGCGCGACGAGCGCACCGCCAAGATCCCCATCCTGATGCTCACCGCCCTCGGCAGCACCAAGGACAAGGTCAGCGGGTTCAACTCGGGCGCCGATGACTACCTCACCAAGCCCTTCGATCTCGAGGAGCTGATGGTGAGGGTCAAGGCCCTCCTGCGCCGCAGCGAACGGGCTCCCCTCTCCGCCAAGCACAACGAGATCCTCAGCTTCAGCTCCCTCACCCTCGTCCCCGAGCGCTTCGAGGCCATCTGGTTCGACGCCCCGGTCCGCCTCACCCACACGGAGTTCGAACTCCTCCACTGCCTGCTGCAGCGCCACGGCCAGACCGTCGCCCCCTCCCTGATCCTCAAGGAGGTCTGGGGCTACGAGCCGGACGACGACATCGAAACCATCCGGGTCCACATCCGCCACCTGCGCACCAAGCTCGAACCCGACCCCCGCAAGCCCCGCTTCATCAAGACCGTCTACGGCGCCGGCTACTGCCTCGAGCTCCCCGCCACCGACCAGATGGAACCGCTCGCCACCATCGTCCACGACGCCAGGCAAGCCCGTCTGGAGGCCTCCACCAGGACCAACGACGCCGGCTGATACCGGCCGCACGGTCCATGTGAACAGACCCCACCCCTGTCCTGACAACGGCTGGCGTCACTTCCAGACTCCGCAGGTACGGGCCGTGAGGCGATGCCGAGTCTTCTTGCCCGCGACGCCGACGTCCTGGTCACCATGGATGGGGAGAGCCGGGAACTGCACAACGCGTCCCTCTACGCGGAGGACGGCTGGATCCGACGGATCGGGCCGGCCGGGGAGCTGCCCCAGCAGGCCGACACGGTGCTTGATTTGACGGGCCAGATCCTTCTGCCCGGGCTGGTGAACTGTCACCACCACCTCAACCAGACCCTCACCCGTAACATTCCCGCCGCCCAGAACAACAATCTTTTTGCCTGGCTCAAGGCGCACTACAGGATCTGGGCCGCCACAACACCGGAAGCGTCGCGCCTGAGCGTGCTGGTCGGTTGTGCGGAGCTGGCCCTCTCCGGCTGCACCACTGTCTTCGACCACAGCTATGTGTTCAAGAACGGCAACAGCGTCGATGTGATCATCGAGGCGGCCCGGGAACTGGGGATTCGCTTCCACTGCAGCCGGGGTTCCATGTCGCTGGGGGAATCCAGGGGCGGCCTGCCTCCCGACAGCTGCGTGGAGGAGGAATCCGCCATCCTCGATGACACCCAGAGGGTGATCAAGGCCTACCACCAGAGGGAGGCGGGCGCCATGACCCGCCTCGTCGTGGCGCCCTGTTCCCCCTTCTCGGTCACCCCTTCCCTGCTGCGGGATTCAGCCGATCTGGCCCGCCAGTACGACGGGGTGGGCCTGCACACCCATCTGTGCGAAACCGTCGACGAAGAGCGCTACACCCTCAGCAACTACGGCCTGCGGCCGGTGGAATTCATGGACAGCGTGGGCTGGCTCGGGGACGGGGTGTGGTTCGCCCATGCCATTCATGTGGACGATCAGGAGATCGCCCAATTCGCCAGCTGCGGCTGCGGGGCCTGCCATTGCCCGTCCTCAAACATGCGACTGGCCTCGGGCATCGCCCCCCTGAAGCGCTACATGGAAGCCGGCGTGAAGGTCGGGCTTGGGGTGGATGGTTCCGCCAGCAACGACAGCTCGAACATGATGCTGGAGGTGCATCTGGCCTTCCTGCTCGCCAGGCTGAAGTTGGGGCTCCAACCGCCGGAGGGACCCAGTCGATTCATGCATCTCTCCCCCTCCCACCCACGGCGGGCCCACGAGTGGATCACGGCACGGGAGATCCTGGAGGTGGCCACCCTTGGCGGCGCTTCGGTGATCGGTCGGGATGACATCGGCTCCCTCGAAGTGGGGAAGTGCGCCGACTTCTTCTCGATCAACCTCCACAGACTTGATTATGCCGGAGCGCTCCATGATCCGGTTGCCGCCACCGTGTTCTGTGCCCCCCAGAAGGCCCACTACACCGTGGTGCATGGCAGGGTGATCGTTGACCAGGGACGCCTGGCCACCGTGGATCTTCCCCTGGTGGTGGAGCAGCACAACGCGGCCAGTCTCCAGCTCATGGACAACGCGGAGCTCGGCTGACATGGCGCGATGGATCCGCTGGGGGGCCACCCAGCTCTTCTTCGCCCTGAGCGTTCTCTGCTCGGTCACCTTTGCCATCACGTCCCCGAGCCTTCTGGGTTCCCTTGGCTTGGGAGACGCCCAGCTGGGGGCGCTCGGGGGCGCTTACGTCACCGCCTTCTCGATCGCCCTGCTGCTTCTGGGCGGCCTGATGTCCACCATCCCGACCCGTCTGCTCCTGGGAGGATCGGCCTGTCCACCGCCTTCGTCGGGGTGATCAGCACCGTGGGCCGGGAGTTCCCCCGGAACTTCCCCTTCATGGCCGCCCTCAGCAACGCCATCACCAATCTCTGCTCCGCGCTGCTGGCGATCGGCAGTGCCATGGTGCCGATTCTGGCCGGCTTCCGCAGCCCATTCTGGGTCCTCTCCCTGCTGCTGCTGGCAACCGCCGCCCTGCTGGTCTTCGCTCTGGAGGAACCGGGGCGGCCCCCAGGCCGCGATGCCCCCCCTGGTCAGGCCCGGGTGACCCTCCGACCCTCCGACCCTCCGAGCTGCCGGGAGCGATCGGACGGATTCTGCAGACCCCCCCGTTCTGGTACGTCAGCCTTTGCTTCGGCGGCCTGTTCGGTTCCTTTCTGGCCTTCGCCGATCTCTGGAACATTCCCTACCAGATGCGGGTGTTCGGACACACCATCCAGCAGGCCTCGCTGCTGAATTCGGCCTTTCCCCTCGGGATGATGGCGGGGTCCCTGGTGGGGGGCACCTGGGCCAGACGGGCCGGATTCCTGGGACCGGTGAGGGCCTTCGCCCTTCTCACCCTGCTGGTGGAAGGCCTGCTGTACGCCCATGTGCTGCCCGGGGCGGGGGCCGGCGTCGCCTTCTTCCTGGTGGGATTCGGCAGCAGCGCCTCCTCCCTGGCCCTGGCGGCGCTGCCCGAGCACCTGGAGGCCGCCCTGGTGCCCATCGCCACCACCCTCGTGATGACCCTGGCCTACCTCCTCAGCGCCCTGGTGCAGGTGCTCGCCGCCATGCCGGGGGGAGGCGCCGGCATCACCAGCTTCAGCGCCTACCGGGGCAGCATCGGCATCGTCGTGGTGCCGGTGGCGATCGCCGCCGTCTCCGCCTTCCTGCTCCGATCGCGCGCCCCGGGGCTGGACATCGATCGGCGCAGCGGCCCCGGCAGCGGCGCACCGTAGGGATCAGGTCCCCTCACCGCTCAGCGGCCCAGATCGAGCAGGGCCACCTCCCAGGCCAGCCGGGGCTGCACGTAGGCCAGCAGGTGGCTGCGCAGCTGCTCGATGCGCCGCAACGGCGCCGGCTCCAGGCGCTGGCGCCAGAGGTGCAGCTGCCACCAGTCGAGCAACCAGAGCTGCTGTTCGCCGTCGAGGGCCTCGCTGAGGTCGCGGGCCAGGCCAAGGGCCTCCATCGGCTCCCGGCCCAGGGCCAGCAACCGTTCCGCCAGCCCCTGAGGCAATCCCCGCCAGACCCGCCTGTGGCGCAGCAGGGCCCCGGGGGAGCCGGCGGCCAGTTCAAGCAGTTCGGGGGGATCGGCCCCAGGCCCCTGCGGTTCCCCTTCCGCTGGCGGCTGCCGTTCCAGCACCTGGCGCACCAGGGCGGGGGGCAGGCGGGCGAAGGGAATGGACTGGCAGCGGGAGCGGATGGTGCTCAGCAGCCGGTCCGGTGTCGCCGTGAGCAGGATCAGCAGACCGTGGCCGGGTTCTTCAAGGGTCTTGAGCAGGGCATTGGCGGCCGCCTCGGCCATCGCCTCGGCCGTCTCCAGCACCACCAGGGAACGCCCCCCCTCCACCGGGCGGCGGGCCAGGAAACGGGTCACCTCCCGCACCTGCTCCAGGCGCAGCTGGGGGGGGCTGCGGCGACTGAGGCCCTGCGCCTCGGCCTCGGAGGCCTTCACCAGCCGGCCCTGGTGCAGGTAGGTGGGCTCGACCCAGAGCAAATCAGGGTGATTGCCCTCCGCCAGGCGCCGCCGCAACGGCACTGACCCGATGCTTCCACCGGAGAGCACCCCCTCCAGCAGGCGCCGGGCCGCCAGGCGGCGGCCCACCCCATCGGCCCCCACGAACAGATAGGCCGGCGCCAGCCGCTGGCGTTCGAGGGCGGCCGTCAGCAGCCTCACCGCCTGCGGCTGGCCAAGAAGATCAGCAAACAGCTCAGCCATGGCCACCCCCCTCGGGGACGGCCAGGTGTTCCCTGATCAGGGAGCGGCACCGATCCGTGACCTGCTCCCTGGGCAAGCTGGCCTCGACACGACACCAGCCCCTCTGGCCGGCCAGGGTGGCGAAGCCATCGCTGACCCGCTGCAGGAAGGCCTCGCCGGCGGCCTCGATCCGGTCGGCGGGCCGGTTGCCGCGGCGCTGCAGGGATCCGGCCAGGGGCAGGTCGAGCCAGAGGGTGAGATCGGGCGCCAGGCCTCCGGTGGCCAGGGCCTCGAGCTGGAGGATCGTTGTCAGGGGAAGGCCGCGGCCATAGCCCTGGTAGGCGGCGGTGGAGCCGCTGAAGCGATCACAAAGCACCCAGTCGCCGGCCGCCAGCGCCGGACGCAGGCACTCCTCCACGTGCTGGGCCCGGTCGGCGGCATAGAGCATCAGTTCGCTGAGGCTGCAGGGGGCGGCACCTTCGGGCGGCCGCAGCAGCAGGGCGCGCAGGGCCTGACCCAGGGCCGTGCCGCCGGGTTCCCTGGTCACCACCAGCCGGGCGCCATCGGCCATCAGGCCGCTGACCGGCAGCCAGGCGCGCAGGACCTCGATCTGGGTGGACTTGCCGCAGCCGTCGATGCCTTCCAGCACCAGGAAGCGTCCGCTCATGACGACCGCTCCTGCAGGCTGCCCTGCAGCAGCAGGGCATTGCCGACCACGGTGATGGAACTGAAGGCCATCAGCAGGGCCGCCAGCTCGGGCGAAAGACGCAGGCCGAAGCCCGGCAGCAACACGCCAGCCGCGATCGGCAGCACGATCAGGTTGTAGCCAAAGGCCCAGGCCAGGTTCTGGCGGACCTTCGCCATGGTGCGCCGGGCAATCTCCAGGGCCCGGACGATGCCATCGAGGTCCTCGCCCATCACCACCAGCGCCGCACTCTCCTGGGCGATCTGGGTGCCCGTTCCGACGGCGATGCCGAGATCGGCGGCAGCAAGGGCAGGCGCATCATTCACCCCGTCCCCCACCATCGCCACGGCCCCCTGGCCATGGGCCAGCAGGAGCCGCTCCAGCTTCTGCTCGGGCCGCAGGTCCCAGGCCAGCTCTTCGGGCCGCAGGCCGAGCCGGCGACCCAGGCCCTCGACGCTCGCCCGGCGGTCTCCGCTGAGCAACCCGAGCCGCAGCCCCTGCTGCCGCAGGCGGGCCAGGGTGGCGGCGGCATCGGCGCGGGGCTGATCCTCGACGGCCAGCAGACCCAGCAGCTGCCCGTCGCTGGCCACCGCCAGCAGGCTGGCGCCATCGGCCTCCAGGTCCTGCTGGAGGGTGTCGTGGACGGGGTCCACCGCCACGCCGCAGCGCCCCAGCCAGGCCAGCCGGCCCACCTGCACCAGCCCGAAGCCGTCCACCAGGCCCTGCACCCCTTCCCCGGCAAGCGACAGGCTCTCAGCGACGGGCAACAGGGGCAGGTCCTGGGCCTGGGCCTGCTGCAGCACGGCGTGGGCCAGGGGATGGCGGCTGTGCTGCTCAAGGCTGGCGGCCAGCTGCACCAGCTGCCCGGCCCGGGCCGCCTCCGCCGGGCTCCCGGCCGCGGCCCCGACCACCCGGACGGCCGTCACCAGGGGGCGGCCGAGGGTGAGGGTGCCTGTCTTGTCGAACAGCACCGCCTGCAGCCGGGAGGCGGTTTCGATCGCGTCACCGCCCCGGAACAGCAGGCCAGAGCGGGCCGCCAGGCCGGAACCCACGGCGATGGCCGTCGGTGTCGCCAGACCCAGGGCGCAGGGACAGGCCACCACCAGCACGGCGATGGCCAGCTGCAACCCCAGGCTGAAGGGCGTGGCGGGGCTGGCGGCAGCGCCATGGCCATGGGGGCCATGGCCGGAGGCAGGGGCCATGAGCAGCACCTCGGGCCAATGCTGGCTGCCCCACAACCACCAGAACAGCAGGGTGGCCACCGCCAGGGCCAGCACCACCAGGGTGAAGCGGCCGGCGACCCGGTCGGCCAGTCCCTGGATCGGGGCCTTGCGGGCCTGGGCCCGCTCCACCATGTGGACGATGCGGGCGATGGCGCTCTCGGCACCACAACGCTGAACCTCCAACACCAGGGAACCGTCCAGGTTGAGCAGGCCGGCGGCCAGCTCACTGCCTGGGCCCACGGAGCGTGGCAGGGGTTCGCCGGTGAGGCTGGAGGCATCCACGCTGGAGCGGCCTTCCAGCACCACCCCATCCACCGGCACCCGGTCCCCCGGCAGCAGCCGCAGCCTGTCGCCCGGACGCAGCCCGCCCACCCGGACCTGGCGGGGGGGACCATCGCCCAGCAGCAACAGGGCATGGTCGGGCTGGAGGGCGCTGAGTTCCTCGATGGCCCGGCCGGTGCGGTAGCGGGCCCGTTCCTCGAGGAAGCGACCGGTGAGGACGAAACCCAGCAGCATCACCGGCTCGTTGAAAAAGCAGGGCCAGCCGCTGGCGGGCCACAGCCAGCCCACCAGGCTGGAGAGGTAGGCGCTGGCCACGCCCAGCCCCACCAGGGTGTCCATCCCGGGCACCCCGGCCAGCGCCGAACGCGCCCCCCGGACCAGGATCGGCCGGCCCGGAACGGCCAGGGCGAGTGTGGCCACCAGGGCATGGAACCAGGGGCTGCCCAGCAGTTGCCACGGACCCCGCCAGGCCAGCTGGCCCGCCTCCGCCAGGTGGCCCAGCCCGGAGACCAGCAGAAGCAGCAGGGCCACCAGCAGCTGGCGCCAGTGGCGCCACCACTGGTCGGCCTGACGCCGCTGCCGCTGGCTGGCCGGCTCCAGCTCCTGGGACCGCAGCCGGGCCTGGAAGCCCAGGCCTTCCAGGCTGCCCAGCAGGGCGGGGATCGGGTCCACCGCGACCCCATCGGGGCCGTCGCGGCAAGGGTCCAGATCGACCCAGGCCGTGCGGGTGAGCAGGTTGACGCTGGCCTGGCGCACCCCCTCGCTCTGGAGCAGGCGCTGCTCGACGGCACGCACACAGCCGCCGCACTTCATGCCCTCCACATCAAGGAGCAGGGGCTCGGCAGTGGTGGCAGGGGGGGTGGCGCTCACGCAGGGGGTGCCGGGGCGATCACGGACCGGGGCCCCAGGCTAGGGAGCCGCCATCCCGTCGCCCGCGCCCGGCCGCCCAAGGCAGGATGGGGGGAACGATCAGGATCTCGACCCTTGCCCCGCTCGCAGCGCAACGACAACTTCATCGACAAGAGCTTCACGGTCATGGCCGACCTGATCGTCAAGCTGCTGCCGATCGATCCCAAGGCGAAGGAGGCCTACGTCTATTACCGCGACGGTCTGTCGGCCCAGAACGACGGCGACTACGCCGAGGCGCTCGAAAACTACGAAGAGGCCCTGAAGCTCGAGGAGAACAGCATCGACCGGGGCGAGATCCTCAAGAACATGGCGATCATCTTCATGAGCAATGGCGAAGAGGAGAAAGCCCTCGATTTCTACCGCCAGTCCCTGGACGCCAACGGCAACTCCCCCTCCTGCCTGAAAAACATGGGGCTGATCTATGAGAAGTGGGGCCGGCTGGCCGAAGAGACCGGCGACCAGGACGCGGCCGACCGCTGGTTCGACGAGGCCGCCGCCTACTGGACCAAGGCGGTACGGCTCTACCCGGGCGGCTACCTGGACATCGAGAACTGGCTCAAGTCCTCCGGCCGCAGCAACGTCGATGTCTACTTCTGAGCGACCCGGGCTCAGTCCCCGTCGGCGGGGTTGACCCCCAGGCCGGCGACCAGGGCCTCAGCCACCGTCGCCGCCTCCAGCAGCTGCAGGCCCAGGCCGGCCGCCAGCGGCCCCAGGGCGCTGCCGCGGGGCACCACGGCCCGCACGAACCCCAGCCGGGCCGCCTCCTGCAGGCGCAGCTCCAGCTGGCCCACGGGCCGCAGCTGGCCGCCCAGCCCCAGTTCCCCCAGTAGCACGGTGCCCGCCGGCAGGGTGAGGTCGCGATAGCTGGCCACCACCGCCGCCGCCACCCCCAGATCCGCCGCCGGCTCCTCCACCTCGAGGCCGCCGGCCACCGCCAGGTAGCAGTCGAAGCGGGACAGGGGCAGACCCATGTGCTTCTCCAGCACCGCCAGGATCTGGTGCAGGCGGTTGGTGCCGATGCCGGTGGCGGTGCGCCGCGGGCTGGCGTAGCTGGTGGGGCTGACCAGGGCCTGGATCTCCACCAGCAGCGAGCGGGTGCCCTCGCAGGCCACGATCGTTGCGGTGCCGGGACTGGGACCATCCCCGGCCAGGAACAGTTCGCTGGGGTTGCTCACCTCCACCAGCCCGGCGCCCTGCATCTCGAACACCCCCAGCTCGTGGGTGGCGCCGAAGCGGTTCTTGACGGCCCGCAGCAGCCGGTGGCTGGCGAAGCGGTCGCCTTCGAAGGTGAGCACCGCATCCACCAGATGCTCAAGCACCTTGGGACCCGCCAGCATCCCCTCCTTGGTGACGTGCCCCACCAGCACCAGGGCGGTGTGCTGGCGTTTGGCGATGCGCTGCAGGGCGGCGGCACAGTCCCGCACCTGGGACACCGAGCCGGGGGCACTGCCCAGTTCAGCGTCATGCAGGGCCTGGATGCTGTCGATGATCGCCACCTGGGGCCGCAGGGTTTCCAGCTCCTGCAGCACCAGCTCCAGATCGGTCTCCGCCAGCAGGCGCAGCCCCTCGCCATCGCCAGCCTCTGACGCTTCGCCAGGGGCGTCCTCGGCCAGGCGCCGCCAGCGCAGCTTCACCTGCTGGGCCGACTCCTCGGCGCTGACGTAGAGCACCACGGCCCGGGAGGCCATGGCCCGGGCGCTCTGCAGCAGCAGGGTGCTCTTGCCGATGCCCGGGTCGCCCCCCAGCAGCACCAGCGAGCCGGGCACCAGACCACCCCCCAGCACCCGGTCCAGCTCGCCGTAGCCGCTGGCCAGGCGCTGCAGGGGCCGGTCACCGACGGCCTGGATCGGTTCGGAACGGCTGGGACGGCCCGGCGCCGGATTCCCAGCGGCGTCCGGAGCGGCCGCGGCAGCCACCGGCCGGCGGCGGCGGTTGTCGCTGCTCGGCTCGCTCTGCTCCACCAATGTGTTCCAGCCACCGCAGCCGGAGCAGCGGCCGAAGAACTGCCGCGTCCTGGCCCCACAGGCCTGGCAGACGAAAGAGGAACCGGGACGGGCCAAGGGCAGCGAGCGGGGTGTATGAAGAAAGGTGGCGTTCGGTGAATTCGCGACCTTCCGGCCGGTTCAGTGGGTCGGAACCGTGTTGCATTCTCCGCGCCGCAATGACGGCCTCCCCCACCGCCAAAGAAACCATTCTCGTCGTCGATGACGAGGCCAGCATCCGCCGGATCCTTGAGACCCGGCTGTCGATGATCGGCTACCAGGTGGTCACCGCCTGCGATGGCGAGGAGGCCATTGAGGCCTTCCACCGCGTCCTGCCGGACCTGGTGGTCCTCGACGTGATGATGCCCAAACTTGACGGCTATGGCGTCTGCCAGGAGCTGCGCAAGGAGTCCGATGTGCCGATCGTGATGCTCACCGCCCTCGGCGACGTGGCGGACCGCATCACGGGCCTCGAGCTCGGGGCCGACGACTACGTCGTCAAGCCCTTCAGCCCCAAGGAGCTGGAGGCCCGAATCCGCTGCGTGCTGCGGCGGGTCGAGAAGGACCCCGGCGCCGGGATCCCCAATTCCGGCGTGATCCAGGTCGGCGATCTCCGCATCGACACCAACAAACGCCAGGTGTATCGGGGAGACGAGCGCATTCGGCTCACCGGCATGGAGTTCAGCCTGCTGGAGCTGCTGGTGAGCCGTTCCGGCGAGCCCTTCAGCCGCGGCGAGATCCTCAAGGAGGTGTGGGGCTACACCCCCGAGCGTCACGTGGACACCCGCGTGGTGGATGTCCACATCTCGCGGCTGCGCTCCAAACTGGAGGATGATCCAGCCAACCCCGAGCTGATCCTCACGGCGCGGGGCACCGGCTATCTGTTCCAGCGCATCGTTGAACCCGTTGCCACCGAAGGATCCTGAAGGCGCCGGGCGCGAAGGCCGTCGCTTCGCCTCCAACCGCCCCAAACCCAACCGCACGATCCGCCGCCTGGTGATCTGGTATCGGCGCAATGCGGCCGTCACCAGCCTGGTGGGCTCCGCCACCGCCACGGCTTCGGGGGCGGCCTCTGGGGCGGTGTCGGTGGCCGGAAGCATGGCCGGCGCCGCCACCAACGTGGCGGGCTCCGTGCTCCAGCCCCTGGTGTTCGATCCGCTGCGGCGTCTGCAGCAGGGCAGCCACACCGACGCTGCCATCGACGACCGCCAGCGCCTCTGGGTGGCCGTCGACGGCATGGGCGGGGACCATGCCCCGGGTCCGATCCTGGAGGGCTGCCTGAGGGCCGTGGCCCTGCTGCCCCTGCGCATCCGCTTCGTGGCCGAGCCGGAGCCGCTGCGCCAGGCGGTGGCGGCCATGGGCCTGGGCCAGGAGCTGGAGGAGGCGGTGCAGCGCGGCCTGCTCGAGCTGGTGCCCAGTGGCCCCTCGGTGGGCATGCACGAGGAGGCCACCGTGGTGCGCCGAAAGCGCGACGCCAGCATCAACGTGGCCATGGACCTGGTCAAGAAAGGGGAGGCCACCGCCGTCTATTCCGCCGGCAACTCCGGCGCCGTGATGGCCGCCGCGATCTTCCGCCTCGGCCGGCTGGCCGGCATCGACCGGCCGGCCATCGGCGCCCTGTTCCCCACCAAGGACCCGAGCCAGCAGGTGCTGGTGCTCGACGTGGGGGCCAACATGGACTGCAAGCCCGAATGGCTGCACCAGTTCGCCCTGCTCGGGAACATCTACAGCCGCGACGTGCTCCAGGTGAAGCGGCCCCGCATCGGCCTGGTCAACATCGGCGAGGAGGAGTGCAAGGGCAACGACCTCTGCCTGCGCACCCATCCGCTGCTGGCGGGGGACGAGCGCTTCGTGTTCGCCGGCAATTGCGAGGGGCGTGACATCCTCTCCGGGGATTTCGACGTGGTGGTCTGCGATGGCTTCACCGGCAACGTGCTGCTGAAGTTCCTCGAATCGGTGGGCAGCGTCCTGTTGGACGTGCTGCGGGCCGAGCTGCCCCGGGGGCGCCGGGGCAAGGTGGGGTCGGCGTTCCTGCGCAGCAACCTGGTGCGGATCAAGAAGCGCCTCGACCACGCCGAGCACGGCGGCGCCCTGCTGCTCGGGGTCGACGGCATCTGCGTGATCGGCCACGGCAGCAGCCGGGCGCTTTCCGTGGTGAGTGCCCTGCGGCTGGCCCACTCCGCCGCCAGCCACGGCGTCATGGACGACCTGCACGCCCTCGGCGAGGGGAGCGCCGGAGTGGCAACCACCTGTGGTTGACTGTGGCCACCTGTGAACCGAATGGGTGCCGCTCGGCTCAGACAAGACGGTGACCACGGCCGCCTTGCGGGGGATGGCCCTGGTGGGCTGCGGACGCGCCCTCCCCGCCGCCAGCATCAGTAACGACCAGCTGGGCGAGCGGGTCGAGACCAACGACGACTGGATCCGCAGCCGCACCGGCATCGGCGCCCGGCGCGTGGCCGGCCCCGGAGAAACCGTCACCAGCCTGGCCGCCGAGGCCGGCCGGGCGGCGCTGGCCCATGCGGGCTGGGCCCCCGAGCAGGTGGACCTGATCCTGCTGGCCACCTCCAGCCCGGACGACCTGTTCGGCACCGCCCCCCGGGTGCAGGCGGCCCTGGGAGCTCACCGGGCGGTCGCCTTCGATCTCACGGCGGCCTGCAGCGGCTTCCTGTTCGCCCTGATCACGGCGTCCCAGTACATCCGCGGCGGCACGATGCAGCGGGTGCTGGTGATCGGTGCCGACCAGCTCAGCCGCTGGCTCGACTGGGACGATCGCCGCACCTGTGTGCTCTTCGGCGATGGCGCCGGTGCCCTGGCCGTGCAGGCCTGCTACCCCACAGGCGACGGCCTGCTGGGCTTCCGCATGCGCTCGGATGGCAGCCGCAACGCCTGTCTCACCCTGGCCCAGGTGGCCGAGCACCGGCCCCTGGTGGGGGATCTCTCCGCCCAGGTGGGGGGCTTCGCGCCGATCCACATGAACGGCCAGGAGGTCTACAAATTCGCCGTGCGGGAAGTGCCCGCGGTGCTGGCCGAACTGCTGGAGGCCACCGGCACCGCCGCCTCTGACGTGGACTGGCTACTGCTGCACCAGGCCAACCAGCGCATCCTCGATGCGGTGGCCGACCGTTTCGCCATGCCCGCCGAGCGGGTGCTCAGCAATCTCTCGGCCTACGGCAACACCTCCGCCGCCACGATCCCCCTGATGCTCGACGAAGCGGTGCGCGATGGGCGGGTGGGCGCCGGCGACCTGATCGCCAGCAGCGGCTTCGGCGCCGGCCTCAGCTGGGGCGCCGCCCTGTTCCGCTGGAGCGGTCCGGGGGGGTCCCCAGCCGAGCCCTAATCTCCTGCCGTTGCACGGGAGGCTTGCATGGCCATCGCCTGGGTGTTTCCGGGACAGGGATCACAGAAGCCTGGCATGGCCGAGGGGGTGATCGACCTTCCCGGCGCACGGGAACGCTTTGATCGGGCCTCGGCCCTGCTCGGCCGTGACCTGCTGGCCATCTGCGCCGGGTCTGAGGCCTGCGGCAGCGGGGACCCCGGGGAACCCAGCGATCTCAACGACACCCGCAACACCCAGCCTGCCCTGTTCGTGGTCGAGAGCCTGCTGGTGGATGACCTGCACCGGCAGGGCCGCACGGCCCAGCTGGTGGCGGGCCACAGCCTGGGCGAGCTGGTGGCCCTCTATGCCGCCGGCGTCTTCGATGCCGAGACCGGCCTGGCCCTGATGCGCCGCCGCAGCGAACTGATGGCCGCCGCCGGCGGCGGCGCCATGACCGCCGTGATGGGCTTCGACCGCGACGAACTCGAGCGGGTGGTGGCCGCCACCGAGGGGGTGGTCATCGCCAACGACAACAGCGCCGCCCAGGTGGTGCTCTCCGGCACCCCGGAGGCGGTGGCCAGCGTCAGCGCCACGGTGCGCTGCAAGCGGGCCATCCCCCTGGCCGTCTCCGGCGCCTTCCATTCCCCGTTCATGGCCACCGCCGCCGCGGCCTTCGCTAGCGAACTGGAGGCGGTGCCCTTCGCCGACGCCCGCGTCCCTGTGCTCAGCAACGCCGATCCCCGTCCCGAAACCTCCGCCAGTGTGCTCAAGGAGCGCCTGCGCCAGCAGATGACCATGGGGGTGCGCTGGCGCGAAACGATGGAAGGCCTTCAGAGCGCGGGCATCACCACCGCGGTGGAGATCGGCCCCGGCAATGTGCTCAGCGGCCTGATCAAGCGCAGCTGCCCCGGACTCGGCACCGCCCAGATCGCCGGCACGGGCGACCTGGGCCAGTGAGGCGCCGCCGCCGGCCCCCGGCCGATCCCCCTGCCCTGCTGAGCACCCCAAAGCCGAGCCTGACGTACCGGCTGATCAGCTACCTGCTGGTGTTTCCCGTGTTCCGGGTGCTGTTCCGGGGCCGGACCACCGGCAACGACAACGTGCCCCTGGAGGGGGCTGTGGTGGTGGTGGCCAACCATGGGTCCCACCTGGACCCGCCGCTGCTTGGACACGCCCTCGGCAGGCCCGTGGCCTTCATGGCCAAGGCGGAACTGTTCCGGGTGCCGCTGCTGGGGCCGATCATCCGGGCCTGCGGCGCCTACCCGGTGGAGCGGGGCGCCGGCGACCGGGAAGCGATCCGCACCGCCACCGATCGGCTGCTGCAGGGCTGGGCCACCGGTGTCTTCCTCGACGGCACCCGCCAGCCGGATGGCCGCGTCAACCAGCCCCAAGCCGGGGCGGCCCTGCTGGCGGCCCGGGCTGGGGTGCCGCTGCTGCCGGTGGCGATCATCAACAGCCACCGGGCCCTGGGACCGGGCGGCCACGGGCCCCGGCTGGTGCCGATCCACATCCGCATCGGCACGCCGATCCCCCCGCCGGCCTCGCGGCGGCGCCCCGACCTGGATGCGGTGACCCGCGCCGCCCAGGAGCAGATCAACCGGATGCTCGACCTCGGCCCGATCAGCGGAAGCCTGCTTTCTCCAGCCAGGGAACCACCCGCGCTTCCACCCAGGGCCTGATGTCCTGGCCACTGATCACCCACAGGGCCGCCCTGGCGCCGTCGCCCCACAGGCGCCGCCGGCCCTCGACGACACACAGATCGCCGCAGGGTACGGGGACCGGTGTGAGGTGGATGCCGCGGCTGCCGGCCACGATCCGCCCCACCAGCAGGGCCCGCTGCATGTGATCGGTGGAGGTGACGAGCAGGGCGTGGCGGACACGGGACTTGCGCAGATCGTCGACCAGGGAGGTGAAGTTGGACACCGTGTCACGGGCCCGGTAATCGAGCTGGACCTGGCGGGAGGGCAGGCCCTCCTTCTGCTGGAACAGCCAGTGGGCGTACTCGGGGTTGGTGCCTCCGGTGACCACCACCGGCAGACCATCGGTGCGGGCCAGACGGGCCGCCGCCGCCTCCCGATCCGCATCGCCCCCCAGCACCAGGATCATCTGGGGAGGCGGCGGCGTGGGCCACCACACCCCCCGGGACAGCCACAGCAGGGCCAGTCCCGCCAGGCCCACCAGCACCCGCCTGCCCCGGCCCGGTCGGCGCGGGGCGGGGGGGGTGCGGCGGACCCGCGGGGATGGACCCGCCGGCGCCGGAGCGGTGCGTTCCGGGCGGCGCGGGCGGCAGCGGGGCCGGGGTTGGGGGCCGGGGGGACTCAGCATGGGAGCGCCTCCACCGGACTGGTGGGGTACAGGGGCAGCACCGGCTGCCAGGGGGCGCTCAGGCCGGCGGCGGCGCGGGCGGCACTGAAGCCGAGCAACTGGACCACGTCCTCCGGCAAACACACCTCGGCGGGGTGGATGGGGAAGGGGGCCAGGGCGTCACGGCCTCGGTGCAGCCTCGGGGCCTCCAGCTCGGCCACGCCACCGGGCTGGCCGGGGTCGGCGCCGTAGAGCCCCGCCACCACCCCGCGACGGGGCAGCTCCTGGAGCAACCAGAAAGGGCCCGCCTCGCTGGGCGGCATGGGCCCGGCGAGCAGACGGCGGGCCATCAGCTGGAAACTGCTGATCCCGTCGAGGGGCAGGGCCAGCTGCTGGGCCAGGGTGCGGGCCAGCACCACCGTCAGGCGGGTGCCGGTGAAACCGCCGGGACCGGTGGCCACCGCCAGGCGTCCCAGCCGGGGCCAGGCGGCGGCCGGCAGCACCGATTCCAGACAGTCGAACAGGCCATTGGAGAGGGAGCGGCCGAGGGGGAAACGCTCCAGCCGCTCCGGCTGCGTGGCCCCGAGTCTCTGCAGCCCCACCCCGAGGCTGTCGCTGGAGCTGTGCAGGGCCAGCAGCCAGGGGCCAGGGTCCGGATCGGGAAAGCCCGTCATGTCGGCAGGGGCCCGTCGGGGCAGCAGCGGCGCCAGCGGCCTGGATCGGAGCGGAAGTCGGAGCAGGCCCGCACGTCCCACTCCACCCCGACACTGGCCGCAGCGGCGTCGAGATCGAGCACCTGCACGTGGATGCGGGGCTGGCGGGGGCTGAAGTCGGGGCTCATGGTGAGGTGGGCGACGCCGTGCTGACGCTCGACCGCGTGGTAGGCCTGACAACGCTCGACCCAGTGGCAATCCACGCAGATGCACATGCCGCCACGGCCCAGCAGGGCGCCCATTGTGGCGTGCGAGCCGGGACGTCAAGTCTCGGAACTGTGGCGGGCCCTGGCACCGGAGCGCTGGCCTGTGGCCCCCCACCGGTTTCCAGCGGGCACAGCCCTGGTGGGCGGGGCGGTCCGGGACGGCCTGCTGGGTCGGCTGGCGGACCAGCCGGATCTGGACCTGGTGGTGCCCGGCGACGCCATCGAACTGGTCCGGCAGCTGGGGCGGCGCCATGGCGGCACCTGTGTGGTGCTCGACCAGGAGCGTTCGATCGCGCGGCTGGTGCTGGAGGGCTGGACGATCGACCTGGCCCGCGGCGCCGGTAACGATCTCACAGCCGATCTGGGCCGCCGCGACTACACCGTCAACGCCATCGCCCTGCCCCTGGAGGGGGCGGCCGTGGCCAGCGACGAGGCCGCCGATCTGCAGCTGATCGACCCCTGCGGCGGCCTCGCGGATCTGGCGGCGCGCCGCATGGTGGCGATCAGTGAAGCCAACCTGCTGGACGACCCCCTGCGGCTGCTGCGGGGGGTGCGGCTGGCCTGCGACCTGGACTTCAGCATCGAACCAGCCACCTGGGAGCTGATCCGGCGCCACCGCCAGCGGATCTCCGCCGTGGCCGGGGAGAGGGTGCTGGCGGAATTGGAGCGCCTGGCCGCCTCTGGCGAGGGGCATCGGGGGCTGGCTCAGGCGCTGGAGGCGGGCCTGCTCCAGCCCTGGGGGGCCGCTGACGGCAGCGAGGCGTCGCTGCAGCCCCTCGGTCCCGAGCGACCGGAAGCCTGCGGCCTCACCCCCGCCGAGGCGGCCTGGGCCCTTCCCCTGGCGCGGCTGGCGGCCGTACTGGATGGCCGGTCCCTGGAAGGCCTGCGGGCCAGCCGCCGCCTGCAGCAGCGCTGCCAACGGCTGCGCCAATGGCTCGGTTGTCTCCGGCAGACACCCGGGGACACCGGTGCGCTGGCGCTGGAGACGCTGGCGGAAGCGGAGCGGCTGGCCCTGCAACGCCAGCTGGAGGAGGAGCTGCCCGCCCTGCTGCTGCACCTGGATCCGGCGGCGGCGCAGCTGGCGCTGCGGCGCTGGCGGGATCCGGCGGATCGCCTGTTCCACCCCCGGCCGCCCCTGGACGGCCGCCGCCTGCAACAGCTGCTGGCCATCGCTCCGGGCCCCCGTCTCGGCGAGCTGATCGACCACCTCACGGCCGAATGGGCCTTTGGTCGCCTGGGCCTAACAGCAGCAACGGAGACAGCGGAGTTGGCGGATCAGGCTTTGGTCGCAGAGGCCGTTGTTGCCGCCCAGTTGTGGCTGGATCGCCGGCGCGAGGCCAAGGAAGCGGACCCACGGCGTGATTAACTGCTGGATGCAATGGCGCGATCGCACCGCCTGCCAGAGTTTTTCCTTTTCCCGAGCCCCCTCCCCCATGAGCGTTCGTCTCTATGTCGGCAACCTGCCGCAAACCTTTGATGCCAAAGAGCTGGAAGCTCTCTTCTCGAGCGTGGGAGAGGGGGTGCGCTTCAAGGCCGTGAACGACCGGGAGACCGGCGGCTGCCGGGGCTTCGGCTTCGCCAACGTTGAGGATCTGGCCCAGGCCGAGGCGGTGATCGCCCAGCTCAACGGCAAGGACTTCGGCGGCAGCACCCTGCGCATTGAGATTTCCGAGCAGCGCCGTGACAGCCGCCCAGCCGCCGGCGCCGACCGTCGTCCCGGCAGCGCCCCGACGCCCGCCCGCAAAAGCGTCAACAAGGTGGTCCATGCCGACGCCGTCGGCGAAGGTGCCCCCGATCCCCGCTGGGCCGGCGAACTGGCCAAGCTCAAGAACCTGCTGGCCAACCAGAAGGCCGCGGTCTGAACATCTGGCCCGCTGGGAGCAGCGGCTGAATGGAGGCCAGCCCATCCGTGGGGGATTTGGCAGGGCATGACCCCAATCCAAGTCCACGGTGATCAGCCGCGATGCCCTCCTCAGCCTCTGCCATCGGCGACTTCATTTTCCCGGCGGACTGGCTGGGCTCCTGGCAATGGCAGTCGGAATCCGTCAGCTATGTCTGCGGCAGGGCCGCTGTGCAACACCCTCCCGGGGCGTTGCCCGTACTGCTGATCCATGGCTTCGGCGCCTGCAAGGAACACTGGCGGCACAACCTGCCGCCCCTATCCCGCCAGCGTCCCGTCTTCGCCATTGATCTGGTTGGCTTTGGGGCCAGTAGTAAGCCGCCTTCCCGCCTCGAGGGGGAGCCGGAGGACGTCCTGGCCCTGCGCTATGGCATCGACCTGTGGGCCGACCAGGTGGCTGCCTTCGTGCGGGAGGTGATCGGCACGCCGGTTCAGCTCGTCGGCAATTCGATCGGGGGCGTCGTGGCCCTCGCCGCAGCCGCCAGGCTCGGCGACGACGTGGGCCAGGTGATCCTGATCGACTGCGCCCAGCGCAGCCTGGACGACCGCCGCCTGAGCGAGCAGCCCCCCCTGGGCCGGATCGGCCGGCCGCTGCTGAAGCGCCTGGTGCGGCAGCGCTGGCTGACGGGCAGTCTGTTCCGCTGGGTGGCCAATCCCGGCGTGATCCGCAGGATTCTGGGCGCCGCCTACCCCTCCGGCGAGGGCGTCGACGACCAACTGGTGCAGCTGCTGCTGACCCCGGCCCTCAGCCCCGGTGCCGAGGAGAGCTTCCGAGGTTTCATCAATCTTTTCCGCGATCGGCTCGCCCCTGACATGCTGGCGGAACTGACCATTCCGGTCCGGCTGCTCTGGGGGGAAGCGGATCCATGGGAGCCGGTCGACGAGGCCCGGCGCTGGGCCAGAACCTTTGCTGCCGTGCGCGAACTGCGGATCCTGCCCGGCCTCGGCCATTGCCCCCACGACGAGAATCCCTCCGTAGTGAACCCGGTGCTGGAGGAGTGGCTGGCGCTGGGGGATCAGCCCTGAGGGAGACCGAAGCCGGCGAGTCGCTGGAACGCCGCTTCATCGCGTCTGGGCGATCACATAGGAGAACGGAAGATCCAGCAATTTGCCGACCCTGGGCACGAAGGCGCGGTGGTTGAAGACGTCATAATCCAATCTCTCGATGACATCAAGGATCCCCCGATACAGCCGTAGTGATGCCCACACAGGCCAGCGGGCATCCGGCGCCAGCCAGCGCACCCCGGCCTCGGAACGGTTGAACCAATCCCTGGCCCGCTCCAGCTGGAAGCGCATCAGCGCCTGCCAGTTCTCATTGAGACGGCCGGCCATCAGATCGTCTTCGGAGTAACCGAAACGGTCAAGATCCTCCTGGGGAAGATAAATGCGACCGCGACCGCGATCCTCACCCACATCGCGCAGGATATTGGTCAGCTGGTTGGCGATACCCAGGGCCACGGCGGCTTCCGAGGTGTCGGGGCGTTCGCTCCAGGGGGCGGAGGTGTACGCGGCATCGACCCCCATCACCTCCTGGGTCATCAGTCCCACGGTGCCGGCCACCCGATAGCAATAGAGCTGGAGGTCGGAGAAACTGGCATAGCGATCACGCAGCACGTCCATCCGCTGACCCTCGATCATGTCGAGGTAGGCCTGCAGGGGTTGGGGGAAGCGCTCCATCGTGTCCACCATCACCCTGTCGAGGGCATCGACGGCTCGGCCGGCGAACAGGGCGCGGGTGCGATCCTCCCAGGCGTCGAGTCGCTCCAGCAGGACGTCGGCGGAAAGGGTCTGGGCCTGGGCGCTGTCCATCAGTTCGTCGGTGCGGCGGCACCAGACGTAGATCGCCCAGATGGCCCGGCGCTTGGCCGGGGGCAGCAGCATCGTGCCGAGATAGAAGGTCTTGGCCCAGCGCGCCGTTTCCTGCCGACAGGACTCGTAGGCGTCCTGCAGATCGGAGGAGAGGCAGGGGGGCAGCGGGGCCAGCACACTCACACCGTCGCCAGGCTCTGGGCAGGGGCGGGGCCCTGGTCCCGGCCGGAGAGGTGGGCGTCCACGGCGGCAGCGCAGAGCTTGCCACTCAGCACCGCCCCCTCCATGGAGGCCAGGTAGCGCTGCATGGTGAAGCAGCCCGCCAGGAAGAAGTTGGGGATGGGGGAATCCTGGGAGGGGCGCAGCTGCTGGCAGCCGGGCACGGTCTTGTAGACGGACAGCGGCGTCTTGACGACCACCGACTTGCGCAGCTGGGCCTGTGTGGCACCGGTGAAATGGACAGGGAACAGGCGCTTGAGCTCCTCCAGCGTGGCGGCCACGATCTCTTCATCCGGGCGACCGATCCAGTCGGCGGCAGGCGCAAACACCAGCTCAAGCATGGAGCGATCGGGATCCTCGTACTCCCGGCAGGTGTTGCTCATATCGGCGTAGACGCTGAGCAGATCGGAGCGGCTGAACAGCAGGTGGTCGATGTCGGTGAGCTTGCGATCGAACCAGAGGTGGATGTTGATCACCGGCACCCCCCGCAGGCCCTCGAGCTTACTGAAATACGGCAAGTGTTTCCAGGGCTCCGGCAGCAGCAGCTTGAGCGGGTCGACCGGCATGGCGCTGACATAGGCATCGGCCTGGATCTCCCGCTCGGGCTGGCCCTTGATGCCGCCGATGCGGAAGCCGGTGACGGCCCCGTCCTGGTCGATGAGGATCTCCCGGAGGGGTGAGTCCAGATGGACTTCGCCGCCACGGGCCTCGATGGAATCCACCATCGGCTGGCAGAGCCGCTCCGGTGGGTTGCCATCCAGGAAGGCCATGCGGGAGCCGTCGGTTTCCTGCAGGAAGCGGTTGAGGGCGGTGAGCACCACCGTGCTGGAGATCTCCTCGGGGTTGATGAAGTTGAGCGCCTTGCTCATGGCGAGAAAAACTTCATCATTGACGCGCTCGGGGATATTGTGAATCCGCAGCCATTCGCTCCAGCTGTACTTGTCGCATTCCTCCACATAGGACTGGCCGCGCAGCATCGCCGGAACCAGGCCAAGACCGAAGGCGATCTTCTCCGGCCAGGTCAGCATGTCGTTGTTGCCCAGGATTGCCGCCACGCCGTTGATGGGCGCCGGCAGGTCGGGAAAATCAAAACGGCTGTAGGTGCCGGGCACCTCCTTCTGGTTGAAGATCATGGAGTGGGATTTCCACTGCAGGCGATCCTCGATGTCCAGCTCGGCGAAGAGTTGGCGCATGTTGCGATAGGCGCCGAAAAAGATGTGCAGGCCGGTTTCATACCAGTCACCATCGGCGTCCTGCCAGGCCGCCACTTTGCCGCCCAGCACATCTCTGGCCTCGAGCACGATCGGGGTATGGCCGGCGTCACAGAGGTATTTGGCGCAGGACAGGCCGGCCAGCCCGGCCCCGGCGATCACAACCCGCATGTCGCACCCGAGATCAGCCGCAACCTTATCGGGCCCTCCAGGGCAGGGGCGACCTGCGGCCGGGGACAGGGGCGACGGATTCGGGCTCCGGCCTACCTAAAGTCCTGGGAGCACTCAACGGGTGCCGCCCCCTCCCCCGTATTCCCGCCCCCGAGGCCCAGCCCATGGTCGAGACGCTGCTCAAGTCCACCACCCGCCACATCCGTCTGTTCACGGCGCGGGTTGAGAACGACGATCTGATCCCCGACCCGGATCAGCTGACCCTGGACATCGATCCCGACAACGAGTTCCTCTGGGACGAGGCGGCCCTGGAGAAGGTGCGTGGCCAGTTCAAGGCGCTGGTGGCGGCCCAGGCCGGCCAGGAACTGAGCGACTACAGCCTGCGCCGCATCGGCTCCGAACTCGAGGGACTCGTCCGGCAGATGCTCCAGGCCGCCGAGGTGAGCTACAACCCCGAGGCCAGGGTGCTGAACTACTCGATGGGCCTGCCCCGCAGCCCGGAAACGCTGTGACCCGCTCCCGCAGCAGTGGCGGCTCGCGGCCGGACCGCTACGACCCGCGGGCCGATCGGTACGACGAGCCCATGGAGCAGCGAACAGACCGCTTCGCCACGGGCTACGGACGCCGGGACGACCCCCGCACCGGGGCCAAGGGGCGTCGGGAGATGAACGGCGGTGGTGGTGGCGGGCGCCCCCCCTCCGGCAACGGCGGTGGCCCGCCGGGCGGCGGTGGCCCCAACATTCAGCTGAATGTGGCCACCGTGGCGGTGTTGGCGGGGGTGCTGGTGGTGGGCATCGGCATCGGCAGCGCCGTGACCAGCACCACCCAGGGCAACCAGGGCAACATCGCCAGCGCCCAGCAGCTCGACATGGCGGTGCCCGACCCCGAATTCTGCAAGCAGTGGGGGGCCAGCGCCTTCGTGATGGACATTGAGCTGTACACCACGATGAACCCGAGCAGCAGCTTCGTGACCCAGCCCACCCTCCAGCCCGGCTGCGTCATTCGCCGGGAGAACTGGTCGGTGCTGCAGAAGGAAGGGGCGGTGACCGCCGAGCAGATGCGCCAGTGCAAGCAGCGCATGAACACCTTCGCCTACATCGGCTCGGTGCGCGACAAACCGATCGTGCGCTGCGTCTATCAGACCGACATCACCGGCAACAAATTCCAGACCCGGGGGGTCGCCGGCGCCGCCGACGACGCCGTGGGCATCACACCGGAGGCCGATCAGTTCTGAGCCCGTTGCGCTCGGCCAGCCCCGGTGAGGCCTGCGCCTGGCGCAGGGGGCTGTCCGGGCTGGCGAACACCGGCAGCACTTCACGGCGGAAGGCGTCGGCGGCCCGCGAGCAGTAGCGGGCGGGATGGGTGATCAGCTTCAGCTGGCGCCGCACCATCAGGTCGGCCACCTGGGGGCGGTACAGGGTGCCGGCGGCCAGCTCCCTCTCGATCGACACCACCGGCAGGAACGCCGCCCCCAGGCCCGCCTGGACGGCGTTCTTGATGGCCTCGAAGGAGTTGAGCTCCATCTCGATCTTGAGCCGCTGCACGTCGAGCTTGGAGCGGCTCAGCAGCTGGTCCACCATCTTGCGGGTGGTGGACTGGGCGTCGAGGCAGACGAAGCCCAGGCGGTAGAGGTCGTCCTTGGTGAGCTCGGGCAGGCGGGCGAGGGGGTGCTTGGGGGGCAGCACCAGGGCCAGCTCGTCGTTGGCGTAGGGCACCACCTGCAGCAGGTCGTTGAGGTCCGCCGGCAGCTCGCCGCCGATGATCGCCAGGTCGATCTGGCCGTTGGCCACGCTCCAACCGGTGCGGCGGGTGCTGTGCACCTGCAGCTGCACCGCCACGTCGGGGTACTTCTGGCGGAACAGGCCGATCATGCGGGGCATCAGGTAGGTGCCCGTCGTCTGGCTCGCCCCCACCACCAGGGAGCCACCGCGCAGGTTGTGGAGGTCATCGAGGGCCCGGCAGGCCTCCTGGCACTGGCTCAGGATCCGGTCGCAGTAGCTGAGCAGCAGGTGGCCGGCCTCGGTGAGCTGGGCCTTGCGGCCACCGCGGTCGAACAACGAGACATCCAGCTGCTTCTCCAGGTTCTGGATCTGCAGGCTCACCGCCGGCTGGGTAACGTAGAGGCTGTCGGCCGCCTTCTTGAAGCTGCCCTCACTGGCGATGGCCCGCAGGATGCGGAGCTGGTCGAGGGTGAAAGGCAGATCTGCCATGGGTCGGGGAGGCCTCGGGGGGACCGTTCGCCGGAGCCGGCAGGCCGAGCGGAACTCTAGGGGGCTCGCCCGGTGGCAAGAATCGACCTGTCACATCCGCTCCAGGACGCCGCTCCCCCATGCCCTCGCTTCCCCTGCTATTGGCGGGCCCCCAGCACAGCAGCGTGGTGATGCTGGCCTTGCTGGTGCTCTTCGCCCTGATCCACAGCGGCGGGGCCTCGCTGAGGGTCTGGGGGGAGGCGAGGATCGGGCCCCGGCTCTGGCGGCTGCTGTTCGCCGGGCTCAGCATTCCTTCCGCGGTGGTGGTGGTGGGCTACTTCCTCGCCCACCGCTACGACGGGGTCAGGCTCTGGAACCTGCAGTACCAGCCCTGGGTGGTGCCGCTGGTCTGGACCGGCACGGCCATCAGCTTTCTGTTCCTGTATCCGGCCACCTACAACCTGCTGGAGATCCCGGCGGTGCTGAAGCCCCAGGTGCGCCTCTACGCCACCGGGATCATCCGGGTGAGCCGCCATCCCCAGGCCGTGGGCCAGGTGCTCTGGTGCGCCACCCACCTGCTCTGGATCGGCACCAGCTTCACCCTGGTCGCCTGCTTGGGACTGATCGGCCACCACCTGTTCGCCGTCTGGAACGGGGACCGGCGCCTGCGCCACCGCTTCGGCGCCGCCTTCGAGGAGCTGCGGGCCTCCACGTCGGTGCTGCCCTTCGCCGCCGTGCTGGACGGCCGCCAGACGCTGGTGGCGATGGAATTCCTGCGGCCCTCCCAGTTGGGCATCGCCATCGCCATCGGCGTCTTCTGGTGGGCCCACCGCTGGATCGGCCTCGGCGCCACCACCTTCTCGCGCACGGCCCTCGCCCACTGGCTGGGCTGAAGCTGCCGCCAGCCGGCGGAGGTCGATGGGCAGGCCCCCACAGAGCCGGAGCCAGGCGGGCGAGCCTGCCTAAACTCCGGCCAACAGAGCCTCCAGGATGCCCTCCGCTTCCGAACTTGCCTGGTTGATCCCGGTGCTTCCCCTGCTGGGGGCCTGCCTCACCGGCCTGGGGCTGATCACTTTCAACCGCACCGTCAACCGCCTGCGCAAGCCGGTGGCCCTGCTGCTCATCACCTCCGTGGGCATGGCGGCGGTGCTCAGCTTCGCGATCCTGGCCGAGCAGCTGGCCGGAGCCGGCCCCAGGGAGGTCCTCTTCGACTGGGCCGGCGCCGGCACCTTCCACCTGCAGATGGGCTTCCGCGTCGACGCCCTCGGGGCCGTGATGCTGTCGCTGGTCACCACCATCGCCCTGCTGGTGATGGTCTATTCCGACGGCTACATGGCCCACGACAAGGGCTACGTCCGTTTCTTCACCTATCTGGCCCTGTTCAGCAGCTCGATGCTCGGGCTGGTGATCAGCCCCAACCTGCTCGAGATCTACGTGTTCTGGGAGCTGGTGGGCATGTGCTCCTACCTGCTGGTGGGTTTCTGGTACGACCGCGACGGCGCCGCCAACGCGGCCCAGAAGGCCTTCGTGGTCAACCGGGTGGGCGACTTCGGCCTGCTGCTCGGCATCCTTGGCCTGTTCTGGGCCACAGGCAGCTTCGGCTTCGAGGAGATCGGTGAACGGCTTTCCGCCGCCGTGGCGGGAGGCGGCCTGCCCACCGGGGTAGCCGTACTGCTCTGCTTGCTGGTCTTCATGGGCCCGATGGCCAAGTCGGCCCAGTTCCCCCTGCACGTGTGGCTGCCCGATGCCATGGAGGGACCCACCCCCATCTCGGCCCTGATCCATGCGGCCACCATGGTGGCGGCCGGCGTCTTCCTGGTGGCCCGCCTGCAGCCGGTCTACGGGCCCTTCCCGCAGGTTCAGCTGGTGATCGCCGTGATCGGCACCATCACGTTGTTCCTGGGGGCCTCGATCGCCCTCACCCAGATGGATCTGAAGAAGGGCCTGGCCTACAGCACCGTCTCCCAGCTGGGCTACATGATGCTGGCCATGGGCTGCGGCGCCCCGCTGGCGGGCATGTTCCACCTGGTCACCCACGCCTTCTTCAAGGCGATGCTGTTCCTCGGCTCCGGCTCGGTGATCCATGCCATGGAGGAGGTGGTGGGCCACGAGCCCGTGCTGGCCCAGGACATGCGCCTGATGGGCGGCCTCCGGAAGCACATGCCGATCACCTCCGCCACCTTCCTGATCGGTTGCATCGCGATCAGCGGCATCCCCCCCCTGGCGGGTTTCTGGAGCAAGGACGAGATCCTCGGGCAGGCCTTCAACAGCTTCCCGCTGCTCTGGGCCATGGGCTTCCTGACCGCCGGGATGACCGCCTTCTACATGTTCCGCCTCTACTTCCTCACCTTCGAGGGCCCCTTCCGCGGCCTGGACGCCGGCCTCCGCGCCCAGCTGCTCAGCGCGGCGGGCCAGCCCCCGGAGGCCACGGGAGAGTCCACCGAAGACGGCCACCACGGCCACGCCAGCCATCCCCACGAATCGGGCTGGCAGATGGCCGCCCCCCTGGTGGTGCTGGCGGTGCCTTCGGTGCTGATCGGCCTGCTCGGCACCCCCTGGAACAGCCGCTTCGGCAACCTCGTCGATCCCGTCGAGGCCGCCGAGGTGGCCGAACATTTCAGCTGGGGGGACTTCCTGCCCCTGGCCGGCGCTTCGGTCGCCATCTCCAGCCTCGGCATCGGCCTGGCCGTGCTGGCCTACGCCCTGCACCGCATCGACCTCGGCACCGCCGTGGCGGGTCGCTTCCCGGCGATCAACCGCTTCCTGGCCAACAAGTGGTACCTCGATGCCATCAACGAGAAGCTCTTCGTGCAGGGCAGCCGCCGGCTGGCCCGCCAGGTGCTCGACGTCGACTCCAAGGTGGTGGATGGGGTGGTCAACCTCACCGGCCTGCTCACCCTCGGCAGCGGCGAGGGCCTCAAGTACTTCGAAACCGGCCGCGTCCAGTTCTATGCCCTGATCGTGTTCGGCGGGGTCATCGGCCTAGTGCTTCTTTTCAGCGCCTTCGGCTGAGTCGAGGCCAGGCCGTCCCCCAACCGGACCGGGCCCCGCTGTGTGTGACAACGCCCATCCGGTGGGTGGGGCGGAGGCGAGGATTTCTACACTCCGGCCAGATGGACAGCACCGTTCTGTGCCTTTTCCCTGGCTGAGCACCGCGATTCTGTTCCCGATCGGCGCCGCTCTGCTGATCCCCTTCGTGCCCGACAAGGGCGATGGCAAGCAGGTCCGCTGGTACGCCCTCGGCGTTGCCCTCACCACCTTCCTGGTGACCGTCGCGGCCTACCTGCGCGGCTACGACCCCGCCGAGGCGGGCCTGCAGCTGGTGGAGCGGGTGGAGTGGCTGCCCGATCTGGGGCTGGCCTGGTCGGTGGGGGCGGATGGAATCTCCATGCCGCTGATCCTGCTCACCAGCTTCATCACCTCCCTGGCCTGCCTGGCGGCCTGGCCGGTCACCTTCAAGCCGAAGCTCTTCTACTTCCTGCTCCTGGCCATGGACGGCGGCCAGATCGCCGTGTTCGCCGTGCAGGACATGCTCCTGTTCTTCCTGGCCTGGGAGCTGGAACTGCTGCCGGTGTACCTGCTCCTGGCCATCTGGGGCGGCAAGAAGCGCCAGTACGCCGCCACCAAGTTCATCCTCTACACCGCCGGCAGCTCCCTGTTCATCCTCCTGGCGGGCCTGGCGATGGCCTTCTACGGCGGCGGCGCCCCCAGCTTTGAGTACACGGTTCTGGCGGCCAAGGAGTTCGGCACCGGCTTCCAGGTGCTTTGCTACGCCGCCCTGCTGATCGCCTTCGGCGTCAAGCTGCCGGTGGTGCCGCTGCACACCTGGCTCCCCGACGCCCACGGCGAGGCCACCGCCCCGGTGCACATGCTGCTGGCGGGCATCCTGCTGAAGATGGGTGGTTATGCGCTGTTGCGGTTCAACGTGCAGCTGCTGCCGGAGGCCCATGCCCAGTTCGCCCCCCTGCTGGTGATCCTGGGGGTGGTCAACATCATCTACGCCGCCCTCACCTCCTTCGCCCAACGCAATCTCAAGCGCAAAATCGCCTACAGCTCGATCAGCCACATGGGCTTCGTGCTGATCGGCATCGGCAGCTTCAGCGCCCTGGGCACCAGCGGCGCCATGCTGCAGATGATCAGCCATGGCCTGATCGGAGCCAGCCTGTTCTTCCTGGTGGGCGCCACCTACGACCGCACCCACACACTCCAGCTCGATGAGATGGGCGGCGTGGGCCAGAAGATGCGCAAGATGTTCGCCCTCTGGACCGTCTGCTCGCTGGCCTCCCTGGCCCTGCCGGGCATGAGCGGCTTCGTGTCGGAGCTGATGGTGTTCGTGGGCTTCGCCACCAGTGAGGCCTACAGCCTCAGCTTCCGCATCGTGATCGCCGTTCTGGCCGCGATCGGCGTGATCCTCACCCCGATCTACCTGCTCTCGATGCTGCGGGAGATCTTCTTCGGCAAGGAGAATCCCGAGCTGGCCTCCCACACCCACCTGGTCGACGCCGAACCCAGGGAGATCTACGTCATCTCCTGCCTGCTGGTGCCGATCATCGGCATCGGCCTCTACCCGCGCCTGGTCACCGACAGCTACCGGGCCGCCATCGAGGCCCTGGTCGAGCGGGAATCCGTCGCCCTGGTGAAGGTGGGGCGTGCCCCCGTACCGGCGGTGATGGCGACCGGGGCCTTCGGCAACCTGCCACCGGCCCTGCTGCACGCCCCGGCCCTGGGTTGACTTCTGGCCCCCTCAGCGCAGGGGGCCGGTTACGAAACCCTGCGCAGGTCCGTCGTGATGGCTCCGTCCTGCGGGGAGGATGCCTACGCTCCTCCATCGCACAGCGAGGGTCTCCATGCGGCAGATCAATTTCCTTCTGATCTTCAGCTTCGGCTTGGCCACGGTGATGTTCACCCTGGAGAACACCACGGCCACCACGGTGCATTTCCTGCCGGGCGTCAGCAGCACCCTGCCGTTGGCCGCCCTGCTCCTGCTGGTGGGCGGCATCGGCGCCACCGCCGCCTGGATCTACGCCGTCTGGAGCGGGGTGGTGCGGAAGGTGGAAACCCTGCAGAGCAGCGGTGAGGTGGAGGCCCAGCAGGTGCGGATCAGCGAACTGGAAAACGATCTGCGGCGCTACCGGGCCACCGTCGACGCCCAGCTCGGCCTGCTGCCGGCGGCTGGGGAGAGCTCTGCCCCGTCCCATGAGGCGGGCGAAGACGGCCTCACGCTGGCCGCCGACTGAGGCCCATGGGGCCGGTTCGGTGACCACCGCGACTGGTGCCATCCGGCTGCAGCCGGTAGCTTGCGCTCGGAAGGCCCCCCCGAGCAGGACATCGCGCGTGGCAGAAGCGGGCGCCAGACTCGCCATCCGGTTGCTCCAGGACGCGGCCGAGCGGGGCGACATCGACCCCTGGGACGTGGATGTGATCGCCGTCGTCGACGGCTTCCTCGACCAGCTGCGCCAGCGCATCGAGCTGCCCAGACGTCTGGCACCCCAGGGGGGGAGCTACGAAAGGGATCTGGCGGAATCCAGTGAGGCGTTCCTGGCCGCCTCGGTGCTGGTGGGACTCAAGGCGGAACTGCTCGAGTCGGCCACCTTTCCGCCCGAGCCTCTGCTGGAAGACCCCTTCTCCGCCGAGGACGACGTCGGCTGGGACCCCGGAGCCCTGGCCTTGCCCCGGCGGCCGGAGCGGCACCTGCACCGCCGTCCAGTGGCGCCACCGCCCCTGCAGCGCCCCGTCACCCTGGGGGAACTGATCCGGCAACTGGAGGACATCGCCGAGCGGCTCGAGCAGGACGGGGGGGAAGGGCGCCACCGGCCCCGGGCGCGCCGTTACAGCGAACGGGCCGCGATCGCCCAGGTGGCCTCCCTGGCCCACCGCGAGAAACTGCCGGAAACCACCGCCGCCCTCAGCCGCTTCCTGCTGCAGTGGACCCCCACCGCCGAAAGCGTCGAATGGGTGGCCTTCGATGCCCTGGTGGGCGCCTGGGCGGAGGCGGTCGCAAGCGCGCCGGCCGACGAGGACCTCGACCAGGACCGGGTGGGGGTGTTCTGGGCCCTGCTGTTCCTCTCCTCCCAGGGCAAGGTGGAACTGGAACAGGCGGGCGGGCTTTACGGGCCCCTCAGCCTGCGTTGCCGCCGGGAGGAACGGGTCGAGGCGCTCAGCCTGCCAAGGCTGCCTGGGCAGGGGTCAGATAGGGGGCCGGCTCTGGAGGCAGTGGCAGCCTGAGTTTTCTCCTTAGGCTGCCCTTTCACCTCCGACATGAAACGACGCCGATGAAGGCGATGATCCTGGCGGCAGGCAAGGGAACACGGGTGCGGCCGATCACGCACACCACCCCCAAGCCGATGATTCCGATCCTGCAGAAGCCCGTAATGGAGTTTCTGCTCGAGTTGCTCCGGGAGCATGGCTTCAACGAAATCATGGTCAACGTCTCCCACCTGTCAGAGGAGATCGAGAACTACTTCCGCGATGGGCAGCGTTTCGATGTCCAGATCGCCTACAGCTTCGAAGGACGCATCAGTGATGGGGAGCTGATTGGTGAAGCGATGGGTTCGGCTGGAGGGCTGAAGAAGATTCAGGACTTCCAGGCCTTTTTCGACGACACCTTCGTGGTGCTCTGCGGCGATGCCCTGATCGACCTCGACCTCACCGAAGCCGTCCGGCGCCATCGTGAGAAGGGCGCGATGGCCAGCCTGATCACCAAGCGGGTGCCCCGGGATCAGGTGAGCAGTTACGGGGTGGTGGTGACCGACGAGGCCGGCCGGGTCCTTTCCTTCCAGGAGAAGCCGTCGGTGGAAGAGGCCGCCAGCGACATGATCAACACGGGCATCTACATCTTCGAACCGGCTGTCCTCGATTTCATCCCCAGCGGGGAGCCCTTCGACATCGCCGCCGATCTCTTTCCCAGGCTGGTGAAATCCGGGGCCCCCTTCTATGCCCTGCCCATGGAGTTCGAGTGGGTCGACATCGGCAAGGTGCCGGATTACTGGCAGGCGATCAGGAGTGTTCTGCAGGGGCACGTGCGTCAGGTGCAGATTCCCGGCAAGGAAGTGCGTCCGGGGATCTTCGCAGGCCTGAACGTGGCGGCCGACTGGGACAAGATCCACGTCAAGGGGCCGATCTTCGTGGGCGGCATGAGCCGCATCGAGAACGGTGTGACCATCATCGGGCCGGCCATGATCGGGCCGAGCTGCCACATCTGCGAAGGGGCCACGATCGACAACTCGATCATCTTCGATTATTCCCGTATCGGTGCCGGTGTGCACCTCGTCGAGAAGCTTGTCTATGGCCGCTACTGCGTCGACCGCAACGGCGACCATTTCGATCTGCAGGAAGCCGCCCTCGACTGGCTGATCACCGACTCCCGCCGCCAGGACGTCGGCACCCCTTCACCGCAGCAGAAGGCCATGGCCGAGCTACTCGGCTCCGACCTCGCCGCCAGCGGCGCCCCCTAGGCCCGCCAATCGAAGGATCTGGGGGATGCGGTGCTCGGCCTTGATGGCCATCAGGTGCACCCCCTGGGCGATGGAGCGGTAGGAGGCCACCTGTTCCGCGGCGATGGCCACGCCTTCCGCCGCCGGATCGGCGGCGCCTGCGAGCCGATCGATCAGGGACTGGGGGATGCGGGCCCCGGGCACCACGCGGTTGATGAACTGGGCATTGCGCGCCGACTTGAGCAGAAACACCCCGGCCAGCACCGGCAGCCCAAGCGGGGCGGTGATCTCCTCGACGAAGCGCCGCAGGCAGGCGGTGTCCATCACCATCTGGGTCTGGAGGAAGCGGGCGCCGACCTCCTGCTTGCGCCGCACCCGGGAGCACAGTCCGCTCCAGCTCGGCGACTGGGGATCGGCGGCGGCGCCGGGGAAGAGGGCCGTGGCCCCGTCCGGCAGCTCCCCCTTCACCGGATCCTCGCCGGCGTTCAAGGACCGCACCAGTTGCAGCAGCCGCACCGCCTCGAGTTCATTCACCGCCCGGACCCCGGGCTGATCCCCGGCCCGCACCGGGTCACCGGTGAGACAGAGCAGGTTGCGGATGCCAAGGGCGTGGGCGCCGAGCAGGTCGGCCTGGAGGGCGATGCGGTTGCGGTCGCGGCAGGTCATCTGCAGGACGGGCTCGATGCCGGCCTCCAGCAGCAGGCGGCACATCGCCAGGCTGCTCATCCGCATCACCGCCCGGCTGCCGTCGGTGACGTTGACCGCCTGCACCAGGCCCCGCAGCGCCGCCGCGGCTTCCAGGGTGCGGCCTGCATCGCCCCCACGGGGCGGGGTCACTTCCGCCGTGATGGCGAAGCGACCTTCCGCCAGGGCCTTTCGAAGCTGCAACGGCCATCTCCATGACAGGGGCATCATGGATCAGCCGCTGCCTAGAGTGAAAGGAACTGCCGAGGAGCCGATGGCTGAGAGCAAGCCGCCGGCTCCGTCGATGTCCCCGTCCCCGGAGCGTCCCATGCTTCATGCACGCAGCGAGTTATCGGAGCGGGAACTCGAGATCATCGAGCTGGTGGCCACGGGCCTCACCAACCTGGAGATCGCCGGCCAGCTGACGATCAGCAAGCGCACCGTCGACAACCACGTCAGCAACATCTTCACCAAGACCGGCGTCAAGAACCGGGTGGCCCTGCTGAACTGGGCCATGGACCACGGCAAGATCTGCCGCGACGGCTTCAACTGCTGCGCCCTGCCCCATGTCGACCCGTCCAGGCCCGGCTGAGCTCAGCGGCCCTGGGGCCACTGAAGCGCGTCGCGTTCATGCGCCGGCCACGACGCCAGGGGACGGTGCGCCAGGGCCGCATTGCTGAGGTCACGACGGCCGGTGATCTCTCTGGAGCACCAGGCGGGAACGGCCACCGCCTGGTCGGCCCGCTCCAGCTCCACCTCCGCCACCACCAGGGGGGCATTGGCGGCCTCGAACACATCCAGCACCCAATCGCCACCGGGCAGATCCAGGCCGTAGCGCGTCTTGCTCACCTGATGGGCGGATTGCTCCAACAGGGCCTCCGCATCGATGGCCGGGATCGGGTACTCGTACTCCTGCCGCGTCAGGGCCCAACCGGGAGGGGCTGACGCGGCCGCCGCGCCGACGGCTGGCAGCTTGAGGGTGAGGTACGCCGCCATGGCGCCATCGGGGGCCCTGGCCAGCCGCACCCGCAGGGTGAGTTCCCCGTTCCCGGTAGCCAGATAGCCCTGCCGGATCGCCCTGGCCCCATGCGCATGGGGGCGCCACTGGTCGCCGCTGACAAGGAAGCGACGCTCGATTTCCAGGGCCATGGGGAGGGGGGCAGGGCGGGTCGGAGCCGGTCAGTTGCGGGACGGTTCGCCAGCGGTGAGGCTGCCGGCCCAGTGGAGCTTGTGGGTGAGGGTGCTGTAGTACGAGGGGCTCTGCTCCAGCTGAAGCATCAGCACCGGATGGCGGCCCCGCTGCAGGACACAGCGATCGCCGGGTTCGAGCACCGTGGCATGGGCGCCGTCCTTCCAGAGCTTGACCCGACGGCTGGACTCCCCCAGGGGCCAGACCGAAAGCCGCGAACCGGGAGGGACCACCACCGCCCGGCTGGAGAGACTCATCGGGCAGATCGGCGTGACCACGATCGCTTCGATGCCCGGATGCAGGATCGGTCCGCCGGCGGCCATCGCATAGCCGGTGGAACCGGTGGGAGTGGCGATGATCAGGCCGTCGCCCCGGTACTGGTCCACCACCTCCCCGTCGATCTCGAGCTCGAGCATGCAGGTGGGGGAGAGCTCGTCGAGAGCGGGCCGGAAGTAGAAGTCGTTGAGGGCCGTGTGGGGGCCATCGCCGACCCCGCTGAGCTCGCCGTCGGAGGCCACGTCCCCCTGCTGGGGCACGCCGTCGCCCCGGTCGACCCGGGCCTCCAGCATCATGCGCCTCTCGATCGCGAAGCGGTCGTCCCGCAGACGCTGCCAGAGGGTGTCGTCCGGATCATGGCCACCGGGCTCCCCATGGCCATCGCCCTGCAGCCTGAGCAGGCGTCGCTCGTGGGTGAGAAAGCCCAGGTGGCCGCCGACATTGAAGCTGAGCACCGGCACAGCAAAACTGGCCAGGTGGCGGGCTGCCGCCAGGACCGTGCCATCGCCGCCAAGCACCACGGCCAGGTCGGGAAGGTCGCTCTCGGTGGCCAGAAGGCCAGGAAAGGGATTCAATCCCAGGCCGCTGACGGCGGTGGTGACGTTGACCCCCTGGGAACGCAGGTCCTGGGCACAGCGGCGGGCCTGACGCTGGGCCGCCTGGCTGCCCTTGCGAAGGATCAGCCAGACCCTCTCAATCTGCATGGGCCGGATCGCGCGAGGCTGGCACCGTTACCAGCGCAACAGGTTGAAGCGCTCCATGTCGACCGTTTCGCGGTTGCGGTAGAGGGACAGCAGGATGGCCAGGCCGACGGCCGCTTCGGCTGCAGCCACGGTGATCACGAAGATGGCGAACACCTGGCCCCGAATCAGCTGGCCATCGAGGTAGTCGGAGAAGGCCATCAGGTTGATGTTGACGGCATTCAGCATCAGCTCGATGCTCATCAGCACACGCACGGCATTGCGGCTGTTGATCAGCCCCCAGACGCCGACGCAGAACAGCATGGCCGCGACGGAGAGAAAGGCCTCGAGGGGGATCGGAGAGGCGAGGTCGGTGCTCATGGCTTGGAAAGGAGGGTGGGAGCGGGGGCGGATTTCTCGATCAGCAGGGGGGTGCGGTCTTTTTCGATCAGCCCCTGATCGGCCGGCTCACCGGTGATCACGTCGGTGCTGAAGACGTCGCGACGGGCCAGCACGATGGCGCCGATCATCGCCATCAGCAGCAGCACCGAGGCCAGCTCGAAGGGCAGCAGGTAATCGGTGAACAGGTGCTCGCCAATGCGGATGGTGGCCTCTTCGCCCACGGGCGGCGGGCCCGGCAGCGCCCAGTTGGTGGTGAAGGCCACCCGCAACAGCAGCGCGAAGAGTCCAGCGCAGACGGCCCCAGACAACAGCCGACGGACCAGCAGCCCCGGGATCGCGGCGAGGGTTTCCTGCTTGTTCACCAGCATGATCGCGAACAGGATCAGCACATTGACCGCGCCCACATAGACGAGGATCTGGGCCGCCGCGACGAAGCTGGCATTGAGCAGCAGATACAGCCCGGCAACGGAAAGGAAAACACCGCCGAGCAGGAAGGCGGAATAGACGATGTTGGGCAGCAGGACCACGCCGAGTGATCCGACCACGGTGGTGGCCGAGAGCACGAGGAAGCAGATCTGCTGGGTGGTGGAGGCGATCGACATCAGGACTCTCCGGAGCTGTCGGAAGGGGTGGCGCCGCTCTGGGCCTTCTCCCTCTGGAGGGATTCGAGTACCTGGGAAGGCAGCTGGCCCGCACGGGGCTCGCTGGCAGGCACCCCATGGGGATCAAGGGCACCCTTGGGAAGGTAGGCCAATTCCCGCAGGGCGAACACGGCCGGGTCGGAGGTGACGCTGGTGGGCAGGCGGCCGAGGGCCACGTTGTCGTAGTTGAGGCTGTGGCGATCGAAGGCCGCCAGCTCGTACTCCTCGGTCATGGAGAGGCAGTTGGTGGGGCAGTACTCCACGCAGTTGCCGCAGAAGATGCACACCCCGAAATCGATCGAGTAGTTGCGCAGTTCCTTCTTCTTGGTGGCCTTGTTCATCACCCAATCGACCACCGGCAGGTTGATGGGGCACACCCGCACACACACCTCGCAGGAGATGCACTTGTCGAGTTCGTAGTGGATCCTTCCCCGGTAGCGCTCGGAGGGGATCAGCTTCTCGTAGGGGTACTGGACCGTGATCGGCCGCCGGCGCAGGTGATCGAAGGTGACCGCCAGCCCCTGGGTCATCGTCTGGGCCGCGCTCACCGCCTCCCGGGTGTAGTCACCGACTTGCTTGAGAAACCCGAACATGGCTGGGGCGTGGGGGGTTACGGGATGGGGACCATGATGGCCCCGTGCGGGCCGCTTTGTTGGTATCCGGCGAACGGGTTCAGCCGCCGAAGGCCACCGGGAAGGCCAGCTTGAGGCCGGCGGTGACCAGCAGGTTGACCAGGGCGATTGGCAGCAGGAACTTCCAGCCCAGGTCGAGCAGCTGGTCGATCCGCACCCGCGGGGTGGTCCAGCGCAGCAGGATCGCGAAGAAAACCAGAAGGTAGGCCTTCAGGATCGTGCTGACGATGCCGATCGAACCGGTGATCACCTGGACAAGGGGGGCATCGGGGGAGACCCCGAGCCAGCCGGTGATCCACTCGACGGGCACAGGGAAGCTCCACCCGCCCAGGTAGAGCACCGACACCAGCAGCGCCGACAGCACCAGGTTGATGTAGCTGCCCAGATAGAAGAGGGCGAACTTCATGCCGGAGTATTCCGTCTGGTAGCCGGCCACCAGCTCCTCCTCGGCCTCCGGAAGGTCGAAGGGAAGGCGCTCGCACTCCGCCAGGGCGCAGATCCAGAAGATCACGAAGCCGACGGGCTGGCGCCAGATGTTCCAGCTCAGGATGCCAGCCCCTGTCTGCTGGGCAACGATGTCGACGGTGCTGAGGGAGTTGCTCATCATCACCACCGCCAGCACCGCCAGGGCCAGGGGAATCTCGTAGCTGATCGACTGGGCCGCCGCCCTGAGGCCGCCGAGCAGGGAGTACTTATTGTTGCTGGAGTAGCCGCTCATCAGCAGGCCGATCGGCTGGATGCTGCTCAGGGCGATCCACAGGAAGATGCCCACCCCCACGTTGCTGATCAGCAGGTTCTGGCCGAACGGCACCACCAGCCAGGACAGGATCACCGGCACCACCACCAGCACCGGACCAAGGCTGAAGAGCACGGAGTCGGCCCTGGCCGGGATGATGTCCTCTTTGAACACCAGCTTGAGGCCATCGGCCAGGGGCTGGAGCACGCCCAGGGCACCGGCGTATTCGGGGCCAATGCGCTGCTGCACCGCCGCGGAGATCTTGCGCTCCAGCCAGACGCTGACCAGGACGCCGACCACGGCCCCCACGAGCACCAGGACCATCGGCAGGGGCAACCAGAGCAGGCGGGCGGCACCGGCGGTGAGGCCCATGGCCTGGGCCAGGTCGATGAAGCTCGACTGGAGATCGAGACCAGGGGGAGTACCAGGGGGCGTAACGGTGGCACCCAGCAGGCCAGTGGACAGCATCAGAGAACTCCGGTGGGAGGAACCTAGGTGGAAAAGGGGTCAGCCAGGAACCGGACGGCTTTCCAGGGGCAGCCAGCCCCGTTCGACGGGACCGGTGTAGATCTGCGAGGGACGGTAGATGCGGTTGGCACCAAGTTGTTCCTTCCAGTGGGCCAGCCATCCTGCCGTACGGGCGATGGCGAAGATGGGGGTGAACAGGTCGCGGGGAATACCGAGCTTTCGGTAGACCAGACCCGAATAGAAGTCGACATTCGGGAAGATTCCCTTCGGCCCGAGGCGCCGCTCCGCCACCTCCTCAAGCTTGAGGGCCACGTCGTACATGGCGTCATGGCCGAAGCGCTGGAAAAGCTCCTCGGCCAGGCCCTGCAGGATCACGGCCCGGGGATCCTTGACCCGGTACTCGCGATGGCCGAAGCCCATGATCTTCTGCTTCTGGGCGATGGCTCGATCGAGCCAGGGCTCCACCTGATCGATGCTGCCGATCTGGTCGAGCATGTCCAGCACGTCCTCGTTGGCGCCGCCGTGCAGGGGCCCGGCCAGGGTCCCCACGGCCGAGGCCACCACGGCGTAGGGGTCGGTGAGGGTGCTGGCCGTGACCCGGGCGCTGAAGGTGCTGGCGTTGAGGCTGTGCTCGGCGTGCAGGATCAGACAGGCATCGAAGATCCGAGCCGCCAGGGGATCGGGCTCCCGCTCCGTGAGCATGTAGAGGAAGTTGGCCGAGTAGGCGAGGTCGTCCCGGGGCTGGATCGGATCCTGCCCCTTCCGGATCAGCTGGAACGCCGCCACCATCGTGGGGATCTTGGCGATCAGCCGCACCACCGCATCGACGATGTACTGGGGGTCGTACAGGGCACGCCGGGAATAGAAGAGTCCCAGGGACGCCGCGCTGGCCTGGAGGGCATCCATCGGATGGCCCGTGGCCGGAAAGCACTTCATCATGTCGCGGATGCGGAAGCTGAGCCGCCGGTGCATCTGCACCTCCTGCTCGAACTCCCGCAGCTGGAAGATCGTCGGCAGCTCGCCCCAGATCAGCAGGTAGGCGGTTTCGAGGAAGCTGCTCTGGTTGGCGAGCTGCTCGATGGGGTAGCCCCGATAGGTGAGAAGGCCCCGTTGCCCCTCGATGTCGCAGATGGCGGACTGGGTGGCCGGCACCCCTTCGAGCCCGGGGCGGAAGGTCGGGGGCGCCGGCGCCGATGGCGAGGGAGGGATGCCCTGAGGGTCATTCGCCTCTGGGGTGCTCGCCGCCGCCATGCCGCTTCCTGTGAGTGCGATGAACTTAGGCGCAGGAACGGGCCCCTGGCGTAGCGCCCGCTGCCGCCTCAGGGGCGGGGAAGCCAGAGCCTGGGGCGCACCAGCCACTCCAGACGGGCCGTGCCGGCCAGCGAAGCGCCGACCTCAACGGCGGGGAGACGCAGCAGGGCCAGACCCGCCTTGCGCAGGGCGATGGCGCCGGGCGGCGCCCCGAGCAGGCGGGACGCCAGCAGCCCCAGATCCGGCTCATGGCCCACCAGGAGCAGTCGGCAGGATGGCGCTTCATCGCCTCGGTTGAACCAGGCCGGCAGCAGGGGCAGGGGATCCCCGCCGGGCTCAAGGGCCTGGGCCAGCTCGATGGCGGGGGCCAGACCGACCATCCGGGCGATCTCGGCGGTTTGCCAGGCCCGGGCCAGGGGGCTGGAGAACAGACGATCCGCCCCCAGACCCAGGCGGACGGCCCGCTCCAGCACCGCCCGGGTGCGGGCCCGGCCGGCGGCGGTGAGCTCCCGCTCCGCATCGACCCGAGCGGGGCTGCGCTCCTCGGCGATGCCGTGGCGCAGCAGAAGCAGCTCCCAGAGCGGTGGCGCCATGGTCAGGCGGCTCCGAAATCAAGGCGCGCTTCCACCGCCAGGACGCCGGTCTCTCCCTGCAGCGCCAGGGCCAGGCCGGTGACCGGCTCACTCAGGGGCCCCCCGGCCAGGGCGGTGAGGCGTTGCCAGGGCCGCCAGGCCGCCAGAACGTCGCGGGCCCGCGGACCATCCAGGGCCCATTGCAGGGCCGCCTCCGGAACGGCAAGGGCCGCCAGCTGCCCCTGCAGGCGGCCGGTCCCCTGCTTCTGCGGCCCACCGAGGCCCTCCAGCTGGCCCAGGGATTCTCCCCACCAGGCCTGGTCGCCCCGCTGCCAGCGCCAGCCCAGCAGGGGCGCCTGCAACTGTTCCGACCTGCCGTCTCGGCGACCCGGGCCAGCCTGCAGCCGGGTCCAGGCCAGCAGCAGCTGGCCGTCGACCTCCAGGGGGGCCGCGATCAGAGCATCGGCCGCCAGGGCCGCCTCCAGGGCGGCGGGCTCCGGCCGATCGGCCGCCGTGCCCAGCAACCAGCGATCGCCGCTGGCGGCGGCCAGGAGCGGTCCCCCGTCGGACCCCACCACCAGGGCGGGCACCGGACCCGCCGCATCCGCCGCCCCCACCAGGCGCTCGAGCAGCGGCTGCAGCAGGGGGATTGTGGCGATGGAGGCGGGATCCTGCACCAGGGCGAGGCTGGCGGCGGGTCGGTGCAGGGCGGCCAGCAGGGCCTGGCCCAGGCCAGCGTCGGCACCAACCTCCGGCAGGGCGATCTCCGGCGGCAGCCCGAGCAGGCCGGACAGCCGCAGACTTGGCCCATCGGGTCGCAGGGCCAGCAACAGCCCACCGGGCCGCTGGTCGGCGGGGGCCGGCAGCGGCAGCCCCAGCCAGCGTTCCAGGGCGGCGGGGGACGCCTGGAGCAGGGCGGCACCGGTGCCGAGCCGCCGCAGACCCTCCTGGAAGGACGCCTGGCCGGCCTGGTTGAGCTCAGGGATCTGGGAGACATCCAGCGCCTGCTCCAGCACACCCCGTCCCGAGGCGATCAGGACGAGGTCGTCATCCACCAGGGCCGTGGCCAGCGGCATCGGTGTGCGGCCCAGCAAGGCCCCCCGGCCACTGATCAGACCCATCCCCCGGTAGGTGCTGATCTGGAGATCGGTACCCGCCAGGCTACGGGTCTGCCAGAAGCGCTGCAGAAACTGGCGGGCGCCGCCGTCGTCCCGGCTGCCCAGGGCCAGCAGCCAGCCCCCCCTGGAGGCTCCTGGGGCCTCGCCGGCGTCCGCCTCGAACAGGGCCAGACCCACCGGTGCCGCCAGCCAGGAGCGCAGTTCACCGTCGTAATCCAGACCCGCCGCGGCGAAGGCCCCGTCGCGCAGCCGGCCGACCGCCGCCGCCGCCTGGCGTCGCTGGCGGGGCGGGGCGACGGCACGGGCGTAGTCCAGGGGCTGGTCGCCGTCGCTGAACAGATGGAAGCTGAGGGGGGGATCCCGGGGCACGAACCTGGCGGCCCGCGGCACCACCAACGGCAGGCGCTGCAACCGCAGGGCGCTGCGTTGCCACACCAGCCACCAGCCACCGAGCCCCAGTCCGAACACCACCAGCACCAGGGCCAGCAGCACCGCCAGAAATGGGCGGGCCTTCATGCGTTCTCAGCAGGATGGGACCATCCTGACGCCACCCCCCCTCCGACGCCCGCCATGGACGAGACGACCCGCCCGGGGACCCCCCGGACGCTCACCGCCGCGGACCTGCAACGGCGCCTCGAGGCCGGCGAGCCGCTCCAGATCGTGGATGTGCGCGAGGACGGCGAACTGGCCCTGGCCAGATTGCCGCTTGAGGTGCTGCATCTGCCCCTGAGCCGCCACCGGGAGTGGCTGCCGGATCTTGAGAGCCGGCTCGACCGGCAGCAACCGGTGGTGGTGCTCTGCCATGCCGGCATCCGCAGCTGGGACTTCGGCTGCTGGCTGATTCAGGAACAGGGCTTCGGGGAGGTCTGGAACCTGAAGGGGGGCATCGACGCCTGGAGCCGGGAGGTGGATCCCCAGGTTCCCCGTTACTGAGCACACGCCCTGCCAGGCGAAGGGTCCGCTCCTACCTAGGATTATTGATCTGTTTTGCTTCAGGCTTTCCCCCCGTCCTTGGACACGCTGCCGCGCCGACAACAGGAGGTCCTACGGGCCACGGTGCGGCACTACGTGGACACCGTCGAGCCGGTCGGCAGCCACACGCTGGTGCGGCGTTTCGGGCTGCCCGCCAGCCCCGCCACCGTGCGGACGGCGATGGGGGCCCTGGAGCAGCGCGGCCTGCTGACCCAGCCGCACACCTCCGCCGGCCGGATCCCCAGCCAGCGGGGCTACCGCCTGTACGTCGATCAGCTGCTGCCGGCCCCGGGGGCCGCCGCCCTGCAGCTGGAGAGGGAGCTGGCCGGGATCAGCCTGCAGTGGGCCGCCCTTGATGACCTGCTGCTGCACCTGGCCCGTCGCCTGGCCGATCTCACCGGCCTGCTCAGCCTGATCACCCGCCCCCAGCGCCCCAGCCCCCTGCTGCAGGCGGTGCGGCTCGTGCCGAGCGGCGACCGCCTCCTGGTGTTCCTCGTCCAGGGGCCCGACTTCAGCACCAGCCTGAACCTGCGCCTCGGCGCCGGCCTGGAGGAGGAACTGCCGATCCTGGAGCGCTGGTGTAACCAGCAGCTCCGCGCCGGCGGTGATGGCCGCATCCCCTGGGAGCGACTGCCGGCCGAACTGCGCCGCAGCGGCGGGCTGCTGCGCCATGCCCTCGACAGCCACGGCCGCATCCGCAGCGAGGAGCTGGATGCCGTGGTGGCGGCCGGCCTGGGGGGACTGCTGGCCCAGCCGGAATTCAGCCACAGTTCCAGCCTGCTTCCCGTCGTGCAGCTGGTGGAGCATGGCCCCCGCACCCTGCTGGGGCTCACCGGCAACCCAGCCACGATTGCCAGCGACGCGATCTGGATCGGCACGGAACACCCCCATGCGGCCCTCGGCCAGTGCGCGGTGGTCCAGGCCAGCTATCGCACGGGCCACGGTGGCCGCGGCCAGGTGGCGTTGGTGGGGCCGATGCGCATGGCCTACGCCACCGCCCGCGCCGCGGTTCAGTCGGTGGCCTCGATCCTGGAGAGGCTGCTCAGCTGATGACCTATTGCCTCGGATTTCTGCTCCAGAGCGGCCTGGTGTTCGCCTCCGACTCCCGCACCAACGCAGGCGTGGATTACATCTCCAGTTACAGCAAGATGCATGTGCTGGCGCCGGCCCCCGATCGGCTGTTCGTGCTGATGGCGGCCGGCAATCTGGGCACCACCCAGGCCGTGCTCAACCGCATCCGCCGCGACATCGAGAACCATGGCGCCAGCCCCAACCCCCAGTGGAGCCGCCAGGACGACCCGCCGGCGGGCCCGAGCATGCTCACCGCCCGTTATCTGTTTGAAGTGGCCGATTACATCGGCCGGCTGAGCGTGATGGTGCAGAAAGAATTCAATCCCAACCTGCGGCAGGCGGGCGCCAGCGGCGAGGCCAGCTTCATCCTCGGTGGCCAGATCGCCGGCCAGCCCCACGGGCTCTACATGGTGTATCCCCAGGGCAACGCGATCATGGCCACCGCCGACACCCCCTTCCTGCAGATCGGCGAAACCAAGTACGGCAAGCCCCCCCTCGATTACATCGGCCGCCCCGACCTCTCCCTGGAGGATGCGGCGCGCCTCTGCCTGGTGTCGGAGATCGTCACCCGGCGCTCCAACCTCACCGTGGGCCCCCCCTTCGAGATCGCCTTGGTGCGCCGCGACGAGTTCAAGGTGGGCCGGCGCCTCAAACTCGAAAAGGAGGCCCCGGAGATCCAGCACACCATGGATGTGTGGTCCCGCCACATGCAGGAGGGGCTCAACAAACTGCCCCGCTTCCCCTGGGAGCAGGACCCCCTCTGAGGCCAGAGCCTGCCGGGCGAGGCGGAAAACCTATCCGGCCAGACCGTCGCCCAGCTTCTCCGCCACCGTGTTGACGTCCTTGTCGCCGCGGCCGGAGAGGTTGAGCACCACTTCGGTGCCGGGGGCCAGGGTGGGGCAGAGGGATTCCAGCCAGGCGAAGGCATGGGCCGTCTCCAGCGCCGGGATGATGCCTTCCAGTTCACTCACCCGCTGCAGGGCCTCCAGGGCCTGGGCGTCGGTGACGGCGGCATACTCGGCCCGGCCAATGCCCTTGAGATAGCTGTGCTCCGGTCCGACGCCCGGGTAGTCGAGGCCGGCGCTGATCGAGTGGGCCTCCTGCACCTGGCCTTCGTCGTCCTGCAGCAGCAGGCTCATGGCGCCGTGCAGCACCCCCACCCGCCCTTCGGTGATGGTGGCGGCATGGCGGCCCGTGGCCACACCCTCGCCGGCCGCCTCCACCCCGATCAGGCGCACGGAGGTGTCCTGAACAAAGGGATGGAACAGGCCCATGGCGTTGGAGCCACCGCCCACACAGGCGATCAGCACATCCGGCAGGCGACCGAAGGCCTCCAGGCACTGGGACCTGGCTTCCTGGCCGATCACGGCATGGAAATCGCGAACCAGCATCGGATAGGGGTGCGGGCCGGCCACCGAACCGAGGATGTAGTGGGTGCTTTCCACGTTGGTGACCCAGTCGCGGATGGCTTCGCTGGTGGCGTCCTTGAGGGTGGCGGTGCCGGCGGTGACGGGCTGCACCGTGGCCCCCAGCAGCCGCATCCGGAACACGTTCAGGGCCTGGCGGCGCATGTCCTCGGCGCCCATGTAGATGACGCACTCCAGCCCGAAGCGGGCGCAGACCGTGGCCGTGGCCACGCCGTGCTGGCCGGCGCCCGTCTCGGCGATGATCCGCTTCTTGCCCATCCGCAGCGCCAGCAGGGCCTGGCCCAGGGCATTGTTGATCTTGTGGGCGCCGGTGTGGTTGAGGTCCTCGCGCTTGAGCCACAGGCGCGCCCCCCCCTCCGGACGGCGGTAATGGGCCGTGAGACGCTCGGCCTCGTAAAGCGGTGTGGGACGCCCCACGTAGTGACGCAGCAGGTGGTCCAGCCGGGCGGTGAAGGCGGGGTCGGCCCAGGCCTCGGCGGCGGCGGCCTCCAGCTCCGCCAGGGCGGGCATCAGGGTTTCGGGCACGTACTGACCCCCGAAGGGTCCGAAACGGCCCAGGCCATCCGGGCGGACCGACGGCTGCAGTTCGGCCGGATCGACGCGGCGGGCAGGGACGGTGCTGGTCACCGGCGGTACGGAAGGAGATGGTTCACAGTAGGCAGGCAGCACCCGGCACGGCTGGGACGGCCAACGAACGCCAGAGGTGCTCCAGTTCCTTCGAGACGGTGTGATCATCTTTCCGCAGGTGATGGACCCTGACCTTCTCGACCGGATGGACGCCGACCTGGACGCCCTGCCGGCGCTGGCCCAGACGTCCCTGCTGCACGGCATGATCGGCATCGACGGCAAGGCCGATCACTACGAAGCCAGGATGTTGCGCAATCTCACGAAGCTGGGCGTCACGGATCTGCGCCAGGCAGGCCCCGGGCTCAAGCTCAATGACCTGCATCGTTACTTCGATTCGGCCCGCGATCTCGCCTTTTCCACCCCCATCATTCATTTTCTCGACGAACTCTTCGGCTCGGCACCGGCGCTGATTCAATCCCTCACCTTCTGGAAAAGCAGCGAACAATCGCTGCATCAGGATTTCTCCTACGTGCACCATCACAGCCGGCTGGGGCATCTGGCCGCGGCCTGGATTCCCCTGGAAGACATCAGTGACCAGGCCGGCCCGCTCGTCTACTACAAGGGTTCCCATCTCCTGGCGGAGCATCAGTTCTACGACTGGAACCAGGGCGGAATTCTGGCCAGCCGCAACACCGAACCCCAGACAGCAGCGGGTTACGGGCATTACCTGGACGCCTTGATCAACCAGCAGGGCTGGACATCGAGCATCTACCTGCCCAGGCGCGGCGACCTGCTGATCTGGCACGGGGCGCTGATGCATGGCGGCACCGCCATGGCCGATCCCACTCGCACCCGCCGCTCCTACGTCTGCCACTACACGGCCGCCGCCAACCACAAGGCCATGGCCTGCCATCGCGTCGGGGAGGGCTACGACTTCTCCGAACCTCCCTCCCTGCCGGAATCGATGCGGCCTCGGTCGCTGCCCTCCCGGCTGGTCTCCGCCGCCGGCCGCCGCATGACGCGCCTGTTCAGGGGGGCGCACACCGATGCCTAAGGGCGGCTGGAGGGAGTTCAGCGGCTCAGAGAGCCTGCAGCGGCCTCCGGCCCCTGGCGGCCCTGGCGTGGCCAGGGCCCAGCAGCGCGTTCGGGTGCAGCGCACCAAGGCTGGCAAGGGCGGCAAGCTCGTCACCACGATCACGGGGCTGGACATCCCAGACGCCGAGGCCCGTGCCCTGCTGCAGCGGCTCAAGACCCGAGCCGGCACCGGCGGCACCATCAAAGATGGGGTGATCGAACTCCAGGGGGACCAGGTGGCCCTCACCCTGGCCGAGCTGGAGGCGCAAGGGTTCCGGCCGAAGCAGGCGGGGGGGTAGGGGAGAATGCGGCCCGAAACCCCCGCCCCGTTTCCGTGTCCGAGATGACCTCGCCGGCCAAGGCCACCAACATCGTCTGGCACCACTCCACAGTGACCCGCGCCGCCCGGGCCCACCAGCGGGGCCACCGCAGCGCCATCCTCTGGTTCACGGGGCTCTCCGGAGCGGGCAAGAGCACCCTGGCCAATGCGGTCAACTCGGCCCTGTTCGAGCAGGGACTGGCCTGCTACGTGGTTGATGGCGACAACGTGCGCCATGGGCTGTGCAGCGATCTGGGCTTCTCCGACGCCGACCGGGAGGAGAACATCCGCCGCATCGGTGAGGTGGCCAAGCTGTTCCTGGATGCCGGCGTGGTGGTGCTCACCGCCTTCGTCTCCCCCTTCCAGGCCGACCGCCAGCGGGCCCGCGCGCTGGTGGAGGACGGCGATTTCCTGGAGATCCACTGCGCCGCCGACCTGGCGGTCTGCGAGCAGCGAGACACCAAGGGGCTCTACGCCAAGGCCCGGGCGGGTGAGATCAAGGAGTTCACCGGCATTTCCAGCCCCTACGAGGCCCCCGAGGCCCCCGAGCTGCGGGTGGCCACCGGCGAGCAGAGCCTTGAGGATTCCGTGGCCCAGGTGATGGCCGAACTGGAGCGGCGCGGCATCATTCCGGCTCCGGCAGAGCCTTGAACGGTTCCGGTTCGGGCCACTCCCTGCGCAGGCGCAGGGCCCAGGCATCGAGGAAGGTCTTGGAACAGCTGGCGACCGGCACCGCCAGCAGCAGGCCCAGCAGTTCCCCCAGTCCCAGCAAGCCGCCCAACCGGGCGCCGATCGGCAGGCTGATCAGAAGCCAGGCCGGCTGCAGCCCCACGATCGAGCCCATCAGCCGCGGCTGGATCACCTGGTCGACCACCTGGCCGACGCTGATCGCTACGGCCAGCACCTCCAGGCCGGTGCGTGGATCCTGCAGGGCCAGCAGCACGCTCACCCCCACGATGGTGAGGGCGCTGGCGTAGGGGATCAGGGTGGTGAAGCCGATCGCCACCGCGAACAGCACGCCGTAGGGAATCCCCAGCAGGGTGAACACCAGGCTCTGGGCGCCGCTGAGGATCAGGGCGAGCACCACCTGACCGGCGAAGTAGCCCCGGAAGGTGCGGTCGAGGGTGCTGAGCACCAGGGAGCGGGTGCCGGCGGGAAGCCATTCCACCAACCCCCGGGCGATGCCTTCGCCGCCCAGCAGCAGGAACACGGCCAGCACCAGCACGATCACCGTGTTGACGGTGATGCTGACGGTGGCCCCCAGGATCCCCAGCACCTGCTGGCTCAGCTGGGAGGCGATCTTGCTGGTGCGGGTGATCAGGTCGCTGCTGAGCCCGCCAAAATCGGTGGGCAGCCCACGCTCGGTGGCCCAGCTCTGCAGCTGCCCCAGCAGCGTTTCCCCCTGGGCCAGCCAGCTGGGCAGGGCCAGCACCAGGTCGCCGAGCTGCTCCACCAGGCGGGGCACCAGCACCAGGGCCGCCAGCACCACCGCCGAGAGGCTCAGCCCCAGCACCAGGAGCAGGGCCAGGGCCCGCGGCAGCCCCCGCTGGATCAGCCAGCGGCTGGGGATGTCGAGCAGGAAGGCCAGCAGGGCAGCCGTCAGGAACAGGGCCGGGAACGGCGCCAGGGGCACCAGCAGCTGGCGCAGCACCCACAGGTTGAGCACCAGCAGGGGCAGGGCCAGGGAGAACCGCAGCCAGGGGGGCAGCACCAGCCGCTCGAGCATCAGCGGGAGCGGGGCCAGGCCCCGGAGGATCGACGATCGCCGACCAGCTTGGCCTGCCGGGCCGGCACCAGCCAGGGGGAAGGGGCCCGGGTCCTCATCCCTGGCCCATCGCCGCCAGGTAGGCGGCACTGCCGAGGGCCTGCAGGCGCGCATCCTTGGCCACCACCTGATCGTGCAGCCCCCGGCGGTAGGTCTCCAGGGCCTCGGCAAGCAGCGGATCGGCGATCGCCAGCATAGCCGCCGCCAGCAGGCCGGCATTGAGGCCGCCGCCGATCGCCACCGTGGCCACCGGGATCCCCGCCGGCATCTGCACGATCGAATGGAGGGAGTCCACTCCGGAGAGGGCCTGGCTGCGGACAGGCACACCGATCACCGGCAGCATCGAGAAGGCCGCCACCATGCCGGGCAGGTGGGCCGCGCCGCCGGCCCCGGCGATGATCACCCGCAGGCCCCGGGACGCGGCCGCCTCGGCGAAGTCCGCCATCTCCTGCGGGGTGCGGTGGGCCGAGAGCACCCGCACCTCACTGGCCACCCCCAGCTGCTCCAGGATCCGCACGGCCGGCTCCAGCGTCGGCAGATCGGAATCGCTGCCCATGACGATCGCCACCCGGGGCTGGGGGGTGGCGGCGGACGGGGCGGGTTCGGGATCCATGGGGCGGGGGCGGCGAGGATGGCATTGTCCCGTCCCGCGGCTGCCCGGATGCGCTGGCTGACCAACCTGCGACTGGCAGGCGATGACCCGGCCTGCGGCGAGGCAGGCTGGTGTTGGCGGGTGGCGATCGACGGCGACGGGCTGATCGCCCGGGTGCGGCCGACGCCACCGGGGAGCCGGGCCGCTGGCGAGAACTGGCGCGGCGACTGGCTGTCCCCGGGGGGCGTGGACCTGCAGATCAACGGCGGCCTGGGCCTGGCCTTCCCCGAACTGAGCCCCGACGATCTACCCCGCCTGCAGGCCCTGCTGGAGCTGCTGTGGAGCGACGGGGTGGACGCCATCTGTCCGACCCTGGTGACCTGCGCCCCGCTGGCCCTGCGCCAGAGCCTGGCGGTGCTGGCCGAGGCCCGCCGCCGGCATCGACCCGGACGCTGCCGGCTGCTGGGCGCCCATCTCGAGGGGCCGTTCCTGGCGCCGGAGCGGCGCGGCGCCCACCCGGCCCAGCATCTGCAGGCCCCCAGCCGGGCGGCCCTTGAGCGGCTGATCGCCGGCTTCCAGGGGGGCGCCGAAGCCGATGTCGCCCTGGTGACCCTGGCCCCGGAGCTGGAGGGGGGCGCCGAGGTGATCGCGGCGTTGCGGGCCGCCGACGTGGTGGTGAGCCTGGGCCACAGCGGCGCCGACGCGGCCCAGGCCCGCCGGGCCTTCGCCGAGGGGGTGGGGATGCTCACCCACAGCTTCAATGCCATGGCCGGGCTGCACCACCGCGCCCCGGGACCGGTCGGGGAGGCCCTGCTGCAGGGGGAGGTGGCCCTGGGGCTGATCGCGGACGGGGTCCACGTGGACCCCACCATGGCGGTGCTGCTGCAGCGGCTGGCGCCCCGGCAGGTGGTGATCGTCAGTGATGCCCTGGCCCCCTACGGACTGGCCGACGGCCGCCACCGCTGGGACGAGCGCGTCCTGCTGGTGGAGGACGGCAGCTGCCGGCTGGAGGACGGCACCCTGGCCGGCGTGACCCTGCCTCTGCTGGAAGGGGTGCGGCGACTGGCGGGCTGGGGCGGCCAGGTAAGCGCCTCGATCGCCGCGGCCACCCTGGCCCCGCGGCGCCTGCTGGGGGAGCGGCGGCCGCTGGAGCAGCTGCTGCTGGGGCGGCCCCTGGCGGACACCCTGCGCTGGAGCACGGCGGCCGACGGGCGACTGAACTGGCGACGCCCCGAGTCCGTGGCCACGGCCCCAACTCCCTAGGATCCGCCCCACCAGAACGGCCCCGCGCCCCATGCCCCCGGAACTGCACCCCCCCGCGCCCGCCGAGGCACAGGCCGAGACGCAGGCCGAGACGCAGGCCGAGAAGGCCGAGGTGCAGGCCTACTTCGAAAGCACCGGCTTCGAGCGCTGGAACCGCATCTACAGCAACAGCGAGGAGGTGAACCGGGTCCAGCGCAACATCCGCATCGGCCACCAGAAGACGGTGGATGCGGTGCTGGCCTGGCTGCAGCAGCAGGGCGACCTGGCGAGCCGCAGCTTCTGCGATGCCGGCTGCGGTGTGGGCAGCCTCAGCCTGCCCCTGGCGGCCCTCGGAGCCGGCTCGATCGCCGCCAGCGACCTCTCAGCCGCGATGGTGGCCGAAGCCAGCCGCCGGGCCACCGAGGCTGGCCTGGCCTCGGAGCGGCTGAGCTTCACCGCTTCCGACCTGGAGAGCCTCCAGGGCCGTTACGACACGGTGATCTGCCTGGATGTGTTCATCCACTACCCCCAGGCGGCCGCCGAAGCGATGGTGCGGCACCTGGCGGCCATGGCCGAGCGCCAGCTGATCGTCAGCTTCGCCCCCTACACGCCGCTGCTGGCGGTGCTCAAGCAGATCGGCCAGCTGTTCCCCGGACCCAGCAAGACCACCCGTGCCTACACCCTGCGGGAAGACGGCATCGTGGCGGCGGCCGCCAGCGCGGGCTTCCGCCCCATGCACCGCAGCCTCAACCAGGCGCCGTTCTATTTTTCCCGCCTGATCTCCTTCGAGCGGGGCTGAAGGGGCCATGGCAACAGCCTCCACCACCAGGGCCTACCGACCTGAGATCGACGGGCTCAGGGCCCTGGCAGTGGTCGCTGTCATCCTCAATCATTTCGACAAGAACATTCTCCCGGGTGGATTCCTTGGAGTCGACGTTTTTTTCGTGATTTCGGGATTCGTGATCACCGCCTCACTGGCGAAGCGATCGGATGCGAAATTCTCAGACTTCATCTTCGGATTTTACGACCGCCGCATACGGCGCCTGATCCCGGCCTTGGCGTTCTGTGTTCTGGTGACGGGAGTTCTTATCTGCTTTGTCAATCCCAAACCAGAAGCTTCCATCTGGACGGGGATTACATCCCTATTCGGACTGTCCAATATCTATCTGTTCCTGAATTCGACCGATTACTTCTCCCCCTCCACTCAACTCAACGTCTTCACCCACACCTGGTCACTGGGCGTTGAAGAACAATTCTACGTAATTTTCCCAGTCCTGGCCTGGTTCAGCAGCTTCAGCAGGACCGGCTCACGACGTCACAGGCCTTTGCTGTGGATGCTTATCGCCCTTTCCCTGTCATCGTTGCTTGCCTTCTGGCATCTGAACAGAACCTTCCCACCTGCCGCCTACTTTCTTGTGATCCCAAGGTTCTGGGAGATCGGCAGTGGCTGCATCGTTTATCTGCTGATCACCCATTATCCCGGCGTCGACAGATTCTGCAGAACGCTACCACCATTGCTCTTGCTTGCAGGCATCCTCTACCTCTTCATGCATGAGGTGAAGACCCTTCACTTTGTGCTGCTGGCCTTGCTGACCTGTGGATTACTGAGCTCCCTGCGTCCATTCACCTCTGGGTACAGGCTACTGACGTTTCCTGTCGCAATTCTCACCGGGAAAATCTCCTACTCCCTCTACCTCTGGCACTGGAGCATCCTCTCCCTGAGCCGATGGACGATCGGAATCCATGGCTGGACGATTCCGATACAACTCAGCCTGATGCTGGGCATGGCTCTTTTCTCCTACCACGTCATCGAAACGCCCCTGCGGGGCCTTCAATGGACATCCTCACGCCGAAAGACCGTGCTCTACGGCATGGGTGCCTCTGGCATGGCAGCCGGGGTCCTTGCCAGCATCGGTCTCAATCCACAATTTTCAATGTATCTGGGCGACCGCAGGGTTCTGCTGGCCCAAAACGGACAAGGGCTGATCGCCGGTGAAGCTCCGGAAAGTCTAACGTCTCACTGGCAGGAGAAGAACTGTGTCCTACGAGCCAACGGAGACGTGGGCAAAAGAATTGTTGCGAAACCATGCACGCTCGGGAATTTTGAGACAGCCAAACGTCGGGTTCTGGTGATCGGCAACTCATTCTCTCCCACCTTCCTGCATGGGTTCGACAAACTGATCCAACAAGATAAATTTGCGGTGACCATCACGTCAGCCTATGGAGCCATGGCCGTTCCGGGGATCAAGAGACTGGAGCCCGTATACAGTCGCTCGAACGACGATTACTGGAAGCGTGTGGTCCCTGGACTGGTCAGCCAACTGCGACCAGGCGACTGGGTCGTCATGGCCAGCGACGTGGCGGAATTCTCCCCTAAAAAAAGAGATGCCGATACCGAATCACTGGCCAACGCCTTTGAGATTAATCTGCGCGATTATGCCGCTCATCTATCAACGATGAAAATCAATCTGGCATTCATGGATGGAATTCCATTCGCTCGCGATTCCCAGTGCGAGCCTGTCTTAGCGGTCAAGCAATGGTTTCATTTTATAGGCCAACCATGCTCTTTCTTTAGCCGCAATCATACTCTGGCACGCCGCTCCCGGCTGCATGGAATCCTTCAGGCACTGGAGGCGGAGCACCGATTGAGGGTCATCAATCTGTTCGATGTTTTCTGTCCAGGCCCTACCTGCACCTACGAGGGAGCACATGGCGTTGTGCTCTACAGGGATGCCTTTTCCCACCCCTCGATGGATGCGGCGCGATTGTCAGCTCCCCTGATCAGGACCGTCCTGATGACCACCCGGCCTGCCGTCCCCACACCCGCTCCCGAGAGCTGACCGACCCTGCACCCTTGCAAACCACTTCCTGCCCAGCCGGCCATGGTTCGACTGAGCATCCGGAACGGTGACGATCCAGGCAATACCCTCTGCCTGGGTTTGTCCGCCCGGGACCGCCTAGGCAACGAAGCCGGTGAGGAAGTCGACTGGGTGGTGACCTTCGACAGGGATGCCTCCAGCCAGGAACATCCCTGATCCAAGGTTTGTCAATGTGGCGAAATCCAAGGGACGCTTCGGACCACTGGCTCCGGCGCTGCAGCCGCTAGGAGCCTGTTGCGCGTAGATCTCCGAGCAGAAGATGGGGACATTTCACCTGCCGAAGAGATTCAGACCGGAATCAAACTGAGAAAGACGTGAATCGATTACGGGTCGATAATTCGCTCAATTCAGCTGTTCTGCAATCGATCTCGGGCTTTTGACTGGCCTGAAGTGAGGGCACCGGCGAGACCCAACTGAGACCGAATTTGGCGTTTGCGTGGAGCGAGACGGGTCTTTTCGCCCGAAACGATCTATGTGCAACAGCCTCCTAGCTCCAAGACGGTCCCGTCCGGGCGCAGCAGACACAACCACACAGCACGAAGCTGATAGCCCCCCTCACCCGGCAGCGCCCCGGGCCGTGCCAGCCCGCCCGGCCGATAGAGCGGATCTCCCAGCAACGGCGCCCCAACGGCTGCGCAGTGGATACGGATCTGGTGGGGCCGTCCAGTGGCGATCGCCACCGTCACCAGATCCGCCTCCCGGCCTCGCTCCATCAGGGTGAGCCGACTGCAGGCGGCCAGGGCCTGCGGATCCCCCTCCCGGGCAGCGCACCATATCTCGCCGAGCAGGGGATGGGGCCGCCGGCCGATCGGCGTGGAGATGGGCAGGCTCTCGCCGATCGCCAGCGCGAGGCTCCCTGGCTCAACCAGCGCCTGATAGACCTTGCGGCAGCTGCGTCGCAGACGATCCCCCGCCCCGGCGGTGGATTCGCCAGGCTCCCAGGCAGCGGCCACGGTGCTTTCCCGCAACTGCCCACTCAGCCAGGCTCGGGTCGCCGGCCGGCGCGCGCACACCAGCAGGCCCGAGGTGAAGCGGCCCAGCCGGTGCACCGGCCGCGGGATGCCGGCGGGATCGTCGCCGTGGCGCCGCTCCAGCAGCCGCAGCACGGTGTGCTCCAGGAAGCCCCCGGCCGGCAGCACCGGCAGGCCGGAGGGCTTGTCGATCACATGCAGATCGCCATCGTCGAACACGAGCCGCCACGACGCCGGCACGGCACCCTCCTGCCAGGGGGGCCGATGCCATGCCAGCCGATCACCGACGGCCAGGGGCCCATCGGCCCGGAGCCACTGGCCGTTCCTTTCGATCTCGCCCAGCTCCAGGCGCCGCTTCCACTCCTGCCGCTCGGAGTGGCGATAGCGGCCGGCATAGAAGGCGCTCACCGGCAAGCCCGCCGCTTCGGGTCCGATGCGGTCGCGGTAGATCCAGCCCTGGTTGAGCGCCGCCGGCAGCCAGCAATCGGCCATGTGGTCCGAGAGCGCCCGTGGCGGCCTCACGGCCACCGGCCGTAGCCCCTCACAGGCGAAGCCATACGGCCTTCAATCCACGAGCCCATGCTCAAGGGCGAAGCGCACCAGCTCGGTGCGGCTGGCGGTGCCGGTCTTGATGAACAGCCGGCTGACGTACTTCTCGACGTTGCGGATCGAGGTTTCCAGCCGCCGGGCGATCTCCTTGTTCATCATTCCCTCCGCCACCAGCTGCAGGACGCTGGCCTCGCGGGGGGTGAAGTCGAGCTTGACGTCGGAGACGGGCTTCCTGGCACTGCCGCCGCTGCCGGTGCCGGAGCCTCCACCGCCGCCCAGCATCGAGCGGATCTCGGTGATCTGGCGGGCCATGGCGCCGATGTCGGCATCGGCGAAACGGGCCGCCTCCGCCAGCAGCCGCTCCTGGCGACGCACCACGTTGCGCACCCGGGCCACCAATTCATCCGGGTCGAACGGCTTGGGGATGTAGTCGTCGGCTCCGGCCTGGAAGCCGGCGATGCGATCGGCCGTCATGCCCTTGGCGGTGAGGAAGATCACCGGGGTGCCCCCGAGCCGCTCATCGGCCCGCAGACGCTTCAGCAGGCCGTAGCCGTCGCAGCGGGGCATCATCACGTCGGTGATCACCACATCGGGCATCTGGGCCTGGGCCGCCGTCCAGCCTTCCTCGCCGTCGTTGGCGGTGGTGACGGCGAAGCCCTCATCCTCCAGGTAGGCCTTGACCGCCGTGCGCAGACCGGGTTCGTCGTCCACCAGCAGCAGCCGCACCGGCGTGCTGGTGGCGGCCTCGGGGGTCTCCTCCGTCCCGGACGGCTCGGAGATGGGGCCGGCGGCGGCGGTGGGATCTTGGCTCATGGGGGAAATCTATCGACCGGGACCAAGCACCACCTGTTCCCGTTCGGGCAGCCGGCCGCTGTAGCCGAGCTGGCGGGCCAGGGGGCCCAGGCTGGCGGGGTCCTTGCCGGCCTGATCGGGCACGCAGACGGCCCACCACATGAGGTGGTCGAGGCGATTGGCGGGGGTGATCACACCGCCGGGGTTGAGCTCGCGGATGACCAGCCGGCGTGCGCTGCCGGTGATCCTCAGGGGGCCGGCAGGGCTGCAGCCGATCTTGTCGGTGGCCACGGTGACCCGGTCGTCGAGCTCCTCCCAAACCTGCACGCGCCACATCCCCGGCTGGGTGGGTTCGCTCACCAGGCCGAAGATGCCCACCACCTCCCGGCCACGGTGGGTCACCTTGTCCAGCAGCACCTTGAAGCCCTTGGGGCGGCTCTCGGCATTGCTGCGGGAGTCGTCCTGGGCGGCGGCTGGCCGGGGCAGGACCAGGCTGGAGGCCACCGTCACCGAGGCCACCGTCACCGAGATCGCCGCCAGCGCGGCCATGGGGAGGGCAGGCACCAGCCGCAGGGAGGAGGCACCGAAGGAACGGAAACGGTTCAGCATGGCCCCATGCTGACCTATCTCGACCACCACGCGAGCACCCCGTGCGATCCGGCGGTGCTGGCGGCCATGGCGCCCTGGTGGACGCAGAACGCCGCCAACCCCTCCAGCCGCCTGCACCGCCCGTCCCTGGAGGCGGGCGCGGCGGTGGACATCGCCCGCAGGCGGGTGGGGGAGGCGCTGGGTGCGGCCGCCGATGCGGTGATCTTCACCAGCGGCGCCACCGAAGCCAACAACCTGGCCCTGCGCGGCGTGGCCGAGGCGGCCCTGGAGCGGGGGGAGCCCCGCCGCCGGCTGGTGACCCTGGCCAGCGAGCATCGGGCCGTGCTGGAGCCGCTGGCCTGGCTGGAGCGCCACGGCTTTCCGCTCACCGTGCTGCCGGTGGGGGCCGATGGCCGGCTTGATCCCGGGCAGCTGGCGCAGGCCCTGGGCCCCGACACCCTGCTGCTGTCGGTGATGGCGGCGAACAACGAGATCGGCGTGCTGCAGCCCCTGGCCGCCATCGGCGCCCTCTGCCGCCAGCGGGGGGTGCTGTTCCACTGCGATGCCGCCCAGGCGGTGGGCCACATCCCCCTGGCCATGGCCGAGCTGGGCATCGACCTGCTCAGCCTCAGCGGCCACAAGCTCTATGGCCCCAAGGGGGTCGGCGCCCTGCTGCGCCGTGAGGGGGTGCCCCTGGCTCCGCAGCAGCTCGGCGGCGGCCAGGAGGGCGGGCTGCGGGGCGGCACCCTGCCGGTGCCCCTGATCGTCGGCCTCGGTGCCGCCGTCGCCGGGGCCCTGGCCGACCGCCAGGAGCGGGCCGAACGCCTCGGCGCCCTGCGCGACCGCCTGTGGAACGCGCTGGAAGCCCTCGGCGGCATGCGCCGCAACGGCCACCCGCTCCACACCCTGCCCCACAACCTGAGCGTCACCGTGGAGGGTGTGGACGGCACCCGGCTGCACCGGCAGCTGCGCCGCGTGCTGGCGGTGAGCAGCGGTTCGGCCTGCAGCCAGGGCAGCCCCTCCCATGTGCTGGCCGCCCTCGGCCTCGACCGCCGCGCCGCTGGCGCCACGGTCCGCTTCGGGCTGGGACGGGGAACGACGGCGACGGACATCGATGTCGCCGTAGCGGCCATGGGCGACGCCGTGGCGGAGTTGCGAGTCCCTGTCTAGCTTTCGGAGTCGATGGCCTTGCCTTGATGCACACACCCGTCGGGCGGCACGCTCCCCGGCTCGACTTCGGTGATGCCCTCCAGGAGGGCTGGCGGGCCTTCAGCCGCAGCCCAGGGCCCTTCGTGGGATTTCCCCTGGTGGTGATCACCCTCCAGTTCCTGATCCAGCCCCTGCAGGGCCAGATCAGCAACGGCGGTGTGGCCTCCAGCGATCCCCTCGACTGGACCCTTTACCTGATCGGGCTGACGGCGAACCTGCTGCTCAACCTCTGGTGTGCCATCGGACTGGTGCGCGGCGCCGGCAGCGCCATCCAGGGGGGCCACCCCTCCCTGGGGCAGCTGATGCGCTGGGACGGCGAGGTGTTCGGGCGGCTGCTGCGGGCCTGGCTGCTGCTGGCCGCAGTGGTGCTCGTGCCCCTGATCGGCCTGCTGCTGCTGGTGGGCGGGCCCCTGGCTCTGCTGGGGTTCTATGCCGAGCAGCTGGTGCCGATCAGCCGCACCCTGGTGGAGGTCCTGGGCCTGAGCCTGGCGGTGGTGTTCGCCCTGCTCCTGGGGGTGCTGCTGCTGGGGGTGATCTACCTGGCGATCAACCAGAGCTTCCTCACCCAGATCGTGCTGTTCGAGCGGGCCGGCTCCCGCGCCGCCCTGCAGCGGGGGCGGGCCCTGGTGGATCCCAGCTGGTTGATGGTGCTGCTGCTCACCCTGATCGGGGGCCTGCTGATGCTGCTGGGTCTGCTGGCTTGCCTGGTGGGGGCCTTCGTGGCCTGGCCCCTGGTGGTTTGCATCGCCACGGCGGCGTACCGGCAGCTGGTGCTGGCCAGCGGCGCCGCCGACCCCCTGCCGCCCCTCCCCAACCGCTGAGGGCGATTCAGCCGGCGAGGGGGGTAGCGAAGGGGCCGGCGGTGAGCAGCACGAACCCCAGCAACCCCACCAGGGCCAGCAGCAGCTGGGCCAGGCGACTCACCAGCATGCCGGCCACCACCGCCAGGCCCACCAGCAGGGAGCGTCGCAGCCGACCCAGGCCGGGCGGGCCGAGGGACGGCGGGGCGGTGAGCAGCTCGCCGAGGCTGGCCCCGAGCAGGGGTCCCACCAGGGCCCCAAGCAGGGGCCCGCCCACCGGCAGCGCCGGCAGCAGCCCCAGCAGACCCACCACCAGACCGAGGCCGGCACCGACATAGCTCCAGCGGGTGGCCTGGAGGCGGGCCGGACCGAGCAGCAGGCCCAGGGCCTCGGCCCCCCAGCCCAGGGCGAGCAGCACGACGGCCAGCAGCAGGGCCGGCCAGCCGGCGGCCCAGCCCACGGCCCAGCACCAGAGCAGGGCACCCAGGGGCAACAGGGTGAGGCCGGGGGCCACCGGCAGCACGGTGCCCGGGATGGCGAGGGCCTGGATCAGCAGGGCGATCCACCAGAGAACATCGACGCGATCAAGGCTGGGCAGGCTGGCCGGGGTCATGGGAAGCGGCTCAAGCCACGCGGCGGGCCAACCTCAGTTTGGCGGAGCGGCTGCGGGGATTGGCCTGCTCCTCCTCCTCACTGGCCACCAAGGGTTTGCGGGTGAGCCGTTCCAGGCGCGAATCAGCGAGAAAAGCCGTCTTGACGCGCCGGTCCTCGAGGGAGTGGAAGCTGATCACCGCCAGCAGCCCCCCCGGCACCAGCCAGTCGGGGGCTGCGGCCAGCAGATGGTCGAGGGCGCCCAGCTCGTCGTTGACGGCGATCCGCAGCGCCTGGAAGGTGCGGGTGGCCGGATGGATGCGGCCGTGGCGCGCCTTGGGTGGGAAGCAACCGGCCACGGCATAGGCGAGGTCGGCGGTGGTGCGGCCACTGCCGACCCAGGGGCGCTCGGCCACCAGACGCCGGGCGATGCGGCGCGACAGGCGTTCTTCTCCATAGGCATGGATCAGATCCGCCAGGGCCGATTCCTCCAGCCGGTCGATCAGCTCGGCAGCGGTCTCGCCGCCGTCGGGATCCATGCGCATGTCCAGGGGGCCGGGGGCGCGGAAGCTGAAGCCCCGGGTGGGTTCATCCAGCTGGGGACTGCTGACTCCCAGATCGGCGAGAACGGCCAGGGCCGGCTCGGCGGGGAGGTGGTCGGCGAAGTTGGCGGGCTCAATGCGCACGCGGTCGCCGAAGCGGGCCAGGGCCGCCGCAGCGGCCACCCGGGCGCCGGGGTCGCGGTCGAGACCCACCAGCCGCAGGGAGGGATGGGCCTCCAGCAGCAGGGCGCTGTGCCCGCCGCCGCCGAGGGTGCAGTCGATCAGCACACCGCCGCCAGGTCGCTCCGCCAGCAGGGCGGCCAGCGGGGCCAGGCCCTCCTGCACCGCATCCGCCAGAACGGGCACGTGCGCGAAGGAACCCGAAACCACCATCAACCCATCCTGGCCTGCAGCGGCCGCGGTCGCCGCCGCCCCTGGTTGAGGTCCTGGCTGAGAAGGCGCCAGCCACGCTCGGCGGTCTCGATCGCCTCGTGCAGCAGGCGGCCGAGGGTGAAGCGGATCGCCAGCCTCTCCAGCTGCGCCGCCGGCAGCCGATCGAGCCGGGGATCGTTGAAACGCTCCTCGAGCATCTGCCAGGCCGGAGGCAGCTGCAGGGGGGAGGCGGGCGGCGGCGGCAGGGACCCCGCTTCCCGGCCGATCAGGCGGCTCCAGAGGGCCAGCCGTTCCGCCAGCGCCCGCAGCAGCTCGGCCTGATCGGCCTGAAGCGATTCCAGCAGCGCCCCGGCATCAGCCTCCAGCAGGGGCTGGTCGGCGAGATCGCGGCTGGCGCTGAGCAGCCGCGAACCGGCCCCCTCCAGGGTCTCCACCAACCGGTGGAGGGGATGGCGAAAGGGCTTGGATCCCAGCTCCACGTCGAGGGCCGGCCGCTGGCCGCGCAGCTTCTGCAGGGTCGCCTGGCGGGCCCGCAGGCGGGCAGCGCCCTCCGCCGGATCGGCAGGCATCGCACCGGGGGCCAGGGCCGCGGCCTCCAACTCCAGATCGTCGGCCAGGCCGGCGAACAGCTCGGCCAGACTCGCCAGCACAGCCCTCTGACTGCGGCTCGGCCAGAACAGGCGCAAGCTCAGCAACGCCGCCATGATGCCCGCGACCGTCCAGATCAGCCTCAGCGGCAACCAGGAGCCGAGCTCGTTGTCGTGCACAATCCAGCCCATCACCATGATCATTCCGCCCACCTTGTAACCGACCTTCAGCCCCAGGGCGCCGCCGATCAGCCGCAGCGACCCCAGGGCGATCGCCAGGCCCACGGGCATCGGCAGGCCCTGCAGACCGCGCACGCCGACCACCAGCAGAACCCCGCCCAGCAGCGAGCCCAGGATCCGCTGGCGGCCCAGCTCCAGCGAGGAGCCGTAGGTGCCGCTGCAAACCGCCAGCACCGCCAATGGGGCGTAGTAACCGAAGGCGAGGCCACTGAGGCTGCTGAAGCCGTTGACCAGCCCGGTGGTGAGGGCGAGCCGCAGATCGACACGGGTGATCAGGGGCATGGGGCGACGCCACGGAGGCGGGCGAGTTCCTGACAGCTCTCCAGCAGCGGGCGCTGCTCCTGGGCCAGGGCCAGCAGGGTGAGCAGCGAACGGCCGCTGCCGGCGGCCAGGGCCGTCCAGGCCTCCAGCGGAATGACCGGGAGATCGGCACCGCCACCCCCCTCGCACTGGGCCGCCAGCGCCTCGATGGCAACGCTGAGCGGGCTGGGACAGGCCGGATCGGGAGGCGGCGGATCGCTTGCCTGGAGCAGACGCTCCCACTGCAGCCAGTGAAGGCGCAGGCTCTGCCAGAGCTGCAGCCGGCGGCGCCAGTCACCCGCCTGCAGGCGCCGCCAGCGCGGCCCGCTGAGCTCCTGATGCAGCAGGGTCTCCATCCGCTCCAGGCCAGCACCCAGGGAGGCTGGCGGCAACGGGCCTGGGAGGCTGCCCGCCCCGGCCAGCCAGTGCCTGTAGCCCGCCAGCTGGCCGCGCAGCATGTCCACCAGCCCACGCTCCGCCGCCTCGAGCTGCTGAAGGCCATTGCGGGGCCAGAAGAGCAGCCCCACGGCAATGGCCACGATGCAGCCGATCGAGGTGTCGAGAGCACGGTTGAACACGTAATCCCAGTTGAGGGCGGCGTGGCCGGGGATCATCAGGAACATCACCGGGATCAATGCGGCGGTGCTCAGGGCGCTCTGCCAGCCCAGCAGCCGCAGCATCGGGGCGATCAGCAACAGCGATAGGAGCACCCCGGGCCAGCCGGCGGCGATGCCGTGCACCAGAAAAGTGATCAACCCACCGGCCGCCGTGCCAAGGATGCGGCCGGTGGCGGCCTTTACGGTGAGATCGTCGTTGTCGTCGACCACGATCACCACCGCCAGCAGTGGGTACCAGGCGAAGGCGATGCGGTCGAAGCGCTCCACCAGCGCCGCGGTGATGAAGGCGGCCACCGCCAGCTTGAGGCTGTTGCGCAGCAGCTGCGCATTCATGCGGGGCCAGCAGGGTCGTGGTCATGATCGCCCCAGCGCAAGCCCCCCAGCTGCGCCGAAGCCCCACCCGGATCAGGCTCCGAGCCAGGCCCGCATGGCTTCCGCCTACCTAGACTCCGCTCCAACTCGGTCCCGGCCCGTCAGCCGCCCTCCTTCATGACCCAGCTCGAGACCCGCACCGAGCCGATGGTGGTCAACTTCGGCCCCCACCACCCGTCGATGCACGGGGTGCTGCGGCTGGTGGTGACCCTCGACGGCGAGGACGTGATCGACTGCGAGCCGGTGATCGGCTACCTCCACCGCGGCATGGAGAAGATCGCCGAGAACCGCACCAACGTGATGTTCGTGCCCTACGTGAGCCGCTGGGACTACGCGGCGGGCATGTTCAACGAAGCCATCACCGTGAATGCGCCCGAGCGGCTGGCCGACGTGCCCGTGCCGAAACGGGCCAGCTATATCCGGGTGCTGATGCTGGAACTCAACCGCATCGCCAACCACCTGCTCTGGCTTGGCCCGTTCCTCGCCGACGTGGGAGCCCAGACGCCCTTCTTCTACATCTTCCGGGAGCGGGAGATGATCTACGACCTCTGGGAGGCGGCCACCGGACAGCGACTCGTCAACAACAACTATTTCCGCATCGGCGGCGTGGCCGTCGACCTGCCCTACGGCTGGCTGGAAAAGTGCGCCGACTTCTGCGACTGGTTCGGCCCCAAGATCGATGAATACGAGAAACTGATCACCAACAACCCCATTTTCCGCAAGCGGATCGAGGGGCTGGGTGTGATCGGCAGGGAGCAGGCGATCAACTGGAGTCTCTCCGGGCCGATGCTGCGGGCCTCAGGCGTGCCCTGGGATCTGCGCAAGGTGGATCACTACGAGTGCTACGACGACTTCGAATGGTCGGTGGCCTGGGAGAAGGAGGGCGACTGCTACGCCCGCTACCGGGTGCGGATCGAGGAGATGCGCCAGTCGCTGAAGATCCTGCGCCAGGCCATCACCATGATTCCCGGCGGCCCCACCGAGAATCTGGAGCCCCGCCGCATGGCCGAGGGCAAGACGAGCGAGTGGTACGGCTTCGACTACCAGTACGTTGCCAAGAAGGTGGCGCCCACCTTCAAGATTCCCGAGGGTGAGCTCTACTGCCGGGTGGAATCGGGCAAGGGCGAACTGGGCGTGTTCATCATGGGCAACAACGACGTCACCCCCTGGCGCTGGAAGATCCGCGCCGCCGATTTCAACAACCTCCAGATCCTGCCCCACATCCTCAAGGGGGCCAAGGTGGCAGACATCATGGCCATCCTCGGTTCGATCGACGTGATCATGGGATCGGTGGATCGGTGAGCACGGCCGGTCGGCGCTGGATTCGCCGGCTCGTGCGCTGCGGCCCCCTCCTGCCCCTCGGGGCCACCGGCCTGCTGGTGCTCAAGGGGCTGCATCCAGGCCTGCCCGGCTTCAGCTGCCCGCTGCGCGCCCTCACCGGGATCCCCTGCCCCACCTGCTACCTCACCCGGGCCACGGCAGCGAGTCTGGTGGGGCGCTTCGACGACGCCGTGGCCCTGCATGCCTTCGGGCCGGTGCTGGCCGCCGGCCTGGTGCTCTGGTCGCTGGCGGCCCTGCGGAGCGGGCGGCTGGTGCCCCGGATGCTGCGGGGCCGGCACCTGGTGGTTGTGGCTGTGCTGCTGCTGCTCTACTGGGCCGGGCGGATGGGCCTGACCTACGGCATCGGCCTGCAGGCGTTTCCGCTCAGCTGAGCCACGCCGGCCGCTGTCCAAGGGGCCGGCCCCGGCGGCACGACGAGGCGATGGCGCCCCCTAGCCTGGAGCATGATCGGCCCTCCCTCCTTGCTCCCGGGCCGCCCAAGGAACTGCTTGCCCCATCCGTCCGGCACCGTCGCCCCCGTTGATCCCCAGAACCTGATTGCCCAGCCCGACTACGCCAGAGCGCTGCGTCCCCTGTTGCCGGACGAGGCCTTCACGCCCGATCGGGCCACCCCCATCGTTCTCGGCCTGAATGGGGCAATCCTGCTGCTGGGCTGGGCCATGGCCCGCCAGCTCGACGCCAGCCATTGGCAGGGCCTGCTCATCTTTCTGCCCTTCGCCCTGGTGATGGGCAATGCCGTGGTGGTGCTGCTCTTCGCCACCCACGACGTGATGCACAGCAAGGCGATCCGTCAGCCCCAGCTGCGTCAGGCCATTCAATTGCTCGGGCTGGCGCTGCTGTGGATGCCGCCCACGCTGTGGAAAGCCGTCCACAACAGGGAGCATCACGGCAAGACGAACTCGGCGGAGGATCCGGATCGCAACTACACCCTCGATCAACCGCCCAGCTGGGGCAAGTGGATCCAGAACCTCTTCGTCCCCTCGCTGGAAGTTCACCCCTTCTGGTTGTGGGTGGGGATGACCTCGTCCTGGGGTGTCCATGCCTTCCGCAACCTGACCTCGGTGCTGCTGTTCAACGACGGATCCACCCGTTACCCCGTGGTCTCCTTTCAGGTGACTCGCCGGGAGCGTCGCCAGATCGCCATCGAACTGGCCGCCGTGGTGCTGGTCCATGTGGCCATCATCGGCTTCATCGGCCTGCGGCCGGTTCCGCTGCTGCTGGGCTATTTCCTGCCGATCTGGATCGGCTACAGCGTCATGATTGCCTACATCTACACCAATCACATGGCCTGCCAGATCACCGAGACGAACGACCCCCTGATCAACAGCATCTCACTGAAGATGCCAGGCATCGTCGATGCACTCCACCTCAACTTCTCCTACCACACCGAACACCACATTTTCCCGGGGATGAATCCGGCGTACTACCCCCAGGTGCGGGCTCTGCTGCTGGAGCACTATTCGGAACGCTTCAATCTCCTGGGCGCCCGCGAAGCCTGGCAGCTGCTGATGCGGACCCCTCGGCATTACGTCGATGCCACCACCTTCGCCAGCAGCTGCGGCACCATCACCCGGCCCTGCCCCCTCAGCTGAGCACGCCGCGGTGATAGGCGGCGTTCTGGATGTAGAAGGTGGCCACCGGCACCGCCACCAGGGAGGCCAGGCCGCAGGTGAAGATCGACACCACCAGCACCAGCAGCCAGGCCAGCAGCTCGATGCCCGCGAAGACGCGGCCCTGGGGGGATCCGTAGACAGCCTGGAACGAGGAGGAGAAGGCGTCGAGGATGGGACTGTCGGTGAGGAAGATCTTGTTGACGTAGATCGGCATCACCAGGGTGACGGCGATGCCCGGCAGGATGCAGAGAACGAAACCGACGACGGCCACCGCTGTGAACAGCACCCCCGCCAGGAGATAGCGGACCGGCCGGTGCAAGAGCACCCGCAGGGCAGCTTCGGTGTCGATGATCTCGCCGCTGGCGTAGTGCATCGCCGGGACCGCCACGAACAGCACCCCCACCAGGTTGGACAGGATTGTGAAGGGCAGCTGGACCAGGTTGCCGAGCACCGCCGCCAAGCTGGCCGCGGCCTCCGCACCACCGCCGCCGCCGCTGGAGAGACCCACCCCCAGAGCCGTGAGGGCCAGGGAGGCCACGAAGCCGATGACGGCGATGACGATCGTCACCACCCAGATCAGCAGGATGGTGGGGATGTGGGCCAGGAAGGCGGCCCAGGCCTTGGAGATGCTGGGCGGCTCGTAGGCGATCGCGGCGGCCAAGGGAGGCGTTCCGTACTGCGGGGAACCTAAGGGCGTTCCGGCAGGCCAGCAACGGCTTCGGACCTGCCGGGGGCAGAAGGGGGCGTCAGCATGGGTCGAGGAGCGCCCCTGAGGCTGCATGTCCCCATCCGACCCGGCCGACTGGCTGCTGCTCTGCCGCACGGTGCGCTTCGGTGACAGCGATGCCGCCGGGGTGATGCACTTCCACCAACTGCTGCGCTGGTGCCATGAGGCCTACGAGGAAAGCCTTGAGAGGTTTGGCGTGGTGGCCAGCGAGATCTTCCCCGGGCCGGGCCGGACCCCTGCCGTGGCCCTGCCGATCGTGCACGTCAGCGCCGACTACCGGCGCCCCCTGGCCTGCGGCGATCCCCTGGCGATCGAGCTGCGGCCCCTGCAGCGCGATGGCGGCAGCTTCGAGATTCGCTACCGCTTTCTGCACGACGGCCAGGAGGCCGCCACAGGCCTGACCCGGCACGTGGCCATTGGGGCCGCCAGCCGGCAGCGGACGGCCCTGCCGGACTGCATCGTGGAGTGGCTGGGGGCCAGCCGGCTGGGGACCTAGCGGCGGTTCAGCAGGGCCCAGACCAGGGCGGCCAGCTGCAGGGGCAGCAGCGCTCCCATCAGGGCCAGGGGGTGCAGGCCATCGTGCGGTGTGCCGCCCAGGGCCATGAAACTGATCAGCCCACCTCCCACCAGCAGGGCGAGGCCCAGCCGTGGCGGCCGCCGGCCGGCCGGGAGGGGGGCGGCCATCAGAACCACTCCCGGGTGGCGTCGATGTACTGGGCCTGGAATTCCTCCGTCGACTTGGTGAGGTAGATGACACCTTCGATCACCCCGATGATCCCCATCACCGAGGCGCCGAAGCCGCAGGTGAGCACCGTGACCAGCAGCATGATCAGCCCGGGTTTGCTGTAACCCAGAACGAATTTGTGGATGCCCAGCGATCCCAGGAAGATGGCCAGCAGCCCTGCCGCCAGCTTCTTGTTGCTGGCCTCGACCTGTTGGCTTTCGGTCATCGGTGCAGGTGCCATTCAGATGGCTTCTAGCGAGTCCAGCCACCGCTGCCAACGCCCCCGTTCCCATTTGCCCGCAGCGGTGGGCGCCAGCGACGGACAGAGATGCCAGTGTCGCGGCCTCTCGGCTGGGGCCCAGGCGGCCGTGATGGCCTGCAACGTCACCAGCAGCTCCTGGCCCTCGTCCCGGTGCAGCGGCCGCACCAGAGCCACAAGATGCTCCCCCCATTCCGGATCGGGCCGGGCCAGCAGCAGCAGCGCCTCCAGGCCCGCCCCGGCACCGGCCGCCTGCTCCTGCAGCCGTTCCTCCAGCCGCTCCGGGAAGACCGTCTCGCCGCCACTGAGCAAGGCCCCATCCAGGCGGCCCAGCACCTCCAGCCCCTCCGGGCCAAGCCGCCCGGCATCGCCGCTGCGCCACCAGCCGCCCGACTGCAGCGGCAGGGGCCGCAGCTGGCCCGCCTCCAGCCGGCCGGGGCTGAGGCGGCCGCAGCGCACTTCCACGGCGCCGCTGGCGCCATCGAGGCGCAGGGCCACGTCGCCCAGGGGCTCACCACAGCCCACCGCGCCGGCCAGGAACTGCTGCGGCGGCAGGGCACACACCATGGCGGCGGTTTCGGTGGCGCCGTAGCAGGGGGCCAGGGGCAGCCGGGCGCGGCGGGCGGCGGCCGCCAGCGGCGCCGGCAGGCCCGCCCCCCCGACCCAGATCACGGCGCAGCCGGCCAGCCAGGCCGTGCCCTCAGGGCTGGCCATCAGCCGGGCCAGCTGGGTGGGCACCAGCGAGAGCAGCACCGGGCGATCCCTCGGCAGGGGGAAGGCCTGGGGCAGGAGCTCCGGCCGGCGCAGCAGCGGTGGGGCCAGCGGGCGCCACTCGCCCCCCCAGTGGCGGGCCCGCACCAGGGGCAGCAGGCCGCTGACGTGGTGCAGCGGCAGGGGGTCGAGGTGCAGGCAGGCGGCCGGCTCCAGGCCCAGGGACACCACCCAGCTGGCCGTGGCCTCGGCGGAAGCCTGCAGGTGGGCCAGGGGTTGCAGGCACCAGTGCCGCCCGCCGGCGCTGCCACCACTGCCCACCACCACCGCCGCCCCGAACCGGGCCAGCGCCGCCATCTCCTGCGTGGGCCCCCCGAGGGCCTGGGCCAGGTCCCCCTGCTGGCCGGGCCCCGCCAGGGCCACCAGGCGCTGTTGGCCCCAGGCCTGCTCCAGCTGGGACATCGCCGCCCCGGGATCGGCCGGGGCGGGCTCCAGCAGCAGCGGCGCCCAGGGGGGATCGGCCACGCAGGCTCCGTGCGGAGTACCACGCTAAGGGCCACTCCAGGCCCCCCGCCAGGGGCTCAGGCCGCCGCCGCCCAGACCCGTTGCGGGTCGCGCTCGAACAGGGACCCGCTGGGCGACCAGTCCGGGGCCAGGCCGGGGGCCACCGGTGTCGGGCCCCGCCATTGCAGCGCCGCCAGGTGGGCCGTCCAGCGGGCGCCGATGCCGGTCTCGAAGCCGGTGCTGAGCATCAGCCGGGGCACCCCCCGGAGCAACTGGCCCAGCAGGGGCCGGGGATCGCCGTCCTGGGACGGGCGCCGCACCTGCCAGCCACCCCAGTGATGGCGCAGCTCCGGCCGCTGCCGCAGGGATTCATCCAGGGCCACCGGAATCCCCAGGGCCAGCTGCTCGAGGCCCTTCTGGTCGCCGGCGGCCAGGGGCTGCTCCAGCCACTCCAGCCGCGATTCCCGCGCCAGTCGGCCGGCCCAGGCGGCGGCGGTGGTCCGGTCCCAACCGCCGTTGGCATCCAGCCGCAGGCGCCCATCGGCCGGCAGGCGCTCCAGCAGCCGCTCCAGCCACTGCCGTTCCAGCCCATCGGCCGCCGCCGCCACCTTCCACTTGACGGTGAGCGGGGCCGCCGCGGCGGCACCCTGAAGCAGGACGAGGTCGGCGAGCATGGCCTCACCGGCGGGCAGCAGCCAGGCCGGTGGCGGAGCGGCGAGCCAGCCGCCGTCGGCCGCCACACCGACGATCCCGTCGCTCTCCGCCAGGGCGGCCCCCAGGGCGAAGGCCAGGGCGGGCGGCAGCGCCGGCAGCCGCCGTTCCAGGTCGCTGCGCTCCACGGCGGGGCCCAGGGCCGCCAGGGCCGCCGCCACGGCCGGCCTCTCGCCGGGATCCAGCGGCGCCGCCTCCCCCCAGCCGATGCTGCCGTCAGGGCCCTGGAGCCGCAGCAGCCAGCCCCGCTTGGATGCCAGCAGGCCGCTGGACGTCTGCAGCGGCCGGGGCAGCTGGAAGCTGAAGGGCCTGGTCTCCAGAGCCAGCCAGCCCTCAGGCCTCCCCCCGCCCACAGGAGCGCTCACCGGTTCGCCAGCGCCGCCAGCCAGGGGCCAAGGGCCAGGCCAGCGGCCAGCCCCAGGCCGTTGAGCGCCTGGAAGCGCAGGGCCAGGAACTTGCTGCCGACGATCCGTTCGGGCCGGTGGTGCTCGTCGCCCAGGAGCCGGATCAGGGCGCGGGCCGGCGGCAGGCCGATCGCCCCCAGCAGGGCCGTGGGCGGCCACCAGCCCAGCAGCACGGGCGCCCACTGCAGGGCCAGGGCGGTGGCCACGAACCAGGGCACCAGGCCGGCGGCCCGCTGGCTGCCGAGGCGCACCACCGGCGAGCGCTTGCCGTGGGCGGCGTCCTCGTCCACCTGGTGGAAATGGGAGCAGAACAGCACCAGGGTGGTGGCCAGGGCCGGTCCGCTGCCCAGCAGCAGGGCGGCCCCCCAGGGCACCCCACCGGCGCCCTCCCCGGCCGGGGCCAGGGCGAGCAGGGCGGCGGCCGTGGCGCAGGGGCCGAAGGCCAGCCAGCAGAGGGGTTCCCCCAGGCCGCGGTAGCCGAGGCGGAACGGGGGTCCCTGGTACAGGTAGCCCAGGCCACAGCAGAGCAGCACCAGCAGCAGCACCGCGGCGCTGCTGCGCAGGGCCACCAGGGCCATCAGCGCCAGCCCGAGCAGGAGGCAGCCGTTGGCCAGAGCGAGCACCCGGTCCCGCCGGCCGGTGAGGTTGACCACCGAATGGGGCTTGCCATGGGTGTCCACGCCCGTGTCGGCATCAAAGACGTCATTGGCCAGGTTCTCCCAGGCCAGCAGCAGCACCGCCGCCAGCAGGAACAGCAGCAGCTGATCGGGCCGCAGGGCCAGCCCCTGGCCGAGCCGCCAGCCGGCCGCCAGCAGCACCGGCATCACCGCCACGGCGTACATGGGCCACTTCACGGCGGCGCGCCAGAGGCGGCCGCGAGAAGAGGCCCCAGAGGCGGCGCCACCCCCCGCGGCGTAACGGCTTGCGACGACCTGTGGCTCAGACATGGGGGCCGCGGGCGTTGGGCGGGGAAAGGCCCATACATTTGAGCAGCCTTCCGCCCCGGTCCCACGGCCCCTTGGTGCAGGCCCCTGCCAGCTTTCCCGCGCTGCTCTCGGCAGCCACCGCCGCCAGCCGGCGTCTGGAGGAGGAGGGAGTGCTCAGCCTGGCCCTGCCGATGGGGCCCCTCGACCCCCTCGTGGCCCTGCCCCATCTGGGCGGCAGCGGCGACTTCCGTTTCCTCTGGGACGGCGCCCCGGGACTCAGCATCGCCGCCGCCGGCCTGTGCAATGGCCTGGAGCTGAGCGGTCCGCGCCGCTTCGAGCTGGCCCAGCGCTTCAGCAGCCTCAGCCTCAGCCGCCTGGCCCGGGAACCGGGTCCCTGCCCCGCCCTGGCCCGGCCCCGGGTGCTGCTGGCCTTCGCCTTCTTCGAGAGCCCCCTGCACCCCGGCACCGGCGCGGCGGGGGTGCAGGCGGTCCTGCCCAGCTGGCAGCTGAGCCGCCAGGGCCGCCACTGCTGGCTGCGGCTGCAGCGTGTCCTCGGTGGCGGCATCACGGCCCGCAGCGTGGCCGAGGAGCTCTGGGACACCCGCCAGCGACTCGAGGCCCTGGGCGGTTCCGGGCACCCCGGGGTCGGCCAGACCCCAGCGGTGGGCATCGCCCATGGCTCCTACTGGCAGACGGGCTACCGCTCCGCCCTGGATCGGGGACTGGAGCTGGTGGAGCGGGGCGAACTGCAGAAGCTGGTGCTGGCGGTACGCCAGCAGCTGGTGCTGGATGGGCCGCTGGATCCCCTCAGCCTCCTGGCCCACCTGCGCCGCAGCCAGCCCGGCAGCTGCCGCTTCCTCTGGCAGCGCTCGGACCGCGAAGCCCTGGTGGGGGCCTCACCGGAGCGGCTGCTCACCCTGCGGCAGGGACAGCTGCGCAGCGATGCCCTGGCCGGCACGGCCCCCCTGGGGGAGCCGGCCGACGACCTGCTGCAGTCGCGCAAGGACCGCCACGAGCATGAGCTGGTGGTGGAAACGATCACCGCCGTGCTGCAGAAGGCGGGCCTCGATCCACGCCGGCCGCGGCGGCCGCGCCTGGCCCGCCACGGCTCCCTGGTGCATCTGCACACCCCGATCACGGCCGCGCTGCGGGGCCAGGCCCCGCTGACCCTGGCGGAAGTCCTGCACCCCACCCCCGCGGTGGCGGGCCTGCCCCGGCGCGAGGCGATGGCCTGGTTGCGCAGCCTCGAGCCGTTCGAGCGGGGGCACTACGCCGCGCCGATCGGCTGGATCGACACCGAAGGCGACACGGATCTGCGGGTGGCCATCCGCAGCGGCACCCTGCGGGGCCAGCAGCTGGAGCTGACCGCCGGAGCTGGGCTGGTGCGCGGCTCCCACCCCGAGCGGGAGTTGCAGGAGGTGGCGCTCAAGCTGGGGGTGCTGCAGCAGCAGCTCAACCTGCCCCTGGCCGCCGCCTTCAGCCAGCCAGCAGGCGCTCGATGACCTGATCCGCCAGCGGGACGCGCCCCAGCCACTCCACCTCCCGCACCCCGGTGGGGCTGGTGACGTTGATCTCACTGAGCCGGCCGTCGATCACGTCGATGCCGACAAAGAACAGCCCCTCGGCCCGCAGCACGGGCGCCAGCTCGGCGCAGAGGCGCCGCTCGGTGTCGCTCAGGTCGGCGGCGACGGGGGCACCACCGAGAGCCAGGTTGCTGCGGAACTCCCCCGCCTTGGGCAGCCGGTTCACGGCCCCCATGGGCTCCCCATCCACCAGCAGGATCCGCTTGTCACCGGCGCTGACCCCGGGCAGAAAGGCCTGGACCATCACGGGCAGGGTTTCCTGCACGGTGACCAGCTCCAGCAACGACCGCAGGCCCGGGGCCGCCGCTAAGACCCGCACCACCCCCTGGCCGGCCCGCCCCGCCAGGGGCTTGAGCACCACCTCCTCATGGCCGGCGGCGAACGCGGCCAACTGCTCCACCCTGGCACTCACCATTGAGGGGGCCATCAGCTGGCTGAAGCGCAGGGCACCCAGCTTCTCGTTCCAGGACCGCAGGGCCGCCGAGCGGTTGAGCACCCGCACCCCGAAGGGCTCGGCCATCTCCAGCAGCTGGGTGGCGTAGAGGTAGGCCTCGTCGACGGGCGGATCCTTGCGCATCCAGATCCAGCGGAAGTGATCCAGGGGCATGTCCCTGGGCTCGCCGACCTCGACCCAGGGGTCCGGGACGGTCCAGCCGTCCGCTGTGGCGGCCATCGCCGCCAGTTGCAACGGTTGGGCCCAGGCCCGGGGCCGATGGGCCCCATCAACCGTGCCCGCGGAGGAAAGATCCGCCTGGGTGCAGACCCAGACCGCCAGGCCGGCCCTCTGGGCCGCCTGCATCAGGGCCACGCTGGAATCCTTGGCCGGCCGCAGGCGCGTGATCGGATCGACCACGAACAGCTGGGCCTCCCGATCGCCGGTCACGCGGCCAGACGCAGCAGGGCGGCCAGCACACCGCCTGCGTTCAGTCTGTGAAGCTCGGGGTAACCACCGATGGCAATGCCGTCGATGAAGATCTGGGGAACGCTGGTGCGACCTCCCGAGCGCTTCATCATCACTTCCTTGTTGATTTCATCGTCGTCAATGATGAACTCGTTATAGGTGACGCTGAGCCTGTCCAGAAGTCCCTTGGCCAGGATGCAATCGGAGGAGAAGCGATAGGTGTAGAGCTCCACCTTGGCAGGCGGCTTCACCTCCACATCTTGCCCGGATTCCTCTGGGGGGGGGAGTCCTGGGATCTCCATCCGGTCTCTCAGGGGCAAGCTTTCGCAGCTTAAGGGGACTGTCGATGCCCCACCAGATCCATTTGTGGCAAAAGGTCCTCTGGCCGTTCCCCATGCCGATCAGCCCAGGCCCGGCATCCTGGGGCCTGATACCCCGGCGGCGCATGGTCCGTCGGCTCCATGCACCCCCCTTCGCCCAGCAGATCCGCAACGCCCTGCAGGTGGGGTTCGCCGGGTTCCTCGCGGCCGGCATCCACGCCGCGGCCGGACCGGACGTCAACGCGGTGGACGGCTTCCATGTGGTCTACGGCGCCGCCCGGAGCCTGCTCCCCACACTGGAGGCATCGCGCGAGGCGGCCTGGGCGCGGATGGTGGGCACCGTGTTCGGAGGGGCCGTGGTGGTGCTGCTCACCCAGGCCCTGCACAACTGGCTCGCGATCGGGATCGGGTACGTCCTCATCCAGCTGCTGGGACGCCGGCTGGGGCTGAGTCCCGCCACCCTGATGGACGCGGTGATCATGACCGTCCTGATCCTGGCGGTTCCCGCCCACGAGCGGATGGGGGGCTGGTACGTCGTGGACAGGACCGGCTGGCACCTGCTCGGGCTGCTGCTGGGCATGGCCGTCGTACGCCTGTTCTGGTTCCGCTCACCGCTGGAGCGCCTGCAGGACAGTGAGCGAGGTCTGCTGGGCCGGATCGATGCCCTGCTGGCAGGACTGTCCCACGACGGGGCGGTGCTGCGGGCCCAGCAGCAGCTGCAGCACGGCAGCACGGTGATGAGCGCGGCGCTGCCGACCGCGGATCCGCCGCCCCAGGACGCCCGGAACCAGTTGCTGATCGTCAGTCGGTTGCTGCTGCTCTCGGACGCCCTGATCCGGCTGCCCGGGTCCCCGCAGCGCCCGGGGCCGCTGGATGCGGGGCGCTGATAGGGTCGATCCATCGCCGGATTCGCTTCCCCTTGCTGGATCTCACCGACTTCAAGCGCGACCTCTCTGAGCTCACCGACCGCCTGGGCCATGCCCAGGACTGTCTTTGACGTACCGGCCCTGAAAGCACGCCAGCGGGACCTGGAGCAGCTGGCCTCCCAGCCCGACTTCTGGGACGACCAGGCCACGGCGCAGAAGAAGATGCGTCAGTTGGATGACGTCAAGGCCCAGCTGGAGCAACTCTCCGCCTGGCGGGCCACCGTCAGCGACGGCCAGGCCACGCTCGAGCTCTATGACCTGGAACCCGACGAAGAGCTGCTGGCGGAGTCCAACACCTCCCTGCAGTCGCTGCGCGCCGACCTCGACCGCTGGGAACTGGAGCGCCTGCTCAACGGCCCCTACGACAAGGAAGGCGCCGTCATCTCGATCAATGCGGGTGCGGGCGGCACCGACGCCCAGGACTGGGCCCTGATGCTGATGCGGATGTACACCCGCTGGGCCGAGGACCACAGCATGAAGGTGACCGTGGACGAGCTCTCCGAAGGGGAGGAGGCCGGCATCAAGAGCTGCACGATCGAGATCGACGGTCGCTACGCCTACGGCTACCTGCGCAACGAGAAGGGCACCCACCGCCTGGTGCGGATCTCGCCCTTCAATGCCAACGACAAGCGCCAGACCAGCTTCGCCGGTGTGGAGGTGATGCCCAAGCTCGATGAGGACGTCAAGCTCGACATCCCCGAGAAGGACCTGGAGGTCACCACCTCCCGCTCCGGTGGCGCCGGCGGCCAGAACGTCAACAAGGTGGAGACGGCTGTGCGGATCCTGCACATCCCCACCGGCCTGGCGGTGCGCTGCACCCAGGAGCGCTCCCAGCTCCAGAACAAGGAGAAGGCCATGGCCCTGCTGATGGCCAAGCTGCTGGTGATCGCCCAGGAGCAGCGGGCCGCCGAGATCGCCGACATCCGCGGCGACATCGTGGAAGCGGCCTGGGGCAACCAGATTCGCAACTATGTCTTCCATCCCTACCAGATGGTGAAGGATCTACGCACCGCCCAGGAGACGACCGACGTGCAGGGGGTGATGGACGGGGATCTGGATCCCTTCATCCAGTCGCTGCTGCGCCAGGGTGTGGAGATCGCCGTCGACACGGCCGCCTGATCCCCCTGAGCCAGCGCCACCCATGCCCGAGCGCCCCAGCCCCGAGCCCACCCCCGCCGCCGAGGCCGTGGGCGAGAACCCGAGCTTCGTGAAGCTCGCCATGCGCAACATGGTGCGCAAGGGCCGCCAGAGCCTGCTCCATTTCGGCCTCACCGCCCTGGGGCTGAGCGGCTTCCTGCTGCTGATCGCCTGGCTGGGGCGGCCCAGCCTGCCCGGATGACCACCCCAGGGGCGGCGCCGGAGATCGACCTGGCCTTCAGCTTGGAGCCCGGAGCCGCCGCTGGGGCCACGTCCCCGGAGCCCCTGGCGGATCCCGCCATGGCCGAGGCGCTCTGGTGCTCCCACCTCGGCGCCTGGCTGGCCCAGCTGCTGCCGGAGCTGCCGGCCCAGCTGCGGGCACCCGGCTACAGCCTGGGTCTGGAGCTCACGGACGACGCCACGATCGCGGAGCTCAACCAGGCCTGGCGCCAGCAGAGTGGCCCCACCGACGTACTGGCCTTCGCCGCCCAGGAGGAGGCGCCGCCGGCCCCCGCGGGGGCGGAGCCGGACTGGCTGGAGCTGGGTGACATCGTCATTTCGCTCGACACGGCCCGGCGGCAGGCCGAGGCGGCGGGCCACGGCCTGGCGGAGGAGCTGCTGTTTCTGGCCAGCCACGGCCTGCTGCACCTGCTGGGCTGGGATCACCCCGATGACGACAGCCTGGCCGCGATGCTGGAGCGGCAGACGACGCTGCTGCTGGCGTCACCGTCCTGACAGGGGCTGTTCGCCGCGGCCATCGGCGGTAGGGTGCCGCTTGTCCCTCCAACGGCGGTGCGATGCCGATGCTCGTTCCCGAGGAACATCCGCCGGCCCTGCGGGACGTGACCAACGACGTCCAGCGGCGTGGCAGGCGCCTGCGGGTGGGGGCATGGAAAGTGGCCGGCGACCTGCCGGCGAGCTTCCGCTATGCCGCCCAGGGTCTGGCCTACGGCTTCGCCAGCCAGCGCAACTTCCGCATCCATGTCTTCACCGGCCTTTTGGTGTTCGGCATGGGGCTGTGGCTGCGGCTGGCCGCCGATCGCCTGGCCGTGCTGGTACTGACGGTGGCGGCGGTGCTGGTGCTGGAGCTGCTCAACACCGCCACCGAAGCGGTGGTGGATCTGGCCATCGGCCGCCAGTTCCACCCCCTGGCCCGCATCGCCAAGGACTGCGCCGCCGCCGCCGTGCTGGTGGCGGCCCTGTCGTCGCTGCTGATCGCCCTGCTGCTGCTGGTGCCCCCCCTGCTGATCCGCCTCGGCGTCTAGACCATCCCCATGCTTCTGGTTCTCGACAACTACGACAGCTTCACCTTCAACCTGGTGCAGTACCTGGGTGAACTGGCCGCCGATCACCCCCTGGCCGCCGAGGTGCGGGTGGAACGCAACGATGCCCTCGACCTGGAGCAGATCCGGGCGCTGGAACCGGCGGCGATCCTCATTTCTCCCGGCCCCGGCGATCCGGACCAGGCCGGGGTCTGTCAGGAGGTGCTGCGGGAGCTGGGACCCAGCTTGCCGGTGCTGGGGGTGTGCCTGGGTCACCAGTGCCTGGCCCAGGTGTTCGGGGGGCGGGTGGTGCGGGCCCGCGAGCTGATGCACGGCAAGACCTCACCGGTGCACCACCGGGGCGCCGGGGTGTTCGAAGGCCTGCCCGAACCCCTCACCGCCACCCGCTACCACAGCCTGATCGCCGAGCGGGAGACCCTGCCCGACTGCCTGGAGATCACCGCCTGGCTGGAGGACGGCACGATCATGGGCCTGCAGCACCGGCAGCATCGCCACCTGCAGGGGGTGCAGTTCCACCCGGAGAGCGTGCTCACCCAGGCCGGTCACCAGCTGCTGGCCAATTTCCTGCGCCAGGCCTCCCACTGCTAGTTTCGCGCCACATCCTGGGTCCGGTGGGGCCAGACGCGACGCCATGGTTCACCCCACCCGCAGGTCCGCCGCGTCCCAGCGCCGGACCACCACCACCGGCCTGCGCCTGGGGCTCAGTCTGGCCCTGGCGGCCGGACTCACCCTGCCGCTGCCGGCGATGGCCCAGAAGGGTGGCGGTGTCACGATCACCAGCCTGGGCCACAGCGCCCTGATGATCCAGGGCGGCGGTGCCCGGGTGCTGGTCAACCCCTTCCAGGCCGTGGGGTGCGCCGCCGGCCTCAGCGAGCCCCGGGTCAGCGCCGATGTGATCCTGGCCAGCAGCCTGTTGAAGGATGAGGGCGCCCAGGTGGCCAGCGGCAAGTTCCTGGTGAAGCCGGGCTCCTACCGGCTGGCCGGGCTGCAGATCGAAGGCATCGCCGCCCCCCACGACCGGGTCGGGGGCCGCCGCTTCGGCAACGCCACCCTCTGGCGCTGGCGCCAGGGCGGCCTCGACATCGCCCACCTCGGCGGCACCGCCGGCCGCCTCAGCCCCGCCGATCGCGTGCTGCTGGGCCGCCCGGACGTGCTGATCATCGGCGTCGGCGGAGGTGGCAAGGTCTACACGGGCCAGGAGGCCGCCGAAGTGGCCCGTGAGCTTCAGGCCCGCCGGGTGATTCCAGTGCAGTACAACGGCGGCAAGCCCCCGGCCAACTGCGATCAGGGATCGGTGGAGCCGTTCCTGAAGGCGATGGCGGGCGCCACGGTGCGGCGCAGCGGCCCCTCGCTCAGCCTGGTGCCGCCCCTGGGGGACGGGGTGGTGGTCGAGGTGCTGCGCTGAGCCCTCACCCCAGCCCGTCGATCAGGCGGTAGGCCTGCCAGAACCGGCCCATCTGCTCGCCGCTGCCGAGGCTGACCCGCAGGGATCCGTCGATCAGCGGCTTGCCGGCCATCGAGCGCACGAGGATGCCCGCCTGGCGCAGGTCGGCCTCCACCTCGGCTGCGGGGCGACGGGGCCAGAGCAGCAGGTAGTTGCCGCCGGCGGCGTGGTGGCGCACCCCCGCCTGCCGCAGCTGGCCCAGGAGCCGGTCGCGGGCCCGCAGCACCTCGGCCACGTAGGCGTCCACATAGGCCTGGTCGGCCAGGGCGGCCAGGGCCGCCGTCACCGCGAAGCTGTTGATGTCGTACGGGCCGCAGACCCGGCCCACCCGCTCCACCAACGCCGGTGCGCCGATGGCGAAGCCGATGCGCAGGCCCGCCAGGCCGGCCGTCTTGGCCAGGGAGCGCAGCACCAGCAGGTTGGGAACTGCGGCGAAGGGGTCGGCTGCCGCCCCGCCCGCCAGCAGCGGCGGCAGCACGCTGTCGCCGGTGAAGGCCTCGTAGAGCTCATCGACCACCACCAGGGTGTCCGGCGCCGCCGCCGCCAGCTCCAGGATCCGCTCGGGCGCCAGCCGGGTGCCGGTGGGGTTGTTGGGGTTGCAGATCAGCAGGATCCGCGGGGCACCAGTGGCTGATCCCGGAGGACCCAGGGCCGAGCGGATCTCCTCGAGGGGGAAATCGAAAGCGGGCAGGCGATAGGGGATCGCCTCGATCGCCATGCCCTGCATGCGGGCGCAGGGGGTGTAGTAGCCGAAGGTGGGGCTGGTGGTGAGCAGGCGATCACCGGGGGCAGCAAAGGCGTGGAAGATGGCATGGATGGCCCCGTCCACGCCGTTGAACAGGCCGATGTGGGCCGGCGTGAGGCCTCGGCCCCCCAGCGAGGCCACCACCGCCTCCCGCAGGCCGTCGTATTCGGGATAGATGGCGTAGTGATCGGCCGGGATGGCGCGGATCGCCTCCACCACCAGCGGGCTGGGGCCGATGGTGTTCTCGTTGAAGTCGAGCCGCAGCAGGCCACGGCGCCCCTCCAGGGGGGCGCTGTAGGCCGTGAGGGTTTCCACTTCGGGACGGGCCAGGGGGCCTGACGAAACGGCCGGTCTCTCGCCGGGGGTCGGGCTGCTCAAGGCGCCGGAATCGAATCGCTACGGAAGCCATCCTGCAGCGCAGCCCTACCGTTTGATCAGCTGCAGCTGGAATCCGGTGGCGAAAACGGAGCTGGCCCTGCGGGCCCTGGAACGGGGCGACCTGCGGTTCATCCACGACCAGGTGAACAACAGAAGCGTGATGGCCTACTGGTTCGAAGAACCCTACGAGTCCTTCGACGAACTGGAAGAGCTGTACAGCCGCCATATTCACGACAATGCCGAGCGTCGCTTTGTCGTCGAGAACAAGGACAAGGAACTGATCGGCCTGGTGGAGTTGATCGAGATTGATTACATTCATCGCCGGGCTGAATTCCAGATCATCGTGGCCCCTGCGCACCAGGGCAAAGGCTTTGCAAGGTTCTGCATCCACAAAGCCCTCGACTACTCCTTCACCATCCTGAACCTGCACAAGATCTACCTGTCCGTCGCCGTTGACAACGCCAAGGCGCTGCACCTGTATCAGCAATGCGGCTTCGCCGAAGAGGGCCACCTGGTCGGCGAGTTCTTCATCGAAGGCCAGTATCGCGACGTCAAACGCATGTACATCCTTCAGGAGGATTATCTGGCCAGATCAGCCGGCATCACATCCGCTCCAGGGTGGGAATGCCCAGCAGACCCAGGCCCTGCTTGAGGGTGTCGGCGGTGAGGCGGCAGAGCGCCAGCCGCGATCCGCGGGCGGGCTCCTCGGCCTTCAGCACGGGCACCTGGTCATAGAAGCGGTTGAACACCTGGGAGAGCTCGAACAGGTAGCTGCACAGCCGGTTTGGCAGCAGCTCCTGCTCCACCTCCAGGATCACGGCGTCGAACTGCAGCAGCTGGCGCACCAGCGCCCACTCCTGGGGTTCGCCGAACACCAGGGGCGCGGGGAAGGCAACGCCGGCGGCATCGGCACCGCCCTTGCGGGCGATCCCGGCGATCCGGACCACCGCATAGAGCAGATAGGGGGCGGTGTTGCCGCTGAGGGCCAGCATGCGATCAAAGCTGAACTGGTAGTTGGTGATCCGGTTGGTGGACAGATCGGCGTACTTCACCGCCGCCAGGCCGACGGTGGTCGCGACCTCGCTGATGAAGTCGCCGTCCTCCTGGCGCTCCTCCTCGGCCAGACGGCGGCGCAGGTCGGCTTCGCAGCGCTCCACCGCCTCATCCAGCAGCTCCTTGAGTCGCACGGTGTCGCCGGCGCGGGTTTTGAGCTTCTTGCCATCCTCCCCCTGCACCAGCCCGAAGGGCACGTGCTCCAGATGGCCGCCCTCCGGGATCCAGCCGGCACGGCGGGCCACCTGGAACACACCGGCGAAGTGGCTGGCCTGGCCGGCGTCGGTGACGTAGATCACCCGGCAGGCGCCGTCGCCGTCGGGGGCTGCGCCGAAGCGGTAGCGGATGGCCGCGAGATCCGTGGTGGCGTAGTTGAAGCCGCCGTCGCTCTTGCGCACGATCACCGGTGGGGCCTGGCTGGCCGTGCCGTCCTGGCCCTCCAGAAACACACATTGGGCACCGCCATCGCTCACCAGCAGGCCCGCGGCGGCCAGGTCGGCCACCACCGCCTCCAGGAAGGGGTTGTAGAAGGATTCGCCGCGCTCGTCGAGGCGGATGTCGAGGCGGTCGTAGAGGCGCTGAAACTCCCGGCGCGACTGGTCGCACAGCAGCTGCCAGGCCCGGCGGGACACCGGATCGCCGCTCTGCAGCTTCACCACCTCCTCGCGGGAGGTGGTCTGGAAGGTTTCGTCGCTGTCGAAGCGGGCCTTGGCCTGGCGGTAGAAGGCCACCAGGTCGCCCAGGTCGACGGCGTCGGCAGTGTCGAGGGCCTCGGGAGCCACCTGCTTGAGGTGGGTGATGAGCATGCCGAACTGGGTGCCCCAGTCGCCGACATGGTTGAGCCGCAGCACCGGATGGCCGCGGAACTCCAGCACCCGGGCCAGGGCATCGCCGATGATCGTGGAGCGCAGGTGCCCCACGTGCATCTCCTTGGCGATGTTGGGGCTGGAGAAATCCACCACCACCGGTGCGCCGCCGGGGGCCACGGGCTCCACCCCCAGGCGCGGATCGGCCAGCCGGCGGCCCACCTCGGCGGCGAGCACCTCAGGCCTCAGGGTGAGGTTAATGAAGCCGGGGCCTGCGATCTCCGGCGGCAGGCACAGGGCCGCGAAGCCGGGATCCGCCTCCAGCTGGGCCACGATCGCCGAGGCAATCGCCCGGGGCGCCAGCTTCAGGGGCCGGGCCAGGGCCAGGGCGCCATTGGCCTGAAAATCGCCGAACTCCGGTTTCGAGGCGGGCCCGAGCTGGGGATCCAGCGGCATACCGGCTTCCCGGGCGGCGGCGGCCGCCTCGGGGAATGCGCTCTCCAGGGCCCCCAGCAGATGGCTGTTCAGGGCGTGGGCGATGCGCAGCATGGAGCGGAACCGGTCGAACGGCAGGCGTGGAGACGATCATCCTCCCCAGCGGGGCGGAGGTCGGTCAGAAGATCATCCAGCTTCAGCCTGGAGGCTCCTTAGGGGGTCGCAGCAGGTGCTTGCCGCGTTCCCGGATCCGCTGCTTCCAGTGGGGCGGCAGGCTTTCCAGCCCTGCCAAGCCCACAGGCCGAAAGAAACAGGCACAATGAGTTGCCTTCCCATCGCGGGGGATTGGCCGGCCGAAGCAAGTCGATGTGTCAGGTCGCCCAAACCAACGGAAATCGCTTCTGCAGCTGATGTGCTGCGAGCGACGCGGGGGCGGCAAGGCGCAGCGCTGGAAGCACAGCCCTGCGCAGGGGGCCCAGAGGCTTGGAAGGGACCATGATCCCAGCAACAGTTCATGGTCAATGCCTCGGGCACACCCCTCACCGGCGCGCCACAGAACGCCACCACCGATGTAATCGACCCCATCATCGGCGGCCCTACGGCGACCTTCGATCAACTCCTGCCCGCGAATCCGACGTTCACCAACACGTCGTTCCTGGCCCTCGCTCAGCCTGCCTCCCTTGGCTCCTCCAACCCCACCAGCACCGATCTTCTGGCATCGTCATTCCCCGCCGCCGGCCTCGAAAGCTCACCAACCACCCCCTGGCTGGTCGCCACCCAGCCCCTCCTGTGACACCCTGCCCACGCGCCGGCCTCTGACCTGACGGCCCACAGGCAAACAATCAGGACACCAGCCCCAGCGCCTCCTCCAGGCCGGCGAGCACCACATCGGCCGTCAGCTTGATGCGGTAGCGGCAGGCTTGGGTTTCGGTGCAGGCGAACGTGCCGTGCTCCCAGTATTTGTTGCTGCCGGCGCCGCCGCCACAGAGGCCGAAGTAGGCACACTCCGCGCGGCAGCGGTCGGTGCCAGCGCGCATGTCCGCCAGGATGCGCTGGAACTTGGGGCTGGCGGCAATCGACACGAGGCTGTCGCTCTGGACATGGCCCAGCACGAAGTCGCCGTACGTGTCGGTCTGAACGGATAGCAGTTCGGGATCGAAGGTGGAAATCGCCCCGCGGGCATCCACGTTGACAATCGCGAACGGGTTGTTCATGTCGGTGCATTCCAGGCGCGCATCCGCCTGGGCCAGGCTGCAGATGCCCTCGAACTCCCGCACCCGCATCCGCTCGGGGTGCTCCTGCCACAGCTCCCAGAACCGCTGCAGGAACTGGCGATAGGCCGCCTCGGCATGGGGACGGCTGAGGGTGGACACCCGGTTCTCCCCCTCCGTCTCCTCCATGTTGAAGGCCACCTCGCTGATGCCGTTCTCGATGAAGAAGGCGAACAGCGCATCGGCATGGCCGAGGGACTCCTCGGTGATCACGGCGATCACCTGGAAGGGGATGCCGCGGCGGCGCAGGTGCTCGATACCCCGAAGGGTGGCGGCATGGGTCCCCAGACCGGTGCGGGTGCGGCGGTGGACGTCGTGGAGAAAGGCCGGCCCGTCCATGCTCACGCCCACGGAGATGCCGTTGCGCTCAAAGCAGTCGCACCAGGCTTCGTTGATCAGGGTGGCGTTGGTCTGCACTGACTGGTGGATGGTCAGGGGCTCCCCCTGCCAGCGCTCCTGGGCCCGCCGCACGCAGGCGCTGGCCGCGTCGTAGAAGGCGATCGGCACGGTGAGCGGTTCACCGGCGTGCCAGAGCAGGGTGAAATCGCCGCCCACATAGGGGCTCTCCAGCACCCGCTCCAGGGCCGCTTCCAGCAGCTCCAGCGGCAGACGGTGACGGTCGTCCCGGTTGGGCAGGTAGCAGTAGTCGCAGTCGAGGTTGCAGTAGGGGGTGGGCTGGACCACCAGCAGCTGCAACGGCCCGAAGCCTTCCGGGTTGCCCGGTGGTGGGGTACCGGTGGCGATCACCAGAAGTTGCGGAAGCCGCCGTTACGGAAGCCGCCGTTGCCCCAGCCGCCGTTGCGGAAGCCGCCATTGCCCCAGCCGCCGTTACGGAAGCCGCCGTTGCCCCAGCCGCCATTGCGGAAGCCGCCATTCCCCCAGCCGAAACGGGGCCCGCCCCCGTTCACAAAGACGTAGGCGAGGCGGCCATCGGGGGCTTTGGCCCGACCCTCCGCTGGCTCCGGGTCGGGCGACTCCGGCCCCATGGCCTGGGAGATGCGCCGCAGGCGGGCGTCGATCGACCCAGGCGCGGCCTCCAGAGGGGACGCTGCCTGGGCCAAAGCGCCGGCGGGGGCCAGGGCCGCCAGCAGGAGCAGGAAACCGAACAGACCGGAACGGGGGTGGTTCGTCATCGGAGGGCTGCCAGGACAGGAGGGAGGAGCGGGACGGGGCGATCAGGCCGCCGCAGGGCGGAGGTGCGGGAGGTCATCGGGGAGCCGCCGCTGAAGGGGCCGCCAGTTGGAAACCTTCGCGGGTCAGCAGCACGGATTCGAAGAAGGCGCGGACCCGCTCGGCGGGCACCACCAGCACACCGCTGGGGCCGACCCAGGGGGCGACGCTGGCGACGGCCTCGGGGCGGCCCTCCAGATAGCCCTGGAGCAGGCCCGCGATGGCCAGGTTGACCACGTTCAGCAGCCTGGAATTGTTCTCCGGCACGATGCAGCCGACGCCATAGCTCACATAGGGCTGCTCAGGCACCAGTGCCACGCCCGAGAGCTGGCGCTGGTGCCGCAGGCCGGCCAGCACGTTGGCATCGCCCAGCACCCCCGTCACCCGTTTCTGCTCCAGGGCCGTGACGGCCAGGGCCAGGGTGGGGAAGCTGACCGCCTTGGCGGCGGGCTGGAGCGAACCCAGCAGACCGGCCCCGAGGGACCCCTCCACCACCGCGATCGGTTGAGCGGCGAGGGAGGACGGCGAGCCGTCCAGGGTGCCGCTGCGGGTGAGCAGCCTCAGGCCGGAGAGGCCGATCGGCAGGGAGAAATCGACCAGCTTTTCCCGCTCCCAGCTGAAGGGCACACCACAGGCCAGGCCGGCCTTGCCGCTGGAAACGGCTCCCACCGTGACGGCGGTGTTGTCCACGGGCACGAAACGGATCCGGACGTCGTTGCCGAGCTCCGCCTTCAGCTGGCGGTCGATGCGGCGGGCCAGATCAATGGCGTACCCCTCCGGTTCCCCCTTCGGCCCGATCTGGACCAGGGGCGGGCTGTCGGCGGGACCCACCATCAGCACCTCGCCCGACTTGGCCGCCTGCTCGAGCACGGCGTCGGCGGCCCGCGCCGGGGCCAGGCCCCCCAGGGGCCAGAGGCAGGCCAGGGCCCCCAGGGCCAGGGCCCTGCTGCGGTGGGATCGGACGGAACCGGCGGGAACCCGCGCAGCAGGAGAAGCCATGGGCAGAACCGTGCACGTGCTGCACCTTAAGGGCGGCTTCCGGGCTTGCCCACGGCCGCGTTGGGGCTTGAAACGCCCCGGCCTGGGACCTACCAGTTTCGGAACGCCCCACCGCGCATGGCGCCCCCATTCACGAAGCCGCCCCCGCCCCTGGCATTGACGAAACCGCCGCCCCCGTTGCGGAAGCCACCGCCGCCGCCGTAATAGGGGTGGCCATTGACGAAGCCGCCCCGGGCTGCGTTGGCGAAGCCGCCCCGGCCGCCGTTGGCGAAGCCGTAGGCCAGCCGCTGATCGCCGACGGAGGTGCCGTCCGCCCCGCTCCCGTCAGCCTGTTCTCGGATCGCCGCGGTGATGCGCTGCAACCGTTGCTCGATCGAGACTCCGCTGGCCGAGGTGGGCTGCAGGGCCGCCTGGCCAGCAGCCGGAGCGGTCAGGGCCGCCAAGGCCAGGGAGAAACCGAGCAGGGCCGCGCGGGAGGTGATGGACATGGGGTGGATCTCCTTAACGGGCAGGTGAGGTGGGGGCGACCGCCGATGGGGTCGTTGCCGGCAGGGGCCTGACCCGTTCGTAGTTGAGCAGAACGGACTGGAAATAGGCCTTGATCAGCTCGGGAGGCAACTCCAGGATTCCCTTCGGACCGAGCCAGCGGTTGACGCTGGCCACGGCAGTCGGCTCATCATCGAGGTAGCCCTGCACCAGCCGGGCGATGGCCAGATTGACCAGATTGCGGAAGGTGGAATTGTCCTCCGGAACAATGCAACCCACGGCAAAGCGGGAGAAGGCCTCCGCGGGCACCAGGCTGTAACCCTTGCCGCCGAGGCTCTGGAGGGCACCGGCGAGCAACAGGGAATCGCCCCCCACGCCATCCACCTGGCCGGCCAGCAGCGCCCGCACCGCCGGCTCGATTCCGGCGAAGGGAACCCGCACCGCCGTCGGCTGCACGGCCGCGATGGTGGCGCTGCCCAGGGAGTCCTTCACCACGCCGATCCGCTTGCCCGCCATCGAGGCCGCTGAGCCGTCGAGCCCCCCCTGCCGGGTGAGCACGCGAATGCCCGAGAGGGCGAAGGGCATGGAGAAGTCGACGAACATCTCCCGCTCCCAGGTGAACTGGACCCCACAGGCCAGGTCCACATCGCCGCGGCTCACGTCACGGAACACCGCCAGCGGATCCGCATTGGCGGTGTAGACGATCTTCACCGGCCGGTTGAGATAGGTGGAGACCTCCGCCTCGATCAACCGGGCCACATCGAGGCTGTAACCCACCAGCGCCTTGCCGGCATCGAGGTAGGCGAAGGGCACCATGTCGGTGGGGCCGGCCATCGTGATCTCGCCGGTGCGCGCCGCCTGCTCGAGCACCGATTCGGCCCTGGCTGCCGTGGGGCCGCCCAGCGCCGCCACCAGCGCCAGCAGCAGGGAGGGTCCCGCCACGGCGCAGCGTCGGGCCCAGGCGGCGAGGCCGATCGGGGCGGCCTGTTGGGGAGGGGTTGGCTGCGGAAGGGCTGGAGACGGCACGGATCGCTGCGGCACGCGGGTCGGCTCGGGGGTCATCGGCGCCCACTCTGGCAACAGATCGGGGGCGGAGCCATCGGTGCCGGGGGAGTGCGGCGATTCTTCACCATGGTCCCGGCTCAGGCCAGCAGGGGGTCGAAGCGCATGCTCAGGTCCAGCCAGGGGCTGCGCGTCACCGGGGCGCTGGTGGAGATCAGATCGATGCCGGTGGCGGCGTAGGCCGCCAGCTGCTCGGGCCGCACCCCGGAGGCCTCCAGCACCACCATTGGCGCCAGGGCCCGCAGAAGGGGCACCAGGGCCGCCAGCGCCGCGGGGCTGAAGTCGTCGAGGAGCACCGCATCGGCCCCCGCCCGCACGGCGGCCTCGGCTTCGGCGGCGGTCTCGGCCTCCACGATCACCCGTGCCGGCCAGGGGGCCGAGGCCCGCACCGCCGCGATGGCCAGCCCCACGCCCCCCGACCAGGCCAGGTGGTTCTCCTTAAGCATGGCGGCATCGTCGAGACCGAGGCGGTGGTTGGTGCCGCCGCCGCAGCGCACGGCGTACTTCTCCAGCACCCGCAGGCCCGGGGTGGTCTTGCGGGTGTCGGCCAGTCGCACACCGGTGCCCGCCAGCACCTGCACCAGGGCGGCGGTGGCGCTGGCGATGCCCGAGAGGCGCATGGCCAGGTTGAGGGCCGTGCGCTCCGCCGCCACCAGGGCGGCCGCCGGCCCCTCCAGCTCCAGCAGCCGCTGGCCGGCGACCACCGGCTCCCCATCGCCCACCAGCAGCCGCACCGACGCCCGGGGATCCAGCAGCGCCAGCAGCGGCCCCACCAGCACCCCGCCGCAGAACACCCCGTCGGCGCGGGGGATCCAGTGGGCCCGGCCGGTGCGGCCGACCAGGGCCGGGGCCGTCAGATCGCCGCGGCCGATGTCCTCATCCAGCCAGCGGCGCAGCTGGTCCTCCAGCGCCGGGGTGAAGGAGAGCACCGGGGCCAGGGCCCCATCGGATGACATCACGGGGGGCCTCAGCTGCCGGCGGCGCCGACGGGGGGGGCGGACACCGGCGGCGGGGCGAAGGGCGGGCAGACCCGCTTCACCGGATCGCAGGCATAGATGGTGGGTTTCTGCCAGGCCAGGGGGATCTCCAGCAGGTCGCGGCTGCCGGTGATCCCCTGTGCCACGAACAGCACCGCCGCCAGGATCGAGGCGCCCAGGTGCAGCCGGCGCCAGCGCAGCTCCTTGAGGATCTCCGGACGGGCGGCCAGCGAGAAGATCATCAGCCCCACCACGGCCACCCCGGCCCAATAGTGGGACTGCCAGAACGCGGGGCTCAGCGGGTTGTCGCTGAGGCGCCACACCTCGGGCTGGGCGCCGAGGCCCAGCACCCCGGCCCAGGTGAGCAGGGCGAAGACAAGCCGGTAGCCCTTGGCCTTGACCCGCCAGAGGGCCAGCAGGGAGACCACGGTGCCCACCAGCACCAGCAGCAGTTGCAGGGCGCGGCCGCCACCGCCCGTGAAGCCCTCCGGCGGCTGCTTGGTGACGATCACCACCGTCAGGGCCACGAGCACCAGCAGCACCACGCCCGCCGAGAGCCACTGGCCCAGGTCGGCGTGGTCGCGACCGGTGGTGGGGGGCAGTTTCGCCTTCTCGACCCGGCGCTGCCGGGCCTGGACCCCGAGCCGCACCACCATGCCGATCAGGGGATAGATGAGCACCACCGCCAGGGCGGGGTGCAGGATCCAGAGCCAGTCGACCGTTTGCATCCGCCTGCTGGAGTGCGTTTGTCAAAGCATTGACGGCGGAGGTTAAGCGGTCAACCGGGATGGGCGTTTGTTGATGCCGCCGTGGCGCCTACTTGCCGATGCAGAAGCGGGAAAAGATCCGTTCCAGCACCGCCTCGCTCACCTCCTCGCCGGTGATGGCCCCGAGGCCGGCGATGGCGCCGCGCAGGTCGATGGTCCAGAAATCCCAGGGCAAGCCCTGGTCGGCAGCTTCCAGGCAGCGCGCCAGGCTGGAGGCCGCTGCCGCCGCCAGCTCCCGCTGGCGCCCGTTGAGGGCCACCTGCAAGCCCTGGAGCTCGCCGGCGCCGCAGAGACCCAGCAGGGCGGCCACCAGGCCGTCGCGGCCGGCGCCGGTGAGGGCGCTGATGCGCACCAGGGGCACCTCCGGCGGGGCGGACGGGACGACGGCAGGGGCGGCCCCCTCCGGCAGGGCATCGCACTTGTTGCCCACCAGCAGCAGGGGCACCCCCTCGGGCACCAGTGCCATCAGCGCCTGGTCGGCGGCCGACCAGCCGGCCAGCAGATCGAAGAGCAGCAGCACCGCATCGGCTCCCGCCAGGGCCTGGCGGCTGCGTTCGATGCCCAGCAGCTCCACCCGGTCGTCCGTGGGTCGGATCCCGGCGGTGTCGAGCAGGGTGAGGGGCACCCCATCGAGCACCAGGTCGCTTTCGAGCAGGTCGCGGGTGGTGCCCGGCAGGTCGGTGACGATGGCCCGCTCGCGGCGGCTGAGCAGGTTGAGCAGGCTGGATTTGCCCACGTTGGGCCGGCCGACGATGGCCACCCGCAGGCCCTCGCGCAGCAGCTCCCCCTGGCGGGATTCGGCCACCAGCCGCTCCAGCTCGCCCCGCACCGCCTCCAGTTCGGCCCGCACCAGCGTCCCGTCGAGGGGGGGCAGGTCCTCCTCGAAGTCGACCCGGGCCTCCAGCTCGGCCAGCTGGTCGAGCAGGCGCTCCCGCAGGCCGCCGATGCGGCGCTGCAGACCGCCGTCGATGCCCGCCATGGCCAGCTCGGCCGCCCGGCGGCTGCGGGCGGCGATCATCTCGACGATCGCCTCGGCGCGGGTGAGGTCGAGGCGGCCGTTGAGGAAGGCCCGCTGGCTGAACTCCCCGGCCCCGGCCAGGCGGGCGCCCGCGGCCAGCACCAGCTCCAGCACCCGCCGCACGGCGACCAGGCCCCCATGGCAGTGGAGCTCCACCACATCCTCGCGCGTGAAGCTGCGGGGGGCCCGCATCAGCAGCAGCAGGGCCTCATCCACCCGCCGGCCATCGGCCGGGTCCACCACATGGCCGTACAGGACCCGGTGGCTCCCCCAGGACTGGGCACCAGGGGCCACGAACAGGCGCCGACCGATCGCCTCGGCCGTCGGACCGGAGAGCCGCACGATCGCCACGCTGCCGGCCCCGGCGGCGACGGCGGTGGCGATGGCGGCGATGGTATCCCCGTTAGGGTTCGACCCATCTGTGCCCTCACCCCGCGTCACTGGATCGCATGGCACCGTTTCGCCCCCAGTCTCTATCCCTGCCGCGGCTGGTGCGGACCGTGCGACGAAAGCTGCGCCAGGCGATCGAATGGATCTGGCGCCAGGAGGGCAGCCACGGCCAGCGGGCCCGGGGGCTGGCGGCGGGGGTGTTCATGGGCTGCTTTCCGATCTTCGGCTTCCAGACCCTGCTGGGGGTGGCGCTGGCCAGCCTGGTGCGGGGCAACCACCTCCTGGCCGCCGCCGGAACCTGGATCAGCAATCCGATCACCGACGTGCCGATGATCTGGTTCAACTATCAGCTGGGCAGTCTGTTGCTGGGACCCGGCAAGGGCTGGCCAGGCGGTCCGCTGCTGCATCACGAGACCCTGCGCCAGCTCGGTTGGGATTTCACCTCCCGGCTGCTGCTCGGTTCGGCCGTTGTGGGCGTCGTGCTGGCTCCCCTCAGCGGCCTCCTGTGCCTGCGCTGGCTGCAACGCCGCCAGCGGGCCTCCTGAGGAAGGCGGACAGCCTCAGGACTCGGCCAGCCCCGGAAACACCATCAGGTCGATGTGGCCACCGGCGGGCTGGCGCCATTCGCGAAATTCCGCCGCCAGGGCCCTGTGCTCGTGGTCGAGCGATTGCGACTCCAGATCCTGCAGGCGCTGATGCACCAGATCGAGCGTGTTGTCGATGAGCTGGGCAGCCTGTTCGGAAGTCATGGCATCGCTGCGATGGAGAAAAGCCTGAGCTTCGAGGTGTTGTAGAAGACGCCGCCCTGGTGGGCTGTAGCCCCTGACACGGGCCATCTCCCCCGTCGGCGGACCCGCACCGATCACACCGTCTGCGCCAGCCACTGCTGCAGCGGCGTCCAGTCGTCCCCCGCATCAATAGCCGCCCAGAGGCGCTCGATCACCGGCCGAACCGGCGTTTCCGGCAGGTTCCAGCGCTGCAGGCAGGCGCTGATGGCCGCCCCGCCGGTGGTGCCGGAAGTGGCCGCCACGGCGTGGCTCCCATGCCACCAGGCGTCCCGCCAGGCGAGCCATTCGGCCCGCGGCGGGGCCGGGCCCTCGGGCACGAAGGGCGCCAGGTCGTCGGCCGTGGCCGGCAGCCCTCCCACCTGGATCCGTTCGGCTAGGGCGGTGAAAAAGCGGCCATAGGCCACGGGCCAGCCGGTCAGCAGCCGCAGGGTGGGGAGCACCGGATCGGGGAGGTCGGCCAGGGCCTCGGCCGGCACCGGCCCCGCGTCGAAGCCGAGGCGGCGGCGCAGGCAGCGGCGGTAGTGGACGTCGTAAACCTCGCCGAACGGCTCCAGCGCCGCCTCCAGGGGAGCCCGGGGCAGCAGCATCGCCAGGGGCTCCTGCAGCAGCCGCAGATTGTGCTGGCAGACGAGCGGCTGGCGGCCGTAGGCGTAGAGGCCGTTGTGGTCGAAGTAGGCGGCGGTGAAGCCCGGATCCCAGGCGTCCAGGAAGGCGAAGGGGCCGTAGTCGAAGCTCTCCCCCGCCAGCGACATGTTGTCGGTGTTGAGCACCCCGTGGGTGAACCCCGCCACCATCCATTCGGCCGCCAGGTGCGCCACCCGCTGGACCAGTTCGCCATAGAAGGCCAGCAGCAGTTGTTCGCCATCGCCGTGGATCGCCGGCAGATGGGGGTAGTGGATGGCCACCACATGGCGCAGCAACCGCTCCAGCTGGGCCGGCTGGCGCAGGAAGAGCAGTCGCTCGCAGGTGCCGAAGCGCAGATGGGTGCGGGCCAGGCGCACCATCACCGCACTGCGGGTGGGGGAGGGCTCATCGCCGCGCCAGAGATCTTCGCCGGTTTCGATCAGTGAGAGGGTGCGGCTGGTGGTGACCCCGAGGCGCTGCAGGGCCTCGCTGGCGATCACCTCCCGCACCCCTCCCTTGAGCGTGAGGCGCCCGTCTCCGCCGCGGCTCCAGGGGGTGGTGCCGGAGCCCTTGGTGCCCAGGTCCTGCAGCTGGCCGTAGCGATCGCGCAGCTGGCCGTAGAGAAATCCGCGGCCATCCCCCAGCAGGGGGTTGTAAATGCCGAACTGATAGCCGTGGTATCGCAGGCCCAGCAGGGGGTTGGGGCGGGCGGACATGGGCGATGCCGGGATCGCGCCGACCCTAGGGAGCAGGGCGGGGCCGGGCCGGGGCCGGGCAAAACGGCGGGTGCCCGTGGTGATGCCGCCGGGTCCTCCATGGCAGTGGCCTCCGGTTCATGGAGGTCCTGCGGCTGCGGATCCAGGGTCTCGACGTGGAGCGCAGGCCGATCACGGTGCAGAGCGGCAAAGCAGAGCAGCAAAGGGGAGAAGAAAGGCCTCTCACTGATCTGGCGGCGGGGTGGGGAAAGGTGGCTCTGCCCCACTCTCTGGCTCGCCACCAGGAGGTGCGGCGTGCGGAGCCCATCCCAGTTCCGCAGATGCGGCCAGACTGAGAAGACCCACCCACCAGAGCCAGGAGCCGTCGAGATGAGGTCGTCAAACCAACTAGGCACTGGCCTGGCCGTGGCAGCCATTGTTGCAAGCTTTGGCACCGCTGCGACAGCTCAGACCTTCAAGATGACAACGTCAGTTGCGCCTGGAGTTGCCACCCCTGACCGTCTCGAGACTTCTATCGGCACATTGAATCTCATCGATGGCTTTCCGAAGCCGGACACAATCGAGAAGATCTACGACAACCTGGATCGGTCCCGCGCCTTGCAGGCCTATCTGCTGGCCATCCCGATGGTGAATCAGGCCGGCAGGCGCGAATCGCTGCGCAAGTTCGGCCCCGTTAACACGACCAACGTGATCTGGGAGAACCTGGTAGATCCCAGGACGGTGGAACTCACGGCCAACGACAACACCGTCTACAGCTTCATTTGGCTTGACACCAGAAAGGGGCCATTGGTGCTCGAAGTTCCCCCCAAGGTGCTGGGTGCTGTCAATGACTTCTGGTATCGCTGGGTGGCCGACATCGGCATCACGGGAGCCGACAAAGGCGCGGGCGGCAAGTACCTGTTCCTGCCCCCTGGGTATCAGGGCACCATCCCGCAAGGCTATGGTGTTGTGAGACCAAGAACCTACGGCAACTGGCTGTTCTTCCGCTCCTTTTTAGTGGATGGTTCCACCAAACCAGGCGTGGAATCGGTCAAGGCGAATCTGAAGATCTACCAACTCTCCAATGCTGCCAACCCACCGGCGATCAAGTTTGCCAATGCCTCTGGTGTGCCGGCCAACTTCGTGGCTCCCGGGGACTACTCCTTCTGGGCACTCCTCAACCAGGTGATTCAGGAGGAGCCTTCCTCCGGCTCCGATCCCACGACGCTCGGACTCTTCGCTTCGATCGGAATTGTCAAAGGCAAGCCCTTCAACCCCAACGAGCGCTGGAAGAAGATTCTCGCCGACGCCGCCAACATCGGTGCCGTGACGGCACGAACCATTGCCCTCAAGATTCGGGAATCTGAAGCCTTCTTTTATCCAAATATCTCCTGGCGATTGCCGTTCTTTGGTGGTTATAAGTTCGAAGCCTCCCCTGGCGTGGCCAACCTTGATGGCTCCATTTTTATTATTACTTCGCAACCGGTGTCACGCCGGCCATGGAAGAAAAGATTGTTGGCAAGGGCTCCCAGTATCCCTGGGCCTCACTGGATTCAAAGGGCGACCGCCTGGATGGCAGCAAAACCTACAGGCTGCGCCTGCCGCCCAACATCCCAGTGGCAGATTTCTGGTCTGTGATCGTTTATGACACCCAGACGCGTTCCATGCTGCAGACAGACCAGAAAGCCCCGAGTGTCAGCAGCCAGGACCAGGGAATCAAAACCAATGCCGACGGCTCTGTTGATGTTTGGTTTGGGCCCAAGCCCCCTGTTGGCTTCGAGAACAACTGGGTTCAGACGATCCCTGGCAAGGGCTGGTTCACGCTTCTGCGCCTCTATGGACCGTTAGAAGCATGGTTCAATAAAACCTGGCGTCCAGGCCCAATCCAGTTGCAGCCGTGATGCAGCCATCCACGTCGAAGCCTTCACTCTGATTGAGCACCCAACAACGCCATTCACCTGGGCAGCCCCCGCATGGCTTTGGCGTCCTCCCCCAGCGTCTTGTGGCCAGGTGATGGCACGCGCTGGCTGGGCCATTGCCAAATGAGCAGTTATATTAACCACTGACTCAACGACATGAAGCCCTTGCTCATTCGGAATTCGCTGATCGCCGGCCTTGCCAGTCTCAGCCTCTTCAGTGGCGTGCAAGCCAAGCAGCCTGCAGCACCTGATGTCCAACAGACAAGACTTGGTGGTCTTCAGTGGGAGAATGGCTATCCCAGCAAGTCCACGGTTCAGAAGCTCTACGACGAGCTGGATTTCCAACGGGCTACCCAGGCTTACCTCTGGGCCTTGCCTGCGGTGGGCTTCAAGACGCTCTACGACGCCCAGGCAAAAACCTTCGGTGCCAGAAATGGCGATGTGGTGCTCTATCAGACCCTGAAGGACAAGGCGGGGATGCTCACGCCAAACATCACCACGCTCTATGCCTTCAGTTTCTGGGATCTCGGCAAGCAGGGTCCACTGGTGGTGGAGGTGCCTGCCGGCCTCACCGCCGGTGGGGTCATGGACATCTGGCAGCAGCCGATCACCGATATGGGCCAGACCGGCCCGGACAAGGGAGCCGGCGGTAAGTACCTCATCCTTCCACCGGGCAGCCCGGAGATCGCCGCTCCCGGGTTTCGGATCGTGCGCTCCCCCAGCAACCAGATCTGGTTCGGCACCCGCGGCCTCGATCCCGATAAGGCGGCTGCGGAAGCCACCGTGCGGCAGCATCGCCTCTATGGCTGGAACCAGCGGGCCAATCCCCCCGTGAGCGCCTACATCCCAGTGGCGGGACGACCCTGGCAATCGGCCCAACCGGCCACTCTCGACTACTGGCGTCTGCTCAGCGAGCTCTATGCCAACGAGCCCGTGGCGCCTCGCGACCGCATGATGTTCGGCATGCTGGCGCCCCTGGGGATCATGGCGGGACAGCCATTCAGCCCCGATGCGCGCCAGGCGAAGCTGCTGACCGAATCGGCCCAGGTGGGTGAGCTGATGGCCCGCACCATCGCCTTCGACAAGCGCACACCCGGCGCCACGGTGTATCCCGGCAAGCACTGGGAGTACGCCGTGCTGTTCGATCTCGATCAGGAATCCCCCGACAAGCGTCGGGTGCAGTTCGACGAACGCGCCTCCTGGTTCTACGAGGCCATCGGCATGTCCAGCGGCATGCAGGGTCGCCTCCTGGGCTTCGGCCAGGTCTACCTTGAAGCCTCCAAGGACAAGGCCGGGCGTTGGCTCGATGGCGGCAAGACCTACCGGATGCGTGTGCCTGCCAACCCGCCCGTGAAGCAGTTCTGGTCGGTCACTCTCTACGACAACGTCAGCCGCGGACCGTTGATCACTGACCAGGGGGCCGCCGACCTGAGCTCCCGCAAGCCGAACCTTGTCGCCAATGGCGACGGGTCGGTGGACGTGTTTTTCGCACCGGTGCAGCCGGCCGGGGCCAGCAACTGGATCAAAACCACCCCTGGCAAAGGCTGGTTCGCCTACTTCCGCTTTTACGGCCCCACCGAGCCCTATTTCAGCAAGGCCTGGCAACTCAACGACATCGAAGTGCTCAAGCCCTGAGGCCTCCTTTGGCCTGGACGCCTGCCCTCGCATCCCACAACCCACCCAACCAACACGATGGTCCCTACCCCCAGTCGGCCTGCTGTCGCCTTCATCGCCGCCGCCCTGATGGCCGCCCTACCGCTGACTCCCCATGGGGTCCTGGCGGCGCCACAGGCTTCGGCAACAGTTGCCAATTCCTCCGGCCGGCCCGCACCCCTCAGCACCGCCGAAGCCCGCGCCATCGCCAAGGAAGCCTGGCTCTACGCCTATGCCCCCCTGCAGGGTTACCAGACCCTCTGGAATCAAACTCAGAACAAGGCGTTTGCTGGCTATGTGGGTGGTTTCAATCAGTTCCGCCACTACGCCCGCTCTGCCACCCCTGACGACACAGACATCGTCACCCCCAACAACGACACACCCTATTCGTGGGCCTGGCTGGATCTGCGCGCCGAGCCAATCGTGCTGTCGCTTCCGGCCGTGCCGGCGCCGCGTTACTACGTGAATCAGTGGTTTGATCTCTACACCCACAACTTCGCCTACACCGGCGTTCGCGCCACCGGACGTGGGGCCGGCACTTATCTCTTTGCAGGTCCCCGCTGGAATGGCACCGTGCCGAAGGGCATCACCAAAGTGTTTCGCGCTGAAACCGATTTCATCGGTACTCTCACCCGCACCCAACTCAACGGACCGGCTGACATACCTGCGCTGCAGGCGGTGCAGGCCCAGTACATCCTCACTCCCCTATCCCGTTTCACTGGGACTGGGGCCCCACCCGCCGCACCGCCGGTGGCCTGGCCCGCCTGGGATACCACCAAAGCAGAGGGAATCGGCTTCATCGCCTACCTCAATGCCCTGCTGCCGTTCATGCCCACCGTCCCATCGGAGCGCGAGATGATGGCCCGCTTTGCCCGGATCGGCATCGGTCCGGGGCTTCCGTTTAATCCAGCCCGCCTTGATCCGGCGATTCGCACCGCCATTGAGGAGGGGGTTGCCAGCGCCGCCAAGGATCTCAAAGCGAAGGCCCTGACCCAAACAAGCTCCCAGGGGTTCTTCGGCACCAGACAGGAACTGGGGTCTGATTACCTCACGTTCCGCTCGATGGGAGCCATGCTGGGGATCTATGGCAATAGCAGTGAAGAGGCCTTCTATGCCAGCCAGCAGACCGGAGCCGACGGCAAGGTGCTCGATGGGCGCAGGCGATGGGTGATGCGATTCGAGCCGGGCCAGCTGCCACCGGTGACGGAGTTCTGGTCGGTGACGATGTACAAGTTGCCCGAACGGCTACTTGTGAAGAATCCCATTCAACGCTATTCGATTGGTGATCGCACATCAGGCCTGAAGCTGGGAGCTGATGGATCCCTGGAGATTTACATCCAAAGCGAAAAGCCAGGAACGGATAAAGTCTCGAATTGGCTGCCCGCTCCTGCTGGGCCCTTTTTCTTTGTGGCGCGTTTGTATGGTCCCAAGGGCCCAGTCCTGCAGGGGAAATGGACGCTGCCACGCTTGACAGAAGTCCGGGGGAAAGAAAGCCCTTAGGCCATTCCTACAGGTTTCTGCCAAGCGACGCCATGCTGCACTGTCCATCGATCCTGCGACAGTTGCGCAACGATGGAGCCACCCATCGGCTTTGGCGCCAGGTTGTTCTCCCTGGGGATGGCGGACTTCTACCGGATATTTCCATTGAGCGCTAAATAGGAGGTAATTGATTCTCTCAACTGCGAAGACTCCCCTGGACCCATCGGAGCAGCGGCCTGCAGCAGATATGCAGTGGCAGCTTCCATCCAAAGATTTCTGCATAAGGTAAAAGGTGTGGAAGACTCGAAGGTGAAGGTAAAGAGATGAGGATCGCGCAGATTGCCACCCTTCATGAGAGAGTTCCGCCCGTCGGCTATGGAGGAACGGAACGGGTTGTTCACTATCTCACCGAAGAGCTGGTGCGACGGGGCCATGACGTGGTTCTGTTTGCCAGCGGCGACTCTCTGACCAGCGCCAAGCTCTGCGCCTGTGTCCCTCAGGCCCTGCGTCTGAGCGGTCAGGTGTCTGACGCCAGCGTGCACAACGTGATCCAGCTCGACCGTGTGCTCGAGAAGCTCGATAACTTCGACATCCTCCATTTCCACAACGGTCACACCCATTTCCCCTTGTCCAATCTGCTGGGCGTTCCCCATCTGAACACCCTGCATGGCCCCTTACATGCGCCCGAGCAGAAGCTCCTCTACACCCACTTCCATCAGGTGCCCCTGGTCTCGATCTCCGAAACCCAGCGCCAGCCCGTGCCCGGGGCCAACTGGCTGGGCAACGTCTACCACGGACTGCCCAACGACCTCTATCGCTACCAGGCCACACCCAGGCCCTATCTGGCCTTCATCGGCCGCATCTCCCCGGAGAAACGGCTGGATCGCGCCATCGCCATCGCCACGGCCGTGGGCCTGCCCCTGAAGGTGGCCGCCAAGATCGATCCAGTCGACACTCCCTACTATCACGAACACATCGAGCCCCTGTTGCGGAACAATCCACTGGTGGAATTCATCGGTGAAGTGGATGACGCCGGCAAGCAGGATTTGCTGGGCCATGCCCTTGCCCTGCTGTTTCCGATCGACTGGCCCGAACCGTTCGGTCTGGTGATGATCGAGGCCAACGCCTGCGGCACTCCGGTGATCGCCTGGCGTAACGGCTCGACCCCGGAAGTGATCCGCCACGGGATCAACGGCTTCCTGGTGGACTCGCTGGAGGAGGCCATCGCCGCTATCGGGGCGCTGGAACGGCTGGACCGTGCACGGGTCCGCAGCCACTTCGAAGTCAGCTTTTCGGTCAGTCGCCAGGCCGAGGACTACGAACAGCTCTACCGCCACCAGATCCAGGCCAGCCGCTGCCACAGCCCTGCCCACCGCTCGCCGGTGCATGCCTGATCCGCTGCATCCCTTCGTTCTCAAGAACGAGGAAACCTTCGCGATCCTGGATTCCCGTGGCGAGATCAGCCCGGACGGCCAGCCCGATGTCGGCATCTTCCATCGCGGCACCCGCCACGTCAGCCGGCTGCAACTGTTGCTGTGGGGACGACCACCCCTGGTGCTGAGCTCCACAGAGCGTGGGGCTGTGGGGGTGCTCGTGAGCCATCTCAGCAACAACGATGGCGGTGACGGCGGCTCCGCCGCGATGACGATCCACCTGGAGCGCAGCACCGTCCTGACCGCCACCGCCTGCCTGCAGCAGTTCTGCTTCACCAGCTATGGGGACCGGCCCGTCACGATGCCGCTGACCCTGAGGCTCGATGCGGACTTCCGCGACATCTTTGAGGTAAGGGGGTACACCCGATCGGAGCGGGGCCGTACGGCCCGTCGCGGCATTGACGGCGCCCTGGAACTCATCTACCGGGGCCTGGATGGGGAAGATCGGCTGACGGTGCTGCGCCTGAGTGATCCCGTTGAGGACGTGGGCGAGGAGCACATCGGGCTGCAGGTGACCCTGGAGCCCAGGCAGACCCGACGGATCTTCCTGGTGCTGGATTTCCACCCCGTCGCGCAGCCACCTGGGGCGGAAGAGCACTTCACCACCGCCATGGCGGCCACCATCCAGCGCTTCCGGGACGCCCGGCGCAGCGCCGCTTCAGTGGTCAGTGACAACCCGGCCTTCAACAGCTGGCTGATGCGCTCCTTTTCCGATGTGCACCTGCTGGCCAGCCAGGTGGAGGATGGGCTTTACCCCTACGCCGGGGTGCCCTGGTTCAGCTGCCCCTTCGGCCGGGACGGCCTGATCACGGCGCGGCAGATGCTGATGGTGGAGCCGAGGCTCGCCCGGGGCGTGCTGGGCTACCTGGCCTGCAGCCAGGCGGTTGGCGATAATCCTTCCCACGACGAGGAACCCGGCAAGATCCTGCACGAATCGCGGCTTGGCGAAATGGCCGCACTCGGCGAAGTGCCGTTCTCGAGGTATTACGGGGCCGTCGACTCCACGCCCCTGTTTCTGATGCTGGCGGGGGATTATCTCCACCGCAGTGATGATCAGGACTTCATCTTCGGCCTGCTGCCGGAGCTGGAGGCGGCGATGGCCTGGATCCACAGGGCCGAGGCCGGCAGCTTCGATGGCTTCCTGCGCTACCTGCGGGTGGCCGAGAACGGGCTGCGCAATCAGGGCTGGAAGGATTCAGACGATTCCATCCATCACGCCGATGGCCATCTGGCGGAGGGCTCGATCGCCCTTTGCGAAGTGCAGGCCTACGCCTACGGAGCCCGCCGTTCGCTCGCCATGATCTATCACCGCCTGGGCCGGGGCACGGAGGCCGAGACGCTGCTCGAGGAGGCCGCCGCCCTGCGTCACCGTTTCCACCAGGCCTTCTGGTCCCCCTCGATCGATTCCTATGCCCTGGCCATTGATGGCCAGGGCCAGGCCTGCCAGGTGCGGACGTCCAATGCCGGCCACTGCCTCTGGGCCGGCATCGCCACCACGGAAGCGGCAGCAGCTGTGGCCCGCCAGCTGATGGCCCCCACCAGTTTCAACGGCTGGGGCATCCGCACCCTGGATGAACGGGAGCACCGCTACAACCCGATGAGTTATCACAACGGCTCCGTCTGGCCCCATGACAACGCCCTGATCGGCATGGGTCTGGCCCGTTATGGCCACCGTTCCGAGGCTCTGCAGATCCTCTCCGGCCTGTTCGAGACCGCCAGTGCGGTGCCCATGTTCCAGTTGCCGGAACTCTTCTGCGGGTTCCCGCGCCGGGAGGAGGAAGGCCCCACCTTCTACCCAGTGGCCTGCAGCCCCCAGGCCTGGGCCAGCGCCAGTGTGTTCGGCCTGCTGGAGGCGATCACTGGCATGTCGATCGAGCGGGAGCATGGCAGCAGCCGGGTGCAGGTACGCCTGCACAATCCCTGCCTGCCGAGGGGGCTCAACCTGCTGGACATCAACGGACTCCGTCATGGCGACGAGGAGATCAACCTGCAGTTCCACCGCAGCGAGCACGATGTGGGCGTGCTGGTGCGAAGCCGGACGCCTGGGGTGGACGTGTTGATCATGAAGTGAGACCCAGGCCAGGAACCGACTGCAACCGCCTGCCGGCTCAGCCGATGCCGGTGCGGCAGAGGTCGAGAACGTCGGCCATCGAGCGGATCTGGTCCATGCTGGTGCGCAGCTGGGCGGCACTGAGCAGCTCGACCCGCAGGTCGATGCGGGCCGGCTTGCCGGCACTGGTGCGCACCCGGGCATCACTGACGTTGATGCGGTGGTCGGAGAGGCGCATCAGGATGTCCTTCAGGACACCCACGCGATCGAGCACCTCGATGCGCAGGCGCACCGGGTAGCGCCGCTGCTGCGCTTCCCCGAGCGGGTTCCAGCGCACCGGCAGCCGCCGTTCCACCGGCACCTGGGGCACGTTGGCGCAGTCCTGGCGGTGGATGGTGATGCCATGGTTGCCCAGGGCCACGGTGCCGACGATTCCCTCGCCAGGCAGGGGACTGCAGCAACCGCCGAGGCGGTACTCGAGGCCCTCCAGCCCCAGGATCGGGCTGTTGGAGGGATGCCCATGGGGGGCCTGGCGCGGCTGGGCCGCCGCCACACCGGCGGCCACCTCCTCATTGGTGGGAGCGGGGGTGGCGGCGGCGGTGCTCAGGCGCACCTCCTCCCGCAGGCGGTTGAGCACCTGCTGCAGGGTGACGCCCCCGAACCCCAGGGCAGCCAGAAGATCCTCCGTACCCACCAGGTTGCAGCGCTTCGCCACCCGGGCGATCGCCTCCCCGTTGAGCAGGGCATCAAAGCCGTCGCGGCCCAGTTCCCGCTCGAGCATCTCAGTGCCCCGCAGGATGTTGTCGTCGCGGTGGCTGCGCTTGTACCAACCCCGGATGCGGTTGCGGGCCGTGGGGGTGGCCACGAAGTTGAGCCAGTCGAGGCTCGGGTGGGCGTTCTTGGCCGTGATCACCTGCACGAAGTCGCCGTTCTGCAACGGCGTGGCCAGGGGGCAGAGGCGGTCGTTGATGCGGACGCCCTGGCAGTGGTTGCCCACCTCCGAGTGGATGCGGAAGGCGAAGTCGACGGCGGTGGAGCCCTTGCGCAGCCCCACCACATCCCCCTTGGGGGTGAACACGAACACCTCTTCATCAAAGAGGTCCTCCTTGATCGAGGCCAGGAAGTCGCTGCTGTCCTCGCCGCCGTCATCCTTCTGCCAGTCGACCAGCTGCCGCAGCCAGTTGAAGCGCTCCGTGTCGCCCGCCGCCGGCGAGCCCCCCTCCTTGTACTTCCAGTGGGCGGCGATGCCATACTCGGCCACCTGGTGCATGTCGGTGGTGCGGATCTGCACCTCGATCGGCCGGTGGCGGCCGATCACGGCAGTGTGCAGCGACTGGTAGCCGTTGGGCTTGGGCAGGCCGATGTAGTCCTTGAAGCGACCGGGGATCGGCCGGAAGATGTCGTGCACCACCGCCAGCGCCCGGTAGCAGCTCTCCACGCCCGGACAGAGGATCCGCAGGGCCGCCACGTCGTAGATCTCGTGGAAGGCCTTCTGCTGGCGCTGCATCTTGCTCCAGATGCCATAGAGGTGCTTGGGCCGGCCACTCACCTCGCAGTCCTGCAGACCCGCGGCCACCAGCCGGTCCCGCAGCAGCTGCACCGTGGCCCCCAGCCGTTCCTCCCGTTCGCTGCGCTTGGTGGCGACCTGCTGCTGCACATCCCGATAGGACTCGGGCTCCAGCACCTTGAAGGCCAGATCCTCCAGTTCCCACTTGAAGCGGCCGATGCCCAGCCGGTTGGCCAGGGGGGCGTAGATGTCGCGGGTTTCCCGGGCGATGCGCTGCTGCTTCTCGGGCTTGAGGGCCCCGAGGGTGCGCATGTTGTGCAGGCGGTCGGCCAGCTTCACCAGCACCACCCGGATGTCGCTGGCCATGGCCAGAAACATGCGCCTCAGGTTCTCCGCCTGGGCTTCGGTGCGGTTGGTGAAATGGATGCCACCCAGCTTGGTGACCCCCTCCACCAGGGCGCGCACCTCCTCGCCGAAGCGGGCCTCGATCTCCTCGGGCGTGACCTGGGTGTCCTCCACCACGTCGTGGAGGAAGCCGGCGGCGATCACCGCCGCGCTGGCGCCGATGTCACGCAGCAGACCGGCGACGGCGATCGGGTGGACGATGTAGGGCTCGCCGCTGGCCCGGAACTGGCCGTCGTGGAGCTGGTAGGCAAAGTCGAAGGCCGTGGCCACCAGGGCCTCCGGATCGACCGGGCGCGACTCGACTCCGGCGGGCTGCCGTTGCTGCAGGCTCTGGCGTAGCCAGGCCGGCAGGGGGACGCCGTAGGTGCGCTCGGGTGCTTCGGGGGACTTGGAAGCGGGCGGCCCCTGGGCGGGAGTCTGCAGCGAAACTGTGGCGTCGAGCGCCACATCTGCATCAGAAGCTGGGACCGAGGCGTAGGCCACCGGAGGGGAACCTGGATCCGGCGCCACTCTCAGCATCACACCCTGCAGGGTCCCCCCATGGTATGGGGCATTCGTCACGAACCAGGGGATTTGCGCATTCGGCCATCCAGACTGGACACCGCCGGCCCCGTCCATGGCCCCCAGAGCTGGATCCATCCCAACGGCGCCGGTGCTGCGGATCGGTGCCCTGCAGGTGCGCTACCCCGGCAGCGGGCAGCCCACCCTCGATGGGCTCGACCTGACGCTATCGGCCGGCGAGCGGCTCGCCCTGGTGGGCCCCTCGGGCTGCGGCAAGAGCACCGTCGCCCGGGCCGTGCTGCAGCTCCTGCCCCCCGGCAGCGTCTGCGAGGGGGAGCTGCTGCTGAGGGGCCAGGACCCCCGCCAGCTCCGGCGCGCCGCCCTGCGCCGGCTGCGGGGCGAGGCGGTGGGTCTGGTGTTCCAGGACCCGATGACCCGGCTCAACCCGTTGCTCACCATCGGCGAGCACCTGCGCGACACCCTGGCCGCCCACCGCGGCGGCGGCCGCCAGCGGGCCCGGGAGCTTCTGACCCGGGTGGGCATCGACCCGGAGCGCTACGGCAGCTTCCCCCACGAATTCAGCGGCGGCATGCGCCAGCGGCTGGCCATCGCCCTGGCCCTGGCCCTCCAGCCGCCCCTGGTGATCGCCGATGAACCCACCACCAGCCTCGATGTGGCCGTGGCCGCTCAGGTGATGGCCCAGCTGAGCGATCTCTGCACCGAAACCGGCAGCGCCCTGCTGTTGATCAGCCACGACCTGGCCATGGCCGGCCGCTGGTGCGATCGCATCGCCGTGCTCGACCAGGGGCGTCTGGTGGAGGAGGCCCCCAGCCGCCAGCTGCTCACGGCACCCGCCTCCCCGCTGGCCCAACGGCTGGTGGGGGCCGCCCGGCTTCGGGAGGGCAGCCACAGCGAAGCCCCTGCCGCCGCACCGGTGCTACTGGAGGTGGAGGAACTGCGCAGCTGGCACCCGCTGCCTTCCCTTCCCTGGCAGCCGCGCTGGATCAAGGCGGTGGATGGCATCAGCCTCACCCTGCACGAGGGCGAGACCATCGGCGTGGTGGGGGCTTCGGGCTGTGGCAAGAGCAGCCTCTGCCGCGCCCTGATGGGGCTGGCACCGGTGCGGGGCGGGGCGGTGCGGCTCCAGGGGGTCGATCTGCGCCAGCTGCGGGGCCGCTCCCTGCACCGTGCCCGGCGCCGCCTGCAGATGGTGTTCCAGGACCCCCTGGCCTGCCTCAACCCCCAGATGACGGTGGGGGAGGCGGTGGCCGACCCCCTGCTGATCCATGGGCTGGCCAGCCGCCCGGAGGCCCGCCGCCGCGCCCGGCAGCAGCTGGCCCTGGTGGGGCTGGATCCACCCGAGTCCTTCGAAGACCGGCTGCCCCGCCAGCTCTCGGGCGGTCAGCAGCAGCGGGTGGCGATCGCCCGCGCCCTGATCCTGGAGCCCCAGGTGCTGCTCTGCGACGAGAGCGTCAGCATGCTGGATGCCGAGGTGCAGGCCGAGGTGCTGGCCCTGCTGCGCCGCCTGCAGGAGCAGCTCGGCCTGGGCCTGCTGTTCATCACCCACGACCTCTCGGTGGCCGGCGGCTTCTGCCACCGGGTGCTCGTGCTCGACGGCGGCCGGGTCGTGGAGGAGGGCCCCAGTGCCGCGCTGCTGAACCATCCCCAGGCCGCCATCACCCGCCTCCTGGTGGAGGCCTGTCCGCGCCTGCCCGCCTTGTCTTGATCCACCCGCCTGAGCCGTCCTGATCTGGAAAGCTCAGAGGATCGCGCGCAGCAGGTCGGCGATCAGCAGGTCGTCGAGGGAGAAGAGGCCGCCACCGGAGGTGATCAGCACCAGGCACATCACCACATACATCGCCGCCTTCTCCCAGCTGGGCGGTTCACCGACACCCATCGGTCCGGCGTAGTCACCCGGGGGGATCTGGTAGGGATCCGGAGCGATGAACGGGAAACCGGAGACCAGCTCCAGCACCATGGCGTAGGCCATCGACACCAGAATCGCCAGGGCCGCCAGGGGGGTGAGCAGGCCCGGGATCAGGGCGATCCCGGCGCCCCACATCGAGGCCGCCGACAGAAAGCAGAGCCATTCCGGCGTCTTCATCGCCGTGGACCAGGTCTTGAGGTTGCGCAGCTTCGGCCAGCCGTGGCGGATGAAGGCCACCCCCACGAACAGCCGCAGCGCCAGCAGCCCGGCAGCGGCCACCACCGAAGGGCCGCTGGGCACGAGCAGGGTGACGATCTCGAGATCCATCGGCGGGCGGAACGGCGGGACGGCGTGCCGGCTCACCGTAAGCAGGGTCGACGGACGGCGCCGCGGCGGGGCCGGGCGAAACCGGGGGTCCTGGCCATCATGCGGTTGGCGGGCCCCCTGTCCCCTCCACCCCTGCCGACGCCATGACCTCATGCACGGCGGCCCCGCCGTCCCCGGGAAGCTCTGCCCCCCTGGGCGCCTCGGTCAGCGAGGGCGGTGTCAACTTCAGCCTCTATGCCCGGCGGGCGATGGCGGTGGAGCTGTGCCTGTTCGCGCGCGTCGACGATGCCGTGCCCAGCCACCGCCTCCGTCTCGATCCCGACCGGCACCACACCGGCGACTACTGGCACTGCCGGCTGGAGGGGATCGGGCCGGGCCAGCACTACGGCTGGCGGGTCGAGGGACCCCGGCAGCCGCAGCTGGGGCTGCGCTTCGATCCGGCCAACCTGCTGCTCGATCCCCACGGGCTGGCCCTGGCGATGCCTCCGGGCTACGGCCGCGCCCCCGGCCGCAGCAGCGCCGGCGACTGGGGCACCGCCATGAAGAGCGTGGTGGCCGACCCGCACGCCTACGACTGGGAGGGGGATCGCCCGCTGCACCGGCCCTCGCGTGAGACGGTGATCTACGAGCTGCATGTGCGCGGTTTCACCGCCCACCCCAGCGCCGGCCTGCCGCCGGAGCAGGCGGGCACCTACCGGGGCCTGATCAGCCGCATCCCCTACCTCCAGGACCTGGGCATCACGGCGGTGGAGCTGCTGCCGGTGTTCGCCTTCGATCCCCTGGCGGCCCCCAGCGGCCATCGCAACTACTGGGGCTATCAGCCGGTGTCGTTCTTCGCACCCCACCCCGGCTACGCCTGCAGCAGCGATCCGCTGGCGGTGATCGATGAGTTCCGCGACCTGGTCAAGGCCCTACACCGGGCCGGTATCGAGGTGATTCTCGATGTGGTGTTCAACCACACCGCCGAAAGCGACGCCGAGGGACCGGCCTTCTGCTTCCGGGGGCTGGCGGACGGCGACTACTACCTCCAGAACGGTGATGGCACCTACATCGACGACACCGGCTGCGGCAACACCTTCAACGCCAACCATCCGGTGGTGCGGCGCCTGATCCGCGAGAGCCTGCGCCACTGGGTGCGGCATCTGCATGTCGATGGCTTCCGTTTCGATCTGGCCTCGGTGCTGGACCGGGACCAGACCGGCCAGCCCACGCCCCTGTCACCGATCCTCTGGGACATCGACACCGATCCGGTGCTGGCCGGCACCAAATTGATCGCCGAGGCCTGGGATGCCGCCGGCCTGTATCAGGTGGGCAGCTTCGTCGGCGACAACTGGCAGGAGTGGAACGGACGCTTCCGTGACGACGTGCGCCGCTTCCTCAAGGGGGATGGGGGCCTGGCCCGCAGCGTCAGCCAGCGCCTGATCGGCAGCCCCGACATCTACGGCCACAAGCAGCGGGAGGCCGAGGCCAGCGTCAACTTCATCACCTGCCACGACGGATTCACCCTGGCCGATCTGGTCAGCTACAACGGCAAACACAACGAAGCGAACGGCGAAAACAACCGCGACGGCAGCGACGACAACGCCAGCTGGAACTGCGGCATTGAGGGGCCCACGCAGGATGCCGATGTCCTGGCCCTGCGCGCCCGACAGAGTCGCAACCTGTTGACGCTGCTGCTGCTGGCCACCGGCACGCCGATGCTGGCCATGGGGGACGAGATGGGCCGCAGCCAGCAGGGCAACAACAACGCCTACGCCCAGGACAACCCAATCAGCTGGGTCGATTGGTCGCTGCTGGAGCGCCATGCCGACCTGCATCGCTTCGTGCGGGAACTGGTGACCTACCGCCAGCGCCGGGATGTGGTGGTCAACGCCCGCAGCCTCAGCCTCGGCGAACTGGTGCAACGCCATCAGGTGAGCTGGCATGGGGTCGAACCGAACCAGCCCGACTGGAGCGACAGCTCCCATGCCTTCGCCGTGACCATCACCAGCGTCGGCCAACGGTTCCGCTGGCACGCCATGGTCAACGCCTGGTGGGAGAAGCTGACCTTCCGGCTGCCCGCCGCCGATGCCGGCCACAACACCTGGCAGCGCTGGATCGACACCTCCCGAGCCAGCCCGGAGGATGTGGTGCCATGGATGGGCGCGCCGGCCCTGGAGGCGGACACCTACACCCTGGGGCCCCGCTCGGTCGTGGTGCTGATCGTGGAGCTCAGTCCTGCAGCAGCTGCAGCTGATGGCCATCCGGATCAGCCAGCTGCAGGGCCCGCGTAGCCCCGATCCAGCCAGCCTGATCGCCCAGTTCGACGATCCCCGGCGAGATCAGGCGCCCGCCGAAGGACTCGGCCCGCTTGGCGATTGCCTCCAGATCCGCCACGCGCAGCCGCAACTGCCAGTGGGCCAGATCCTGAATGCCCTGATCGGTGGGCATGGCGAGCCCGCCGGTGGGTTCGCGGTAATCAAGGCACTCCACACCGGCGCCCGTGGGGCAGCGATGGCCGGTGATGTGCACCCGCGTCCCGTCCAGTCCGTCAAGCCCGTCCTGTTCCAGCCCGCTGTTGACGCCGTCGCCACCGGCACTCAGGCCCAGCAGCTCGCGATAGAAACGGCAGCTGGCGGCGGTGTCGGCGATGCCGATGGCACTGTGGTCGATGCCCAGCACCGGTCCGGGGGCGTCGCCATGCCAGCGGGCCTCCCCCTTGTCCGGCGGGAACTGCAGCAGCTCCAGGGGATGGCCGTCCGGATCGCGGAACTTGAAGGCGACGATGCCGGCGGCGGCCGCGTTCCAGTCCGGCAGCCGCTGGGGCGCCGAGGAGATCGCCGTGATGCGGCCGGCGGCGAAGGCCGGCTGCAGCCCCGCCAGGGCCGCCTCCATGCTGTTGACCACCAGGCAGGCGTGCTGGAACCAGCGGTCGTTGCTGCGGGAACCGGCCGGGATCGGCCGCCCCGGACGGGCGCCGGGCCCCGGCGTGAGCACCTCAGTGAGCTCCAGCACCTCCGTGCCGATCGCCAGCCGCAGCACCCTGAGCCTGGCTCCGGGAAGGCCCACCAACCGGGCGTAGGGGCCGCCCTCCAGCTCCACGGCCTCCCCCAGGCGCCGGAAGCCCAGGCAGGTCTCGAAGAAGGCGGCGCTGGCCTCGACATTGGCCGTGGTGAACCCGAGGCTGTCGATGTGGGGAAGGGTCATGGGAGCGCCATCGGGTGGGTGCCGGTGGAGGGCTCCGGCCCGGGGGCCGGTGGGGGCGGGTTCTGCCCCACCAGGCTGAGCACCCCACCGACGCAGATCAGCACGGTTCCCACCACCACACCGGCGTTCGGGATCTGGCCGAACCAGATCCAGCCGATCAGGCCGGCGAAAACCACCGAGGAATACTGGAATGCCCCGATCGCACTGGGATCGGCATAGCTGTAGGCGCGGATCAGCAGAAACTGGAAGCTCAGCAGGCAGAGGGCCGAGGCCAGCACCCACAGGAACTGATCCGGCGTGATGGCGTGGAATCGCCCCACCATCATCAGGCTGGAGACGAGGCCGCCGATGGTCAGGAAATAGACGAGCTGCGTCAACGCCGACTCGCTTCTGCCCAGGGCCTTCACCGCCAGGAACTCGATGGCACAGACAAATCCTGCCGCCAGGCCGAGAAGATCACCGGGTTTGTCAAGGAGGCTGGCATTCGGCTGGACGACGATCACCATCCCGGCGAATCCCACCGCCAGGGCCTTCCAGAGGCTGGGGGGAATGCGCTGCCTGAGCACCAGCCAGGCCAGCAACGGGATGAACATCGGCGTCGTGTTCAGCAGCACATTGGCATTGACAAGATTCACCAGCTGGGCCGCCGACATGAACAGAAGAAAACCGCCCATCCCCATGCCGCCACGAAGCAGGTGAAGGGGAAACACACGGGTCGGCAGATCACGGCCGCCGCGCACGGCCAGCAGGGGAATCAGCAGGACCAGTGCCAGAACGAACGTGAGCCAGGTGAACATCAGGGCATCCATGGTGCCGCCCACCGCCCGCGCAAACGCGCTCTGGAACGTGTTAGCCAGGAAGGCTGCCACCAGCAGGGCCGCGCCCCGGGTCACCGAAGGACGGACCGGCCCATTCCCATTGCTGTCCGGCCCCTGCAACGCATCGCCGTCCATCGGGCTGGTTCCACTCGCTTCCGCCACAGACTAGGGGCCATCAGGTGTGGCGCCACGGTCACCGCATCCCGGTGGTGAGTTGCCGATGCTGACGGCAACGATTCACTGGGCCATTTCGGTGGTCGTCCCTAGGATGAAAGCGTGGAGATCCCTCCCCATTCCTTTCCCGGCGCCACCCGATGACGAGCTCCAACCCCCTGGCCGGCAAGGCCCTCTCCACCCTGCTGCAGGGCAAGGTCGCCATCGTCACCGGTGGCAACAGCGGCATCGGCAAATCGATCGTGGAGTATCTCGCCGAACTCGGCGCCAAGGTGGTGATTGATTACCGCTCCCACCCCGAAGCCACCGAAGAGCTCGAGCGTGAAATCGGCGCCTATGGCGGCAGCAGCTTCGGGGTACAGGCCGATGTGGGCAAGCTCGATGACCTGCAGCGCCTGGTGGACACCACCGTGAAGAAATACGGTCGGCTCGATGTGATGATCAACAACGCCGGCATCGAAACCCGCACCTCGATCCTCACCACCACCCCGGACAACTTCGACAAGGTGCTGGATGTCAACCTGCGGGGCGTCTTCTTCGCCACCCAGTTCGCCGCCAAGCAGATGATCGCCCAGGGCGGCGGCGGCCGCATCATCAACATCTCCTCGGTGCATGAGGACTGGCCGATGCCCGACAACACCCCCTACTGCTGCGCCAAGGGCGGCGTGCGCATGCTCACCCGCACCGCGGCCCTGGAGCTGGCGCCCCACGGCATCACCATCGTCAATGTGGGCCCCGGCGCCGTGGCCACGCCGATCAACGACTCCACCATGAACAATCCCGAGCTGCTGGCCAAGCTCAACGCCGCCATCCCGATGGGCCGCATGGCTCAGCCCGAGGAGATCGCCAAGGTGGTGGGCTTCCTGGCCAGCGACGCCGCCAGCTACATCACGGCCACCACGATCTTTGCCGACGGTGGCCTGATGCACAGCAGCCCCGGCCTCTGAGCCTTCAGGCCGCCGCCGGCTGCTCCGCCGAGGCCGCCGGGGGATTCTGCGCCGAGGCCGCAGCGGGATCCTGGGCCCGTTCGGCCCGCTCCAGCCCCACCTCCACCCCCAGGTGCTGGTCGGGCCGGCCGGTGATCAGCAGGCTGGCCCGCTGCTGGGTGGCGATCACCCACAGCCACTTGGTCAGCAGGGTGAGGCGGTTCTCATTGGCGGGCATGAAGGCGAGGTGGGCCAGGCCCCAGAGCAGCCAGCCGACGGGGCCGGTGAACTTGAGGCCCCGCAGGTCAGCGACGGCGCAGAGGGGACCGATCACGGCCATGCTGCCGAAGTCGAACCAGCGGAACGTGGCCTGGCGCCGACCCGCCAGCTGGGCCAGCAGGTCCTGGGCGACCCAGCCCCCCATCTGCACCGCCGGGCCGGCCATGCCCGGCAGGGGTTTGCCGTCGGCCGTGTGGGCATAGGAGCAGAGATCGCCCACCACCCGGATCTCGGGATGGCCGGCGATCGAGAAGTCCGGCTCGACCACCACCCGCCCGCCGCGGTCGACCGTGCAACCGGTGCGCTCCGCCAGCAGCTTGCCGAGATGGGAGGCCCGCACCCCCGCGCTCCAGCAGATGGTGGCCGCCTCCAGCACCCGCTCGCTGGGCGTTCCCGGCGCCGGCGCCTTGAAGGCGACCGTGAGCCGGCCCGCCTCGATGCTCTGGACCCGGCCGCCCAGCACCAGTTCGACACCGCAGGAAGCGAGGTAATCGCCGGCCGCTTTGGACAGCGACGGATCCATGGCCCGCAGCAGCCGATCGCCGGGGTCGACGAGCACGACGCGGCAGAGCCCGGGATCCAGCTGGCGGAAGTCGCGCTGGGCCGCGTGGCGCATCAGCTCGTTGATCGAGCCGGCCAGTTCGCAGCCGGAGGGGCCGCCGCCGACCACCACCACCGACTGGAGAAAGCGGCAACGTTCCGGATCCGGGGTCTGCTCGGCCTCCTCCAGGGCCGTCAGCACCCGCCGCCGGATCTCATCGGCGTGCTCAAGGATCTTCATCGGCGGTGCCAGTTCGCGCCACTCCTCATGGCCGAAGTAGGTGCTGCCGGAGCCGGTGGCCAGGATCAGGCTGTCGTAACGCAGGCGACGATCGTTGAAGACCACCTCCCGGGAGGCGGCATCGAGATCGACCACCTCACCCAGCAGCACCTGCACGTTGGCCGCCTTGGCGAGCAGCAGCCGCAGGGGCGTCGCCACGTCGCCCTCGGACACCAGGCCGGAGGCCACCTGATACAGCAGGGGCTGAAAAAGGTTGAAATTCCGCTTATCCACCAGGGTGACCCGCACCGGCTGGCCGGCCAACCGGTGGGCCGCCTTGAGGCCGGCGAAACCGCCGCCCACGATCACCACATGGGGCCAACTCTTCATCACGGCTTCGCTCGGCTCCAGCTCGAGGAAGAAGCGTTCCTTCGCCATCGATGTGGTCCGCGGGTTGCCTGAAAGGTAGGGAGGATCCCAGGAACGGCGAGCTCCCGGTCGCGTCGGGATATCGTCACAATCCTGCAATAAAAGCTCACAGAGCCAGGACAGCTCTCGGGGTCCGGCCATGGTGAAGGGGCACAGCGTGGCCGGTGCCCATGCAGCAACTGCTGCCAACCCTCAATGACCACAACCTGCCCTGGATGGACACCCTCCATCCGATCGTGGTCCACTTCGTCATCGCCATGGCGGTGATCAGCGTGGTCTTCGATCTGATCGGCGTTGTGCTGCGGCGGCCGAATCTGTTTGAAGTCAGCTTCTGGAATCTGCTGTTCGCCACGGGGGCCATCTTCGTGGCGATCATCTTCGGCCAGGTGGAAGCGGGCCTGGCTGAGCCCTATGGCGCCTCGCGCTCGATCCTCAACCTGCACAGCACCCTGGGATGGTCGTTGGCCGGCATCCTCTCGGTGCTCACCGGCTGGCGCTATGTGCTGCGCAACCGGGACCCCGAGACCCTGCCGCTGCCTTTCCTGGCCGCCGGTGGGGTGCTGGCCGCGCTGGTGGTGGTGCAGGTCACCCTGGGCAACCAGCTGATCTGGGTGTACGGCCTGCACACGGTGCCGGTGGTGGCCGCCGGACGGGCCGGGCTGATCTGATGGCCTTCTCCCTGCTCCCCGCCGAGGCCCCGATCCAGCAGCTGGGTGACTGGCTGGGGCCCAACGACCTGCCCTACAGCCTGCCGATCCATCCGAATCTGGTCCACTTCACGATCGGGCTGTTCGTGATCGCCATCGCCTTCGACATCGTCGGCGCCCTCTACCCGCTCGAAAAGCGGGTGTTCCGCTTCCTGGCCCTGCCGATCACCCGGGCCGGCTTCCACGACGTGGGCTGGTACAACCTGCTGGCCTGCGCCATCGTCAGTTTCTTCACCGTGGCGGCGGGCTTCTTCGAGATGCTGCTGGCGGTGCCCCTGCCGGGCGTCACCAGCAGCATCGGGCTCCAGAGCATGGAAACCATGCTCTGGCATGGCGTGGGCGGGGTGGCGATCCTGCTGGCGATCATTGCCATGACCGTCTGGCGCGGCTACCAGCGCTTTCTCTGGCGCCGGGACATGGGCCGGCAGGTGCAGTGGCTCTACCTGCTGGTGGGCCTGGGTCTGTTCCTGGTGATCGGCCTGCACGGCACCCTCGGTGCCGAACTGGCGGCCGAATTCGGCGTCCACATCACCGCCGACCAGCTCCTGGCCAGCGGAGCCGATCTCCGCACCGCCCTTCCCTAGGGCCCCCTCCCATGACCTCCTCCTCTCCGCGCCGTCCCGGCCCCGTGGTCCTCGCCGCCCTGGCCATCTGGATCGGCCTGCTGGTGGCCATCAGCCTGTGGGTGGCCCGTGCGTCCTATGGCTGGCTGCCGGTGCAGGCCTCCAATGCCGCCCCTCTGGTGGATGGCCTGTTCAGCTTCGAAACCGGCATCGGCACCTTCGTGTTCCTGGGGGTGATCTCCGTGATGGCCTGGGTGATGCTCGTGCACCGGGCCGAGAAGTACGACGAAAGCGACGCCGAGCCGATCGAGGGCAACACCCGTCTCGAGGTGATCTGGACCGCCATCCCCCTGGTGCTGGTGATGGCCATCGCCTGGTACGCCATCCAGGTGAACACCGAGCTCGGCGTGCTCGGGCCGATGGAGCACGTCCATCTGAGCGCACCCCTGCCCATGGCGATGGGCGCCTCGAAGGGCCAGGGGCCGGCAGAGGAGGTGGAGGTGATCGCCCGGCAGTGGTCGTGGGAGTTCCGCTTTCCCGGCCAGCACGTCTCCAGCACGGAACTGCACCTGGAGCTGGATCGGCCGGTCACCTTCCACCTGGTCTCCGAGGACGTGCTGCACGGCTTCTTCATCCCGGCCTTCCGGCTCAAGCAGGATGTGATCCCGGGCCGGGCGATCGACTTCAGCCTCACCCCCACCCGCATCGGGCGCTACCGCCTGCGGGATTCCCAGTTCAGCGGCACCTGGTTCGCCGCCAACCAGGCCGATGTGGTGGTCGAGACCGCCGAAGACCATGCCGCCTGGCTGAAGCAGGCCGCCGCCGCCCCCCTGCAGCCCGGCCTCAGCGTCGCGGCCGACGAGTACGCCGACCGTCAGACCAATCCCCGCGGCGGCTGGCCCACGGTGGTGCCGGCCCCCCCGCCCCAGGTGAACGCTCCCGGTTCCAGCTCCCTTCCCCACGACGCCTGAGGCCATGACCAGCACAACCCTCTCCCCCGAACCGCCCGCCTCCTGGCGGCGTTACTTCGGCTTCAGCACCGATGCCAAGGTGATCGGCATCCAGTACATCGTGGTGTCCTTCTTCTTCTTCCTGGTGGGTGGCCTGCTGGCCATGATCATGCGGGGCGAGCTGATCACACCCGAGGCTGACCTGGTGGATCGCACCGTGTACAACGGTCTCTACACGATGCACGGAACGATCATGCTGTTCCTGTTCATCTTTCCGGTGCTCAACGGGCTCAACAACCTGCTGATTCCCACCATGATCGGCGCCCCCGACATGGCCTTCCCCCGGCTCAACACCGCCGCCTTCTGGCTGGTGCCGGTGTTCGGCATCCTGCTGATCGCCAGCTTTTTCGTGCCCAGCGGCCCGGCCACCTCCGGCTGGTGGTCCTATCCGCCGGTGAGTCTCCAGAACCCCCTCGGCCACCTGATCAACGGCGAGTTCCTCTGGGTGCTGGCGGTGGCCCTCTCCGGCATCTCCTCGATCATGGGGGCGGTGAACTTCGTCACCACGATCCTGCGGATGCGGGCGCCGGGCATGGGCTACTTCCGCATGCCCGTGTTCTGCTGGACGGCCCTGGCCGCCCAGACCCTGCAGCTGATCGGCCTGCCCGCCCTCACCGGCGGCGCCGTGATGCTGCTGCTGGATCTGAGTGTTGGCACCTCGTTCTACCGGCAGGAAGGGGGCGGCGACCCGGTGCTCTATCAGCACTTCTTCTGGTTCTATTCCCACCCGGCGGTGTATGTGATCATCCTGCCGGTGTTCGGCATCTTTTCGGAGCTGTTCCCCGTCTATTCCCGCAAGCCCCTGTTCGGCTACGTCTACGTGTGCCTGGCGTCCTTCATCATCGTTGGCTTGGGGCTGATCGTCTGGGTGCACCACATGTTCCCCAGTGGCGTGACCCAGTGGATGCGCAACCTGTTCATGGTCACCACGATGCTGATCGCCGTGCCCACCGGGGTGAAGGTGTTCGCCTGGCTGGGCACGATGTGGAACGGCAAGATCCGGCTCACCACCCCGATGCTGTTCTGCCTCGGCGGCCTGTTCAACTTCGTCTTCGCCGGCATCACCGGCATCATGCTGGCCACCGTGCCCATCGACATTCATGTCAGCAACACCTACTTCGTGGTGGGGCACTTCCACTACGTGATCTATGGCGCGGCCGTCATGGGTGTGTTCGCCGCGATCTACCACTGGTTCCCCAAGTTCACCGGCCGCATGCCCTACGAGGGCCTCGGCAAGCTGCACTTCCTGCTCACCTTCGTGGGCGCCAACCTCAACTTTCTGCCCATGCACCCCCTCGGCCTGATGGGCATGCCCCGGCGGGTCTCCTCCTACGACCCGGAGTTCGCCTTCTGGAACGTGCTGGCCAGCCTGGGGGCCTTCCTGCTGGGGGTCTCGATCATCCCCTTCCTGCTCAACATGATCAGCTCCTGGGCCCGGGGTCCCAGGGCGCCGCACAACCCCTGGAACGCCATCGGCCTGGAGTGGCTGCTGCCGTCGCCCCCGGCGGAGGACAACTTCGGCGAGCACGTGCCCACCGTGATCAGCCGCCCCTACGGCTACGGCACGGGTGAGCCGCTGGTGGAGCACCAGGCCGAGATCGAGCGGGCGCTCACCCTTCAGGAGGCCAACCGATGAGCAGCACCCCCGCCACCCCCGGCGACGCCGCGGCCGCGACCCACGCCCACGGCGAGGGCCAGCACGCCAACCACAACCTCACCGGCTTCATCATCTTTCTGTGCTCCGAAAGCGTCATCTTTCTGGCGTTCTTCAGTGGCTACGCCCTCCTGCGCCTCTCCGCCCTCGACTGGCTGCCCGCCGGCGTGGACGGGCTCGAATGGCGCCTGCCGCTGATCAACACGGTGGTGCTGGTCTCCAGCTCCTTCACGATGGTGGTGGCCGAGCATTTCAAAGGCAAGGGGAAGATCTGGCTGTTCCGGGGCTTCTGGCTGCTGACCATGGCCATGGGGGCCTATTTCCTCTACGGCCAGGCGGTGGAGTGGCGCGGCCTCAGCTTCGGCTTCACCTCCGGCACCTTCGGCGGCACCTTCTATCTGCTCACCGGCTTCCACGGCCTGCATGTGCTCACCGGCATCCTGCTGATGGGCCTGATGCTGGCCAAATCCTTCGTCCCCGGCAATTACGACGGCGGTGAAGAAGGCGTCATCGCCACGTCCCTGTTCTGGCACTTCGTGGATGTGATCTGGATCATCCTGTTCGTGCTGCTCTACGTCTGGAGAGCCTGAACCATGATCATCGACGACACCCACTACGACGTGATCCTGATCGGCAGCGGCGCCGGTGGTGGCACCCTGGCCGCCGCCCTCGCCGACGGGGGCCACACGGTGCTGTTGCTGGAGCGGGGGGGCGTGATGCCCCAGGCCGATCAGAACGTCGCCGAGGTGGGGCTGTTCCGCAAGCCGCGCTACCACCCCGAGGAGAAGTGGTTCGGCACCGACGGTGATCCCTTCTCCCCCCAGATGGTGCACGCCGTCGGCGGTAACACCAAGATCTGGGGTGGGGTGCTTGAACGCATGCGCGAAGCGGAGTTCACGGGCGTGGCGCTCCAGGAGGGGCCGTCCCGGGACTGGGAGCTGCGCTACGACGACCTGGCCCCCTGGTACGAGCGGGCCGAAGCGCTCTACCGGGTCCATGGGGTGGCCGGTGCCGATCCCACCGCCCCGGCGATGCAGGGCCCCTATCCCGCCGCGCCGCGGCCGGTGGAGCCATTCCTGGTGGAACTGCGCACCGCCCTGGAGCGCCAGGGGCTCCATCCCTACGACCTGCCCCTGAGCTGGTCCGAATCGGCGGTCGATCCCACCGGGGATGCCGAACTGTTCGGCGTGGATCCGGCGCGCGGCTCCAGCACCGTGACGGTGAGGGAGAACGCCCGGGTGCTGCAGCTGCACGTCAACCCGTCGGGCCAGGAAGTGCGCGGCGTTGAGGTGGAGATCGACCACCAGCGCTGGCTGTTCCGCAGCCACCAGGTGGTGCTGGCCGCCGGGGCCATCGGCACGCCGGAGATCCTGCTGCGTTCCGCCACCGACCACCACGCCCGCGGCCTGGCCAACGGCTCCGACCAGGTGGGCCGCAACCTGATGAAGCCCCAGCTCACCTCGATCCTGCAGCTGGCGGCCGCCCCCAACTCGGGCCGCTACGGCCGCGGCCATGGCATCACCGACTTCTACTGGGGCGACAAGAACGTCGACTTCCCGCTCGGTTCGATCCAGAGCGGCGGCGGGGTGCTCCAGGACGCCCTGTTCGCCGAGTCACCGCCGGTGCTCTCCCTGGTGACCCGCCTGCTGCCGGACTTCGGCCTCGAGCAACTGGCCGCCCGCTCGATCACCTGGTGGGCGATGAGCGCCGTGCGGCCCGATCCCCACAACCGGGTCGCCCTGCGGGGCCAGCAGCTGCAGGTCCACTACACGGCCAACAACCGCGAAGCCCACGACCGCCTCGTCTACCGCTGGATCGACAGCCTCAAGGCCGTCGAAGCCGACCCCCTGACAGTGGTCACCAAGGCGGCTCCCACCCATCCCCGCGGCGAGGCGCCCCTGCCGGTGATCGGCGGCGCCTGCGGCACCTGCCGCATGGGTTCGGATCCGGCCACCTCGGTGGTGAACCTGGAGGGCCGCAGCCATGAAGTCCACAACCTCTGGATCGTCGACGCCAGCGTCTTGCCGTCCTGCCCCTCGGTGGGCATCGGCCTGACCGTGATCGCCAACGCCCTGCGCATCGGCGAAGCACTGAAGGCATCCCTGTGACAAACGCCTCTCCCTCTGTCGCTCTGATCGACGCGATCAGCCCCTCCGAAACCCGGCGCATCGCCGAGCGCGATCACGGTGGGGCGCCCTGGAGCCTGTGGGGCAGCTATCTGAGCGAGCGCCAGTGGGGCACGGTGCGCGAGGACTATTCCGCCGACGGGGACGCCTGGACCTCCTTCCCCCACGACCATGCCCGCTCCCGCGTCTACCGCTGGGGTGAGGACGGCCTGCTGGGCCTCTGCGACGACCAGTGCCGCCTCTGTTTTTCCCTGGCCCTCTGGAACGGCGCCGATCCGATCCTCAAGGAGCGACCCTTCGGACTCGGCAACCCCGAAGGCAACCACGGCGAAGACCTCAAGGACTACTTCTTTCATCTCGCCAACACCCCCACCCACAGCTTCATGCGGGGGCTGTATAAGTATCCGCAACGGGCCTTCCCCTACGCCGATCTGCTGGCCGAGAACGGCCGCCGGGGGCGCGATCAGCCCGAGTACGAACTGGTCGACACCGGCATCTTCAATGACAGCCGCTACTTCGATGTCGTCATTGAGTACGCCAAGGCGGGGCCGGAGAATCTGCTGATCCGGATCAAGGCCATCAACCGCGGCCCCGACGCCGCACCCCTGACGCTGCTGCCCAGCCTGTGGCTGCGCAACACCTGGCGCTGGGGCTATCCCGATGAAGTCGAGCACCAGATCAGCCTGGCCGACACAACCGCCAACGACCCCGGCCGCGACTCCATCGTCAGCGATGTCATCCCCCATCTCGGGGTCTATCAGCTCGACTGCGCCGAACCCGGTCACTGGATCTTCACCGACAACGAAACCAACAGCCAACGGCTCTGGGGCCAGCCCAACGCCACGCCGTTCCAGAAAGACGGCTTCCACCGCCATGTGATCGATGGCGAAGCCGGCGCGGTCAATCCGGCCTGCCACGGCAGCAAGGCGGGCCGCCTGTTGGAGCGCACCCTGGCCCCGGGCGAGGCATGGCTGGTGGAACTGCGCCTGCACCGCATCGATGGCCCAACGGACGAAGGCAAAGCGACAGACGCCACCGCTCCAGGTTCCGACGCCTTCAAGGCGATCTTCGCCCAACGCGAGCAGGAGTGGCTGGAGTACTTCGAGCAGCACGTGCCGGGCCTGTCCGAGGACGACCGCCGCATCCATCTGGCCGGCGCCGCCGGCCTGCTGTGGTGCAAGAAGTACTACGGCTGGAGTGTGCTGCGCTGGCTGGATGGGGACCCGACCGGCACCCCTCCCCCGGCCGCGCGGCGGCACACCCAGAACGCCTACTGGAAACGGCTGCACGCCCACGACATCATCTCGATGCCGGACTGCTGGGAGTACCCCTACTTCTGCCAGTGGGACCTGATGTTCCATTCGGTGGCCTTCGCCGTCTTCGATCCGGCGACGGCCAAGGAGCAGTGCATGCTGCTGCGCAAGCCCCACTACACCGCCCCCAACGCCCAGACCCCGGCCTATGAATGGGCCCTCTCCGATCCCAACCCGCCGATCGGCGCCTGGGCGGCGATGCGCATCTACCAGATCGATCGCAAACAGACCGACACCCCTGACCTGGGATTTCTGCGGGCGGCCCTGCGCAAGCTGATCCTGGAATACGGCTGGTGGGCCAACCGCAACGACCGCTCCGGCGACAACGTCTTTGAGGGGGGCTTCCTCGGTCTCGACAACATCGCCGTGTTCGATCGACGTTTCCCCCTGGCCGACGGCAGCATCATCGAGCAGTGCGACGGCACCGCCTGGATGGCCTCGCTCAGCCTCAACCTGCTGCAGATCGCCGTGGAGCTGAGCCACGAGGAACCGGAATACGCCGACATCTGCGAGCGCTTCGTCGTTGATTTCGTGCAGTTAGCGATCGGCCTCAACAATCCGGCCGGCCGCGACTATGTCAACTGGGACGAGGAGGACGGCTTCTATTACGACGTCATCAAACGGCCCGACGGCAGCACCGACTACCTGCGCACCCGCTCGCTCTCGGGCCTGGTGCCGCTGCTGGCGGTGCAGAGCTTCGACGTCGACACCGTGCAACGCCTGCCGATGCTGGACGTGACCAACACCCTGGCCTGGTTCACCCATGAGCGCACCACCCCCTCCTGGACGGTGCACAACCTGGGGATCTGGAACAACGACCGGGTGCTGTTCACCCTGGTGCCCAGGGAGCGACTGCAGCGCATCTGCGAGCGGCTGTTCGATGAGGAGGAGTTTCTCTCCCCCAACGGCATCCGCTCCCTCTCCAAGGTGTACGAAAAGCACCCCTACTCCTACACCGAAGGCAGCCAGAGCCAGACGCTCGCCTACAGCCCGGCCGACAGTCCGGTGGCGATGTTCGGGGGCAACTCCAACTGGCGCGGTCCGGTGTGGATGCCGATGAACTTCCTGCTGATCGAATCGCTGCAGAAGTTCGCCCATTTCTATGGCGACAGCTTCAAGGTCGAGTTTCCGACCCGCTCCGGCAACTGGATCACCCTCTGGCAGGCCTCCCTGGAGCTGGAGAGGCGACTGGTGGGCATCTTCCGCCGCAACAGCGAAGGCCGCCGGCCGTTCAACGGGGACGTGGAGATGTTCCAGAACGATCCCCACTGGCGCGATCTGATCCTGTTCAACGAATACTTCCACGGCGACAACGGCAGCGGCGTCGGCGCCTCCCACCAGACCGGCTGGAGCGCGATGGCCTGCAAGATGATCAACCAGCTCAACCGCTATCCCATCCAGCCATGAGCCTCACGTCCCCCAGCGTCACAATCGCCGGTCCGAGCCTGCACAGCTCGCCCCTGCCCGAAGCAACCCAGCTGCAGGTGGCCAACGGCGCCCACTTCGATGTGGTGATCATCGGCAGCGGCGCCGGCGGCGGCACCCTGGCCCGCCACCTGGCGCCCACGGGCCTGAAGGTGCTGGTGCTGGAGCGGGGCGACTGGCTGCCCCAGGAACCCCAGAACTGGGAGGCCGAGGCGGTGTTCCAGCAGGGCCGCTACGTGTCCACCGATCCGTGGCTCGACAAGCACGGCAAGGCCTTCCAGCCCGGCAGCCATTACTTCGTCGGCGGCGCCACCAAGATGTATGGCGCCGCCCATTTCCGCCTGCGCCAGCAGGATTTCGAGGAGCTCGCCCACTTCGATGGCACCTCGCCGGCCTGGCCGCTGCGCTACGCCGACTTCGAGCCTTGGTACCAGAAGGCCGAGGAGATGTATCACGTGCACGGCCAGCGGGGAGAGGATCCCACCGAGCCGCCCTGCAGCGGCCCCTATCCCCATCCGCCGGTGGCCCATGAACCGCGCATGCAGAAGCTGGTGGACGACCTGCGCTCCGCCGGGCTGCACCCGTTTCATGCCCCCAGCGGCGTCCAGCTCGATGAGGCCCACATGGCCTTCAGCCGTTGCCGCAAATGCAACTGCTGCGATGGTTTCCCCTGCCTGGTGCACGCCAAGTCGGACGCCGAGGTGCTGGGCATGCGGCCGGCCCTGGCGGCGCCGAATGTGTCGCTGCTGACGCGGGCCCAGGTGAAGCGGTTGGTCACCGATGAATCCGGGCGCACGGTGAAGGCGGTGGACCTGGAACGGGACGGCGAACCGCTGACGGTGAGTGGTGATGTGGTGGTGGTGAGCTGTGGCGCCGCCAACAGCGCCCGGCTGCTGCTGATCTCGGCCAACGACAAGCATCCCCGCGGCCTGGCCAACGGCTCGGACCAGGTGGGCCGCCACTACATGTTCCACAACAGCAAGGCGATGGTGGCCCTGGCCCATGAGCCCAACCACACCGTCTTCCAGAAAACGGTCTGCGTCAACGACTGGTACCTCGGGGATGCCGACTTCGACTACCCGATGGGCAACATCCAGATGACGGGCAAGACCCGCGGAACGATCATGAAGGGCTATGCCCCGCTGGAAACCTTCCTGATGCCGGGCTGGAGCATGGACAAGATCGCCGAGCACGCGCTCGACTTCTGGATCTCCAGCGAAGATCTCCCCGATCCGAACAACCGCGTGACCGTGACCGGCTCCGGCCAGATCCAGCTCAGCTACACCCCCAACAACCTCACCGCCTCGGCGCGCCTGGTCAGCCGCCTGGAGGGCCTGCTGGATCGCCTCTATCTGCGCAACCACCTGGTGGAGCGCCAGATCTACATCGCCAACAGCATGGGCATCGCCGCCGTGGGCCACCAGGCCGGCACCTGCCGCTTCGGCAGCGATCCGGCCAGCTCGGTGCTGGATCTCAACTGCAAGGCCCACGAACTCGACAACCTGTACGTCGTCGATACCAGCTTCATGCCCACGATCGGCGCCGTGAACCCCTCCCTCACCGCCATCGCCAATGCCCTGCGGGTGGGCACCCACCTGGTGGAGCGGCTGCAGGGCTGAGGGTGGCCATGGGCACGCCGGAGGAAACGTCGGAGCGGCGGGTGCTGGTGGCCCTTGGCACCGCCTGGGCCCTGGCGGCCGGCTGGTTCCTGTTCTGGCCGGTGCCCACCGAGGTGATCGGCCGGGGGGTGGTGATCGTGCCCGGCGGTGCCACGGTGATCGATGCCCGGGCCGAGGGCCAGATCCTCAGCCTGCCGGTGCGGGTGGGCCAACAGGTGAGCCGGGGCCAGACCCTGCTGCGCCTTTACCTGCCCACCCTGGAGCAGCAGCTGCGCCGTCAGGAGAAGGATCTGGCGGAGCTGATCCGCATCAACGCCGATCTCGATCGGCGCGACCGGGCACGACTGGCCTCGGCCCGGCGGCTGCGGGACACGGCCCTGGCCCAGCTGCAGGGCAACCGCGAACGCCTCGATGCCCTGCGTCGCGTCTACGACCAGAAGGTGGCCGATTTCCGCCATCTCGCCCGCCGCGAGGTGGTGGCCCCCCTGGCCGGCGAGGTGGTGGCCAGTGAAGACCGGGCCATCCAGCTCGACAACAGCGTCGCCGACCTCGGCATCCGGCAGCGGGAGGCGATCGATGCCTGGGAGACGGTGAAGCTGGGCATCGACACCGAATCCCAGCGGCGGCGCTTTGCCATCAATGACGCCCGCCGCGCCGTGCGGGTCACCCAGACCCGCCTGGGCTTCGACGGCAGCCTCAGCGCCACCCGGGACGGGCGGCTGCTGGATCTGCAGGTGGTGCGCGGTCAGACGGTGAAAGCGGGCCAGCGCCTCGGCACCCTGGGAGGGCCCGAGGCGGGCCAGACCCTGCAGGCCGTGGCCTACTTCGCCCCAGCCGATGCGCGTCGCCTGCGCCCCGGCCTGGCCATGGAGGTGGTGCCGGACTGGAACGAGCGGGGCCGCTTCGGTGGCATCCGCGGTCGTGTCGTCAACGTCACCCTGCTGCCTGCCACCCGCGAAGACGTGAACACCACCATGGGCAACCCCCAGCTGGCGGAGGCCCTGGTGCGCCACGGACCGGTGCTGCGCACCGAGATCGCCCTGCAGCCCACGGGCAACGCCCCCGGCTTCGATGGCTACCGCTGGACCCTCAGCCGCGGCAGCAGCGTCTTTCCGATCCGCGAGGGGCTGACCCTCAAGGCCCACGGTTATGTGGAGTGGCGCCCACCGGTCAGCTATCTGCTGCCGATGCTGCGCGACCTCACCGGCAGCTACCGCACCCTGCGCCAGCAGGAGCGCCAGGACCAGCCGCCCCTGCGCCAGCGAGACGCCTTGCCATGACACGCGAGCTCCCCTGGCTGGTGCTGGAGGCGGCCCTGCTGGTGGTGCTGCTGCACGCCAACGCTCCGGAGGTGTGGTTCTGGTTCGCGGCCCTGCTGGTGCTGCTGCTGTGGCGCTCCTTCGCCTGGCGCCAGCGCCGCTGGCAGCGGCTGCAGGAGCGACAGGGCGACGCTCAGGAGCCGCCCAGCACCAGCGGCAGCGCCACCGGCTGATCGGGCCGGTCCGGCACCGGCAGCAGTTCACGCAGCAGCTGGGCATAGCTGACATTGGCCAGGGTGGTGGATTCGGCCACCCCCTCCATGGCGCCGGTGAGGGTGGCCACGGTGGTGGCCACGTCGCTGTAGTCGGCCAGTCCGAGCTGGTAACGGGCCCGCACATCCCGGAAGGCCTCCCGGGAGGCGCTGTACGAAGCGCGGGCCGCCACGATCTGGCGCAGGGCGGCCCGATGGTCGTAAAAGGCGGCCTCAAGGCGCTGGCGGATGGCGTTGCGCTCGCGGGCCAGGCTCTGGTCGGTGCGGGCGGCGGCGGTGCGGCTGGCGGCCACGGCGCCGGCGGTGACGCCACCATCGAAGAAGCGCCAATGCAGCTGCAGGCCCGCGGCCCAGTCGGAGCGCTGGTTGAGCAGCTGGGGGATGAGGGCCGAGCTGCAGCAGCCCTCCAGCTCGATCACCGGCTGTGTGATCAGCCCCTGGCCGTAGCCACCGGTGGCCACCAGCCGCAGGCTGGGCAGCAGTTCGGCGGCGCGGCGATCGGCCTGGCGCAGCAGGGCGTCGCGGGCGGCCTGCAGGGCCCGCAGCTGGGGGTTGTCGCGCCAGCCGCGCACGATCGTCTGCTCCAGATCGAGGGGCCAGGGGGGCTGCAGCCGCACCGTCTCGCTGGCCCGCAGGCTGATGTCGAAGGGCACGTTGATCAGGTTGCTGAGCTGGCGCTGACGGCTGAGCTGCAGGGCCTCGGCCTGCTCAAGGCGATAGAGGCTCTGCTGCAGGGCGGCCTCGGCCCGGAGCCGATCCAGCCGCGGCACCAGACCCGCCTGCTGGAGCGCCGCCACCTGGTCGCGCACCACCGTGTCGCTGTCGGCAACGGCCCGGCGGATGCGCTGCAGCTGGTCGGCGAGCTGCAGCCCGTAGTAGGCGACGCTCACATCCAGCTGCAGCTGGCGCAACCGGTCGGCGTAGCGCTGGCGGGAGGCCTTGAGGCCGTCGTCGGCCTCGGCGATGCTGGCGGTGCGGTTAGGGCTGATCAGCTCCCAGCCCAGTTCCATCCGGGCGGCGGCCGCACCGACGTTGGTCTGCACCACATTCCAGCCCTGGGGCCTGACCAGAAACGGGGAGTCCGCCGGATAGATGCCGTCATTGGCGGCCCAGACCTGGCTGTAGGAGCGCTGCTGGCGGAAGCCACCGGCCAGGTTGAGGCCCAGCTCCGGCCACCAGCGTCCCCGGGCCGACCCGGCCAGGTCCTGCTGCTCCCGCACACCGAGAACGGCGGCGGCCAGATCCGGATCGTTGCGCACGGCCACCGCCAGGGCCTCGGCCAGGCTGAGCCGCTGGCGCCGCTCGATGCGCACCGCCTCGGGCGCCTGGGGCAGGGCCGTCGCGGCAGGGGCCGGCAGGTCGGGCGCCTCTGTCGGGCCGGAGTTGTCTGCCTCCGCCGCACCCGGCAGCAGGCTGCGGTCGAGCCGTTCGAGATCCTGCTGGAACCCCTGGAGGCTGCGCAGCAGCGCCGGGGAGGGGGGCGGCAGTCGGCGCGGCTGGGGCGCCGGAACGGGGGTCTGGGCCCGGACCTGGGCCATCGCTGCCAGCACGGCCAGCGCCAGGGCCGGGGCCAGCCAGCGGTGGGCGTGGCGCCGGATCATGGCTGCCGGGGGCCCGGGGCTGGCGCCGCGTCCTTGGTGGAGGAGGCCTGCATCAGGTCGTGGAGGCCCAGGCTGGTGCGGGCCAGGCAACCGATCGAGAAGCAGATGGCGGCGCTGCCGAACAGGCCCAGCTGCGCTTCCCGGGTTTCGCCCTCGAGGCGGGTCATGGCCAGCAGCACCACCCCGGCGGCCAACCAGGGCAGGGTGACAACCATCCCAAGCTGGGAACGGGTCATCGCCATCAACGCAGACCCAGCTCCTGGCGCAGCTGCAACTCCAGCTGGCGCACGGCGTTGAAACGCGCCATGGCCCACGAGAGCTTGCAGACACAGCCGATCGAGAAGCAGATCGCCGCGTTGCCGAACAGGCCCCAGGCGTGGCTGTGCAGGTTGAAATCCTCGGCCAGCAAGAGCCGCAGCGCCAGGATCACCAGCAGGCTGGCCACCACCCAGGGGCCGTACACCCAGCCGACGAAGAACTGATCAACGAACAGCCGTCGCGGCGGCGGAGCCATGACACCGGTAGCCAGGATGCCAAGTCTGCCTGCGGCCCCCGGCGATACAAGCTGCCACAGCCGCAGGTCTAGCTGGCCCCTCAGGAGCTGCGCCGCCTGATGGCCAGCAGCAGCTTCTCAAACACCTCCGGCAAGGGGGCCTCGCACACCAGCCGCTCGCCACTGATCGGGTGGTCGAGGGCCAGCCGCACCGCGTGCAGGGCCTGGCCGCCCAGGGCCACCGGAAGCTTGCGGCAGCGGCCGTAGGTGGCATCCCCCACGATCGGATGGCCGGTGTGGGCGCAGTGCACCCGGATCTGGTGGGTGCGGCCCGTGTCGAGCTTGAAGCGCAGCAGGGCGTAATCGCCCAGGGGTTCGACCAGGCGCCAGTGGGTGCAGGCATGGCGGCCGGTGCTGTCGGAGACCACGGCGTACTTCTTGCGATCGACCGGATGGCGGCCGATGGCCGCCACGATCGTGCCGCTGTCGGCCGCTGGCTGGCCATGCACCACCGCCAGGTACTCCCGCGAGGCGATGCGCTTCTGGATCTGCACCTGCAGCTTCACCAGCGCCTCCTGGCTCTTGGCCACCACGATGCAACCGGTGGTGTCCTTGTCGAGGCGGTGCACGATGCCGGGCCGCATCTCACCGCCGATGCCGGGCAGGTCGGGGCAATGGTGCAGCAGGGCGTTCACCAGGGTGCCGTCCTTGTTGCCGGGGGCCGGGTGCACCGTGAGCCCGGCGGGCTTGTTGAGCACGATCAGGTGCTCGTCTTCGTAGAGCACATCCAACGGGATGTCCTGGGGCACCAAGTAGGGCAGGGGCTCCGGCGGCGGCATCCACAGTTCGACGGTGTCGTCGGTGCGCAGGGGCGTCTTGGCCCGGCCCGTGACGCCGTTCACCCGCACGTAGCCCGCCTCAATGAACTTCTGGATGCGGGCCCGGCTCTGCTCGGGCCGCTGGGACACCAGCCAGCGGTCGAGCCGCATCGGCAGCGGCTTCAGGTAGTGGAGCTTCAGCAGCTCCCCTTCACCTTCGCCGAAGCGGGCCATCAGCTGGGGGGCGCCGCCTGGGGAGGCAACTCCAGGGAGATCGGCCCCAGCAGCGAGCGGCGGAAATCATCCAGCAGGCGCTGGGCCATGCGGGCCGTGTCGCCGCTGGTGTGGCGGGCCGCACTCGCTGTCAGCCAGGCGGCGGGGTCCGAAACCCCGGGGGAGATCGCCACCCCATAACGCCGCTCCAGCAGCCCGGGGGCCACCCCGGCGGCTGCCACCGACTCCAGCTGGGGCAGTAGCCGCAGAAAGGCCAGGGCCACGGCCTCGCCGTCGTAGGAGGCCTGGCCGATGTCGTCACAGAGGGCCAAGCGCAACCCGGCCAGCTGGTCATCGAGACGCGGGGGCAAGACGCCGGGGGCATCGAGCAGATCCAGGTCCTGGCCCAGCCGCACCCAGCGCAGGCTGCGGGTAACGCCGGCCCGGCGGGCGCTCTCCACCACCTTCTGGCGCACCAGCCGGTTGATCAGCGCCGACTTGCCGACGTTGGGGAAGCCCAGCATCAGGGCCCGCACGGGGCGCGGCTTCATGCCGCGGCCGGCCCGGCGGGCGTTGAGCGACTCCCCGGCCCGGATCGCCGCCTGCTGCAATTGCTTGACGCCGGTGCCCACCTTGGCGTCGCACCACCACGGCACCTCCCCCCGCTCGCGGAACCAGCCGTCCCAGGCCAGGCGGGCCGCGGCGCTGACCATGTCGCGGCGGTTGATCACCAGCAGATGCTGCTTGCCCCGGATCCAGCGCTGCAGGCGCGGGTGCCCGGTGGCCAGGGGGATACGGGCATCACGCACCTCGATCACCAGATCCACCTTCTCCAGGTTGGCGCTGAGGGCCTTCTCCGCCTTGGCGATGTGGCCGGGATACCACTGGATCGGTGGGGCGGCCGTGCTGAGGCGGACTGTGTCGCCGACGTCCGGCATCAGGGCACCACCAGCACCGGACAGGGCGCCAGCTGCAGCACCCGGGCGGCGGTGCTCTGGTGGTCGCCCTCCAGGGTGATGCCCCGGGTGCCCATGACGATCACGTCGGCATTGATTTCATCGGCCACGTCACCGATCACGAAGGCCGGCTTTCCCTCCCGCTCCAGCACCTCGCAGGCCACACCGGCCTGGGTGAAGCTGGCCCGGGCCTGCTCCAGCAGCCGGGCCACATCGGCTGGATCGTGCATCACCCCTTCTTCGGCCTCCACCACCGAGAGGAGCACGATGCGACTGCCATGGCGCTGGGCGAGCTGCAGCGCCACGGCCGCCGTTTCCATCGTCTGGCGGCTCTGGTCGATGGGGAACAGGACGGTGTCGAACATGGCAGAAGGCCCAGCTTCCTTGTCCTAGCGCCGACCGTTGCGGCCGCCCGGGATGGGAGGTGGGAAGAACCGAATCGTGCCGGTGGCAAGGCGGGAGGGGCCGGGGGCTAATCTCCGTGCGCCTTCCCTTACACGTAACCATGGCGAAGCGATCCCTCTCCAGTCTCAACGCCGATGATCTCCGCGGCAAGCGGGTTCTGGTCAGGGTCGACTTCAACGTGCCCCTCGACGACGCCGGCGCCATCACGGACGACACCCGCATCCGGGCCGCCCTGCCCACCGTGCGCCACCTCATCGACCACGGCGCCCGGGTGCTGCTGGCCGCCCACTTCGGCCGGCCCAAGGGCCAGGTGAATGAGGCCATGCGCCTCACACCGGTGGCGGCCCGCCTCAGCGAGCTGCTGGGCAAACCCGTGACCAAGACCGACAGCTGCATCGGCCCCGACGCCGAGGCCAAGGTGGCCGCCATGGCCGATGGCGATGTGGTGCTGCTCGAGAACGTGCGCTTCTTCGCTGAGGAAGAGAAGAACGACGCCGGCTTCGCCGAAAAGCTGGCCGACCTGGCCGATGTTTATGTGAACGACGCCTTCGGCGCCGCTCACCGGGCCCACGCCTCCACAGAGGGCGTCACCAAGTATCTGAGCCCCAGCGTGGCCGGTTTCCTGATGGAGAAGGAGCTGCAGTACCTGCAGGGGGCGATTGATGAGCCCAAGCGTCCCCTGGCCGCCATCGTCGGTGGCTCCAAGGTGAGCAGCAAGATCGGCGTGCTCGAGTCGCTGATCGACAAGTGCGACAAGGTGCTGATCGGCGGCGGCATGATCTTCACCTTCTATAAAGCGCGCGGCCTGGCGGTGGGCAAGTCCCTGGTGGAGGAGGACAAGCTGGAACTGGCCAAGGAACTCGAAGCCAAGGCGGCCGCCAAGGGCGTCCAGCTGCTGCTGCCCACCGATGTGGTGCTGGCCGACAACTTCGCCCCCGACGCCAACAGCCAGACCACGGCGATCGACGCCATCCCCGACGGCTGGATGGGCCTGGACATCGGCCCCGATTCGGTCAAGGCCTTCCAGGCTGCCCTGGCCGACTGTCAGACCGTGATCTGGAACGGCCCCATGGGCGTGTTCGAGTTCGACGCCTTCGCCGCCGGCACCAACGCCATCGCCCACACCCTGGCCGAGCTCAGCGCCAAGGGCTGCTGCACGATCATCGGCGGCGGTGACTCCGTGGCCGCCGTGGAGAAGGTGGGTGTGGCCGACAGGATGAGCCACATCTCCACCGGCGGCGGCGCCAGCCTGGAGCTCCTGGAAGGCAAGGTGCTGCCGGGCGTGGCCGCCCTCGACGAGGCCTGAGGCGGGCGCCCCCCTGGGGTTGGCGACGGGCCTAGATCGTCGCCTTCGCTGCCCTGGCGGAGGAGCCCGTCCTGTCCTGACGTGGGGGCAGGCCGAAGCGGGCCCTGAGGGCCTGGGCCTCGGATCGGATCTCGGCCTGGAACCGCTCTCGGGCCTGCTTCTCCTGCCGCTCACAGGTCTGGAAGGCCTCCCAGGTGCTGGCAGCCGCAATGCAGCGATCGGCCTCCTGAAGGATGGCGATACGGGCCGCGTGGCTGCGGCGCTCCAGGTCGCGACGCGCCTGGAACATCTCCTGGCGCTGCTCTAGACGGAAGCGTCGCAGGCCCTCCCCGGGAGCCTGGCTCTGGGCCAGGACCGAAGCAGGCAGGGCGACCAGGACCAGCGGCAGCAACACCTCGGACAGGCCGCGATGGCGTGGCTTCATGACGGCGGCGGAATGGTTTGGGACAAGCTTGGGATGAAAACCTGTCCCAACGGCAACCGGCCAAGCCGAAGCCATGACCGGATGTGACCGGCCTCAGAGAGTCCCGGGGTTGCCGGGGCGGCCCTCACCCCATTTCCCTTTGCGGTCACCCTTGCTCCATTGGGGCAGGGGAATGCCGTTGCGCTCCAGCAGTGCTTTCATGGCGGCCCGATGCTGCTCACGCTGGCGCTGGGTGGCGTCACGCTGGGCTTTCATGCAGGCCCACAGGGCATCGCTGCTGCCCGCGGCGGACAGGCAGCGCTCGCCGCTCTGCAGGATGGCGATGCGGGCCTGGTGATCACTGATCGCCAGGCGCTTCTGCTCGGGAAAGATCTTCTGCATCTGGGCAGGCGTGGGCCGTCCAGCCTCGGAGGGGCCGCTCTGGGCCAGGGCGACACCGGTGGAGCCGATGACCGCGGCCAGGACGGCAATCCGCAGGGGTTGAAGCAGGTGGGAGGGCATGGGAGGAATTGTCTTGAACATTTCCATCGTGACCGGCAGGTGTGACGGCAATCGGACTGGCTGAGGTCCAGCTGTGACCGGATGCGACTGATGGCATCTCACTCGCCCGGCAGGGGCCAGGCCCTCAGGGCCACGGCGAAACGTCCCAGCGGCGGCTCGGCGCTGGCTGGCGCCTCCAGGCGGCGCAGATCACCGCCATGGTCGCGGGCCACCTTGGCGGCGATGGCCAGGCCCAGGCCGCAGTGCCCCTCACCGCCGCGGGCCTGGTCGAGCCGCTGGAAGGGGGTCATGGCCTTCTGCCACTGCGCCGGGGCGATGCCCTCGCCAGAGTCCCAGACCTGGATCTCGAAGCCGCTCTCCACGGGTCCGTCCTCGCCGTTGGCAGACGCCGCCCCGTCCGCCGGGCCCAGGGGCCGCAGCACCAGCCGCAGGGGCGGCCGGCCATAGGTGAGGGCGTTATCGAGCAGGTTGCCCACCGCCCGCGCCAGCGCGATCGGCCGCACCCGCCGCACCAGGGGCTCCAGATCCAGCTCCAGGGGCACCTCGCCCACCGATGCCGCCGACTCCGCCACCAGGGCATCGAGCGGCACCAGCACGGGACTTTCCCCGGCTTCGGCCCCGGCGAAGATCATGAACTGGCGGATGATCCGCTCGATCGAGCGGATGTCGGCCTGGGCCCGCTCCAGCGCCTGGGGCGCCATCGGCCCCTCAGCGGCGAGGGCCAGGCGCAGGCGCAGCCGGGTCAGGGGGCTGCGCAGGTCGTGGGCGATGCCCGCCAGCATCGTGGTGCGCTCCCGGCCGGAGTCCTCCAGCCGCAGCAGCATGGCGTTGAAGCGGGCCATCAGCTGCCGCACCGCCGGGGCGCCCTGGTCCGGCAGGGCCTCGGGCAGGGCTTCGAGGCCCACGTCGGCCAGGGCCACCTGCAGGCGGGTCAGGGGGCGCTGGATCTCCAGCGTCAGGAACAGCAGCAGGGCCCCGAGCGCCCCCAGGCCGATGGACAGGGAGAGCAGCAACGGATCGGGCGGCCAACCGCGCGGTGAGGGCAGGGAGACGAACAGCCACACCGGCTCGAGCGGTGAGGCCATTTCCACCCATACCCCCCGCCGGGGGGAGAAGGCGGGCTGCACCGCCGGACAACGGCCCAGCCGGCGGCACAGCTCCGCCTGCAACCGCTGGGTCTGCCAGCGCAACCGCCGATCCCCCCGGCCCACCCTGGCCGGTGTCGCCGCCGATTCCGGCCGGCGACCCACCACCAGTTGCATGCCGCTGATCTGGCCGAGCACCTCCGGGCTGAAGCGCTCCAGGGCCACCTCCCCCAGCACCAGGTTCGACGCCACCTCCGAGCCCGTCTGGATCAGCTGCTGCTGGGCCAGGCGGCGGCCCAGCAGCAGCTGCAGCAGCAGCAGGCTGAGGGCGGCCGCACCGGTGCCCGCCAGCAGGTACGCCAGCGTGCGCCCCAGGGACGGCCGCCAGGGGCGCTCAGGACTGGCGGGGCTTGCCATCGGGGACGAACACGTAGCCGTAGCCCCAGACCGTCTGCACATAGCGAGGCCGGGCTGGCTCCGGTTCGATCAGCCGCCGCAGCCGCGACACCTGCACGTCCATGCTGCGGCTGTCGGTGTCGCTGCCGGGGCCCCGGGCCAGTTCGATCAACCGCTCCCGGGACAGGGGCCGGTGGGGGTGCTGCACGAAAGCCGCCAGCAGGGCGAACTCACCGCCGGTGATCGTCAGGGCTTCCCCCTGGCGCTCCAGGGTGCGGGCCGCCAGATCCACCTCCAGGTCGCCGAAGCCGATCCGGGCCCCGTCGGGCTGGGGCAATCCACCGGGGAGGCTGCCGCGACGCCGCAGCACCGCTTCGATCCGGGCGGTCAGCTCCCGGGGCAGGAAGGGTTTGGCCAGGTAGTCATCGGCCCCCTGCTCCAGGCCGATGATCCGGTCCACCGCATCGGCCCGGGCCGTGAGCATCAGCACCGGCAGGTCGTCGTCCCCGTCCCGCAGACGCCGCAGCAGGCTGAGGCCGTCATCGCCGGGCAGCATCAGGTCGAGCACCAGCAGATCAGGGCGCTGGCCCTCGAGCCGGGCCATCAGCTGGGCGCCATCGCCCATGCAGCGGACCTCGTAGCCCTGGTCCCCCAAGTAGGTGGACAGGAGATGGCGCAGATCCGGGTCGTCATCCACCACCCAGATCCGATGCGGTCGGCCCATGGTTCAGGGCTCGAGCGATTGGCGATCGGCAACGACGCGCACCCGCTTGGTGGCGCTGACGATGCCGTCGGGGTGCACCAACAGCACCGCCCAGGTCTGGGAACCGGGGGACAGGGGGGCCTGCACGGTCTTGAACAGTCCGCCGCCGCCGAGGGCACCGAGCTCCATGCTCGGGCTGGTCATCGTGGCCTGCTGCTGGGGGGTGATCGCCGCAATGCCCCCCGCCGCGAGGGCGCCGTCGAGGGGATCGTCGAAAATCACGTCGACGTCGTAGCGCTGGCCGGTCAGCACGGCGTCGGGGATCAGCAGGCTCACCGGCAGCGGCTTGTCGCCGCTGCGCAGCAGCGACCGCTCCCGCAGCACCGTCTGGCCATTGATGCGGGTGCCATCGCTCTGCAGGGACAGCTGTTGCTCCGCCTCCAGCCGGTAGGTGGTGCCGCCCTGGCGCCGGGTGCCGTCCACCCGGAGGGTCACCGTGGGCTGGCCGTTGCGCATCTGGGTGCCGCTGCGCAGCTGCCAGCGGGCATCGGGAAACTGCTGGCGCAGCAGACGGCGTCGGGTCTCCAGCTGGGCGGGATCCAGCCCGGGGCCGGCCTGAAGCAACGCGGCCAGGGCGGTGTCGGAGCTGCTGTTGAGGGCGCTTTCGAGGGCCTGGAGCTGGGCAGGGGAAGGGGGAGCCGCCAGGGCGGGGGCCACGCCAACGCCGACCAGCGCCATGGTGGCCAGGAGGGTACCGAGCAGCTGCGGCGACCGAACCGGGGACAGGGGGGCGTTCAGCGGGCGGTACGGGGCCATGGAGAGGGAGGGAACCGGGGCGGCGGTGAGCGGACCGGAATCGGCTTTTAAGTTAGGCGCGCTTGTCCCACCCGCCCATGCCGACCCTGTTGATCGCCGCCAGCGGCACGGGTGGCCACCTGTTCCCCGCCCTGGCGGTGGCCGAAGCCCTGCCCGCCGACTGGCAGGTGCACTGGGTGGGGGTACCGAATCGGCTCGAGACCGAGCTGGTCCCCAGCCGTTACCCGCTGCACATGGTGCGGGCCGGCGGCCTGCAGGGCCGGGGGCTGCGCAAGCTCTGGAACCTGCTGCAGCTGCTGCTGGCCGTGCTGCCGATGCGGCGCCTGATCCGGCGGGAGGGGGTGAGCGTGGTGTTCAGCACCGGGGGGTACATCGCCGCGCCGGCGATCCTGGCCGCCCGCTGGTGCGGGGTGCCGGTGGTGCTGCATGAGAGCAACGCCATCCCCGGGCGGGTGACCCGGCTGCTGGGCCCCCTGTGCACGCGGGTGGCGGTGGGGCTTCCCCAGGCGGCCGAGCGGCTGCCCCGCTGCCGGCCCCTGGTCTGCGGCACCCCGGTGCGGCGGGACTTTCTCACCCCCACCCCCCTGCCGGAGTGGGTGCCCGGAGGCGACGGTCCCCTGCTGCTGGTGATGGGGGGCAGCCAGGGGGCCCTGCGCCTCAACCGCATGGTGCGGCCCCTGCTGCCGCCGCTGGCGGCCAGCGGCTGCCGCGTCGTGCACCTCACCGGCAGCCAGGATCCCGAGGCCGGAGCGCTGCGCCTCGACGGGGTGGTGGAGCGGGCCTTCAGCGATGAGCTGCCGGGCCTGCTGCAGCACTGCGATCTGGCCATCAGCCGGGCCGGCGCCGGCAGCCTCAGCGAACTGGCGGTGTGCGGCACTCCGGCGATCCTGGTGCCCTTCCCGGCGGCCGCCGACCGGCATCAGGACGCCAATGCCGCCGCCGCCGCCAGCCTGGGGGCCGCGGTGATCGTCTGGCAGCACGAGCCCGGCGAGCCCGCCCTGGAGCGGACCGTGTGGCGGTTGCTGGGGCCGCGCCTGCGGGGCACCGCCGCTGGGGCCGATCCCCTGGAGCCGATGCGGGACGGCATGGCCTCCCTGGCGGTGCGGGATGCCGACCGGCGGCTGGTGCAGGTGCTGGAGCAGCTCATCAGCCGCGCCTGATCTGCTCCAGGGCGACCAGCAGCCGCCGGTTGCCGGCCCTGTCCTGCAGGGCGATCCGCAGCCAGTTCTCCCCCAGGCCCTCGAAGGAGCGGCAGTCGCGCACCAGGATCCGGTGCCGGCGTTCCAGCGCCAGCCGCAGCGACTGGAGCGAGTCGGCCCCAGGGGTGCTCCGCACCAGCAGGTAGTTGGCGGCCGAGGGCAGGGGCTCCAGTCCGGGCACCGCCGCCAGGCGGGCCGTCAGCCAGGGGCCCTCCCCGGCCACCCAGTGCTGCACCCGCCGCTGCCAGCGCCGCAGGCCGGCCTGGTCGGCCATCAGGCCCTGCCCCACCGCCGCCGCCAGGCCGTTGACGGGCCAGGGGTCGCGCCAGGCGGCCCAGCGGGCCAGCCGCTCGGCACTGCCCAGGGCGTAACCGAGCCGCAGGCCGGCGATCGAGAACAGCTTGGTGAGGCTGCGGATCACCACCAGGTTGGGATGGGCCGCCAGCAGCGGCACCAGCGACTGCTCCTCGCCGGCCGGCACCAGCGGCAGGAACGCCTCATCCATGATCACCAGGGCGAACCGCTCCAGCAGGGGCTCCAGCGAGGCCCGGCTCCAGAGCTGGCCGGTGGGGTTGTGGGGATTGGTGAGCCAGAGCACGGCGGCGCCGGACCCGGCGGCGGCGACGGCGGCGACGGCCAGGGGCCAGGGGCCCGGTCCGGCCCCCGACCAGTCGAGCGGCAGCGGCAGGAGGCGCCAGGCGCCGCCCCAGCAGTCCAGGGCCCGGCGGTAGTCGGCGAAGCCCGGCGCCGGCAGCAAGCTCAGGCCAGCGGCAGCGGCGTCCCGGGCCGCCCAGGTGAACAGCTCGGCGGCCCCGTTGCCGGGCAGGACCCGGGCCGGATCCAGCCCGTGCCAGGCGGCGATGGAGTCGCACAGCGCGGTGTAGTCCCGGTCGGGATAGTCGCGCAGATCGCTGCCGAGCGCCCGCCGCAGCAGCTGCCGCAGCCGCGGTGGCGGGCCGAAGGGCACCAGGGAGGCGCTGGCATCCAGCAGCTGGTCCGGACGGCAGCCGAGGCGTCGGGCGGCCGCCTGGAGGTTGCCCCCATGGAGATCCGGCGGTTCAGGAGGCCCCGTCACCGGGTGGGGAGCTGGCACCGGCTCCTGGGAACATTCAGGCGGTTGTAACACGGATGGGCGGCGGGGCTGCTGCAATGGGGGGACCATTCGGTGCGCCGCACTCCCCCGTGCCCCCTTCCCCCCTCCAGCCGGTGATCGGCGCGATCGGTGCGGTGCTGCTGGGCAAGGAGCACGAGGTGCGGCTGGCCCTGGCCTGCCTGCTGGCCCGCGGCCACCTGCTGATCGAGGATCTGCCCGGCATGGGCAAGACCACCCTGGCGGAGGCCCTGGCCCGCAGCTTCGGGCTCGGCTTCAAGCGGGTGAGCTTCACCAGCGACCTGCTGCCGGCGGATCTCACGGGTCTGAACGTGTTCGACCCCGCCGCCGCCAGCTTCCGCTTCCAGCCCGGCCCCCTGTTCAGCCAGGTGCTGCTGGCCGATGAGATCAACCGGGCCAGCCCCCGCACCCAGAGCGCCCTGCTGGAGGCGATGGCCGCCGGCAGGGTGAGCGTGGACGGCACCAGCCATCCCCTGCCCCGGCCCTTTCTGGTGATCGCCACGCAGAACGGCCTCGACCAGGGGGGCACCTCGGCCCTGCCCGAATCCCAGCTCGACCGGTTCCTGATGCGCCTCAGCCTGGGCTACCCCCCCGCCAGGCGGAGCGGGCCCTGCTGCAGGGCGAGGGCCTGCGGCCCGACGGCCTCAGCGGCGCCTTCGGCCCCGAGGACCTGCTGGCGCTGCAGGAGCGCTGCGACCGGCAGCACTGCAGCCCCGCCCTGCTCGACTACGTGCTCGACCTGCTGGAGCGCAGCCGCCGCCAGCCGGCCCAGGGCCATCCCCTCTCCCCCCGTGCCGGTCTGGCCCTGGTGGCCGCCGCCCGCGCCTGGTCGCTGCTGGAGGGTCGCGACCATGTGATTCCGGACGACGTCCAGGCGGTGCTGGCCCCCGTCTGCGAACACCGCATGGACGGCGGCCAGCGCGGCGGCGGCGAGGGGGAGCTGAGCCAGCGGCTTCAGGCGGGTGTCGATGGACTTCGGTAGGCCCCAGCAGGGGGAGCAGGTGCGCCTGCGGATGCGCAACCTGTACATCCTGCCGACGCGCTTCGGCTGGCTCTGGCTGGCGGGCACCGTGCTGCTGCAGGTGATCGGCGTCCAGATGCAAAGCAACGGCACGTTGTTGCTGAGTTTCCTGATGCTCAGCCTGTTCCTGCTCACCCTGCACCTCACCCACTTCAACCTGCAGGGCGTGGAACTGGGCTGCGGCACGCCGGCAGCGGGTTTCGCCGGGGCCCCGGTCCCCTATCCGATCCGACTCCGCTGCCCGGGCCGCAGCGAGGGGGTGCGCCTGCGGCTGGGGGGGGAGGCCTCGGGTCCGCCGCTGTCGCTGGCGGCGGGGGAGCATGAGCTGGCCGTGGCCTGGACGCCGCCGGGCCGGGGCTGGCACAAACCCGGCCTGCTGCGGATCCAGACCACGGCACCCCTGGGGCTGTTCTGCTGCTGGTCGCGCTGGTCCCCGGCAACGGCCCAGTTGATCTACCCGGCCCGGCGGGCCGGACCGGTGCGGCTGCTGGCCGCCGGGTCGGCACCGCTGGTCGGCGAGCCGGCCCTGGCCAGCCGCCAGGACGGCAGCGACGACTGGCGCGACCTGGCCCCCCATCGCCCCCAGGACAGCCCCAGCCGACTGGCCTGGAAGCTGCTGGCCCAGGGGCGGGGCGAGTACGCCAAGCGCTTCCTGGATCGCCCGGAAGCGGCCCCCCTGCTGGCCCCGGAACCTGGGGTGCCCCTGGAGGCGGCGCTCGAACACCTCAGTGAGCGCATCTGGAGCTGGCACGGCCGGGGCCTCAGCTATGGCCTGGAGCTGAACGGCCAGTCCATCGCGCCCGGCCGGGGGGTGCTCCACCGGGACCGGTGCCTGGCGGCCCTGGCCTGCTGCCGATGAGCCGCGCCGCCGCCCCCCTGCAGTGGCTCACCATGGGGTTGCTGGCGCTGGGGCTGCTGGGCCTGTCGCCGGCCCTGTCCCTGAGCCTGCTGGCCTTCGGCCTGGCGGTGCTGACGGCCCTGAAGCTGCGCGAGGCCCGCACCCTGGAGGAACGGCGGATGGTGGCCCTGCTGCAGCTGGTCTGCGCCGGTCTGCTGGCGGCCCTGCGCCCCGAACTGGCCCCGAGCCTGCTGCAGGGCCTGGCCATCCTGATGGCCCTGGCCGGGCTGCTGGCCCTGGAACTGGGGGCGGGGCCCGACTGGCAAGCCCTGATGCGCCGCAGCCTGCAGGTGCTGCTGGCGGCGCTGCCGATCGCCCTGGTGCTGTTCCTGCTGCTGCCCCGGCTGATGCCGTTCAGCAACTTCGGTGCGGGCCAGGGCATGGGGGCGATGACCGGCCTCAGCGACAGCATGGAGCCGGGCTCCATCGCCAGGCTCGCCGTCAGCCGCCAGGCTGCGGCCCGCGTCGCCTTCCCCCTCGGCGGCGAGCCCCCGCCCCTGGAGCAGCGCTACTGGCGGGTGCTGGTGCATGAACGCTTCGATGGCCGCCGCTGGCGCAGCACGGCCCCCCAGTTCGCCAGGCCTCCCGCCGGCCAGCCCGCCCCGCCGGCGCCGCCGCCCGCCGCCCCGGGGGAAGGGATTCAGCTCTGGCTGATTGAGCCCAGCGGCCTGGCGGCGGTGCCCTGGAGCGGAGCCGGCCGGCCCCTGTCCGCCGACCTGACCCTGCAGCGCAGCGGCGAACTGCTGAACCGGGCCCCGGGCAGCCAGCGGCGGGTCTACGCCCTCACCCTGACGGGGGATCCGGGTGACTGGCGCACCCAATCGCCCGGCCCCCTCGATCTGGTGCTGCCCCGGGGCGAGAACCCACGGCTGGAAGCCCTGGCCGCCCCATGGGGGCGCCTCAGCAGCGACCGGGAGCGACTGAACGCCGCCGCCGGCTGGTTCCGCGCCCAGCCCTTCCGCTACACGCTCGAGCCCGGGGCCCTGCCCCGCCAGGCCCCCCTCGACCACTTCCTGTTCGAGAGCCGGCTGGGCTTCTGCGGCCACTACGCCAGCGCCTTCACCACCCTGATGCGGGCGGCGGGGGTGCCGGCGCGGGTGGTGAGCGGCTACCGCGGCGGCCAGTGGGTGCAGCCGGTGGGCGGCACCGGCTACGTGGACCTGCGCCAGGCCGACGCCCACGCCTGGAGCGAGGTGTGGCTGGACGGGGAGGGCTGGCGGCGCGTCGATCCCACCGCCTGGGCGCAGGGGGACCCCCTGGCGCGCTCAGGGGCAACGGGCGCCGGCAGCCGTGCCGGCGGCGGCCCGCTGGACTGGATCCAGCAACAGTGGTGGGGCCTCGACATCGCCTGGGCCCGCTGGTGGCTCGGCTACGACAGCGAGCAGCAGCAGGCCCTGGTGGCCCGGCTGCTGGGCGAGCAGCGCCACCTGCTGGGGGTGGTGGTGCTGCTGGCGGTGGCCGTCAGCCTGGCCGCCAGCCTGGGGGGCCTGGGCTGGCTGGGCCGGCGCCGCGGGGGGGATCCCCTGCGACTGGAGCTGGAGCGCACCCTGCGGGCCATCGCCCGGCAGGGCATGGTGCCCGCGGCGGGGGAAACCCTGGGCGGCTTCGCCCGGCGGCTGGGCCAGCGCTGGCCGGCCCTGAGCGCTCCCCTGGAGGCGTTCGTGGCGGCTTACCAGCAGCAACGCTTCGCCGGCGCCCCCAGCCGGACGGGACGCCGAGCGGCCCACCGGCTGGGACGGGTGCTGCGCCGTTCCCTCCGAACCGGCATCCCGTCGCAGGAAGCGGTACAACGGGAGCACCCCTGAACAGGCCACCATGACCAGCGTGCATGGGTCTGCCCAAAGCCTTTCCTGGGCCGGCCTGGGCCACCTCAGGGGTCTGCTGGTCACCGGATCGGCGCTGATGACCCTGCTGCTGGCTCAGGCTCCTGCTCAGGCCAGCAGCGACGGCGACCTGATCCGGCTGCTGAATCAGCGCAACTGCCCCCGCTGCAAACTCCAGGACGCCGACCTGGTCCATGCCGACCTGCGGGATGCGGATCTGCGCGGTGCCAAGCTCCAGCGCGCCAACCTGGGCCAGGCCCGACTGGATGGGGCGAGCCTCCAAGGGGCTGACCTGCGCTTCACCAGCCTCCAGGGCGCCTCCCTGCGGGGCGCCGATCTGCGCGGGGCCAACCTAGAGGGCACCGACCTGCGCCAGAGCGATCTCAGCGGCGCCCAGCTCGATCCCGGTGGGCTGGCCCGCAGCCACTGGCAGGACGCCCGGGGCGTGGCACCCACGGTGCTGAGCTATCCCGAACTGCACAACGCCGGGGTCACCGCCGCCCTGGAGGGCCGCCATCCCCAGGCGGAACAGCTGTTTTCCGAGGCGATCCGCCTGCAGCCGGAGGCGGCGATCAGCTGGGTGGCCCGGGGCCTCAGCCGCACCGAACAGGGCAAGACCGAACTGGCCGCCGCCGACCTGAACTACGCCGCCGTCCTCTATGGCCAGGCCGGCGAGGAGGCCCAGGCGAAGCAACTCACCGAGGTGGCCACCGCCCTGCTGAAACCCGGCAAGAAAACCAACCAGGGCAGCGGCATGGGCGGCCAGATGCTCTCCGGAGCCGCCTCGTTCGCCTCGGCCGTGGCCCCTCTGGCCATGAAGTTCCTGCTGCCGCTGGCCTTCTGAACCGGAGCGTGGCCCTGGGTCAGGGGGTCATCGACGGCTGGGGAGAACCACCGAGGAAGGCACGGGAAGCCGGGGTGGAGGGCTGATAGCCATAGCCGAAGGTGCCGCCCTCGGTGTCATTGATGATGCGTGGCGTCACCATGATCACCAGCTCCCGCTTCTCGCGGTTGTTGGAGGAGGCGCGGAAGAACTGCCCGATGATCGGAATGTCTCCCAGGATCGGCCATTTGGAGACCACGGCCCGGTCGAAATCGGAGATCACGCCTGTGAGAATCAGGGTCTGGCCATCACGGACGCGCAGCACACCCGTATCCAGGCGGCGGATCCGCAGGATGCTGATCGGGGGGCACTGGGCACCGGCGCCGACCTCCCTTTCCACCGCCGAGATGCTGGGGGAGAGCGAGAAGGTGACGAAGCCGTTGTCATCGATCTTCTGGACGCGGGCCCCCAGCACCAGACCCGCCGTCGACAGTTCGCTGATGGTGCAGCTCACCGTGGCCGATGTGCCGGTCACGTTGGAGGTGACGTTGGTAGGCACATTGATCCCCACCCGCACGACACCTTCGTTGCCGCGCTTGCGGCCGATGGGGGCATCGATGTTGTCGAAGGAGGAGGAGAAGAGGCTGGAACCAGAGGCGCCGCCACTGCCGCCACTGCCGCCGCTGGAATCGTCACGCAGGATTGAGGGGTCCTCCTGAAGGATCAGGGTGGGACTGGCGAGCACCTTGGAATTGTCGGCGAGGATGCGAGCCTGGAAGAAATCGAAGAAGTTGTTATTGGGATAGAGGGGTTGACCCGTCGTCGGGTTGACGGCGGCGCCTGGATTGGTCTGGCCGCTGAAGCCATTAGCACCTCCAAAAGGCTGCCCGGGTAACAGCGGAGAGTCCAGAGTCCTTTGAACAGAGGCGCCACCGAGAACGCCACCGAAGTTGGCCGCCAGGGTGCCGTTGTCGTTGACGATGAAGTTATTGCCCCAGCGGAAGGCGAAGCTGTTGTAGAGCTCTGTGTCATTGGACAGATTCACATCCAGGATCTTCACCGACAGAGCCACCTGCCGCTGGCGCAGATCCAGTTGCTTGAGGTACTGCTCGGCGATGGACACCAACCGCGGTGCGCCCACCAGGGTGATGGTGCCCAGCCGGGTGTCGGTGGTGGCCCGCAGGCCGATCAGGGGGCCGTTGCTGGCCCCGAAAGACTCCACCGTGGTGGTAGTGCTGGAAGAGGTGGTGGAGGCGGTAGGGCTACCAGCAGGCGCAGCCGTGGCGGCGACCCCCTCGGACACCGCCGTGGTGATCGTGTTGGTCTTGGTGACCTGGGCCCCCAGGTTGGCCAGGTAGTCGGCGGCGGAGTTGGCCGGCACCTGGTTCAGCCGGTACACCTTCGAGAGCTGGGCGCCGAAGCTCTTCCCAAGCACGTTGGGGCCGGCGAAGATCGTGTTGCCATCGCGCTTGCCCTGCAGTCCGGCGGCCAGGAGGGCCGAGTTGATCGCCCGGCCATAGCTTTCGCGGCGGAAGGAGATCGAGATGGGCCGCATCCCCGCCGCAGGCGTTGTCGCTGCGCCGGCGGCACCGGCAGTTGTTGATTCATCGACATAGACGAACCCATAACCACCCAGCTGGCTGAGGGCCATCAACACATCCTTGGCAGGGGCGTTGCGCAGGGTCATGGTGACCGGTGGCCCGCTGACGCTCACATAGCTGGGGTTGCTGATCGTCATGGTGCCCACGGCCATGTCACCCAGCGGCGGGGCCACGGCGCGGGGCTGCAGGGGTGGGATGAAACCGGGCTGGGGCACCCGGCCCGGGGTGTTGACGTTGGGGGTGAGGGTCTGAAGGGTGCTCAGCGCCGGGGCGTTGAAGGTGAGGATCAGGCTGCGGCCGTCGGCGCTCACCACGGGCCGGCCGACCGGGAAGCCGGGGGTGGGAGAAATCTTCAGTTCGAAGAGATTGCCCGAACCCTCGAAGCTGATGCTCTGCAGGCCCGCCTCGGGGAGGGAGAGCTGCACCGGGCCGCGACGCAGGGTCATCGGCACGGCCGTCTGCAACCGTCCCATCCAGGTGGCTCCCTGGGTGGTCTGCTGGAGGACGGGCGAAGGGCCGGTGCCTTCGATCATCACCTCCACGGAATCAGGCAATCGCCGCAGCTTGATGTCGAGGGCGCCGCTCACCTGGGCGATGTCGGAGTGCCGTGCGCTGGCACCCCTCTGCGCTGGGGAGGGAACGGCGGCCGCCAGGGCAGCGAGGCCCGTCAGCTCCTGCAGGGCCAAGAGGCCAACGGATGCGGAAAGAACGTGCCGCCACTGACGTTTTGCCACGTTCCTTCTATCACCGAATCGGACGAATGGTATCCGCGATTGTGGCAAACAGCCAGTTGCCGGATCCGGTTGCATCGGCATGGTCAGTTGGGAGTTGGGGGGGGGCTGGAGCCGGGGCTGGGGCCGCCGCCGCTGCCGCCGCAGGGGGCTTGGCCGGGGCTGGGGAGCGGCTGTACAGACCAAGGGTGAGCTTCATCACCACGTCATTGCTGACCTTGGGCTGGCCCGGCTGGGCCGGTCCCGCATCGGGGAGGGTGAGGTTGAGGTCGCTTTGCACCACCAGCACGTTGAGGGCTTCGAGGCGCCGCAGAAAGGCCAGCAGAGAAGGGAACGAACCCCGGGCCGACACCAGCAGCTTGCGCTGGGTGAGACCCTGCAGGGCGAGCGGATCGGCCGGCGGGGCACCGGCTGCGGGGGGGGTGCCCGCTGGTGGGGCTGCCGCGGGTGGCGCCGCAGGCGTGGCCCCTGGGGCGGGGGCCGCCTGGGTGGGCTCGAACAGGGTCAGCTGAACGGCCGAAGCCCCGGCCTCACGGTCGAGCATGGCCACAAAAGTGGAGAGGTCGCCGTTGCCCGTGATCAGCCGTTCGATCTTGGCCTTGCTGGCCATGGCGGCCTCGGTGTTTTCCTGGGTGACCACTAGCTGCCCGCGCATCAGGGCCACCTGGTCACGCAGCTGCTCCAGCTCCTGGAGTCGCTGGCTGTCACGCTGCAAGGCGGCCCATAGGGGCAACAGACCGGCCAGGACGACGAGAAGACCGAGCCCGCCGAGAACCACTGCCGGCAGGGTCAGCCAGATCAGGCGCAGGGTGGAAACGGGGAGCCTGGAGGACCCCTGCTGGAGATTCGTCATGGGATGAGGCCCTCCGCCTGCAGAAGTTGAAGCCGGCGCGCCATGCCTTCCGATCCAAGCTGCCGCATGACGGCCAGCTGACGGGCGGGAGGCAGGGTGGCGAAGGGTCCGGCCAACTCGAAGCTGACGGCGTCGGAGGCCACCGGTCCGGTCTGCCCGGGGACCGGGGGGGCCGCGGGGACACGCTCCAGCTTGATGAGGGTCACCCCTTTGGACTGCATCAGGGGAGAGCGGCCCAGCTCCAGCTGCAGGGCGTTGATGCGGGCAAAGGCCTCGGGATCCAGAGCCTGCCCCTTGAGAACCAGGTTCTGGCCCTGGACTGCCGCGCTCTGGAGCTGAATCCGTTCAGGGGTGCGCAACTGCAGCTCGGCGAGGAGCGCCGAGGAGGTGCGCAGGGTGGTGAGGCCTTCCGTCAGGCTGCGGTTGGTGGCGGTGAGCTGGTCAAGTTTTGCCCTGCTGGCCGCCATGTCGGTCTGCAGCTGGGTCGACTCGGCTTCAAAGCGGGTCAGCTGGGCGGTCTGATTCTTGACGTATTCGTAGCGGAGGAACACCAGGGCCGTGCAGGCCACGGACACCCCCAGGACGACCGCCCCGATCAGGGCGCCCCGCAAGAACAGGGGCCGCCGATCCAGCAGGGCGGAGACCATGCTCTCCTGGCCGAGTTCCTTGCGCCTCTCCCGCAGCAGATCGAGGGGTGCCTTCATCAGCCCCGCTCCGCCATGGCCAGGCCCTGCAGAACGAGGGATCCGTAGGGCTCAGGGGTGAGGATCTCGGCCCGCACCCCCAAAGCGTCCTGAAGATTGTCCTGGCTGGGCAGCGGGGCGCTGAGCAGCAGCCGCAGGCGGCGGACGGCCGGATCCCGGCGACGGTAAAAGGCCACGCAGCGATTCACTTCCCGCACAAGGTCGCCATCCTCCTCCGGCAGGGGCCAGTCGAAGACCGGCTCCGCACCACGCAATAGGAGCAGGCGCCCCCCTGCCGGCAGCGGATGGATCAGCAGGGTGAGCTCATCGGCTGGTGCCTGCTCCAGCAGGGCGTTCACGGCGGCCAGCCGGCAGGACTGGGGGGAGGCCAGCCGTTCAAGCTGGGCACCGGCCAGGTTGAAGACCTCGATCCAGTCGTCCACCAACGCCCTGGAGGCTACGGCCAGCAGCATGCGGGGGGTGGCGCCCGCCAGGGGCTGCAGGTCGATGGTCGCCTCGGCCAGGGGCACCCCGAAACTGAGGGTCGGGTCGATCGTGCGCAGCGCTTCAATCGGGTCGTCGGGGATGGCCTCAAGGGGCCAGTCGATGACGCGCCACTCCACGGCCCTCTCAGGGAGAGAGGCCAGGACAACGGCATCAACCAGGCCTTCCCGCACGAGCAGATCGCCGATCAGGTCACCCAGGGGCTCCTTCTCCAGCGGCTGACCATCCAGGCAGGTGAGCGGCGGCAACGGCACATCGATGCTCACTGGCTCAGGGCCGCCGCCCCTGAGCACCTGGCCCATCATGGCGTCGTCTTGAAGCTCCAGCAGCAATTGACGCGGAAAGAGCTGCGCGCGGATCGGTAGCAGACGATCATCCAGATCATCCTTCAAGCCGATCAGGCCAGAAAAAACCAAGGCTCTGATCCGATGCTTGTAAAAGCTAACGAGTTATGGAAACCAAGGCACTCCCGAACCTACAACTTCAGAAAGCGTCCGGCAGCCGTGGCGATCGAGCTGGCGTGTCAATCCTTCCAGAATCGATGGCACAAGTGCAGGGCCTTCGTAAATCCAACCCGTGTAGATCTGGATCAGCGAGGCTCCTGCACTGATCCGCTCCCAGGCGGACTCGGCCGAGTCGATGCCACCGACACCGATCAGCGGCAGAGCCGGACCTGCGGTGGCCCGCAACCGGCGCAGCACCTCCACGGCCCGCCGGCGCAGGGGCCGTCCGCTCAACCCTCCGGTTTCCTCGGCAAGGGTCACACCCGTGGCCTCCAAGCGGCGTCCTTCAAGGCCAAGTCGGTGAACCGACGTGTTCACGGCGATCACGCCGGCCAGACCCTCCTCATAGGCGAGTCTGGCAATGGTATCGATGGCATCATCTTCGAGATCGGGGGCGATCTTCACCAACAGGGGCGGACAGGCCGGCAGGCGCCGCAGACGCTCCACCAGCCGCCTGAGCTGGGCCTCCTCCTGAAGGTCGCGCAGCCCCGGAGTGTTGGGCGAGCTGACGTTGACCACCGCGTAATCGGCCAGGGGGGCCAGAAACTCCAGGGAGGCGGCGTAATCGTCGGGGGCCATCTCCAGCGACACGGCCTTTGATTTGCCGAGGTTGATGCCGAGCACCGCTGGCCGCTGCCCCGGCGGGGGCAGTTCCTGGCGTTCCAGGGTCCGGCGCACCCCCCTGGCCCCGTCGTTGTTGAAGCCCATGCGGTTGAGGGCGGCCCGCTCCTCGGCCAGCCGGAACAGCCTCGGCCGGGGATTTCCCTGCTGGGGCTGCCAGGTGATGGTGCCCAGTTCGGCAAAGCCGAAACCGAACAGATGCCAGATCGCGGCCGCCACCCCGTTCTTGTCAAAGCCAGCAGCCAGCCCCACCGGGTTGGCAAAGCGACAGCCGAACAGCGTCTGCTCCAGGCGGGGATCCCGCCGCTGCAGCTCCGCCCCCAGCCCCGCCAGGCTGCCGCTGACCAGGGGCCAGCGGCGCCGCAGGGAGGCCTGGCCCAGGGCCAGAAGGGTCAGTCGACTCAGTTGTTCGGCGTCGGCACCGTCATCGCGGCGCAACAACGGCTCGACGAACCGGGCATAGAGAGCGCCGGTTCCCACCTGGCCGCCGCCGGCCGATTGCTCCTGCGGCATCCCTGTCTCCTCACTGCGGCCTGGCCAATCCTCCCGCGCCGCGCTCCAGGCGCCAGCTCCCATTGCCCAGCGGTCTGACGAGCCAGTCGCGCCAGAGCCAGGGATCCTGTTTCCCCTCGAGGGTGGCGGTGGGCACCTCCAGCAGCCGAGCGAGCTCCACGGCCCGCAGGCTGTACGCACCCGCCGCGAGCCGATCGGCCAGCTCCAGGCGGGAAAGCAGCTGCTGCAGCGACCTGGGGGCCCGATCCCCGGCATCGGGAACGGCCACCGTCTCTGCCGTCACCACCTCGGCCGCCCCCACCGCCTCAGGGGCGACGCCGGACCGGCCTTCCACCGCCAGGGTCGGGGCCTGGCCGCGGGCATAGGCGACGGCGATGGCATCGCAACGGTCGTTGTCGGGATCACCGCTGTGGCCGCGCACATGGCGCAGGGCCAGCCCCGGCAGCCTGGCGGCATCCAGCAGCTCCCAGAGGTCGCGGTTGAGCACGGCCCCACCGGAGGCGGTGCGCCAGCCCTTGCGCTTCCAGCCGGCCATCCACTTCTCGAAACCGTCGATGAGGTAGCGGCTGTCGGTGCGCAGCACCAGATCCGGATGGCGCGGCAGGTCCCGCAGAGCCTCCAGCACCGCCAGGGCTGCGGTGAGTTCCATCCGGTTGTTGGTGGTGGCCGGGGCCGCCCCCCCCAGCTCGCGCCGGGAGCCGTTCTCAAAGCGCAGCAGGGCACCCCAGCCACCCGGACCGGGGTTGCCGCTGCAGGCCCCGTCGCAGGCCGCGGCCACTACCCGCACCGGACGATCACCCATGGAGTCCCCTTGACAGCATCGCTTGAATTGAATCCTCTATCCCGGAGAACGCCCGGGTCCTGGAGGTTTTCCATGCAGCGAACCTACCTGGCCCTGGCGGGCCTGGCCCTGGCCGGAGCCGGCCTGTCGATGGTGCAGCCCAGGCTGGCCATGGCCGCCGGTCTCTTCCAGACCACGGAAGTTGACGCCGATCGCTTCGCCGTGCTGGCCAGGCCTGTGGGCAACAGTGAATGGACCCTCCTGGTGCTGGAGCAGCTGGCCACCCAGCCCTCTTGCTGGCAGGCCCGCCCGGACGGGCTGGTGGATCCGACCCTGAACCGGTTCGACTACACCGGCATCTGCAATCGCTACCTCGACAGCAACGGCTATTCCCTGCGGGTCGCCGACCAGGACCTGGGCACCACCTACCGCCTGCAGGTGCAGCAGGTGGGATCCCGCCTGGAGCTGCAGGCCGTCTCCCCCAGCAATGCCGCCGTCCTGGTGGTGGGCAGGGCTGAGGTGCCCCGGCGCGATCGCGACGGCTTCGTGTCCCTCACGCTCGAACCAGGCTGGGATCTCAAACGTCGCACCTACGAGCAGAGGTCCCTGTCCCACCTCTACTTCGCCAGTCCGGCCCCCCTGGAGCAACTGATCGCCCGGGCCGGCGGCGCTCAGACGTTCCGGCGTCCCCCGGGCCGGGCCGAACTCCCCGGCATCGCGGCCAGCCTGCCGCTGCTCGACCAGCGCGACGACAGCTCGGGTTCCGAGCGCTCCGGCCGGGCGATCGCCCTCCAGGTCATTCCCTACACCGAAGCCAATGGAGGAGGGCTCTGACCCCACTGCTTGATCCCGTCTCGGGCCCCGGTCCGGGACCAGTTGAATCACCGGACTCCTCACCCCGCAACCTCCTTCCTCCTCACTTAATCTGATTTCGTGAGGAGTGAAGGACGCTCTTCCAGGGTCGAAACGAGGACAGACTCCTGGAATCGTTCCATCTCCAGAGCCCTGCCTTCGGCGGGGCTCTTTTTTATGGGTTGCGCTCCACGCAGCGGGGGGCACAGCCCGTCGACGGTTTCGACCATAAAAAACCGGCCCCGAAGGACCGGCCCGGAAAACGAAGGAGGTCGCCGGGCCTGGAGGCCCGGCGTTGGCCGGTCACTTGATGGAGACCTTGCCACCCACTTCTTCGATGCTCTTTTTGAGAGCTTCGGCATCGTTCTTGGAGATGCCTTCCTTGACGGCCTTGGGAGCGGCTTCCACAAGGGCCTTGGCTTCGCCCAGACCGAGGCCGGTGGCCTCGCGGACGGCCTTGAGCACCTTGATCTTGGCGGCCGGATCGAAGCCATCGAGGATGACGTCGAATTCGGTCTGCTCCTCAACCGCCTCAGCGGCGGCGCCGGGGGCGGCGGCGGCCATGACGACGCCAGCCGAAGCGGCGGCGGACACGCCGAAGGCCTCTTCGATCTGCTTGACGAGCTCGGAAGCCTCAAGCAGCGAGAGGGTTTTCAGTTGTTCGAGAATCTGGTCGGTGGTAGCGGACATGGGGGGGGAATCAGCAACAGAACGGGAGGATCGGTGGAGCCCAGGGGTTCGCGAGAGGCGAACTCAACCTTCGCCGGATTCGGCGTGCTGCTTGAGCGCCCTGGCGAGACCGGACGGAACCTCGTTGATGCCCACAGCCAGCTTGGTGGCCAGGCCATTGATCGCACCGGCGATCTGGGCCATGAGCACCTCCTTGGAGGGCAGATCCCCGATGGCCTGGATGTCGGAGGGGGAAAGGAGCTTGCCTTCGAAAAGACCTCCCTTCACATCCGACTTCTTGGTGTCCTTCTGGAAGGACTGCAGGGCCTTCACCGCACCGCCGATATCGCCTTTGACCAGGACGAAGGCATTGGTGCCGGTGAGCAGGGAATCGAGATCCGACCAGACGCTGTCACCATCAATGGCACGGCGCATCAAGGTGTTTTTGGTCACCTTGCACACACCGTTGCTGGCCTGCAGACGGGTCCGCAGATCAGTCATCTCCTTGATGGTCAGGCCCTTGAAATCGAGGACCAGCGCCATTTCGGCTTCACCGAGGAGCCCTTTGAGCTCTTCGACGATCTGTTGCTTGTTCTCCAGCGTGCGGCCCATAGGAAGTGGATCGGATCGGGGGAACAAGCAGGGAACGCAGCCCGGACAGCCCCCCGGAAAGGGAAGCTTCGAGGCCGCTCATCGCTCCGCTCCGATCTGGGAGACTCCAACGGAATCACCAGCACAGGCAAAAACCAATCGCGTGAACCTCGGCAGGGCTTACGAGAGGGAACGAGCGACCGGAATCGACGACCCTGACGACCTGCTGTCTTGGGTTGGGCGCGTGCCCTTCTGGACGAATCCAGCTCTTGACCCTACATCACGGCAGGCCCAGTTCCCGCAACCGTGCCTGCCAGCGGGCGTAACCGGCGGCGTTGAGATGCACGCCGTCCACCGTGTAGGCGCGCTTGAGACCATCGGCGTCCGCCATCACCGGTGTGAGATCGACGTAGTCCCGGGAAGGCGTCTGCTGGGCGAGGCGTTGATTGAGTTCCGCCACCCGGCGAACCCCTTCGGGACCACAGCGAAACCGGGCGCAGGGAATGGTGGACTGGACGATCACCCGCGCGCCGCTGCCGAGCTGCAGGCCGGTGCGCAGCCACTGGATCCGGCCGGCGATGCGGCCAGGGTCATAGCCCCAGACAATGTCGTTGATCCCCACCATCACCAGGTAGGTGCGGGCACCGGTCCGGCGGATCGCCGGCAGACGGGCCATCAGCTGGAAACTGGTGTCGCCACTGACGCCTTGGTTATGGACGACTCGGCCGGGAAACGCCGCCTGCCAGTCGCCCTGGGCCGTGAGTGAATCACCGACGAAGGTCACCGGACCGCCGCGGCTGGGCGACGATCCTGACGGCTCCGGCGCCGGGGAAGCGATGGACTTGGCGCTGGGCCTGGAGAGCAGGCCCCACCCCAGGGTCAGCAGGGTGAGCGGAACCGCCACCCAGCCACCGATCCGCAGCCATGACGACCCAGACACGGCAGGGGATCAGCTGTCCTGCTTGATGTCCTGGAGCGCGGCGAAGTCGACCTGCACCGAGGGGCCCATCGTGGAGGCGACGTAGAGGCTCCTCCAATAGCGGCCCTTGGCGCCGCTGGGCTTGTTGCGGTCGATCGTTTCCTGCAGGGCCTTGAGGTTCTCCAGCAGCTTGGCGGTGGGGAAGCTGGCCTTGCCGAAACGCACGTGCACGATGCCGGCCCGATCGGCCCGGAACTCCAGCTTGCCCGCCTTGAACTCGCTGATGGCGCCGCCAAGATCGGTGGTGACGGTGCCGGCCTTGGGGTTCGGCATCAGGCCGCGGGGACCGAGCACCCGGCCGAGCTTGGCCACCTTGGGCATCATGTCCGGGGTGGCGATCAGCAGATCGAACTCGATGGCACCGCCGGCGATCTGATCCACCAGCTCATCGTCGCCGGCCAGGTCGGCACCGGCCGCCTTGGCTTCGGCCACCTTCTCGCCCCGGGCGATCACCGCGATGCGAATCGTCTGACCGGTGCCGTGGGGCAGGGCCACGGTGGTGCGCAGCTGCTGGTCGGTGTACTTGGGATCAATGCCGAGGCGCACGTGGGCTTCGATGGTTTCGTCGAACTTGGCGGTGGCGGTGTCCTTGACCAGCTCGAGAGCCTCGAGCGGTTCGTAGGAGCGGTCCTCCACCTTGGCGGCGAGGGCCGTGAAGCGTTTGGAGATTTTTGTCATGGCAGGAAGGGGTGCGGACGACCGTGGGCGGTCTCCCCCAGGTAGGTGAATGGAAAGGAACGACGCCCGGGGAGGGTCAGTCGCTGACGGCAACGCCCATGTTGCGGGCGGTGCCTTCGATGATGCGCATGGCCGACTCAACGCTGGCGCAATTGAGGTCGGGCAGTTTGGTCTTGGCGATCTCCTCGAGCTGGGCGCGGCTGATGGCACCCACAGCGCCCTTGGCGGACGTGGCGGCACCTTTGTCGATGCCGGCGGCCTTGGAGATGAGCACCGAGGCGGGCGGGGTCTTGGTGATGAAGGTGAAGCTGCGGTCTTCGAAGACCGAGATCTCCACCGGGATCACGTACCCCGCTTTCTCTTGAGTGCGGGCGTTGTATTCCTTGCAGAACGCCATGATGTTGACCCCGTGCTGACCGAGGGCAGGGCCCACCGGTGGTGCGGGGTTCGCTTTGCCGGCCTGGAGGGCCAGCTTGATCACAGCTACGACTTTCTTGGCCATCGGCTGGGCTGGGGGACGGAACTCTCTTGCGGGAGAGCGGGACGGAACTCCCTCGCGGGAGCACTGCGGATGGCCGGGGCGATGGTCGGCCCGGCAGCGTGGCGGTCCGGGGATGGACCACCCTGGGCCGCCCTCCGCAGGGAGGCGGCCGCCGCTGATCAGCTCTGTTTGCTGATCTGGGAGAACTCGAGCTCGACCGGGGTCTCCCTGCCGAAGATCGACAGGAGGGCCTTCAGCTTGCTGCGTTCCCCGGAGACTTCGATCACTTCGCCCTGGAAGTCCTTGAAGGGACCGGCCGTGACGAGGATCTGGTCGCCTTCGGTGAGGTCGACCTTGAGGACGGGCTTCTTCTCGGCGGCACGCTTGAAGATGCGATCCACCTCCTGGCGGCTGAGGGGCCGGGGGCGGATATGCCCCCGGGCCTTGCCGGTGGCGCGGCGTTCCTCCTGGCCGACGAAGTTGATGACGTTGGGGGTGCTGCGCACCGCCATCATCGTGTCTTCATCGAGGACCATGCGCACCAGCACGTAGCCGGGAAACACCTTCTCCTCGATGGACTGGCGGCTGCCGTCCTTCTTCAGCTTGACACCAGGGGTCTGGGGGATCTCGATCTCGAGGATCCGGTTGCTGACCCCCAGGGTGACGGCCCGCTGCTCGAGGGTGGCCTTCACCTTCTTCTCGCAGCTGGAGGCCACCTGAACAGCGAACCAGCGGGCCACCTGGGGCTTGGTGGCTTCACCCGCCTCGGCGGCGCCATCTGCGGCGGCAAGGCCAGGGCCTTCGCCAGGAAGCTCCAGCACATCGGGGGCGTCCGGTTCGATCTCGGGCACGGTCTCGGGCACGGCAGACAGGGGAAGGGTCATCAACGGAAGATCTGAGCCGATCCCCAGTGATAGAAGCGATCGATCGCGGCGATGGCCGCGGCCGAAAGGCTCACCATCAGGATCACCGCCACCGATTCGCTGAACAGCTGCTGGCGGCTCGGCCAGACAACCTTGCGCAGTTCCGCGAGGGTGACCGCAAGGAAACCGGTGGGGGCCTCCTCTTCAGTCGCAGCAGTATCCGGCCCCTCGTCGGGTTCGGACAGGCCATTCCGCTGGGCCAAGGGCCCTTCGGGACTGCTCGTGGTGGTGGTGACGGGGGGGATGGGTTCCACGGTGTGGATTCCGATGGCTGCCGTTACGTCGGCAAGCATCGACAAACGATCACCCTACCGGACGTCCTTCCCCGCCGTCCCCAGGGGAAGGAAGCGAAAGCCCGCTTCCCCGGGACCGGCGAGCTCCAGCCGCACGCCCCTGGCGCCACTGAAGTGATCCTCCAGCAATTCGGTGGCCAGGGGATTCTCGATGCGACGCCGCAGCACCCTCCGCAGCGGGCGGGCGCCGTATTCGGGCTCGTAGCCCTGCTGGGCCAGGGACACCACGACGGCTTCATCCAGCTCCAGCTCCAGGTGCTGCTCCCGCAGCAGGGCGGCCAGCTCCGCCAGTTGCAGCCGCACGATGCGCTCGAGATCGGTGCGGGCGAGAGGCCGGAAACGGATCACCTCATCGATGCGGTTGAGAAATTCCGGGCGGAACTGGCGCGACAGGGCCTCCTCCACCGCCAGATCCAGGGCACGCTCCTGGGCCAGCTCGCCGTCCTGCGGGTGATGCGGATCCCCACTGCCATCGGTGCTGGAGCCGGAGCGGGCCCGTTCCAGGATCGCCCGGCTGGCCAGGTTGCTGGTCATGATCACCACCGTGTGGCGGAAGTCCACCGTGCGGCCCTGGGAATCGGTGAGCCGGCCGTCGTCGAGCACCTGCAGCAGCAGGTTGAACACATCCGGATGGGCCTTTTCCACCTCATCCAGAAGCAGCACGGCGTAGGGGCGGCGGCGCACGGCCTCGGTGAGCTGCCCCCCCTCCTCGTAGCCCACGTAGCCAGGGGGCGCCCCCACCAGGCGGGCGACGGCGTTGCGCTCCATGAACTCGCTCATGTCCAGACGCACCAGGGCCTCCTCCTCATCGAAGAGGGCCGCCGCCAGGGCCTTGGCCAGTTCCGTCTTGCCCACACCCGTCGGCCCCAGGAACAGGAACGACCCCACCGGCCGGGTGGGGGCCTGCATGCCGGCCCGGGAGCGGCGGATCGAGGCCGCCACCGCCGCCACCGCCTCCGGCTGGCCGATCACCCGCCCCGACAGGCGCTGCTCCAGCTCCAGCAGCTTCTGCCGTTCCCCGGCCAGCAGCTGCTGCACGGGGATGCCGGTGGAGCGGGCCACCACATCGGCGATGTCCCCCTCCTCCACCTGTTCACGCAGCATCGGATCGCTCTGCAGCTCCGCCTCGACGGCGGCGCGGCGTTGCTGCACGCTGTGCAGGGGGTCGTACTGGAGCCGGGCGGCCTCCTCCAGGTCCCCATCCCGCTCCGCCTCGGCGATGGCATGGCGCAGCTCCTCGTCCTGGTGCATGAGCTCGCGCAGCTCCTCGAGGCGCTCCCGCTCCCCCGCCCAGCGGCGCTGCAGCCGGTCGAGCTTCTCGTGGGCGAGGCGCCGCTGCTCCTGCAGCAGCAGGCGCTCCTCCAGGGGCGCCACCTCAGCCGCCAGCAGCTCCAGCTCCACCCGCCGCAGGTCGGCCTCGGCCGCTTCCACCACCTGGGGCTTGGAGGTGGCCTCCATGCGCAGGTTGGCGGCGGCCTCATCGATCAGATCGATGGCCGAATCGGGCAGGCAGCGGTCGCTGATGTAGCGGGCCGCAAGCCTTGAGGCCGCCACCAGGGCCCCATCGGTGATGGTGACGCCATGGTGGAGCTCGTAGCGCTCCTTCAGCCCCCGCAGGATTTCGAGGCAGGTGGGGCCGTCGGGCTCGCGGATCACCACCTGCTGGAAACGGCGCTCCAGGGCCGGGTCCTTTTCGATGCTGCGCCGGTAGTCCTCGGCGGTGGTGGCGCCGATGCAGCGCAGGTCGCCCCGGGCCAGCACCGGCTTGAGGATGCTGGCCGCATCGGTGCCGGAGCGATCGCTGCCCACCACCGTGTGCAGTTCATCGATGAACAGCACCACCCCGCCGGCGCCTCTGGCACCGTCGCTGTCGCGGACCTCGGCCAGCACGCTGCGCAGGCGCTCCTCGAACTGGCCGCGGAACTTGGCCCCGGCGATCAGCGCCCCCAGATCGAGGGCCACCAGCCGCAGGCCCCGCAGCGCATCGGGCACCTCGCCGGCCACGATCCGCTGGGCCAGGGATTCGACCACCGCGGTCTTGCCGACGCCGGGCTCACCGATCAGCACCGGGTTGTTCTTGCTGCGGCGCGAGAGCACCTGGATCAGCCGGCGGATCTCCGGGTCCCGTCCCACCACCGGATCGAGTTCTCCGGCCCGGGCGGCGGCGGTGAGGTCGCGGCCGTAGCGGTCCAGGGCACCGGGTTCGGGATCCCCCTCCCGCTGCAGGGTCAGGCTGGTGTCCGGCAGTGACGCCGGCGCCGATGCAGGCACAGGGGCCGGTGCCGGCGGGGCTGCAGGGAAAGGAATGGCGGCGGGAGGCATGGAGGCGGGGGGATCGGCAACGGCCGGCAGCGGCCGCCACTGGCGCAGCAGCAGGTCCTCGCTCAGCCCCTCCTCGACCAGCAGGGACGCGCCGACGCGGGGCTCCCCCAGCAGGGCCAGCAGAACGTGGGGCACATCCAGCAGCCGGGATCCCCAGGCCGCCCGGCGGCGATCGGCCTCCTCCAGCAGATCCTCGAGGGCATCGCCGATGTAGAGGGTGCCGCCGTCGCCGCCGGGCTGCTCGGCGCAGAAGCTTTCCAGTCGGTCGAGCAGCCGGTCCTCGTCGAGGGGCAGCGGCGCCACCCAGGAGGCGAAGCGACGGTTCAGAAGCAGGGTGAGCAGCAGGTGCTCGACGTCCATGGCGCCGTGGCGCCAGCGCCTCGCCTGCTCCTGGGAGGCGATCAACAGATCCCAGGCGGCGTCACTGAAGCGGTCGGGATCGCTGGTGAGGCTGGCGGCCGTGCCCGCCGGCCCCCGGTCGTCGCGCAGGCGGGAATCAGGGCGCATCGGAGCGGGGCGGTGTCTGGATCAGTTCCACCTTGTAGCCATCGGGATCCTCCACAAAGGCGATCACGCTGGTGCCGTGCTGCTTCTGCCCCGGTTGCCGCACGACCCGGCCGCCCTTGGCGGCGATGGCCGCGCAGGTGGCGTAGATGTCATCGACGCCGATGGCCAGATGGCCGAAGCCGGTCCCGAGGTCGTAGGCGCCGGTGCCCCAGTTGTGGGTGAGTTCCAGCACCGTGGTGTCCTGCTCCTCCCCGTAGCCCACGAAGGCCAGGGTGTAGGAGCCGCCGGGATAGTCCTTGCGGCGCAGCAGTTTCATGCCGAGCACCTCGATGTAGAAGCGCAGGGAACGCTCCAGGTCGCCCACCCTGAGCATGGTGTGAAGCAGTCGCATCGGCGCTGGACCAGCTCCAGCCATTCTGACGACGGGGCCGGGGGCCCGGGCCATCGCCAGACGGTGGCGCAGGGAACACAGGCAAGGGTGGAGGGCCACCCATAGGATTCGCCCACCAGCACACTCCCTGTGTACGACTCCCTCGACCTCGTCATCGATTCCATCGTGGCCCGTGAGGTGCTCGACTCCCGGGGCACCCCCACGGTGGAAGCGGAGGTCTACCTGGAGGGGGGCGCCAGTGGCCGCGCCATCGTCCCCAGCGGCGCCAGCACCGGCGCCCATGAGGCCCACGAGCTGCGCGATGGCGAGAAGGCCTACTTCGGCAAGGGCGTCAGCAAGGCGGTGGAGAACATCGAGGAGCGCATCGCTCCGGCCCTCTGCGGCCTGAGTGCCCTCGACCAGGGCGCCGTGGACGAGGCGATGAACGAACTCGACGGCAGCGACAACAAATCCGCCCTGGGCGCCAACGCCATCCTGGCGGTGAGCCTGGCCACCGCCCATGCGGCCGCCAAGGCCCTGGGTCTGCCCCTCTACCGCTACCTGGGCGGCCCGATGGCCACCCTGCTGCCGGTGCCGCTGATGAACGTCATCAACGGCGGCGCCCACGCCTCCAACAACCTGGATTTCCAGGAATTCATGCTGGTGCCCCACGGGGCCGGCAGCTTCCGTGAGGCCCTGCGCATGGGCGCTGAGGTGTTCCACACCCTCAAGGGTCTGCTCAAGGATCAAGGCCTCTCCACGGCCGTGGGCGACGAGGGCGGCTTCGCCCCCGACCTGGCCGGCAACGACGCGGCCGGTGAGCTGCTGATGCAGGCGATCGAGAAGGCCGGCTACCGCCCCGGCGACCAGATCTCCCTGGCCCTCGACGTGGCCAGCACGGAGTTCTATGCCGATGGTCGCTACGCCTTCGGCGGCGGCAGCTACACCAGCGCCGAGATGGTCGACCAACTGGCGGCCCTGGCGGGCCGCTTCCCGATCGTCTCGATCGAGGACGGCCTGGCCGAGGACGACTGGGAGGGCTGGCGCCTGCTGACCGAGCGCCTGGGGGGCACGGTGCAGCTGGTGGGCGACGACCTGTTCGTGACCAACACCACCCGGCTGCAGCAGGGAATCGAGCAGGGCATCGCCAACTCGATCCTGATCAAGGTGAACCAGATCGGCTCGCTGACTGAAACCCTCCAGGCCATCGACATGGCCACCCGGGCCGGCTACACCAGCGTGATCAGCCACCGCAGCGGCGAGACAGAAGATGTCACCATCGCCGACCTGGCCGTGGCGACCCGCGCCGGGCAGATCAAGACCGGCTCCCTCAGCCGCAGCGACCGGGTCGCCAAGTACAACCAGCTGCTGCGCATTGAGGACGAGCTGGGCAGTCAGGCGATCTACGCCGGGGTCGAGGACCGGGGGCCGCGGGGCAAGGCCTAGGTCAGCTGCGCCAACATTTCCGCCGGCATGGCCAGGCTGTCGGCGAACCGGCCTCCGTACAGCAGCCGGTAGTGGTGGCCCGCCAAACGTCGCTCGAGGGCATCGAGGTCGCCTCGGGCCATGTGGCCATGCTCGAACTGGATCAGCCGCGGCCGGTGGCGGCTGAGGTCGATCGCCTGCAGCACTTCCCCGTCGTAGCGCTCGATCAGCTCATCCAGCCGCAGCGCCGGCACCAGCACCCGCTCCAGCTGGTGTGCAGCCACACCGCCCTGGCGGGCCACCACCTGGGGATGGGCGGAGGTGACGAAAAGGGAATCCAGCATCGTCTGGCCGGCGACCGCCGTGAGGCCGGGCACGCGATAGAGGACAACCTGACGATCCCGGGGGGCAATCGCCACATTCTCAAAGATCAGCCGATCGGCCTGGTCGCGTTAGTTCTCCACCAGGCGAGCGAACACATCCGGCTGGGGTTCCAGCAGGATCCCTCTCCATCCGAAGCGTTGCACATAGCTGCGCAGGGGATCCACATAAACACCATCATTGGCCCCCACCTGAATGAAGGAAAGTGAGGACTGCCTCTGGGCCATCAGCAAATTCACCGCCAGCTGGAAAACGGGCAGCTGGCTGGCCTGGTGCGCCGGCACCTTCCGGAATTCCACACCCTGCGCCAGCAGCGAAGCCTGCAACGACCGCAGAAGAGCACTGATCATGATGGCCAGGGCTTGGGAATTTTCACTGCCAAGTATTGCACTGCCCGGCAGTGCATCCCAGGACCATCCATGCAGCCCCTGGGAACGACGGGCAGGCCACCCGTGGGGCCACTCACCTCACGAACTCGGGCAAACACACATCCAACCAAGCATCACAGGCCATCACATGCGGGAGCCCCGAAGCAAAACGGTGGTCAGCAGCAACCATGCATACGTCATGGGTGATTCCTGCGTCCATGCAACCCAGAATTCGGGACAACCACCGATCCCGTCCTGCCGCAGATCCGGGGCTGCTAGTTTCCAGCAATGCCCGCATGTCTGAACGCCAGTCGGTGACACCCACCTTGCCATCACGCTTCGGCTTCGGCACCTCGGGCATCATGGGTGCGGCCCTCACCCGCTCTGGCCGGCTGCGGCTCCTGGAAGCGGCGCTGGAGCATGGCATCCACCATTTCGACACGGCCCCCCTCTACGGCCAGGGCGAGGCCGAAACCCTGGTCGGCCACTTCGCCCGCTCCCGCCGCGACCGCCTCACCATCACCACCAAGTTCGGGCTGCTGCCCCCTCAGCACCCGGCACTGCTGAAGCCCCTGATTCCACTCGCCAGGGTGGTCAACCGCCGGCTGCTGATCCCACTCCAGCGGCGCTCCACCGTCGCTGCCGCCCGGCCAGCCGCTACCCCGCTGGTGTCGGGGATCTCCAACCCCGCTGGAGAAGGCGCCGCCCCGACGAGGCCGGCCATCCCCGCTATCGCCTACACGCCGGCGATGCTCCGCAGCCAACTGGAGCGGAGCCTGCGCCATCTGGGAAGTGATTACATCGATTACTACTTACTCCACGAATGCCATGCAGACTATCTCAATCAGGGCTTCATCGATTGCCTGGAAACCCTTGTACAGGAAGGCAAAATTCGTCACTATGGCACCGGCAGTGGCCGCTGGCAGAGTCGTTGCATTCTTGAGAGCCATTCCGCCCTGCCATGGGTCGTACAGATTCCCGATGGATGGTCCGATCTGGATACGGAGTGGTTTCGCCAACGGGGCACGGCTCCGCTGTTCACCCACAGTTCATTGCGAGTGAGTCAGGAATCCGGGGACAGTTCACTCCACGGCATCGCTGAACGCTGGGCAGCCCTCACCGATCAGGACCCCAAGCGTCCAGGCCTGGTCAGCGATTTTCTTCTGACTGTGGCCTTGATCAAGAACCCCACAGGTTGCGTGATCTTTTCAAGCAGCAAGCCAGGCCATATTCGCAACAATGTGCAGCTTCTCCTGAGGGCTGCAGGCTTTCAAGAGGCTGCTGGTCAGATGCTCCAGGAGGCGACGACGAAACACCCAAGCATCCACGGATGACTTCATCGATATGTTCATCGATTTCGCTGATGCCAACCATTCAGTCCCCGAAGAGATCGATGTCTGCATTGTTGGCGCCGGCGTCATGGCCCTGGCGATGGCAAGCCATCTGAGTGCCCACAGCCGCCGGCGGATCCTGCTGGTGGAGGAAGGGGACCTGGTGGATACGGAAGCCGCTTCATCGGTTCCCGCCGAAGCCAACAGCGGCGATGTGCACTCCGCTGTGGCCTCCTCCAGGGCCCGGGGCTTCGGGGGATCCAGTCGGCGCTGGGGAGGCCAGGCCCTGCCCTTCACCCCCCTGGATCTGTCCCATCGGCCCTTCCTGCCGGAACTGGACGGGTGGCCGGTCGACTGGGAGGAACTGAATCGTTTCTATCCAGCCGCCGACCGGTTCCTTGGCTTGAGCCCATTGCCGTTTGATGCGGATCTGTGGCGATCGGAAAAGGTGACGGCCCCCTTCCAGCACGGCCGGGATCTGGAACTCATGATCTCGAAGTACAGCCCCCATCCCTACCTGGCCTCCGTCCATCGCCGACCCATCGAGAGCTCCAGACAGGTGGATTGCCTGTTGCATGCAAAGGTGGCTTCCCTGGGGCTCGATCAAGATGGTCGCCATGTCCGCAAGGTACGGATACGCAGCCCCCAAGGCAGGGAAACCGTCCTGGCCGCCAGGGTGGTGGTGCTCTGTGCCGGCGGCATTGAGAATGCCCGCATTCTGCTGGCCTCTCCGCAGCCTGGCGGTTGTGCGATCGGCAACCAGGCTGATCTGGTGGGACGCTACTACCAGGACCATGTCGGTTTCTATGCTGCCCGCTTGATCCCCCAGGATTGGGGGGCTTTTCGCCACCTGTTTGCCAGCTTTGTGCCGGGAAACCAGAAGTATCTCCCGAAACTCCAGCTGTCCCAAGCCTTGCAGCGGCGGGATGGCCTGCTCAATGTGACGGGCAATCTTGATGTGCAGGAAGCCGATGACTCGCCGCGACATTCGGCAAGAAAGATTTTTCGCACCCTCCTCCGCCGCAACCGCCATGGGCAGGATCAGCGGGCGAGCTTCAAGGATCTCTGGCGGTTGCTTCGCGCAACACCGCAGACCCTTGACCTGCTGACCGCCCATTTCATCGACCATCGAATCGCCCTTCCCCGTAAAGGGCGTTTCTTCCTGATGGCCAATGCGGAGTGCGAGCCTCTCCATGGCAGCCGCATCACGCTGGGTGAACAGCGCGATGCCTATGGACTTCTCCGCCCTGTGGTGAAGTGGCTGATCAGTGACCTCACGTTCCAGGCCCTGCAGACCTACGGACATGCCTTGAAACGCAGTCTGGAACCGGCCGGAATCGCGATGGTTGAGCTCAGTCCCTACCTGGTGGATCCCTCGGCCAACTGGAAGGAGAGGGCCTACAGCCTTTACCACCATATGGGGGCGACCCGAATGGCCGCCAGCCCAAGCGAGGGCGTGGTGGATGGGCAGGGCCGTGTGCATGGGATCGACAACCTGTACATCGCCGGCACCTCGATCCTGCCAACCGGCAGTGCGTCCAATCCCAGCTACACCGCCCTGGCCCTGGCCTTGCGGACCGCTGATCATGTCCTCAACCATTCCTGAGGCCCAAAGCACCTGTTCCCTTATCACGAGGATCGTGGCGAGCGGATCGCAGCCGTGACGAGAACCCCAGCCATGGGATCGGCGCCGCCCCTATCTTCAGGACGGGTGGAGTCGCCTGGGATGCTTTCGTCGGCGGATCGGTGACTCAGGAGCCCGGCTGGCGGCCGGGCAGCTGATCCAAGCGACCATCGCGGCTGAGCCTGCCCTGCAGCTTCAGCCAGGAGAAACCCACCGGCAGTCCCAGCACCAGGGGGACCGCCACCAGGGCAGGCCGGCTGCTGGCGGCCAGCAGCGCCGCCGCCACCGCCAAGGCACCGAGCAGGAAGGACTGGCCGGCGCTCTGCTGAGCCAGGGCGAGGCGGCGCAGCAGGCGATCGGTCTCGCCGGCACGGATCTGCACCTGCAGGTCGCCCTGCTCGATGCGGGCCAGGCTCTCGTCCAGCCGCCGCGGGATCCCGAAGGCGCGGCTGCCCACCTCGGCCGCCTGGCGGGAGAGCTCGCTGAACAGTTCGTTGGGGCCGTTGCCGCTGGCGGTCATGAGGGGCAACAGGTAGGGACGGGCGATGGCGATCAGGCTAAAGCCCGGATCCAGGCTGCGGCCCACCCCCTCGAAGGTGGAGAGGGCCCGCATCACGAAGATGAGCTCCGGCGGCAGCCGGAACGGCTGGCCGTAGACAAGTTCGTAGAGGTCACCGGAGAGCTTGTCGATGACGTTGGCGCTGAAGGGTGGCGTGAGGGCCTCGGTGAGCATCACCCGCACCAGCCGCCGCACCGGCCCCTGGTCGATGCCGGCGGCGATCAGCCCGGCCTGCTGCAGCTCGTCCACCAGGGAGGAGGCGTCCCTGGCCGCCGCGGCCCGCACCATCCGCCCGAGCCGGCTGCGCAGCCGCTCGGAAATCTGGCCCATCATGCCGAAGTCGTAATAGATCAACGCCCCGTCGGCGGCCACCGCCAGGTTGCCGGGATGGGGATCGGCGTGGAAGAAGCCGAAGCGGACCAGCTGCTGCAGGTAGCTGGCTGCCCCCTTCTCGGCGACGGCCGCCGGATCGATGCCGGCGTGGACGAGGGCCTCGCGGTCGTTGATCTTGATGCCGGGCACGTAATCGAGGCAGAGCACCCGGCGGGAGCTCAGTTCCCAGATCACCGCCGGAATACGGATGCCGGGGTCATCGAGAAACTGCTGGCGGAAACGGGCGGCGTGCTCCGCCTCGAGGCGGAAATCCAGCTCCCTCAGCAGTACGCGCCGGCACTCCTTGGCGATGCCCACCCAGTCGCGGCCGGCACCCCAGCGGGGATGGCGCTGGACCACTGCCGCCACCTGCTGCAGCACCTCCAGATCCAGCCGGAACAGCCGCTCCAGCCCCGGCCGCTGCACCTTGAACACCACCTGACGGCCGCTGCGCAGGCTGGCCCGGTGCACCTGGGCCAGGCTGGCCGACCCCAGCGGATCGACCTCCAGATCGATGATCTCCGCCCGCCGCTCCTCCAGTTCCTGCTCCAGCAGGGACTCCACCACCGGGAAGGGGAACGCCGGCACCCGATCCTGCAGATGGGCAAGCTCCTCCACCACATCGGCGGGGAGCACATCGGGGCGGGCCGACAGCAGCTGGCCGAGCTTGATGAAGGCGGAGCCGAGCTCAAGGAACTGGGCCGTGAGCCAGCGGGCCCGGCGGCGCTGGCGAGCGGCCTGGCGTTCAGGGGTGCGTCCGCCCGGGTAGGTCCAGGGCCGGGCGTCCCACCAGAGGCCGAACAGCAGCTGGATCACGAGGCGCCAGATGCGCAGCGATCGCCAGAGGCGGGACAGCAGGATCCCGGGGGTGGAGAGGGCCGCCATCAGGCCTGCCCCGGAGACCGCGGCGGACCATCGGGGGTGGCGGCTGGGACCTGATCAAGGCGTCTGGTGAGTTCGGCCACCTTGGCCCGCAGGGCATCGATCCGCTCCTGGGGGTCGTCGGCGGTGCCGCCCCTTCCTGGGGCCGCCGCTGCGCTGCGGTCGTTCTCGATGCGTTCGGCTTCCATGGCCACCTCTTCCCAGAACAGGCTGAGTTCCTGCTGCACCCGGGCGGGAGCGTCCTGGGCGAGCACCGCCAGGGAGGCCGCCGCATCGGCCAGGCCGCTGCCCAGGCGGGCGGCCAGGCGGTTCATGGCCGCCATGGCAAGGGACTGCGGCGCGCTCATGACAAGGCCGGAGGAGTCACCGAACTGTGGCAGATCAGGGCTGGTTTCCGGGAGCCGGTGGGGCACTCAGCGGAGGCGGAGCCACAGGTGCGGGACCGGCAGCCTCGCGCTCGCGGGCCGGCGGTGTCCGTGGCGCCGGCAGGGAGGGGGTCAGTGGGGGGGCGGCTTCGATGGCCCCAGGAGCGGCCGGCTGGTCGCCCTGAAGGGGATCCTCGCTCGGCTCGAGCAACCGCTGCCGCTCCTGCGCTTCGCGCTCCTCCATGGCCCGCCGCCGCTCCTCGAGGTCGGCCTGCTCCTGTTTCTGCTGCTGCTCCAGGTCGATCAGGTCGAGGTCACCGCGAATCTCCCGGGCCTCACCGCCGTAACGCTGGCGCAGGGATTCCAGCGTTGTGCCGGGGGCGGCCTGCACATCGAAGCGCTGGCGATTGCCCCGCTCCTCCTCACCGCCCAGAGTCAGCAGCCGGAGACTGGCGGCGTAGCCGAGGCCAAAGCAGAGCCCCACGATCAACCAGACCCGCCAGTCCCAGCCAGGGCGGGTTCCGGCGCGGGCACGGGGCCCGCTGGGGGGGGCCCCGCTGGGCGGGGAGGAGGGCCTGGCCGTGACCATCGACGTCAGCGCAGTCACTGCCATCTTGCCCAGGCGTGGCCCCGGCACCCGTGAGGGCCAGCCAGTGGGCTCAGGTGGTGTAATCGGCGTTGATGCGCACGTACTGATCGGAGAGGTCGCAGCCCCAGGCGCTGCCGCTGCCGGGGCCGTCCCCGACCCGCAGGCGGATCGCCACCGTGTCGTCGACCAGGTAAGCGCCCGCGGCCCGGGCCTTCAGGTAGGCGGAGGCGGCCGGGCGGTCGAAGGCCAGGGGCTGGCCTGCCGCCATCAGCTGGTGCTCCCCCAGCCACAGGGCCACGGCCTGCGGATCGAAGGCCACCCCGGCCCGGCCGGCGGCGGCCACGATGCGGCCCCAGTTGGGATCGCGGCCATGCACGGCGCACTTCACCAGCGAAGAGCCGGCCACGGTGCGGGCGATGGCGCGGGCGCCGGACTCATCGGCGGCGCCCTCCACCCGCACCGCGATCAGGCAGGTGGCGCCCTCGCCGTCGCGGGCGATCGCCCGTGCCAGATGCTGCGACACCGCCGTCAGGCCGGCCTCCAGCGCCTCCCAGTGCTCCGGGCCTAGGGGCTCGCCGGCGGCAAACGCCAGGAACGTGTCGTTGGTGCTGGTGTCGCCGTCCACCGTGATCGCGTTGAAGGAGCGGTCGACCGCCCGCCGCACCATCGCCTGCCACTCCCGAGGCGGCACGCCGGCATCACAGCTGAGATAGCCCAGCATCGTGGCCATGGCGGGGTGGATCATCCCCGAGCCCTTGGCCATGCCGCCGATCCGCACCCGGCGGCCGCCCAGGTGGGCCTCCAGGGCGATCTCCTTGGCCACCAGGTCGGTGGTGAGGATCGCCTGGGCGGCCGCGGCCCCGCCCTCGCTCGAGAGGGCCGCCACCAGGGGATCCAGCCCCGCCTCGAGGATGTCGATCGGGATCGGCACGCCGATCACGCCGGTGGAGCAGATCAGCACCTCCTGCTCGCCCAGCTCCAGCCGCCGGGCCAGGGCGGCGGTGGCGGCGAGGCTGTCGCTGAGGCCGCGCTCACCGGTGCAGGCGTTGGCCTGGCCGGAGTTGGTGAGCACCGCCCGAGCATGGCCGCCGGTAGCCGCCAGCCGCTCGGCGCAGAGATCCACGCAGGCCGCCCGCACCCGGCTGAGGGTGAAGGTGCCGGCGCACACCGCCCCCTCGGGGGCCAGCAGCAGCGAGAGGTCGGGATTGCCCGAGGGTTTCAGGCCGGCGGTGATGCCGGCGGCCAGGAATCCGGCCGGGGCGGTGAGGCCCCCGGCAATGGGCTGCCAGGCGGAGGCGGACGACAACGCAGCGGTCACGGGGCAGCGGGACGGATCGGCCCATCCTCTCGCCCCGTGCCTTCGTGCCGCCCGCAGGCCGGCGGCCGCCCCGTTTCCTAGCCTGAATCGTTCAATCGCCGTCCCGGAGCGACCGCCCATGGACCGGCTCTGGCAGAGGGTGCGGAGCACCTTCATCGACGTCATCGAATGGACGCACGACGACCCGCCCGCCGGCGGCGCGGGAGCGGACACCCTGGTGTGGCGCTTTGATCGTCAGGGGGGCGCCATCCGCATGGGCGCCCAGCTGATCGTGCGCGAAGGGCAGTGGGCGGTGTTCGTGAACGAGGGGCGGATCGCCGATGGCTTCGGTCCGGGTCGCCACCAGCTCAGCACCCGCAACCTGCCGCTGCTCACCAACCTCCTCTGCCTGCCCTACGGCTTCGAGAGCCCGTTCAAGGCGGAAGTGATCTTCGTGGCCACCCGCCTGTTCACCGATCTGCGCTGGGGCACCCGCCATCCGCTGATCGTGCGCGACCCCGAGCTCGGGCCGGTGCGGCTGCGGGGCTTCGGCACCTACACCCTGCGGGTCAACGACCCCGGCTGGCTGGTGCGGGAGATCAGCGGCAGCCGGAGCCGTTTCGGGCTGGACGACATCAGCGAGCAGCTGCGCAACCTGATCGTCAGCCGCCTGGCCGACCTGCTGGGGAAGGCCGAGCACCCGATCACCAGCCTTGCCGGCCACTACGACGAACTGGCCCGCGAACTGCGGCTGCGGCTGGCGGAGGAGGTGCAGGAGTACGGCCTGGAGCTGCCCACCCTGCTGATCGAGAACCTCACCCTGCCGCCGGAGGTGGAGGCGGCTCTCGACCGGCGCAGCAGCCGCGCCCTCAGCGGTGAGCCGGCCGCGGGGAGCGGGGCAGCGAAACCGCCCCTGCCCCCGCCCCTCTCGGCTTCGGCCCTGACGCCTCCTTCGCAGGAGCCGGCATGAACTGCCCCGGCTGCTCCGCCCCGCTGACGGCTGGCGATCTGCACTGCAGCTACTGCGGCAGCCGGGTGGACGTGGATCTGCAGGGCTGGGCCCGCGCCGGCAGCGACGGTTACCGGCCCGATCTCTGCTGCCCGGAGGGCCACGGCCCCCTGGAGACGATCCGGATCGCTGCGGCGGCCGACCTGCCCCTCGATCGCTGCCCCGTCTGCCTGGGGATGTTCGTGGAGCGAGGAGCGCTCGAACAGTTGCTCAGCCAGGCGGTGGGTCCGGTGTGGGAGATCGACACCCCCCTGCTGAACCGTCTGGCGGAGAACCCCCGCAGCAGGCCGGGCAGCCTGCGCTACCGGCGCTGCCCGGCCTGCTGCGAGATGATGAACCGCAGCCTGTTCGGCCGGCGCAGCGGCGTGATCGTGGATCGCTGCTGCAGCCACGGCACCTGGCTCGATGCGGGCGAACTGCGGCAGCTGCTGGAGTGGACCCGGGCCGGTGGAGGTCTGCGCCATCAGGAACGGGAAACCGAGGCCCGGGAGGCGGAGGAGCGGCAGCGGCGGCGGGATGCCGCGGAGCGGGCGGCCCTGGCGGCCTCCGGTGCCAGCGGGGCGGACGGCCCCTGGCGGACGGGGCTGGAGGACGATCTGCTGGCCGTGCTGGGACGGCTGCTTTGGGGGGAACGGCGATGAGCCGGCCGGCGCAGCGCCGCATCGGCCTCACCGGCGGGATCGCCACCGGCAAGAGCACCGTGGGGGCGCTGCTGGCCGCCCGGGGCTTGCTGGTGCTGGATGCGGATCAGTTCGCCCGCGAGGCCCTGGCGCCGGGCCAGCCGGCCACCGAGGCGGTGCTGGCGCGCTATGGGGGGGCGGTGGCGGGGGAGCCGGAGGGGAGCCTGGATCGGGCCGCCCTGGGCCGGATCGTTTTCGCGAACGAGGAGGAGCGGCGCTGGCTGGAGGCGCTGGTGCACCCGCTGGTGCGGCAGCGGTTCGAGCGGGAGCTGGCGGCGCTGGCGGACGCGCCGACGGTGGTGCTGATGGTTCCCCTCCTTTTCGAGGCGGAGCTGGAGGCGCTCTGCAGCGAGGTGTGGTTGGTGGACTGTGAGGAGGACCAGCAGCTGCAGCGGTTGATGGTCCGGGATGGCCTGGGGGAGGAGGAGGCCCGGGGGCGGCTGGCCGCCCAGTGGCCGCTCGCGCGCAAGCGGGGCCTGGCGGATGTGGTGATCGACAACCGGGGCAGCGCCGCACAACTGTCGGAGCGGCTGTGGGAGCGGGTATCGGGGCGGCTGCGCGCGCAAGGCCCCGGGACGACCTGAACGGAGCCGGAACCAGAAGAAAGAAAGGTTACTGAAAGATTGATCAAGAACCTTCGCGAAAAACGCGGGAAACTTCTGATCGGCCTTCCTGATCGGCCTTACATTACAGACCTGGGATATCGGCATGAAGCGCAAGCCCGATGGCGGCCGCCATTGCCAGGTCTTTCCGGGTTTCCCCTCCCCTTGCCCTTGCCCTTGCCAGCCCGACCATGAGCCCCGTCACCAGCTACTCCCCCTTCCGCGATCACCCCGTCGGCAGCAGCGGCACTGGCCTGGATCAGACCCAGGGCTGGATTGCCCGCGATCCCGGCCTGGCCGGCGCGAACGAAGCCAGTTCGATCCGCACCGGCATCGCCGCCGCCAACGGGCTGAACCAGCTGTTGGCAGAGGGCCTGAGGGACATCGGCGCCCTCGACAAAGCGGTGCTGACCCCCGCAGAAATCGTGGACCTCAACGGCTGGTTCCGCGATCCCGCCCATCCGGAGCGCCTGCAGCGCTTCCAGGAGCTGCACGGCGACGATGAGAACGAAACGGAGACGGGCTTCCACACCATCCAGAACGATGGCGGCAACCGCAAGTTCGATGGCCGCGCCCTGATCGACACGGTGCTCGACGGGATTTATCACATCGGGTTTCCGCTCAGCGCCAACGGCACTCGCCTCACCAACGAGGACGGCGACGACAACGCCACCCTCACCGATGTGGCCCGTTGGCTCACCGCCCTGAAGGTGGATCTGGCCGACACGGGCAGCGACCTCGACCGCATCGTCGAGACGATCGTGGCGGATCCTGGCCTGCAGGCTTCGATCCCCTGGACGCAAATCCAAGGGGGGGCCCAGGCCGCCAATGACCTCAACCACCTGATCCAAGACGGAATCGCCGCCCTCCAGGCCGCAGACAAGGCCGATGGCGATGGCACACGCCTCAGCGCAGCTGAAGTGCGTTGGATCAACGGCTGGATCCAGAGCGACCCGAATCGCTACGCACGATTCGTGGAGCGGCACGGCGATGACGAAAACGGCAGCGAGACCGGTTACCACCTCGTGCAAAACGATGGGGGCAACACCCACCTCTTCGGCCAGAACGCCATCAACACCATCTTCGATGGCATTTTCCATATCGGGTTCACGATCAACGCCGACGGGCGCTTCCAGAACGAGGACGGCGACGCCAACGCCCGCGTCAGCGATGTAGCCGAGTGGATCTCCTACTACTACGGCGATCCCTCCACCACCGGCAGCGGTCTTGATCGGATGGTGGACTGGATTCGGTTGGATCCCGGCCTGTCTCGCCACACCGCCGCTCTGGACATCAACAATGGTCTGGCGGCCGCCAACCAACTCAACCAGATCCTGCTGGAGGCGGTCAGCGCCACCGACGTCAATCTCGACGGCTGGATCAGCCGCAACGACCTGCGGGTGATCAACCGCTGGGTGCGCGAGAACCGGTATGAGGCGTTCGTGCAGGCGCACGGTGACGATGAGAACGGCAGCGAAACCGGCTTCCACCTGATCCAGAACGACGGCGCCACCACCCAGTTCTTCGGCCAGAACCTGGTGAACGCTGTCGCCGACGGCATTTATCACTTCGGCTTCGAGATCCGCGGCGAAAACTTCCTCAATGAGGACGGCGATACCAACCAGTCGCTCAGCGATGTTTCCGGTTGGCTGAACTATTTCCTCTCCGATCGCCGTCTCACCCTGGGCAGCGAAGCGGGCGAGACAATCGTCGGCAATGGGGAGAGCGAGCAGGTGCTCGCCCGCGGGGGCAATGACCTCGTCGATGGCGGCGGCGGCTCCGACCTGCTGGATGGCGGCTGGGGCAACGACATCCTGCGCGGCGGCGGCGGCGCCGACATCCTCGACGGTGGCTTCGGCGAAGACACCCTCGATGGCGGTGGCGGCGGCGACACCTTCCTCGTCAGCGGCGCCAATCCAAACTGGGTGCCCGATCAGCCCTACACCTTCTCCGGCTACGACACCTACAGCGACAGCGGTGCCGCC
>NZ_JAGQCH010000020.1 GCF_024346055.1 Cyanobium sp. Cruz CV13-4-11
GGCGATGCAGACGGTGCTCGATCACCAGCGGCGTGATCGGCGGGATCTCGATCACCTGATGGCGCACGGGCGCTGGATCCTCTCCCTGCAGCAGGGTTCCGCAGCGGCGGCAGGCCTCCGGGTGGTGTTCCACCACCTCATCCACCCGCTCGATCGGCAGCAGCTCCGGCCCTGATCCAGGATGACCCGGCTGGCCGCCGAGCTTGCGGCCACTGCCCTTCCGCCGCACGGGTGGTTTAAAGCCAGGCCCATCACTGGAGGGCGGTTTGGAGGAGTTGCGCGAGCTGCGGCCGATCCGCTCCCGCAGGCTGGCCAGTTCGCTGGCCAGGGCGGTGAGTTGGCTGCGGAGCTCATCGTTCTCCTGTCTGAGAGCCTGAATCTCTTGCTGTTGAGCGAGGATCAGCGTTCTGACGCTGGCTGGTGTTGCCAGCCAATCCGCTTCTGGTATCCCGGAAGGAGGGGTGCTCATCACAGGCGGTCTCTGCCTGAGATGCAACCGGGAATCAAGCTCCCGTCAAGGGTTCAGCAGGGCTGAAGTTCGCAATGAGCCGTCCCGACCCCTGAACGGTTACGCTGATCCATACATCGTCCTCAATAATCACTGGTGCGCTGCGAACCCCGGGGAGATCCGCCCATGTTTGCGGGTGACCTGTTTCCAAAATCGCCTTGTAATGGGCAGCTCTCTTCTCTGGATCCAAGCTGTGGGCCGTTCCATCGTGGATTTGGCAGTCATGGCTGATCAGCACACGGTCTCCGATGATCACGGAGTCCATCGACCAAATGTCACTGCGATGACCTAAGTAACAGTTGTCGCCAATCACGATTTTACCGCCGTGGCGGTAGACGAGTAATTTGCCCTTAATAAAGCTGTTTTTTCCAATATCGATGGCTTCAGGATTTGATGAGAGGTTTTCAATGCAACCCTCAGCTGATATTTTTGCATTATTAGCCATGATGCAGCATTGTTCAGGCGCCACGCGTGGAACAGCCTTCTTGGGGCCGTATTTGTTGCGAATTTTTAGATACAAACTAATCATGCTCCAATTTAAGAATGGGTTTTGCAGTTGTGAATAAATCTACCACATTTTCATAGGGACAAGCCGTTGTCGTGAATTGCAAATGACGGCTAAGGCTGGCGCCAAATGAGCATAACTGAGCGCATTGCGCGCGCAAGCAACAAGTGTTAAATAGTGCTCAGCCCATGTTCGTTTTGCGTTGGCGTGTAGTTGGAACTAATGTGACCTAATCTTATGATCAGCCAAAGATGCCTTGGCTTGCCCTCTGAGCAATGCCCATAAATGTAAAATATGTTTTGAGCCAGAATTTTCTTGGAATGCTGATGGGGGTCTGGGATTCCGCGTATACTCTGGAAAATAATTTATGATCTGCTTGGCGATCTTGCAAAATGTATGATGGATGTTTGATTTCTTGGCCAATATCTTGAGTGGGAATATTGGCCATCGGTGAGTCTTGATTAAGTGTATGCACTCCTCCTTCTCCAAAGCCTATATTTTCAACTAAATTAGACTTGGGCAGGATTGCTAGTCCGCCGTTGAGAATGCAGGCATACATCCATTGGTAGGCCCACGCCGTCACGGAGTGATCAATAGAAACCTCATCCCAGCGTTTGCTCCAGTAGTTCCATTCTTCTTCAGATGCAAATACTTCCTTCAGCAGATGACCATTCTTCATTAGAGGCCAACTTTGCATTTCTGGATCGTACTGATTCCAGCAGCGCCGCCAAGAAGCCCATCCCCAGATAAATGTGAACTTACTAAAAAAGTAGCTGTAATCAGACGGCGATTCATCGCCAAGAAAGTTGTTGCCGCTGATGTGCCAAATGCGCTGATCATCTCTATAGCGTTCAAGTAAATTTTCGCAATAGCCAAAGAAGCTCGGGTGCGGCAGGCAATCATCTTCAAGGATGATTCCCTCTTCCACATGGCTGAAAAACCAGGTGATGGCGTTGGCAGGTCCGTACTTGCAGCCTTGGTTGCTATCGCTGTATCGCTTCGTTATTTCGCATGGCCAATCGATTGTTTGTTCTGCTAATAAGCGTGCTTGGGCAACTTGCTCAGCTTCTAAGCTGTTGCCTTCCCTTGGACCATCAGATGCCAAAAATATTTGGACTGGTGCGATCACGCGTAAGCTGTCCAGCACTATCTTGAGGCTGGTGCTTCGCCGCCAAAAGATAATTAATATTGGAGTGTCGAAATTATTTTTACTCATCAATGGCGCCCCCTGGCTTGACCCAGTAATCTTAGGCGATTTTTATGAAATGTCAACAAAAGTTCACCGCTCTAGAGCGCTATTCGTCTCTAGTTGCCAGATATCTTGGACCCTGCCAGAAGCTTGAGCATCTGATGAGTTTATGACTAAGTCACTTTGTTGAGATTTGTCTAGTCCTGCTTAGGCATCCCGTAAAACCGAGGTTTCACGACGCATAAAAGCTATATTCTGGAATGCATAAATTTCGGTTTCCACGATCGGTAGGCTTTTGAGTGGCAGAAGATCTCCGCCTGGCAGCAAGCGAAATGGTTCATAATCAGGGCCAATCTCGCGAGATATATTGTAAAAGGATGAGCCTGAGACTGCATTCATTTCATTGAATTCAATGAGAATGGCTTTTGGCTTGTGTCTGCGGATTGTTTCCCTTGAGCCTTGAAGCGCGCTTAATTCATGCCCTTCTATGTCTATCTTAATTAAAGTTACTTCGGAGTTAGTGCTTGCTAGTTCAGTGTCGATTGTCGTTTGGTAGATTCTGATTGCTTTGGCATCAGCACCGTGGATGTTTTCTAGAACTTCTTTGTATAAGCTTGCATGGGAGCTTCCGGATTCTTCGGCATAATCCCAGATAACTGCTTCTTTGCATTCATTCCCGACTGCCTTCTCAATCAAAGACCATCGTTCTCTGTAATCGCGCAAGTTGGTTCGGCATTCAACACACGCAGATGGATTTGGCTCAAATGAAATTACTTTTGAATATTTTGTAGAGCTAAGGGCCCATAAAGAAAAATTTCCTATATTTGCTCCGGCGTCAATGATTAAGTGGTTTTCAGCGTCATTGCCTTCCATCAGCGTTTTAATAAAGCCTAGCTCGCCAGAGTCTTCGGGGTTTTTGTAGTTGAGTATTCCCAGTCCTCTTAAGCTTGTTATGAGTAAAAAGCGGTGTTTGTTGGCGTTGCGGAGTCCGCCATATTTTCTGGCGTAACGATCAAAGCCATCATCCCCATTCCCTATGCTTAAAAATGCAAGCCTGACAAAAAATGGCATCGCTCTTAATGCTTTTATGTAGAATGATATTTGTTGCATCAATTTTAACTGCTTTTTGGTGTTTGTTTTGGCAATCATTTTAAGACCTAGGGCTAGGAAATGAGATTTTTTTGGCCGTGAAGTTATGTCGAAAGCGTGTGCAAAATCGCATTAGCATTTCTAAATTGACTGGCGACGAAGTCTCGGTGTTCATGAAGGTCATGATCTGTTTTAAATTGTGGAATTTTTGCATTGCGCACCTACGCAATGCAAGCGGGTGAGGAATCCGCTTCAAGTTGCGTGCAGTGCTTTGGTAGATTTTTCAATTCTATTATGATTTTACAAGATTGGTGCCCAGTGTCAACTACACGAGGTGGTCTGGCTTTTCTGGACAGCCCCCATCGTTAACCTCTGAGGCGGGGCACCGTCCCTGAAAGGGGCTCCCACCGATGAGCAAGCGCCGCACCCACAGTCCCGTGTTCAAGGCCAGGGTCGCCATGGAGGCGATCAGTGGCCGCAAGACGATCCAGGAGATCGCCGCCGACCATGCCATCGGGGTTGCGCAATGCAGCGCACCTTCCGGTGCGACCCAATCCAGGTGAGCCAGTGGAAGCGGCAGCTGCTCGATGGAGCCAGCGAGCTGTTCATCAGGGGCAAGCAAACTAAGGACAAGGACGCGGGGCAGGCCAAGGAGGCTGAGCTGTTCCAGCAGATCGGCCGGCTCCAGATTGAGCTGGAGTGGCTCAAAAAAAGTCTCAGCTGCTCTGATGCCCGTGAACCTGCGCAAGCTGGTCGATCACGACCACCCTGATCTCAGCGTCAGCCGCCAATGCGTGTTGCTGGGTCTGGCTCGATCCACGCTGTACTACCGGCCCATACCGGTGCGGGAATACACACTGCAGATCATGGCAAGAATCGATGTTCTCTACCTGAAATATCCCTGCAGCGGCAGCCGCCGGATGGTGGACTATCTGGCCATAGATGGGATCCCGATCAGCCGTGACCGAGTGCGAAACCTCATGCAGCGCATGGGTTTACGGACGATCTACCAGAAACCGCGCACCACGGTCCCTGGTCATCCATGAACATCGGCACCGCGCCCACCTGCACGATCGGCGCCACGGTGGTGGGGAAGCCTGCCGCCACCGTGATCACCTCATCGCCGGGCCGGATCCGCTTGGCTTCCGGCAGCTTTGGCGAGGTGAGTGCCGAGATCGCCACCAGGTTGGCGCTGGAGCCGGAATTCACCAACAGGCTGTGGCGCACCCCCAGGAAGGCGGCCAGCTCCTTCTCCATGGCGGCACCTTCGGAGCCGAGGGTGAGCCAGAAATCGAGAGTGGCGGACACCGCTGCCTCCACCTCCTCTTCGCCGAAAACCCGTCCGGCATAAGGGATGGTGCTGCCCTCCTGCCACGAAGTCCGTGCCGGATCGGCGGCGGGGCGGAAGGAGCCATGGCGCAGCCTGGAAAACTGGCGTGTGTTGGCCAGGGCCAAGGCTCTGTGCACCTCCGCCAGCTTGTGCGTGGACAGACGTACCCCCACAGGCCTCAACAGCGACTCATGGATCATCAGGCTGTGCCCGAGACGCAAATAAGAGGTTGTCTTGAGCTGGCCTTCTGAAAGATCGGCCGACGTAACGGAAACCGCCAACTCGGAAGGGCCGCGGCTGGTGACCTTCAGAACACGGAGATCACCCTGAGCATCTGGCTCCTGCAGCACCAGAGCTGGCCGGCGCTTGCTGCTCGAGCGGTCGGTAAACGGCCAGTCGATCACCACGAACTGACCGCTCCAGGCGGGGGAACTCATAGGTGGAACAGTTCCTCTGCGTCTTCGTCCTCGGCGCCGCGCAGGAAGGAAGGCATCTGCAGATCCACCTCCTCACGGCGCTCGCGATCCAGATTGATCAGATCTGAGGCAGTGAACAGCACGATCTCCTCACCCTCAGGCAGGGAGCTCGCGCCCTGCAGCACCTCCACGGCTTCGCCAACGCGCTTCACAGTGACACTCATGGGGTAGGAATCTTCTGGTAGAGGGCCAAGTCTGCCTCGCACCATTCAAGGGCAAAACTCGCCCCCTCCTGCACCTGCCTGTACCAGCCCACGGTGCGTTCCACGGTGGTGGCGAAACCCTAGCGGGGGGATCCAGCCCAGTTGGTGGTGGGCCTTGTCGACCACCAGGTTGAGCAGGCTGGCCTCGTGGGGGGGGCAACTTTCCTGCGCCTCCCCCTGCCATCTCAGCGGGCACGGTCCTCACGGATCAGCTCCTCAGGGCTTGGATCGAAGACAGTGGCGCCCGCCGCAATGGCATGTGCCTGAAGATCGGCGAGGGCCTGCCGGCGACGCTCGTGGCCATCGCCGCCATCGGAAGGAGCAAACTCCCTCCCACCAGATTGAATGAATGCGGCCGATGCGGCCCTCTCGGCGTAGGGCGGCGGGATCGGTCATGGACACAGCTTGAGGGATTCTTTGCTTCGGCGGCAGGGATGGCCGATGCAATCAGCCAATCAATCTTGGCTCTGCCAGACAGCCAAGCAACGCGGCTGCCTTGGCGAGTTGCTTGGCTGCAGTGATCAACCGAGCACCATGCTTTAGCGCGAGAGCAAGGTAACTTGCGTCATACACACTCACCGACAGGACCAGGGCTTGATCAAGCGCTTCAGCGGTTGCGGACGCCCTGAATGTCGTCAGCTAGATCAGAAAAATTGCGCCCGGCAAGGACTGAGCGCCATTGCCGGGCCCGCTCTACAGCACCCACCTGGGAGTAACGCACCTCCCGCTCAATCAGGAGCCTCACCTGCTCTTGCATGCTGCGGTGGTTGCGGATGGCGAGCTGCCGCAAGCCCTCATAGACCTGATCCGACAGCCCTCGAAGGCTCAGTGATGGCATGCAGCTCCTATTGGACTGATCTCAGTATGCCATCGAAAAACAGGATGGGCCGGTACCCGGGTGGGGTGCTACGGCCGGTTGATTCAGGCCCGCAGCCTCTGGCCGGCAGCGCGGTGGCTGTGGGCGAACCTGCGGCAACGCTGCAGGGTGCGCCTGATTGTGTTCAGGCTGAAATCGTGCAGGCGATCCATTGGAGTGAGGGGTCGGACATGCAGGAGTGGTGGGCTGCGGGGGCAGGTAGAAGAGTTCTTCCGCGTCTTCGTCTTCATCACCACGGATGAAGGTCGGCATCTGTAGATCCAGCATGGTGCGGCGCTCCTGATTGTCTTCCTTCAGCTCATCGCTGGATAACATCTGCATCCCCCTTCTGCTTCAAACGGCCGGAAGAACAGGCGGTAGCGATTCGGCAGCCCCATGCCCTTCAGGCGCCCACAACGTCGCAGGGGTCCGCTGAGAGCAAATCGGCTGGCATAAGGATCAACGGCGATCGTCTCCTTGCTGCGGGCGGGAGCGGCGCTCACCACCGCGACCGGTGAGATGACACGGTTGGCGGCAGGAGGCTGAGCGGCTCGTTCGGGCTGGAGCTATTGGCGGCTCAGGTCCAAGTCAGTCGTGTTGCCTCAGGCCATTGTTCGCTTTAGAGGCATTGGCGGTACCCGATGTGGTGTGGTGGGGCTCAGGCGTTGGCTGCCAGCCAGCTGCTCAGGTCGGCCGGGCCCTGGAAGTCGAGCAGGGCGTCGGCCAGGGCTTCCAACTTATCCCCTGGTAAGGCCTGGATCTGGGCGGTGGTGGCGCCAGTGAGGTGGCCGCAGCGGCGGTTGAGTTGGCGGAGGGTGACCGCTGCTTCGCCCTCAAGGCGGCCCTCTTGGCGGCCCTCCTGGCGACCCTCGGCCAGCCAGTCCTGCACGGCGCGGGTGTGGCGGATTTCTTCTCGGGGGATACCGACGATCACCATGATTTCTGCCTCACTGAGTTGGGGAAACCGTTGAACCAGCATAGGCAGCACAACCGTGTCCAGATCCGGGCGGCTGGCGAGGATCTGCTGACAGCAAGCCGGCAGCTCGCTCTCAGGTCGCACTGGCAGAGTGAGCAGGTTGAGCAGCGGGTCGAGATCCGCCTGCTGGCTCAGGGCCTCCAGGCTGATGGAGCGCACCTCTTCCAAAAACATCCGCAGATGTCGCGGCGGCTGGACTGGCCCCAGCGTGTGCCGCTGGTGCCGCGTGATCACCACCACCTCCAGGTGCACGACCTGCGGGTGTCGCTGCAGAAAGCGGTAGGTCTGCGCTGCCAGCCGGTGGTGGAAACCTGAATCCGGGTGCATCTGCACCTCCAGCAGCACCACGGGGAATTCAGGGCTGCCGGTTTCGGCGCAGCCGGTGCTTTCCCTCGGCCAGAGCACGCCGTCGAGGCGGTGGCTCAGCTCTTTGATTTCGAGGGCCTCAAAGCGATAGAGCCGATCCCCGGGAGCGGCAGGATCGAGGCTGAATGCGGTAGCCGCGGCGGCTGAGCCGGGTAGAAGCGCGCGAATCAGGTCGGGGGCGCTCTGGAAGACGCGGTAGTACCAGCGGTCAGTGTTCAAGAGCAGCAACCCTGGCTGGCGAAAAGGTAGCTGTGGCTTGGGGTTGGGGCTGCAGCCCGTGCGGGGCCTGGTGCAAGTGGAGCCTCGATGGCGGCAGGAGGCTCAGCGGCTTGTTCGGGCTGGGGTTCCTGGCTGCTCATCATCTCAGCGCGCACGGTCCTCACGGATCAGCTCTTCAGGGCTTGGATCGAAGACAGGGGTGCCCGCCGCAAGGGCAAGGGCCTGAAGATCGACGATGGCCTGCCGGCGACGCTCGCGGCCATCGCCGCCACAAGCCTGCTGCAGATCACTAAGCGCCTGCTGGCTAAGGCTGCGATGGTTCTGGCGGGCCCTGAGTTGCAGCATCTGGTGCAGAGGATCAGGAAGATCGCGGATCTGAAGGATTGCCATCCGAAAACCTGTGTGTGGAACGATCCGGTGCATGCGGTTTACCTGCATTTCGCCTGCTCAAAACGCCTCCAGATCCGCTAGGCAGGCCGCCATCGTCGACGCCTGCCCCTCCTGCCCCTCAATCCCTCACCAACAAAAACCCCTCCAACTCCCGCCCGATCACCTCCCGATTCAGCTCCGCCTGCACCCGGAAAAGCACCTGGCGGCCTTCGCTCTGCTCGATCGGGCAGAACTCCTCCACCAGGTGTTAGGGGGGGCGGTTGGTGTAGTCGTCGAACAGGATGGGGGTGCCGGTTTCGGCGGCCAGCTGGGAGTGCAGGAAGCAGGCCACCCGGAAGCGGCCATCGATCAGCACCAGATTGGGTTTCACCGAGCCGTGCCGCCAGGGGGAGTGCACGTAGTCGCCGAAGCGGTGGCGGTGGCGGTGGCGGTAGGTGGTGGGATAGCCCCAGTCGCCGAGTTCGCCGAGATCGATCGCTTCGATCGTGATCCGTTCGGCCTGGTCGGCCGTGGCCTCGCGCACCTTCGCGATCCAAGCGGGTGAGGAATCCACGGCCAGGATGCGGGCCTTGCTGTGGTGGGCCACCCAGATCGTGGAGCTGCCGCTGCCGTATTCGCCATAGACGCTGCAAGCGGCGAGCTCCTGGCGGAACAGCCTGTCGTCGCCCTCGAACAGGGGGGTGGTGGGTGCCTGCTGGGCGACGTGCTCATGCTGTTAAGGATCGGGTTGGGAGAAGGATTCGGCCGCATGGGCTGTCGCCCGCGCCTTGCCGGCTTGCAGAGGATGTCAGAGCTCGGGACCCTGCAGCCGCACCTGGCTCAACCCCGGCAGGTTGGGTGTTGGGCCGGCGCCCTCCTTGCCCTTCAGCATCCCCTCCAGCCGGGCCTCCAGCTCCTCCACCTGGCTGAGCTGGTCCGCCAGCTTCTGGGCGGCGAGGCGCAGCTGCACGAACTGATCACTCGGTTGCTCGTTGCTGCCCCAGCGCAGTTCGGCCTTGGCCAGTTCCTCCTCCAGCTTGCCCTGCAGCTTGGCGCGCAGACCATCGAGCTGCTCGAGGGTCTTCAGGGCCAGATCCTTTCCCTTCTCGATATGGTCCGGCTCCAGGGTGATGCTCTGGCGCAGCAGCATTCGCACACCGGTGAGCAGGGCCGCCGGCACGAACTGGCCGAAGGCCAGGGCGCCGAGGCTGCCGGTGTGAAGCCAGTCCTCCACCTGGGAGCTGCGGTGGCGGCCGGTCTTGCACCAGTGGGCGAAGTGCTCGCAGTTGTTGAACAGCAGGTTGTAGTTCTGCTCGCCCAGGCGGCCCATCGCCCGCCGCACGGTGACCCCCGGCGCTGAGACCTCCTCCTCCGGGTACGCCACCACCGTGATCGGCTGGCTGCGGCTGAACTCTTCGAGCGGACTGCGCAGGATGGCGCGCCCTTCCAGGTAGTGGGCCACCGTGCCGTCGCCCAGGTCGATGCCGTGGTGGTTGAACAGGCCGTGCTGGCGGGGGGCCTGCAGGTGGTCGGCGAGGGCCAAGGCGTGGCAACAACAGAATCTTCAGCTTCGCGCCGCCGTGGTGCTGCTACGCGATGGCGCCGGGTACGGATGGCCGCTCCGGGGCGCCTGCAGGGGGCAGCTCAGGCCGTGGCCTGTTCCCCCCGGTGGCCGTCGAGGTCGGCGGCGGCACTGATCGGCAGCACCTTGGCCTTGCTGCGTTGCTCCACCAGCTCCCGGGTGATGGTGAAGGTCTGCACATCGCGGCGGGAGGGCAGGTCGTACATGACGTCGAGCATCAGTTCCTCGACGATGCCCCGCAGGGCCCGGGCGCCGGTCTTGCGGCGGTGGGCTTCGGCGGCGATGGCCTCGACGGCGCCCGGTTCGAACTCAAGCCGCACGTTGTCCATGCTCAGCAGGGTCTGGAACTGCTTGACCAGGGCGTCGCGCGGTTCGGTGAGGATCGCCTCCAGGGCGCTGGTGTCGAGGGGTTCGAGCACCGCGCTCACCGGCAACCGGCCGATGAACTCGGGAATCAGGCCATAGCGGACCAGATCCTCCGGTTCGAGGTGGCGCATCACTTCACTCGACTGCTTGTCCTTGCCGGTTCGCACCCGGCTGCGGCCGTCGGCGGGCAGGAAGCCGATGGCGTTGCGGCCCATCCGCTTCTGGACCAGGTCGTCCAGACCCACGAAGGCGCCACCGCAGATGAACAGCACCTGGCTGGTGTCGATCTGAATGCAGTCCTGGTAGGGGTGCTTGCGGCCGCCCTGGGGGGGCACGTTGGCGACGGTGCCCTCCAGCATCTTGAGCAGGGCCTGCTGCACCCCCTCTCCGGAGACATCGCGGGTGATCGAGGGGTTTTCGCTCTTGCGGGCGATCTTGTCGATCTCGTCGATGTAGATGATGCCGCGCTGGGCCTGTTCGACGTCGAGGTCGGCCTTCTGGAGCAGGCGCAGCAGGATATTCTCCACGTCTTCGCCCACATAGCCGGCTTCGGTGAGGGTGGTGGCATCGGCCACGGCGAAGGGCACGTCGAGCATCTCCGCCAGGGACTGGGCCAGGAGCGTCTTGCCGCACCCCGTCGGCCCGATCAGCAGGATGTTCGACTTGTGCAGCCGGGTGGCGGTCTGGTCGGTTTCCCCCTTGCCGTCCCCTTGCCAGGCCAGGCGTTTGTAGTGGTTGTAGACGGCCACGGCCAGCACCTTCTTGGCCTCTTCCTGGCCCACGACCTGCTGGTCGAGGAAGGTCTTGATCTCCTGGGGCCTGGGGATGGTGGCCAGGGTTGGGGCGGGTTTGGCCGATTTCTTCGCCGGGGCCTTGCGGCCACCATCGGCGGCGGGCCTGCCCTGGGGCCCGGGCCCGTGGTGTTCAACGAGTTCCTCATCGAGGATCTCGTTGCAGAGATCAATGCATTCGTCGCAGATGTAGACGCCCGGCCCGGCGATCAGCTTGCGCACCTGTTCCTGGGACTTGCCGCAGAAGGAGCACTTCAGGTGGGCGTCGAACTTGGCCATCGGCGAGGAGGCAGCGGGAGCGGCGGTGGTCGCCCAGGAGGAGGCTGTGGTGGGGCGACGTCCTAGGGGACGGCAGGGGCTGGGGCGTCATCGACCACCCGGTCGATGAGTCCGTATTCAACCGCTTCCGCCGGGGAAAGGAAGTAGTCGCGGTCGGTATCTTCAGCGATCTTGTCGAGCGGCTGGCCGGTGTGCTCGGCCATCAGTCCGTTGAGCGTGTCCTTGAGGAACAGGATCTCGCGGGCCTGGATCTCGATGTCCACCGCCTGGCCCTGGGCACCCCCGAGGGGCTGGTGGATCATGATCCGGGCATTGGGCAGGGCCATCCGCTTGCCGGGAGCCCCGCCGGTGAGCAGGAAGGCCCCCATGCTGGCGGCAAGGCCGTAACAGATGGTCACCACATCCGGGGCCACCTGCTGCATGGTGTCGTAGATCGCCAGGCCGGAGGTGACCGAACCGCCCGGGGAGTTGATGTAAATCTGGATGTCCTTCTCGGGATCCTCGGCTTCCAGGAACAGCAGCTGGGCCACCAGGGAATCGGCCACCTGATCGTCGATGCCGGTGCCCAGAAAGATGATCCGCTCCCGCAGCAGCCGGGAATAGATGTCGAAGGCCCGGTCGCCGCGGCCGGACTGCTCCACCACTGTGGGCAGCACCCCGGGAGCGGCGGAGGGGCTCGGAGCGACCATGCCATTCCAGGGAAGTGGCCCCTGCCAGAGGTTGCTCACGGGGTGGGGCCGTGACCCCGACGGGCCCGCCAGGTCGGCAGGCAGCCAGTCGGGGATCAGGGGCGAGGGGGCGTCGATCACGCGGATTCGCTGGCGGACGTGGGGAGTGGCTTCAATCTATGGCTGGGTGTCTTCCTCCTGAGCCTTGCTGCCCCCGGCAGCGGCGGCGCCCTTCTTCGCTTTGGCCGCGGCCTTCGTGGCTTTTGGCTGCTTCTCCGTGGCGGATTCGCTGGAGCTGTCGCTGGGGTCTGGGGCCTCGTCAACCGCCGGGGCCTTGTCGGTGATCGTGCTGTTGGCCTCGAGCCACTCCAGCAGCTTCTCCTTCAGCAGGTCCTCGGCCACGGCCAGCCGCAGCCGCTCGGGGTCGATGGCGGCACTGTCGCTCAGGCCCTTGCGGATCTCGGCCAGCCTGGCCTCCAGGTCGGCGGCGGCCACCTCGATCTTCTCGGCCGCGGCCAGGGCCTTGAGCGCCAGGCTGCGCCGCAGGCGCTGCTCGGCTTCGGGCCGGGAGGTGTCCATGAGACTGCGCACCAGATCGGGCGTGAACAGCTTCTTGACGTCCATGCCCTGCTGGGAGATCTGACCGGCGGTCTGCTCGATCAGGTTGCGCACCTCCTGCTGGATCAGGGTCTCGGGCAGCTCCACCTCCAGCTCCTCCACCAGGACCGCCAGCAGGGCCTCGTGGCGGTTGGCGCGATGGCGGCGCTCAGCGTCGTCCCGCAGGCGCTGCTCCAGGTCGGCGCGCAGTTCGGCCAGGGTCGGCTTGTCGCTGGCCTGCTGGGCGAAGGCATCGTCGAGGGCGGGGAGTTCCCGGGTCTTGAGTTCCAGCAGGGTGATGGCGAAGCGGGCCTCCCGGCCGGCCGCCTGCTCCTGGGGGTAGCTGTCGGGGAAGCGGCAGCTCACGTCGCGGCTGTCGCCGACGGCCATGCCGACGATGCCGGCCACGAAGCCGGGGATCATGCGGCCCTCCTCCAGTTCCACTTCCATCCCCTCGCTGCTGCCGCCCTCGATGGCCTCGCCGTTGTCGACGAAGCTGCCGCTGAAGGCGATCTGGGCCACGTCACCGTCGGCGGCGGCCCGATCCTCCACCGGCACCAGGGTGGCCAGCTGGCGGCGCGACTGCTCGATCAGCTCGTCGACCCGGGCGGGGTCGAAGGGAACCGGCTCGGCTTCGGCCGTGAAGCCCTTGGTGCTGCGGAGGGTGGGGATGGGCTCCACGTCCATCTCCAGGGTGATCGTGAGCTCCTCGCCCGGGTTGAAGCGCTGCAGGACCAGCTCGAAGGCCTCGTTCAGTTCGGGCCGGCCGATGGCCTCGATGGCCTCCTGCTGCATCGCCTCCCGCACGACGGCGTCCACCAGGTCCTCGAGGGCGGTGGCGCGGATGCGCAGCGGTCCGATCTGCTGCAGGAGCACCGGCCGGGGCACCCGTCCCTTGCGGAAGCCGGGCAGCTTGACGCTGCGGCTCAGCTTCTCCAGGGCGGCGTCGTAGCTCTTCTGGCTGCGCCCCGCAGGCACGGCGACCTCCAGCGCCAGACGGCTTCCGGGGCGCGGGGAGGTGGTCACCCGGAGGTTGGCTTCGGTGCTGGCGGCAGGACTCATGAAACGGGGCTCGCTTCGGGCAGCCCCCCATCCTAGAAACTGGCCGTTTCGGACCTCTGCCACGTATTGTGCGATCGACGCAACGGCGCGCCCATATCTCCAACTGAACACTCCTTTCCGGCCTCAGGCCGGTGGTTTTGTTTCAGGGTCCCGTTTCCGCAGTCCCCTTCCCGACCCCGTCCCGCCACCTGTTCCTTTCCCCCCGTTGACCGTCTCAGCGACCCTGTCTTCCCTTTCGCGCCAGCTGCCTTCCAGGCCGCTGCGCATCGCCATCCTCGGCGCCACGGGAGCCGTGGGCCAGGAGCTCCTGGCCCTGCTGCAGGAACGGGGCTTCCCGGTGGCGGAACTGCTGCCACTGGCTTCCCCCCGTTCCGCCGGCCAGGAACTCGACTGGCGGGGTGACCGCCTCCAGGTGCGGCCCGTCGGGCCCGGGGCCTTCGAGGGCATCGACCTGGTGCTGGCCTCGGCCGGGGGTTCGGTGTCCCGGCAGTGGGCTCCGGTGGCGGTGGCGGCCGGCGCCGTGGTGATCGACAACTCCAGTGCCTTCCGCATGGATCCGGCGGTGCCCCTGGTGGTGCCTGAGGTGAATCCCCAGGCCGCCTTCACCCATGACGGCATCATCGCCAATCCCAACTGCACCACGATCCTGCTGACGCTGGCCCTGGCGCCCCTGGCGGCCCGGCGCCCGATCCGCCGGGTCGTGATCAGCACCTACCAGTCGGCCAGCGGCGCCGGCGCCCGCGCCATGGAGGAACTGCGCCAGCTGAGCCGCACGGTGCTCGATGGCGGCGAGCCGGTGAGCGCCGTGCTGCCCCATTCGTTGGCCTTCAACCTCTTCCTGCACAATTCGCCCCTGGAGCCCAGCGGCTACTGCGAGGAGGAGCTCAAGATGCTCCACGAAACCCGCAAAATCATGGGGCTCCCTCAGCTGCGCCTGACGGCCACCTGCGTGCGGGTGCCTGTCCTGCGGGCCCATTCCGAAGCCGTCAACATCGAATTCGAGGAGCCCTTTCCCGTGGCGGAGGCCCGCAAGCTGTTGGCGGCCGCCCCTGGCGTGGAGCTGATCGAGAACTTCGAGACCAACCGCTTCCCCATGCCCACCGACGTCACCGGTCGGGATGCGGTGGCCGTGGGCCGCATCCGCCAGGACCTCAGCGATCCCCGGGCCCTGGAGCTGTGGCTCTGCGGTGACCAGATCCGCAAGGGGGCGGCCCTCAACGCCATCCAGATCGCCGAACTGCTGCGCGAACCCGCCGCGGCGGCTCCGGGCCCAGGAGGTGCCGTTTGAGCACGGCCACCCTGCTGGCGCCAAGCACGGCCCCCTCGCCCGAGGCCCCCTTCGGCCGCCTGCTCACCGCCATGGTGACCCCCTTCCAACCGGACGGTGCCGTCGATCTCGAGCTGGCGGCCCGGCTGGCGGACCATCTGGTCAGCAACGGATCCGATGGGCTGGTGCTGTGTGGCACCACCGGCGAATCACCCACCCTCTCCTGGCAGGAGCAGCACGCGTTGTTCGCCGCCGTGAAGGGTGCCGTTGGCACGCGCGCCCGCCTGCTGGCGGGCAGCGGCAGCAACTGCACGGCCGAGGCGGTGGAAGCCACCGCTGAGGCGGCCGCCCTCGGCGCCGATGGCGCCCTGGTGGTGGTGCCCTACTACAACAAGCCTCCCCAGGAGGGCCTGGAAGCCCATTTCCGGGCCGTGGCCCAGGCCGCTCCTGAGCTGCCCCTGATGCTTTACAACATTCCTGGCCGCACCGGTTGCAGCCTGGCACCGGACACCACAGCCCGCCTGCTGGATCAGACCAACGTGGTGGGTTTCAAGGCCGCCAGCGGCACCACCGAAGAGGTCAGCAGGCTGCGGGAGCTCTGCGGCGACCGCCTGGCGATCTACAGCGGCGATGACGCCCTCACCCTGCCGATGCTGGCGGTGGGCGCCGTGGGTGTGGTGAGCGTGGCCAGCCATCTGGTGGGCCCCCAGATCCGGGCCATGCTCCTGGCCTACCTGAGCGGCGATGTCGCCGCAGCCCAGGACGCGCACCAGCAGCTGCTGCCCCTGTGCCGGGCGTTGTTCTGCACCACCAATCCGATCCCCGTCAAAGCCGCCCTTGAGATCAGCGGCTGGCCGGTGGGTGCCCCCCGACTTCCCCTTCTTTCCGCCGATACCGACGTGCGACAGCGCCTTTCCTCGATCCTGGCCGCCCTGCGTCCCACCTGACGCCAAGGCTGATTTCCAGAGTCACATCCGCTTCCGCTTCCCGTTCCTTTCCATCGCCACCCTGAGTCCCTAACTACATGTCCAGTCAGAACGTCAATCCCATCGTCCGCTCCGGCAACGGCGCCAAAGCCAAGCATCAGGGCCTGCGCGTCATTCCGCTGGGCGGCCTGCACGAGATTGGCAAGAACACCTGCGTCTTCGAATACGGCGATGAGCTGATGCTCGTCGATGCCGGCCTCGCCTTCCCCAGCGACGGCATGCACGGCGTCAATGTGGTGATGCCCGACACCAGCTATCTGCGCGAGAACCAGAAGCGCATCCGCGGCATGGTGGTCACCCATGGCCACGAAGATCACATCGGCGGCATTCCCCACCACCTCAAGAACTTCAACATCCCGATCATCTACGGCCCCCGGCTGGCGATGTCGATGTTGCAGGGGAAGATGGAGGAGGCGGGCGTCACGGACCGCACCACGATCCAGACGGTTGGCCCGCGGGATGTGGTGCACGTCGGCCAGCACTTCAAGGTCGAATTCATCCGTAACACCCACTCGATGGCCGACAGCTTCACGCTGGCCATCACCACGCCCGTTGGCGTGATCGTCTTCACCGGCGACTTCAAGTTCGACCACACCCCCGTCGATGGCGAGACCTTCGACATCCAGCGCCTGGCCCATTACGGCGAGCAGGGTGTGCTGTGCCTGTTCAGCGATTCCACCAACGCCGAGATCCCTGGTTTCACCCCACCGGAACGGTCCGTGTTCCCGAACCTGGATCGCCACATCAGCCAGGCGGAAGGCCGGGTGATCATCACCACCTTCGCCAGTTCGATTCATCGGGTTTCGATGATTCTCGAACTGGCGATGAAGAATGGCCGCAAGGTTGGTCTGCTGGGCCGCTCGATGCTCAACGTGATCGCCAAGGCCCGGGAGCTCGGCTACATGCGTGCCCCTGATGATCTGTTCGTTCCCATCAAGCAGATCCGCGACCTGCCCGACCGCGAAACCCTCCTCCTGATGACCGGCAGCCAGGGCGAACCGCTGGCGGCCCTCAGCCGCATCTCCCGCGGCGAGCACCCCCAGGTTCAGGTCAAGTCCACCGACACGATCATTTTTTCTGCCAGCCCCATCCCCGGCAACACCATCTCGGTGGTGAACACCATCGACCGACTGATGATGATGGGCGCCAAGGTGGTCTACGGCAAGGGCGAGGGCATCCACGTCTCCGGACACGGTTGCCAGGAGGACCACAAGCTGATGCTGGCGCTGGCCAAGCCGAAATTCTTCGTGCCCGTGCATGGCGAGCACCGCATGCTCGTCTGCCATTCCAAGACGGCGCAGTCGATGGGTGTGCCGGCCGATCACATCCTGATCATCGACAACGGCGACGTGGTGGAACTCACCTCCGACACCATCAACAAGGGCGAGCCTGTCAAGGCCGGCATCGAGCTGCTGGATGCTTCGCGCAACGGCATCGTCGATGCTCGGGTGCTCAAGGAACGCCAGCAACTGGCTGAGGACGGTGTGATCACCCTGCTGGCGGTGATCACCACCGATGGCGTGATGGCGGCACCGCCACGGGTGAATCTGCGCGGTGTGGTCACCGCCGCCGATGCCCGCAAGCTCTCCGTCTGGGCCGAACGGGAAATCACCTGGGTGCTGGAGAATCGCTGGAACCAGCTCGCCCGTAACACCGGTGGCAAGGCTCCGGACGTCGACTGGGTGGGTGTGCAACGGGAGGTGGAGCTGGGCCTGCAGCGCCGCCTGCGCCGCGAGCTGCAGGTGGATCCGCTGATCATCTGCCTGGTGCAGCCCGCTCCGGCCGGCACCCCGGCCTACAAGGGCCGGGCCGATGCCGAGCCCGACACCCGTCCGGCGACCCGCGGCGGACGCAGGGATGGCGGTGGCCGTCAGGCGGCCGCCGCCGTGCCCCAGCGCCAGCTGGTGACGGCCGCCGCCGCTGCGGCTCCGGCGGCCACCATGGCGGCGCCGGTCCCGGCACCTGCAACGGTTGTCACCAAGGCCCCCCCTGAGGAGCCGGAACCCACCGGTCGCGTTCGCCGCCGTCGCTCCGCCGCCTCGGCGGGCTGATCGCCGGTCTCCCTCTGGCTGGGGCCCGCCCGGGGCCCCGGCTGCGGGGTTGCCTGGGCCTCAGCCGATGCTGACCAGCATCAGGCCTCGGAGCAGGTCCTCATCGGCCTTGTCCTGGGACGCCGTGGCACTGATGGGTTCCTGCCAGGCGAGCTCCACGTCCTCGGCAAGGGATGGATCGGCCTGGAGCAGTTCGATCAGTTCGGGCTCCTCAACCACGTCCGGAATCAACGAGGGCTCGCTCCAGGGGGCGGCCGGTGTCACTGCCGGAACCTCCCCGGTGGGCACCACCGTCTCCAGATCGCCGCTGGGGGCTGGTGTGGCCGGCGATTGGCTCAGCCATGGGGCCGCGGCGCCGCTCACCGCCTGGGCGGGGGAGGTGGAGCTGGGCGCGATCAGGGCTGTCGCGGCTGCCTCCGTGGCCTGCACGGCGGGCGTCTCTGCAATGGCGCACTGTTTCAAGCCCTGCTCGGCGATCCTGATGAGGGCGGCTTCGCTGCTCTGGGCCGCCACGGCTGCGTAGTAGCCGACGGCTGCGGTCCTTTCTGTGTAGCCGTAGAGCTGGGTATGACCCAGCAGCAGCTGCAGCCGCATCTGCAACCCGACGACCTGGGTGTTGTCCGATGCCTGGAGCTGCTGCAGCAGCTCCTCACCGTCCTGCAGCACGGTGGCCCATTGTTCTTTTGAGTAGGCCTGCTCGATCACCGCGTAGCGCTGGGCGGCTTCGTTGGCGGTGGTCTCAGCCATGGAGCGCGTCAGGAGTTCGGACCCACAGTGTGCTGCGATCCCAGTGCAGTTGCCATCCTCTGGCCAGATCCAGACGGCCTGGATCCCCCCCGCGGCCCAACCGGCTCACCAGGGTGTCGAGGTTTTTCGCACCCGGGTCGCTGCCCAGGTGGCGATGCAGCCAGTGCTGCAGCAGCCGGCGCTGGCTGGCCGGGGCCAGGCTGAGCAGCCGACCGCGCTGCAGCCCACCGGGTGTCCCTTCGGCCTCCAGGGCCCCCAGGGCCAGCTCCAGCAGCTCCGTTTCCGCTTCAAACTGCTGCTCCAGCCGCTCCGCCTGGGCACTGATCCGCCGGCTGGCTCCCGGGTGGAGGGCCTCCAGCACCGGCATCACCTCGGCGCGCAGTCGGTTGCGGGCGAAGCGCAGGTCGGCGTTGCTGCTGTCCTCCCAGACCGGCAGATGGCGTTCCCGGCAGAGGCGGCCGGTGTCGGCGCGGTCAAACACCAGCAGGGGGCGGGCCAGCCGCAGGGCGCCGGCCTCCGGGCCCAGGGGGCGGCTGGCCCGCAGGCTGGAGAGGCCCCGCAGGTGGCTGCCCCGGGCCAGGTTGAGCAGCACCGTTTCGGCCCGGTCGCTGGCGGTGTGGCCCGTGACCACGTGGGTGCAGTGCCAGCGGAGCGCCGCCTCGGCCAGGCGGCCGTAGCGCCAGTCCCGGGCCTCGGCTTCGCTGAGCGGCACCGGATCGGCCTGATCGAGCTGCAGGGCCAGTCCCTGGCTCCGGGCCCATTGCTGCAGTTCCCAGGCCTGGTGTGCGGCGTCGGGGCGCCAGCCGTGGTCTCCGTGCCATAGCTGCAGACGCCAGCCATGCAGAGGTTGCAGGTCGTGCAGGAGGGTGGTCAGGGCCATCGAATCCTGCCCGCCGGACACGGCCAGCAGCAGGGACGCCCCCGCCGGCAGCAGGCAGGGGTGCCGCAGCAGGTGGCGGTGCAGGCGCGTCTGGTCGCTGCCCCAGGGCCGCCGCGGCTGACTTGGGTCGGGTGGGAGAATCACGTCACGCTTCCATTCGTCCGCCGATGTCCCGTCTCTCCAGCCTGCCCACCGCCCTGCAGCAGGCGATTCGCCAGGGGCGGGCGCTGAAGGTCATCGCTGGACTGGATAACTTCGACGCGGCCCGTGTGCAGCAGGTGGTCAGGGCCGCTGCCGCCGGTGGCGCCGACCTGGTGGATCTGGCCTGTGACCCCACCCTGGTGCGCCTGGCCGTGGCGCTGGCTCCGCAGCTGCCGATCTGCGTCTCGGCGGTGGATCCGGCCCTGTTCCCCCCAGCCGTGGCGGCCGGAGCGGCCATGGTGGAGATCGGCAACTACGACAGCTTCTATCCCCAGGGGCGTGTCTTCGGTGCCGAGGAGGTGCTGGGGCTCACCCGCCGCACCCGGGAGCTGCTGCCGGAAACGGTGCTCTCGGTCACCGTGCCCCACACCATGCCCCTTGACGGCCAGGAACGGCTGGCGGTGGAGCTGGTGGCCGCGGGCGCAGATCTGATTCAGACCGAGGGCGGAACCAGCTCCCGTCCCCTCAGCGCCGGCGCCCTGGGCCTGATCGAAAAGGCCGCCCCGACCCTGGCGGCCGCCCATGCCATCAGCCGGGCGGTGGCCGTGCCGGTGCTGTGTGCCTCCGGCCTGTCTGCCGTCACGGTGCCGATGGCCCTGGCCGCCGGTGCCGCCGGTGTCGGGGTCGGCTCCGCCGTCAACCGCCTCGATGACGAACTCGCCATGGTGGCCGTGGTGCGTGCCCTGCGGGAAGCGTTGCCCGCGGCGGTTGTTGTTCATGGCGAACGGCTTCAGTAATCTGGTTGAGCTTCTGCTCTACCTCCCATGGGCTCGCTTGTCTGGCTTCTGCAATGGCCGATCCGGGCCCTCATTCTGCTCCTGGTGTCCTGGTTGCCCCTGGGGGTGGAGATGGCCAGCTTCCCGGTCGCCCTCCTGTCGGCCGTCGTCATCGGTCTGCTGGGCACGCTGCTGATCTGGCCGCTGAAGCTGATTCTTGGGCCGATCTGGGCTGTCACCTCCCTGGGGGGCCTCATCAGCCCGGTGTCGTTCCTGTTCAACTGGCTGATCACGATCATCCTGTTCGGCCTGGCCGCCTGGTTGATCAAGGGCTTCCAGCTCAAGAACGGTCTGGTCAGCGCCATCCTCGGGGCCTTGGTCTACAGCGTTCTGAGCACAGTCGTGCTGCGCTTTCTCGGCCTGGAGATTCCCTTCACCCGGGCGATGGCGGCCACCACCGGCCTGGGCTGATCGGTTTTCCCCGCCGAGCCGTTCCCCGGGGGTGAACGCCAGAATGGCCTGATGCCATTTCAGCTTCACGCCCCCTACGTGCCCAAGGGTGACCAACCCACCGCCATCGAAGCGATGGTGAAGGGCGTTGACGACGGGGAACGCTTCCAGACCCTGCTGGGGGCCACCGGCACCGGCAAGACCTTCTCGATCGCCAACGTGATCGCCCGCACGGGGCGTCCCACCCTGGTGCTGGCCCACAACAAGACGCTGGCGGCCCAGCTCTGCAACGAGCTGCGGGAATTTTTCCCCCACAATGCCGTCGAATACTTCATCTCCTATTACGACTACTACCAGCCCGAGGCCTACGTTCCCGTCTCGGACACCTACATCGCCAAGACCGCCTCGATCAACGAGGAGATCGACATGTTGCGGCACTCGGCCACCCGGTCGCTGTTCGAGCGCCGCGATGTGATCGTCGTGGCCTCGATCAGCTGCATCTACGGCCTGGGCATCCCTTCGGAATACCTCAAGGCCGCCGTCAAGTTCGAGGTGGGCGACAAGTTGGATCTGCGCGGCTCCCTGCGGGATCTGGTCAACAACCAGTACTCCCGCAACGACATCGAGATCAGCCGCGGTCGCTTCCGGGTGCGGGGCGATGTGCTCGAGATCGGACCCGCCTACGAAGACCGGCTGGTGCGGATCGAGCTGTTCGGCGATGAGGTGGAGGCGATCCGCTACGTGGATCCCACCACCGGCGAAATCCTCCAGAGCCTGGAGACCATCAACATCTACCCGGCCAAGCACTTCGTGACGCCCAAGGAGCGGCTGCAGGGGGCGATCCAGGCGATCCGGGCCGAACTGCGCGAACGCCTGGATGTGCTCAACGGCCAGGGTCGGCTGCTGGAGGCCCAGCGCCTGGAGCAGCGCACCACCTACGACCTGGAGATGCTGGAGCAGGTGGGCTACTGCAACGGGGTCGAGAACTACGCCCGGCACCTGGCCGGTCGGGAGGCCGGCACCCCGCCCGAGTGCCTGATCGATTACTTCCCCGACGACTGGCTGCTGGTGGTGGATGAGAGCCACGTGACCTGCTCCCAGCTGCAGGCCATGTACAACGGCGACCAGAGCCGCAAGCAGGTGCTGATCGAGCACGGCTTCCGGCTGCCCAGCGCGGCCGACAACCGGCCCCTCAAGGGGGACGAGTTCTGGACCAAGGCCCGCCAGACCATCTTCGTCTCGGCCACCCCCGGCGCCTGGGAGCTGGCCCAGAGCCAGGGCCAGGTGGTGCAGCAGGTCATCCGCCCCACCGGCGTTCTCGACCCGATCGTGGAGGTGCGCCCCTCCGAGGGCCAGATCGATGATCTGCTCGGCGAGATCCGGGTGCGGGCCGATCGCCAGGAGCGGGTGCTGGTCACCACCCTCACCAAGCGCATGGCGGAGGACCTCACCGATTACCTGGCCGAGAACGGGGTGCGGGTGCGCTATCTGCACTCGGAGATCCATTCGATCGAGCGGATCGAGATCATCCAGGATCTGCGCAACGGCGCCTACGACGTGCTCGTGGGCGTCAACCTGCTGCGGGAGGGTCTCGACCTGCCCGAGGTGTCCCTGGTGGCGATCCTCGACGCTGACAAGGAGGGCTTCCTGCGGGCGGAACGCTCCCTCATCCAGACGATCGGCCGGGCGGCGCGCCACATCGATGGGGTGGCCCTCCTCTATGCCGACAACCTCACCGACTCGATGGCCAAGGCGATCTCCGAGACGGAGCGGCGCCGGGTGATTCAGCACGCCTACAACGAGCGCCACGGAATCACGCCCACCCCCGCCGGCAAGCGGGCGGGCAACTCGATCCTCACCTTCCTCGAGCTCTCACGCCGACTCAGTGACGACCAGCTGGAAGAGGCGGCCGACCAGGCCGAGCACAACGCGGTCTCCCTCGATGCGTTGCCCGAACTGATCAGGCAGCTGGAGGAGAAGATGAAGGTGGCGGCGAAGAGCCTGGAGTTCGAGGAGGCCGCCAACCTGCGCGACCGGATCAAGAACCTGCGCCAGAAGCTGGTGGGACGCCCCGCGGCCTAGAGCGCCCGCCGTTCCAGGGCTTCGGCCAGGCGGTTGGCGGCGGCCGCCAGCTCGGCCTGGGGGTCGGGCCCGGCATCGGCGGCCTTGATCTCCTCCTGGCGTTTCATCGCCTCGATGGCCCGCACGATCAGGAACACCACGAAGGCGATCACCAGGAAGTTGATCAGGGCCACGATCACCGCCCCGGCAGGCCAGGCACTGATCGAATTCACCTGCGCCGCCTTCAGGGCCGGCTCCAGCAAGCTCGTCATCACCAGACTGACGATGGCATCGACCACCTTGCCGAAGGCACCGCCGATCACCACGGCCACCGCCAGATCGACCACGTTGCCCTTGTTGATGAAATCCTTGAAGTCGCTCAGAAAGGAGGCGGTGGCGCGCCGGGCCATGGGAATGATTCAACAATGCCGCCCTTTCTACTTCATGGTTGAGGGGAGATCTCCAGCAGCACCAGGTCGCGCAGGTCGTGGAGCAGGGAGAGCTCGGTGCCGCTGAGCTGACGCGGGCGGGTGTCGATCAGGCACAGCGTGCCCAGGCAGGTGCCGTCCGCGAGGATCAGGGGCGAGCCGGCGTAGAAGCGGATCCGGGGCTCACCGAGCACCAGCGGATTCTCGGCGAAGCGCTCGTCGAGCCAGGTGTCCGCCACCAGCAGGTCCGAGCGCTGGAGGACCGCATGGGTGCAGAAGGCCAGGTCGCGGGAGGTCTGGCAGGTGGCCAGGCCATGGCAGGACTTGAACCACTGCCGCTCGGCATCGATCAGGCTGATCAGGGCGATCGGCACATCGAAGGCGGCCGCGGCGATCCGGGTGAGCCGGTCGAAGCGCTCCTCCCGCTCCGTGTCCAGCAGGCCCAGCTCCGCCAGCCGCCGCAGGCGCCGTTCTTCGTCCTGCGGGGGCCGGGCCCGCTGCCAGCGGCAGGGGGTGCGCAGGCTCCAGGCCCGGATCCTGGCCCGCAGGAAGCTCTCGGAGACGGGCAGCACCAGCCACTCGCTGACCAGGGGATCGTCGTAGCGGGCCTGCTCCTGGATGGCCGCCAGCATCACGACGGGGATCTCGGCCATCGCCGTGGCCGGGGACTCCTGAAGCCTGCGGACCAGCCCGGGGCCATCGCGGACGGGGAGCGCCTGCTCCAGCAGCAGCAGGGACGCCCCGTCGCGCTCGAGACGCTGCTTCAGGTCGGCTTCGCCGCTGGCCACTTGGAAGGGCAGGCCCTCGAGGCGCAGGGCGGTGGTGAGGGCCGCCTCCAGATCCCTGTCCGTCACCCAGACCAGGGCCGGAGGACCGCCGGGATCGCCGCTGTGTGCTCCGGGGCTGGACTCGGCCCCCGCTTCAGCTGAAGGGGCGCCGGCTGTGGCGTCCGGGGTGCGGGGGGTGGTGCGCAGCACCAGCCCCTCCGAAGCCGCCATCACCTCCAGGGGGGAGCCCCGGTCGGCCAGATCGGCGCGCACCCGGGCCAGGATCAGATCGATGGCTGCATCGTTGCGCAGGGGATCGTGGTGGGTGAGCACCAGCCGGGCCACCCCGGCCTCCTCGCAGAGGCGCACGGCGTACTCCACCGAGCTGTGGCCCCAGCCGAGCTTGGCGGGGAACTCCAGGGCCGTGTACTGGGCGTCGTGGATCACCAGGTCGGCCCCCTCGATGAACTCGGCGTAGTGCAGGTCCTGGCCGGAGAGCGGACCGATGCCGCTGGCCAGTTCGGGCGCGTGGGGTTCGTGGTCGCAGCAGTAAATGACCGTGGCCCCGTCCGCCTGCAGCCGGTAGGCCAGGGTGAGGGCGGGATGGTTGAGGTGGTGGGTCGTCACCGTCACCTCGCCGATGCGGAAGGTGCCGACGCCCAGATCGTGGTAGCGGATCGAGGCGGCGAACTGGTCGAGGGTGACCGGGAAGTAGGCGTGCTGCATCTGGCCGGAGAGCACGCTGCGCAGGCTGCCCGAGAGGCCGCTGGGTCCGTAGACGTCCCAGGCGTGGCCGGGGGAGAAGAAGGGGGCGAAGAAGGGAAAGCCCTGGATGTGGTCCCAGTGGGTGTGGCTGATCAGCAGCGACCCCTCCATGCCGTCGGGACGCTCCTGCATCAGGGCCTGCCCCAGGCCGTGGGCGCCGGTGCCGCAGTCGATCACCAGCAGGGTGCCGGCGCCGGAGCGGACCTCCACACAGGAGGTATTGCCGCCGAAGCGGAGGGTGTCCGGGCCGGGCTTGGCGATCGACCCGCGGGTTCCCCAGAACCGGACCAACATGCCCCGTTCCTGGCGCAGCCCCAAGCCTAGGGAGCTTCTGTCCCCTGGGCAGCGTGCCGTTTTGCCCCGCCGAGGCCGAAGGCCTGGTGCACCGCCTGCAGGGCCCGCACGCCATCGGCCTCCGCCACCACGCAGCTGGTGCGGATCTCGCTGGTGGCGATCAGGGAGATGTTGATGCCCGCATCGGCCAGGGAACGGAACATCCGTGCCGCCGTGCCGGCGGTGCAGGCCATCCCGGCGCCCACGGCGCTGACCCTGGCGATGGCCGGGCCCTCCTCGAAGCAGGCACCGTCCCACTGGCGCAGGATCGGGGCCAGGGTCCGTTCGGCCCCCGGCCGGTCGTCGCGGCGCAGGGTGAAGCTCATGTCCCGCCGCCGGTCCTCCGGGCCGCCGTGGGTGCGCTCCGACTGCACGATCGCGTCCAGGCTGATGCCGGCATCGGCCAGGGCCCGGCAGATGGCCGCGGCGGCCCCCGGCCGATCGGGCACCCGTCGCACCGACACCTGCACCTGGTCGCGGTCGAGGGCCACCCCCCGCACCGCCGGATCGCCCAGGTGGCAAGGGGGCGGATCGTGGCGCAGCTGCTGGTCGGCCAGCTCGAACGCTTCCCCGGCGGCCCGCAGCGCCCGGGCCCCCAGCTGGCCATCCACCACGCAGCTCACCTTCACCTCGCTGGTGGCGATCAGGCGCAGGTTGATGCCGAGGCGGGCCATGGTGTCGAACAGGCGGGCCGCCACGCCGGGGCGGCCCAGGATGCCGGCGCCGGCGATGCTCAGCTTGGCCATGCCCGCTTCGGCCGAGAGCTGGGCCCCATCGGCCCCCATGGCCGCCAGCACCTCCTGGCACACGCGGCGGGCCGCTTCCATTTCCGAGGCCGCCAGGGTGAAGGCGATGTCGTTGCTTGCCCCCTCGTGGATCGCCTGCACGATCAGGTCCACGTTCAGCCCGGCGGCGCCGAGGGCCTCAAACAGGGTGGCGGCCACGCCCGGCCTGTCAGGCACGTGGGACAGGGCCAGCACGGCCTGGTCGGCCTCCAGTTCGGCGCCGTCCACGGGCCGGCCCAGCTCCAGCCCCTCACTGCCGATCGGGCGGGCCGGACCGCTGGTGAGCCGGGTGCCGGGGGCCTGGCTCCAGCTGGAGCGCACCGTCAGGGGCACGCCGTAGTTGCGGGCGATCTCCACGGCCCGGGGGTGGAGCACCGCGGCCCCGAGGCTCGCCAGCTCCAGCATTTCGTCGCAGCTGACGCTGGCCATCAGCTGGGCGTCGCTCACCTTGCGGGGATCGGTGGTCAGCACCCCGGGCACATCGGTGTAGATCTCGCAGCCGTCGGCGCCGAGGGCGGCCGCCAGCGCCACCGCTGAGGTGTCGGAGCCGCCCCGCCCCAGGGTGGTGATCTCCGGGGTGCCGGCATGGCCGCTGCTGGTGCCCTGGAAGCCGGCCACCACCACCACGTGGCCGTCCTCCAGCAGGCGGCGCAGCCGTTCGGTGCGCACCTCCAGGATGCGGGCCCGGCCGTGGGCCGATTCGGTGATGATGCCCGCCTGGGTGCCGGTCATCGAGACGGCGGGGACGCCTTCCGCATGCAGGGCCATCGACAGCAGGGCGATCGACACCTGCTCGCCCGTGGCCAGCAGCATGTCCATCTCCCGCCGCGGCGGGTCGCTGCAGAGGCTGGCGGCCATGCCGGTCAGCTGGTCGGTGGTGTGCCCCATGGCCGACACCACGATCACCAGTTCGTGACCCTCCTCGCGGCTGGCGGCGATGCGGCGCGCCACCGCCTGGATCCGCTCGGTGTCGGCCACCGACGTCCCCCCGAACTTCTGTATCAGCAGGCCCATGGGCTCGTCGCCGGCGCTTCCGGCCCGATTATCGACGCGGGGCGCTCCCGGGCTGGTCGTGCCAGCCCTGGGCGGCGGCCAGCAGGAAGCCGTCCCGGAAGGCGTCGCCAGGGTCGGCGCCGCGCTTGAGGGCGGCCTCCACGTCGAGCAGGCGGCGCAGCAGGGCCAGCAGCTGCTCGGGGGTGCGGCCGCGGATCTGTTTGCGCATCACGTAGATCCGCTTGGGATTGCCGATCCCCGCGGCCTTGGCGATCACGGCCACGTCCTGTTCGCCGCTGCGCTCCAGCAGGCACACCCAGAGCCAACCCCGGATCTGGCTGGCCAGGGCCGCCACGATGCGCAGGGCGGGTTCGTTGGCCTCCAGCAGGGCCTCCACCAGGGCGATCGCTTCGGCCGGGTGCTGGGCCAGCAGGGCATCCCCCACGGCCAGGCTGCTGGTGACCTGGCCACCGATCAGGGCGGCCACCGCCTCGGCCGTGATGGGGCCCGCGGCACTGCCGGCGTGGAGCGCCAGCTTCTCCAGCTCGCTGGCGAGCCGCAGGCCGTCGCTGCCGATTGCTTCAGCCAGGGCTTCGGCCGCCTCCGGTGCCAGGGCCAGCCCCCGTTCCCGGGCGGCGCTCTCCACCCGTTCGATCTGGCCGGCCCCGTCCCAGATCGGCGGCAGGGTGAAGGACCGCTCCTCCGCGACGGCCCGCAGCCGCTTGGTGGTGCGCAGCCGGGCGTCAGGCTTGCCCTCACTGACCAGGAACAGGTGGCCATCGGCGGGGATCAGCTCGAGGGCGGCCTCCAGCTGGGCGGCCAGCTCCGCTGGATGGGCCTGGCAGAAGGGACTGCGCTGCAGCACCACCACCCGGGCCCCGGCACCGAAGGGGGGCGTGCGGGCCTCCTCCAGGGCTTGGGCCGCCTGGCCGGAATCGGCCCCGTCGAGGCGGCTGAGGTTGATCGTGGCCCAGGCCGGATCCACCAGGGCCTCGATCTGGGCCGCCAGGGCCCGCTGGCGGGCGGCTTCATCGTCGCCCCAGTAGAGGTGAATCGGCATCAGGGCAGGGGTGGCGCCGGCAGGGGCAGGGCGGTGAGCAGGCGGGGGTCCCGGCTGATCATCGCCGTGGCGCCCCCCTGCAGGGCCGAGGCCAGCTCCAGGGCGACCTCGGGAGCCATCTCGCGCTGCAGGCGCGCCGCCGCCAAGGCGACCTGGGGCGTGAGACTCACCAGGGTCCAGGCCGTCGGGTCGCTGAACACCGCTTCGTAGCGGGCCGCCAGGGCGTCGTCCCCCAGGCGCAGGGGCCCTTCCATCAGCGTCATCAAGGTGGCCATGCTGAGCACGCCGCGCCAGCGCCCGGCCGCGATCGCGGCGATCAGGGGCTCCGAGTGGCGGCTGGAGGCGTCGCCGCGCAGGTAGGGAATCAGCACCGTGGCGTCGACGGCCACAGCCGAGCCGAGGGTCAGGTGGGCGGCGCTATCCAGGGGCTGGATCGGCCCGGGTTGGCTCGGCTGGAGCGGGTCGGGCCAGCAGACGCGGCCGCTGCCCTTGAGGGCGATCAGGGCCTGGCGCTGGGGACGGTGGCGGCGCCAGAGCGGGACCAGGGCCGCCACCGGGTGGCCGTGACGCGCGATCAGGGTCTCTTCGCCCCCATGGGCCCGATCAAGCAGCTCGGCGAAGCGCTTCCTGGCCTCCAGGACGCCGAGGGTGTCCATGGTGTGTCGGGCGAAAACGGAATCTGTACACAATGTACAGATTTTGATTTTGCTTGCGAGCGCACCCCGCCAGGGGCAAGGCCGGCGCCTCCCCTAACCTCGCCCCTTCCCGTCCCGGTGCCCCCATGCCGCGCCAGGCGAGCAACAGCCTCGAGGCTTCCCTCGATCACCCGATCTTCCAGGAGAGCGTGCGGCGCATCCGCCTCTGGCTGGGTTCGACGGGTCTGCAGGGGGTGGAGCAGGAGCTGCTGGAGCGCCTGGTGCACAGCAGCGGCGACCTGGGCCTGGCGCCGGATCTGCGCCTCGGGCCGGGGGCCTGCGCCGCCGGCCTCAACGCCCTGGCGGCCGGCGCGCCGATCCTCACCGACACGGCGATGGCCGCGGCGGCCGTGGCGCCCATGGCCCGGCGCACCTTCGCCAATCCGGTCCATTCGGTGCTGGCCTGGGCCCCCGCCGTCGCCCCCGCCGGCGGCACCCGGGCGGCGGCGGGCATGGAGCGGGCCCTGCTGGAGCACCCGCGGGCGGTGGTGCTGGTGGGCAGCGCCCCCACGGCCCTGGAGCGGCTGCTGGAGCTGGTCGAGGCCGGAACCATCGCCGCCCCGGCCCTGGTGATCGGCATGCCGGTGGGGTTCGTGGGGGTGGCCGAGAGCAAGCGCCACCTGGCCGCCAGCGCCCTCCCCCAGATCCGCCTGGAGGGCAGCAAGGGCGGCGCCGGCCTGGTGGGTGCCGCCGCCAATGCCCTGCTGCGCCGGGCCTGGCTGGATCAGGCGGCCCAGGATCAGGCGGCTCTCGATCCCGCCTGAAGACCCACCGCCACATGGCTGTTGGCTTCGATGCGGCCCAGCACCTGGCGGGCCCGCAGCACCACCGAGGCGGGGACGCCCGCCAGCCGGGCCGCCTCGATGCCGTAGCTGCGACTGGCGCCCCCCCGGCAGACCCGGTGCAGGAAGACCAGGTCGTTGCCGGTCTCCTCCACCAGCACCTGGGCGTTGCCGACGTTGGGCAGCAGCTCGGCGAGCTCGTTGAGCTCGTGGTAATGGGTGGCGAAGATCGTGCGGGCCCCGATGCCCTCGGCCAGGTGCTCGGCCACGGCCCAGGCGATCGAGAGGCCGTCGAAGGTGGCCGTGCCGCGGCCGATCTCGTCGAGCAGCACCAGGGAGCGGGGGCTGGCGTGGTGAAGGATGTTGGCGGTCTCGGCCATCTCCACCATGAAGGTGGACTGGCCGCTGGCCAGGTCGTCCACCGCGCCCACCCGGGTGAAGATGCGATCGGCGATGCCGAGCCGGGCGGAGCGGGCCGGGATCCAGCTACCGATCTGGGCCATCAGCTGCAGCAGGCCGCTCTGGCGCAGATAGCAGCTCTTGCCGCTGGCATTGGGGCCCGTGAGCACGATCAGGTCCGGCGCCGGGGCGCCCAGCTGCAGGTCGTTGGCGGTGAAGGACGCATCGACCAGTAGCTGCTCCACCACCGGATGGCGCCCCGCCTCGATCACCAGCTCGCGGCCCTCGCTGAGTTCGGGCCGGCAGTAGCCGCCGGTGGCCGCCACCTCCGCCAGGGAGGCCAGGGCATCGAGTTCCGCCACCCGCCGCGCGGCCGCCCGCACGGGGCCGGCCGCCTCCCCCACCCGGCGGCGCAGGTCGCAGAAGAGGTCGTATTCCCGCTGGCAGGCCCGGGCCCGCAGCTGCAGGATCCGGCCTTCGCGGCCCTTGAGCTCCGGGGTGACGAAGCGCTCCTCGTTGGCCAGGGTCTGGCGGCGGATCCAGTGGTCCGGAACGGCGGCGGCCCGGGCACGGCTCACGGCCAGGAAGTAGCCGAAGGTGCGGTGGTACTGCAGGCGCAGGTTGGGGTTGCCGCTGGCCCGCCGTTCGATCGCCTCCTGCCGCGAAAGCCAGGCCTCCTGGTCGTCGAGCTGGTTGCGCAGGCCGTCGAGCACCGGATCGACCCCGTCATGGAGCAGCCCGCCTTCACTCAGCGATAGGGGCGGCGTGTTGACCAGGTGGTGGCGCACCTCCTCGGCCAGGCCGGCCAGCTCGGGCCAGGGACCCTTCAGGGCCGCCAGGGGGCCGCTGCGGCAGGGGGCCACCAGGGCCGCCAGGCGCGGCAGCCGCTCGAGGCCGTCGGCCAGGGACACCAGGTCGCGGGCGGAGGCGCTGCCGGCGCCGGCCCGCCCCGCCAGCCGCTCCAGATCCCCCATGGGCCGCAGCAGCCGGCGCAGTCCCAGCCGCAGGGGCCGCTGCTCCACCAGCTCGCTCACCGCCTCCTGCCGCTCCAGGATCGCGGCCCGGTCCACCAGGGGGGCCTCGATCCAGCGCCGCAGACAGCGACCGCCCATGGCGGTGGCGGTGCGGTCGAGGGCCCAGAGCAGGGAGCCCTGCAGGGCGCCGCCCAGCTGGGTGCGGGTGAGCTCCAGGTTGCGGCGGGTCTGGGCGTCGAGCACCAGCTGGTCGCCGGCCTGCCAGAGCCGCGGCATCTCCAGCGGGATGGCCGCGGGTTCGGCCTGGGTCGTGTCCAGGTAGGCCAGCAGGCCCCCGGCGGCCCGCAGCGCCAGGGGCGCCTCCCCCAGCCCCAGGCCATCGAGGCTGGCCAGGCGGAAGCGGCGGCGCAGCAGGGCGGCGGCTTCGGTGGCGTCGAAGGGGGTGCGGGCCAGGGGGGTGAGCCGCAGACCCTCGGGGCACCAGGCAGGCGCCTCCGCCGGGCCAGGCCACACCACCTCGGCGGGCTCCAGCTGCAGCAGCTCCTGGTGCAGGCTGCCGCTGCCCGTGCGCTCGGTCACCCGGAACTCGCCGGTGCTGACGTCGGCGACGGCCAGACCCCAGCGACCGGCGTGGCTGCCGTCCCCGTCGAGCACCACGGCGCAGAGCCAGTTGTTGCGCCGGGCCGCCAGCATGCCCTCCTCCAGCACCGTGCCGGGGGTGAGCACCCGGGTGATGCCGCGGCGCAGCAGGGCCCCCTTGGCGGGGGTGGCCTCCAGCTGGTCGCAGAGGGCCACGCTGAGGCCGCGGCGCACCAGGTCGGCGCAGTAGCGCTCGGCGGCGTGGTGGGGGATGCCCGCCATCGGCACCCGGCCCAGGGCCTTGCCGGCGTCCTTGCCGGTGAGGGTGAGCTCCAGCAGGCGCGAGAGCAGGATCGCGTCCTCGAAGAAGAACTCGTAGAAGTCGCCGAGGCGGTAAAGCAGCACCCGGTCGGGATGGGCCGCCTTGAGCTCCACGTAGTGCCGTAGCACCGGCGTGAGCGCCGCCGGCTCCACCAGGGAATGGTGGTGCCAGCGGGGCAGGTCGTCGTCGGGCTCAGGGGTCTGGCCGCCGCGCTCGGGCTCGGGCTCGGCCGGTTTCGGCACGGAGGGCCGCCGCCGGGCCCGGGGCCGGGCGCTGGCATCGGCCAGCAGGGTCTGGTCGTCCAGGCCGCCCTCGCCGTCGGGCTCGGGCGCCGGCGCCACCTCACCCCCGAATAGGTCGCCCTGCAGGCTGGCGTCGTCCGTGAGCGGGAGCTGCTGCTGCACTTCCCTGGCCATGGGCCCGCCGCCTGGAGCGCTTCGATCGTAGGGGCCCTGCCAGGGAGATCCTCACGACGCTGGCGTAGGAGGCCCGGATGCTGCTCAACTGGGTTGTGAGTTTCTTCGTGGTCTGATCCCTTGACGGTTTTCGAAGGTCGTTTCACCGATGTCGCCGATCTGCGGATCGGCCTGGTGATCGCCCGCTTCAACGATCTGGTGACCGGCAAGCTGCTGAGCGGCTGCCTCGATTCCCTCTGCCGCCACGGCATTGATGTGGGCCCCGGGAGCAGCCAGCTCGACGTGGCCTGGGTGCCGGGCAGCTTCGAGATCCCCCTGGTGGCCCAGCGGCTGGCCGCCAGCGGCCGCTACCAGGTGGTCATCACCCTGGGGGCGGTGATCCGGGGCGACACGCCCCACTTCGACGTGGTGGTGGCCGAGGTGAGCAAGGGTGTGGCCGCCGTGGCCCGCGACACCGGCGTTCCGGTGATCTTCGGGGTGCTCACCACCGACACCCTGCAGCAGGCCCTGGAGCGGGCCGGCATCAAGAGCAACCTGGGCTGGAGCTACGGCCTCCAGGCCCTGGAGATGGGCAGCCTGATGGCGGCCCTGCCCAAGCAACAGCCATGAACCGCAAGGGACTCATTCTGGCGGGGGGCAGTGGCACGCGCCTGGCGCCTCTCACCGCTGCCGTCAGCAAGCAGCTGGTGCCGGTGTACGACAAGCCGATGATCTACTACCCGCTCAGCACGCTGATGTTGGCGGGCATCCGCGAGGTGCTGGTGATCACCACCCCCACCGACCAACCCGCCTTCGAACGCTTGCTGGGGGACGGCTCGGCCTGGGGCATGGAGATCCGCTACGCGGTGCAGCCCAGCCCCGACGGGCTGGCCCAGGCGTTCCTGATCGGTGCCGATTTCCTTGACGGCGCCCCGGCGGCCCTGGTGCTGGGCGACAATCTGTTCCACGGCCACGACCTGATCCCCCAGCTGCAGGGGGCCAATGGCGAGGAGCCGGGGGCCACCGTGTTTGCCTATCCGGTGAGCGACCCGGAGCGCTACGGGGTGGTGGAGTTCAGCGCTGACGGCCGGGTGCTGAGCATCGACGAGAAGCCCTCCGAGCCCCGCAGCCGCTACGCCGTGACGGGTCTGTACTTCTACGACCACACGGTGGTGGAGCGGGCCCACCAGGTGCGTCCCTCGCCGCGGGGCGAACTGGAGATCACCGACCTCAACCAGCTCTACCTCGATGAGGGCCTGCTGCGGGTGGAGCTGATGGGCCGCGGCATGGCCTGGCTGGACACCGGCACCCCCGACTCCCTGCACGAGGCCGCCAGCTACATCCGCACCCTGGAGAAGCGCCAGGGCCTCAAGGTGGGCTGCCCCGAGGAGGTGGCCTGGCGTCTGGGCTGGATCGACCACCTCCAGCTGGAACGGCTGGCCCTGCCCCTGAAGAAATCCGGCTACGGCGACTACCTGCTGCGCCTGCTGCAGGAGGCCGCCAGCGACCACCTGGCCCTGGAGCCCCAACGATGAACGTGCAGTTCCTGGCCATCGACGGCCCCCTGCTGCTCACCCCGGCGGTGTATGCCGATGAGCGGGGCTGGTTCAGCGAGAGCTGGAACCGGCGCCGCTTCGCCGATGCCCTCGGCAAGGAGGACGCGGACGCCCCCGCGTTCGTGCAGGACAACCACTCCCGCTCTGTGCAGGGGGTGCTGCGGGGCCTGCATTTCCAGCGGGACCCCCACCCCCAGGGCAAGCTCGTGCGCTGCACGGTCGGGGAGGTGTTTGATGTGGCCGTCGACCTGCGCCAGGACTCCCCCACCCTGGGCCAGTGGGTGGGCGAGCGGCTCAGCGCCGAGAACCAGCGCCAACTGTGGGTGCCGGTGGGCTTCGCCCATGGCTTCCTGACCCTCAGCCCGGTGGCCGAGGTGCAGTACAAGACCGCCGGCTACTGGAGCCGGGAGTGCGAGCGCTCCCTGGCCTGGAACGACCCGGCGATCGGCATCGACTGGCCCCTGGGGGAGCTGCCTGCGCCGCACCAGCCCCTGCTGGCTCCCAAGGACGCCGCCGCCCCCGGCCTGGGGGCTCTGGCGGCCGCCGGCGATCTGTTTGCGCCCGACAACGTGTGAAGGATGGCTCCAGCGGCGGCCAGGGCCCCGCTCTGCATGGCAGGATCCCCCACGCTGCCTGATCCGGCCTCGCGCCTTCCTGCCCCATGCAGATCCTCAACACCCTCACCGTTCTGGCCCTGGTGGTGATGTCCTTCGCCCTGATCGTGGCGGTGCCGGTGCTCTACGCGAGCACCGAGGACAGCGGCCGCTCCAACCGCCTGATCCTGATCGGCGGTGCCGCCTGGGTGGCTCTGGTGCTGGTGAACTGGGGCATGAGCCTGCTGGTGGTCTGAGGTCGACAGGGTGACGGCGTGACAGCCTGCCCGGAGCACCCCAGTCCCGCCGTATGAGCGTCACTCGCATTCAGCCCAGGCGTCGCTTTTCTCTCTTTGAGTGGAAGGAGATCGTTGAATATCGCGACCTCCTGTATTACCTGTCGCTTCGCGACATCAAGCTGCGCTACAAGCAGACGAGTCTTGGAGCGGTCTGGGTTGGCATCTGCTGGCCGCGCCGTTCTTTTTGCAGGCGGCGTTCCTGATGGGCCTGGGCCTGACGCTGATCGTGGCCTCGCTCACTGTTTATCATCGCGACTTCGGCTATGCAGTGCCCTTTGTTCTGCAGGCCTGGAATTATCTGACTCCGATTGTCTACTCGTCTTCCTTGAGTCCTGAGCGATGGCAGTTCTTGTATTCCCTCAACCCAACGGTGGGGTTGATTGAGGGATTCCGCTGGTCAGTGCTTGGTGGTGTCCCTATCACCTTCACCATGATGGCCAGCATGGTGTCTGGGCTGGTCGCCTCCCTGGTGATCGGCATGGCCGTGTTCCAGAAGATTGAAAGGGGCTTTGCGGATATCGTATGACTTCCACATCAGAGATTGCTGTCACGGTTCGTTCCCTGGGTAAGTCCTATAGGATTGATCTTCTGGGCCCTGCGGGACATTGATTTCAAGGTTCCCCGCGGCAAGGTGTTTGGGGTGATCGGCCGGAATGGGGCGGGCAAGAGTATCCTGTTGAAGATCCTGTCCCGGATCACGGAGCCCACCACCGGTATGGCCGAGATTCGCGGCCGGGTGGGGTCGCTGCTGGAGATGGGTACCGGTTTTCACCCCGAGCTCAGCGGCCGCGAGAACATCTACCTCAATGGCACGCTGCTGGGAATGCGACGCCGGCAGATCGATCGGGTCTTCGATGCGATCGTTGATTTTGCCGAAGTGCACCGTTTCATCGACACCCCGGTGAAGCGCTATTCCAGCGGCATGTTCGTCCGATTGGCGTTTGCCGTCGCCGCCCACCTGGAGCCGGACATCCTGATCATCGATGAAGTGCTGGCGGTGGGCGATCTTCAGTTTCAATAAAAATGCCTCGGCAAGATGAAGGATGTCACCGGGCAGGGTCGAACGATTCTTTTTGTCAGCCACAGTCTCAGCACGGTCAACAGCCTCTGCGATTCATGCATGCTGCTGGAGAATGGCAGGGTCACGCAGATCGGCCCCACGGAATCCGTCACGGCCTCCTATCTCGCCAGCAGCGAGGAGACGGCCGGCTCGCTGCTCGATCTCACGGAGGAGCCTCCGGGGGATTCCTCCTGTTGCATGCTCGGGGCCCGGCTGGTCGATCGGGCGGGGGAAAGCCCTAGCTATGCCTCCATCGACCATGAATTGTGCCTGGAAATGACTTATGAGGTCCTTGAAGTTCTTGCCTCGCCAGTGATTCCAAACTTCCATTTCTTCATTGGAGGGCAATGTGCCTTCATCATGGGTCCGCGCCAGCCGTCTCCGGTGTCCACCGGTCGTCATGTGGCGACGGTCTGGGTGCCTGCTGGGTTGTTCAATGAAGGGACCTACTCCGTGAACTTTGCGGCCACCTCGATGGCGCCCCAGTGCGTTCACTTCCACGTTCAGGACAGCTTCTGCTTTCAGGTGATTGAGGATCTCCACGATGAGGCGCGGCATGGTTATGTCCATCAGGTGCCCGGGGCGGTAAGACCACAACTCAACTGGAATCTGGAGTGAACGATGCCACTGGTGATCGGGGTGGCTTCGTGGGACAATCAGGCTTGGATCTGGAGATGACAGGATGCGCTCCCTTCTCGGCAGAATCAGGAGAAAGCTCTCAAGGGTCCGTAGCCAGATCACCAGCCCGCCATCGACGACGGAGAAGCAGGCTATTCGCCGCCTCAGGGATCATCCTCGCAGCCTGGTGCTCTGGTTGGATCTGATTGGTCTGAGCGCGCCCGGGATGCCGGAGGCCGTCCGTGATCAGATTCGATCCCATGACCTGACACGAACGGGAATCATCCTTGGTTTCAAGGATGAACTGGAAAGTCGTATGGGTGCTGATCTTGAAGCTGCCTACAAGCGACTGGAGGCTGAGTCGGCGGCATTGGTCTGTGCCGATGTTGTGGCGGAGATGATTCGTCTCAAGACGATTGCCCAGTGCCGGGATGCCCATGCTGAAGGGAACTATTACAGGGATGCCGAGCCCTTCATGCAGAAACAGTGGGATGGGATGATCTGGCCCATCATCCAGAACCTCGACTTCCAGCATGTGCTTGAGCTGGCGCCGGGCCATGGCCGAAACACAGAGTTTCTTCGTCGTCTAGCCTCATGCATCACCCTGGTCGATGTGAATCCCAATTGCATCGAGGCCTGCCGGAAGCGTTTTGGTGAGCGTGTCGACGGATGCCAGTTCCGGTACTTCGTGACCGACGGTGATTCCCTGGCCATGATCGACTCCGAATCCCAGACTCTGGTGTATTCCTTTGATTCCATGGTTCATTTCGATTCGTCTGTGGTCAAGGCCTATCTGCATGAGATTGTGCGCGTCTTGCGCCCCGGTGGAAGTGCTTTTCTTCACCATTCCAACTACGGAACAGTCGCTCCCAACAGCGACTGGGCGCACAACCACGGCAACCGAAGCGACATGACAGCCGAGCGGATGCGGGCGTTCGCCTCCGAGGCGGGGCTGGAGGTGACGTTCCAGAGACTCAGCGGTCTGGCCGATGGCTGGGGCCTGGAGGATCTCGATGCCTTCAGTGTGCTGCGGCGTCCCGACGGCCCCTGAGATGGAAGGCCCAGCATCCAAGCCAGTGCCATCGAGGGTGTGCTGGAGATCAAGCGGATCCCCTTCACGGATCAGCGGGGGCACTTCCTCAATCTGTTCCGAAGGAACGATGGGTCGGAGATCTGGGGGGATCGGCCGATCGAGCAGGTCAACCTCAGCCACAACATCCGACGGGGAACCATCCGTGGCCTGCACCTGCAGCGGGGCCAACCTCCGGAAGTGCGTCTGGTCACCTGCGTGAAGGGGCGGGTCTGGGATGTGGCCGCCGACCTCCGGGAGGCGTCGACAACCCGTGGCGAGTGGCATGGGGTAGACAGCGCCGAGGCGGGCAACTCCCTGCTGATCCCCACGGGATGTGCCCATGGCTTCCAGGTCCTGGAGCCGGACAGCACCGCCAGCAGCAGCAGCGATACCAGGCCGGAAAGTGAAAGCCTCGCCATATCCGGGCATCCGGAATCGCCTGGAGGTGGCTGATCAGGTCGAGATCGCTTGAGGCGTCAGGGGTTTCAGGTACAGGGTTGAGGCCAGGCCGCCGACCTCATCCCTTCCTGACAACCCAGGCAAGAGACCATGGGACTGAGTTAAATCAGTCCTCGCCTGAAGAGGATCTCGGGTCTGACATGATGCTGAAGGCGCTGACGTGGCACTGCAGCTCAGCTCGTGCTCGCCGCCCGCGATCGCTGGATTGTTGTGACTGCATCAAGTTCCTCTGCCGCCCCCAGCCCTCGCAGCAGGCGCCGATCCCGCAAACGGCAGCTGTTCTGCCCTGCCCATGCCGATCATTTGCTGGCGGGGGGCGGCAAACGCTATTTCTTGCACCTGCTCAGTGCCGAGGAGCTCACCCAGAGGGGCATGAAAGCCGCCAAGGCCAAACTGCTGATCAGCGCCTACCCCGTCTTCACCCTCAGCGACGAGTGGCTGGAGGAACTGTTCTGCCCCCAGTGCGGCCTGGCTCGATGGTGCCATGTGGTGCGCCATAACCGGGTGCACCACACGGTGCGCTGGGCGCCTCGTGAGCTGTGGGAGCAGGTGGCCCATGTTGATCCTCTACAGGCCAACCCAAGCGTGAGCGACTACAGCCGGCGTGAGGCCCGGCGCGCCAACAGCAACACACGCTACTGGGACCCTTAAGACTCAAGCCCCTTTCCCCAATATCGATCAATTCAGCCGCCCGTCGTCCATGCCATTCAGTCCAGCTCCCGCATCTTCATCACCGGCGGCACCGGTTGCTTCGGCAAGGCCTTCATTACCGAACATCTCTGCTTCTACTTCTGGTGCATGCACAGCATCGAATGCGCTCTATGAGGGGCAGAATCAGGCCGTACCTCCGCTATGACTTCCACGACGACCAGCGGATCCTGGGGACTGAGAATTGGTGAGTGGCCTCTCCAGAGATGAACAGATCGACTGCATCAAGTGGGGCCGGGTCATGCGCGACTGGCTCCTCGGCGACGATCCGCTCCTGTTCAGGGTTCTGTACCGCAAGTACGCTCTTGCGGCGGTGTTCCGGGGCGAGCTTCCCTCTGAACCGTCCGGTCGCCCAGCCGGAAGGAACCCCGAAGCCGCCGCCACCCGCCAACATCCTGCGCAACCAGCCCCCGCATGACAGCTAGCCCACTCCCATTGGAGGTTTGATGCCCACCACCCGCGCCCGCCGCGCCACCAGCAGCCGCGACCCCGCCAACCAATGGCTGGTGCTCGAGCCCAACGGGATCGAGGAGCAATACTGGAAAGACCTTTGGCGCTACAGGGAGCTGTTCGCAATCCTGGCTTGGCGCGACATCGCCGTGCGCTACAAGCAGACCTTCATCGGTGTGGGCTGGGCGCTGATCCGCCCGTTCCTCACGATGGTGGTATTCACGGTGATCTTTGGCCGGCTGGCCAGGTTGCCCAGCCAGGGGGATGCCCCCTATGCGTTGCTGGTGTTTGCCGGCGTTCTGCCCTGGCAGTTCTTCAGCACGGCATTGAGCAGCTGCTCCGAGAGCCTGACTTCCAATGTAAACCTGCTTTCCAAGGTGTATTTCCCGCGGTTGATTGTGCCGGCGGCAGCGGTGATCACCAGCTTCGTGGATTTCCTTTTCTCGTTTGGCATCCTGTTGGTGCTGATGCTGTGGTTTCAGTGGTGGCCCAGCTGGCGGCTGCTCACCTTGCCGCTATGGGTGGCCGTGGCTTTCGCGGCCAGCATGGGAGCCGGGCTGTTGCTGGCCAGCCTGAATGTGCAATACCGCGACTTCCGCTATTTGGTGCCGTTTCTGGTGCAATTCGGCTTCTATATAAGCCCTGTGGGCTTCTCCAGCGCGATCGTGCCCGCCAAATGGCAGCTGCTCTATGCGCTCAACCCGATGGTGGGGGTGATTGAGGGGTTCCGCTGGGCGATCATCGGCCAAGGTGCGCTGATCAACCCGATCGGCTTCTGGCTGTCGATGGGTGTCACGGCGCTGCTTCTGGTGATGGGCATTCGCCAGTTCCGGCAGATGGAAAAACGTTTTGCGGATGTGATCTGAGATGAGCAGCTCAGATGTGGTGATCCGTGTTGAGGGTGTGGGCAAGAAATACGCCCTCCATCACGAGAAGGCTAAGAGCTACACCGCCCTGCGCGATGTGGCGGCGCGTCAGGCCCAGTCATTGGGCCGGTGGCTGAATCCCTTCACTCTGGCGGGGCAACTGCGCAAAGCCCAGGGCCAGGCCGCTCTTGAGCGCGCCGATAGCGAGGAAGACTTCTGGGCTCTTAAGGATGTGAGCTTCGAGGTCCGGCGCGGCGAGCGGGTGGGGATCATCGGCCGTAATGGGGCAGGCAAGAGCACCCTGCTCAAGATCCTGAGCCGCATCACCGAACCCACCAAGGGCCGTGTGGAGATCAGGGGCCGGGTGGCGAGCCTGCTGGAGGTGGGCACGGGCTTTCATCCCGAGCTCACAGGCAGGGAGAACATCTATCTGAATGGCGCCATCCTGGGGATGAGCAGGCAAATGATCCGATCAAAGTTTGATGAGATCATTGATTTCGCTGAAGTTGAGCGATTTCTTGATACACCTGTCAAACGCTATTCGTCCGGAATGTATGTGCGCCTCGCCTTTGCTGTCGCGGCTCACCTCGAGCCGGAAATCTTGATTCTCGACGAGGTGTTGGCGGTCGGCGATATCGGTTTTCAGAAGAAGTGTCTTGCGCGCATGGAGAAAACGGCGGAAAGTGGCCGTACGATCCTTTTCGTAAGTCACTCCATGGCAGCTGTCAAGACGCTATGTGACAAGTCTATGTATCTCAATCGGGGCGTGGTCGCAGGTTTCGGGGAAACATCGAAAATGATTAGCCACTACATTGCTGACGCCTTACCAACAGACGACAATGATTTTCCTGTCAGACTTTTCCCTGATGCCCCGGAAAAGCCAGCGGTTATCAGGCGGGTGGCTGTTGTCGATGATGCCGGTCTGCCGGAACGCTCCTTTGGGATGGACGCCCAGATCTGGCTTGAAATCGATTACGAGTTAAAGCGCGATGCACGGGACTGCATGGTGATCTTTTCCGTCAGTCGGGATGGTGTCTATATTTATCAGTCGCACGATACTGATCGAAATGAGTCCTTACTTGATGGTCGGGTTGCGGGGTGCTATCGGGCAAGAGTCCCTTTGCCGAAGAGACTCCTCACGGCTGGTACCTATCTGGTCTATCCGGCGATTACCATCGGACACAGTGGTCAGTACGGCCACGACGGACGTCCAGATGCCCTTTCCTTCGAGATATCGGAGGATGACCAACCGATGGGAATTGAACGCAAGGGTTACTCGTATGCGCGCGGCGCATTGATCGTTGCCGAACCCGCTTGGGAGGTTGGTACCATAGATGCAGCCCTATGGCGCAATCCAACGACCCAGTTGCCATCGCCAGCAGGGTACAAACATGGCCAAGCCTGACATTCCAACGGATCATCAGGGATTGGGGCGATGCCGACTGTGTGGCGGCGCGGTCGCTCCCACTGGACATGCCTCTGGGGACCGCCCTAACCTGCCCGTCGGAAAATGCAACGATTGCGGGCTGATCCAGTTGATGAACTTTGATCATGTCTGTCTTGATCATTACCGCGATGATTGCTATTTCCCCGAAGACTTGGCCAAAGCTTATGCCAGGGAGGCCCACTGGAATATCAATCGCATAGGAAGGATCAAGACTGAGCTACCTGATCATCGGCGCAGGCGGGCACTTGACTTTGGCTGTGGCGTCGGCGGTTTCCTGCTCCGTGCAGGCCCCGAGTTCGAGTATTTGGTTGGATTCGATCTCAGCGCCAGAATGTCGGCAAATCATCGGGACTCCGGTGCGAACTGCGTTAGCTGCCTTGATGATGTTCCGAGCGACATAGATACGCTGATTCTGTTTCATGTCCTTGAGCACGTCATCGACCCTTGGGATCTTCTCGCCAATCTTGTCCAGCGATTCACGGCTGTCGATCGTGTGGTTGTGGAGGTTCCAAATGGCGCTGAACTTCTGATTGAATCTTTTGAACTTCCTCCCTATAGAGAGACGCATTTCAGTTCTGATCACCTGTACTATTTCACCAATCGCACACTCGGCATGGTTATGGAAAGGGCTGGACTACGCGTTCTGGTCGATACCCAATTGCAGCGCTATACGCTGGGTAACACACTTGGCTGGCTTGCCGAAGGCAAGGGCGGCGGGCAGAACCGTAGGCCATTGTTTAACGGTGCAGAGTTTCATCGCGCCTATGAGTCGGCACTCGCAGAGGCCGGCCTGGCCGACTCTGTATTGATGATCTGCGAGCCATTGCGGGGACACGGAAACTGAAACTCCTCATCGTTGGTGGTGGACGCATGGGTCAACGGCACCTCATAGGAGCGTTGGGCCTCGTCCAGGAGATCAGCCTCGTCGAGCCGGTTTCTGAGGCACGTGAGGCGTGCCGCAAGCTTGCCGACAATAGGGTTGTCGTTTACGACTCGCTTGCAGCCATCGTTGATGGTGTGCGATTTGACCTGATCATCCTGAGCGCGACAGCTGCGGACCGCTTTGCGCAGTTCGAGTGGGCGTGTAGCCGGACAAGGAAAATATTGGTCGAGAAGCCGCTCGAACAGTCCCGCGCGCGCTGCCGCGATATCTTCGCCCTGGCCGATGTCCCGGGCCTTGAGGTTTGGATAAACCATTACCGGCGCAGCCTTCGTGGATATGACACGCTCAGAGCAGCCGGTGGGCCCTACATGATCACCGTGTCTTCAGGCGCGATGGGGCTCGGCTGTAATGGCATCCACTGGATCGACTTCGCGCTTCACTTGACGGGACAGTCCACCGGTAAGCTGCTCTTTGGCGAGATTGATCCGGAAGAGATACGCAGCGGACGGGGCACACAATTCCGGGACTATGGCGGGCGTGGCCTGTTTGCTTTTCCGGATGGCTCCCGCCTCGTTTTGTCGTCGATGGCGGCAAGCTCAGCACCCACCACGCTGTCGATCATTACACCGAACAGCCATTGGCTCATTGACCAGACAACGGACCGTGCTTTCGTGCATGAGAGGCCTGAGGCCGTCACCCACCCAACCTATCTATACGGTAAGGACTACGCGACGACGGAGCGAAGCGAATTGGAGTACTTCGACCTTTCGGCATTCACGCGGGTCTTCATCGACTCCCTGCAGCAAGGCAGAGAGCCGCCGCAGCCCCGGCTCTTGGAAGTGGCTGGTGCCTACGATATGCTTTTCGACCTGCTCGAATGCAGCAGTCAGCATAAGTTCGACTTCACATGATTAAGATATGACAATCGGTTGGGTGGTTGCAGGGCTTGTTGTTCTTGCTCTCGGGATTGTCGAAGCTGCATTTCGCCTTTGGCATCGCCGCGCTTACGGTCGCAATTATCCAGTGGCTCTAAGGTTTAGGTGGCGTGAGAACCACGTCGTCCCTCACCCGTTCCTGACTTTTGCCTACCGCAAGAACTTCGTCATTGACAAGAATCAGCGGCTGCCATACGTGCTGCACCCAAATCGCTATTGGTCATTTCGGAAGCCTCTGCGACTCAACAGCATTGGCCATTTTGGCGACGACTTGAGCGTCGGCCGACCCGACGACGTACTGCGAATTGCTTGTCTTGGGTCGTCGGGAACTGCCAACAACATTGCAGACGAGCACCGAGACTACAACTACCCAGATCTTTTACGGGAGAAGCTTGCGTCGAGCCCTGAGGTTCGGCAGCACTATCGGGCGGTCGAGGTGATGAACTGCGGAATTGGGGGCTGGACGACGCTTGATGTGTTCGTCGACTTCGCCCTGAATGTCATCCATTACCGTCCCCAGTATGTGATCTTCTACCAAGGGCTCAACGACCTTCCACTGCATCTCATGGACGGATACGCCTTTGACTACTCGCACGGTCGGCGCAACCTTGGCGAGGCGATGCAAGAAATAAAGCGCGGCTATTATTTCCCGAAGTTACGTTGGTGGCATAGCTACGAATTCGCGCGAGACAAGATATTTGGCACGGGAAACATTCGCAACGAGGTTCTTGCCCGGGTTGACACCCAATCTCCCGATTACCATCGCTCCTATCGTCCGCTAGTCGCGGAAGAAATGGCGCTTCGCAACCTTGTACTCCTTTGCCGAGCGCATGGCATAGGCATTCTTGTCGGCAGCTACGTATTCCACCTACACAACGATTCGCTGCGTAACCGTAAGCTTCGCGAGGGTGTTGATCTCGAAAACAAGTTGTATCGCAGTGTCGCTGATGAATATGGCCTGCCTTTTGTTGATCTCGACGGTGAAATACCGCGCGACAACTCCTATTTTGTCGATGCGGTGCATTTTACGCCAGTGGGTATCGATTTCGTGGCCGAGCGCTTTGCTCGTCGCATCGACGAGTTGCTTGCCGGTGCGCTCCCGAAATGATTGCAGCCACCGGAGTGAGTGCATGTTTTGCAGAAACACCCTCTCAGGCGGAGGCGTTGCGCTCCTGCGGGCTGCCGGTAATGATCGTTGCGACCTCCCCGATCACTGACTACTGGGCAGAACAGGCCGCCTGTCCAGTTATCGGCATTGAGGATCTGTTTAACGAGCGTGCCCATCGCGACCTGGGCGCCGCGGTGATCGACCGTACGGAAGCCCTCGTTGCGGCCATCGACACGGTCTTGCATCGGATAGCCCCTGAGTGGCCCTTCGCCGACACCATCTCCTTTGCAGCTTTTTTTCATTATGCGAATGGCACGCTTGATTCCATTGTTCTAAGGCTCGAGCAAGTATTGAAAGCCTGTGATGTTCTTGGGGCTACATCACTTGTGGTGTTCAGCCCACGACGGAACTATCAATATACGGGTATTACATCACTTGATCATGCACCTTGGGGTCTGATTACGCAGCTCGTGCCGCTGGTCGCGGCGGCACAAAATCTCGACGTGCACTGGATCGACGAGCCAGTTGCGGATCCGAGTCTTTTCAACCCCGTGCGCGACTCTCCCCAGCCGGTTGCTACGCCAATCCCCGAGTCCATTTCCTCATTTCGAGCTCGTTCTCAACGGCTTCGTGCCTGGATTCGCAGGGCCATATGTCGCTCGGCTGGAGCGCCCGCAGTGGAGCGAGAGTCGTCTCAGCCCAGCGTTGGGGATGGACCGTTGCTGATCTCGTCGCTGTTTTCGGATCTCGGCGATGACGTTGTCGAATGCTGGACTCGGCGGGGTGGCCATGTCATGGACATGAACCAGGCTTTTCCGCTCGCTGGCACGGAGGATACCGGGGTGCAGGCTGCAGCCAGCTGTGAGTTGCTTTGGGAGCAAATGACGCAAGAGCCGCGGGTACGCGAACTGTTGGTCTGGAATGGAGTCGATCTTTGGCCGCTTTTTGCTCCATGGCTGCAGCAGGTGATTCGAGAGGCCTTGCCGCTGTTGTTTCGGCGAGCGGAGACAACCTGGAATCGTCTGATGACGGAGAGGGCTTTCGGTAATGCGGCATTTGTGGCCGGCGGTTGGGTCGCCGACCATTATGTCGTTGCCCGTATTGCGCGTCGCGTCGGCCTGCCAACGGTCTCCTACCACTATGGCGGTTTTCTTGGGTTCTCCTTGTTGCCCAAGCACGAGCGTTTCGATTTCGCAGAGTGCGACTACTTCCTCTGCGGAGGGTTCGGAGCGGAACATACATTTCGGCAACCGTCGTCGCAGACGCGGTGGAATCCAGCCGTTGGGCGGGCGCTGCCCGTAGCGACCGGCGTGCCATGGGCCGCCCGGCTTATGGCGTCGCGGCACGAGATGCACGTGAAGCAAGACCGTCGCCGGGTCATGCTGGTCCTGAATGCTTTGGTCGGCGATTGCCGTGATCTTGGTTTCGTTTTTCCCCCGGAGACGGAGTATTGGCGATGGACGCGAAAAGTCATCGAATGTCTAGCCAGGTGGGACCATATCGAAATTGTCATCAAGCCCCCGCTCAGAGCCCGTTACCCGCAAATGCCCAATCCGTTACTCGACTGGATTCGTCATCGGGGTATGTCCTCAATCTCGGTTGTCGATGATGTGCCACTCAAGGACTGCCTCCATCTGGCTGACGCGTTTATCCTGGAAAGCCCGAGTACGCCCCTCCTCCACGTGGCTGCCGGCAACAAGCCGATACTGCTTTACATCAACTCGCAAGACTATCTCCTCGAACCCAAGGCGGCCTCAGCGCTTCGCGACCGGGCAACCGTTTTTGCGCAAACGGAGGTTGAATTTCTTGCAGGACTTGAGCGCTTCCTCGCTGCGCCGGATTGGTCGTGCGATCATGTCGATGACCGGTTTATGCGCGACTATGTCGTCGGTGAGCCTGGAGCGATGCCAGCCGACCGGATCGCTGACTTCCTCCAACGTGTGATCACAGAGCGAACCGTTGCCTCATGTTCCACCAGTAGCCCAGAATAAGGTCTCCTTATGGAAAGACCATCTGTTCCCATCGTCGTAGTCGGCAGCGGCCGAATGTCGAGAGAATATGTGCGCACCCTGCGGCATGCTGGGTTTACTGGGGAGCAGATTAGGGTTCGCAGCTCGCACGAGGATCGTGCGCGAGTTTTTGCCGAAGAGTGCGGCATCGCTTGCTGGCAAGAAGGCATCGTCGCTCCGTTGGCGATCATCGCCGTCGCGCCTGACAAGACACCGGATGCTGTGCGTCGCCAGGTCGCCGACGGGGCTCGCTACGTTTTAGTGGAGAAGCCCGGTGCCCTAAGCTCGGCCGCCCTGCGCCAGCTCGATAAAGACCTCGAGTCTTTCGGCGCCATCGCCTATCTCGCTCTCAATAGACGCTTTTACCCTTCGGTCATGGAGGCGCGCCGTCTTCTTGAGAGCGATGGGGGCGTAATCAATTGCCACGTCGAGTTCACCGATCTCGAAGCCCACGTCAAAGCTTTGATGGCGGAGGGCTTTTGGGCCTCGGAGAACTTTCAGCGCTGGGGTCTGATTAATCCTGTGCATCCGCTTGACCTGACATTCTTTTTGGCAGGTGCTCCGGTAACGTTGTCGAGCTATAGGACCGGATCGCTTGAATGGCACTCTGCGGGCTCCGAATTCTCTGGTAGTGGCCGTACCGCTTCCGGCGCGTTGTTCTCGTACTCCGCATCGTTCGGCGGTGCGGGCCGCTGGCGTGTTGAATTGACCAGCCGCCGTCGCCGCTTGCTTTTCTGCCCACTTGAGGAGCTGCGGCAACAGGGCAAGGATGGATTCTCACTCGATCTGTTGTCGATTGCCACAGAGCCAGCCACCATCAAACCCGGACTGGCTGCGCTGATCGACGCCTTCCTCCACGCTTCTGGTTCTGGCATCGAGCATCCGAACTTGGTTCGTCTTGAGGAAGGCGCAAGCATTCTTGAACAGGTCGAGTCCATCTTTGGCTACGCCTGACCCCGGATATTCAATGACTGGTCGGCCCAAACTTCAACCGAGATACAGCTTTCCTCGATCGCTCATGGCCAGGACAATGCAGAGTATCCAATCTGGTTTGGTGACGCCATGAAGATGCTGGTCTTGGCGGGAGGATTCGGGACTCGCCTCCAATCGGCGGTGCCAGGTATCCCCAAGCCGCTTGCGCCCGTCAATGATGTGCCATTCCTGCGTTTGCAGATTGAGCACTGGGTTGAACAGGGAGTTCGGTCGTTCGTCTTCCTCTTGCACCACCAAGCCAGCATGATCATTGATTTTCTCCAGGCGGAGCAATCTGCTTCACTCAGTGGCATCGACGTCCAGTGGTTGGTTGAACCCGATCCATTGGGCACGGGTGGCGCGTTAGCCCATGCAGTAAACGAACTGAAACTGACCGATGACTTTTTGGCGACCAATGCCGATACCTGGCTCGGTGCTGGCATCAAGGAAGTGATGCTTGCCGGAGCATCCGGGATGGCGGTGGTCAGGGTACCGAACGCCGGTCGCTATGGGCGCGTGGAGCTTAACAATGAAGATTACGGAATTGACTACTTTGCAGAAAAGAGTGCTACGGACTCGGCTGGCTGGATCAATGCCGGTTTGTGCTGCCTGACTCCTACCCACTTCTTGAACTGGAACCGCTTGCCCTTTTCACTGGAAACCGACCTGTTCCCAGCGCTCGTGGCTAAAGGCAAGCTGTATGCGGTACCTTTGGAAACCGACTTCATCGATATCGGCGTTCCTGAGGATTACTTTCGCTTCTGTAGCTGGATGAATGGTGGTCGAGGAGGTTCTTTGTGCAGTTGAAGCACTTTTCCATTCCTGAAGGTGCTTCTCTTAGGGATGCACTGGCGAAAATCGAGGCCAATCAGCACGGATTCATACTGACCACCGTTGCCACCGGTCGCGTGGTCGGGCTTGCCACGGATGGCGATATTCGCAGGAAACTGCTTGCCGGATCGTCATTGACCGACACGATCGCATCCTGCGCGAATGCGGACTTCGTTTGGGCGAATCAAGACACCCCACGCGAGTTATTGCTGAAAAAGTTCGAGCAGCGCATCCGGATAATCCCGCTGCTCGACGAGCATCGCTGTTTGACGGGCATTGTCAGTCGCGACCATCTGCCGTTACAGGCTGAAGAGCCTGTCTATGCACGAGCACGCGCTCCGGTTCGTATCAGTTTTGGCGGCGGTGGCTCGGACCTCACCCATTACTTTTCTGGTGAAAATGGTGCCGTTATCAATACGACGATCTCATTGTATAGCCATGCTACATTGCGGGTAAGGGACGATGAGAAAATCCTCGTTCATTCCTACGATCTGGGCGATTCCCTGAATGCTGATGACCTACCGGGTGCGTTGCGTCAGAAGGGACGTTTCGGACTCATTCAGGCCCTTCTCAAATCCGTCAATCCGGATTTCGGCTTTGAACTGTACCTGCATTCAGATTTTCCGATGAACTCGGGGCTGGGCGGGTCGGCTGTGGTGTCGGCGGCCGTGCTGGGGTGCTTCAACCAGTTTCGTCGCGATCAGTGGGATCTGCACGAACTCGCCGAACTTGCGTTCCAGGCCGAGCGCGTCTATCTCGGGGTGGCGGGAGGCTGGCAAGACCAGTACGCTACCGTATTCGGTGGCTTCAATTTCATGGAATTCCGGATGGACCAGAACATTGTCCATCCCTTGCGCATCCATCCGGACACCATTCTTGAGCTAGAGGAAAGCCTGATCCTCTGCGACACGGGCATTGCCCATGATTCCGGTGATATTCATCAGGACCAACGGCAGCAGATGCAACAACCGAACGTGCGCCACCATGTGCAGGCCAACGTCGATCTTTCGTATCAAATGCGCAATCATTTGCTGCGCGGCCGGCTGCTACAGTTCGGGCTGTCATTGCATGAAGCCTGGCAATCCAAGCGAGAGCTTAGCAGCAAGATTTCTACAAGACATCTTGATCAGATTTACGAAAGCGCACTGTGTCACGGCGCCCTGGGGGGGAAGCTTCTGGGTGCCGGAGGGGGCGGGTTCTTCCTTTTTTATGTTCCACCGTTCCGCAAGAATGAATTGATGACGAATCTTGAAGCGCTAGGGCTCAAGATTCGGCCTTTCCGCTTTGAACAAGAGGGGTTGCGGGCTTGGATGGCACGGGAACGCAAGAATCACATGGAAGTCGAGTGCGTATGAGAATAGGGAATTACGAGATCGGCAACGGCCGCACCTACGTCATTGCCGAGATTGGTAACAATCACAATGGCATTCTGGAACGTGCGTTTGAGCTTATTGATCTCGCCCTGGATGCGGGCGCGGATGCTGTCAAGTTTCAGATGCGGCACCTGGACCAGGTCTACCGCCAACGCACCTTGCGCAAGGACGGCGAGGATCTGGGGACTGAATACGTTCTCGATCTGCTGCGCAGGTTCGAGCTCACGGTCGACGAGCACCGACAACTTGCCGACTATTGCCGAAAGAGAGCCGCGCTTTATCTCTGTACGCCATGGGATGCGCTCAGCGTGGACGTGCTCGAATCCTTTGGAGTCCCTGCCTACAAGGTGGCATCGGCCGACCTCACGAACCTCCCCTTGCTTGACCATCTGGCGCAGACTGGTAAGCCACTGATTCTGTCCACCGGGATGAGCATGCTGGAGGAAGTGAACAGTACGATCGCCTTCCTTGGTAAACGCAACGTGCAGTTTGTGCTTCTGCATTGCAACAGCACCTATCCGGCGCCCCTGCACGACATCAACCTGAAGTGGATAGAGTCCTTGCGCGATATCCATCCGCTAGTTGGCTATTCGGGCCACGAACGGGGGATCAATGTCTCCCTCGCGGCGGTGGCGTTGGGGGCCGTCATCATCGAACGCCATTTCACTCTGGACCGCTCGATGGAGGGGCCAGATCATGCGGCGAGCTTGACTCACCCCGAATTCAAGCGCATGGTCGATGGGATCAGGGAGATCGAGGTGGCCCTCGGCGAGGGGCGAAGCCGGAGCCTGTCCCAAGGTGAAATGATCAACCGGGAAAACCTTGGCAAAAGCCTGGTTGCGGCCACGGACCTGACCAAAGGTACCAAGATCGATTCTGCGCACATCAAGGTCCGCAGCCCTGGCCAAGGCCTCTCACCACAGCGTTACGAGGAACTCCTGGGCCGTACTTTGCAGCACGACATGAGAGAGGAGGACTTCTTCTATCTGTCAGACTTGATGGAGACAAGAATCACTCCACGCTCCTACCGTTTTAATAGACCTTGGGGCGTGCCAGTCAGATATCACGACTTCGCAGAGTATGCGGGAATGATCAATCCGGATGTTTGGGAATTCCACTTATCATACTCAGATATGGACCTTGACCCATCGGCTTTTCTTCAGGGTACTTATGGGGCGAACTTCGTAGTGCATGCACCGGAACTGTTCGCTGGCAGTCGACTGATGGACCTAGCAACTCCGGATGAAAAATACCGCAAAGAATCCCTGCGGGAGACCCAGCGGGTGATCGATATCACAAGGACTCTGAAGCGCTTTTTCCCTGGCACATCAAGGCCTCTGATTGTCGCCAATATCGGCGGATTCACGATGGATGAGTTGCTCCCCCCAGAAGTGATTCCCAGCTACTACGAGCGCTTTGCTTGCAGTCTGTCGGAGCTTGATCTGGAAGGTGTCGAGCTGATTCCGCAGACCATGGCGCCATTCCCTTGGCACTTTGGTGGCCAGCGCTACCAGAACCTGTTCATCAAGATCGAGGAGATCGTCCATTGGTGCACGAAGTTGCAGTTGCGAATGTGCTACGACGTTTCTCATAGCGCCCTGACCTGCAAACACCTCGGCTACGATCTCTACGAGTTCAGCCGGCAGATTGCGCCTTGGACGGCCCACCTGCATCTGGGCGATGCGAAGGGCCTCAATGGCGAGGGCTTGCAGGTAGGTGAAGGCGACATTGATTTCGATCGCCTGAGCGTCATCCTCAGGCAAGGCTGTCCGGACGCCTCGTTCATCCCGGAGATCTGGCAAGGCCACAAGAACAGGGGCGAGGGCTTTTGGGTCGCCCTTGAACGCTTGGAGGGCAGGCTGTGACACCCGTTATCCAGACGATCCGCGCCCAGCTGGCCGAGTCAATCGCCGTCAAACAGCTGCTTCTTCAAGATGACAAACTCCTCAGTCAGATCGAGGAAATCGCTCACTCGTGCGTTTCATCTCTTCGCGCCGGTGGCAAGATCATCTTCGCCGGCAACGGTGGCAGCTTTGCCGATGCGCAGCACTTGTCAGCAGAAATTGTTTCCAGATTCACGTTCGACCGTGCGCCGCTTGCATCGATTGCTCTCGGATCGAATAACTCCGCCATCAGCGCGATTGGCAACGACTACGGATACGATCAGGTGTTTTCACGGGAGCTGGAAGCGGTCTCAAAGGCGGGCGACATTTTTGTCGGCATCAGCACCAGCGGCAATAGCCCGAATATCCTCGCTGCAGTTAATAAGGCCACCGAGCTCGGCATCCAAGTCGTTTGCTTCACAGGACGCACAGGTGGGAAACTGGCCAGTATCTGTGGATGCTTGCACATGCCTTCGGATGAAACCGCTCGTGTCCAGGAGTGTCACATCACCATCGGCCACGTCATCTGCGGGCTCGTGGAGCAGATGTACTTTATGGAGGTGGGATAATGGCCGTGAGGAATGTTGTCGCCCTGATCCCCGCCCGCTCCGGGTCCAAGGGGGTTCCGCACAAGAACATCAAATCCCTGGGCGGGCATCCCTTGATCGAGTGGTCGATCAAGGGATGCCTGAAATCCGGGCTGATCGACCGCGTCATCGTCTCGACCGATTCTCCGGAGTATGCGGACCTCGCCGTCAATCTCGGCGCCGAGGCGCCGTTCCTGCGCCCTGCGGAAATCGCAGACGACCTCTCGACGGACTATGACTTCGTGCTCCATGCGCTCGACTGGTTTGCTTCCCACGGGGGCGAACCCGAGTTCCTGGTCCATATCCGCCCGACCACTCCCTATCGGGCCCCCGCCCTGATCGACGAGGCGATCGAGGCCTTCCGGGATGAGCCCCGGGCGACCGCACTGCGCTCCGTGCATGAAATGTCCGAGTCCGCCTACAAGACGTTCGAACTTGCCCCGGCAGGCCAATTGAAGCGGCTTGGGGCCGACAGTACCGCACTCGATGCGGCCAACAACGCGCGCCAGCAGTTTCCCGCCACTTATCAGGCCAATGGCTATGTCGATGTGCTGTCATCCCGCTTTGTCAGAAGCCATGGACTGATTCATGGTGACTGGGTCATGCCTTTCATCACGCCTGCCGTGGTCGAAGTGGATACCGAGGATGATTTCGCTCATCTCGAATTCCTGCTTGCTCGCAATCCTCGAATCGCCCACCAACTTTTTACCTGAGGTCAGTCATGGCTGGACACGAGTTTTCCCGTAGCCCTCAGCAAGTGCCCTTTGTGAGCACTGTGCACCGGAGCATCAAGACGGCGATTCCTGCGCCGGGGACCGAGGAGATTCTCGCCAGCCTGGATTGCTACGAATCCCGTTCGATGCATGGGCAGTTCCCCCTGATCTGGGACCGCGCAGTGGACGCAAGCGTGTTTGACATCGCCGGCAATTGCTGGATCGATTTCACCTCCACGATCTTCGTCGCCAACGTGGGTCATTCCAATGCCCGGGTAACGGCGGCCATTCAGGGCATGATGGATGCGCCCATCTACAGCTGCTACGCCTACCCGAATCGCAAGCGAGCCGAGTATCTGCAAAGGTTGCTTGAATTCGCCGGCAAACCTTTTGAAAAGGCCTTCCTGCTGTCGGCTGGAACCGAGGCCACCGAAGCTGCCCTGAAGCTGATGCGCATGCAAGGCCAGAAGCTGGGCAAGCGCCGCCTCGGCATCGTCTGCATCGAAGGCAACTGGCATGGCCGCACCATGGGAGCGCAGATGATGAGTAGCAACCTGGCGCAGCGGGACTGGATCGGCTTTCAGGATGCCGACATCCATCACATTCCGTTCCCTTATCCTTGGGCACTCAACGCCGCCACCCCGGAGGCCTTCCTTGAAGCCGGCCTGGAGCGCCTGGCCACATCGGGGGTCGATCTTGACATGGATGTGTGCGGCTTCATGCTGGAAACCTTCCAGGGCTGGGGCGCAGTGTTCTATCCCAAGGAATTCGTGCAGGCTATCGAAAAGGTGTGCCGAAAGCACAGTATCCTGCTTGCCTTCGATGAGATGCAGGCAGGATTCGGCCGCACGGGCCGCCGCTTCGGTTACCAGCATTACGAGGTGACGCCGGACCTGATCGCCTGCGGTAAGGGCATGGGCGGCGGCGTGCCCCTTTCCGGCGTGATGGGTCGGGCCGAGGTCATGGATTTGCCGGATACCGGCAACATGAGTAGCACCCACTCCGCCAATCCGCTGGTGTGTGCCGCAGGCTTGGCGGTGATCGAGGAACTGGAGCAGCGCGACCTCGTCGGCGAAGCCGCCCGCAAGGGCGAGCTGCTGTTCAAGGGCCTGACCGCCCTGCAACAGCGTTTCCCCGACCGCATCTCCGACGTGCTCGGAAAGGGCCTGATTGCAGCCGTCCTGTTTCGCACCCCAGACACAGGCGCCGCCGACAGCGCCTTCACCAGCCTGGTCGCCGAGCGCTGCATGCAGAAGGGCTTGTTGGTGGTGCATACCGGACGGGAGTCGATCAAGATTGGTCCCCCCCTGACCATCGCGGATCAAGCCTTACTGGAAGGTATCGACGTGCTGGGCGAGGCCATTGCCGAAGTGGCGGCGGAATGATCAGCGCGATTCGGCATACCGGCCTGGTGGTGGCCGACCTAGAGGGGGCGCTGCATTTCTGGTGCGACGTGCTCGGTTTCAAGGTGGTGAAGCAGATGGAGGAATCGGGGCCCCATATCGACGCCATGATGGGACTCCATGATGTGCGCGTGACCACCGCCAAACTGGCGGCGCCGGACGGGAATCTGATTGAGCTGCTGCGCTTCCACTCCCATCCCGACAAGCCACGATGGGAGGGCACGCCTTCTTCGACTGGATTCACCCACATCGCCCTGACGGTGGATGATCTGGATCAGCTCGTTTTGAAGCTCACACAGGAGGGCGTCAGCTTTCCTGCACCGCCCCAGCGCTCGCCAGACGGCTACGCGAAGGTGATTTACGCCAAGGGACCCGAGGGCATTTTGTTGGAATTAGTCGAGATTCTTTTGGCATGACGAAATCGAACCGGGATTACGTGGCTGTTGTATACAATGAAAGTGATCGGCCGTTGACAACGTATCCAGACAAGCTGGCGCGCTATCTATTTCAAAGATTTGGTCTGATGCCGGGCGACCAGTTTTTGGATGTCGGCTGTGGTCGGGGAGAATTTCTGCGTGGCTTTATGCAATGCGGTGTCGCTGGCTTTGGTGTCGATCAGTCGCGGGCTGCGGAAAGCTACTGTCCCAATGCAACGCTGGTAATCTCCGACATCGAGAATGATGGCATTCCTTATGAAAACAACTTCTTCGATGTCGTGTATTCAAAGTCGGTCATCGAGCATTTCTACTATCCGGAAAGGATGGTCAAGGAGATCTTCAGGGTTCTTAGGCCAGGCGGCAAGATAATCACTCTCTGCCCTGACTGGGAGTTCAACTACCGCATCTATTTCGAGGATTACACGCATCGCACGCCCTTCATGCAATCCTCTTTGCGCGACATCTTGTTGATCCATGGCTTCGACAATGTGATGGTGGAGCGGTTTCGCCAACTGCCTATCCTTTGGGGTAGAGGTAAGCTTTTGTTGCCGTTGGCAGAACTTACGAGGTTACTGATCCCAGGCCATCTAAAGCCCTATAGCAAGTGGGTGCGGTTTTCAAAGGAAATCATGCTTCTTTCTTTCGCTACCAAGCCTCTAGAGTAATTCAGCCATGCAGACAAATACTCGCCTAGGTTTTATGCAAGGCCGCCTCTCCCCCCTGGTGGACGGGAAAATCCAGGCTTTTCCATGGGATTCCTGGCAGCAGGAGTTTCCGGCAGCCCAAGGCCTGGGTCTGGGGCTGATGGAATGGACCCTGGACCAGGATCGGCTCGATCAGAATCCCCTGTTGACGCCCCAGGGCCAGCAGGACATTCGCCGCCTATGCCACGCCCATCAGCTCACCATTCCTTCGCTGACCGGGGATTGCTTTATGCAGGCCCCCTTCTGGAAAGCCCACGGGCAGGACAGGGCAGCGCTGGAGGCGGATTTCATCGCGATAGCCCGTGCGTGTGCCGAAGTCGGCATTCAAATGATCGTCGTGCCGCTGGTGGACAACGGCAGGCTTGAAAACGAACAGCAGGAAGAGGCGCTTCTCGCCTTTATGCTGACCCAGGCTGATCTGTTCCGAGCGCTCGGCCTGCGCATCATCTTCGAAAGCGATTTCGCCCCCGGCGACCTGGCCCGCTTCATCGGCCGCCTGCCAGCCGACGCTTTTGGGGTCAACTACGACATCGGCAACAGCGCCGCGCTTGGATACAAACCCTTGGAAGAGTTTGCCGCCTATGGTCCCCGCATCGTCAATGTCCACGTCAAGGACAGGGGCCTCGGCGGAACCACCGTCCCCTTGGGCACTGGCAATGCCGACTTCCCCTTGGTCTTTCGCCTGCTTCGTGAGGCCGCCTACACGGGCTACCTGATCATGCAAACGGCCCGCGCCAGCGATGACGACCATGCCGGCGCCCTTCGCCACTACATGGGGCAGATTGAGGCTTGGGCGAGGGGAGTCTGACGTGCAGCTCCAGTTGCAGGGCAAATCCGTTCTGGTCACCGGCTCATCCAAGGGCATCGGCCGTGTCATCGCAGAGGCGTTCCTTGCCGAAGGCGCCGAAGTCGCCTTCAATGGCCGCGATGCCGATGACCTGATGCGCGTTGCGGCGGCGCAGAGCGGCGGAAAGGCGATCACCGTAGCTGGAGATGTCGTCCAGCCAGACCAAGCCCGCGGAGTGGTCGAGCGGGTGCTGGCGGTGTTCGGAAAACTCGACGTGCTGGTTTGCAACGTCGGTAGCGGTCGCTCAGTGCCCCCCGGTGCGGAGACCCATGAGGAGTGGCTGCGGGTTTTCGAACTGAACCTGTGGAGCACAACCAACATGGTCGAGGCTGGCAGGCACGCCCTAGCCACAAGCGGGGGCGCGATCGTGTGCATCTCCTCAGTTTGCGGCCTTGAGCTGGTGCCTGGTGCGCCCCTGACCTATTCAGCCGCCAAGGCGGCCCTCAATGCTTACGTTCGCGGCATCGCCCGCCCCCTGGGAACAGACGGGGTGCGAATCAATGCCGTCGCCCCAGGCAATATTCTTTTCGACGGCTCGGTCTGGCATAAGAAGTTCAACGAGAATGCCGCAGCAGTTGAGCAGATGCTGGCACGGGATGTGGCCCTGGCAAAGCTGGGCACGCCCCAGGATGTCGCCAATCTCGTGTTATGGCTGGCGTCCCCAGTGGCATCGTTTTGCACCGGCAGCATCTTTGTCGCGGATGGCGGGCAGGTACACAGTTAAAAATGGATCTGGTGAATGATGGCTTCTGACAAATTTGATCTATCCGGGAAAACCGCCCTGATCACTGGCGCCGCCGGGCTTCTGGGCGTAGAGCACTCGGCGGCGCTGCTGGAGAGCGGCGCGACAGTCGTGCTGACTGACATGAGCGCGGCAGCGCTTGACACTGCAGCACAACATCTGAGCAAGTGCCACGATCGCTCGCAAATCCTGACCGCGGTGATGGACGTGACGGATCCAGCGGCCATAGGCAGCGTTGCGGAACTGCTATTCGGACGGGGTTTGCGCGTGGACATCCTGGTCAACAACGCAGCCATCGACCCGAAGGTCAAGGGCGACCAAGGCGTGGTGGAGACGTCGCGCCTTGAGCACTTTCCGGTTGAGCAATGGGACCTGCAGGTGGCCGTCGGCCTGACGGGCGCGTTCCTGTGCAGCCAGGTTTTTGGCCGCGCGATGTCGTGGGACGGAAAGGGTGGCGTCATTCTGAACATCGCTTCCGATCTCTCGGTCTTCGCCCCCGACCAGCGGCTCTACCGCAAGGATGGCCTGCCAGATGAACTGCAACCCGTGAAGCCAGTGACCTATTCGGTGATCAAGGCAGGGCTGGTCGGATTGACCCGTTATCTGGCCACCTACTGGGCTGACAAGGGCGTGCGCTGTAATGCCCTATCGCCCGGTGGTGTCTACAACGGTCAGGGAGACGATTTCGTCCAGCGACTCACCTCGCTCATTCCGCTTGGGCGGATGGCCGACAAGGACGAGTACAGGGCTGCGGTGCAATTCCTCTGCTCGGATGCCTCGGCCTATATGAATGGCCAGAATGTGGTGATGGACGGTGGGAGATCCTCTTGGTAACGCATCGGTGCGGCTTCAGTGGTATGGACGTAGCACCGAAGCAGCCCATCACTTACCGCCCAGCATCATGAGATCAGAGGCCCTTGGCCGATGTCAGTGGTGATGGGGTCCGGCATCAGTGATGGCATCACCCCGCCGAGCTGACAGCTCAGTTCCATCACCAGCTGGAGCGTGGTCTCGAACGCCAGTCAGATTCGCTGGTAAGGGAGCCGCAACCCCGGCCAGTCGATCGCTCCGTACTTGTAGCGGGCCACTGCTCAACCAGCTGTTGCTGCAGCTCCAGCATCCGGTGGTTGTAGGCAGAGAAGCGATCGTTCACCATCACCCATTGCCAGTCACGCTTGGCCTTGGAATTACCGCCAACCGCTATCCTCAAAACTTCGTTTATGGCGTTGCCAGAGCCTGCACCGGTTTCATCGACGTAGGCTGCCCGCTGCTATCGCTTGTGCCAAGGCAGCGCTCAGGTGCCGGAGCATCGTTGCGATTGTGCTGTAGCTGATCTCCGCCCCCTCCAGCTGGCGGATGCAGGCAAGGCTCTTCCTGAAGCTCAACGCGCAGGCGCGGTCCATCAGACCCACCAGTGAAATGAGCCTGGGCCTATCGCGGATCGCTTCCACATCAGTCGGCAACGGCATGCAGGTGCTGGTGGAGCAGCAGGAGCAGAGCAGCCGGTGGAGCCGGTGCTCAATCACCAGCGGCGCCATCGGCGAGACTCGTTCACTTGATGCCGCAACGGATCCTGGTCCTCGCCCTGGAGCAGGGTGTCCCAGCGGCGGCAGGTATCTGGGTGGTCGACCACCACCTCATCCAGCCGTTCCATCGGCAGCAGCCCCGGCCCAGCGTCGGGATGCCCCGGCTGGCCCCGCGCTTGCGCTGATCTTGTTCGGCGACGATTAGGTAGGCGGGTCCGCGCAACTACATAGGCGGGTCTCAAGACGCGACAACAGGGTTCCGATTCCGGTCTGGAGCCCTGCGATGCCCGCCCCTCTGTCGTTGCGGATCAAGGA
>NZ_JAGQCH010000021.1 GCF_024346055.1 Cyanobium sp. Cruz CV13-4-11
TCCTTGATCCGCAACGACAGAGGGGCGGGCATCGCAGGGCTCCAGACCGGAATCGGAACCCTGTTGTCGCGTCTTGAGACCCGCCTATGTAGTTGCGCGGACCCGCCTACCTAATCGTCGCCGAACAGGCTGGCGTGAAAAGCGTGGGAAACGCTCGAACTGGCGCTGTAATGCCCCGGCTTCCAGGAATCAGCGCGTCTCGTGATTCCGCGCCATGACCCGATCAACGCCATCACCATGGGCGCGATCGCCCGTGATGCAGGTCTGACGCCAGAGCAGTTCCGGCAACTGCTCTGATGGCAGCCCGCGCCCACCTCCGCCTACAGCCGCTGCCCTGGCCCCTGGCGATCTGCACGCGGGCACCGCAGACAGGGCAGGCGCTCCTACATTTGATGCCTGATGCGTGAACATCAGATGCGCACCACCCTGCAGCTCGACGACGACATGCTGGCGGCGGCGCGGGTGCTGGCCCGGCAACAGCGCACCAGCCTGGATGCCGTGATCAGCGAGCTGGCACGCCAGGCCCTTGTGGCGCCAGCGCCAGGCTCCAGTTCGGGAGACCCGGGGGGCGACCACCGCAACGGCCTGCCCCTACTGCCCTGGAAGGAGAAGGGAGCACCGGTGGATCTGGAGCTCGTGAATCACCTGCGCGACGAGCTGGCGGCGCACCGCGGCGGCCGGCTGGTGAGCTTCGATCGCCGCCTCAGCGGCGAGGGCATTGCTGGCGGCCGCGAGGCCCTCTGGTTGATCGAGGCCTGAGACCGCTCAGGACGAACAGCTGTAGTGCGACACCCCTCCGGCGTTGAAGAATTCCCTGGGCTTCAGGCGGTCGTAGGTCGCCGCCAGCTCCGCAGGCAGCGCCTCGTAGGGATGGCGGAACACCTCCTGCAGCTCCCTGACCAGGCTGTAGTCCCCCTGCGCCGCCTGTTCATAGGCCGGGGCGATCAGCCATTCGCGCCAGGTGACCGCGGGATTCACGCGCTTCATCGCAGCGGCTGTCTCGCGGGGGTCGCCACTGCTGGTGATCTGCCCCCGCCAGCGTTGCAGCCAGCTCTTCCATTGGGCATCGAGCTCCTCTGAACAGGTCACATAGAAGCTCTCCTGCAGGGCCGAAACCTGCTCGGGGATATCAGACAGCCTGCGGAAGAAGATCGTGACGTCCACCTTGGAGCTCACCATCAGCTGCAGCAGCTCCTGCACCAGCTCGGCGTCGTAGCGGTTCAGGCCGAGCTTGCTGGCCCACATCGCCTCGAGCTCCTGACCCATCACTTCCGCGAAGCCCTCACGGATCTCATCCAGCCTTGCCAGCGCCTCGGTGTTGCCCTCGAGCAGGGGCCGCAGCGAGGCCCAGAACATCTGGAAGTTGGCTCTAGCGGCCACCGGTTGGTTGAAGAAGGAGAAATGCTGGCCGCCGCCGGTCCAGGGCTGGAAGCGGGGATCGAACAGTTCGCAGAAGCCGAAGGGGCCGTAGTCGAGGGTGTAGCCCCCCGCCGCGCAGTTGTCGCTGTTGAAATTGCCCTGGCAGTAGCCCACCCGCATCCAGTTCGCCACCAGAGACGTGAGCCGGCCGCGGAACAACCCCGCCAACTCCACCACCTGGTCGCTGAACGCCAGGGCCGGATCAATCTCCTGGCGGTAGTTGCGCTCGATCAGGTGCTGAACGATCATCCGCAGTTCGTTGCGCGCCTCTGGATGGGCACCGCTGCGGACGCGGCGGGCGAACAGCTCCAACTGGCCCACCCTCAGAAACGACGGCGCCACCCGGGTGGTGATCGCCGCCGGGTTGTCCACCAGGATGTCGGGATCGAACGAACGGGAGTTCGCCGAATACCAGGGCCGGCGCACAGTTTCCGATCGCGACACATAGAGCGTCAGCGAGCGGGAGGTGGGCACCCCAAGGGCATGCATCAACTCCTGCGCCAGAAACTCGCGCACGCTGGAGCGCAGCACGGCGCGGCCATCGGCGCCGCGGCAGTAGGGCGTGGGGCCACCGCCCTTGAGTTGCATCTCCCAGCGCCGGCCGCTAAAGACGCCTTCGAACACGGAAATGGCCCGGCCATCGCCATAGCCGTTGCCGGTGCCGAACGGGCACTGCTGGATGTATTCGCTGCCGTAGATCGAGAGGGCATAACCGGTGGCCCAGCCGTACGGGCGCATCGGCGCCTGCGACGCCGTGATGTCACCGGAGAACAGCCGGCGGAACGGGTCGTCGTGGGCGAGCCCATCGCCCAGGCCCAGCTCATGGAAGAGGGTGCTGCTGTGCGCCACGAGCTCCGGCTCCAGCAGCGGGGTGGGTGTCACCGGCACGTAATGGCCGGAGAACACCTGACGGGGCCGGTGATCCTGGCCGCCGGCGGTGGCCTGGGGATCCGCCCGCAGGGAATCCAGCAGCGAATAGTCGGCCCGCTGGGCGAACGCCGCGAACGTGGTTGTCGGTACGGCGGTGGGCGCTGCTGTCTGCACTGTGGTGGACGCGGCTGTCGGCACGGGTCTCTCGGGTGTGGCGCGGCCTGGGCAGGGCCCTGACGCTGAGATCACCATCCTGGCGACGTTGCGGCCATCACTGGCGACATTGCGGCCATCACGCCGGTTGTGCGGTTACAGGTGCGTTCAAGCCTGAACGCGGCGTGGGCGGTTTAGCGTTGAACCATGGACTTCCAAGGGCAGATCACCATCAACCCTGCCGTGCGCTTCGGCAAGCCCTGCGTTCGCGGTACCAGGATCACGGTGGGGGATGTGCTCGGCTTTCTTGCCAGCGGCATGGGGGAAGCGGAACTGCTGGAGGACTTCCCGCAGCTCAGCCATGACGACGTGCTGGCTTGCCTGGCCTGTGCAGCAGATCGGGAACGCCTACTCCTCAGCCTGACCACGGCGGCGTGAGCGTCCAGTGCCCCTGCAAGCGATCTTTTCCTAGGCAGGATTGGATTTGAACAGTCTTCAGAAGTTGTTCTGTTGGCGATCGTCTTTCTCCTGTCTGTCCTGGCGAAGCTTGAAGGCCGCTCAATCTGGCTTCTGAGCCATCTCGCCTCGATCAGTTTTGCCATCTGTTTGCGACACCCTTCGGCGCTGCGGGCAGCAGCGGGGTGGGGTCCACCGCCACCAGGCCCTGCGGTTGCCGTTGGCGCAGTTCCAGATGCAGATGGGGGGTGCTGGCGTTACCGCTCTGGCCCACCTGGCCCAGGGGTTGTCCGGCGCGCACGCTCTCGCCCTGCTCCACGGACGCCCTCAGCAGGTGGCCGTAGAGGCTCGACCAGCCCCCACCGTGATCGATCAGCACCGTGAGGCCGTAGCCATCGATCACGGCCACCCGCTGCACCCGGCCCGCCAGCACCGCCAGCACCGCGGTGCCCTCGTCGGCGATCAGATCCAGCCCGGTGTGCATCCGCCAGGCGCCCCGCGCCGTCGAATACCGCCAGCCCCAGGGATCCTGCTCAAAGGCCCCAACGGCCATGGGGTAATGGAGTGGCCCTGGAAGGCTCAGCCCGACATCGCCGGGCCCGGGCGGTGGCGTCTGGAGGGCAAGATCCCCCACGGCCACGACCCCAGGAACCAGCGTGGGCCGCTCGGGCCTGGCGGGCGCCATCAAGGGCGTGGGCGTTCTGGCGGGGGAGGGGATGGCCGGGGCCGGCGGCAGCAGGGCGGCGGGCCCGGGCTCCCGCTCAGCCCCCGCCCCACTGGCCGAATCGGGGATCAGCGGCTCGGGCAGCGGCAGCGCGGCGCTCGGTGCCGCACCCGCCGGCACGCCCAGCAGTGCGAGCAGCAGAACCGGTACCCAGCGGCGGCGTGCAGGGGCCATCGAACAGGCCAGTGGCAGCTGCGTTGTACCGCCTCCCGGGGGCCCATGCCCGCAACCGCCACCCAGGGTGCGATAGCGGGACTGCTCCTGCACCAGCTTTGGCGAGCTCTGGGGCTCCCTGCTGGCGGGGACCGGGCGCCTGAGGCGGCGGGGCAAACTGCGGCGGTTCTAGCCTCGCCCCCATCGCAAGCCGACGTCATGAAGCTGCCGGAAGGCTGGCGGATCTACGCCCTGGTTCTGGGACTGAACGTGCTGGCGCTCTCGCTCTGGTGGGTGGATCGCGACGTGGTGCCCCACCCCTCCGCCGGCGGCATGGGCGCCTGGATCGCCGCCCGCCTGGGATCCTGAGTTGCCCGTGATCACGATGAACCGCCAACACCTAAGGCCACTGGTCGCCCTGCTGGCCCTGCTGCCGGCGGCGCACGCCGTGGCTGCGCTGGCGGCCACACCCTCCCCTACCCCGCTCGAGGGCACCGCCTGGGTGCTGGAGCGGCTGGGGCAGCGCCAGCCCCAGAACGGCACCACCATCACCCTGCGCTTTGAGGCTGGCCGGGTGGCGGGCAGCGACGGTTGCAACCGCTTCGGCGCCCCCGTCACGGTCCGGGGGACGGGCCTGCAGGTGTCGTCCCGGGGCCTGAGCACCAAAATGGCCTGCCCGCCGGCGGTGATGCAGCAGGCCGAAGCCTTCCAGACGGCGCTCGCCAGCAGCCGGGGTTTCCGCCTCGACGGCGAGCGCCTGCGGCTGCTCTCGGCCGACGGCCGGCCCCTGCTGGTGCTGGTGGCCCAGTCGCAGCGGCTGGTGGGCAGCACCTGGCGGGTGGCGGGCTTCAACAACGGCCGCCAGGCGCTGGTGAGTCCGATCCTGGGCACCAGCCTCTCGTTGCGGGTCGTCAAGGACGGCCAGCTGGCCGGTTCGGCGGGCTGCAACCGCTTCACCGCGCCGATGCAACTGGAGGGCACCCGCGTCCGCATCGGCACCCCGGTGACGACCAGAAAGCGCTGCGCCGGCGCCGGGGTGATGGAGCAGGAGCAGCAGTTCCTGGCCGCCCTGCCGACGGCCGCCAGCCTGCGGCTCGAAGGGGAGTCCCTGGAACTGCGCCGGTCCGACGGCGCCATCGCCCTCAGCCTGCGGCGCGTTCCGGGGCCCTGAGAACCGCGTATGGATCTGCCAAGGGTGGTGTTCTTCGGTCGCACCGGGGCTGACGCGCTGGCGTTCTTCAACCTCGATCTGGCGGCCTGGCGGGGACGCAGGGTGCTCGATTGCCCCGGCGGACCCGGTTCCTTCACCGCCCTGGCCCGCGCCGCCGGGGTGGAGAGCGTGGCGGCCGATCCCCTGTACACCCTGTCGTTGCCGGAGCTGGAGCGCCGCTGCCGCGACGACGTCGCCTTCACCATGGAGCGCCTGGCCCAGAGCCCGACGCTGCGGCCGGACTTTGATCAGGCCCGGTTCCGCCAGGGGAAGATGGAGGCCCTCGAAACCTTTCTGGCCGACCGGCGGGAGTATCCGCAGGCCTACCGCGCCGCGGCGCTGCCCTCCCTGCCCTTCGCGGCGGCCAGCTTCGATCTGGTGCTCTGCGGCCATCTGCTGTTCTGTTATGCCCCGATCGCCGACGGCGGCCTCAGCGAACAGCCCGACTTCAACCTCGACTGGCACCGGCGCGCCCTGGCCGAACTGCTGCGGGTCAGCCGGCAGGAGGTGCGGATCTATCCCGCCCACACGATCGAACGCCACCCCCGGGTGCATCCCTGGGTGCAGCCCCTGCTCGCCTCCCTGCCGCCGGGGTGGCAGGGGCACCTGGAGCCCACCACCTACGACGAAGGCTTCGAGGGCGAGACGCCGATGCTGCGGCTGCGGCGCTAGATCGCGCCTTCCCCCTGCGGGCCAGGGGCCCATTGATCACGAATCCCACACTAAATTTCGTAAAATTCGATACAAAAAGCGGGGAATGTAACGGGTCGTGGCTGGTTTTCGCCCCTGGAGACACACTGACAAAAAACTGCACCAGGAGTGAATTCCCATGACGTATCTGACCTGGAGGCGGGAGCTGGTGCGCTCCGCCATCGATCAGATGCTCGCTGCCACCGATCCCGACCGCGGCCCCTTCGGTGATGGGGGTGTGCTGTTCAACGCGATGATGCAGGACCTGAGCGAGAGCCTGCCGGCGCTGGAGATCGTGGCGGCCGCCAACGACATCCTCACCGCCCACCGGGGCTTCTGCGAGGGGCGCAGCTGCGAGGTGGCCCAGGCCCTCAAGGTGTGCCTGTCGATGCCCGCCGAGAAACAGGGCCTGGAACGAAGGCTCGTGCTCGACCGCGAGCGGGTGGAGCAGAACGCCCTCAGCCATGACGCCAGCCTGCTGCTGGTCTGGGATGGCCGGCGCACCAGCGCCATCGAGGAGCTCGGCGTCGCCGCCCTCAGCGAGCGCTTCCCCTGCCAGGGCAGCGAGGCCCGCTGGACCACCGGCGAGTTCGTGGCCCTGCTGGAGTCCCGTGCCCTGCAGTGCCGCCGCACCCGGGTGGCCCAGGAAATCGTGGCGGAGGATCCCGCCACTGCCCCCTCCGGCGGCACCGTGGTGCTGGTGTTCCCCACCGATCCCGGCACGCGTCCCTGGGTCGCCACCGTGGCCGTGGCCCTGCCCACGGAGGAGCTTCCCGAGAGCGAACCCCCCACCCTCGACGGCTACCAGGCCATGCGGGTGCTGGTGGGTCCCACCAGCACGTCGGCATAACGGCCGAAAGCCTCCCCCTCGCTGAGGAACAGCCGGGGGATCACCAGTTCACACTCCAGCAGCAGCAGCTCGCCGCCCTCGTCCCGAATCCCGTCGATGCGGGCGTAGGGCAGCACCCCGAAGCGCCGCCGCAGGCGTTCCTCCACCGCAGTGGCCCAGCCCTGTTCCGCCGCACTCGCCTGCCGCAGCCGGTTGCGGCCTCCGAAGCCTTCGTGGGCGATCCAGCCCCCCGCCGCCACGCTCTTGGCCACGGCGTGGGAGAAATGTCCACCGAGGAACACAGCGCTGAACTCCCCCGCCCGGCAGATCTCCGGCAGAAAGCGCTGCAGGCACACCTCCCCGTCCTGCGCCAGCCGCTCCAGCCAGCCATCGGCGTCCGCGGCCTCCGCAGCCGTACTGCCATCAGCCGCGGTGATCGCCAGGCGCGGACCCTCCCGGCGCACCCGGTAGGTGTGCCAGCTCCTGGCGCCGATCGCCGGCTTGAGCACTGCCTCGCTCCAGCCGCACGCCTCCAGAAGCCCCGCCAGCGAACCGCGCCAGCCGGCTGGAAGCCAGCGGCTGGGAATCAGGGCCACCCCCTCCCGCTCCAGCTGGGGCAGGTAATCACGCTTGGTGTGACCCGCCAGAATCACCGGCAGCGGATTGGCCAGTGGCACCCCGAGGCTGGCGAGCTGTTCCGCCAAGGCGCCGATGCGGGGCAGGAAGTCGGGGTGGCGATGGCTGTCACGGCAGTCACGCACGCTGACCCGATCGAAGCGCCTCCAGTCGGTGGTGTCGCCGTTGGTGAGGGATGGCAGGGGCACCAGCTCACTGGCGATGCCGCGGTCGGCGAGGAAGGCCCGCAGGGCCGGCGTCTCGTCGTGGATCCGCCCCAGGTGCAGCAGCGCGATCAGGCCGGCAGGATGCCCCACTCACGTTTCACCTGCACGCTGGTGATCTCCCAGGCCTCCTCGGCCGCCACGACCGGGCCATGGTGGTCGACCGGCCTCAGTCCCCGCCTGGCGAATTCGTTCTGCAGCAACAGCTGGAAGAGAACGCTCTGGGACACCAGCCCGTTGAGACGCTCCTCGCCCCCCACCCGGTCCATCAACACCGGATGGCCCTGGCAATCGCGCAGGGCCCGCAACTGCTGCTGCAGCCAGACCCGCTCGTACTGGAGCATGGCGTCGTTGCAGCGGGACAGGTTCTCCCGATAGCAGCCGGCATGGCACTTGATGGCCCTTTCCGACAGGCCCGTGGCGGTGCCGGCGTCCTTGAGACGTTGCATCGCTTCGCTCAGAAAACTCACGGTTGTTCACTGATGGCTCAACAACGCTAGAAACAGCAACGGCCATTTCCCACGGACACGAGGCAGCGGCAATGATCCTTAGCGCAGGGGAAGAGAAGCCAAAGCCAGTGGCGGTTGCTACATCCTTTTGGCGATCACCGGCCCCGAGCCTGAGAGCCATTCTCATAGCCACTCTTCATAGCCACTCCTCATAGCCACTGCTTTCGGCGGAAATAGAGGAACAGGCTAAGGCTGATCAGGATCATCACCACCCACACCGAGTAGTACCCACCCCGCCACTCCAGCTCGGGCATCTCCTTGAAGTTCATGCCATAGACACCAGCAATGAAAGTGAGAGGGATGAAGATCGTGGAGATGATCGTCAGCACCTTCATCACCTCATTCATCCGATGGCTGAGGGTCGAAAGATAGGTGTCATGCATGCCCCCAAGAATGTCGCGGTGGGTTTCAACCAGATCGATGATCTGAATGCTGTGGTCATACAGATCGCGCCAGAACACCCGGCTCTCTGCTGTCAGCAGGGGAGATTCACTCTTGACGATCATGGCCACCTCCTCGCGGATCGGCCAGACGGCCTTGCGCAGGCTCAGAATGCCCCGCTTCAGACCATGGATCTCCTTAATGTCGCCGGGCTGGGGATCCTCCAGCAACCTGTCATCCACCTCCTCGATGATATCGCCCATCCGCTCGACGGCGAGAAAGTAGTGGTCGACAACGGCATCCATCAGGCAGTAGGCGAGGTAATCGGCCTTCATCCAGCGGATCCGCCCGCTGGCGGCGCGGATGCGGTCACGCACCCCATCAAACACATCGCCATCATCCTCAAGAAAGGAAATCACGAAGTGATCGCCGAGGATCACGCTCACATGTTCGATATCAATGGTCTGGCTATCTTCATCGAAAGCGATCATCTTCAGCGCCATGAAGACATAGCCCGGAAACTCCTCCACCTTTGGGCGCTGGGTGGTGTTGGCGATGTCCTCCAGGGTCATCGGATGAATCCCGAAGAATTCGCCGAGGCGCTCCACAAGGGCCACGTCATGGACGCCGCTGACGTTCATCCAGGTGATGCTGTCCTCGCGGACGACATCAGCGCAGCTCCGCACCGAGACATCCCTCTCTTCCGAGCAGCCATGGCCGTCGTAGTGGATAACATCGATCTGCACCTTCGCCAGCCGCTGCTCACCCACGAACTCGATCGCACCGGGGATGGCTCCGGGCCTGATCCGCCTGGCGCGGATGCCGCCGGTGCCGGCGGAGCTACGGAGACGTGATGGTTTTCTCGACGGCCTGGTCTTCATCGCCCGGCCCGGATGCAACAGGGTGGCAGGGAGCCTATCGGCATCCCAGGCTCAGAGAAAGTCGGGCCGCAGCCGATGGCTGCGCTCCAACGACTGCTGCAGCTCCGACCATTGCTCTCCAGCCACCATGGCTTCGAGGGTCTCCAGGGATCGCCGGTAGTGCCCCAGGGCCTCCAGCAGCGCCGCCCGGTTGCTGCGCGCCATCAACATCCCCAGCTCCGGATTGCCACCACCGACGCGGGTGGTGTCGGCAAAACCGCTGGAGGCCAGGGCCCGCACCAGACCCGCCCCCTCAGCGGCCTCGCCGCCCCCGGCATCGGCCGCCTGCAGCAGGGCCGCCCCCACCAGCACCGGCAGATGGGAGATGAGGGCCACGGCGTGGTCATGGGCCTCGGCGTCGCAGCACAGCCAACGGGCCCCGAGGGCCTCCGCCAGCTGCCGCACCGCCTCCAGCGCCGCCGGATCGGTGCCCGACTCCGGGGTCGCCACCCAGGGCCTGCCGCGGAACAGACCCGGCTCCCCCGCCTCCACCCCGGCCCGGGCGGTGCCCGCCATCGGATGGGAGGCCACGAAGCGGGATGCACCAGAGCCGTCGCCGGCCGCCGCCAGCAGCTCCCGCCAGCGCCGCAGCACCGGCCCCTTCACCGAGCCCACATCGGTGATCACCGCCCCAACCGGCAGCGCCGCCAGAAGGGCGGGATCCGGATCCAGCAGGCGGTCGAGGGGCAGGGCCAGCACCACCAGGCCGCACCCCTCCAGCACGGCCGGATCGGTGCTCACCTCGGTGGCCAGCCCGCGCTCCCTGGCCCGCGCGGCGGTGGCCGGCCGGTGCACCAGGGCCCTCACCTGCGCTCCCGCCGCCGTCAGATCCAGCCCCAGGGAGCCCCCGATCAGCCCCAGGCCCACCACGCCCACCGGTTCGCGCTGCCAGAGGGGTGTCATCGTCGCTGCGGATCGGCTGGAGCCAGCTTCCTACGATCCAGCCATGTTGGAAGCCCGCGCCCACCAGCACCTCAAGGCTCTCCTGCAGCGAGAGGGGGTGGAACGCTGGCCCCATCACCTCACCTTGAGCCGGCTGGTGGCCCGCAGCCTGCGCCGCGCCGACCACACCCTGGTGCGCCTGGCCCCCGGCACCGCTCCGAGCTGGTGGATCAGCCTGCTGGTGCCCCTGGCCCTGAGCGAGACGCCCTTGGCCCTGGTGGTGACGCCGGCCCTGCGCCAGCGGTTGCTGCTGGTGGAATGGCCGCGCCTGCGCAGCGTGGGGCTGGAACTGGCCTGCTGGGAGGGGCCCGGGGCCCCGGCCGGCACCCGGCTGTGGCTGCTCGACCACCGGGAGCTGGTGGCGGCCTGGCGCCACGGCGAGCTGGGGGATCGGCAGCTGGTGATTCCCGAGGCCGAGTTGCTGGAGGTGGCCCTGCGCCAGGCCCTGGAGGTGGAACTGGAGTCCCGGCACTGGGATCAGCTGCGCCGCGCCCAGCCCAGCGCCGAAGCCTGCCTGCTCCAGCTGCATGAACGGCTCAGCCGCCGGGTGCTGGCCCATCCCCGCTCCCCCCACCGGCTGGTGGCCCTGGCCGATGACGACGAAGCCCCCCTGCGCCACCTGCTGCGCCTGCTGGAACCCCTGCCGGACCCGTGGCCCCGCTGGCTGAGCGCCGGCGCCGGCTGGAGCAGCTGGGCCCGGGTGGAGCCGACGTTGCTGCAGTGGAACCTGCTGCGCCAACCGCTCGAACCCCTGGGCGAACTGGCTGGCCTGCTGGTGGGTCGGGGGGCAGTGCTGATCGGTGAGCTGGCCACCGGCCGGGCAGCGGAGGGCCAACCCGCCGCCGCTGCCGCCCTGGGGCTGGAGCCGGCCGTGGTGGTGGATCTGGCCGACCCTCCCCTGTCCGACCCCCTGCCCCTGTTCGCCCCCTTGCGCCAGCCGCTGCCCAACAGCCCCCATTACGCCCAGCACCTGCTGGAGCAGGGCCGGCGGCTGGTGTTGGGCCAGAGCGGCCTGACCGTGGTGCTGATCGACGATTCGGCCCTGTGCCTGGGTCTGGCCAGCGGCCTGGCCGCCGAGTTCGGCAGCCGGGTGTGCCACCAGAACCTGACCCCAGAAAGCAACGGTGTGGTGTGCTGCAGCTGGGACTGGTGGCTGGAGCAGCAGCCGCGGCTGCCCCTGCCCTGCCAGGTGGTGGTGGGGCTGCTGCCGATCGCCAGCCTGGAGGATCCGCTCACGGCCGCCCGGGTCGGGGTGCTGCGCCAGCAGGGCCGCGACTGGTTCCGGGAACTGCTGCTGCCGGAGGCCCTCAACCGGCTGCAGCGGGGTGTGGCCGGGCTGCGCCGCAGCGGCGGACGGCTGGCGGTGCTGGATGGCCGCCTGCGGGGCCGCAGCTGGGGACGACTGGTGTTCACCGCCCTCGAACCCTGGGTGGAACTGTCCCGGCTGCGGCCCGACCCCTAGCCTGCCTCCAGTTGCCGTCTGAACCCTGATGGGGGAAGCCAAACGCCGGGCCGAACAGGGACTGCCGCCCCGGGACAAGCCACGCGTCAGCAAAGCCAAGGACGTCGACACCTCGCCCCGGATCGTCGCCTGGCTGCCCCTGACCCGCAACCAGGCCTCCCGCTTCGTGGCGATCACCACCAAGGGCGCCTGGATCGGCATCGGCGGCCTGGCCCTGTTCTGGGTGACGGTGCGCTTCATCGGCCCCGCGGCCGGCTGGTGGAGCCTGTCGGACGGCTGAGGGCGGGGTGCCGGTCTCCACAGATGAGCATTTGCGCCTAGCACGAATCGGAAGAAATCCTTATGATCTGCGGATTGTGATGGACACCTTCCATGTTTCTCCGGCTGGCCGAGCAATACCGCTCGGCCGTTGAGGATCTGATCCTGAGCCTGCAGGCCCTGGCCGTATCCCTGAAGAAACAGGGCCATGTGGCCACCTGCTACACCTGCGGCGATGGCCGCGACGGCCATGGCGCCTCCTTCGTGGCCGACCTGGGCGACAACCACATGGTGCGGCTGCTGGTCTCCGATTTCGGCATCAGCTGGGTGGAATCCCGCAACGGCCAGGAGCTGGTCAAGCTGGAGGGGGCCGACGCCATCCAGGAACTGCAGCGGGTGGTGCTGGTGCTGCAGCCCTCCACGGAAACGGTCTCGGGCCCTTCGCGAACCAGCCAAGCCTCCCTGCCGGCCCAGCCCTGAGCTGGGCCCTTCACCCCTGGAGCCCGATGTTCAGCCGGCGGCGGGCAGCTCCTCCAGTTCAGCGGCGTCCTCGCCAGCCTGGGGCTTGGCCGCCGCCAGCTTGGCCGCCGCCGCCAGCGGCTTCATGGAGTTGGCGGTGACCTCGGAACCCTCGGTGAGCCTCTTGCGGGTGAGCTGCTCGATCACCTCCTTCGGCCCGGGGTTCTGCTCCAGCCAGGTGATCGTGTTGTCGCGGCCCTGGCCGATGTTGTCGCCCTCGTAGCTGTACCAGGCGCCCTTGCGGGTGACCACACCCGTTTCCTCCGCCAGATCCAGCAGACAGCCCAGGGTGCTGATGCCGCGGCCGAAGAGAATGTCGAACTCGGCGATCCGGAAGGGGGGCGCCACCTTGTTCTTGGCCACCTTCACCTTGGCCCGGATGCCGTACTCCTCGGTGCCGCGCTTGAGGGTCTGGATGCGACGGATGTCGAGCCGCACCGAGGCATAGAACTTGAGGGCGTTACCACCGGTGGTGGTTTCCGGGTTGCCGTAGGTGACGCCGATCTTCTGGCGCAGCTGGTTGAGGAAGATCACCGTGCAGCCGGATTTGCCGATGTTGCCGGTGATCTTGCGCATGGCCTGGCTCATCAGGCGGGCCTGGCTGCCCACCGCCAGATCGCCCATCTCCCCCTCGATCTCCGCCCGGGGCGTCAGGGCCGCCACCGAGTCGACGACGACGATGTCGACGGCGGCCGAGCGCACCAGCTGGTCGACGATCTCCAGGGCCATCTCGCCGGTGTCCGGCTGGGAGACCAGCAGGTTCTCGATGTCGACACCCAGGGCGGCGGCATAGACCGGATCGAGGGCGTGCTCGGCGTCGACGAAGGCCGCCACACCGCCGCGCTTCTGAACCTCGGCGATGGCGTGGAGGGTGAGGGTGGTCTTGCCGGAGCTCTCCGGCCCGTAGACCTCCACCACCCGACCCTTGGGATAGCCGCCCCCCAGGGCCAGATCGAGGGTGAGGGCCCCGGTGGGGACCGTTTCCACCCGCATGCGGGAGGCATCGCCCAGCCGCATGATCGACCCCTTGCCGAAGTTGCGCTCGATCTGGGTCAGCACCAGGCCCAGGGCCTTGTCGCGCTCAGCGGCGGCCTTGGGGTCGCCGCTGGGGGCAGCGGCGGAGACGTACGAGGTGGACGTGGAGGGAGAGCCGGAGGAGGCAGCGGAGGCGGAGGAGGCCCTGGAATCGGCAGGCATGGTGGGGATGGGTGATGGAACGGGCCGCTGCAGGCTGGAGCCGTCGAAGCGGTGGGTGGAGGCGAAGATGGGGGGCCGGAACCGGGCGCCATCCTGCGGCCTCTGGACAACCAGTGCCACCCGGAGACTCCGGCGTATCAATCTGTAGTACGGGCGTACTCTAGCGGCTCATGGCCATTGCGCCAGGGGGGCCTCGAAAGCGGCGGGCTCCAGCCAGCGGATCCCCAGGGGGGCCAGTCCCTCCCCGTCCCCCGGGCCCAGGTACCCCCACGCCACCAGGTAGCAGCGCACCGCCTCCAGCCCCGGCGTCCGCCGCACCAGCTCCAGGGTGGGACGGCGGTCCTCCACGAACCACAGGGGGCGCTCGCCTGGATCCCGCTCCGCCACCAGCCGCCCCAGCACCGACGGCTTGCTGCCCTGTTCGTGGCCGTAGAGGGCCAGGGGCTTCAGACCAGCAGCGGCCAGCAGGCGGGCGGCGAAGGCCCCGCCCTTGGTGGTGAGCACGGCCCAGTCGGCCCCCTCCGCCGCCAGCTGGCCCAGGCGCTCCCGCACACCGGGATAGAAGCGGTGCAGGGCCAGCCAGGCGTCCAGGTCGGTGGCGATCGCCTCCTGGCGCAGGTCCTCGAGCGCCCGCTGCAGCTGCTCGGTGCTCCAGCCCCAGCGCTCCAGGGCCCTGGCCAGGAAGGTGTCGTAGTCGGCCAGGGCGGCGTTGAGATCCATTTCGGGCCGCCCCAGCTCGGCGGCCATCAGCACCATCTCCCAACCCTTGTGGATCAGGGGCCGCAGCTGGGCGAAGCCCGCCGGTGCCTGCTCCGGCAGCTGCCACAGGGCGGTGGCGACGCTGGCGGCGCCCCCGCCAGCCACCAGGGCCAGGGCCGCCCGGCGGGCCGACCACCAGTACTCGGCCATGCCGTCCACCAGCACGCCATCGAAATCGAACACCAGCAGAGGGCGTTCAGGCACCGGCGCGAAAGGGAGAAAAAACTGGGCCGCTAGGATTCGAACCTAGGAATGTCGGGACCAAAACCCGATGCCTTACCGCTTGGCGACGGCCCAATCAACCCATGGGGTGGGGAAAGACGTCGGTCCGTAACCGGCGCCTTGCTAGTTACCCACAGCGGCTGGTCCTTCGTCAACTCGCCCGTGTCCACCCTGGCGGCAGGCCCCTTCAGGCGGGAAAGACACGCAGCCGCTGCTGACGGCCGCGGCCAAAGACCGCACTGCGCAACCGGTAGTGGTGCACCAGCTCGGCCTGGAGGGCCCGCACCGCTTCATTGCGGGGCAGCAGCTCCACCGGCCGCCCCTGGGGCAGCACCACCTGCTCCACCGCCAGCCGGCATTCCTCCAGGGCCGCATGGGCGTCATCCGGGCGGGCCGCGCCGACACCGACCGGATCATCGCCATCCACCGCGCCGCCTGCCCCCTGGCGCCGCTCCAGCAGGCGTTCCATGGCCCGCTGCAGCTGGTGGGGCGTGTCCGACTTGATCACCAGGATCGGCAGGCCCAGGTCGCGGGCCTGGCGCCGCAGCTCGGGATCAAGGCCCAGCTGGCCGCGCACGCTCAGCACCGCATCGGCCTGCTCCGGCTCCTCCACCACCTGCACCGGCAGCTGACGACGCCGCACCGCCTCCTCCAGCTGCTCGGCCGCCAGACCCACGCCGAAGACCCGCAAGGCCGGCACCGCCGGGGCGGCGCTGACCACCGCAGGCCGGGGTTCCACCGGATCGGGCAGGGGCAGCACCGCCAGAGGAGCGGGACCGGGACGCCGGGGGGCCACCGCCGTGGCCCAGGCGGGCGGCGGGGCCGGACGGGCGGGGCCGTCGTCACGCAGCATCAGGCGGCCGTCGCTGCCGAGCTCGCGCGCCTGGGGGTGGGTGGGCTGGCCGCGCAACAGCAGATCCACGGTGCCGGCCACATCGCGGTGCACGAGCCAGCGGTGGCGGCTGTGCATCTCCACCGCCAGGGGGAAAGTGGGCTCGGCGGCCCGTTCCAGCACGGTCTTCTGGGTGCGGCGGCGGCGGGCCTCCTCGTCCCCCAGGGTCACCGACTGGATCCCGCCCACCAGATCGCTGAGGGTGGGGTTGCGGATCAGGTTGGCCAGTTCGTTGCCGTGGGCCGTGGCCACCAGCATCACGCCCCGTTCGGCGATGGTGCGGGCCGCCTGGGCTTCCAGTTCGGTGCCGATCTCATCGATCACGATGACCTCGGGCATGTGGTTCTCCACCGCCTCGATCATCACCTGGTGCTGCAGCTCCGGGCGCGCCACCTGCATGCGCCGGGCCCGCCCGATGGCGGGGTGGGGGATGTCGCCGTCACCGGCGATCTCGTTGCTGGTGTCGATCACCACCACCCGGCGCTGCAGGTCGTCGGCGAGCACCCGGGCGATCTCGCGCAGGGCCGTGGTCTTGCCCACCCCAGGGCGGCCCATCAGCAGCAGCGACTGCCCGGTGTCCAGAAGGTCGCGCACCATCGCCACGGTGCCGAACACCGCCCGACCCACCCGGCAGGTGAGCCCCACCACGTCACCGGTGCGGTTGCGGATGGCGCTGATGCGGTGCAGGGTGCGCTCGATGCCGGCCCGGTTATCGCCGCCGAAAGGGCCGAGGCGGCTGATGACGCCAGCCAGGTCGTCGCGACTGATGGGCCGTGGGTCCAGGTCAATGGTGCGACCGGGGAAGCGGGCCTCCGGCGGCCGGCCCAGATCGAGCACCACCTCCAACAGCTGCTCAGACCCCCCACCGGCGGCGAGCCCGCGCTTCACGGGCTCAGGAAGCAAGGCGATCAGCCGATCAAGGTCGTCGGCGACCCGCTGGGGCAGCATCGTGACCCCGGCCGGAGGCAAGGAAGAGGGTGGGGATGGCAGGGCAGCAAGCTCCTGTCGATGGGCCTGATCAAGCGAGCGCCCAGGGCCGCTCGTGATCATTCGGTGGCGTCAGATTAGGCACGCCTTCAACAGATCCGCACCGCGCCCCATGGAGCATGCCCTTCCCGAGCACGGCACCCTGCTGCACGTCGGCTGCGGATCAAAACACATCGACCGCACCCCCTTCGCCGGCAGTCACTGGCAGGAGGTGCGTTTCGACATCAACCCTGACGTGACTCCCGACCTGGTGGGAAGCCTCACGGATCTGGGTGCCGTAGCGGACGCCTCAATCGACGCCGTCTTCTCCTCCCACAACCTTGAGCACCTGTATGCCCATGAGGTCCCCAGGGCCCTGGCGGAGTTCCGGCGTGTCCTGCGTCCAGGAGGAATCGCAGTGATCACTTGCCCCGATCTGCAGACGGTGGCGGCCCTGGTGGCGGAGGACCGGCTGGTGGATACGGCCTACTTGAGCGGCATGGGACCGATCACCCCCCTCGACATGATTTATGGCCACCGTGCCTCGCTGGAGGCCGGCAATCTGTACATGGCCCACCGCTGCGGGTTCACCCTCAAGGTGCTGCAGGCGACGATGCGGGCAGCCGGCTTCGCCCAATGCGCCAGCATGCGGCGCCCGAAGGCGTTCGACCTGTGGATCCTGGCCACCGTGGCGCCATGGCGCCATGGCCCGAGGAGGCGTTGCGGGCTGCGGCACAGCGGCTGCTGCCAGCGGGCTGAAGCGGCGACAGTCGACGGATCAGGCGTCGGAATCGGCTGCCAGCCATGGCTGGACGAGCCCCTGGGCCTGAGCGAGGGCGCCGGGCCAGAGATCGGGGCAATCCAGCAGCCGCCGGCCACGCCCCTGGGCCTCCGCCAGCCAGGGTTGGAGCAGCACGCGGGCCACGCTGCCAAACCCCACGCCGGCGGCGCCACCGCGGCGGCGGGGAAAGCGCCGCAGCAGGGGAAGAGTGTACGCATTGGTACCGCCGGCCAGCTGCAGGGGACCCGGCGGCGCCAGCGGCGCCAGCCGCTCGAGCAGCCCCACCGCCGCATGGGCCGTGCCGGCCCCCACATCCCCGCTCATCGGCCGCCCATCCAGCTGCCAGAGGGGGCGGAAACCAGCCCCGCGCAGCAGGCGGAACCGCTGCCACAGCTCCGCCGCCAACCCTTCGGCCGTGGCGCCCCCCTCCAGGCCGGCGCTAACCGCCACCCGGCGCAGCGCCACGCCGCTGGCGGCTAGCTGCACCACCCGTTCGGCGAAGGCGTCCAGGCGCCCGGGCCTGGTGTGCAGCTCCACCGCGTCCGGGGCCAGCTGCGCCATCAGGGCCCCCACGGCGGCCGGCTCCAGCACCTGGCTGCGCTCCTCGATCAGCCCCAGGGGGCAGGCGGGCAGGCAGCGGCCGCAGCCGTAGCAGCGCTCCGCCACCACCCCCCGCCCATCGATGGCCAGCGCAGGGCAGACCCGCTCACAGGGCCTCGGGCAGGACGGCGGACAGCGCTGCGGATCGAACCAGGCTTTGCGGAAGTGGGGGTCGTGGCCATCACTGAGGCTGACCATCAGCCAGGGGCGCGCTGCGCCGTGGGCCTCCGCCCAGGCCAGGCCGCGCCGGGTGGCGGCCACCACGGCCGGATCAGCGGCCACGTCAATGCAATGCACCCCGGCCAGGGCATGGATGCCGGCCAGATCCTCGATGGCGGCCAGATCCTGGTTGCTGGCCCCGCCGATCAGCTTCACCCAGCAGCCGCGGGCCAGGGCCTGCTCCGGGTCCCGGGCCATGGCCGCCATGGGGTGCGCAAAGGGGTGGGCCGATCCTGCCACCAGCCGTGGGCTCAGCCGGGCTGGGGCAGCTCCGGCGGCGCCTCGGGCTGGGCGAGCCCCAGGCGGTTCACCAGCCAGGGGGCCGTGAAGCCCTGCAGGCCCACGGTCATCAGGATCGTCAGGAACACCAGCCCCTTGAGGGCCCCGCCGCCGGGCACCTCGGCCCGGTCAAGTTCGAGGGCGAAGAGGCTCACCACCGCCGCGGTGACGATGCCGCGCGGAGCGATCCAGCTGAGCAGCGCCTTCTCCTTCCAGTCGAGGCTGGGCAGCCCCAGGCCCGTCAGCTGGATCAGGGGCCAGCGCACCAGCATCAGGGCCACGACGCAACCCAGGCCACCCAGGCCCAGGGGGCTCAGTTCCGCCCAGGAGACATCGGCCGCCAGCAGGGGGAACAGCACGGTGATGGCCAGCATGGCCAGCTGGCGGATCAGCGCATCGAGCTGGGTGGCGGCCGCATCGAGGCGCAACCCCACCACCACCCCGGCGCTCACGGCCGCCGGCAGACCCGATTCCGGCAGCAGGGCCTCACAGCCACTGAACAGCAGAAACAGCACCCCCAGGGTGAGCTGCAGCTCCAGACCACTGGGCTCAGCCGTCCCCTCTCCGCCCCTGGCCGCCGCCAGGGCGCCCAGGCGCCGGAGGGCCTCCGAGAGCAGCAGACCAGCCAGTCCGCCGAGGGCCACCCCGCCCCCCAGGCGCAGCAACAGCCGGGAGGCCACCTCCTGCCAGCCACCCAGGTCGCCCAGGGTCACCTGGAGCAGCACCAGGCCCAGCACCGCACTGACCGGTTCGAGGATCAGACCTTCGGCCTCCAGCAGCTGGCCCAGCTTCGGGGCCAGCCGCAGCTGGCGCACCATCGGGCTCACCACCGTGGGACCGGTGGCCAGGGCAATCGCCCCGTAGACCAGCGCCAGCGACCAGGGCAGGCCGGCCAGGGCGTGGGCCAGCAGGGCCGCCACGGGCAGACCCAGCACCAGGCGCACCAGCACCAGCTGGAGCACCGAGCGCTGCAGATCGCGGCCGGCCAGGCGCAGGTTGAGACCGCCGTCGAAGAGCACCAGGCTCACCAGGAGGCCCACCAACGGCTCGAGACCGGCGCCGAGGTTCTCGGGATGGACGAGGCCAAAGCCGGCATGGCCCGCCAGCAGCCCCATGCCCAGCAGCAGCACCACCGCGGGCTGGCCGGTGACCCAGGCCGTCGCCTGGGCGAGGGAGCCGGCGAAGAAGGCCGAACCCCAGATCAGTGCCAGCCGCTCACTCAACGCGCTTGGAGTCTGCGTGACGAGCCCAGGCTATGGGCTGGATCAGGCTCAGGCAGGAACGAGCTGCTCCAGGGGCTGCCAGCGCAGGGCCCGGGCACCGCCCATCTCCACCACCAGCTTCAGCCGCGGTTCGCGGCGGCAGAGGTCGCAGAGGGCGGCGAGCTCGGAGCTGCTGAGCACCTGGCCCTCCAGCAGCCACAGCAGCACCTGCCCTTCGCCGGCCAGCTGGGGGCCGAGCAGGGGCATCACCCGCTGCACCTCGCCCACGGCGGCCGCCCGGCCGACGCTGTGGTGGCCCAGGTGGGGCGGACGGATGCCGTGCAGTTGCAGGAGATAGGCCTCCGGATCCCCAAGCCCGCGGGCGGAGGTGAGGTGGGCCCTGTAGCCGGCCGCCCGCAGCCGCCGCAGCAGGCGCGTTTCGGCGCCCCCCTCCAGGGGAACGAACAGAGCGAGGGCACCGCAGCGCTCCAGCTCGGTGCGGAAACCACGGCCGGTCATCAGCAGAGGCATCGGGAGCGGCAGGCGAATCGCCGGATGAGTCTGGCAGCCGGTGCGGGCCCCGGGGGTGGTGGTGCACACCATGGGGTAAGGTTGTCTCTTGTGCTGATGATCTGTGCCCGTCCGCTAGCCGGGCCTCCAGAGAACAGCACGGGGTCCGTCAGTGGTGACGAACCCTTCCTGGCCCGTACGACTCCTGCAACGCTTCGTCGTTGCCGTGACCGTCGGGATACTGCCCGAGGCCTCACCGCTTCCGGCAAGTCCCAGCCCGCTGATTCGCCTCGCTAGCCCCTGACCCTCGGGTCAATCTGCGATTCCACGAATTCAGCCCCCCGCCGCCCAGCGGATCCTCCACGGATTTCAGGCCTTGGCCCTTGATCCATGGCGGCACGCCGCGGCTGTCCAGCTGGTGTTGTTCTCCCTCCCATGTCCATCGGCATTCTTGGGAAGAAGCTGGGTATGTCCCAGTTCTTCGACGAAGAAGGCAAATCCATTCCGGTCACCTTGATCGAAGCGGGTCCCTGCCGCATCACCCAAATCAAGAGCGAAGCCACCGACGGTTACACCGCGGTGCAGCTTGGCTTCGGCGAGACGCGCGACAAACTCGTCAACAAGCCCGCCAAGGGCCACCTGGCCAAATCCGGCGAGGCGCCCCTGCGGCACCTCAAGGAGTACCGGCTGGAGGCCATCGACGGTCTCGAGCTGGGGGCGCCCGTCACCGTCGGTGACTTCAGCCCCGGCCAGAAGGTCGACGTCAGCGGCGACACGATCGGTCGTGGTTTCTCGGGCCTCCAGAAGCGCCACGGCTTCAGCCGCGGCCCCATGAGCCACGGCTCCAAGAACCACCGCGAGCCAGGCTCCATCGGCGCCGGCACCACCCCAGGCCGGGTCTACCCCGGCAAACGGATGGCCGGTCGCTACGGCGGCAAGCAGATCACCACCCGCGGCCTCACCATCCTCAAGGTGGATGCGGAACGCAATCTGCTCGTCGTCAAGGGCTCCGTACCCGGCAAGCCCGGCGCCCTGCTCGACATCCGCCCGGCCCGGCGGGTGGGCGTCCCCGCAGCGAACTGAGGAGAACACCCATGACTGACTGTGTGATTCGCGACTGGCAAGGCAAGGAGAGCGGCAAGGCTCCCCTCGACCTCAAGGTCGCCAAGGAAACATCCGCCAAAGGCCTGCTGCACAGGGCCGTCGTGCGCCAGCTGGCCCATACCCGTCAGGGCACCGCCAGCACCCTCACCCGCGCCGAAGTGGCCGGTGGCGGCCGCAAGCCCTACAAGCAGAAAGGCACCGGCCGGGCCCGCCAGGGCTCGATCCGCACCCCCCTGCGGCCCGGCGGTGGCGTGATCTTCGGACCCAAGCCCCGCAGCTATGCCGTGGCGATGAACCGCAAGGAGCGTCGCCTGGCCCTTCGCACCGCCCTGATGAGCCGCGTCGCGGACATCACCGTGGTGAAGGGCTTCGGCGCCGGGCTCGACACCCCCAAAACCAAGGAGATCACCGCCGCCCTGTCCCGCTTCGGCATCGAGGCCGGCGACAAGGTGCTGCTGATCCTCGATGGCGCTCCCGAGGCGGTGACCCGCTCGGTGCGCAATCTCGAGAAGGTGAAGCTGATCGCCGCTGATCAGCTCAACGTGTTCGATCTGCTCCATGCCAACAAGCTGGTGCTCAGCGAAGAGGCACTGGCGAAGATTCAGGAGGTCTACGGCGATGTCTGAGCGTTTTGCAGGCCGGCTGGCGGACGTGATCCGTCGCCCGCTGATCACTGAGAAGGCCACCAGGGCCATCGAGATCAACCAGTACACCTTCGAGGTGGACCATCGGGCCGCCAAGCCCGACATCAAGGCGGCCGTCGAGCATCTGTTCGACGTCAAGGTCGTCGGCGTCAGCACCATGAATCCCCCCCGCCGCTCCCGTCGGGTGGGCCGCTTCGCCGGCAAACGCGCCCAGGTGAAGAAAGCCGTGGTGCGCCTTGCCGAAGGCAACGCCATCCAGCTGTTCCCTGAGTCCTGAGGGGTCTGAAACACCATGGCAATTCGTAAGTACAGGCCCAACACCCCCGGCACCCGCACGCTGGTCGTCACCGACTTCAGCGACATCACGGGCAAGAACCGGGAACGGGGCCTGGTGGTGTCCAAGCACCGCCACAAGGGTCGCAACAACCGCGGCGTGATCACCTGCCGCCACCGCGGCGGTGGCCACAAGCGCCTCTACCGCATCGTCGACTTCCGTCGCGATAAGCACGGGGTGAGCGCCAAGGTGGCCGCGATCCACTACGACCCGCACCGCAACGCCCGTCTGGCGCTGCTCTATTACACCGACGGCGAGAAGCGCTACATCCTCGCTCCCGCCAATGTGGCCGTGGGCCAGAGCGTCATCTCCGGTCCGGACGCCCCGATCGAGAACGGCAACGCCCTTCCCCTCTCGGCCATCCCCCTGGGTTCGAGCGTCCACAACGTCGAGCTTTACGCCGGTCGCGGCGGCCAGATGGTCCGCACCGCCGGGGCCAGCGCCCAGGTGGTGGCCAAGGAAGGCGACTACGTCGCCCTCAAGCTGCCCTCCACCGAGGTGCGGCTGGTGCGCCGGGAGTGCTACGCCACCCTCGGTGAGGTGGGCAACTCCGAACAGCGCAACACCAGCCTGGGCAAGGCCGGCCGCAAGCGCTGGCTGGGCCGCCGTCCGGAAGTGCGCGGCAGCGTGATGAACCCCTGCGACCACCCCCACGGGGGCGGCGAAGGCCGGGCACCGATCGGCCGCTCCGGTCCTGTCACGCCCTGGGGCAAACCCGCCCTGGGCCTCAAGACCCGCAAACGCAACAAGCCGAGCAACCGGTTCGTGCTGCGGAAACGACGCCGCACCTCCAAACGGAGCCGTGGCGGACGCGACTCCTGATGACCCACACCGCTCTGCTGTTCGCCTGATCCGCCATGGGACGCTCACTCAAAAAAGGCCCGTTCGTCGCCGACCACCTGCTTCGCAAGGTCGAGAAGCAGAACGCTGCCGACGACAAGACCGTGATCAAGACCTGGTCACGGGCCTCCACCATCCTGCCGATGATGATCGGCCACACCATTGCCGTTCACAACGGCAAGGCCCACGTGCCCGTCTACGTGACGGAGCAGATGGTGGGCCACAAGCTGGGCGAATTCGCCCCCACCCGCACATTCCGCGGTCACATCAAAGACAAGAAGGGAGGCCGCTGATCCGATGGCAACCACCACACCCGACACCCAGGCCCTGGCACACGGCCGCTTCATCCGCGGTTCCGTGTCGAAGGTGCGCCGGGTTCTCGATCAGATCCGGGGTCGCACCTACCGCGACGCCCTGATCATGCTCGAGTTCATGCCCTACCGCTCCACCGGCCCGATCACCAAGGTGCTCCGCTCTGCGGTCGCCAATGCCGAGCACAACCTCGGCCTCGATCCGGCCACCCTGGTCATCAGCCAGGCCAGCGCCGACATGGGCCCCTCCCTGAAGCGCTTCCGGCCCCGGGCCCAGGGCCGCGCCTTCGCCATCAAAAAGCAAACCTGCCACATCAGCATTGCTGTGGCAGCGCCCACCGCCTGACCCCCGAGGACACCGCCCGATGGGACACAAGATCCATCCAACCGGCCTGCGCCTGGGGATCACCCAGGATCACCGCTCCCGCTGGTACGCCCCAAGCAAGACCTATCCCGTCCTCCTTCAGGAGGACGACCGGATCCGTTCGTTCATCAACAAGAAGTACGCCGCCGCCGGCATCAGCGACGTGCTGATCGCCCGTAAGGCCGACCAGCTCGAAGTGGAACTCAAGACCGCCCGTCCGGGCGTTCTCGTGGGCCGCCAGGGCAGCGGCATCGAGGAGCTGCGCACCGGCATCCAGAAGACCCTCGGCGATGCCCACCGTCAGGTGCGCATCAACGTGGTCGAGGTGGAGCGGGTCGACGCCGACGCCTTCCTGCTGGCCGAGTACATCGCCCAGCAGCTGGAGAAGCGGGTGGCCTTCCGGCGCGTCATGCGCATGGCGGTGCAACGCGCCCAGCGGGCCGGCGTGCTGGGTCTGAAGCTCCAGGTGAGTGGCCGCCTCAACGGCGCCGAAATCGCCCGGACGGAGTGGACCCGCGAGGGTCGCGTGCCCCTGCACACGCTCCGCGCCGACATCGACTACGCCACCAAGGTGGCCACCACCACCTATGGGGTCCTGGGCATCAAGGTCTGGGTGTTCAAAGGGGAGGTGCTTCCCGGTCAGCAAGACCAGCTGCCCGTGGGTGGAGCACCGAAACGCCGCGCCAACCGCCGGCCGCAACAGTTCGAAGACCGCTCCAACGAGGAGTGATCAGGAGGCCTGAACCATGCTGAGTCCAAAACGCGTCAAGTTCCGAAAACAGCAGCGAGGCCGCATGCGCGGCATCGCCACGCGCGGCAACACGATCGCCTTCGGCGATTTCGCCCTGCAGGCCCAGGAGTGCGGGTGGATCACCTCCCGTCAGATCGAGGCCAGCCGCCGTGCCATGACCCGCTACGTCAAGCGGGGGGGCAAGATCTGGATCCGGATCTTCCCCGACAAACCCGTCACCATGCGGCCTGCCGAAACCCGCATGGGTTCCGGTAAGGGCAACCCGGAATTCTGGGTGGCCGTGATCAAGCCGGGCCGCATTCTCTTCGAGATGGGTGGCCCCGAGATCACGCCCGAAATCGCCAAGGAAGCCATGCGTCTGGCCCAGTTCAAACTGCCGCTCAAGACGAAGTTCCTCGCCCTGGCCGACCAGGTGGCAGCCGCCCCCGAACCCGCCCTCGCAGTGGAGTCCTGACCATGGCCCGTCCCACCATCACCGATGTGCGTTCGCTCAGCGACGCCCAGATCGCCGAACAGATCGATGGCGTCCGCCGCGAACTGTTCGACCTCCGCTTCCAGCAGGCCACCCGCCGTCTGGAGCACCCGCACCGCTTCAAGGAGTCCCGCATCAAGCTGGCCCACCTGCTGACGGTGCAGGAGGAGCGTCAGCGCTCCACCGTCGCCTCCTGATTCCCCCCTCGATCCCCATGGCACTCAAGGAAAGGGTCGGCACCGTCGTCAGCGACAAGATGGACAAAACGGTGGTGGTGGCGGTGGAAAACCGCTTCCCCCACCCCATCTATCAAAAGACCGTCCGCCGCACCACCCGCTACAAAGCCCACGACGAAGCCAACAGCTGCCGCGTGGGCGACCGGGTCCGCATCACCGAGACCCGTCCCCTCAGCCGCACCAAACGGTGGGCCGTGGCTGAAGTTCTCTCCACCACCAGCGCCGGCTGAGGAACCCCCCATGATTCAGCAGGAAACCTTCCTCAACGTCGCTGACAACAGCGGCGCCAAGCGCATCCAGTGCATCCGGGTGCTCGGCACCAACCGTCGCTACGCCCACGTGGGCGATGTGATCGTGGCCGCCGTCAAGGACGCGATGCCCAACATGGGCGTCAAGAAGTCGGATGTGGTCAAGGCCGTGGTGGTGCGCACCCGCGCCACGCTGCGCCGTGACACCGGCAACGCCATCCGCTTCGACGACAACGCCGCAGTGATCCTGGGCAACGACAACAACCCCAAGGGCACCCGGGTCTTCGGTCCGGTCGCCCGGGAGCTGCGCGAGCGCAACTTCACCAAGATCGTGTCCCTGGCTCCGGAGGTGATCTGAGATGGCCACCGCAACCCCCAAGGCCAGGCCCGTTGAGCGCATCAAGATGCGCATCCGCAAAGGTGACACCGTCCAGGTGATCGCCGGAAAGGATCGGGGCAAGACCGGCGAGGTGCTGCGCACCCTGCCCAACGAAAACCGTGTCGTGGTGCAGGGCATCAACCTGCGCACCCGCCACGTCAAACCCACCCAGGAAGGTGAGACGGGCCGCATCGTCACCGAGGAAGCGTCCCTGCACGCCTCCAACGTGATGCTGTACTCCACCGCCAACAAGGTCGCCAGCCGGGTGGAGATCGTCGTCCAGGACGACGGCAGCAAGAAGCGCCGCCTCAAGAAGACCGGGGAGGTGCTCGACTGACCGCCCCCCACCGCGTCACCCCCGACGACGCCCCCGCTCCGCATCCCTGCTCCCCTCCCCCGTCCGCCTTCTGACCACGTCCAGAAGCGCCCCCCCATCCCCCCGTCATGTCACTCAAACAGCGCTACCGGGAGACGATCCAGCCCAAGCTGCTGAAGGATCTCAACCTCTCCAACGTCCACGAGGTTCCCAAGGTGGTCAAGGTCACCGTCAACCGGGGCCTCGGTGAAGCCGCCCAGAACGCCAAGGCCCTCGAGGCCTCGATCACCGAACTGGCGACCATCACCGGTCAGAAGGTGGTGGTGACCCGCGCCAAGAAGGCCATCGCCGGCTTCAAGATCCGTCAGGGCATGCCGATCGGTGTGGCCGTCACCCTGCGGGGCGAGCGGATGTATGCCTTCCTGGAGCGTCTCATCCACCTGGCGCTGCCACGCATCCGCGACTTCCGCGGCGTGAGCCCCAAGAGCTTCGACGGCCGGGGCAACTACACCCTGGGGATCCGGGAGCAGATCATCTTCCCCGAGATCTCCTTCGACAAGATCGATGCCATCCGGGGGATGGACGTCACGATCGTGACCAACGCCCGTAACGACGAAGAGGGCCGGGCCCTCCTCCGCGAAATGGGAATGCCGTTCCGCAATACCTGAGCCCCCTCCCGGACACGACCATGGCCAACCACGACCCGATCTCAGACATGCTCACTCGCCTTCGCAACGCGAGTGAAAAGCGCCACGAGCGCACCAGGATTCCCGCCTCGCGGCTTTCCCGCAGCATCGCCAATGTGCTGCAGCAGGAAGGCTTCATCGCCGCCATCGCCGAAGAAGGCGAAGGCGTGCAGCGTCAGCTGGTGCTTGAGCTGAAATACAGCGGCAAGCACCGCCAGCCCACCATCCGCTCCGTGCAGCGGGTGAGCAAGCCCGGCCTGCGCATCTACAAGAACACCCGCCAGCTGCCCAAGGTGCTGGGCGGCCTCGGCGTGGCGATCATCTCCACCTCCCGGGGTGTGATGAGCGACCGTGATGCCCGCAAGCAGGGCGTCGGCGGCGAAGTGCTCTGCTACGTCTACTGATCCCAGGAGTTGTTCCATGTCTCGTATCGGTAAAGCCCCGATCCCCATTCCCGACAAGGTCACCGTCAGCCTCGATGGCCTGGCGGTCACCGTGAAGGGTCCCAAAGGGGAACTCAGCCGCGTTCTCCCGGAGGGCGTCAGCGTCAGCCAGGAAGGCGGCACCGTGGTGGTGAGCCCCACCAGCACCCACCGTCGCTCCCGTGAGCGGCACGGCCTCAGCCGCACCCTCGTCGCCAACATGGTGGAAGGGGTCAGCCAGGGCTTCACCCGCAAGCTCGAGATCGTCGGCGTCGGCTACCGCGCCCAGGTCCAGGGGCGCAAGCTCGTGGTCAGCGCCGGCTACAGCCACCCGGTGGAGATGGTTCCCCCCGAGGGGGTCACCTTCTCGGTCGAGAACAACACCTCGGTCTTCGTCTCCGGCCCCGACAAGGAGCTGGTGGGCAACGAGGCGGCCAAGATCCGCGGCATTCGTCCCCCCGAGCCCTACAAGGGCAAGGGCATCAAGTACGAAGGTGAGCGGATTCTGCGCAAGGCCGGCAAGACCGGCAAGAAATGAGGTCTGCTCGAGCGTCATCCGTCTGATCCCCCATGTCTACCCTCTCCCGCAAACAGCAGACCCAGAAGCGTCACCGCCGCCTGCGTCGTCTGCTCTCCGGCACCGCCGCCCGTCCCAGGCTGGCCGTGTTCCGCTCCAACAATCACATCTACGCCCAGGTCATCGACGACGACGCCCAGAGCACCCTCTGCGCCGCGTCCACCCTCGACAAGGACCTGCGCACCAGCGTCACGGCGGGTGCCACCTGTGACGCTTCCGTCGCGGTCGGCCAGCTCGTGGCCCAGCGCGCCCTCGCCAAGGGCATCCAGCAGGTGGTCTTCGATCGCGGCGGCAACCTGTACCACGGCAGGGTCAAGGCCCTTGCTGACGCCGCCCGGGAAGCGGGCCTTCAGTTCTGATCCCTGCTCTCACCATGACCGAAACCAACGACCAGATCCAGACCGGCGCCGTGCCTGCGGCCTCCGATGTCCCCGCCGCTGCTGAAGGCCAGCAGGAGCAGCGCCGGGGTGGCGGCGGTGGCCGTGGCGATGCCAAGGGCGACCGCCGGGGCGGCGGCGGCGGCCGCGGCCGTGACAACCGTCGCGGCCAGGAACGTGACTCCGAATGGCAGGAGCGGGTGGTGCAGATCCGCCGCGTCTCCAAGACCGTCAAGGGCGGCAAGAAGATGAGCTTCCGGGCCATCGTCGTCGTCGGCAACGAGCGCGGCCAGGTGGGCGTGGGTGTCGGCAAGGCCGGCGATGTCATCGGCGCTGTCCGCAAGGGCGTGGCCGACGGCAAGAAGCATCTGGTCAAGGTGCCCCTCACCCGCACCAGCTCGATCCCCACCCTCAGCAACGGCCGCGACGGCGCCGCCAGCGTGCTGATCCGGCCGGCTGCCCCCGGTACCGGGGTGATCGCGGGCGGTTCGATCCGCACCGTGCTCGAACTGGCCGGCATCAAGAACGTGCTGGCGAAGCGGCTGGGCTCCAAGACCCCGCTCAACAACGCCCGCGCCGCCATGCAGGCCCTCGAAGGCCTGCGCACCCACAAGGAGACCGCCAAGGAGCGGGGCATCTCCCTCGAGCAGATTTACTCCTGAGGCCCGCCATGACGTCCTTCTCTCTCAACAATCTCCAGCCCCAGAAGGGGTCCCGCAAGCGCAAGCTGCGCAAGGGTCGCGGCATCGCCGCCGGCCAGGGCGCCAGCTGCGGCTTCGGCATGCGCGGTCAGAAGTCCCGCTCCGGCAGCCCCACCCGCCCCGGCTTCGAGGGTGGCCAGATGCCCCTCTACCGCCGGATCCCGAAGCTCAAGCACTTCCCGGTCATCAACCCCACCCACTACACCGTGATCAACGTGTCACGGCTGGGTGAGCTGAAGGCCGGCAGCACCGTCAGCCTCGAGTCCCTCGAGCAGGCGGGCCTGGTCACCAGCCCCCGCTACCCGCTCAAGGTGCTCGGCAACGGCGAACTCAAGGTGAAACTGACGGTCCAGGCCGCCGCCTTCACCGCGTCCGCCCGCGCCAAGATCGAGGCCGCCGGCGGCACCTGCGAGATCATCGACTGAGGCCGGGCCGTTGCCCTGCCTCCAGCCCGGAGCCGTCTGCCCGTAACCTTGTGTTGCGGCAGGCGGCTCCGGTCGTATCGACCCGTTCCCCCTACCCCCGTCATCACCATGCTCCTCAGCAGGGGGCGCAACCCGAGCGCCGCTGAAATCCTCGTCCAGCTGGTCCAGTCGAAGGGCCTGCGGGATCGGGTTCTCACCACCCTGGGCCTGCTGCTGCTGGTGCGACTCGGCATCTACATCCCGGTGCCCGGCATCGATCGGGTCGCCTTCCAGGACTTCATCCGTCAGGGCGGCCAGCTGATCGGCTTCCTGGACATCTTCACCGGCGGCGGCCTGTCCACCCTGGGCGTGTTCGCCCTGGGCATCCTGCCCTTCATCAATGCCTCGATCATCATCCAGCTGATGACGGCGGCCCTGCCCCAGCTCGAGGAGCTGCAGAAGAACGAAGGCGAGGCCGGCCGCCGCAAGCTGGCCCAGATCACCCGCTACGTGGCACTGGGCTGGGGCATCCTCCAGAGCATCGTTTTTGCCCTGATCCTGCGGCAGTACGCCCTGCCGGGTCTGCCGGAATGGCTGTTCGTCGTCCAGACGAGCCTGGCCCTGGTCACCGGTTCGATGGTGGTGATGTGGGTCAGCGAGGTGATCACCGAGCGGGGCATCGGCCAGGGGGCCTCCCTGGTGATCTTCATCAACATCGTCGCCACCCTGCCGAAAGCCCTCGGCTCCACCATCCAGCTGGCCCAGAGCGGCGACCGGACCACGGTGGGCGGCATCGTCGTGCTGGTGCTCGTCTTCCTGGTGACGATCGTGGGGATCATCTTCCTGCAGGAGGGCAGCCGCCGCATCCCGATCGTGAGCGCCAAGCGCCAGGTGGGCGGCGCCAGCACCCTGGCCTCCCGCCAGAGCTACCTGCCCCTGAAGCTCAATGCCGGCGGCGTGATGCCGATCATCTTTGCCTCGGCGGTGGTGTTCCTGCCGCTCACCATCGCCAACCTCACCAAGAGCCCCTGGCTGATCCGGGTGGCGGGCTACCTGAACCCCACCAGCAGCACCCCCTGGGTCTATGCCGTGGTGTACTTCGCCCTGATCTGCGGCTTCGCCTTCTTCTACGCCTCCCTCACCGTCAACCCGGTGGACATCGCCACCAACCTGAAGCGCTCCGGCGTGGCCATCCCCGGGGTGCGCCCCGGCTCCGCCACCGCCGACTACCTCTCCGGTGTGTCCAACCGGCTCACCCTGCTGGGGGGCCTGTTCCTCGGCGCCATCGCGATCATCCCCTCGGCCGTGGAGGGCGCCACCCAGGTGCGCACCTTCCAGGGCCTGGGGGCCACCTCCCTGCTGATCCTGGTGGGCGTGGCCATCGACACCGCCAAGCAGGTGCAGACCTACGTGATCTCCCAGCGTTACGAAGGACTGGTCAGGCAGTAGGCCCCTTTCCCCGTCTCCCATCCCCATGAAACAGCGACTCCTCTTCCTCGGCCCCCCCGGCGCCGGCAAGGGCACCCAGGCCGAGCTCCTGGCGGAACGTCACCAGCTGCTGCATCTTTCCACCGGTGAACTGTTGCGGGCGGAAGTCAAGGCCGGCAGCGCCCTGGGCCAGGAGGCGGAGGCCGTGATGGCCCGCGGCGAACTGGTCAGCGATGCGCTGGTGCTGGCGATCGTGCGCAGCCGCCTGGAGGGCCACCAGGGGGGCTGGCTGCTGGATGGTTTCCCCCGCAATCTGGCCCAAGCCGAGGCCCTCGATGGCCTGCTGGCCGAGCTCGACCAGCGCATCGAACGGGTGCTGCTGCTGGAGCTGGAGGACGGGGTGCTGATCCAGCGCCTGCTCTCCCGCGGCCGCGCCGACGACAACGAAGCGGTGATCCGCAACCGCCTGGTGGTGTACCAGGAGCAGACCGCGCCCCTGATCGACCACTACCGCCATCTGGGCCTGCTCCAGAGCGTGGAGGCCTCCGGCACGGTGGCGGAGATCGGAGAAAGGATCGTAGCCAGCCTTGTTGACTGATGTGATACGGTAGCTGTTTGCAAATTCGGAGAGCACAACGCCCATGAAGGTGCGTGCCTCAGTCAAGAAGATGTGCGACAAATGCCGGGTGATCCGTCGCCACGGCCGGGTCATGGTGATCTGCACCAACCCGAAGCACAAGCAGCGTCAGGGTTGACCCCCCACGCTTCCACGGCGGCCGCCTTCGGCCGCCACCCCCATTGCCCTCTGATCGTTTCCTGACGTGGCTCGGATCGCCGGTGTCGATATCCCTCGTGACAAGAGGGTTGAGATCTCACTCACATACGTGTACGGGATCGGGCTCACCAGGGCCCGCAAGATTCTCGCCAAATCGGGGGTCAACCCCGACATCCGGGTGAAGGACCTCAGCGATGGCGACGTGCAGAAGCTGCGCGGCGCCGCCGATTCCTTCGTGCTCGAGGGCGACCTGCGCCGCGAAGAGGGCATGGCCCTCAAGCGCCTGCAGGACATCGGCTGCCTGCGGGGTCGCCGCCATCGCATGGGCCTGCCCGTGCGCGGCCAGCGCACCCGCACCAACGCCCGCACCCGCCGCGGCGCGCGCAAGACCGTGGCCGGCAAGAAGAAGTGAGGTCCGGGGCTCCGGGCCCGTTCCCCCTCCCCTGCCTGCACCATCCCCCGGCCCGTGGCCCCTCGCGGCAGCCACCGGGCCCCGGTCCCGCCGCCCTCCTCTCCCGGAGGTCGTCACCGGGACTTCCCCCCAGTCCTTTGATCACCTCCCTGCTCTCGCAGGGTCACCGCCATGGCCAAACCAGCCAAGAAGACAGGCCCCAAGAAGGCCAAGCGCAATGTCCCCAATGGGGTCGCGCACATCCAGAGCACCTTCAACAACACGATCGTCTCCATCACTGACACCGCCGGTGAAGTGGTGAGCTGGTCGTCGGCCGGCGCCAGCGGCTTCAAGGGAGCCCGTAAGGGCACCCCCTTCGCCGCCCAGACCGCCGCCGAGGCTGCCGCCCGCCGCGCCCTCGAGCAGGGCATGCGTCAGATCGAAGTGCTGGTGCGCGGCCCTGGATCCGGGCGTGAAACCGCCATCCGGGCCCTGCAGGTGGCCGGTCTCGAGATCACCCTGATCCGCGACGTCACCCCCCTGCCCCACAACGGTTGCCGCCGGGCCAAGCGCCGCCGGGTCTGAGCCGTCCGGACTCCTCCGGCCTCCCACCCGACTCCCCCGGGCCGCTGCCGCGGCCACCTTTCCTTTCTCACCTCCTCAGACCGTGTTGCACTACCAGATCGATCGGGTCGAGCACCAGGTCGCCGACGACCGTTCCCAGACGGGCGTCTTCCTGATCGGCCCCCTGGATCGGGGCCAGGCGACCACCCTCGGCAACGCCCTGCGGCGTGTGCTGATCGGGGGTCTCGAAGGAAGCGCCATCACGGCGGTGCGTCTCTCCGGGGTCAACCACGAGTACGCCACGGTGCCAGGTGTGCGCGAGGACGTCCTCGACATCCTGCTCAACTGCAAGTCGGTTCCCGTCAACAGCCGCAGCCGTGACCTCGAGATCGGCCGCCTGATGGTCAACGGCCCGGCCCGGGTCACCGCTTCGGATCTGCAATTCTCCCCCCAGGTGCAGGTGATCGACGGCGACCGGGAGATCGCCACCGTGGCCGAGGGCCACAGCCTGGAGATGGAGGTCCACGTGGAGCGCGGCATCGGCTACCGGCCGGTGGATCGCCACAACGAGGACACCGCCGCCATCGACCTGCTCCAGATCGATGCCGTCTTCATGCCCGTCCGCCGGGTCAACTACACCGTCGATGAAACCGCGGTCGGCGAAGGCGGCTCGGCCCACGAGCGCCTGCGCATCGAGATCGAGACCAACGGCAGCGTCACCCCCGACGATGCCATGGCCCAGGCGGCCAACCAGCTGATGGAGCTGTTCCAGCCCCTGGCCACCCTCACCATGACCGAGGAGCCCGGCCTGGAACCCGAGCCTTCGGCTGAGGCCCAGATTCCCCTTGAGGAACTGAACCTTTCCGTCCGCGCCTACAACTGCCTGAAGCGGGCCCAGGTCAACTCCGTCTCCGACCTCATGGGCTTCAGCTACGAAGACCTCCTGGAGATCAAGAACTTCGGATCCAAGTCCGCCGACGAGGTGATCGAGGCCCTCGAGAGGATCGGCATCTCCCTGCCCCAGAGCCGCACCAGCGGCTGAAAGGCGGTTTCCCCTTCCCCGTTTCGCCACCCGCCCCGTCCCCACCATGCGACACCAGTGCCGAGTCCCCCTGCTGGGACGCCCCGCCGACCAACGCAAGGCCATGCTGCGTGGGCTGACCACCCAGCTCATCCGTGAAGGCCGCGTCACCACCACCAAGGCCAGGGCCAAGGCCCTGCGTGATGAAGCCGAGCGCATGATCACCCTGGCCAAGGACGGCACCCTCGCCGCCCGTCGCCGCGCCATTGGCTACATCTACGACAAGCAGCTCGTCCACGCCCTGTTCGACAAGGCCCAGGACCGCTACGGCGATCGCCAAGGGGGCTACACCCGCATCATCCGTACGGTCCGCCGCCGTGGCGACAACGCCGAGATGGCGATCATCGAGCTGGTCTGAAAAGGATCGCCCTTTCGCTGCAGTACGAGGGCTCCTCGTTCCACGGCTGGCAGCGTCAGGCCCGCCACAGCAGCGTTCAGGAAACCCTGGAAGGGGCCATCGCTGCGCTTGACCCGCACCGGCCCGCCCAGGCGGTGGCCGCGGGCCGCACCGACAGCGGCGTCCATGCCGCGGCCCAGGTGGTGCATTTCGACGCCTGTGGCCCCATCCCCGTGGCCCGCTGGGCGAAGGCCCTCAACGGCCGCCTGCCGCCCACGATCCGGGTGAGGGCGGCCGCCGAGGTACCTCCCGACTGGCACGCCTGCTTCAGCGCCACCTACCGGCGCTACCGCTACACGATCTTCAACGGCCGCACCCCCAACCTGTTCCTGACGCCCTGGAGCTGGCACCGCTACCAGTGGCGCCTCGACGAGGCCCGCATGGCCGCCTGTCTGGAGGCTCTGCTGGGGGAACACGACTTCTCCGCCTTCCAGCGGGCCGGCAGCCGACGCGCCCATGCCCGCACCACCGTTCAGGACGTGCGCATCGATCGCCAGGGGGATCTGCTGGTCACCGAAGTGCAGGCCAGCGGCTTTCTCTACGGCATGGTGCGCCTGCTGATGGGCCAGCTGGTGGCCGTGGGGGAGGGCCGCCTTGAGGTCGAAGCGTTTCTGCACCGCTGGCGCAGCGGCGCCCGCGAAGCGGTGAAGGAGGCCGCGCCGCCCCAGGGCCTTTGCCTGCTGCGGGTGGGCTACCCCACAGAGATCTTCCCTGGGGCCGCCTGGTATGATTGTCAACCGCGATTTCTGTTGGAATCGTGCGATCCTCCCGCCGATCCGTTCATCGGCGTTCCGATCGGTTGAGCGTCTCTGCAGGGTGCCCCGTCCGGTGGCCCCATGCCGAAATCGTCTCGCCGAATTCGCCGGATCCGGCGACACGGTAGGGTCGAATCTTCCTGTCCCGACCCATCCGGCTGCGATGGGCTCACCCCAAACCGGCCCGCCGGCGCGATGAACAAGACAACCCCACCCTCCATCGATTCGCTTGAGCGCCAGTGGTATCTGGTCGACGCAGCGGATCAGACCCTCGGCCGTCTGGCCAGCGAAGTGGCCCAGGTGCTGCGCGGCAAGAACAAGCCCACCTTCACGCCTCACCTCGACACCGGTGACTTCGTGGTGGTGATCAACGCCGACAAGGTGCGCGTCAGCGGCAACAAGGCCACCCAGAAGATCTACCGGCGCCATTCCGGCCGTCCCGGCGGCATGAAGACCGAAACCTTCGAGCACCTCCAGGCCCGCCTGCCGGAGCGGATCATCGAGAAGGCGATCAAGGGCATGCTTCCCCACAACGCCCTGGGCCGCCAGCTGTTCCGCAAGCTCAAGGTCTACAAGGGCGCCGAGCATCCCCACGCCGCCCAGCAGCCCCAGCCCCTCGCCCTCGATCCCGCCGCCGCCGCCCAATGACCAGCACCTCCAACCGCGTCGTCTACTGGGGCACCGGCCGTCGCAAGACCGCCGTCGCCCGTGTGCGGGTGGTCCCCGGCAGCGGCAGCGTCACCATCAATGGCCGCCCCGGCGACAACTACCTCAACTACAACCCCGTCTACCTGGCGGCGGTGAAGGCACCCCTGCAGACCCTCGGCCTGGAAGCCCAGTACGACCTCCTGGTCAACGTGCGCGGCGGTGGCCTCACCGGCCAGGCCGATGCCATCAAGCAGGGTGCGGCCCGCGCCCTCTGCGATCTCTCTCCCGACAACCGCAAGCCCCTCAAGATCGAAGGCCACCTGAGCCGCGATCCCCGGGCCAAGGAGCGTCGCAAGTACGGCCTCAAGAAAGCCCGCAAGGCTCCCCAGTTCTCCAAGCGCTGATTTCCGTCATGCCGAAAGCCGACATCCATCCCACCTGGTATCCGGACGCCAAGGTGATCTGCAATGGGGAGGTGGTGATGACCACCGGCTCCACCCATCCCGAGCTCACGGTCGACGTGTGGAGTGGCAACCACCCCTTCTACACGGGCACCCAGAAGATCCTCGACACCGAAGGACGTGTGGATCGCTTCATGCGCAAGTACGGCATGGGCAGCACCGATTCCGCCTCCGGTGCCAAGAAGGCCGCCAAGCCGGCCGAGGCACCTGCCGCCGTCGAAGCCGAGACAGCGGCGGCCACCGAAGCCTGAATCCGTCAGCCTGAGATCCTCAGACTGACGCCGGCCGCCCGAATCGGACAGCTGATTCGGCCCGGTCTTTCTCCGGCCGGGTGCTTCCAGCAAGCACCCGGCTTTTTCCGTTTCGGGTGCCGCCCATGGATTCCGAGCTGCTGCAATCCCGGCTGGACACCGCCTGCCGCACCTTCCAGACCCTGGAACGCCAGCTGGCGGATCCGGCGGTGGCCTCCGATCCGGCCCGCCTTCAGGCGATCGCCCGTGAGCGGGCACGGCTGGAGCCCCTGGTCACCGATTACCAGCGGCTGCGCAAACTGGAGCAGGAACGGGAGGAGGCCCGCTCCCTGCTGAAGGCCCACCGCGATGATCCCGCCGCCGAGGAACTGGTGGCTCTGGCCAGCGAGGAGTTGGTCAGCCTCGAGGGCCAGATCACCGCCCTGAACGGGCGGCTCACCCTCAGCCTGCTGCCCTCGGATCCCCGCGATGAGCGCAGCGTCATGCTGGAGATCCGCGCCGGGGCCGGCGGTGATGAGGCCAGCCTCTGGGCGGGCGACCTGGCCCGCATGTACGAGCGCTATGCCCAGAACCAGGGCTGGCAGGTCCAGCCCGTCAGCGCTTCGGAGGCCGACCTGGGCGGCTACAAGGAACTGATCCTCGCCATCCGCGGCGATGGGGTCTACAGCCAGCTGAAGTTCGAGGCGGGCGTGCACCGCGTGCAGCGGGTGCCGGCCACCGAATCCCAGGGCCGGGTGCACACCTCCACCGCCACCGTGGCGGTGATGCCGGAGGCCGATCCGGTGGAGGTGCAGATCGATCCGGGGGATCTGGACATCAGCACGGCCCGCTCGGGCGGCGCCGGCGGCCAGAACGTCAACAAGGTGGAAACGGCCGTCGACCTGCTGCACAAACCCACCGGCATCCGGGTGTTCTGCACCCAGGAGCGCTCCCAGATGCAGAACCGGGAGCGGGCGATGGAGATCCTGCGGGCCAAGCTCTACGAGCGCCAGCTGGCGGAAGCGAATGCCGAGGAGCGCTCCGTGCGGCGTGCCCAGGTGGGCAGTGGCGACCGCAGCGAGAAGATCCGCACCTACAACGCCAAAGACAACCGGGTGACCGACCATCGGCTGGGACGCAACTTCTCCCTCGAGCCCGTGCTGGCCGGCCAGATCGAGGACCTGATCGGCGCCTGCATCGCCGAGGAGCAGCGCCAGGGCCTTGAGGCGCTCGCCCTCGAGGCCACCGGCACCGGTGGATGAGCGGGAGGGCGGTTCAGGCGCCGATGACGTATTTGGCCCACTCCTGGTGCTGGCCGGAGCGGATGCGCCGGTTGGCCTCAAAACTCAGGCTGCCCAGGGGCCGGCGGGGCTCCCGGGCCAGGGGCATGCCCGCCTCCCGTGGAGTGCGATTGCCCTTGCGCACGTTGCAGGGCAGACAGGCGGTGGTGACGTTCTCCCAGACGTCGGTGCCGCCCCGGCTGCGGGGCACCACGTGGTCGATCGAGAGCTGCTCGCCACTGAACCCGCAATACTGGCAGGCGTGGCCGTCGCGGTGGAAGACGTTGCGGCGCGTGAGGGGAAGCGGCTTGTAGGGCACCCGCACGAACTGGCGCAGCCGGATCACCGTGGGCAGAAAATGGTCGGGGCGAATCGTCTTTTCAGGGTCGTGCTCCAACCCTTCGGCCTTCCCCTTGAGCAGCATCACCATGGCCCGGCGCCAGGTGGTGATGTTCAGCGGTTCGTAGGACGCATTCAGAACGAGTACGTGGCCCATTCCAGTCCGCTGGATAGGCGGCATGCTAACGGGATTCCCATGAATTTCATGGTCCACCCCCTGCACCGGCGTCCATGACCAGCGCCTCGCTCGCCCCCACCAGCGCGACGGAGGACACCCAGCCCTCGCGGCAGCGGGCCTGGGTGGAGGTGAACACTGCAGCCATCCAGGCCAATGTGCGCGCCCTGCAGCGCCACATCGGACCGGCCACCCAGTTGATGGCGGTGGTCAAGGCCGACGCCTACGGCCACGGCGCCCTGCCGGTGGCCCGGGCCGCCCTGGAGGCGGGGGCGGCCTGTTTCGGCGTCGCCACCCTGGCCGAAGGGGTGCAGCTGCGTCGTGCCGGCATCTCAGCCCCGGTGCTGGTGCTGGGCAACCTCACCCAGCCCGAGGAACTGCGCAGCTGTCTGCGCTGGCAGCTGATGCCGACGCTCAGCAGCATGCGGGAGGCCCTGCTCTGCCAGAACCTGGCCAGCGGCAGCGGCCGCACCATGGCCGTCCAGCTCAAGCTGGACACCGGCATGGCCCGCCTTGGCGCCGACTGGCAGGAGGGCCCCAGGCTGGTGGCGGCCCTGCGGGGCATGGAAGCCATCGAGCTGGCGGGGATCTATTCCCACCTGGCCTGCGCCGATGCCGCACCGGAGGAGGACGACGGCCTCAGCGACCTCCAGCAGCAGCGCTTCGACACCGTCGTCTGCAGCCTGGCCGAACAGGGGCTGCCGGCCGGCTGCCGGCACCTCGCCAACTCCGCCGGCACGCTGCGGGGCCACCGGCAGCACTACGACCTGGTCCGGGTCGGCCTGGCCCTCTATGGCCAGCCGCCCGCGCCCCACCTGGCCGGCGTGGTGTCCCTGCAGCCGGCCCTGCAGATCCACGCCCGCGTCACCCTGCTGCGCGAGGTGGGGGCGGGGGTCGGCGTCAGCTACGGCCACCGCTTCCGCACCAGCCGGCCGAGCCGCCTGGCGGTGGTCTCGATCGGCTACGCCGACGGGGTGCCCCGCCAGCTCTCCAACCACATGGACGTGCTCTTCGACGGCCAGCGCCTGCCCCAGGTGGGCGCCATCACCATGGACCAGCTGGTGATCGACGCCACCGAGGCTCCCCGGATCGAGGTGGGCAGCATGGTCACCCTGCTGGGCGAACAGGGGGGGGAACACATCAGCCCCCTCGACTGGAGCGAGCGCTGCGGCACGATCCCCTGGGAGATCCTCTGCGGCTTCAAGCACCGCCTGCCGCGCCTGGCCGTGCCTCCGGAGCCCGAGGCGGCGTCCGAGCCCTGATAAGCTCTCTGAGCCACTGGAGAGGTGGCTGAGTGGTTGAAAGCGGCTCCCTGCTAAGGAGTTACAGAGGGCAACTTCTGTCGAGGGTTCGAATCCCTCCCTCTCCGTTTCCGGCCCTTCCAGGGGCCATCCCGCCAGGTCCACTCAGAGCCTGGCGACGCCGCTCCGGCCGAGATAGGCCGCGAACACGACGCACAGGTCGGCGCAGGCTCAAGCGTCCTGCAGGGCGTCGGCGATGGCCGGCAGCAGGGTGGCATCGGCGGCCCGGGCCCGTCCCTCGCTGAACACCACCAGAAGCATCGGCGCCTTGCCATCCACCTCCACATAGGCGGCGTCATGGCGCGCCTGGCTCATCCAGCCGGCCTTGCTCCACAGCCGAGCCCCCTGCGGCAGAGCGGCCCCGAGGAAGCCGTCCACCTGATTCTCGGGATCGGCGGCCCGTGCCTGGGGATCCAGCGAGCGTCCCAGCAGGGCCATCATGCGGCGGCAGGCCGGCGGGGACACCGCAGCGCCGGCCATCACCCCATGCAGCAGACGGGCCGTGAAATCCGTGCTGAGGCGGTTGCGGTTCTCCAGCTGGGGACCATAGAAGTCCCGCTCCCGGCCATAGGGACCCTCCGCCCAGGTCTTCTGGCAGGCGTTCACCCCCGCCACCTCGCTCCAGCCGAGGCGTGCCAGCCAGTCGTTGACCACCTGGCGCTGGCGGCACCAGGCCGCCGCCCGCCCGGCGGGCAGGGACGGGCCGCTAGTGGTGCCGGTGAGCAGATCCACCACCAAGCTGGTGGCGTCGTTGCCGGAATCGCGCACCATGTCGGCCAGGGCTCGGCGCAGTTCTGGCCCCTCCTCGATCAGCTGGCGTTGCAGCCAGGCTTCGGCGGCTACCAGATACACCAGCTTCACCACGCTGGCGGGATAGCGCGGCCTCTCCCCATCCCAGCTGGCACCGGTCACGGTCTGGCCCCAGAAGGCCTCCTGGCCCAGGCCCTCGGCGGCGCCCACCAGGGAAGCCCCATAGCGAAGCCAGGTGATCGAGAGCTGCTCGCCCAGCCCCGGGCGCCCCTCCTGCTCCAGTTGGCCGATGAGCTGGCTCAGGGTCTGGCCCATGGCCTGATCAGGGCTGTAGAACGCCATCAGCGGCGGCACCTTGTGATGGCGACCTTAGGCACCCTGCCGGCGCCGGGCCGTACCTGGACCCTGACCCGGCCGTTGCCGGCCTACAGCCGGCCGCAGGGCCCGGGCCTGGCCACCGAGATCCACGCGGGCCGGCACCTCAGGGTGCTCGAGCGCGCCGGGACCCGCCTACGGGTGCGGCTGCACGGGGACGGCTACCCCTGCTGGGTGGAGGCGCTCGCCCTCGAGAGCCACGGCCACCCCGCCCCACCACCGCCGCTGCCGCGCCTCGATCGCGACAGGATCGCCGCCCGCCTGGGGGCGGTGCTCTCCTTCGCCGAGGCCGCCCGTCACAGCCCCAACCGCTACCTCTGGGGGGGCACCCTGGGCCCCGATTTCGACTGCTCGGGGCTGGTGCAGACCGCCTATGCCCAGGCCGGCATCTGGCTGCCCCGCGATGCCTACCTGCAGGAGCGCTTCTGCCGCCCGGTGGCCGTGGCCAGCGGCGTCACCAGCCTGCTGCTGCCGGGGGATCTGCTCTTCTTCGGCACCCCGCAGCGCTGCACCCACGTGGCCCTGCACCTGGACGGCGGCCGCTACCTCCACAGCTCCGGGCGCCAGCACGGCCGTGACGGCATCGGCATTGACGACCTGAATCCCCGCAACCAGGATCCGGTGGCGTGCCACTACCGGGCTGAGCTGCGCGGCGCGGGGCGGGTGATGCACAGCCACGACGGGAGCCCGCTGCCACCTTGAGCTAGATTCCACGTTTGAAATTCGATCGGGACTTGGTGGCGTCATCCCTGGCCCACAGTCCCGAACTTTCGATTGTTGTCCCCTTGTACAACGAGGAAGCAAGCCTTCCCCTCCTCGTTGAGAAGTTGCTGGCGGCGCTGCGGCCACTGGGTCGATCGTTTGAACTCGTTCTGGTCGACGACGGCTCGAAGGACGGCACCCCGGCGGTCCTTCGCGATCTGGCCAACCGGGTTCCGGAACTGGTGGCGGTGCTGTTACGGCGCAACTACGGGCAGACGGCCGCCATGGCGGCGGGGTTCGATGCCAGCGGCGGTGGGGTGATCGTCACCCTCGACGGGGATCTGCAGAACGATCCCGCCGACATCCCCCTGCTGCTGGCCCGGCTGGAGCAGGACGAGCTCGACCTGGTGAGCGGCTGGCGGCACCAGCGCCAGGACGGGGCCATCAACCGTCTGTTGCCGTCCCTCGTGGCCAACCGCCTGATCGCCAAGGTCACCGGGGTGCGTCTGCACGACTACGGCTGCTCCCTCAAGGCCTACCGCCGGGAGGTGGTCAGCGACATGAACCTCTACGGGGAACTGCACCGGTTCCTGCCGGCGCTGGCCTTCATCGAGGGGGCCCGCATCGGCGAGGTGAGGGTGTCCCACCAGGCCCGCCGCTACGGCCGCAGCAACTACGGCATCGATCGCACCTTCCGGGTGTTGATGGACCTGCTGACGGTGTGGTTCATGAAGCGGTTCCTGACCCGGCCGATGCACGTGTTCGGCTTCGCCGGCCTGCTGGCCCTGGGGGCGGGGTTGGCCATCGCCCTCTGGCTGGTGGGCGAGAAGCTGCTGCTGGGGGCCGACATCGGCAACCGCCCCCTGCTGCTGATGGCGGTGCTGGCGATCCTCAGCGGGGTGCAGCTGTTCAGTTTCGGGCTGCTGTCTGAGCTGCAGATGCGCACGTATCACGAGAGCCAGGGCCGGCCGATCTACCGGGTGCGGGCCACGCTGCGCGGCGGCCCCGGCTGAACTTTTATGTCACCCCCGCTTCCCTGAGAAGCCAGGCAGGAAGGGGTCCTTACAGTACCGGCGGTTCCTATTGGCCCAAGCCATGACTGGTGAATTTGCCGTTGCCTGGATGCCGTCCGTGCTGGTTCCCCTGGTGGGAATCCTCGGCGCAGCGGTGGCCATGGCCCTGCTGTTCAACGTGATCGAGGCGACCGACTGACGACCGGCCCAGGCCCCAGCGTCACTCGCCTCCCCCTCTCGAAGCCCCCCCGATCCGCCTCCCCATGACCGTGACCCCCGTCGCCGACCCGACCGTCGGCAATCTGGCCACTCCCGTCAACAGCAGCTATTTCACCAAGGCCTTCCTGAACGCCCTGCCGGCCTACCGGCCCTCCCTCTCGCCCAACCGTCGCGGCCTTGAGGTGGGCATGGCCCACGGCTACTTCCTCTACGGCCCCTTCGCCTACACCGGCCCCCTGCGCGCCACCGAGTTCGCCAGCACCGCCGGCCTGCTCGCCGCCATCGGCTTGGTGTCGATCCTGACCGTCTGCCTGTCGATCTACGGCACCGCCGGCAGTGGCCCCAACGTCCAACCCGCGGACGCCACCATCGACAACCCGCCGGCCGACCTGTTCACCAAAGCCGGCTGGGCGGAATTCGCCAGCGGCTTCTGGCTCGGTGGCTGCGGTGGCGCCGCCTTCGCCTGGTTCCTCTGCAGCACCGCCATCCAATCACCGCTGGCCAACATCGCTGGTGGCGTCTGGAGCGTCGGCTGAGCCAGCCCTACTCACGGGATGTCCTTCAAAACCCTGCCAAGGCAGGGTTTTTTTATGGGCCGTGCGTCCGCGCTGCCAGTACCCCGGGGCCGCCTATCCGGTCTTAGACGCTCTGGCCGAGGAGATTGGTGCCCGGGGTGCGTCAGTGGCTGATGCCAGCGCTGTTCGCCCCGGCAAGGTCGAAGAACGTTCTGCCCTTCACCTGGGCGAAGGGCGCCAGGACGGTGGATTCTGCAATCGTGACCGTCGTGACGCTGAATTGGTTCACGACACGCAGGCCTTGCCGCTCCGTGACGAGGTTGTCGGCGGCATCGCGCCCATGCCCTGAGCATCGAGGGCGCGGTAGAAGCCGGTGATGGCATGGAATCGGCGTCCCGGCTGAGCACCAGGGTGCCCTGGAGTGCCTGGGCGGCGAAGAAGGCGATGAAATCCAGGACCGGGGCCAGCGCCAGGCTGAGGTCCGCCGAGCCTGTCACCATCTCAATCGCCCAGGCCGGCGAGTTAGTGAGCGGGTTGGTGCCGCGCCGGGGAGAAGCTTCTCCTGTCCAGGCGAGGTGACCCCGAGGCTGGCGAACTCCAGACCGGCCAGGCTGATCAGCCACTGGCCCAGTGCCAGGGCGCTCTGCAGGATCGTCTCCCGTTCACCCCATAACCATCCATCCGAGCCGTCAGCGGAGATCAAACCCCGACAAATCCACGTTCAGGGAATGGGGGCTGGGCTGGCTGGTCGCCTTGGCAGGTGTCAGGGACGATGAAAGCACCCGAAACCGCCGACGCATCCGCGGCAGGACAAGAAAAAACCCCCGGTGGTGACCGGGGGTATGGGGGTCCCTCGAAGATTCGAGAAGGGGCGTCGACGGTGGTCGGGAGCCGGAGGCTCAGCCGAACTTGCCTGACGTGGACGCGATCAGGAAGGCCGCGTACGTGAGGATGTAGCCGATCGTGAAGTGGGCGAGACCCACCACACGGGCCTGAACGATCGAGAGAGCGACGGGCTTGTCGCGCCAGCCCACCAGGTTGGCGAGGGGCGTGCGCTGATGCGCCCAGACGATGGTTTCGATCAGCTCCTGCCAGTAACCCCGCCAGGAGATCAGGAACATGAAGCCGGTGGCCCACACCAGGTGACCGAAGAGGAACATCCAGGCCCAGACGGCCAGGTTGTTGGACCCTCCTGGGTTGTACCCGTTGATCAGCTGGGAGCTGTTAAGCCACAGATAGTCGCGGAACCAGCCCATGAGATAGGTGCTGGATTCGTTGAACTGGGCCACGTTGCCCTGCCAGATGGCGAGGTGCTTCCAGTGCCAGTAGAAGGTGACCCAACCGACGGTGTTCAGGGCCCAGAAGACCGCCAGGTAGAAGGCGTCCCAGGCTGAGATGTCACAGGTGCCGCCACGGCCGGGGCCGTCGCAGGGGAAGGAGTAGCCGAAGTCCTTCTTGTCGGGCATCAGCTTGGAACCCCGGGCATCCAGGGCACCCTTCACCAGGATCAGGGTCGTGGTGTGCAGACCCAGGGCGATGGCGTGGTGGACCAGGAAGTCACCAGGGCCGATCTGCAGGAACAGGGAGTTGTTGCCTGCATTGATGGAATCAAGCCAACCGGGAAGCCAGGGAGCACCGGTATTGGCGACGCTGCTGGAGTTGGCCAGCAGCACATCCATGCCGTAGAGGGCCTTGCCACTGGCGGCCTGAACGAACTGGGCGAAGACGGGCTCCACCAGGATCTGCTTCTCGGGGGTACCGAAGGCGACCACCACGTCGTTGTGGACGTAAAGACCCAGGGTGTGGAAGCCGAGGAACAGGGAGACCCAGCTCAGGTGGCTGATGATGGCTTCCTTGTGCTCGAGCATCCGGGCAAGAACGTTGTTCTTGTTGGCTTCCGGGTCGTAGTCGCGGATGAAGAAGATCGCACCGTGGGCGAAGGCACCGCACATCAGGAAGATGGCGATGTACTGGTGGTGCGTGTAGAGCGCCGCCTGGGTGGTGTAGTCCTTGGCGATGAACGCATAGGACGGCAGCGCGTACATGTGCTGCGCCACCAGGCTCGTCGCCACACCTAGGGAAGCCAGGGCGAGGCCCAGCTGGAAGTGGAGGGAGTTGTTGACGGTGTCATACAGCCCCCTGTGACCGGCCCCGAGAGCGCCACCGAAGGGAGTTCCTTTGGGTGGGTTATGGGCTTCGAGGATCTCCCGGATCGAGTGGCCGATCCCGAAGTTGGTCCGGTACATGTGGCCGGCGATCACGAAGATGCAACCGATGGCCAGATGGTGGTGGGCGATGTCCGTGAGCCACAGCGCTTCGGTCTGGGGGTGGAAACCACCCAGGAAGGTGAGGATCGCGGTGCCTGAACCCTCAGAGGTACCGAACAGCTGATTGGCGGTGTCGGGATTCTGGGCATAGACCCCCCAGTTGCCGGTGAAGAACGGAGCCAGACCGGCGGGGTGGGGCGAGACCGAAAGGAAGTTGTCCCACCCGACGTGCTGTCCCCTGGATTCGGGGATGGCGACGTGGACCAGGTGACCGGTCCAGGCGATGGAACTGAAACCGAACAGCACAGCCAGGTGATGGTTGAGCCGGGATTCAGCGTTCTTGAACCAGGCCAGGGAAGGCTGGAACTTGGGCTGGAGATGGAGCCAGCCGGCGAACAGGGCCCATGCCGAGAGGATCAGCATGAAGATGGAACCCTGGTAGAGCTCCATGTTGGTCGTCATGCCGATCGTGTACCACCAGTGGTACAGACCGGAATAGGCGATGTTCACCGGGGAGGAAGCGCCCGCCTGGGTGAAGGCGTCGATGGCGCCCTGGCCGAAGTGGGGATCCCAGATCGCGTGAGCGATGGGACGTACATGCAGCGGATCGGCGACCCACTGCTCGAAGTTGCCCTGCCAGGCGATATGGAACAGGTTGCCCGAAACCCAGAGGCCGATGATCGCCAGGTGACCGAAGTGGGTGGAGAACAGCTTTTGGTAAAGCCGCTCCTCCGTCATTCCGTCATGGCTCTCGAAGTCGTGAGCCGTGGCGATGCCGTACCAGATACGGCGGGTTGTCGGGTCCTGTGCCAGACCCTGGCTGAACGAAGGAAATTTCGTTGCCATTGGGAAAGGTCAGGTGGAGGTCAGCCGACCGCGATGAGTCGGGACAGGAAGAAGGCCCAGGTTGTCGCGATACCGCCCAGCAGATAGTGGGCGACACCGACGGCACGGCCTTGGGTGATGGAAAGCGCCCGCGGTTGGATGGCGGGAGCCACCTTCAGCTTGTTGTGAGCCCAGACGATGGACTCGATCAGCTCCTGCCAGTAGCCGCGGCCACTGAAGAGGAACATGAGGCTGAAGGCCCAGATGAAGTGGGCACCCAGGAACATCAGGCCATAGGCACTGGAGCTCGAGCCGTAGCTGTTGATCACTTGTGCGGCCTGGGCCCACAGGAAGTCACGCAACCAACCGTTAATGGTGATAGCGCTTTGGGCAAAGTTGCCATTGGTGATGTGCTGAACACTGCCGTCGGCATTGACGGTGCCCCACACGTCGCTCTGCATCTTCCAGCTGAAGTGGAAAATGACGATCGACAGGGAGTTGTACATCCAGAACAGGCCGAGGAACACGTGGTCCCAGGCCGACACCTGACAGGTACCGCCACGGCCGGGGCCGTCGCAGGGGAAGCGGAAGCCCAGATTCGCCTTGTCGGGGACGAGGCGGGAGCTGCGCGCATAGAGCACACCCTTCAGCAGGATCAGCACAGTGACGTGGATCGTGAAGGCGTGGATGTGGTGGACCATGAAGTCGGCCGTTCCCAGGGGGATCGGCGCGGCGGCCACCTTGCCGCCAACGGCGACGATGGTGCCGTTGAACACTTCGCTCACACCGGCCAGCGCATTGGGAGCGGTGGTGCCGGCGGCAGCGGCGTGCAGACCCTGGATCCATTGCGCGAAGACGGGCTTCAGCTGGATCGCGGTGTCACTGAACATGTCCTGGGGACGTCCCAGGGCACTCATGGTGTCGTTGTGGATGTAGAGGCCGAAGCTGTGGAAGCCCAGGAAAATGCACACCCAGTTGAGGTGGCTGATCAGGGCATCACGGGCTTTCAGCACGCGATCCAGAACGTTGTCGATGTTCTTGGCCGGGTCGTAATCGCGGATGAGTGCGATGGCCGAGTGGGCACCGGCTCCGACGATCAGGAAGCCGCCGATCCACATGTGGTGGGTGAACAGCGACAGCTGGGTCGGGTAGTCGATACCGATGTAGGGATACGGCGGCATCGCATACATGTGGTGCGCCACGATGATCGTGAGCGAACCCAAGAGTGCGAGGTTCAGACCCAGCTGGGCATGCCAGGAGGTGGTCAGGAATTCGTAGAGCCCATCGTGACCTTTGGGCGCGGGGAACAGCAGGGGATCGCCCTTCTGGCCCTCGAGAATCTCCTTGATGCTGTGGCCGATGCCCCAGTTGGTGCGGTACATGTGGCCAGCCACGATGAACAGCACCGCGATCGCCAGATGGTGATGGGCGATGTCGGTCATCCAGAGGCTGCCGGTCACAGGATTCAGACCACCCTTGAAGGTGAGGAAATCGCTGTAGGCGGCCCAGTTGCCGGTGAAGAAGGCGGAGATCCCCGCGCCGAAGCCGGGGAACAACTGGGTCAGCAGATCCTGGTTGAGAAACTCGTGGGGGAGCGGGATGTCGGCCACCGAAGCGATGGTCTTGCCGTTCAACACCAGCGGGCTGCCGGCGTCGATGGCGTCCATCAACTGGGTGGTGGGCAGCGACACGTGCAGCAGGTGACCTGTCCAGGACAGGGACCCGAGCCCGAGCAGACCGGCCAGGTGGTGGTTGAGCATGGACTCAACGTTCTGGAACCACTCCAGCTTCGGCGCTGCCTTGTGGTAGTGGAAGACACCGGCGTTGAGCATCAGGCCGGCCATCACCAGGGCACCGATGGCGGTGCAGAGGAGTTGGAACTCGTTGGTGAAACCCCAGGCTCTCCACACGTGGAAGAGGCCGGAGGTGATCTGGATGCCGTGGAAGCCGGCACCCACATCGCCATTGAGAATTTCCTGGCCGAAGATCGGCCAGACCACCTGAGCACTGGGCTTGACGTGCAGGGGGTCGGCCAGCCAGCCGGTGTAGTTGGAGAAGCGGGCTCCGTGATAGAAGGCGCCGCTCAGCCAGATGAAAATGACGGCCAGATGGCCGAAGTGAGCGCTGAAGATCTTCCGGGAGACCTCTTCAAGATCGCTCGTGTGGCTGTCGAAATCGTGAGCGTTGGCGTGGAGGTTCCAAATCCAGGTGGTGGTTTTGGGACCTTTGGCGAGGGTGCGATCGAAGTGCCCGGGCTTGCCGAGAACATCGAAGTCGACAGGAACGGGGTTCCGGTCAACCATGTCCTTCGCCTTGTTCCCACGCTCTGGTGGGCTGATGGTCATCGAGACGTTCCTCGAGGGACGGGGTCGAGGTGGAGGTCCACCCCTTCGACGGACGCCGGGGACAGGTCATGCGACCGTCCCGGCCCCATCGGTGGGCCCCATGGCCGGGAAGACCCGACCATGGGCACCAGTCGCGAGGTAGGGGAAATCCCTTGCCACGACTGGGGCTTTGGGCCCCGAAAGGGGACCACTGGCGGAAGTATAGGGGTCGAAAACAAGGCGAATCGGCCGCCAGTTACAAAGGTTTAATCCCAGCGCTTCCAAGGCTGCGACAGCGGTCTGGCCGCATGTTGTCAACAACGTAACAATCAGAAAATCATTGGGTTTCTATAACCGCTTGCTGCATTGTTCAGCACTTTTGACAGCTGATCTGCCCCGTTCGGGCCCCGAAGCAGAATGGCGCCACGGTTGAGGCAGCCCGCGTGAGCGACAGGGGTCAGAGGCAAAGAGCCGCAGGGCGAGGGGCCGGTAGGGCCTGCCTCTGGGCCGGCCTGCTGACGCTGGTGCTGCTGCTGGTGCTCAGCGTGGCGCCGCCGGCCGCCCTGGCCTTCCATCTGCCGGGCCGCCGCACAGCCGCTGCGGACGCCACCCCCCTGGCGGTGGGGCCTTCCAGCCAGCAGGAGGTGGCGCCCCCCCTGCCGGTGCAGCAGCTGCAGGGGGCCCTGGACGGGCGGCGGCCCCGGCTGGAGATCCTCTCCCCCGCCGACGGTGCCCTGATGCCGGCCGGTCCCTGGACTCTGCGGCTGCAGGTGGAGGACTGGCCCCTGGTGGACGCTGGCCCCCTCGGCCTCGGCCCCCACCTCGTGGTGCAGCTGGATGGGGATCCCGCCCTGCCGCTCACCGGCACAAGCACCACCATGCGGCCTCTGGAGCCGGGCAGCCATCGGCTCACCGTCTATGCCGCCAAACCCTGGGGGGAGGCGGTGAAGGGCCCCGGGGCCCAGCGCCAGATCCGACTGCACAGGGTCGCGGCCAACCCCTTGAGCCAACCTGCTCCGGGCAGCCCCCAGCTGATCACCGTCAGCCCCTGGGGGACGGCGGCCGGCAGGCCCCTGCTGCTCGACTGGCTATTGCTGGACGCTCCCCTGCAGAACCTGCGCAGCGGTGACGCCAGCTGGCGGTTGAGGGTCAGCCTCAACGGCGACAGCTTCCTGATCGATCAACAGACGCCCCTTTGGCTGGAGGGCTGGCGCAGCGGCAGCAATGCGATCCAGCTCGACCTGCTCGATGGCCTCGGCGAGCCTCTCAACCCACCGTTCAACAGCCTGGTGACGGAAGTGACCCTGGAGCCCGGCACCGCCCCACCCCGCTGGCAGGGGGGCCGGCTGCAGCCCGCCGAGCTGGCCATCCTGCTGGGCGAGGCCCCGCCACCTGCCGCGCTGGAGCCGGAGCCGCAGACCGAGCCCATGCCCGAACCAGAGCCAGAGCCAGAGCCGGAGACGGCGCAGGATTCTGACCCCGAAGTGAAGACCGAGGCCCTCATGGGAGCTCAGCCAGGCCCAGTCACCGAGCTGGGAACCGAGGTCCTGGCGGAGGTCGGGAATCCGGCCGAGGCCGACCCTTCGGCCGTGGTCCTTGCCCTTCCACCAGAGCCCCCACCCGTTGCTGAGGTGGCCGAGTCCCCCGTGGATGGGAGCGTGGCGCCGTGAGCCACAGCCAACGCGCCATCATCGGCCTCGGCTTCGGGCCGACGGCCACACCGATGCTTGAGCGGCTCGCCCAGGCCGGCCTGCTGCGGACCGTCCGCGGGCCGGAGGATGGGGCGGCGGCCGTCTGGCTGGCGGCGCACTGGGGGACCGCCGAAGCGGTGGTGGCCGTCGGGGCCTGCGGTCTGGTGACCCGGCTGATCGCTCCCCTGATCACCGATAAGGACAGTGATCCGGCCGTGCTGGTGGTGGATCCCCAGGGCCGTTTCGTGGTGCCGCTGCTGGGGGGCCATGCCGCCGGTGGCGATCGGCTCAGCCAGGAGCTCGCCGCCCTGATCGGTGGCGAAGCCGTGCTCACCGGTGCCAGCGCCGCCTGCGGCCGGCTGCCCCTGGATGCCTTCGGCCAGGCCTGGGGCTGGCGCCGGGGTGGGGGCGACTGGCGGGGCCTGATGGTGGAGGCGGACCGCGGCAACCGGATCAGCCTGCGGCAGGAGAGCGGCAACAGCCTCTGGCAGACGCTGGAGGCCGCCGACACCCCGCAAACGGCCGACCCGGCGGCCCTGGTGATTAGCCCCCACGGCGGCGACGGCTGCCACTGGCATCCACCCACCCTGTGGCTGGGCCTCGGCTGCGAACGGAACACGAGCCTGTCGGTGCTGGAGCGCCTAGTGGCGGAGGGACTGGCGCAGCAGGGGCTGGCCCCCGAGGCTGTGGCCGGATTGGCCAGCATCGATCGCAAGGGGGATGAGCCCGCCCTGCTGGCCCTGGCGGAGCAAAGGGGCTGGCCCCTGCGGCTCTACGACGCCCCCACCCTGACGGCGGTGACCGTCCCCCATCCCTCAGAGGCGGTGGCCAGGGAGATGGGCACGCCAAGCGTGGCCGAGGCCGCCGCTCTCCAGGCGGCGTCCCAGGCGGGGGGGCCGGCCCGCCTGCTGGTGGAGAAGCGGATCGAGCGCGCCGGGGCCGGGGAGCGGGGTGCCGCCACCCTGGCGGTGGCCCTGGCCGCACGCCAGTGGGCACCGCAGCGGGGCAGTCTGCAGTTGGTGGGCAGCGGTCCGGGTGCGATCGCCCTGCTCAGTGGCGAGGCCCGCCAGGCGTTGGCCGCCACGACGGTCTGGGTGGGCTACGGGCTCTACCTCGACCTGCTCGAACCGCTCAGGCGACCCGACCAGCTGCGCCGCGAGGGCCGCCTGACGGAAGAGACGGCCCGTTGCGCCGAGGCCCTCGACCTGGCCCGCCAGGGCCTCGATGTGGCCCTGATCTCCTCAGGAGACAGCGGCATCTACGGCATGGCAGGACTGGCCCTGGAGCTCTGGCTGCAGCTGCCGGTCCTTGACCGTCCCGCCTTCACGGTGCACCCGGGCCTTTCGGCCCTGCAGCTGGCCGCCGCCCGGGCCGGCGCGCCGCTGATGCACGATTTCTGCACCATCAGCCTCAGCGACCGCCTCACCCCCTGGGAGGTGATCGAACGGCGGCTGAGGGGCGCCGCCAGCGGCGATTTCGTCGTGGCCCTCTACAACCCCCGCTCCCTCGGCAGGCCCTGGCAGCTGGGTCGGGCCATCGAACTGCTGGGGGAGGGCCGGCCGGCCAGCACGCCGGTGCTGCTGGCCCGTCAGCTGGGGCGGGCAGAAGAGACGCTCAGCCTGCACACCCTGGGCTCCCTGCCCGAGGACCAGGTGGACATGCTCACCCTTGTCCTGATCGGCAACAGCTCAACACGCGTACAGGACGGCCGCATGGTCACCCCGAGGGGCTATCCGGGAGCCGCCCTGGCCTGAGAGCCAGAAGAAAGAAAATCGGATGACAGGATTCAGGATTGAGGCTATGACAGGGTTTTCCAGAGATTTTAGGGGATCCGTTTATGGGATCCAACTCCTGGCAAATGACTGTGGATTCATTTGCCTCCCTCTAACCAGTGCTTTGCGGTCCCCCCCCTTCAGAAAGGGTTTCCGGGCACTCCTGGCCATGAGCAGCGGATTGAGGTCGGAGGCCTGGTCAGGGCAGATATCCAAATCTGGCCCTTTCACGCATCACCTCGACCTGGTCGTCGTCGTCATCACGGGTGTAGACCGCCGCTGAACGTTGCTGGACCGGCTTGGCTGGCACGCCGACCAACCGTTGGACGAAAGCTGAATGCTCGTCGGCTTTTTCGTATTGACGCTGCTGAGCTGGTTATCGATGTCCTTGAGGCTGCTACCAGCAGGGCCTTCACGATAGATCGTTTCAGGTGGCGTAGAGAGACGGAGGTAGAGCGAAGCCTCTCTTGGCCCGATCTGGTGGGCAGCAAGAAAGGCCTGGTAGGTCAGCTTCTGAGGAAGAGCCTTGAGAGTGCGCAGTGCATCACCCACGATGAGCGCGCAAGCAAGTTCTAACTTGGAAGGGCGTGTCTGCTTGCCTTTGATGGCAAGAAGTGCCGTGAGGGCTGTGATGACCAGCGAATGCTTGATCCCTCAGTCGCTGGCGGCAACGTAAAGTGACCAGAGATGCCCAGGGTTGTCCTGGAACTTAATGGACTGGGGCTGAGCCGATGGCTTCATGTTTTTGCCCTATAGATGATTATGAACAAATTCGCGACTTGCTATCTTGGCTATAGCATAAAATACCTTCTCTGTCGATGCTAAGTAAGTTGGACTTGTTCCAAGTTGGCATTAGCCTGAATCCCGTAACTTGCGGCCCCCGATGTAGGGCACACGAGGAGTTCTGGATGCCCAGCTCCTCCCTCGAGCGGGTTGAACGACAGCGGTGGCGGAGCTGTGGCAGTGTGGTCTGGAGCGGTTCAAGCCGCCTTGGGTAAACTGGCTCTGCCGCCTTGATGGGTTAGCGAGGCGTGCGGATCCAGCACGCTGTGGATAGCCGTTGTTTCCTTGGTCAGATAGATGATTCCACCGATCGTTTGGAACAGACGCGGGAGCTCCTTGACGGCAACGCCCGAGTGGGCTGCTGACAGGTTTGGCACCCTGGGCTGAACCTTGTCGATCCAGCCTTTGGTAATGGCAGCTGCGGTGTTGAACGGATCGGGGGGCAAGGAGATCAGTCCATGGGTGTGGTACTGGAGCTTTGCCCGACCGAGCTCATGGAAGAGATACAGATGGGGATCGGTGCGATGTTGACGCGGGGTGGTCCTGCACCAGAACTGCTGGGTGAGGATCTTACGGACATGCAGGGCGTCCTTACTGACGAGATCGATATCACTGCGGCGTCGCTCGATGGCTGAGTAGCGGGAGACCTGGGTTAAAAACGCTGTAACCGTTCAGGGGTCGGGACGGCTCATTGCGAACTTCAGCCCTGCTGAACCCTTGACGGGAGCTTGATTCCCGGTTGCATCTCAGGCAGAGACCGCCTGTGATGAGCACCCCTCCTTCCGGGATA
>NZ_JAGQCH010000022.1 GCF_024346055.1 Cyanobium sp. Cruz CV13-4-11
TCCAATTCATCGTGGAACGATGAGGTACATCTGCACCTCCGGAATGACAGCCCGTCATTCCAACCTGTTCACCCTCTGATCAGGGCATTCGGGCCTCGAGTTTTACACCACGCAAAGGGACGCGGCCGCCGTCGGGGTGCTGGACAGGTTGGGCTCGTTGCACCCGATCGCGCAGGGTCCGGTCTTTGATCGGGCCCCGGTCATCCAGGGCCAGACACTCGTTAAGCACCCCCAGCTGGATGAAGGTGCTGGGCTGGGGCTGGTGGACCTTGCCGTTCTCCAGGTTCCCCCACTGCCCGCCGGCTACCCGCAAGGACCAGGGGATCAGGGCAGGACATGCCTTGGCCCAATCCTGGGCGGTGGTCACCGACCAGTCGTTACTGCGCCGCCAGTTGCGCAGGAACTTGCCGAACTGCACCCGGGCGGCATCGAGCTTGTGCTGAAGGCTCTGCACTGGGTTGCCGTTCGGGAACCCGAACTGTATGTCCCGCAGGTTTGCGAGCGACAAACCTTTGTTGGCGTTTTGCGCAAACATTTACCTTTTGGTCCCAATGTGGATCGGGCAGCGCCACCCGGCAGGAGCAGGAACCCGGGTCGCTGGCTGGTGTCGGTACCGGCCCTGAGCTGCCAGGCCAGCGCGAAGCGGGAGTGCTCCTGATCGTCATTGCAGGGCAGAGCGCTCCCTTGGAAACCAATGCGCCAATGCTGCCTTTGGCGCAACAGACCGGCTGCCTTCAAGACATGCGGTCGCTTGCTCCCGTCTGGCCTACTTCACATCAAAAAGAGGCCGCAAGCCAGTTGAGAACGCTGGCGGACTCCATAACGGAAACCCCAGACCACATCTGGCCTTTTGCCCCGGACCCACCTGAACGTTTTTTACCCAGTTTTTACCAAACGGTGCGTAGTGATTACGAAAAAGACTGCAATAACTGAGTTCTTACGGGCAAATGAGCTGCCTTCTAAGCAGCCGGTCGATGGTTCGAATCCATCAGGGGGCGTTGGCGGGAACGGGTAGGGATTAAGGGGCCGAAGCCCGGCCAACCCATGTAGAATCGTGTATTTACACCACGCCGGCACTGGCCGAAATGGACGCCTTGGCACCATCCCAGCCCAGTCAACGAGCGGAGGAAACCGGCCGGCGCGTCCAGCAGACGATCCGCCGCTGGGGCAACAGCCTGGCAGTCCGGATCCCCGCCGAGTGCCTGCGTCAGGCAGGCCTGCGGGAAGGGGACCCGATCGAGATCGTCGTCGGACCCGACGGCCGTCTGAGCCTGGAGCCTCTGCAGCGGCTGGATCGCCGCGCGCTGGCCTCCGACCTGCGCCAGCTGCAGGCCACCATGCCGATCACCCCTTCGGTGATCGAAACGTGCCGGGACCAGGAGCTCTGGTGAGGCCGCCCCAGCCGTGATCTACCTGGACACCAGCGTCGTGGTCGCCCTGCTGACCCCGGAAGCGCTCAGCTCGCGGGCACTGGAATGGCTGGAGGAGTGCCGCGACTCCCTGATCAGCAGTGACTGGCTGATCACCGAAACCCACAGTGCCCTGGGCCTCAAGCAGCGCCACCACGGCCTCAGCCCGGAAGCCCGCAGGGCCGCTGGAGAGCATTTCGAACGTCTGTTGCAGGGCGGGGTGGAACTGCGCTCCCTCGACCGGGACCGTTTCCGCCAGGCCGCTGAGCTGCTGCAGGATCCCGTTCTCGGCTTGCGGGCCGGTGATGCCCTGCACCTGGCGGTGGCCCTGCGCAGCCGCTGCTCTCACCTGGCCAGCTTCGGCGGGCGGATGCAGCAGGCCGCTGCCACCCTGGGCCTGGCCCCAGCTCTCGATTAGCGCCGCACCGGCACCACCTGCAGGCCGATCGGGGCCAGGGCGATCAGGGCCAGCTTGATGTGCTGGATGCCGAAGGGGATGCCGACGATCGTGACGAAACAGGCCACCGCTGACGTCAGATGGCCGATCGCCAGCCACCAGCCGGCCAGCAGGAACCAGATCACGTTGCCGATCAGCCCCAGGGGCCCGGTGCCGAAATCCATGCGGCCGGTGAGCTCCCGGCGGCTGACCGCCTCGTAACCGAACGGCCAGAAGGAGAAATTGCCGATCACGAAGCAGGCCCGGGCCCAGGGGATCCCCACGATCGTGATCGCCGCCACGAGGCCGGCCAGCCACCAGCCCAGGCCCATCACGAAGCCCCCAAGCACGAACCAGAGGACGTTGAGCAGGAAGCGCAGCATGGGGAGAACCGGTGCTGCCCTCCAGCATGACGCCGCCCGGGCCCTCAGCCGCAGGGCTGGGCCGGGGCGATGCAGCTGGTGGCCAGGGCGGCGAGCCAGGCCCGCAGGCGCTCCAGGGCTTCCGGCTGCAGGCGGTAATACACCCAGCGGCCGCTCTGGCGGTCGGCCAGCAGGCCCGTCTCCTTGAGCACCTTGAGGTGGAACGACAGCTTCGACTGGGCCAGGGCCAGCTCACTGGTGAGGTCGCAGACGCAGCGCTCGCCGCCGCCGAGGGCCTCGATCACCTGCAGACGGATCGGGTCGGCCAGGGCCCGCAGCAGCAGGCGCGCCTCCTTGGCCTCCAGGGGGCCCGAGGCGCAGGTGGCCGGCGGAGCGGCGGCGGTCCTTAACCCGGCCATAAATCGATCAACATTGGTTGATGCAAGGGTGGGGCCAGTCGTGGCAGGCGCTGTGAGGATCGGCATCAACGGGTTCGGGCGGATCGGTCGGCTGGTGTTCCGCGCCCTCTGGGGGCGGCCGGGCCTCGAGCTGGTTCACGTTAATGACAGCGCCGGGGATGCCGCCACCGCCGCCCACCTGCTGGAATTCGACTCGGTGCATGGCCGCTGGAGCCGGCCGGCCGTGGCCGACGGCGAGGGCTTCACGGTGGAGGCCAGCCGGGTGGGTTGGTCGCGGCAGAGCGATCCGGCGCGGGTGCCCTGGCAGGCGGCGGGGGTGGAGCTGGTGCTCGAGTGCAGCGGCAAGTCCAAAACGCCCGAAACCCTCGCCCCGTATCTGCAGCAAGCCGGCGTAAAGCGGGTGATCGTGGCCTGCCCCGTGAAAGGCGAGCTGGAAGGCACCCCGATCCCCAACATCGTCTTCGGCATCAACCACGGCACCTACGAGCCGGAACGGCACCGGATCCTCACCGCCGCCTCCTGCACCACCAACTGCCTGGCGCCGGTGGTGAAGGTGGTGCACGAGAGCTTCGGCATCCGCCACGGCTCGATCACCACCCTGCACAACATCACCAACACCCAGGTGGTGATCGACAGCTTCAAGAGCGATCTGCGCCGGGCCCGCTCCTGCAGCCAGAGCCTGATCCCCACCACCACCGGCTCGGCCAAGGCCATCGGCCTGATCTTTCCCGAGCTGCAGGGCAAGCTCAACGGCCACGCCGTGCGGGTGCCCCTGCTCAATGCCTCGCTCACCGATGCGGTGTTCGAGCTGGAGCGCACCGTCACGGTGGAGGAGGTGAACGGCGCCTTCGCGGCGGCGGCGGCCGGTCCCCTGCTGGGCATCCTGGGCTACGAGGAGCGGCCCCTGGTGTCGGTCGACTACGTCAACGACAGCCGCAGTTCGATCGTCGATGCCCTCTCGACGATGGTGATCAACGGCACCCAGCTGAAGGTGTACGCCTGGTACGACAACGAATGGGGCTACAGCTGCCGGATGGCGGATCTGGCCTGCCATGTGGTCGGCCTGGACGCCGCCGGAGCGGAGTGAGGGGCCGATGCTTCCGCCCCTCTCCGGCCGGCTGCTGACGCCCCTGCAGCAGTACGCCATCGTCACGGCCAGCTACTGGTGCTTCACCCTCACCGACGGCGCCCTGCGCATGCTGGTGGTGTTCCACTTCCGTGGGCTGGGCTACAGCACCCTGGAGATCGCCTTTCTGTTTCTCTTCTACGAATTCTTCGGCATCCTCACCAACCTCTATGGCGGCTGGCTGGGGGCCCGTTTCGGCCTGCGCCTCACCCTCTGGGCCGGCACCCTGATGCAGGTGGCGGCCCTGCTGATGCTGGTGCCCGTTGCCGACAGCTGGCCGAAATGGTGGAGCGTGGCCTATGTGATGGTGGCCCAGGCCCTCAGTGGCATCGCCAAGGATCTCAACAAGATGAGCGCCAAGAGCGCCATCAAGTCCGTGGTTCCGGAAACCCCCGACGACCACAGCAAGGGCGAGAACCAGCTGTTCCAGTGGGTGGCAATCCTCACCGGCTCCAAGAACGCCCTCAAGGGGGTGGGCTTCTTCCTCGGCGGCCTGCTGCTGGCCACGATCGGCTTCAACGCCGCCGTCGGCGCGATGGCGGCCGGCCTGTTCCTGGCCTTCCTGGGCACCCTGGTGCTGCCTGGGGAGATCGGCAGGATGAAGCAGAAGCCCGCCTTCACGGCCCTGTTCTCCAAGTCCCCCGGCATCAATGGGATCTCCCTGGCCCGGTTCTTCCTCTTCGGTGCCCGGGATGTGTGGTTCGTGGTGGCCCTGCCGGTGTTCCTGCAGACCACCCTCGGCTGGCGCTACTGGGAGGTGGGCGGCTTCATGGGGTTGTGGGTGATCGGCTACGGCCTCGTGCAGGGGTCGGCCCCGGCCCTGCGGCGCCGCTGGGGCCAGAGTGCTCCGCCGGGCGTCTCCGCCGTGACGTTCTGGAGCGGGCTGCTCACCGCCATTCCGGCCCTGATCGCCATTGCCCTCTGGCGCGAGGTGGGCCATCCAGGTGTGGCGGTGGTGGTGGGACTGGCGGCCTTCGGGGTGGTGTTCGCCATGAATTCCTCGATCCACAGCTATATGATCCTGGCCTACACCGATGCCGAGTCGGTGAGCATGAACGTCGGCTTTTATTACATGGCCAACGCCGGCGGCAGGCTGCTGGGCACGGTCCTCTCGGGCGCCCTGTTCCTGGTGGGCGGCCTGCAGGCCTGCCTGTGGAGCTCGGCCCTGCTGGTGGGGCTGGCCGCTCTGGTGAGCTCCCGTCTGCCGACGCCCCCGAGGCAGCAACCCCAACCCTTGGCCGCCGGCTGAGCAGCCTCGCTGGCCGGGATGGTTTCGCCATGCTGGAGACCGTTCCTCTGCCTGCCATGACGTTGAGCACCTCGCCCCGCCAGAGGTTGCTGGAGGTGAACGGCGGCTGCTGGGAGGGCCTGTTCGCCCGCCTGGGCCCCGACGGCCGCGAGATCGAACGGTTCGCCACGCGCCTGGAGGTCACCGACCGGGATGGCACCATCGAGGCCGCCCTCACCTACCTCGCCTCTGGTCGCACCGTGCCGATGCGCTTCAGCGAACCCCCGGCGGCCATGCAGATCGGCGACGCCGGCCACTGGAGCCTGGGCATCGATCGCACCGGTCCCTGGCCCTGGATCGCCGAGCTCTGCGTCGTCCACGGCGACCGCCGCCGCCGGATCGTGCTGCGCCATGGCGTGGACAGCGTGGAGAGCCTCACCTATGCCAGAGAGTGGCGGCCGGGCCTGGCAGAGGCGGGCCCCGACACGCCGCTGGTCGCCAGCCTGCAGGCCAGCAAGACGGACGGTGCCACCGCCACCCGCTGGAGCCTGGACGGCAACGTCGAGGTGGTGATCGTTCACTCCCCCGGCCAGCCGGGGCCGGTGCAGGTGGCGCTCAGCTGGCAGGTTGATGCCGACGTCCGCTGCAGGATCGAGCGCCGCTACTCCTCCTACGGCCTGCTGGAGCCCCTGGCGGCGGACTGATGGGGCCGCCACTGGTGTATCACCCGGCCTATTCGGTCCCCCTGCCCGACGGCCATCGCTTCCCGATGCAGAAGTTCCGGCTGCTGAAGGAGCGGCTCGAGCAGCTGGAGCTGGCCCGCCCCGGGCAGATCCACCAGCCCCTGCCGGTGCCGCGCCGCTGGCTGGAGCTGGTGCATGGCCGCAGCTACCACGAGGCCTTTGCCCGCGGTCGGCTCAGCCGGCAGGAGCTGCGCCGCATCGGCCTGCCCGTGTCCTGGCCCCTGGTGCGGCGCAGCTGGACGGCGGTGGGGGGCACGCTGCTGACGGCCCGGCTGGCCCTGCGCCACGGCCTGGCCTGCCATCTGGCGGGCGGCACCCACCACGCCTTCCCGCTGCATGGCAGTGGCTTCTGCATTTTCAACGACCTGGCAGTGGCGGCCCGGGTGCTGCTGGCCGAGGGCCGGGTACGGCAGGTGCTGGTGGTGGATCTGGACGTGCACCAGGGGGACGGCACGGCCGCGATCTTCACAGGCGACCCCCGGGTGTTCACCTTCTCCATGCATGGGGCCAGCAATTTTCCCCTGCACAAACAGGTGAGCGATCGCGACCTGGCCCTCGAGGACGGCGTTGGCGATGACACCTACCTGCGGGCCCTGCAGCACGCCTTACCGGATCTGCTGGATCGGGTCCGGCCCGACCTGGTGCTCTACAACGCCGGCGTCGATCCACACCGGGACGACCGCCTCGGCCGGCTGGACCTGAGCGATGACGGCCTCCACCGGCGGGACTGGATGGTGATCGACGCCGCCCTGCGTTGCCGGATCCCGGTGGCCACGGTCATCGGCGGTGGCTACGACCACCTGGACGCCCTGGTGGAGCGGCACACCCTGGTGGTGCGCGCCGCCGATGCCCTCGCCAGGATCCACGCCACCGGCACGGAGCTGACATGTCCGGTCACAGATGGCCCCCAGTCCAGTCAGGGGTGAGTCATCCGGGCGCGTTTGGCTTGGTGGGCAACGGAGCTTCCACCATGATCAGCCGTTCCTCCCGCCTGCTCCATGCCGCCCTGGTGGTGGTCTGTGGGGCTGGCATCGTCTACGCCCCGGCCCAGTCCGAGTCGTCCCTCAGGGTGTACGGCATAGAGGCAACCCTCCCTCCAACCGATCGACCTGCGGTTGGGACATCGATGACTGAACGCCGACGATTCCGCCACTCCGGCTGACGCCTGCCCGTCGCGAGAAGGCCGCGACGGGCTGTCTTCTGGTCTGGAAAGGGGACGACGTCAGCGACGACCGAGCAAGTCCTCCCAGGTGGGGGGGTGCTGGGACGGGACGCGGCGCGAAGGCCTGGCCACCAGCAAGCCGCTGGGGGGCTCGGTGCTGGTTACGCCGAAGGCGAACAACAGGTTCGCCAGCTTCTGCCAGATGAATTCCCCTTACCCGATCCCATCTGCTTTCAGACCCCTGAGCAGGACTTCGAGCGGATGCAGCCCATCAGCCATGGCCAAAGAGATGAGGACACACCAAGATGCGCCCAACGGAGTGCTCCGATCAACGGCGAGAGAGGGAGGCGGACGTTTCAATGTCTCAAGATTCACATCCAGATGGGAGACGAGGGACGCCACGCCACCTTGTTCCGATCGGAATTTCCGTCAGCTTGATCCTGCCCTCCAAGCAATCGCTGTTCGTCACACTCCGCGACATCAGCAAGACGGGTGCCTGCGTGGTGCGCCAGGGAAAGCTGGAAGTCGAGGAAGACGACTCAGTTATTTTTGAAGCTCGCAATTATGATTCCGGTGCCGCGATCAGCATCGCCTCCAGCGTACGCTGGGTCAGGAAAACGGGCTTCAACACCTACGTAGGTCTGTCCTTCATCAGCACGACCCTGACGCCGAAGGCGCTGCTCAAGCTGTTCAGCTGAAGTCATCTGACGTTGCGCGAAGCTTGCAAGTGCTCAACGAATTGATCCCTGCCATTGAGACAATCACTTCGGCAACACGTACCGGACGAGAAGCCTGCGTGTGGCCTTACCCTTTCATCACTTGAACGGAGGACCATTGCCGACCATGGCTTGGGCTCTCCAAATGCGGCGCATCCGCAGCCAGTGAGCACTGGAACCTCCCATCACCCTTCATCCACGGCTGCCAGGGTGTCTTTGGCGGTCTCAGCCTTAACGGGATCCAGCCGCCATGGTCGCTGTCCTGCCTGACCCGGAAGCGAACCTGGCGGCAAGAAGCGCAAGCGACCTGGGAGACTCCAGCGCCTGAGGATTTTTTCTCAGCTGACACCAGTCTCTTCGGGACATCTGGTGGGGTCGGCCTCAGCGTCAGCGGCGGCCCAGCAGGTCCTCCCAGGTGAGGGGATACGGCGACTGATCGTGGAGCAGCAGGGGCCTGTCCACCAACAGGCAGCTGGGATAGGCAGTGCCACGGCCGGAAACGGCGGGGTAGGAACGTGGGTGGGCGGAAGGCGACGGACGCCTGGAAACGGTGTTCATGGGAATGGAAACAAGCGGATATGGATCTCGCACCGGGAGGCTGCCGTTCCCTCGCGGAGAATCACACACGGCAGTCATTGCTGGACCTGGTGGACCGTCCCCAGGAAGCGCGGGGCGGCTCGGTGCTGGTTCCGGCGAAGGCGAACGACAGGTTCGCCGGCTTCTGCCGAATGAAACCACCATAGCGGATGTCCGCGCGGCGCCGGCGCGATCCCGATCAGAAACGCGCCGAACGCGGGAGGTGGACTGGACAAGTAGCAGACCTAAAATCTCGCCATGACCAAGGGTCGCCCCGCTGCGATGGCTGTCGCGCCAGTCATGTCCCAAGATCCGCATCTCGAGGGCCAACGCAACACCCAACGACTCCAAGTCCCTGCGGGTGTCTCCGTCAACCTGACCCTGACCACGCAGAGTTCGGTGTTCGTCAACCTTCGCGACGTCAGCGACAAAGGCGCCTGTGTGGTACGTCAGGGGACTCTTGACATCCAGGAGGACGACATCGTCACCGTCGAGATCCTGAAGGATGACTCAGGCTGATCTCCTGATCAACCAATGATCGGCCCAGATACGCTTTGACGGCCACAGGGCTGGCTGGGCTCAGGACGACAGACCTGCACGTTGCTCAACGGCACGGGACAACTGCAGCAGCCGGTCGTCTGGCGGACCCACCAGTTCAATCAGCAGTGGTTGATTCACTTGCGGCAGAATGTCGAAACGATGTTCACGATAAATCTGCTTGAAAATGCTATCCACCTCATCGCGGTAAGGATGATCCACCGGGCGAATACCATCATCTTCCATCCCAACCGGCCAGCTGTCGGATTGGTGCACAAAAGCCAGAATATCCAGACGATCCAGAGCCTCTCTTACGGCTGGAACCATCGACTGAACGAACGCATCATCAATATCCGTTGAGCGTTGATTTGCCGTGTATTGGGAATAGGCAAGATAATCCACCGGTGCCCGATCGCACATAGTCCCCGTGCCTGGCGATTCAGTCGCTCACCACGGTCGACTTGCCCAGAGCGTGGGATCCAGACACGGCAATGCGCATCTCAAGGGCCTGAACAGGAGGCCACCCTAATCAGGGGGAGGTCGCCATAAAAAAAGCCCCCTGCCTAGGCAGGGGACTCAGTGAATCGGTGAACCGGATCAGCCGATGGCCGGGGCGGTCAGGGCCACAGGAGTGGCGCTGGCGGCCGCCAGGTCGAGCGGGAAGTTGTGCGCATTGCGCTCGTGCATCACTTCCATGCCGAGGCCGGCACGGTTGAGCACGTCAGCCCAGGTGTTGATCACCCGGCCCTGGCCATCCAGGATGGACTGGTTGAAGTTGAAGCCGTTCAGGTTGAAGGCCATCGTGCTCACGCCCAGGGCGGTGAACCAGATGCCGACCACCGGCCAGGCCGCCAGGAAGAAGTGGAGGCTGCGGCTGTTGTTGAACGAGGCGTATTGGAAGATCAGGCGACCGAAGTAACCGTGGGCAGCCACGATGTTGTAGGTCTCTTCCTCTTGGCCGAACTTGTAGCCGTAGTTCTGGGACTCGCTCTCGGTGGTTTCACGCACCAGGGAGGAGGTCACCAGCGAACCGTGCATGGCGGAGAACAGGGAGCCGCCGAACACACCCGCCACACCCAGCATGTGGAAGGGGTGCATCAGGATGTTGTGCTCAGCCTGGAACACCAGCATGTAGTTGAAGGTGCCGCTGATGCCGAGGGGCATGCCGTCGGAGAAAGAACCCTGGCCAAAGGGGTAGATCAGGAACACGGCGCTGGCGGCCGCCACGGGAGCGGAGTAGGCGACGCAGATCCAGGGGCGCATGCCCAGGCGGTAGGAGAGTTCCCACTCGCGGCCCATGTAGGCGAAGACGCCGATCAGGAAGTGGAAGACCACCAGCTGGTAGGGGCCACCGTTGTACAGCCACTCGTCGAGGCTGGCGGCTTCCCAGATGGGGTAGAAGTGCAGGCCGATGGCGTTGCTGGAAGGAACAACGGCGCCGGAGATGATGTTGTTGCCGTACATCAGGGAGCCGGCGACGGGCTCACGGATGCCGTCGATGTCGACGGGGGGCGCCGCGATGAAAGCGACGATGAAGCAGATGGTGGCAGCCAGCAGGGTGGGGATCATCAGCACACCGAACCAACCGACATAAAGACGGTTGTTGGTGGAGGTGACCCACTCACAGAACTGGTTCCACACTGAAGCGCCGGAGCGCTGCTGGAGAGTGGCGGTCATGAGTGCAGAGAAGTGTGCCGTCGGGCGGAAGCGCGAGCGCGCTGGCCGTGGGCGTAAGGAAGGGCGACGGATCGCCTCCGTGCAATGTAACAGACCATTGCGGTTTTTGCGGCGGCGTTCATGAAGAAACGATGGGCTTCCCGCCTGGCCTGCCCCCCCGGCCGCTGCTAGGAGGTGAGGTGCTCCGGTCATCCCGCCCTGCCGCCGATGGTCTCGCGTTCGTCGCTTCCTCCCCAGCCACCGCGTACCGCCGGCCAGCGCCTGCGCGGGCCGTTGCCCGCCCTGCTGCTCCTGCCGCTGCTGGTGGCGGGTTGCCAGGGCTCGCCCAATGCCGAGAGCCGCCGCATCGACCAGCTCGAGCTGAAGATTCAGCAGCTGGAGCAGCGACTGAACAAGGCCGACACGCGCCCGGACACCGCCGACCCGGCCGGCAAGCCCCCGGCCGGCGTGGTCAAGTCGCTGACCCTGCGCACCGACACCGAAGACGACCGGCTGCGCATCTACTGGGCCGACGGCACCAAGACCGACCTCCCCTGCACCAAGGAACAGACCACCCTCGTTTGCGGATGACCATGGCTTCCCCCCGACTCCGGCCCCTGCTGGGCGCCCTTGCCCTGCTGCTGGCCGTCCCCTTGGCGGGGGCCTCCCCGGCCCGGGCCCAGATGACCCAGGAGCAGGCCTTCCAGCGGGGCCGCGCCGCGAACCTGGCCCGGATGCGGGCCGAGGTGATCAACGGCGGCCTCGGTGTCTATCGGCCCGCCGCCTGCATGTACGAGCGCAGCGGTGGCAGCTGCCTGGTGCGCGCCGATGCCGACGGCTTCCTGTTCCGCTTCTACGGCGGCGTCCCCGGCTGGGTCCAGCTCGGCCTGCCGCCGACCGTTGAGAGCGAGATCCTGGTCGCCCCGGATGGTCGCAGCGTCGTGAGCGTCGCTTACAACGGCCCGCCCCGTTCCCAGCCGGCGCCCGCCGGCCAGCCCCAGGCTCAGCCTGGGCTCTGAAGCTCCCGGGCCAGGTCGCCCAGGGCCTGGCCCCAGCCCGGCTCCACCGGCCACGACTCCCGGCGGGTGAGGCTGAGGGCGATGCCCTTCTCGCCGTAGGCCGCCTCGTTGATGAACACGGCCCAGACCGGCCCATCCCCCTGATCGGCCTGGGGGTGAAAAGGGATCGTGAGGCCCTCCGCCGTGAGGAACAGGGGATCGCCGGCGCCGATCGGCTGCCAGTCGCGTCCCTGGCGTTGCGGGTGCACCACCGCCGCCGGGGAGCCGTCGTCATGGCGCGGCAGATCGAGGCTGCCCAGGTGCCGGTGCACCACCAGCCGCTCCGGCTGGCGCAGGGCTCCGGAGCGGGCCTCCGCCAGCACCTCCAGGGCCGCCTCCAGGGCCAGCTGGCTCTGGAGACAGATCGGCGCCTGGATCACACCCTGGGGCACCGGACCCACCTCCACCACCAGCCCGCAGGGCCAGCACTCCACCAGATAGCCGGTCTGGGCCCGGTCCTGCTCATGCAGGTAGATCGGCAGGCCCAGGCGCCGCTGCAGGCCCGACGCCAGCGCCAGATCGGCCGGCCGCCGGCCATAGACCACCAGGCTGCTGCCCATGGCGGCGGTGGTGCTGTGCAGGTCGAGGGCCACCAGGCAGGGGGCGCTGCCGTCGGGGCCGTGGAGAGCCAGCAGCTCCCGCGCCCGCCGCAGTTCCCGGTCCCCCGGCCCGAGGGCGTCCAGCAAGGCTGGCACGAAACTGCGGTTGAGGTCCCGATCCAGGTAGCGGACCCCGGCGGCATGGGCCGCGGGGTTGCCCAGCACCAGCTCCAGGCCGAGGCCACTGCTGCGCAGCAGCGCCGGCTGCCGTCGCCAGGTCTTCAGCAGCCAGGGCGCGTTGCGCTCGTTGCCGTGGGTGCCCCCCACCACCATCACCCTGCCCGCCGCCATCGCCTGCTCGCTCACGGGCTCCAGCCTGGCGCAGAGTCAGGGCTGGACTGCGCTGATTCCCATGGCCCCGCCCGCCACCCTGGTCCGCACCGCCCGGCAGCTCTGGCAGTGCCAGTGGCGCCTGCTGATGGGTGGGCTCGGACCCGCCGACGGCCAGGGCCGCTACCGCCGCCCAGCGGGAGCCTTCACCAACCTGCCGCCACTGCCGCAGGACGCCGCCGACCCGGGCGGCCACGTGCTGATCGTGGGCCGCAGCTGCCCCTGGGCCCACCGGGCCTGGCTCACCTGGACCCTGCGGGGTCTGGCCCCCACGGTCGAGACGGTGGTGGTGGTGCCCGATCCGGCCGCCGGCCGCTGGCGCTTCGCGGCGCCCTTCGAGGGCTGCCAGACCCTGCTCGACCTCTACCGCCGCTGCGGCGCCGATCCCCGGGCCCGGGCCACGGTGCCGGCGCTCTATTCCCGCAGCCGGGGACAGATCCTGGTCAGCGAGAGTGCCCGCCTGATCGAGCTGCTCAACGCCTGGCCCGCGGCGGCCGCGGCACCGGACCTGGCCCCGCCGGACGATCTTGCGGCGATCGCCGCCTGGCGGGAGCGGCTGCAGGGTGACGTGAACGACGGGGTGTACCGCTGCGGCTTCGCCCGCAACCAGGCGGCCTACAACGAAGCGGAAACGGCCCTGTTCGCCGCTCTGGAGGCCGTCGAGGCCAGCCTCGTGGCCCAGGGGGAGGCCGGCAGCGGCTGGCTCTGCGGCGGAACCCAGCCCAGCCTGGCGGACGTGGTGCTGTTCCCCACCCTGATCCGGATGGAGCTGGTCTACGCGCCGCTGTTCGGCTGCAGCCGCCGTCCCCTCTGGCAACTGCCGCGGCTGTGGGACTGGCGGCGCCGCTTCCATGGCCTGGCGGGGGTGGCGGCCACCTGCTTCCCGGACGCCTGGCGCAGCGACTACTTCGGGGCCCTCTTCCCCCTGCATCCCTCCGGCATCGTCCCGGCGGGACCGGACCTGGCCACACTGGTAGGCAGCCCGCCCCCGGCCGCCCCCGGCGCTCCCACCCGATGAACAGCACCCTGGCCACCCCGGATGGCGCCGACCCCGTCTTTGAAGGGGTGTATGGCCACTTCACGATCACCGCCACCGACCGCCGCGAGGTGCTGGGCTACCGACTGGCGCTCACGGCCGTCGCCCTGGGCCAGCTGGCCCTGCTGGCCCAGTGGCGCCAGCTGGGCCCAGGCCTGCTCTGGCCCTGGTTGCTGGTGATGGCGGCCGGGCTGGGCCTGGCCCTGCGCTGGATCCACATCTACCTGCGTCCCCTGCACCGGGCCCTGCAGCTGTTCTGGCTGGCCGGTTGCCTGGGCGGGGTGCTGCTGGCCCTGCGGGCCGGACCGGGCCAGATGCTCCCCGCCCTGGCCCAGCAGCCCCTGTGGATCCTGGCGGTGGGGCCCTTCTTCGCTGCCCTGGCCGGCATCGGCTTCAAGGAGTTCTTCTGCTTCCAGCGCCCCGAGGCGATCGGCGTCACCCTGCTGCTGCCCCTGGCCCTACTCGGGCGCCTGGCCGGACTGCTCAGCCCCGCCACCACCGCCAGCCTGCTGGCCGCCGAAGCCCTGCTGCTGCTGGTGCTCTGCCTGCGCAAGTTCCCCATGCCGGCGGCGGCGGATGTGGGCGACAAGAGCGTCTTCGCCCACCTGGAGCAGCAGCGCCTGGGCCTGGGCGGCGACACCCCATGAGCGCGATCAGCCTGGTGGGGGCGGCCAAGGACTTCGGCCTGCGCAGCCTGTTCGCCGACCTCGACCTGCACGTGGGCGAGCGGGACCGGCTGGGGCTGATCGGCCCCAACGGCGCCGGCAAGAGCACCCTGCTGCGGGTGCTGGCGGGCCTCGAACCGCTCGATCGGGGCGAGCGGCGCTGCCACGCCCGCACCCGGGTTGTGCTGCTCGACCAGGAGCCCCGGCTGGATCCCTCCCTGACCGTTCTGGAGCAGGCGTTCGCCGGTGACGGGGAAGCCATGGCCCTGCTGCGGGCGTACGCCGGCGTGAGCCACCAGCTGGCCCTCCATCCAGAGGACGACCAGCTCCTGGCCCGCCTCAGCGCCCTGCAGCACCGCATGGACGGCTGCCAGGCCTGGGATCTGGAGCGCCGCTGCCGGGAGGTGCTGGAGCGCCTGGGCATCGACGCGGCCCACCAGGAGCGGACGATCGGCGAGCTGTCCGGCGGCAACCGGCGCCGCGTCGCCCTGGCGGCGGCCCTGGTGGCCGAGCCGGAGGTGCTGCTGCTGGACGAACCCACCAACCACCTCGACGCCGAGGGGGTGGAGTGGCTGCAGAGCTACCTGGATCGCTTCGCCGGCGCCCTGGTGCTCGTCACCCACGACCGCTACCTGCTGGATCGGGTCACCCGCCGGATCGTGGCGGTGGAGCGGGGCGAGGCCCGGCCCTACGAAGGCAATTACGGCACCTACCTGGGCCTGAAGGCGGCTGAAGAGGAGGCCGAGGCCTCCACCGCCGCCAAGCTCAAGGGGACCCTGCGGCGGGAACTGGCCTGGTTGCGCCAGGGCCCCAAGGCCCGCAGCACCAAACAGAAGGCCCGGCTGCAACGCATCGATGCCCTGCTGGAGGCCCCCGCCCGCCAGGGACGCACCAGCCTGGCGATGGCCGCCACCGCCCGGCGCATCGGCAAGCGGGCGATCACCGCTGAGGGGCTGGCGGTGGCCGTGGGTGAGCGCACCCTGCTGCGGGACTTCAGCTACGACTTCAGTCCCGAGGACCGGGTGGGGATCATCGGGCCCAATGGAGTCGGCAAATCCAGCCTGCTGGAGGTGATTTCCGGACGGCGTCCCCCCAGCGACGGCCTGCTGGAGCTGGGGGCCACGGTGAAGCTGGCCTACTTCGACCAGCACAGCGACGTGCTGCTGGCCAAGGACGGCAAGCGCAAGGTGATCGAGGTGGTGCAGGAGGCCGCCAGCCGGGTGCAGGTGGACGGGGTGGAGCTGACGGCCTCCCAGCTGCTGGAGAGGTTCCTGTTCCCCCCCGCCCAGCAGCACCAGCCGGTGGCGAAGCTTTCGGGGGGCGAGCGGCGGCGGCTGCACCTCTGCCGGCTGCTGATCGAGGCCCCCAACGTGCTGCTGCTGGATGAACCCACCAACGACCTCGATGTCCACACCCTGAGCGTGCTGGAGGAGTTCCTCGACGATTTCCGCGGCTGTGTGGTGGTGGTCTCCCACGACCGCTGGTTCCTGGATCGCACCGTCGACCGCCTGTTCCACTTCGAGGACGGCCGGCTGGAGCGCTTCGAGGGCAACTACAGCAGCTGGCTGGAGCGACGGGCAGAGTCGCCGGCCACCGCCCCTGGTCCTGCCGCCGCCGCCCCGGAAACCGCCAAGCGCCCAGCCCCATCCGCCAAGGTGCCGGCGGACGGCCCCCGGCGGCGCAGCTTCAAGGAGGCCCGGGAGCTGGAGCGCCTGGAAACCGAGCTGCCCCAGCTCGAACAGCAACGCCGCGAGCTGGAGCAGCACCTGGCGGCTCCCAGTGGCCCGGATTACGCCCGCCTGGAGGAGCTGACCCACGAGCTGGCGGCCCTGGTGGAGCGGATCGACGCGGCGGAGGAGCGCTGGCTGGTGCTGAGCGAACTGGCCGCCTGAGCGCCGCTGCCGGGGCGATGGGTGTGCGGGACCCCACAGGAAAAGGCGGCGATCCTGCCCCGCCCGTATGGTGGCTGCGGTGAGTTCCGGCTCGTGAAGGCCGGTTTTTGCATGAAGACGATCGACGACCACATCGAGAAGGACAAGGTCGAGATTGAATCGGCCAAGGCCGACGGCAATCTCGGCAAGGTGCGCCATCTCGAGGAGGAGCTCAAGGCCCTCAATGAGTACAAGGAGCACCACCCCGAGGACAGCCACGACCCCAGCCCCCTCGAGGTGTACTGCGACCTCAACCCCGAAGCGCCCGAGTGCCGCGTCTACGACGACTGATCCCCTGACCAGCTCAGGCGATGCCCAGCTGCTGCCAGACGGCGGCCAGCAGGGTATCGAGCCCCTGGGAGGCGGCGGCGGAGATGACAAGGGGGGGCTGGCCGGTGTGGGTGGCGATGGCCAGCACCCGTTCCTCCAGTTCCTCCGCATCACACAGCTCCATCTTGTTGAGCACCACCAGGCGGGGGCGTTCGCTGAGCCCGTTGCCGTAGGCGGCGAGCTCCTCCTCGACCACCAGCAGATCCCTGAGCACGTCGTCGCCGCCCGCATCCACCAGATGCAGCAGCAGGCGGGTGCGCTCGATGTGGCGCAGGAATTCGTGGCCCAGGCCGGCCCCGCGGGCCGCCCCGGCGATCAGGCCTGGGATGTCGGCGAAGACGGTGCCGTCCCCGCTCGGCCGTCGCACCACCCCCAGGTTGGGCACCAGGGTGGTGAAGGGGTAGTCGGCGATCTTGGGCCGGGCGGCGGAGAGCACGGCGATCAGGGTGCTCTTGCCGGCATTGGGCAGGCCGATGATCCCCACCTCAGCCAGCAGCTTGAGCTCCAGCTGCAGCTTCCACTCCTCGCCCTCCTTGCCCTCGGTGAACTTTTCCGGGGCCCGGTTGCGGTTGCTGAGGTAGTGGGCGTTGCCCAACCCACCGCGGCCGCCGGCCGCCACCAGCAGCTCCTCACCGGCATGGGTGAGATCCCCCAGCAGGATGCCGGTGCGGCAGTCGCGCACCTCCGTGCCGCAGGGCACCCGGATGGTGAGGGTGGGGGCACTGGCCCCGGAGGAGCGGTTCGGGCCACCGCGACGGCCGTCATCGGCGGCGAACAGGCGTCGGTACTTGAAATCCAGCAGGGTCTGGAGATTGGAATCGGCCACGAGGAGCACGTCGCCACCGCGACCCCCATCGCCCCCGGATGGCCCACCGGCGGGGACGTATTTCTCACGACGGAAGGCCACGATGCCGTCGCCGCCGCGGCCGGCGCGCACGGCGATGCGGGCCTGATCGATGAACTGCAAGGAAGGTTTTCGGCCGGGGCTCGGATGAGGAACAACCCTAGGATCCCCCGGTTGCAGCGCTTGTTTGGCCGCGGTCCGCTTCCAGAAGGTCGGCAAGACCTACCCGCCCCGTCGCGGCGGCAGCCCGGTGGAGGTGCTGCGCGAGCTCGACCTGCAGATCGAGGACGGTGAATTCCTGGTGCTGGTGGGCCCCTCGGGCTGCGGCAAGAGCACATTGTTACGGTTGCTGGCGGGCCTGGAGGCCACCACCTCCGGCGAGATCTACGTGGGCGAGCGGCCCGTGAGCCGGCTGCGGCCCGCCCAGCGGGATGTGGCGATGGTGTTCCAGAGCTACGCCCTCTACCCGCACCTGAGCGTGGCCGACAACATCGGCTTCGGCCTGCGGCGCAGCCGCCACCGCAGCCTGAGCCAGCAGCTGCAGGACAGCCTGCACCGGGCCAGCCGCGGCCTGCCGGCGGCCCTGCGGATCGATTCCGAGCGGGAGCGCCGCATCGAAGCGCGCATCGACGAGGTGGCCGCCACCCTGGAGCTGGAGCCGCTGCTGGAACGCCGGCCCAAGGAGCTCTCCGGGGGCCAGAAGCAACGGGTGGCCCTGGGCCGGGCCATCGCCCGAGCGCCGGCGGTGTTCCTGATGGATGAACCGCTCAGCAACCTCGACGCCAAGCTGCGCACCGGCACCCGCACCCAGATCGTGGAGCTGCAGCGGCGCCTGGGCACCACCACCCTCTACGTCACCCACGACCAGGTGGAGGCCATGACCATGGGCCACCGCATCGCCGTGCTCAACGAGGGCCGGCTGCAGCAGCTGGGGACGCCCATGCAGCTGTACCAGTGGCCCGCCAATCTGTTTGTGGCCCAGTTCATCGGCAGCCCGGCGATGAATCTGCTGCCGGTGACGGTGATCGGCGCGGGGCAAGTGCAGTTAGGCAGCCGCAAGCTGGCGGTTGAGGGTCCCCTTGCCGAAGTGCTGGCGGCGCGGGCCGGGCAGGAACTCACCGGCGGGCTGCGGCCGGAGCACTTCCAGCTAGCTCCCTCCACCAACCGCAACCTGCGGGCCGAGGTGAGCCATGGCGAAGCCCTGGGCAACGAACAACTGCTCACCTGCCGACTGGAAGAGGGTGGTCACCTGGTGCAGGTGCGGGTCAGCCCTGAGAAAATTCTGCCGCCGGGGACCAGCCTGCACCTGGATATTGATCCCCGCGGCTGGCGCCTGTTCGATCGGGCTGGCGATGCCTTGCCCCCATCCAGGCCTGAGGCCGCGCCGCCGGAGCTGACGCTGCCGCAGTTACCCCGCCTAACCTGAATGGGTGGCAACCTTTTCCCCCACCCACAAGCAACGGTGCCCGCTCGGTCCGGGGCTGGAGGCCGCTGAGATCGGCGCAGCACTGGCGCAGCTAGGCCAGGACCCAGAGGTTGAGAGAATGGTTTTGTTTGGCTCCCGCGCCCGTGGCAACGCGCGAAGGGATTCAGACCTCGACCTGCTCCTGATCGTGGCGGGCAACCTCACCCCGGAACGGGAAAGGCGGCTACGCAGCCGGGTCCGCAACCTGATGCTGCCCCTGCTGCCGGTGGATCTCGACCTGCTGATCAACGATGCTGCCACCACCAGCAAATGGGCTGGCTCCCGCTGGCATGTGCTCGGCCACATCCACCGCGAAGGGATGCCACTCGATGCCAACTGAGTCCGATACCCTCTGAGGATGATGCCGCCTGAGGAGGACGCTCGCGCCATTCTGCGTCTGGCCCTGCGGCACGAGCAGTCGTTGGCAGCCAGCCTGGATCCGGGCTTCGCGCAGGAGAACTGGGGGTTTCTCGCCCAGCAGTGCGTGGAGAATCTGCTCAAAGGGCTGATCGTGTTGGCCGATCAGCAGCCGCCCCTCAGCCATGACCTGGCCCGCCTGCAGCTCCTGGCCGGGGCCAGGCTGCCGGAGGAGCTTCTGGACCTGCAGGAGTTTGCCGTCAAGGCCCGCTACTCGCCAGAAGACACGCCACTCCCCGCGAGCCGGGAGCAGCTCCTGGCCCTCATCCGCCAGTTGCGCAGCGCCCTGGAGGCACGGCTGGCTGTTCTGGGCTGAATTTCAGCTGCAGGCCAGGCTCGCCAACTGCTCCCACTCCTCGCCGAACAGCCAGTCGTACTGGCGCCAGCGACCCACGGACGTGCTGTAGATCGGCTCGCGGGCCTGGCTGTGGCTGAGGGTGATCGGGATGCGCGGGTTGCGTTCGGGGTGCAGCACGCCCTCATGCATAGGCATGTGCATGGCATCGAGGCAGCCGCGCAGGCTGGCTTCCGGCTGCGCCACCAGCGACTCATACCGGATGACGCGATGGTTGAGCTGGAGCCGCTCGATGGCCAGGCTGGTCAATTGCAGATGAATGCTCAGCACAGCCCGGATCTGATCGAGGCTGCTCACCCAGCCCAGGACGCCGGTGGGGCGGATCGCCGCCATGCTGAGACTGAGGGCCAGGTCGCGGGGCTCCCGGCGCAGGTGCAGCACCACCGATCCGGGCAGCACCTGGGCGATGGCGGGCAGCCACATCCAGCTGATCAGCGACTTGTCCACAATCCAGGAGGCGTGCCCATCGGCGAGGCGCTGGGCAGGCTGGCGGTAGATCCTGCCCAGGGCGGAACGGCGCTGGCCGCTGAGGCCAGCGAGCTGGGCGGCACCGATGCCCTGCTCCCCCAGCTCCCGGGAGAGCAGGGTGAGTCCCTGAAATTCGCCGAGGCCACACACGGATGGGTGGCCATCGAGCATCTGCTCCAAGAGCGTGGTGCCTGAGCGCGGCAGGCCCAGCACGAAGGCCACCTCGGGCTCCCCCGCAGCAGCGGCAGGCGGGGCGGGCGGCGAGAACGGTTGGAGATCGGCGCAGCGCAGCGCCTCCAGCTGCTCCTGCAGCGGGGCCAGAAAGCACTGCGGATCAAAATGAGGGGCCGTGGCACGCTGCACCTGCTGCGCCAGCGACCAGGCCTCGCGGTAGCGACCGAGCTGGTCGAGCAGTTTCACGGCGTCAAATCCGGCCATCCGCCGCAGCTGGCCGGGAAAGCGACCCTCCGCCAGGGGCAGCAGGGCTGCCACGGCCGCTTCCGGGTCGGTGGCGGAGGAGAGCCTGGCGGCGAACAGCCGCCCCTCCGGTGTTGCCGCCCAACCCGGGTGGCCTTGCAGGAGCTGGCCGAGCGCCGGATCGTCTCCGGCGTGATGGCAGGCATCGGCCAGGAAGCTGCAGGCCACCGGGGCGATGCCGTCCTGCCGCTCCGTCAGCGGCTGAAGCAGCGCCAGGGCCCGATCGAGCTGCCCGAGCTGAAATCACACATAGCCCTGGATCAAACGAAACCGCGGCGTGCGCCCCAGGGCTCGCTCGATGTAATCCAGACGCTCTTGGGCCTCCAGCAGGGCATGGGCAGAGGCCAGCCGCTCAGCCTCTGCGAGCAGGGCCTGGGGATTGGACGGCGTGGCCCCGAAGCCGGAGCGGGCGGGCGGGCCACCAGCCCTTCGCTTGCCTGAGGAGCTTGCCTGCTTGCGAGCACTGGTCATGGCATCGATGGGTCCCACAGCCCGGTGGCGGGGGCGGCACGCAAGTGGTGAGGTGAGGCCATCCTGACAGACTTGATTGGTCCACCCACAGGCCACGCCTCGGGCCCGACCGACACCTACACTCGCGCCAATTGAGAAACTGTCATCCCCCCCAGCAGAGGGTTCAAAACCAAGCCCGAAAGAGTAAACTAAGGGGGGGTTATTGTAGCTTGCAAACAGCTATGCTTTCTCTTGCAGTTCCTCCTAAAGCAAGGTCTCTGAGCTCTATTGCCCTCGGCATCGCCAGCGCTGCGACCCTGGCTTCACCCGCCCAGGCCGTGCAGCTTCAGCAGGATTTTGCGGGCGTCTATGCCCCAGCCAACTGGACCCTGGCCGCCAATGGAGGCAATGGATCGGTAGATACCACGAGAGCACCGGGTTCTATTAATTACCCTTACTGGCAGCAACCAAAGAGTCGGCTTCGACTTTGGCCCGAGCATTAACACCGATTACACCACAACAGCCTTTGCCTCTGGCCCGGTCAGCTTCAACTGGGTATATTCTTCAATTGATACACCTGGATACGATGGCTTCGGTTACTTGTTAAACGGCGCCTTCACTCTACTTGCCGCTACTGATGGCAGCTCTGGCTTAGGTCAATTCAATGTCCTGGTCGGAGATACATTTGGTTTCAGGGCTTTTTCTTTTGATGATACAGCTGGCCCTGGCATCGCCACGATCAGCAATTTCTCAGCGCCTACTCCAGTCCCTGGTCCGCTTCCCATCTTCGGCATCGCCGCTGGCTTCGGCTTCAGCCGCCGCCTGAGGCGCCGCATCAAGCTGGCCAAAAGTCCAGTGGGCACCGATTCAGTGGCCGCCGAGCAGCTGTAATCCAAACCTGCAATGCCCTTCAGCCCTGCCTCTGGCAGGGCTTTTTTGTGTTCACCGTCCCCAGCCAGCAGGTGGCCGGTGGTGATCACTCCGGCATGGTGAAGGGTTTGCTCCCTCTGCGATTTGCCGGAATGCTCGCCAGGGAGGCCGGCCGGATCCGCATTCATTAACCAGGTCGGGATATACAAATCATCCAGCAGACGCCAGATCTCGCCGAGCCCGCTCCAACCAGTCGACCGAACCAGCGGCATCCGAACCGGCCGATCTGCGCTCCTGCTGGGCCATCCCCCAGAGCCGGCAGCCTGCCATTACAGCCGATGAACCGCTCCGCCGACTGGCTGCATCAGGCGCACTCCGATCTCGATCTGGCGGCGCTCTACATCCCCACCCGTTACCCCGATAGCCTTCTCAATGGAGCCCCGAGGGATCACATCGGCCGGCTTCAAAGCGACGACGCCCAGCGCCATGCCCGTTCGATCGTTGACGCAATTACTACTGCGCTGGCATGAGCCGGAGCATGTGCTTCACCAGGTTGCCGGCTGGGCCGAACGGATGGCGGTGTAGCACCCAGGCCTGAAGAGGGTGGGCGTTTTCGGCAGCTACGGCCGCGGCGACACCGGCATGGGCAGCGACCTGGATCTGTTGTTGATCGATGCCGAGGCGTGCGAACCCCAGCACCAGCGACAGCGACAGCGACAGCCGCTGGCTCTGGCAGCGCTGACCACCCCACTCGTTGCCCACTTCACTTCACCCACACCACGCTGCAACCCGCGCCGCCGTCGCCCTGCTCGGCATCGCTGACCCGCTCCACCCAGGCCAGGCCGGAGAGCCACTCGCGCAGGCCCCGCTTGAGCTTGCCGGTGCCGATGCCGTGGATCACCCACACCGGCCCGTTGGCACCCCGCAGGCGCTCCTCCACCGCCGCCTCGGCCTCGTGCACGCGCAGGCCGCGCACGTCCACCGTGTTGCGCTCGGTGCGCACCTCGGGACCCCGGCTGCCCGGGGACCGGCGGCTGCGGATCCGCACCTGGGGCGGCGGCTCGGGGGGGGCCGGCTTCTCGCCGTGCAGCCCTTCGATGGCGGCCAGCGCCACCGTGAGCCGCAGCACGCCGCAGCGGACGGTGAGCTCGCGGCCGTCGTCGGAGATCGCCAGCACCTCGGCGGCCTTGCCCAGGGCCAGCAGCCGGATGCGATCACCCACCCGGGGCCGCCAGCCTCCATGCTCGCGCTGCTCCGGCAGGGGCCTGTGCTGCTGCTCAAGGTGCCGCAACCGCTGGCCGGCCTGGCGGGCCGTTTCCCCCGCCACCCGTCCGCCGACGCGCACCTCCTGACCCACCGTGCGCAGCCGCCGGATCAGGCGCCGCACCTCCCCCTGCCCCTCGCGGATCGACAGCTCCAGCCGCTGGCGGCGTTGCTCCTGCAGTTCCGCCGACTGCTCCTTCTGCTGCGACCAGCGCTGCAGCAATTCCTCGTGCAGCAGCTCGGTGCGGGCCAGCAGCACCGCCGCGGCCTCAGCCGCCTCCTGCTGGCGCTGGCGCTCCTGCTCCAGCCCCTCGATCACCCGATTCACATCACCCTCGCCGCCTGGCTCCAGCTGGGCGGCGGCCGCCGCCAGCACCGCGGGATCGAGGCCCAGCCGGGAGGCGATCGCCAGGGCGTTGCTGCGGCCGGGGATGCCCCACTGCAGCCGGTAGGTGGGCGAAAGCGTTTCCCCATCGAAGGCCACCGAGGCGTTCTCGAAGCGGGGATCGGCGTACTTGAGCGCCTTGAGCTCGCCGAAGTGGGTGGTGGCGATCGTGAGGCGGGCCCGTTCGGCGAGGTGGCGCAGCAGGGCGGCGGCCAGGGCACTGCCTTCGGTGGGATCGGTGCCGGCCCCCACCTCATCGAGGAGCACCAGGGCCGCCGGCCCCTGCGGCTGGGCGGCCCCCTCCGGCAGGGCCGCCCCCTCCGGCAGGGCCGCCAGGATGCGGGCGATGCGGCGGATGTGGCCGCTGAAGGTGGAGAGGTTCTGCTGCAGCGACTGCTCGTCGCCGATGTCGGCCAGCACCTGACCGCACCAGGGCAGGCGCGGCGTGCCGCCGCAGGGCAGGAACAGGCCGGCGCGGGCCATCAGGGCCGCCAGGCCGAGGCTCTTGAGGGTCACGGTCTTGCCGCCGGTGTTGGGGCCGGTGATCGCCACCACCCGCAGCTCGGGGCCCACGCTGATGCTCACGGGCACCACGGGCCGGCCGCCCTCGCGCCGCTCCTGCCAGAGCAGCAGAGGGTGGCGCAGGTCCCGCAGCTCGAACGGGGCGTCGGCCGTCTCGGCCAGCTCGGGCCGCACGGCTCCCAGCCACTGGCCGTAGCGGGCCCGGGCCAGGCCGGCATCGAGGCGCACCAGCACCTGCTGGAGGTGGTCAAGAGGTTCGGCCTGCTCGCCCACCAGGGCGCTGAGTTCGCTGCGCACCTGGCGCTCCAGCTCCCTTTCCTGGCCCTCGGCGTCACGGATGCGGTTGCCCAGGGGGATCACCGCCTGGGGCTCCACGTACACCGTGCTGCCGGAGGCGGAGCTGTCGTGCACCAGGCCGCCCACCTGGGCGGCGGCACCGGCCTTGACCGCCAGCACCGGCCGGCCGCTGCGCTCGCTCACCACCGTGTCCTGGAGCAGGGAGGCGTAGCGGCGCACCAGCTCCTGCAGCCGCTCCCGACGCTCGCCGCGCAGGCCCAGCAGCTGGCGCCGCACCGCCTGCAGCGGCCCACTGGCCCGATCCGCCACCCGGCCGCCCTCCTCCAGGCAGAAGTGCAGCCGCTGCTCCAGCTCCGGCAGGGTGCGCAGCTCGGCCACCAGGGCACTGGTGATCGGCCGCAGCTCGGGATCTTCGATCTGGCGCCGCAGCCGCCGCGCCGTGGCCAGGGTGGCGGCCACCGCCAGGAGCTCCTCGCCGCCCCCACAGCCGCCCTTGGCACAGAGGGCCACCGTGGCGGCGATGTCACCGGCCCCCTGCAGGCTGAGGCCCCCCTCGCAAAGGCCATCGAGGGCCAGCAGCTCGGTGGTTTCCAGCAGCAGGCGGCGGCTCTCGGCCGGGTGGTCCGGCAGAGCGAGCCGGGCGCAATCGCGCCGACCGGCGGCGGTGCTGGCGAAACCGGCCAGGTGGGCGGCCAGTCGGGGCCACTCCAGCAGCTCCAGCGTCTCCTGGAGGATCTCGCTCACAGGGTGTGCACTCACCCAGCCGGCGGGAGGGAGGTGGTGGGGGCGGAAATGGCGGCGGCTCCGACGTTGGAGGGGATGCCGGCCGGAGGCTCGTAGAGCACCTCCAGCCAGTTTCCCTCCGGATCCTGCAGATAGAACGAGGCGGTGCCGTCACGGTGGTCGTGCAGCGGCCCCACGGGATGGCCACTGGCCACCAGCTGGGCGTGCACGGCTTCCACATCGGCGCGCGTGTCGAAATGGAAGGCGAAGTGGGGGCCCGCCGCTCGGTAGTCGGGACTGAGCAGGGCCACGCCGTCACCGGTCATCGGCGACTGCAGGTAGGCCCAGTCGGCGGCATCCCAAGTGAGCTGAAGTCCGAGGGCCTCATAAAAGGCCTTGGCCCGCTCCATGTCGGCCACCCGGAGGGCCACATGGCCAAGGCGATGGACGGAGGCCGGTGCCATGGCGAAGGGGATCACTGACGCCATTCTCCTGCAATGGGCTGGCGATGGTGAGCGGCGCCGGTGCGAAACAGGAGTCGCTGCGCATCGCCCGGGTCCATCCGATCGCCAGGCGTGCCGCGGAGCTGCTGCCAAGGGATCGGCAGGGCCGGCAACACGGTTAAGAGGCGGAGCTCTCCTTCCTCAGCCGCTGAGGCCAAGCCAGAGTTCCGCTCCCACGATGCAGTGGTCACCCTCGGCCCCTGCCATGCCCAGTTCGTTACTTTCCGAATCTAGGCGCCTCTGCTGGTGGCCATCGCCCTGAGCGGAGCTGGCATCGGCGGGATGGCCCCCGCCCAGGGCCAGCCGATCCGAGGTGGCGTGGGTGGGCCGGCTTCCGGCGCCGGGGTGCAGCCGGGTGCGGGCTTCGGACGCCCGGGCCTCGGGCGCTGAATTCCTGGGGTCACCGGGATCCCGAGTTTGGTGAACTGATCCTGTTCGGCTCCCGGGCCCGGGGGGGAGGCAGGCTCCGGCTCGGATCTCGACCTGCTCGTGATCGTGCGGGGCACCCTCACTCCGGAGCGGGAGCGGGAGCGGCAGCTGCGCTCGCGGGTGCGCACCCTGCTCCTGCCCGTGCCGCCCGTCGACTTTGACCTGCTGATCAGCGATGCCGCCACGGCCGCCCACTGGGCAGGCTCCCCTAGCATGTGCTCGGCCACACCGCTCGCGAGGAGGTGCCAGTTTGCACAGTGTCAACAGCGCCCTACCAGGGCGCACGATGCTGGTAGTCTTTTGAAAATTCATTGAAAAATGAAACTCTCAACTGCTTTAAGCTTCTGGGGAACAGCTGGCATCGCCGCGGTCACCCTTTTGGACGCTACCCCGTCCAAAGCTACTTTGTTTATCAATTTTATTCCTCTCAGCAACCCAGCGCAAACGCGCATCCAGGTATCCGGTACCATTAATCCATTTAATCTTGGCACCTCTTCGGCACAAACCGTAAACCTCTTCCCAACTAGCGGAGCAAATTCGTCCAGGATAGTTGTAAGCCCGAACGACCAAGTCAGGTGGAACTACGCTCCCAGCTTAATCGCTGAACCCGGTCGTCGCTACGCTATCTCCGGATCAACTAACCCGTTTACTGGCTCTCCAACAGGTGCTCTGAGTGCTGGCTGGATAGGTTCTACCCCAAAGAACCTACCTCCGCTCGTTTTACGCACGAGCACGGCGGCCTTGGATCTCTGGCTTCCAAACGCCTTTACCGGAGGAACTACTCCCGTTAACGTAGCCAAGCCTATCTCTGCCTTTTTTGATGTCAATTTAAGCCTGGCGCAGATCGGCCTCGCCTCGCCACAAATTGTTTACACTTCTGGCACTGAGCAAATCATTCTTCGTGAAGGTCCCGCTCCAGCTCCAGGACCTTTACCTCTTCTTGGGGCCGCAGCGGCCTTTGGCTACTCACGCAAACTTCGCAACCGCATCCAAAAATCCACGCCTTCGCCTACCGCTTGAATACCATCAATACATTTACTTAACATCACCACCCCAAAGCTCTGTAATTACAGGGCTTTTTTTATTCCCTAAACATGAACGCCCGAAGCCTGAGCAGCCTTTCCTTGGTGTTTGTGGTTCTTTATGTCCTGTTGGTGGTTTCGAGTGCCATTCCCATAAAACTGTTGGATTACGACTGGCTCAATCGCGTTACCGCCACCTTGATCAATGGCTCGAGCTTGCCACTGCTTGCGCTTTTTATCCTTGGGGTGGGAAACCTGCTCTATCCTGAAAATCAACTTCTAGATAAGCTCCGCAAGCTCTTTTCTGGCCTCGCCGTCGTGGCTGTCTACGGCTTCCTACTGCTGATTCCGCTGCACATCTTCACGGGTCTTCTTCTACAAACCACCAACTCTGATCAATTTCGCGCTCTCGATGAAGCAGAACGACAACTCAATTCCTATCGCCAGGCTGCCAATCAGGCCACCAGCGTCAGCGAGCTTCAAACACGCCTTACCAAGCTGAGTGCGCCTGTACTCAAGCCAGAAATCCTTGCCCGAACCCTTCCGGAAGTGAAGGTTCAATTGAGCTCTGCTTTCAATCAGGTTGCCGCCCAGATTGCCCAGCAGCGCAAAGCCTTAACGGCAGAAAACAGTTGGAGCACCCGCGGGCCTCAGATGTTGCGCATTGTCATGGCCTGCCTAGTGCTGGCCTTCGGCTTCGCTGCCTTTGCCCAGCCCATGCCCTCCGGCCCCCTGCTGATCGACAGCATTGAGCAGAAGCTAGGCCACTTCCGATCAATCAAACAGCAAGCGGCCAAACAGCAAGCGGCGCTTGAAGATTTGAAGAAAATGAAAGACAATCAGCGTACAATCTTTCTGGAGGCGGAGAGAGCAAAGAAGAGGAATGAGGCCGAGATGCGCAAGCAGCGTGAACGCATGAAGCGTCAAGCCGATCAGAGAAACAAGCGCAAACTTTGGGGGCGTTGATCTTGGGGAATTAAGCAGTTGTCTTCTGGCTAGATACACCTCCACCTTTCACCCCCGCCGCAGCCAGGCAGCCGCCTCGCAAGCGTGATAGGTGAGGATCAGATCGGCGCCGGCGCGCTTGAAACTCAGCAGGGTTTCGAGGGTCACGGCCCGTTCATCAATCCAGCCGCGTTCGGCCGCCGCCTTCACCATCGCGTATTCGCCGCTCACGTTGTAGGCGGCGATCGGCTGCTCGCTTTCCTGGCGCAGGCGATAGATGATGTCGAGGTAGGCCAGGGCAGGCTTCACCATCAGGATGTCGGCCCCTTCGCTCTCATCGAGCTGGCACTCGAGGATCGCCTCGCGGCCATTGGCGGGATCCATCTGGTAGGTGCTCTTGTCCTTCGGGATCGGCTTACCGGAGTTGGCGCGCGGGGCCGAATCGAGGGCCTCGCGGAAGGGTCCGTAATACGCAGAGGCGTACTTGGCGGTATAGCTGATGATGCCCACCTGCTCAAAGCCCTCCTCATCGAGGGCCTCGCGGATGGCGCCCACCCGACCATCCATCATGTCGCTCGGGCCGATCAGGTCGGCGCCGGCGCGGGCCTGGGCCACGGCCTGCTGGCAGAGGATCGACACCGTCTCATCGTTGAGCACCACCCCCTCGCTGCTCACGATGCCGTCGTGACCATCGCAGGAATAGGGATCGAGGGCCACATCGGTCATGATCGCCATGCCGGGGTGCACCTCCTTCAGGCGCCGGATGGCACGGGGAATCAGGCCGTGCTCGTTGAAGCATTCGGCGCCATCGTCCGTCTTGAGGCCATCGGCCACCTTGGGGAAGAGCACCACGCAGCGGATGCCCAGATCCCAGGCGCGACCCACCTCATCCACCAGCCCTTCCAGGCTCCAGCGGCTGGCACCCGGCATGGCGCCGATCGGTTCGATGCTGGTGCCCTCGTGCACAAAGAGGGGATAGATGAAATCGGTGGGGGCGAGCTGGTGTTCCCGCACCAAGGCTCTCAGGGCCGGTGTGCGCCGCAGCCGGCGGGGACGGTAGGTGAGCTCCATGCGCGGGCGGGGGGGGCTAAGGCGGATCCTACGTATCAAGGGCAAGAGAGACGGAAGGAGCCGGGCGGCCCGAAACGATCACGAACCTTCCCCCCGCAGCCAAAAGCAATAGACATGCCCAACCGGGCCTCAGCGCAGGGCATTGCCGAGCACGATCACCCCGTAGCCCACCAGCGCGGACACCCGCACCACCGTGCCTAGCCTGTTGACCCTGGCCAGGGTGGCCACGACCTCACCCTCCGCCGCCCGGGCCCGCAGGTTGCCCCCCCACACGAACAGCAGGCCGCCTGGTCGGCAGCAGGCAGCCTCCCGGCGGGTTGACTCACCAACACCAGCGCCATGAGAGCACCCATCACCCAGAGCAGCGGGCGGCGGGCGGCGGCGATGGAGCAGCGCCGGCATCAGGGCGCCAACGGAAGCCCCTCGATCCTGGCGCGGCTGGTGAATGGCGTCAGAGGCGGGCCGAGCTGGCCCAGCCTTGGCGGGGATCGCTGCTGCGGTTGCGGCGCAGCTCCTCCAGCAGTTCCCGCTCGCGCTCGCTGAGGTTTTCCGGCATGCGCAGCACCGGGCTGAGCAGCAGGTCGCCGCGGCCCTCCTTGAGCGGCCAACCCTTGCCCTTGAGCCGCAGGCTGCGGCCGAGGGTCATGCCGGGGGGCACCTGGATGGTGGCTTCCCCATCGGGGGTGGCCACCCGCACCTCACCGCCGAGGGCCAGTTCATCGAGGCTCAAGGGAAGCTCGGCCCGCAGCTGGTCGCCATCGAGGCGCCAGACGGGATGGGGCTGGAGCTTGAGGGTGAGATAGAGATCGCCGCGGCGACCGGTGCCCGGCTGCAGGTTGCCCTTGCCCTTCAGCCGCAGGCGGCTGCCGTCCTTGACACCGGCGGGGATGCGCACCTGCACCCGCTCTTCGTTGACGGCCAGGGTGCGCTCACAGCCGCGGAAGGCATCGGCCACCGGCAGGCTGATCGTGGCTTCCGCATCGAGCTGCACCTGGGTGGAGCGTTCGGCACCGCCGCCACCGAATCCAGTGTGGAAACCACCGGGAAAACCGCTGCCGAAGCCGAAACCACCGGGGGCACCGGCCGCGGCGCCGCCACCGAAACGGCCCAGCAGATCGTTGATGAAGTCGTCGAAGTTGCCGTAACGGCCGAAGTCGACATCGACCCCGGGAGCGCCGCCGCCACCGCCCATCTGGTTCCAGTACTGGCCGAACTGCTCGTAGCGACGGCGTTTCTCGGGATCGGAAAGCACTTCATAGGCTTCGCTGATCTCCTTGAAACGGGCCTCGGCGGAGGCATCGTCAGGATTCACATCCGGGTGGTACTGACGGGCCAACTTGCGGAAGGCGCGCTTGATGCCATCGGCATCGGTGCCCCTCTCGACACCCAGAACCTTGAAATAGTCGCGGTACCCATTCACGCTCATCTCGTCACGCTCATGTCGCCAGGGCGCCCGTCACCGACCAACCCGGCGATTCTCCCAGTCCTGGCGTGGATTTCACAGCTCCCGGCAGGGCGGAAGCCCGTACGGGCCAGGGCGAGCAGCCTAGATTTTCTCCTCTGTCCATCCGCCGATGCGCTTGTCGTCCCCCTCCAGGAAAGCCACCCGCCCGGCGCGGCTGAGGCCCCTGCTGCTCACGGGCGGACTCCCCACCCTGCTGGGGTGCGCGCTGACCTTCACCCCCCCTGCCCATGGGGGCCAGGCCGGAGGGTCCACCACCCCCACGCTGGGGGAAGCCCTGGCGCCGTCCGACAGCGCCCAGATGGAGCTGACCGAGCACCTGCGGCGCATCGGGGCCGTGTTCTATGGCGCCTGGTGGTGCCCGGCCTGCTTCCGCCAGAAAAGCCTGTTCGGCCAGCAGGCGGGTGATCAGCTGCCCTATGTGGAATGCGACAAGACCAAGGAGGGTCGGGAGCGCTGCCAGGAGGCGGGCATCAAGGCTTACCCCACCTGGGTCCTGGGCAGCAAGCGGGTGGAAGGGGTACAGACGATCGAGGAGCTGAAGCGCTGGAGCGGTTACGCCAAGGCGCCGGCTGGGGGCACCCCCTGAGCGGCACCCTGGCGTGCATTGGCTGCTGCGGAACGTGCCCTCCAGCTGTTGTTCAGGTGTGGAATCCAGGCTGACAGCCCTGCTGATTTGGTATTGCCAACAAATCCTTTTCTGCAGAACACTGAAACCTGTCTGGAACCAATCTCCTCACCTCATGGACAGGAAGGAATCAACACTTCCTGCCCGAGAACCGAGGTTTTCAGCACCTTTTTTCCAGATCCTCATAAGAGTTGAGCTATTTATTCGGGATAATTGTTATTTGGGACACCTTCGGGATGGGAGTCGCTCCGGGGCCTGCATCCGCAGCTTCCAGCCGGTTCCCACGGGATCGCCGGCCCAGATCCGTTTCCACGACCCTTCCGATGAGGAGATCATCGAGACGAGGGTAGAGCTGGTCTGGATGAACCAACTCAGGGGTGCCCACTACTCAGGTCTCAGATTTGAAGAGGGTTTTGACATCACCAAGACCTTTCTCAGACTCCTGCTCAAGGCCGAGGAGTCCTGACGGTCCAACGCCCCCCTGCGGGGGCGGGTCCATGCGCCCCATCTCTGCAGCGGATGAGGATCGCCTGCGGCTCGGTCGCCGGGTCGGTGCCAGCCGATCCAGCCATTGGCCATGGCAACTGAGGTCCCTCGGCCTGGCCAGCCTGTTCCGTCAGCGCCGGTACAGTCCCGCGCCCAACGGGCGCCACCACCAACTGCTGTGCCGCCCCACCGTGGAGGACCCGGGCGGAACGAAGAACGTTCCTGTGCGGATCCGGGGATCCGAAGCCCAGGTCGCGTTCCACCACGCCAGTCAGAGTCGCAGGAGCCTCAGCTTCACCGAGCGGCAGATCACCCCGAGCAGGGGCAGCGGCGCCCTCATCACCTCCGGGCGGTGCCGCAGACGCCCCGTTCCCTGCGGGTGTTTCCGCCCGGGGCCTGAGACCCGCGGCGGGACTCAGGCCGGAGCCTGGGGACTTGCGGGCAGCGGATGGATCACGGGCTCGATCTCCTGCCAGGGGCGCGGCCTGGAGAACAGGTAGCCCTGAAACTTCTCGACCCCAAGCTGCGCCAGGATCTTCAGGGTTTCAGAACGCTCCACACCCTCGGCCACCAGGGAGATACCGAGATTCCGGGCCAAGGAAATGATCAATACCACGATGCCTTGAACATAAGGATCTTTATCCATGACATCCACAAAGGAGCGGTCGATCTTGATCTCATCAGGACGCAGCTCACTGAGCAACGTGAGGGATGAATAGCCAGTACCGAAATCATCAAGAGAAATTCGTACGCCCCGCTGCCGCAGCCCCGAAAGGTTGTTGCGCATGACCAACGTGGCTTCCAGCACGGCCCGTTCGGTGATCTCGTTGGTGAGAGCCTGAGGTTCGATATCATGGCTGGCGAGCTGCTCGTCAAGCAGCTGCAGCAGGTGTTGATCGGAAAGCTGGGTGGGGTAGAGATTCACCGCCAAACACAGACCCGGGATACCCTGACGCAGAGCAGCGAAGTCGCTCAGGCTACAACGCAGGATGGCTTCCCAGAGAACGCCGAGCTGGCGATGCTTCTGTGCCAAGTCAAGAAACTCCTCGGGTGGAATCATCCCCCGGTTGAGATGGTGCCAGCGGGCCAAGGCCTCGACCGCCAGGATGTTGTTGTTGCCATCAACAATTGGCTGAAACTCCACCTGAAGCTGCTGCTTCCGCACCGCTGCCATCAGATCGAGATAGAGCTGATAGGTCTCGAGTTCACTGCATTGATCGGCAACATCGAAAATGGCGATGCGGGAGTGTTTGTGCCGCTTGGCCCTGTACATGGCAATATCGGACTGCTGCATCGCCTGGGGTGTTGCGGTCACCCGTGGATCGATCAAGGCGATGCCAATGCTGAGGCTCACCTCGATCGGGATGCCATCGACCCGAACCGATTTGGCAAGGGAGGCTGTGATACGGCTGGCCAAGGCGTGGGCGGTGGCCCGCTGCACCTCCTCGCTGGGGGGGCTGATGTCGCTGAGATCCATCAGGATCGCCAATTCATCCCCCCCCGTAACGGCAAAGGAAGTCATTGGGGCGCAGCAACTGCCGCAGTCGCTGCGCCACGATCGTCAGCACATTGTCGCCGAAGCTGTGGCCGAAGGTGTCGTTGATCTCCTTGAAACGATCCACATCAACGAACAGCACGGCGTAGCGAGTTCCCCGCTCACAGTTGGTGCTGGCCACCAGGGCCAGCTGGTCGAGAAAGAAGCGCCGGTTGGGAAGCTGGGTGAGGGGATCGATCAGGGCCAGGGTCTGGGCACTGTCGAGAAACTCCTGGAACTGGCTGGCCAGACGCTCCAGGCGATCGTCCACATCCCCGAGCCGGGTGACGGAGGGCGCCGCTGCGCCACTAAGGACCTTCCGCTCTGCCATCGCGAAGCCCGCAGCGACCCCGGGCTTGCCGCTTCGGGTGGCGTGGTCGTCTTGATCGGGACCCGGGGGCAGCGGTGGCTGGCCATGGAGCTGGCGCAGGTGCAGCAGGCGCCCCAGTGCCTGACGCCCCTGGGATGCCGCCGGGGAGTTAAGCCCCATCTGGGCGTGCAACTGGTCCAGCTCGCGGCAGACCCGGCGGATGCGTCCATCGGCCAGGCGTTCGCGGAGGCGGCTGCGGAGGCGCTGGCGGCGACGCTCCAGCAGCAGGATGGAGCGGAAGCCGAGCAGCCCGAGGACCAGGGCCAGGGCGAGCAGCAGATCCTCGAGCAGCACCCGGGCCAGGATCGGCAGCAGGGGCCGGGGCCGGAAGGCCAGCAGAGCTCCACCGTCGCCATGGATCAGAGGGCGGATCGACTCGGGTGGAACCAGGATTGGGTCCCGGCCCTGGCCCGCAGGCAGCCAGATCACATTGGCCTGGAAGGATTGGAGGCTGCGGCGGATTCCCTCGTTGTAATCGTCGCGGATGAGGGGATCCAAGAACGCCAGCGTGCCCCGCCGTGGCGCCGTGCTGTTGCTGTTGGAGATCGACGTCACCACACCGATGTAGTCCTGGCCGCCTGGATCGCGGCAGAGCAGCCGCACGGAGTTGGCCATGGTCCTGAGTTCCGAGAGACCACCGCGGGCGCAGCGCACCAGGGCGGCCATCTCCCTGGGCTGATGGCTCCGCAGGGCATAGGTGAGCACGGGCTTGCCGGCCTCGTTGAGCACCAGCATCACCATGCCGCCATTGAACAGGGCGGTGGTCTGGATATCGGTGATCGGAAAGCGTGGGTTGGTCCCGCTCACGAAGCCATAGAGACTGTCCCAGCGCCCCCAGTCGAGGGTGGCCCGGGAGAGCGATCCATAGGCCACTTCCACGATCCCCTGTCCCTCCTGGAGGCTGCGTGACTGCTCGTGCAGCTTCGCGGTTAAACGTTGGCTGAAGTGAATCACAACCAGCGGCAAAAGCAGCGCCAGCGAAACGGCCAGGGCGGTGCCCGCGACAGCCCTCGAAGGCCTGGAGTGGAGCTCTTCCTTCCACCAGGAGCGCATCAGGCGATGCAGCGAGGTCTTCGGAGATCTCGCCGGTTGTTGCGGACAACTGTGGTTGTGCCGTTGTTTTCGGGGGAAGTCCAGTGTCACTCTCAGCGAAGGTCCACGATTCCTCGGCCACGGCCACGAGGGTGGCGTGCTGTGCAGGCACCTCCATCCTGAAGGCTATAGCTTTCGCTCCTGCGGTCAGCACCTACGCCTGCCGGGCCGATGGTGACAGCACGGTCCCTGGCCGTTCCCGTCCACGGGCAACCACGGTGCAGCGGTTGACCAGGGGGCAACCCGGCCAGGCGATGCGGGTGGCGGTGCCGGTGCCGGTGCCGTGAAGGACGGGGCGGAGGTCCTCGCCCTGGAGCCGCCACTGTTCAAAGGGAAAGGGCCCTTCCAGGCCCCATGGGTCATTTGGGTGACAAGGCTGACCTCACCCCGTCTCCGTTAAGAGTGTCAGGCAGCCACGGGGGCGGCTTGACGGGAGAAACGAACGATGTTGTTCGCTGTTACGGGTTCGCTCTTACCGAGCAGGCTTCAGTCACCCTCCTCATGCCCCGTCGAAACCATTGCAGCCCCGGGATGACGGACCGGCCAAAGCCGGCGGGTCGGAGGGGGGAATGGAGCTGAGCGGAATCGAACCGCTGTCCGAGACACTGGTGTGGACCACCTAGTTCGTCCGAAGACGAGCCTGTTCATCTTGCCACCTTCGGGCCGCCTACGCTCCGGTCCACTGGCCGGGGAAAGATCGCCGATGGCTGAGCAGGGATCCGACTCGGCCGTTGTGGTGGCCGTGCCGGCGCGGCTGGCCTCGTCACGGTTGCCGGGCAAGGTGATGGCCGATGTCGGCGGCCAGCCGATGCTGCGCCACGTGCTGGAGCGTTGCGGCCAGGCTCGGGGCGTGGCGGCGGTGCTGGCCTGCAGCGACAGCGCCGAGGTGCTGGACGCCGTTCGATGCTGGGGATTCGAAGCCCTGGTGACCTCTGAGCACTGCAGCAGCGGCAGCGAGCGGCTGGCCTCCGTGCTGGCGGACCTGGTGGCTGCCGGTGGCGCAACGCCGGAGCGCACGTTGGTGATCAACGTGCAGGCTGATCAGCCCCTGCTGGATCCAGCCATTCTCGAAACGATGATCGCTGAGGCCTCTGGAGCGGCGGCTGGGGCCCCTGGGGCGGCCGTCTGGTTGCCAGTGATCACACCGGTCTACCCACTGGTTCCGGACAAGATTCACGATCCCAACGTTGTGAAGGTGCAACGCGCCGCCGATGGTCGGGCGATCACCTTCTCCCGCAGTGCCCTGCCCCACGTGCGCGACCTGACGCCAGAGCACTGGCACAGCCGCACCACCTACTGGGGCCACGTGGGCATCTACGGCTATCGCGCCGATGTCCTGGCCGGCTGGAGCGGGTTGCCCCCGTCACCGCTGGAACGGCTGGAGAAGCTCGAGCAGCTGCGCCTGATCGAAGCCGGCATCCCGATCGCCACCTTTCGCGTGGCGGCCGATTGCTTTTCAGTGGACACCCCCGCCCAGCTGGAGCAGGCCCGTGCCCTGTTCCGGTCACAGGCCTGAGGACCCTGATCAGCTGTTGCCTTCCCGCCAGCCCTGGCGGTGCAGCTCGGCCAGCTGCCCCTGGCTGGCCAGCAAGGCTTCGGCGCATTCGCGCAGGGCGCCGGCGCCGCCGCGGTGGCGCAACACCCAATCGGCCTGGCGGCGCAGCCCCCGGACGGCATCGGCGGGCGCCACCAGCAGACCGACAACCGGCCGCACGGCCAGGTCGTTGAGGTCGTCACCGATGAAGGCGGTGTGCTCACGGGCCAGGCCCAGGTCGGCCCGCAGCTGCACGAGGCCTTGTTGCTTGTCACCCACACCCACGCGGCAGTGTTTGATGTCCAGGTGTCGGGCCCGCTGCTCAATGGCGCCACCGCGGCCGCCGCTGAGCAGGGCCACGGTGATGCCGGCGCGCTGCAACATCCGTACCGCCAGTCCATCGCGCACGTCAAAGCGCTTCAGCACCCGGCCGTCCTCGTCGTAAAGGAGGCCGCCATCGGTGAGCACGCCATCCACATCACAGACCAGCAAGCGGATCTGGCGTAGGCGAGGCGTGAGCAGGTGCCGCTGAAAAAACGAGCGCAGACCCAGGCCGCTCAGGCTCTCCATCTCAGAGGCTGCTTTCGGCCGTTCCGCCTGCCACCACCGCGCGGATGGCCAGCAGCTGGCGCAACATCGCCTCCAGCCGGTGCAGCGGCACCATATTGGGGCCGTCGCTGAGGGCCTGCTCCGGGTCGGGATGCACCTCCATGAACAGCCCGTCCACGCCCACGGCCATGGCCGCCCGCGCCAAGGTCGCCACGAATTCCCTCTGGCCGCCGGAGCTGGTGCCGCGACCGCCGGGCTGCTGCACCGCGTGGGTGGCATCGAAGATCACCGGGCAGCCCAGGGCCTGCAGCTGGGGCAGGCTGCGGAAGTCGACCACCAGGGTGTTGTAGCCAAAGCTGCTGCCGCGTTCGGTGAGCCAGAGTCGGCCACTGCCGGCCACCAGGCCGCCATCGGCCAGTTTGTTCACCACCTGGGCCATGTCCCAGGGAGCGAGGAACTGTCCCTTCTTGACGTTCACACACTTCCCGGTGCCGGCGACCGCCCGGGCGGCGGCCTCCAGCAGGTCGCTCTGGCGGCAAAGAAAGGCCGGGATCTGCAGCACATCCACCGCCTGGGCGGCGGCAGCCGCCTGATGGCTTTCATGGATGTCGGTGAGCACCGGCACCCCGAAGTGCTCGCGCACCTCCGCCAGGATGGCCAGGCCCTCGTCGGGGCCGGGGCCGCGGTACGACTGGCCGGAACTGCGGTTGGCCTTGTCGAAGCTGGCCTTGAAGACGAACTCCACCCCCAGCCGGCGGCAGAGGCTGCTGACCTGATCCGCGACCTGAAACACCAGATCGCGATTCTCGATCACACAGGGCCCGGCGATGAGGCGGAACGGCACTGGTGCGGCGGCTGAAGGATTCATAGCTGCACAGGGCCGAGGCCGGCCTGAACCAGATCATGGAGTCGAAGCAGTCCCTGGAGCTGCCATGGGTGGTCGGGGTGCACCACGGGCAGAACGGAGATCGACTGGCGCGGATTGCGTTCCATCAGCGCCAGAGCTTCGGCCGCAAGGGTCTGGGGGGCCACGGTGATCGGATGGACGGTGGCCATCTGAACGGCCGTCACCGCCCCCCAGTTGTGGGGGCCATGGCGCTGCAGGGCACGACGCAGGTCCCCGTCGGTGATCAATCCAGCCAGACGCTGCGGGTCCCCTTCCGCGTGGACCCAAGTGGCGCCGAGGCTGCCTCGGTTGGGACTGCCCTGGGTGAGTTGGGTGATCACCAGCAGCAGCGGCGCATCGGGCGCCAAGGGGGTGAGTTCGTGGGCCGGCACCATCAGATCGGCCACGCGCAAGGTGAGACGCCGTCCGAGCGTGCCGGCGGGGTGATTGACGGCGAAGTCGGCAGGGGAGATGCCCGCCCGCTCCATCCACACCGTGGCCAGGGCATCACCCACGGCCATCGCCACGGCCGTGCTGGCGGTCGGGGCCAGGTTCAGGGGGCACACCTCCCGGTCGACGGAGCCATCCAACACCACATCGCAGTGCCGGGCCAGGCTGGAGGCCAGGCGACCCACCAGGGCAATGCAGGCGGCCCCACGACGTTTCAGGTGGGGCAGGATCGCCAGGAGCTCCTCGGTTTCGCCACTGTTCGAGAGCAGCAAGGCCACATCCCTGTCCGACACGATGCCCAGATCCCCATGGAGGGCATCGACGGGGTTGAGAAACACCGCTGTCAGGCCCAGGGACGAGAAGGTGGCGGCGATCTTGCGGGCGACGATGCCGCTCTTTCCGATCCCGGAGAGCACCAATTTGGCGCGGTGCTCTCGAGCGTTCGCCAATAGGTCAAGGGCCGCTTCCACCTGGGCGGCATCCAGGCGATCGGCGGAGAGGGCAATGGCTGCCGCCTCTTCCTGCAAGCAGCGGGTGAGGGCAGACACGGCAACGAACGGAGAGACGTCATCTTCTCAGCCCTGCAGGGCGGCGGCGCCACGGGAGTCCAATGCAGGGGTTCTCAGGCGCCGCGGCCATGGCCGGTTTCCACCAGCACCTGCCGGTAGCTGTCGAGGAGGCCGGCGAGGATCGCATCCCAGCTGAAGGTGAGGGCCCGCTGGCGCGCCTTTTCGCCCATGTGGGTGCGCAAGGCGCCGTCGTGCACCAGTGATTCCAGCCGATCTGCCAAGGCCCCGGCATCGCGCGCAGGCTCGATAAAGCCGGTCTCGCCCGGCACCACCAGCGAGTTGCTGCCACTGGCCAAGGCATTGACTGCCGGCAACCCGCTCGCCATGGCCTCCAGCGTCACATTGCCGAAGGTCTCGCTCTCGCTTGGGAAAAAGAAGATGTCGGAGCTGGCATAGGCGCGCGCCAGTTCCTCGCCATGCAGGAAGCCAGGAAACAGCGCATCGGGCAAGGCGACCTGCATCGCCTTCATCTCGGGGCCATCGCCTGTGAACATCGCGCGGAACGCAACGCCGCGCTTCTTGAGCAGCGTCAGCACACGGACGGCGAGATCGGTGTTCTTCTCTTTCACCAGCCGTCCGGTGAAGTTGATCACCACGTCATCAGCGCCGATGCCGAGCGAGTGCCGCCAGGAAGGATCGCGCCGGGCCGGGCTGAACAGCCCGCTGTCCACGCCCCGCGCCCACACCTCGATATGCTCCGACATGCCTTCCTGCCGGATGATCTCGGCCATGGATGGCGAGGGCGGGTAGACACGCCGGCACCGCTTGTAGAACCAGCGGAGATAGGCGGTGGCAATCCGCTCCAGGAAGCCCGCGCCATAGAAGTGGAAGTATTTGTCGTAGCGGGTGTGGAAGGAGGCAACAACTGGCAGCCCCTGCCGTTCGGCATGGCGCAGCGCCTTGTAGCCAAGAATGTCCGGTACGGCGATGTGGATGAGGGTGGGCCTGAAATCCGCAAGCCGCTGCCTCGCGGCTGGGGGAAAGCCCAGCGCTATACGGTATTCGGTGCGGCCCGGAATGGCCATGGATGGTACCGTGACTAGCTCTCCCGCGGGCTCAAAGGCCGCAACGGGGCCGGCTGGCGCAAATACCAGAACGGCCACGCCGCGCTTCCGCAGAAAGGCCACCAGCCGGTTCAGGGACAGCGCCACGCCGTCCTTGATGTAGTTGTAGTTGCCTGTGAACAGCGCCACCCGCAATTCCGGCAGGGACTCGTTGTGGGTATCGGTCAAGTCTGTGCTCAGGCGGGGGCCTTCACCTCCCATGGACGCCATCGAGACGCAGCGGCTTAGTAGGAGCGCTCATTCAGGTACCTGGAGTAGGGCGAAAGGTTGGGATCGGTGATGAATCGCCACAGACAGCCTCCCCAGGATCGATGGGACGGCTGTTGATAGAGATCAGGAGCCAACTCCCTGATCCGGGGCAAGGCCACCCATGGAACCGAAGGCAGATCATGGTGCTCCATGTGGTAGCCCACATTGAAGGCCAGGCGATTGGCCCATCCATACATCGACGCTGTTTGCTGCCCGGGGAAATACACGTAGTGCTCCGCCAGCCAGCGGCCCGCCAGTGGATGGGGCCCCAGGGCCACCAGGGTGGAAGCGAGCAGATAGACCAGGGCCACACCACCTCCGGCCGTCAGCACCGTCAGATCGGCCAGTAGCACCAGCACAAGATTCAGGGCCATCCAACCCCTGGGCCCTGCCATGGCCTGGCTGGAGAAGGGCCGAAGGGCAACGCTCAAGCCAAAGCCACTCATCCAGAGCGCCTTGCGCCAGGTGGAGTGGCCCACCAGCCGTGCCTCCAGGGGTGTAGGCAGATCGGCATCCACACCCAGCTGTCCCATGGCGGCATGGTGGCGCAGGTGATGTCGCCGAAAGCTGGCGGCCGAGGGGATGGCCTGGGCCAGGTCGCAGAGGATGGCCAGCACCTGGTTGTGCCAGCGATGGCGTGACACCAGATCGTGGGCACAGTCGTGCATCAGCACAAACAGGGCGTGGCTGATGGGCGCGCCCACCAGCCAGATCAGTAGCAGCACAGCCGGCCAGGGCAAGCGGGGGACGGCCACCAGGGCCAGCACCCACTGGGTGGCCACCAGGGAGAGGATCCAGAGGGCCGTGATCGGGTAGGGCTGGCAAAGGCGTTTCACCTCCGGCACCTGCCGAAGCAGATGGCGACGCCTGGCCGGGTGAGGCTGCTCGCCTGTGGGGGAGCGCAAAAATCGACCTGGGTTAAGGTTCGGGTGCAATGGGCTCAAAAGCTTGCCGCAGCCCAAGAGTCTCATGAAACCACGCGCTCTGCGGCTCGTGTTTGTGAGTCACTGCATGGCTCCGGCTCGGGCCCCGAGCAGCAACGCCGGGGGCATGCAACGGGCGGCCAGGGATCTCCTCACCCAGCTGGAGGGCCAGGAGGATCTGAAGCTCAGTAAAATGGTTTTGGCTTGTTCGAGGCGAGACATCGGCTGGCGGGTCCCCCTGTTTCTTCTGGCCATGCCTTGGCGCCTGATCCGGCAGGTCTGGTTATGGCGCGCCGATGTCGTGCTATTTGCCTCGCTGAACCCGGCGCTGCTGTTGCCCCCGTTGGCACCGCTGCTGCGGCGGCGGGGACTGAGGCTGATGGCCATCGCCCATGGGCTGGACATCACCCAGGGGCCGCCGATCGCGCAGTGGTGGATCCGGCGCAGCCTGGCCCAGCTGGACGGTCTGATCGGCGTCAGCCGTGCCACCGCCCAGGCGTGCCTGGAGCGGGGTTTTCCAGCGGATCGGCTGGAGGTGCTGCCCAATGGCATCGGCCAGCGGTGGCGGGCCGCCCCCCCCGTCACCCACAGCGAGCGAATCCCAACCAGGGTGCCAGGCACCTTTGTGTGCCTGGCCGTGGGCCGCCAGATTCCGCGCAAGGGTTATGCCTGGTTTGTGGATGCGGTGATGCCCCTGCTGCCGGAGCATGTCCACCTGTGGCTGGTGGGCAGCGGACCCCAGGCCGGGGAGATTTTCAGGGCCATTGAAAAACGTGACCTACAGCACAGAGTGTTTCCGCTGGGACTCCTAGAGGATGGGGAGCTGGCCTGCACATACCGGCTTGCCGATCTGTTCGTGATGCCAAATCTCCGAATCAATCGCGATATGGAAGGTTTCGGCATCGTGATGCTGGAAGCTGGGCTCCATGGCCTTTACTGCCTGGCAAGCTGCATGGAGGGCATCACCGATGTCATCAGCGACGCCAATGGCGCACTGCTGCCGCCACGGGATGCGGAAGCCTTCGCCCAGGAGATACAGGCCCAGCTGGCCCTGACAGGCCAGCAGCGGCAACAGCAGAGCGAGCGGGCAGCCGCCTGGGTGGAACAGTGCTTCGGCTGGAGCAACCTGCTGCCCCACTACCGCGCCGCCATCGAGCGGGTACGCAGCCAGCCGAGGACATGGTGACCACAGCCAGCGACCTCCATGCCTCCACCATGGCCAGCAACCATGGCCGCTGGCTGTGCATCGTGGCGCGCCGCTGGAAGCGGGTGGTGCTGCAGGAGTTCCTGCGCGGGGCGACGAGCCTGCGTTTCTGTACGAGGTTGCCTCGCAACGCCTCGGCCTACCGCCAGGTCGACCACCTGCTGGTGTGGGGCCGCCAGACGACCATCCCCGCCGAGCTTCTGGCCGCCCATCCGCATCTGAAGATTGTCACGGCGGAGGATGGGTTCATCAGTTCACGCGGGTTGGGGCTCACCGGCAGCTTCTATTACTCCCTGCTGCTGGATCGTCTGGGCGTGCATTACGACGCCCAGGCCCCCTCGCAACTGCAACAGCTGCTCAACCAGCACCCGTTGACCACGGCCGACGAACAGCTTGGCCAGGAGCTGGTGGCCTTCATCCGCGAGCATCGGCTCAACAAATGCAATCTCTCCCAGCCGGCCCTGGATGCGACGGCACTGCCGCCACGGCACCGCACAACGATTCTGGCCGTGGGCCAGGTGGAAAGCGATCAGGCGCTGCGCAAAAGCCTCAGCCCCGTCCGCAGCAACAAGGCCCTGCTCCAGGCCATTCGGGAGCAGCATCCGGAGGCGTGGATTGTCTACCGCCCCCATCCCAATGATGTACGCAAGGGCTACCTCCGAGGCAATCGTGCCTACCTATGGCATCAGCATTGTGACCAACTGGCCTGCGACAGCGACATCAGCCATTGGATGGATGCCGTGGATGCGGTGCACGTGATCTCCTCAACGGCCGGCCTGGAAGCGCTGATCCGCGCCAAGCCCGTGCATACCTACGGCACCCCCGCCTATGCGGGCTGGGGACTCACCAACGACTGGGCCGAGCAGCCCGGCCGCGACCGCCAACTGAACCTTGATCAGCTCGCCGCGATCATGCTGGGGCGCTATCCGCGCTATTTCAACTGGAGCAACGGCCAGTTCTGCGATGCGCTGAGCTGCCTGCGTCACCTCCAAGCCATCAACAGCCAGACCATCCAAGAATCTTTCTACAGCCGCAGGCTGGCCAACAAGCAACGACGCATCCGCTTGGTAAGGCGCCTGAAGATGGCCGCTGTGCGCCAGGTGGCACCCTTCGGACATTGGTTGGAGCGGGCCCCACAGGTGGGTTGATGGCGGTAGGGCTGTTCGGATTCAAGGGCGATGCCTGGGCACTTTTCCCAGGTTTTGGCCCGGTTCTGTCTGAGAAATGTCAAGTGCATGGGAAACCCATCCATCCAATGAGATTGAAAGGGATACCCCTCCGGTTCGGGACGGCGACCAGGTGCCTTGGCCGTGCCTTTGGGGTCGACGCTAGACAATCTGGCTTCTATTACCGCGCCGACGGGCTTTCCTGTGGGATCATCTGCATCGATGCATCGTTTCTACCGTGATAGCTTCCGTCCAACGCCGAGGCATTCTCCTGGCGGGCGGCAGCGGCACCCGGTTGGCCCCCCTCACCAGCGCCGTCAGCAAGCAGCTGATGCCGGTGTACGACAATCCGATGGTGTGCTATCCCTTCACCACGCTGATGTTGGCGGGGATCCGGGAGGTGCTGATCTTCACCACGCCTACGGATCAGCCCGCCTTCGAGCGGCTCCTGGGGGATGGAGCGGCCTGGGGCCTGGCGATCCAGTACGCGATCCAGCCCAGTCCCGATGGACTGGCCCAGGCCTTCCTGATCGGGGCGGATTTCCTGGAGGAAGGGCCCGCGGCCCTGGTGCTGGGCGACAACCTCTTTCACGGCCACGACCTGGTGCCCCAGCTGCAGTCCAGCAATGGCCCCGGAGCCACCGTGTTCGCCTATCCAGTGAGTGATCCGCAGCGCTACGGCGTGGTGGAGTTCGATGCCGCCGGCCGGCTGCTGAGAATTGAGGAGAAACCGGAGCATCCCCGCTCCTGCTATGCAGTCACCGTGCTCTACTTCTACGACGACTCGGTGGTGGAGCAGGCCCGCCGGGTGCGGCCGCCCCCCCCGCGGTGAGCTGGAGATCACCGACCTCAACCAGCTCTACCTCGATGCGGGGCTGCTGCGGGTGGAGCTGATGGGCCGAGGCTTACTAAAGGTTGCAGCTATCAGCAAGATTTTTAAGAGGGTTAGTCCGTTGCCACAACTAGCCAATTTGGAACAATAAACACCACTCACGTTACCAGCGCTGATTGATACTTGTCACAAGCCCGCCTAGCAGTTTGACACCCTTGACCAAAGGCAGGAAACCGAAGCGCATGCTTCCGTCCTTCAATTGTTGGTCCCTGGAAGAAAGAGTTTCTGCAGGCACAGACCCCCAAACGCTCTAGCCCTGGTCAATGTCAAGTAACCACAGTCATCAACAGACTAATGGCCAAACCAATTGCCCAGAGGCAAAGGACGAACTAATCCACTGTCCATCTAAAACCGTTATTCCCAAAACAATGACACGAGAACGACTGGCAGAAGCAAACAATGAATACAGAAAGGGCAATCTACGGAAGGCAATAGAGATCTACCAGGAGGTTGCAACGAGCAACGACTTACCAACAGCCCTCATGCAGTCAGTTATTCATAATATCAACTTAGCCAAGTCACAGGTGGACAGCAAGTCCGTTCACGCAGTCGATGCTGCGCCTAATCGCATTACTAAAACACAAGAGAGAGATCATCGAATCATTTCTGATTCGGGCCTGTTTGATTATGACTTTTATAAAAAGAACTTTGCAGCAAAAGATTCGCTTGAGTCAGAGGATGAAGATGCACTTATTAGTCATTTTCTCGACCAACCCGCAGATGGCGACCGAAGACCGAATCCTGCATTCAGCAATAAGCAATATCTAGATCTAAACCCTGACGTTAAGAGGGCAAGCATCAATGCTTTTGTGCATTTCATAACCAGGGGAGCGTTTGAAAATCGTAAATGGCTTGCAAAAGACCCAGAACAAAAGCATTTTTGGGGATTCCGTTTTCAATGCATACAAAGTCAGATTATTAAATGGAATGATCTGAGAGTCAAACATCGCGATCCGAAGCTTACGTCAATTGTAATTCCCGTTTACGGACAGCCAGAACTACTATCTCAATGCATTCGCTCGATTACAAGTGCATACACAAAGGAGTCATACGAAGTCATTCTAGTCGACAATCGAAGGGATGAGAAGACATCCATGGCCATCGATACCTTGATGCAGAATCATCAGTTCATCAAGGTACAGCGCAATAAGTTCAACTACAACTTTGCACTTGGATGCAATACTGGCTTTATGATTTCAAGCGGAAAATACGTAGTTTTTCTCAATTCCGACACAGAAGTCACTGATAACTGGCTTGATGAATTGATTGCGCCTCTAAAAAACCGGAAAGACATAGTTGCGACTCAGCCTAAGTTGGTCTATCCTGACAAAACAGTACAGACAATTGGGACAGTTGTGTCACCATGGGCAAATATGCCATTTGAGCTATACAAAGGCCATTCCAATGACTCTCCACACATTAACTATTCACGTAAGTTTAATATTGTCTGCGGTGCCTGCATGGCAGTGAGCGCAGATGAATTTGTGCAGAAAGAAGGCTTTAGTCCAGAGTTTGTAAACGGATGCGAAGACATTGATCTTTGTCTGAGACTTATCGAAGATTACACAAAGTCATGCCTATATTGCCACAAAGCGGAAGTAGTTCATCATGAGAGTAAGTCGCCCGGCAGAGGAAATTTCAATGAAGTCAATAGAATGCACTTTAAGAATAAGTGGTCCACAAGACTGCGAGATGATTCCCTAGATATAATATCAGCCGATGGATTTTGCGTAACTTCATGGAATATTGACTCGTCAAGCAGAATACACAGAGGCATTAACTCAACAAATCCAGCTGGATATACAAAAAGTAATCAGCCAGCCCCTACGCACATCTACGGAGAGAATAATCCATTTGAAAAGGTGGAAGATATTTGCGAGATAGCCTTAGATCAAGCGCCTGGTTTTATAATAAAAAACCCAACTCTTGAGTACAATAAGCAATATTCTACTCTCGTACTCGTAGGCCATGATTGCTCTAGTCAGATGTATGGGAGCGAGAGGAGCTTCATAGATATATGTCGGGCTCTTTCCGGACTGAGTCTTAACGTTGTCATCACGCTTCCAAAGCCTCCAAGCAAGGATTACTTTGAGATCTTGATTGGGTACTGCCATTCCATTGTCGTATTTGACTATCCGTGGTGGAGCAGTCGATACAAGGGTAGCAGGATCGTCACGAACAAGTTTAGGTCCGTAATAGAGCTGTTTAAAGCAGACTTTGTTTATATAAACACGATAATGCCGGTGGACGCACCATTGGCAGCAAGAATTTGCAAGGCATCAGTCATTACTCACGTCCGAGAGTTAATCACCGACGACTCGCACCTCCAGGCCAAGATCGGAGAGAGTCCAGCTAGCATCATTGAAGCAGTACACTCTCGTAGTGATGTATTGATCGCAAACTCATCAGCAACTGCTGCTATGCTTGGGAATGGCAAACAAGTCGTTGTCGCCAAAAACATTGTTGATATTGATGCTTTCAAGTCGACAAACGTAATAAATCCCTCTCGAATCTTTTTTGGTCTTATTAGTAGTAACATACCAAAGAAAGGAATCCGTGATTTTATTAGTCTTGCGAAGCAATGTTCTAATGACGTGACCAATGCTGTTTTTGCTCTAATAGGTCCACTCAACGATCATATAAAACAGATAGTAGACGACCTCAAGCCTGGTGATCTAAAGAACATATTGGTAGCTGGTTACTATGACCAGAGCTTTAATGCCGTGAACTCCGTCAATGTTGTCCTATCTCTGTCTCATTTCTCCGAGTCTTTTGGCCGCACAATCGCAGAAGGTTTTGCAGCATCTAGACCAGCTATCGCCTATGACAGAGGCGCCTTGGGAGAACTTGTTATTAACCATTATTCCGGCTTGTTAGTAGAGCCAGGATCAGCAGAAAGTCTCAAAGAGGCTATATTATATTTTTGTGCAAACCCCAGCAAGATTAATGAGTATGGTGCAAATGCCGAAAAATATGTAACTGAAAACTGCAGCCCAAAACAACTCCAGTTAAATATAGCAAGAGCACTTATTATTTCCATGTTAAGAAGTTTGGTGTCTCAACCGATAGACTTCTCAAGACTATTGGCAAACATTGAATGCCATAATGAAGGGTCAGAACAGGGGAATAGACTGTATGATTATGTACATTTTATCAAGGAGATTCAGACGAATATTACAATTGTAATTCCGGTCTACAATGCTCTCGTGGAACTCCGGAAGTGCGTTGACTCTGTACTGGAGTTCACCAATATACCATGCTGGAAGTTAGTCATCGTAGATGATTGCAGCACAGACCCTCATGTAAAGCCATACCTCAAATCCATTGAACAAATAGACCGGATTGAAGTCAGATATAATCAGAGCAATATTGGATACACTAAAACGATCAACTCTGTAGTCCGTTCTGAATCGTCTTCGCATATTGTGCTGTTGAATAGCGACACAGTTGTTACTCCTAACTGGATCCTCTCGTTGGCGATTTCTGCGTATAGCAGTCAAAGCGTTGGCACAGTTACACCCATGAGCAACAACGCAGGAGCTTTTTCATTCCCATCAGCTCATGTTGAGAATCCTATTCCGGACGGTTTAGCTCATGATGAGTATGCTCGTCTTATATGTATTGCAACTCAGAATGTGAAATGCATAGAAGTACCTACTGGCAATGGGTTTTGCATGTTTATCAAGCGCCAGCTTCTTGATACCGTAGGAGTCTTTGATGAGATAAACTTCCCGAAGGGATATGGCGAAGAGAATGAATTCTGCATGCGTGGACTTAAGCATGGATTTATCAATTTGCTCACTCCTACTTCATACATTTATCATGTCAAGACTGCAAGCTTCAAGGGTGAGCGAACAAAATTGATGGATAGTGGTCAGGCTGCAATGAAGCGATTGTTCCCCTCATACTTTTCAAAGGTCAAACGGGCTTTTAACTCCAAGGAGGTTTCGGACTTACGAACTATCGTAGATGAAGCAACCAAAGATTTGTCGCAGGCAAACTAGACTGAGGCTTTAGGAGCATGACTTAAATCCCTTTGAATTTTAGCTATTTCGTTCGTAAATAGACAGTGTAGCTGTGGTCTGTGACTTTCAGGGAAGGTGTCACTCCTTGGCTGCCATTCAGGCGGCCTAAATTTAGGGGACCCCTGAAAAATCCGCTAAAATCAATCCAGATCCAAGCCTGAGACTGGAACGGATGGCCGACCCCCTACAGTTGGGCTTTTCGGATTACGAACAGATCTACGCCAAAAAAAGGACGCGTCACCAGCGCTTCTTGGAAGAGATGGAGATCACGGTTCCCTGGGAAGCGTTTCTGGCCTTGATCAAGCCCGTGTATCACAAGCCCTCCAGTAAAGGAGGTCGTCCGCCAATTCCTTTGGAGGTGATGCTGCGGATCCACCTGCTGCAGCAGTGGTTCACGCTTTCAGACCCCTTGATGGAGGAGATGCTGATTGATACGCCCTGCTTCCGCCGCTTCGCCGGAATCGAGACGATGGATGGCCGGATCCCAGGGCCCATTAGTAGTCTGTCCCAGTAGCGCTGGCGCGCCGCTGCCAGCTCCGGTTTGGTGCGCAGGTCTCGCCCCAATCTCTTGGTGTCACCGCTCGAGAACCCAGCCGCTGCAACAGATCTGATCAGCTTCCTCAAGGCGCTTCCCGATTGCCGCCTGCGTCGGGGGATTCGCTACTCGCAGTGGTGGATGCTGCTGGTTGCGATCCTGGCCATTCTCAGCAACCAGGGTTCGCTGCTCGGGATGGAGCGTTTTGCAAAGCGCCACCGCAAGACCCTCAACGAGCTGCTCGGCACCCATGTGGCCAACCCGCCGTCGGACTCGACCTTCCGGCTGCTCCTCTCTCAGCTCGATGTCGACGGGTTCGAGGCTCTACTGCAGCAATGGATGGCAGCCCAGCCTGGCGTAGCCGAGACCGTCGACACCCTGGTGTGCGACGGCAAGACCCTGCGGGGTTCAATCGACCAAACCGCTTCTGGCGCAGCGCGTTTTATCGCCCAGGTGAGCCTCTATTCCAACACCCTTGGCGTGGCGATTGCCCAAAACACCTACGCCACCGATGCCGGCGGCGAGATCGCGGCCTTGCGCCAGCTGTTGGATCGCGTTGATCTCAAGGGCTTGCTGGAGCAGGCAGACGCGCTGCATGCAAACCGCCCTTTTTCCTCGACCTCGAGCAGCGTGGCGCCGACTTCCTGATTGCGGTGAAACACAGTCGCCGCAAGCTTTCCAGGTGATCAAGGACTGCCTGACCTATGGCCGCAAGACGCCGTGGCAAGCCAGCAACCGTGAACGCAAACGCGGCCGAGACCTCAGGGCTGACTGAAAGTCATTTTATCCCGTCTCTGCTGGGCTGATGCCAACCCAGCTCAGCATTCGGCTGATGTCGTGTGCCACCGCCATCAGGCCTGCGCGGATCGATCGGAAACCGTTCCAGCGCAATAGATTGAGAGCTATGGTCCGCAAGAGAGCCAGGACCTGGACACCATTGCGATGGGTGTAGCGGTGAGCATCCTCACCAAGCTGGGTGTCGCGAGGCCAGTGCCACTGGTTTTCGATCGCCCAGCGCTGCCGCACCAGACGGAGCAATGTTTTTGGGCTGGTGCGCAGGGTGGTGATGAACAAGTGCACGTGGTGAAACGGCTTGCCGTCACGCCGGCCAGTGCTCACCAGCTCGATAATCCAGCTGGCTCCAGCCCAGCGCTCACGAATGGCGTCAGTGGCATTGCGGGCACGCAGCGTCCAGCGGACTTGGCGGCCATGGCTGTCGTCGACATCGCTGATCACCACAGGGAAGTGCCGATGGCTGCGGAACTGGGAAACGATCTGCTGATACAGCCGGCGCTGGTTGTTTTTGACCGTCAGGAGCAGGTCGGCGCCCTGCTCGGCTCCAAGCTGAAAAACGCTGGCGAGGTATGCAGCGCATCCGCTTGGATCAGCACGCCCTCGAGCTCCAGCGTGCTCAGCAAAGCTTTCAGGGGCGCGCGCTCGTGGGATTTGCCGGTGTCAAAGGAGGTCTGCGCGATCGCCACACCCAGCTCCCTCGCATAGAGCGTGACCTGGGTGACAAACCGCGTTGCGCCATCGGCGCCATCGGGCTGCGCGGCAGAGCCCCCCAGGGTTTTGCCGTCACAGATCAGCTGGTCAAAATCCTTGTCCTGATCAGCGATCTGGGCGATCATCCACTCCCTGAGCAACCTGAAGAGCGCCTCGATCTCCACCCGCACAAACAGGTAGAGGAAGGTGGAATCGCAGGGTGCCTTGGGTAGCTCCAGATCCAGGGCTGCGGCGAACGCCCGGTGATGGCGCTTGGCAAAACGCTCCAGATCCCTGGCGCTGCGGCAGCCACTGAGGATGCCCAGGATCGCCATCAACAGTAGTAGCCACTGGGGGTAACGCACCCCTCGGCGCTTACGGCCTTCCGGCAATGCCTGCAGAAAGGCAATCAGATCAGCAGTGGCAGCGGGGTCGGCCAACGGACGGGAGCAGTCCCGACAAAACCGGCACCAGCATGGCCGCACCAGCCAACCCGTGACGGACTTTCAGTCGGCCCTGCCTTCGTCAGCCGAGCCATGATCAGCCGTAGTGAATACTTCCGCTTCCCTGATCCAAAGACGCCCTCCACCTCGTTTCTCCTCCGTTGGTCTGCACTGAGCTGTTGCTTATGAGCCGCATTAATCTCTGGATCTTTCGGCGGCCTTCCCAATCGCTTACCAGATAGGCATATGTTGTTCCTGGTACAGAAGTTTCGATTCTTGGTAGTGATGTAGATGCGATCGGCGCAGATCCGCTCGGGATAGCAGCCGTGTTCATGCTTATATTTCTTGGCTTGTGGAATCAGGTCTTCACCTTCATTGTATGGATCCCAGCTGATCCTGTGCAGGAAGGCAAAGCCATTGCGCACGGGAACACTAATCTTGGCGCCAAACTCAACAGCAGCTCTTGCCTTGCCGCGAACAATGGGACGAACCTGACGCTGAACCAGGTTGACGATGCGGTCGGGGATGCTGCGCGTCTTGGCGTACAGCAGGATGCTTTGTTGGCGGTGCAGCTCGCTGATCACGAGAAGCTTCTGCCACCAATGTGTCTTTAGGCCCGAAAGCCCTGCCCCAGCGGCGATCAAGGCATCAATAGCATCAAGATTTCGCTGCAAATAATCGAGCTGGCGGCGTATTGCAGCTTTGATCTTGCGACGGCGTGGCTTCTTCTGTTTGGCGACGTTAAGGAAAACAGCACGTGCCTTGCCGCGGTCGTATCGGGGCCGGTGTTTGCGAAAGTCCATGTGCTGGTCGCACAGATCATCAATAATTCGTTCGGTCGACTCCCTTGCTTCGTTCAGCAACTTCAGATCAGTCGGATAGGTGATGTCAGCTGGCGTGCAAGAGGCATCGATGGTGAGTACTCCCCAGTTCTTATCCTCTGGCCAATCTGCAGGCTTCACGAAGTCGTCCAGTGATATCTGGTTGACAGCATGAGCACCTGGATCGTCAGAGTCGTCGCCATCAGGGAGTGAGGACATAGCCTCGACCACCATGGCTTTACCTCGTTCGGCAATGAGTTCGTTGATCCGTTTGAGATCCTTCTCCGAGAATCGCTTTCGGAAATGAACCATCATCGACGGATCAAATGGTGACTTGCTGGAATAGCCTGCAAAGCCAAGAAAAAACTGCATGTTAAGCATTTTCTCGGATCTGCCCGACGGTTTCCTCATCGCTCAGGCCAAGCCGCTGTTTGATGAACAGCGCGCCAGGCGCCAACCTGACAGAATTGGCAGGGGTGCCAGTTGTGGGATTGAACTGAGGGGCATATGTTTCTTCCAGCTCTTCCCATGGCATCAGAGTGGAGGAGATCACCCAGCGGTTGTCCGGGTCCAACGTGCCGCCAAATGGCACATGGAATTCCTCGATTGAGAGCTGGCCTTTATGGTGTTTTCGGTACATCTGCAGCGTTCAGCAGTTGTAGCAATCGTCAATTGCTCTGTATGTGGCCAGTTTATCGGGTTCCGATCGCTGAAACAAGTTGCGCTGCAATCGATCTGGCTATTTCAGGAGTCCCTACTTAGACAGACTTTTAGGCGGCCCTGTGGAGCATGGAGAGCTGGCACTGGATCCGTGACACCCAGCTGCATGAGGACGCCCACCGTTACCGGGGTAATGGCGCCGGCACGATGGCCACGCTGCGGACTGCCGCCTTGAATCTGCTGCGCCTTGCCGGTTTTCAGTCGATCCGTGCCGGCTACAGGCGGTGATGCACGACATCACGGCGCTGCTGGCGATGGCGATGCGCCAGCCAGAACCGAACCCGATTTGATACTTTGAATCAGCCCTGGGTCTGAGCAGCGGCAGCCTCAATCAACATCTCATTGCCTCGCTGAACCACAAGCTCATTGATGTGCCGTAACCGTTCAGGGGTCGGGACGGCTCATTGCGAACTTCAGCCCTGCTGAACCCTTGACGGGAGCTTGATTCCCGGTTGCATCTCAGGCAGAGACCGCCTGTGATGAGCACCCCTCCTTCCGGGAT
>NZ_JAGQCH010000023.1 GCF_024346055.1 Cyanobium sp. Cruz CV13-4-11
TCCTTGATCCGCAACGACAGAGGGGCGGGCATCGCAGGGCTCCAGACCGGAATCGGAACCCTGTTGTCGCGTCTTGAGACCCGCCTATGTAGTTGCGCGGACCCGCCTACCTAATCGTCGCCGAACACTGCCGGCGGCAACGCGATAAAAAAGGGGCCCAGATAGGGCCCCCGGGGGTCTTCCGTGGGAGGTGATCGTCAGATCAGGGCGTTGATCGCGTAGTCGATGTAGTTGTTGGCAATGACACCGGGATCTCCGGAGATGCCGTGGTTGGCCTTGATGTGGTTCAGGGCTTCCACGTACCAGGAGGGGGAGAGTTCGAAGGCACGGTTGATTTCATCGAGACCGGCGATCAGGTACTCGTCGAGGGGGCCGGTGCCGCCGGCAACCAGGGAGTAGGTGATGTGACGCAGGTAGTAGCCGATGTCACGGGAGCACTTTGCCTTGCCGCGGGCATCGGAGGCGTAGTTGTTGCCCTGCAGCTGGGTGGTGTAGGGGAACTTGTTGTAGACAGCCTGGGCAGCGCCGTTCACAAGGGAATCAGCATTGGCGGTCAGGGCACGGGCGGCTTCAAGGGCGTTCTTGGCGCGCTCGTAGCGACCGAAGGCGGCGTTCAGCTCGGTGTTGCTGAGGTACCGGCCCTGGGAGTCGGCGGCTGCAACGGCTTCGGTGAGAGGAGTCTTGGACATGACGGGAGGAATTGCGGAGGTTAATGGGTAGAACGCCGTCAGCTGACGGCGGCAGCGGCGCGGTCGAAGTAGGTGCCGATCTCGGAGGCCAGCGCGGAGCAGTCCCCCTGGGTGATGCCACTGCGGTCGAGCACCAGATCGATCGCCGCGCCCTTGATCAGGCGAACGCCTTCGGCCACCGAAGCTCCGGGCACTCCCAGGGCCAGATAGGTTTCGCGCAGCCCGTTGAGGCAGCGGTCCTCGAGGACCGAAGCATCACCGAGATAGACCGCGTAAGTGACATAGCGAAGGATGATGTCGAGGTCGCGCAGGCAGGCGGCGACGCGACGATGGGTGTAGGCATTGCCGCCGGGGGCGATCAGGGCGGGCTGCTGGGCAAACAGCTCGCGGGCGGCATTGGTGACGAGGGTGGAGGCACTGGAGGTGATCCGATTCACGGCATCCAGACGCTTGAAACTGTCGGCGACGACGCCGGAGAGAGCATCCAGCTGGCCGGAATTGAGGAACTCGCCGCGGACATCTGCCTGGGCGATGAGCTTGGTGAAAGCGTCGTAGGTCATGACAGTGACTACTTCTCCCGATGTGGGGATGAGGTTGTTTGAAAAGCACGCGTACCACTCAGGCCGAAAGGTCCGGCTAGAAGGGTTCATCGCGTACAGACATTCTCATCACCAAGGGACTGATCTTCCCCCACTGACTTCACAAAAGGTCATCGCAATCGTGGTCATTGTAGCTTCAATTACAACGGCGAATATGTACCCCATAGACTGCGCCAAAGATGGTTGTATAAAGTGGCGCCCGGATGTAGTCCTGACCACTCCATCTTGAACCGACGCTTACAACGACCAACCCGGATCTCCTGGCAGGCCGATCTTGGAGGGACGGCAGCTCAGGCCGCCAGCCGCCGCAGCGCAGCCACCAGGGCATCCACGTCGCTGTGGGTGTTGTAGAGACCCAACGTCGCCCGCACGGTGCTCTCCACGCCGAAGCGACGCAGGATCGGCTGGGCACAGTGGTGGCCAGCGCGGACGGCGATTCCCTCCTGGTTGAGGGCCGAACCCACCGCCTCGGGAGCCTGCCCATCGAGCAGGAACGAGAGGACGCCGGCCTTGTGATCGGCACGGCCGAACAACCGCAGGCCGGGAATGGCGAGCAGCAGAGGCGTGGCATAGGCCAGCAGATCCTGCTCCGCCCTGTCGATCGTGTGCATGCCGATCCTCTCCACGTACTCCAGGGCCGTGGCCAGACCCACGGCGTCAGCGATGTTGCCGGTACCGGCCTTGAAGCGCTGGGGCGGATCCTGGTAGAGGGTGCGCTCAAAAGTGACGTCGCGGATCATGTTGCCGCCCCCCTGCCAGGGGGGCATCGAGCGCAGCAGATCCCGCTTGCCGTAGAGGACGCCGATTCCTGTGGGCCCATAGATTTTGTGGCCGGAGAACACGTAGAAATCCACGTCCAGGGCCTGCACATCCACCGGCGTGTGGGCGATGCCCTGGGCCCCGTCCAGCAGGACCAGGGCGCCATGCCAATGGGCGATCGCGATCATCTCCTCAACCGGAGGGATCGTGCCCAGGGCATTGGAGACCTGGGTGAAGGCGACCAACTTCGTGCGGGAGTTGAACAGATGCTCGTACGCCTCCAGGATCACCTGGCCGGTGTCATCCACCGGGGCGATCCGCAGCCGGGCTCCCTTCTCATGGGCCAACTGCTGCCAGGGAACGATGTTGGCGTGGTGCTCCAGGTGCGTGAGAACGATCTCATCGCCCGTCTCGATGTGACGCCGACCCCACGACTGCGCCACCAGATTGATGCCTTCGGTGGTGCCTCGCACGAACACGATCTCCTCGCTGCTGGCGGCATGCAGAAAGCGGGCACAGGTGGCGCGGGCCTGCTCATAGGCCTCGGTGGCGCGCGCCGCCAGCTCATGGGCCGCCCGGTGGATGTTGGAGTTTTCGCTTCGGTAAAAGCGCTCCAGGCGCTCGATCACCGCCCGTGGCTTCTGGGTGGTGGCGCCGTTGTCGAGCCACACCAGCTGCCGCCCGTGGATGCGCTCCTGCAGGATCGGAAAGTCGCGACGCAGGTAGGCCGGATCAAGGGGTTGTGCCGCGTGGGAAGCCTGCGGGGTCAGATCCAGCTGCGAGAGCCCCGCTGGTGCCCCGGCCATGGCCTCGGTTTGGGGCACCTCCGAGGTGGGGAGCCGAGAGGGGGATGGGGCGCGCTCTGCCATGAAGTAGGGCAGGTCCATGGCCACGGGGAACTGGCTGATCACCCCCTGCAACGAAGGAAAGGAATGGGGAATCTCAATGGCAAGGGGCGTCAATGTGCGTGAATCGGCCCGTTCAGGCACCGCCTGGGGAGACAAATGGGTTGCGGAGACGTCATCGCGCAGTTGACGATCCACATGGAGCTCGGATCCTCCCGAATCTGCCTGGCTCAGTGGTGAGTCTGAGGAAAGACCTTCCGATGCGGCGGGAAGCTGGACAACGGATGCAACGGGTGGGGATGGATGGCCAGATAACTGGGCCTGGATCAGGTGGGCCAGACGAGCCAATTCCGCCTCACTTGGGAAACCATGTGGAATGCCAGCCTCGTCACCGACCCCATGGTGATCAGCGGTAGTCATGCTGGTAGTTATGGAATTTGTCCACTTCAACGTTTTCGAGCACGGCGATGGCGTCTTCTGTGAGAACGGCCAGTGAGCAGTAGAGCGAGATCAGATAGGAGGCGATCGCCTTGCGTCCGATGCCCATGAATTTCACCGACAGCCCCATCCCCTGTTCGCCGGGAAGGCCTGGCTGGTACAGACCCACCACTCCCTGGCGAGCCTCGCCCGTGCGCAACAGCAGAATGCTGCTGCGGCCAGCTTCAATCTTCAGCTTGTCGCTGGGAATGATCGGCAAACCTCGCCAGGTGATGAAGGGTGAGCCGAAGAGAGTGAGCGTGGCCGGAGGCACACCCCGCCGGGTACATTCCCGACCGAAGGCGGCAATCGTGCGGGGGTGCGCCAGGAAGAAGGCCGGCTGCTTCCATACTTTGGTGATGAGTTGATCAAGATCATCAGGGGTGGGGACACCACTGAGGGGCTGAAGACGCTGGGAGGGAATAACGTTGTTGAGGAGGCCATACTCCTTGTTGTTGATCAGCTCGCTTTCCTGGCGCTCCTTGATCGTTTCAATCGCAAGCCGCAGCTGCTGCTGGATCTGATCGTGGGGGTTACTGTAGAGATCGGAAATGCGGGTGTGAATATCGACCGTTGTCGTAACGGCACTGAGGAAGTACTCTCGGGGCTCTTCTTCATAATCAACAAATGTTTCCGGAAGCTCGATCTCATCACGCTGCGAACAGGCCGTGAGCACTCGTGATTCATCCTTGACCTTGTTAACCCTGTAGATACCAGCCTCAACCCCAACCCAGGACAGCATCGGAACCAACCAACGCGGCGATATGCCGAGCAGCTGCGGGACCGTCTTGGTGGCATTCGCCAACTGGCGTGCCGCTGCATCACCTAAAGCGAGATGGGACGATTTGCTGGTTGCCATGGAGATTCGATCAAGAAGTGGAAAGAACTAAACTCAGAAACCCGATTGGGAATAAAGGCCTGGGAAAGAGATGACCTCGGTGGCCAGAGCCGCCATCACTCAGGGATAGGGAGGCTCTTCGCCATCACATGGATGAAGACGAAGGATGTTTTCAGATGCCGCCCCCCTCTCCAAAGGTCTCAGAGAGAGCCTTGGCCTGGGTGATGGTGGTGCCTGGCGGGACGCTGCTTGTCAACCAGACATTCCCACCAATCGTGGATCCTCTTCCGATGGTTACCCGGCCCAGGATCGTTGCTCCAGAATAGATAACGACATCGTCTTCAACGATCGGATGTCGGGGCTCACCCTTAACAAGATGTCCATGCTCATCGACGGGAAAGTGCTTGGCACCCAAGGTGACGGCCTGATAGAGGCGCACATTATTGCCAATGATGGACGTCCCCCCGATCACAACGCCCGAGCCATGATCGATGAAGAAGCTGTCACCGATGGCAGCGCCGGGATGAATATCCACGCCCGTGTCGGAATGGGACAGCTCAGCAATGATGCGAGCCACCACTGGTGCGCCGAGTCTGTGTAGGGCATGGGCAAAACGATGGTCGGTGATGGCCTTCATCCCTGGGTAGCAGACAAGCACCTCCTCGATGCTGCTGGCGGCAGGGTCGCCTCGGAACGCCGCATGGAGGTCGGAGTCGAGCTGGGAACGAATGCGCGGAAGCTGGTGAGCAAAAGCGTAAACAATGTCCGTGGCCTGCTGATCAAGAGTCGGATCCTGCCTGTCTCCATGGGGCAAGGATCGACGGGCCTCAAGCTCAATGCGGACCTGATGACGAAGTTCCCGAAGGCTGGTGTCGAGGGTATGGCCGACGAAGCAGTCCGTGGCCGTCGAAGAGCTTGGTACACCCATCCGATCGGGCTCCGGCAACCCGAGGCGATGGGGATAGAGGGAGGCTCTCAGGCCGACGAGCACCTTTTTGAGAGCATGGGTTGAAGGCAGGGGAACCAGGGTGTTCGGATGTTGCCAGAGGAGAGAAGACTGCACCCGAATAGCACGGAGAGAGTCGACTATTCCTGCCAGATTCAAGTCGTGATCTCCCATTCCTTCATGCTCATCGAGAAGGAAGATGGTGCGACCGTTTTGCACAGATGTGATCACGTCAGCATCCAGCGGGTACAGGACGCACCAACGCCTCCGGCCAGTCACGCAGTCCCGCCTGCAACGAGGCAACGGCTGTGTAACCGAGAGCCTGCAGTTCGAGGGCTGCAATGGCGCTTCGGTTGCCACCGGCGCAGACCACCACCAGCGGATGGGATCGATCCTTGAGAATCCTCGGGGCCTGCTGGGAAAGGATTGAAGCCCTCACATTGATGGCACCAGGGATGTGCCCAGCTTCAAACTCCTCTGGTTCACGGACATCGATCACTGTGGCTCCATCAGCGATCAGATGCTTCACGCCCATGGCATCAACCTCCCGGATCTGCAAGCGCGCCGCCGCCGCTGTCTGAAGGGAATCCGAGCCATGCAGAAGAGACATGTGGCCGCTGCGTGATCCATTGATCATCCCTTGATTGGTGTGCCTGACAACGTAGTTTCAGCCACATCGATGGGTACCTGCGACTTCAATCAAAGCGCCAGGCCATGCTCATTGAAGAGTCCTTCAAAAAGCGCTGAACTCAGATAGCGTTCGCCGGAATCCGGCAGCACCACCACGATCGTCCGACCGGCAAAGGCCTCCTCATGGGCCAGCCGCACCGCCGCTGCAGCGGCGGCACCACTGGAGATGCCTGACAGGATCCCCTCTTCGCGGGTGAGGCGCCGTGCAAAAGCCACAGCGTCTGCACTGCTGACCTGCTCAACCCTGTCGACAAGATCGAGATGCAGATTGGCTGGAACGAATCCAGCCCCGATCCCCTGGATCTTGTGGGGCCCAGGCTGAAGCGGCTGACCCGCCAGGGTCTGGCTGATCACCGGACTCTCCACGGGCTCCACCGCCACCGACACCAAGGGCTCGCCGAGCGTTCGCTTGATGTACTGGCTGACGCCGGTGATCGTGCCGCCGGTACCAACACCTGCCACCAGCGCCGCCACACGACCGCAGGTGGCGGCGCAGATCTCCGGACCCGTGGTGTCATGGTGAATGCGCGGGTTGGCGGCATTGGCGAACTGCTGCAGAAGCACGTAGCGCTGGGCATCCGAGGCGGCGATTTCCTGAGCCTTGGCAATCGCACCTGGCATCCCCTTTGACCCTTCGGTGAGCACCAGCTTCGCCCCGTAGGCGACGAGCAGTTTGCGCCGCTCCAGGCTCATGGTTTCCGGCATCGTGAGAGTGATCGGGATTCCCCGAGCCGCGGCCACAAAGGCGAGGGCGATGCCTGTGTTGCCGCTGGTGGGTTCAATGATCTCCTTGCCGGGCCCCAACAAACCGTCCTTTTCCGCCTGCCACACCATCGCGGCTCCGATCCGGCACTTCACCGAATAGGCAGGATTGCGTCCCTCGATCTTGGCGTAGACGATGCCCTTCGCCTCACCGACGACGCGATTGAGGCGAACCAGAGGTGTGTGGCCGATCGAGAGACTGTTGTCCTCAAAGGCGGGAAGGGCTGCCGTTGCTGTGGCAGCAAAGCCGGTGGAGGTCATGGCAGGGCAACCAAAATCCAGACCTAGCCACGGACCTCTCAACCCCGTCGTGGTGGCGATTACACCCCCACCGCCACCGCCTGGCCCGCCAATCGCGCCACCAGCCCCCGGGCCTGGCGCGGCTCGAAGCCGACCATCTCGATCGCCGCCTGGAAACAGCCCACGAACTCGCCCACCAGCTCGCCCGGGTCGATGCCGATGGCGGTGAGATCGGCACGCACGGCGTTGAGCATCGCCAGCACGATCGGGACGGCGCGCCCACAGCAGGCCTCGATCGGAGCCGCCACCTCGGGGAACCGGACGGCCAGCCAACGCTGGCCGTACTGGAGGTGCTGGGCCTCATCGTCCAGGACCATCTGGAGGATCGGGGCGGCGTAGGCATCGGCCACCGGCTGGTAGCAGCGGTAGGCCGCCACGGCGAAGCTCTCCACGATCAGGCACTGGATCACCAGGGCGCTGAGCCGATCCCCCGTGCGCACCGCCTCGCGGAACAGGCGATGCAGGGGCGCGAACAACCGCTGCGCCAGCGGCAGGTCCGGGCGGATCCCCAGCTCCCTGCCACAGCCGGCGAAGTCGCGGGCATGGCGGCCCTCCATGGCCGCGAGCCGCATCAGGTCGTCCCTGTCCTCCGGCAGCAGGCCGGCCAGCAGGCGGAAGTGGCTGTCCGCCAAGCCCTCTCCCACGATCACCAGGGCGTTGATGCGGCTGTAGGCGACGCGGTAGGCGCAGTTCATGCCGTTTCCACCCGCACCATCGGCTGGAAGAACTGGCGCCACAGCAGAGCGCCGAAGCGCAGCTTCAGGCCGAACTGGCGCAGCGGAGCGGCCCCTTCCCGGCGGGCGGCGCCCATCTCCTGGAAACAGGCCACGAGCCGATCGCGCAGGGCGATGAACTGGCCGTTCTCCAGATCGAACACCCAGGGGAAGGCCCGGCGGGCCGTGCGGTTGGTCTGGCGCATCACCTCCGCATCGAACCGTTCCGGATCCATGCCCAGGATCCGGTAGAACTCGCCGCGCTCACACACCGTGAGGCTGTGGGTGAGAAACACCGACCAGAGGAAGAAGCGACTCAGCAACTTGCCGCGAAAACCCTGCCGCAGGGCAGGCCAGCAGCGGATCAGCATGTTGAAGATGTCGCCATGGCGGTTCTCGTCCTGGCACCAGGGTTCGAAGAAATCGAACAGGGGCGCGACGTTGCTGTCGGGGTGGGCCTTGAGATGGCGGTCGATCAGGATGTAGCGCCAGTAGCCGATCTTTTCCGACAGGAAGACGCTGTAGAGCAACCAGCTCAGGGGGAACCAGGTGATCGGCCGCTTGGTGCTCAGGCTGGGCAGGTCGATCTCGATGCCTTCGGCCACCAGCGCCCGGTTGAGAAAGCCGGCATGGCGGGCCTCATCCCGGGCCATCAGCTGGAACAGCCGCCCCATCTCGGGACGCTGCGCCTGGAGGAGCCGGCGGGAGAGCTCCTTGAACAGCAGGAAGCCGGAGAACTCCGACACGCAGGAGCGCACCAGGTAGCTCTCGTAGGCCTGCTTCTCCTCCGGGCTGAGATCCCGGAGCCGGTCGAGCGGTGCCTTGCGATCGAAATGCTCCCGGTTGTAGTCGGCCTCCATTTCGGCCAGCATCGCGTCGAAGGCCGGCCGTTGCGGCTCCAGATCCGTGCGGGCCGCCTTGGCGATCTGGGTCGTGTAGAAGCGCGGCGTCAGCAGGTCCTCGCGCAGGTGCGGGGCGGCCGGCGCGGCAACGGACGGGGCCGCGGCACCGGAGGAGAGGGTGGCTGTCATCTGGCGGGCGACGTGCTTCACGTCATAACGACAACGTGATACTACATGACCCGTGTAACGCAGGAAGCTGCTTTAGTGATTCTGCATGACTGGCTTGAGACGACAGCGTGGTACCATCTAGACGATCCGAGGCTCTGGAGCGGTCGATGGAATCCCTCGCCGACTATTTCAAGGTGTTCTCCGAACCCAACCGCCTCACCGTGCTCGAGACCCTGCGTACGGGACCGCTGAATGTCACCGCCGTCGTCGAGAAGACCGGTCTCAGCCAGGCCCTGGTGTCCAAGCACCTCAAGCTGCTCACGATCGCCGGCGTGGTGCGCCGCCGTCCCGAAGGCAGCCTGGTGTTCTATGAAGTGATCGACAAAGGCGTCTTCCAGCTCCTGGCCCAGGCCAGAAAGCTGATGCTCGCCTCCCGCCGCCAGCAACTCGATGCCCTTGCGGCCATCCTCTGACCTTCCCGCCGACCTGCCGGGCGACCTCCCCGCCGGCCTGGAGGCCCTCAAACGTGCTCTGGCCGGGGGCCGACGGGACTTCGCCGGCCTGCGGCTGGGGGATCTCGATGGGGTCGCACTGGATCTCACCGGCTGCAACCTGAGCGGTGGCTGCTTCAAGGAAGGGCGCTTCGGCCATGCCCGGCTGGCGGAAGCCAACGTGGAGGGCGCCTGCTTCCAGCAGGCTCTGCTCTGGGGGGCCGACCTCTCCGGTCTCAAGGCCAGCAGTTCCTTCTGGCACGACGCCGACCTGTCGGCGGCCCGGCTGCAGGGGGCCGATTTCGGCGGCGCCCTGATGCACCGCTGTTGCCTGCGGGGGGTGCTGGGGGCCCACAGCCGCTGGCGGGCCGCCCGGCTGGTGGAGGCCGACTTCCGGGGGGGGCTCGACCAGCGCACCGACCTGGGCGGGGCCGATTTCCAGGGGGCCGACCTCAGCTTCGCCCTGCTGCAGGGGGCCCTGCTGCAGGGCAGTGACCTTCGCGGCGCCTGCCTCTACGGCACCAACATGGGAGGCGCAGATCTGCGCGACGCCGACCTGAGCGGCTGCGACCTGCGGGACACCGATCTCCGGGACGCCATGCTGGATGGCACCCTGCTCCACGACGCCCTGCTGCCATGAGCGACTGCTTCGATCTGATCGTGCTGGGGGCAGGCTCCGGTGGCCTGGCCGCCGCCAAGCGGGCGGCCTCCTACGGGGCTTCGGTGGCGATCGTGGAGGGCGACCGGGTGGGGGGCACCTGCGTGATCCGCGGCTGCGTTCCCAAGAAACTGCTCGTCTACGGCTCGGCCTACCGCCACCTGCTGGCCGATGCGGCCAGCTACGGCTGGCAGCTGGATGGCTTCCGGCCCGACGCCTCGGTGCTGCTCGCCAATGTCCGCCGCGAGGTGGACCGGCTCAACGAGCTCCACATCAGCCTGCTGGAGAAGGCGGGCGTCGCGCTGGTGCGGGGCTGGGGCCGGTTCGCCGATCCCCACCACATCGACGTGGTCCAGGGCTCCGAGGATACCCGTCGACTCCGGGGGGAACGGATCCTGATCGCCGCCGGCGGCCGCCCGCACCGGCCAGCGTTCCCCGGGGCCGAGCTGGGCTGGGTGAGCGACGACATGTTCCTGCAGGAGCGCTTCCCGGACCGGGTGGTGGTGGTGGGGGCGGGCTTCATCGCCTGCGAATTCGCCTGCATCCTGCATGGCCTGGGAGTGGCGGTGACCCTGCTGGTGCGGGGGGATCACCTGCTGCGGGGCTTCGATCGGGAGGCCTCCAGTGCGGTGCAGGAGGCCATGGAGGCTGAAGGCATCGAGATCCGCTTCGCCCACAGCCCCGCCGCCATCACCGGCAGGCCCGGAGCCCTGGAGCTCGTCACCCAGAGCGGTGAGGTGCTCCCCTGCGGCGGCGTGCTGCTGGCCACGGGCCGCCGGCCCTTCCTCGAGGGGCTGCAGCTGGAGTGCGCCGGGGTGGCGGTGGAAGGCCACCGCATCCCGGTGGATGCCGACCAGACCACCAACGTGCCCCACATCCATGCGGTCGGCGACGTGACCGACCGGGTCAACCTGACGCCGGTGGCGGTGGATGAAGGCCGCGCCTTCTCCGACACCGTCTACGGGAACAAGCCCCGCCAGGTGAACCACGACCTGGTCGCCAGTGCCGTGTTCAGCCAGCCGGAACTGGCCGGGGTGGGGCTGAGTGAGGAAGCGGCGATCGAACGCTTCGGAGCCGACGGCATTCGCGTCCACCGGGCCCGCTTCCGGCCCATGGCCCAGGCCCTGCCGGCCCGTGGCCCCCGGGTGCTGCTGAAACTGATCGTGGAGACCGCCACCAACAAGGTGGTGGGCTGCCACATGGTGGGCGAGCACAGCGCCGAAATCATTCAGATGGCGGCGATCGCCATCGGCATGGGGGCCACCAAGGCCGACTTCGACCGCACCATGGCGCTGCACCCCTCGGTGGCCGAGGAGTTCGTCACCATGCCCGGCTGATCAGCGGCGCGGCTCAGAGATCCTCTTCGACGCCCGGCTTGATGGTGCAGTCGGAGAGGGGGTAGCTGACGCAGAGCAGGGCGAAGCCTTCGCCGATCTGCTCATCGTCCAGGAAGCTCTGGTCGGACTGGTCGACGCTGCCGGAGAGGATCTTGCCGGCACAGGTGCTGCAGGCTCCGGCCCGGCAGGAGTAGGGCAGATCGATGCCCTGCTCCTCGGCCGCATCGAGGATGTAGGTGTCGTCAGGGCAGGTGAAGGTCTTGCCCCCTTCCAGACTGATCGTGAAGCTCGCCATGGCGCCGCAGCAGGAATCGCAGGAAATCCTTGGGGAGCCTGGACCTGGGGGGTGTATCGAGGCGCACAGCGTGCGCGAGCGGGCACAGTGCCGCCTCAGGCGGATGGTGGCTCCACGGGAAAACCCCACGCCCGCCGCAGGGCGGGATCGGTGAGTTCCCAGGCGTGCTCACTGGCCACGACGGCGGCCCGCACTCCATCGCCTCCCAACCCCCGCTGCCGCCGGCAGAGCTCGAGACGCTGGCGAAAGCACAGGCTTTCCTGCAGCAGCGCTTCGACCCGTTCGCCGCCACCGGCACTGGCCAGCATGGTGGGCTGGCTGCCACAGAGTTCGAGGGTTTCGATGTGCTGATCCAGCCAGGCAGCCTCGTACAGGAGCATGGCGTCGCTGCAGGCCTCAAGCCTTGCGCCGTAGAGGGCCAGATGCTCTTCAAGCCGGCCCTGGGACTCCCCCCGCTCCGCCGTCGGCAACGGGGTGGAGCGGTCGTGGAGCCGCTGCATGATCTGGCGCAGATAACTCATCGGCGATGGCCTCGAAAGGGGTCAAACGGCAGCCAGGCCCCGTTCGTTGAACATGCCCTCGAACAGAACCGAGCTGAGGTAGCGCTCACCGGAATCGGGCAGCACCACCACGATCGTGCGGCCCGCGAAGGCCTCCTCCCTGGCCAGCCGCAGGGCAGCCACGGTGGCGGCCCCGCAGGAGATGCCGGCCAGGATCCCCTCCTCCTTCATCAGGCGGCGGGCCATCGTCACCGCCTCCTCGTCGCTGACCGCCTCGACCCGATCGACCAGACTGAGATCCAGGTTGGCGGGCACGAATCCGGCGCCGATGCCCTGGATCTTGTGGGGGCCGGGCCTGAGGTCCTCGCCGGCGATGGTCTGGCGGATCACGGGGCTGTTGAGCGGCTCCACCGCCACCGACACCAGGGGCTTGCCGAGGGTGGTCTTGATGTAGCGGCTGACGCCGGTGATGGTGCCGCCGGTGCCCACGCCCGCGACCAAGGCATCCACAACACCATCGGTGTCCTGCCAGATTTCCGGCCCTGTGGTGTCGTGGTGGATGCGGGGATTGGCCGGGTTCATGAACTGCTGCAGCATCACCCAGCGGTCCGGATCGGATTCGGCCAGCTCCCGGGCCGCGCCGATCGCCCCGCCCATGCCGAGCCGACCGTCGGTGAGGACCAGGTTGGCGCCGTAGGCCGTGAGCAGCTTGCGCCGCTCCAGGCTCATCGTCTCCGGCATCGTGAGGGTGAGGGGGATGCCCCGGGAGGCCGCCACGAACGCCAGGGCGATGCCGGTGTTGCCGCTGGTGGGTTCGATCAGTTCCTTGCCGGGCCCCAGCAGTCCATCCTTTTCCGCCTGCCAGATCATCGCCGCGCCGATGCGGCACTTGACCGAATAGGCCGGGTTGCGGCCCTCGATCTTGGCGAGCACCCTCGCCCCGCATCCCTCCGTGACGCGATGCAACTCCACCAGCGGGGTCTGCCCGATGCTGAGGCTGTTATCGGCGTGGATGGGGCTCATGGTGCTCCCTGTGGATCCGGTCCATGGGCACCTTAGACAGCGTTCGCGCGCCGAAGACTGTCAAGCAGCTGGGGCACGTCGCGCCGGCGACACCGACCCATACGATCGGTTTCAGCCATGGAACGTCGCCAGGGGTGAAGACACCGATCCCCGGGATCAATGGGCCCGTCGCCCTGCTGCTGCTGCTGCTCTCCATCGCCGTGGTCACCGTGGCCCTCGACCGGGGCCGCTACTGGTGGCAGTGGTGGCGCAGCCGCGCCTCCCGCCGGCAGCAATGGGAGCGGCTGCTGGCGGAGCAGGGGGCGTCTGCCGCGGGGCGGAAGCTGGAGGATTGGGACCTGGAGATGCGCTTCGGGGAGCCGCTGCTGCAGGCCGCCGTCGTGCTGGCCCCGTTGCTGGGGCTGGTGGGTACCGTGCTCGGCCTGATGCAGGTGCTCGCCAGCCTCGGCCCCCAGTTGCTGCTGCCGGCGGGCGCCAACCTGGCCGGGTTCGGCCAGGTGCTGCTGAGCACGGCCATCGGGCTGATCGTCAGCCTGATCGCCAGCACGAGCCTGGTCGCCAACCAATGGCTGCGGCGTAGCCAGTGCCTGCGGCTGCAGCGCCTCGGCCATGCCTGGGCCCCCCCGGCATGACCTACGCCCTTGCCTCTCTGGTAGGGCTGACCCTACTGCTCTGCGGATCGGTCGCGGCCCTGGCGGACCTGGCCCGGGAACGCCAGCCGCGGCTGCGCCCCCAGGGCGGGGAGGCCCTCAGCGGGGCCCTGTGGATCGTGCAGGCGGCAGAGGATCGCTGGTTCGTCAATGGGGAGCCGGTGTCGCGCGGCCGGCTGGCGGACCTGCTGGCTTCGCAGCCGGACAGCACCGAGATCCGCTTCCTGCCGGCCGGCACGCTGCCGCTGGGGCAGGTGAGCCGCTCCCTGGCCCAGCTGCGCGCGCTCAGTCCCCGGCCGGTGGTGCTGGCCTTGCCGGGCAAGGCGCCATGAACACCGAAACCGACCCCAACGGGCCCTGGTTGCCATCGCTGGACGCCCTGGCCCTGGGGGCGATGGCCACGGGACTGGCCCTGCTGACCCTGGCGCTGATCCTGGTTCCCCAGCGGCTGGCCCAGCGGCCGGCCAGCCAGGGGATCGTCAGCCTGCACCTGGCCGCCGACGGGCAGGTGCGGCTGTGGAACCAGCCGGTCCCCAGCGGCCAGCTGGTCGGCGTGCTGCAACGGCTCAACGCCGGCCCGGGCCGTCCCACCCTGCGGTTGGTTCCCGACCGTGACGTGCCCTGGGGGCTGGTGCAGCGGCTGATGGGGCAGCTGGGCCGCTCGGAGCTGCCCCTGGAACTGCAACTGCCATGAAAGTCAGCCTGTCCTTCCCCCATTGGCGCCATCTCCAGCTGCCCCTGCTGGTGGCCCTGGCCCTGAACGGGCTGCTGCTGCTGCCGGCCCTGCGCCCCTCCCAGCGGCCGGTGGCCAGCAGAGCCGCCGTCCCGGCGGACGACACCCCCGAGCTGCTGCGCTTCAGCCGCCAGCAGGCCCGGGAGCCGTCCTTGCCCCTGCTGGCCCTGCCTTCCCTCAGCACCCTGCCGCCGCCACCGCCGACGGATCTGCCGGCCGAGCCCCGCGCCGGGGCGGCCAGCGGCCGGCGTGGCAACGACGCCCGCCCCACCAGGTCCCAGGACCGGATGGCGACGACCGCCACGGCGGCGGAGCGGGGGGCCGCCCAGGACCGTCCCCTCTCCAGGGCCGGCGCGGAACCCACTGCGGCCACCAGGTTGCTCGCCCTGGCCCTGCAGGCCCGGCCCGTCGAGCCGTCCGAAGCCACGGCCCTGGCGGGTCTGTGGGAGCAGGCCACGGCCACAGGGGAGTCTCCCGACGGGATGGCCGTGCCGGCGGACGGCCTGGAATGGCGGCGGTTGCCCCTGGCCAAGGCACGCGCCGCCGGGCTGCCCTTCAGTGATCCCCTCGCCGTCGTGTCCGCAGGCAAGCTGCTGCTGCTTTGGCCAGAGGGGACGGCCTTCTGGATGCTGGCCGCCGCGGGCAACAGCAAAACGGTCAGCGCGACCCCCTGAACGGCCCCAGAGCCTGGAACAGGCGCCGCAGGGCCTCCTCCAGATCCGGGGCTTCGAGCATGCCGTAGCTGAGCCGCAGCAGGCCCAGCCCGTTGGCCGGCGGCAGGCCGAAGCTATCGCCGGGCAGGGCCGCCACCCCGTGCTCCAGCACCAGGTGCCGCATCAGTGACTCCCCATCCAGGGCACAGGGGAAGCGCAGCAGGCCATAGAAGGCCCCATCCGGGGGACCCAGCAGCTCCACCGCCAGGCCGCCGTCCCGGGCCGCCGCCACCGCGGCGAGCAACTGCCGGCGCCGCTGGCCGAGGGCCTGGACATGGGGGCGGCTCCAGGCGGGTCCGGCCTCCAGGGCCGCCAGCGCCGCCCGCTGGCTCACCTGGGGCGGACAGATCAGCACCGTGTCCTGAACCTTGGCCAGGGCACCCATCAGCTGGCGGGGCACCGCCGCGTAGCCCACCCGCCAGCCCGCCATGCCGTAGGCCTTGGACAGAGAGAACAGGGACACCGTGTGGCCGCCGCTGCCCGGCAACCGGCCAGGACTTGCATGGGGCACCGACCCATGGACGAAATCGGCATAGGCCTCGTCGCTCACATGGACCAGCCCGTGGCGGTGGCACAGGGCGTTGATGGCCGCCAGCACCTCCGGCGGGGTCACCAGGCCGCTGGGGTTGCTGGGGGAGATCGTCACGATGGCGCGGCTGCGGGGGGTGATCGCCGCCGCCAGCCGGTCGGGATCGGGCACCAGCCCCGCCGCCACCGGCACGGGCACCCCACCGGCCAGGCGGATCGCCATGGCGTGGTTGAAATAGAACGGCAGCGGCAGCAGCACCTCGTCGCCGGGGTCGCAGAGCACCTGGGCGATGGCGTTGAAGGCCATGTTGCTGCCCGCCGTCACCAGCAGCTCGCTGCCCTCCAGATCCAGGCCGCGCCCCTCGCTGAGCTCCCGGCGCACGGCCTCCAGCAACTCCGGCTCCCCCTGCACCGGCCCATAGCGATCGAGGCGCCGATCCGTCTGGGCGAGGGCCAGGGTCACGGCCCGGCCCACCCCCGGCGGTGGCGCCCAGGCCACCATGCCCTGGGCCAGGGAGAGGGCTTGCGGGCGCTGGCGCATCAGGGCGCCCACCTGGGCGATGACCGGATCGGCCACCGCCGCCATCCGTCCTGCCGCCATGGGGAAAGCGTCCGCCATCTCAGGCGCTGGCCGGCAGCAGCAGTTCCATCACGGCGCCACCCTCTGGGTGGTTGGCGGCCTGGATGCGTCCGCCGTGGGTGACGGCGATCTGCTGGACGATTGCCAGACCCAGGCCGCTGCCGCCCCGGTCGCTGCGCACCCGGGAGGGATCACCGCGGTAGAAGCGCTCGAACATGTGCTCCAGGTCGTCCTCACTCAGGCCCGGGCCCTCGTCGCGGATGGTCAGCAGGCACCACCCCGCCGTCACTTCGATCTCCACCCGCAGCGTGCCCCCGTCCGGGCTGTAGCGCAGGGCGTTGTCGAGCAGGTTGAGGACGGCCCGGTGCAGCCGCGAGACATCGCCCATCACGCCCAGGGGGGACTCGGCCGCCAGCTCCAGGCGAATGCCGCGGCGCTCGGCCAGGGGGCGCAGACCCAGCCACACCTGTTGCACCAGCTGGGACAGATCGACGCGGCTGCGCAGGCGAATCCCTTCCGGCAGGGAGTTCTCCAGCCGGGACAGTTCCAACAGATCACCGACGAGCCGTTGCAGCCGCAGCAGTTCCCGCTGCAGCCGTTCGACCAGCACCGCATTGGCGTCATTGACGTGGGCCGACAGGCTGTCGCCCACCAGCAGCAGGGCCGTGAGGGGCGTCTTGAGTTCGTGGGCCACATCGCTCACCCAGCGCTCCTGCTGCTCCAGCTGGGCTTCGATCGACCGACGGCTCTGGAGCATCACCGCCACCCAGCCGCCATCGCCGGGCAGGACCACCACCGCCAGTTGCTGGTCGCCCGGCTCCCAGTCCAGCCGCTGGGGCCGCTCCCGTCGGCGGGCGTTGCGGATCCCTTCGAGCAGCTCGGTGGACTGGCAGAGATGTTCAAGCGGTTCCTGACGGCGCAATCCCGCCCCGGGGACATCCAGCAGCCGTTCAGCCCGCAGGTTGATCAACTGGATGCGATCGGCCTTATCGAGGATCAACCAGCCATCGGGCGCTTCGCCGATCCAGCGCAGCAGCTGGCGCAACGAAAGCCCGGAGAGGCCATGGCCGGGGCGGCGGCGGCGGCGTCCCAGCAGCCAACCCAGGGCAAGCCCGAGCAGCCCGGCCAGCAGCACCCCCATTCAGCCGAAGCGGTAGCCGAAGCCCCGGACGGTGATCAGATGCTCGGGGGCCGAAGGATTGGCCTCCAGCTTTTCGCGCAACCAGCGAATGTGCACATCGACGGTTTTGCTGTCACCGAAGTAGTCGTAACCCCAGACCCGCTCGAGCAACTTGTCGCGGCTCCAGACGCGGCGGGGGTTCTGCATGAACAGCTCCAGCAGCCGGTATTCCTTGGGGGAAAGATTCACCTCGAGGCCATCGCGGGTGACCCGGCATTCCTCAGGGAAGAGGCTGAGGTTGGCATGGTGGAACACCTTGGCGGTGACCTCCACGGAGCGGCTGCGGCGCATCAGGGCGCGGCAGCGGGCCACCAGTTCCCGCAGGCCAAAGGGCTTGATCAGGTAGTCGTCGGCGCCCACCTCCAACCCCAGCACCCGGTCGGTCTCGCTGTCGCGGGCGCTGACCACCAGGATGGGGGTCTGGTTGCCAGCCAAGCGCAGCTGGCGGCAAAGATCGAGGCCGCCCAGGCCCGGCAGCATCAGATCCAGCACCACCAGGGAAAACTCCTCACCCGGCGGGCATTCCTGCAGGGTGCGCAGGGCTTCTCGGCCATTGCCGCAGGCTGTGACCGCGAACCCCTCCAAGACAAGGACGTCCCGGATGGTCTCGCGGATCGTGTCGTCGTCCTCGACAACCAGGAGGGGGGGATGCATCCCGGCATTATCAGGGTCTGCGGGGGGCAGACCCCAGAACTGTCTCAACGACGTGGGAGATAGCTGACCACCAGGCGGCGTTGGCCGTCGAGCTGCAACCAGCCCTCATCGCGCAGGGCGCCGATCACGCGGGTGACGGTGACGCGGGTGGTGGCCAGGGCGCTGGCCACCTCCTGGTGGGTCAGGCGCAGGTTGAGGCGCAGGCCCGACTCGCAGGGTTGGCCGTACTCGCTGGCCAGGAGTTCGAGAAACCCACGCACACGCTCATCGACGCGCTTGAGCCCCATCAGGGCCAGCAGGGCCTGGCTCTGCTGAATGCGCTGGCCGAGGGCCTCCAGCATGGCCACGGCCAGGGTCCCGTCCTGGCGGATCTCGGTGCAGCTCAGGCAAAGCAGGTCGGTGTCGACCAGGGTGGTGGCGGCATAGGCCTCGACACCGTTGAGGGGATCGCCGAAGGGTTCGTTGGGGCCGGCCAGCCCAAGCAGCATGTCGTCACCGTGAATCGTGATGGCACTGAGTTTCACCATGCCGCGAACAACGAGCCAGACGTTGTTCTTCAGCAGCGGCACATTGCTGCCGGCACTGACATGAACCAGGCTGCGTTTCTGGTAATTGGCCTCAAGCAGGTCGCGGAATCCATCCTTGCTGCCGGATTCACGGGAGGGCGTGAATACCATTGAGAAAAGCGCGTCGGATGCATGCAACTGTATGCAGCAACACGCTGCAAACGAGCAAAGAGCTGGTAGTGCTTTGGTTAAGGGCTAGGTAAGGCCAGGGCCGGCTGGGCCGCGTCAAGGTGGCTGTCGGAGCGTCGCTCGAGCCACAGGGCCATCGACAGGCTGCGGCGCCGTTCGGGGAGCATGAGCGCCTCGGCCCGCTGCCGCCACTGCTCCCAGCAGCCCTGGGCCCTGCGGCGCAGCAGGGCCTCCAGGGCCGGCAGGCTTCCGGCCAGTCCGGACGGCAACTGGTCATCGATCGCCCTTTCCAGAACATGGAGATCGTTGAGTTCCCCCAGCAGCTCCTGCAGGTCCCTCAGTTCCACCACCCACTGCCGGCAGCGCGAGCCGGTGACGGCCCCGAGGTTCTCCAGTCCGTAACGGGCCGTCTTGAGCCGCTTGCGCAGGTCGTGGACCCGTTCCATGTCCCCCTCCTGCTCGAGGATGAACCAGCCGGGGTGCAGGAACAGCCCGGCGATCATCGGGGCCTGCCACTCCAGGGTCCAGCCCAGCAGCGGCAATTCCCCCAGCGGCGTGAGATCGGGATGGCGCAGCCAACCCTGCAGCTGGGACAGCAGCTTCAGATAGCCGCCGCTCTGCAGGGTGGAGACCACCTGCTCATAGGCCAGGGCCCGCTCGCGCCGCAGCTGTTTCAACACCGGCTTGAGGGCCTTCCGCTCCGCCTCGGGCAGCTCGGGCATCAGATCCTTCTCCAGCCGCTCCCTGAGCACATCCAGGTCCCGCGCCATGCCGAGCCGCCGCACCGTCTTGGCCAGTCGGGGGTCCGCGACGGCCCTGGGCAACTGCAGGGCGGGGGCGAACTGGTGCAGGCAGGTGCGCAACCGCCGCAGCGCCACCCGCATCTGATGCAGGGGTTCGGGGTCGCTGTCGGCCAGCACCGGCCCCTGAAGGGACACCAGCTTGTCGGTGAACCGAGCGATCAGATCGACGGCGAACGCTCCGTTGCTGAACGGGTGGTCATCGTGCGGGCTGGCCATGGGAGGGGCCCGGAGGCCTCAGCGGGGGGATTTCGAACGGATCTGCTCGAAGCTGCGCCGGATCGCTTCGTTGATCGAGAGCCCGATGGGCAGGTCACCCCCGAAGGAGGTGCCGATCAAGTGGCGGTAAAGCTTGGATTCCACAACACGATAGGTGTCCGGAGGCAGGGGGATCACGCCAGCCCTCTCACTGAATCGCAACCCGCCCTGGACCGTAAAGGTGATAAAACTACGCACCTCGGGCCGGTTCCTGAGATCCTTGTCGTTGATGTAGACGAACAAGGGTCTCGAGAGGGGCACGTAGCGCTCCTGCTGCACGTTCTCGATGGTTGGGGGCCAGGTGCCCTTCGGACCTGTGACGGCGAGCGCCTTCAGCTTGCCGGCCTGGCCGCGGTAGTAGGAAAAGCCGAAATAGCCCAGCGCCAGAGGGTTTTTCTCAACACAACGTACAAGAACGTTATCGTCTTCACTGGCGGTGTAATCGGTGCGGGAATTTCGAGCATCCCCATTGATCGCCTTGTTGAAGTAATCAAACGTTCCTGAGTCGGCCCCCGGGCCACACAGATTGATCGGCCGATCCGGCCAGGCCGCGTTCACCTGCTTCCAGCGCTTGATGCGTCCCTGCGCCTGGCGGTTCCACAGGGTGGAGAGCTCGGCGGTGCTGATGCGGCTGGCCCAGCTGTTGCTGGGGTGGACCACCACCGAAATGGCGTCGAAGGCCAGCGGCAGTTCAATGAAGGTGACCCCCTTGGCGGCGCAGGCCTTCAGCTCCTTGGAGCTGATTGGACGGGAGGAGTTGCTGATCGGAATCTCGCCGCGGCAGAAGCTGCGCATGCCGGCCGAGCTGCCCGTCTCCTTCAGGGCAATGCTGACCGGCCGATCTCCCTGGCGCTTCTGGAAGGCCCTGGCGGCCTCTTCCATGATCGGGAACACCGTGCTGGAGCCTTCGATGCGCACCACCGGAGCCGTCCCCGCCTGGGCCAGGGCTGGCAGCGGTGCCAGCGACGGCGCCAGCCAGGCCCCAAGCAGGACACCAAGACAGCTGCAGGCCATCACGCCCCTCGACTGGACTGTCGCAGACAGCTTCAGGACCATGTTTCGAGACCAGCGAAGGAGGAACGCTGCGTCGATCCTGCACCAGCAAGCCGAGGGGTTGGGTTAAGGACAGATTGTGGGCTCCAGCTCCAGCTCAGCCCTGCCCGGTCCAGTCCTGGAACCAGCCCCGCCGCCAGAGCCACCAGGCCTGGAGCACGGCGATCATGAGCATCAGCAGCATGACAAGGGCGTAACCGTAATGCCACTTCAGCTCGGGCATGTTCTCGAAGTTCATGCCGTAGACGCCAACGATGAACGTGAGCGGCGCGAAGATGCTGGTGAGGATGGTGAGGGTCTTCATCACCTGGTTCATCCTGTTGCCGACGCTGGCCGCATAGGACTGGGTGATGGCATCGCACTGACCCCGCAGCGACCCGCAGGCCTCGAACAGCTGGTCGACGAGCTCGGCCATGTCCCGGAAGCCTTCCAGCGCCTCGGCCCCCAGCAGCCGTTGCCGTTGACGCAGCAGCAGACCGATCTGGTGCCGCAGGGGCCAGATCAGGGTGCGAATGATGCGCAGATTGCTCCTGAATTCGTAGGAGCGGCGCAGGATCAGGGGGCGGGGGTTGCGCAGGGAGGATTCCTCCAGCGCATCGAGCCGCTGGGACATCGCCTCCAGCATCGGAAACAGATCATCCAGCAGGTCATCGATGACGAAGTGCAGGATGTCGTCCAGGTCCCGGTCGGCCAGGGACCCCGATTTGGACAGCAGCCACTCGGTGAGATCCGGGAAGGGATCCCCGCCGCAGCCCTCCTCCAGGGTGATCAGCAAGCCGGGCAGCAGCACCAGGCCCACCTGCTCGCTGACCAGATGGGCCGGATCCTTGGCGAAGCTGAGCCGGTGCAGCACGACCAGCAGCACATCCTCCAGTCCGTTCACCTGGGGGCGCTGGGGCACCTCCAGCAGGGGGGCCAGCAACACCGCCGGCACCTCGAGGCGATCGAGCAGCTGCTGGATGTAGCGGCGATCGCCCAGCCCCTGCAGGCGCAGCCACAGGGGGGTGCCGGCCTGGCGCAGGCTGGCCAGCCGCTCGATGGCGGGGGCAGGGGTCCGCACCGGCCCGGAATCCAGGAACAGCACCGCATCGGCCCGGGTGGGCCCGAGCCCGCCATGGACGTAAAGGTGGGTGGGAAGGCCCGCCGGACGCTGCTCCAGGCGCTGGGAACTCAGCGCCCCTGGGGTGAGTCGCACCACGGGACTTCCGGTTGTTGCCACGATTCAACCGCAACGGCTCGATGGTGGGTATGGCAGGCGTGGCGGGGGTTTTGGCGGCACCCCTGGTCTTTACGGGCTCTTAAGGCTGGCTGGCTAACCTTATCTACTCCTCTTCACGATTCGTTGACCAACCCGCCCACCACGGGACCGCTGAATCCCGAACTCGGCCGGCCGGAAAGGGATGTCCAATCGCCCATGGAGGCCCACAGCAGCTATCGGGGCAGCGACTGGAGCCCGGAGCGGCTGATGTTTCACCAGAACCTGGAATCCTTCGCCGACCAGGTGGGGTTGATCGTCGGCCTGCAGGCCAACGGCAAGATGAGCCAGGACGAGGCCTACGAGAAAATCAAGAAGATCTGGAAAGGCCTCAAATTCACCCGCAGTTCCCTCTTCGACGACTCCACGGGCTGAAGCGTTTGCCCTGATTCCCCTGGGCGGGCTCACGGCAGCGGGTCGTCGGGTTCACAGTTGCTCCGGAACGACAGGCAGGTGATCAGAGGCACGTTGCGATCGCTCCGGTCGCTGGCGCTGCGGGCCACGATCGCCTCCAGCACCTTCACGGTGGCCGTGATGTTGGGTCCCTTGTTGAGCATCACCGCGTCGGCCCGGGCCCCCATGGCCGCATCGGTGATCTCGGCGCGGGTGGGATGGCCGTGCTGGGCCAGGGTGTCGAGCACCTCGGTGGCCCAGATGCAGGGCACATGCGCTGCGGCGCAGATGCGCAGAATCTCCTCCTGAATCGGTGCCAGGGCCTCCCAGCCGCACTCGATCGCCAGATCGCCCCGGGCGATCATCACGCCCACCGGGGCGCCGTGGGCCATGGCCGCCAGCAGCAGCCCGGGCAGGTTCAGAAAGGCCTGGCGGGTTTCGATCTTCAGCACCACCGCCAGATCGCCCCGGCCCCGGTCCTCCAGGCACTGGCGCAGGGTCTGGATGTCGGACTCCCGGTGCACGAAGGAATAACTGACCATGTCGGCGTGCTGCGTCACGAACCCCAGGTCCTCGATGTCCTTGGCGGTCAGGGCCGGCGTGCGCAGGCCGCTGTCGGGGAAATTGATCCCCTTGTCGGAGCGGAGCTTGCTGCCCCTGGCCTGGGCCGTGGTGACCTCCACCACCACCTCCTGGGCGGACACCCCACGGATCACGGCACCGATGCGGCCATCGTCGAAGAGCACCCGTTCGCCGAGGCAAAGATCGACGAAGACATCCGGCAGGGTGCAGGGGAGCGTGGCGCCGCCCTGGTCCGGCTCCGGCGTCAGGCGGAGGACGTCACCCGGACGCAGCAGCCGTTCGCCACTCACCGGCGCCAGCGGACCCACGCGCAGCCGGGCTTTGCCGTGCCGCTGGCGGAACACCAGGCCGGCCGTGAAATGGCAGGTCCTGTCGGCCTGCAGCATCAGAACCCCATCGGGGCCACGTCGAACCACCTGGAGGCTGCGGCGGCGGCCGGAGGCATCCCGCCCCTGCAGGCGATCCCCCTGCTTCAGCCGCTTCGCCCTCGACAGTCGCGCCGGCAGCAGCACGGCGTCCGTGTCCTGCGGCCGGGGCAAGGATCCCGGCGACACCGCCAGGATCCGCACCGGTTGGGTGGGCCGCCCCATCCGGTCGCGGGGGGGACGGGCGCGGATCACCGCGGGCTGGGGGGCCAGCTGGCCGGTGCGCAGCTTCGGGCCCGCCAGGTCCATGGCGATCGCACAGGGGCGGCCGGTGGCCACCCGGGCCGCTCTGAGCGCCTCCACCATCCGGCCCCAGACCTCGGGGTCGTCATGGGCGCAATTGATGCGGGCGATGGTCATCCCCGCCGTCAGCAGATCCGCGACCAGGGCGGGGCGCTCGGCCGCCTCCGCCGGCAGCGTGACCATGATTCCGGCGACCCCCGCGGCGGCCAGGGCTCCGAACAACCGGTCGCAATGCTGCTCCAGCACCTCGGGGCCGCCCGGCTGTGACTGCGTCGGCGCCGCCGAGGGGCCCAGACCTTCGAGCGCCTCAAGGGCGGTGATCACCGCCTCCAGACTGGCCAGCAGGTGGGCATCGCAATCGGTGAGCGCGCAGAGCCCCCGTTGCCGCAGCGCCTTCGGCAGGCCCGGATGGGCATGGCGGTGGAAGGAAATGAAATGCAGCAGGTTGCGGGCACTGGCCCGGTAGTCGGGGTGAATGGCCTTCAGGCAGGCCGCTTCCTCCACCTCGATGCGCTCCAGGGTGGCCCTGAGGGCCCGCAAGGTGTCGAGCAGCCAGAGGGCCGGGGCAGGTGTGGGTTCCTTCATGGCCGCGGGCCCTCGGTGGCTACAGCTTCACCCACGGCCACGGCTTCCACTGTGCAGTGGAGGCCCTGCCGGCGCAACTCCTCCGCCAGCTGCTCGGCCAGTTCGCGGTCGAGGGCCGGGGTGAGGTGCTCCGCCCCATCGAGCAGGGGGGCCATCGTCCCGGGGGCGCCGCCCAGATGCCGGGCCAGGGACTGCAGCGCCTCGAAGCGACCTTCCTCCCTGGGGGAGCCCTGCAGGCGCAGGCGCCAGGCGGGCGGAACGGGACAGCCCAGTTCGATCCGGCGCAGCTGGGCCAGGGTGGCCAGCACCACCAGTTGATCCCCCGCCGCCAGCACCAGATCCAGGGAGGGCAACACCAGGGGGGAACTCCGTCCGGGACGCAGCAGGTGGATGGTGGTGACTCCGTAGCCCTGCTCCACCCTGGAGAGGTTCAGACCCCACAGGGCATCGCCCTGCTGAATCCGGTAGCGCACCAGCAGATGGTTGGCCCCATCGATGCGGCAGATCTCCTCCACCCGTTCGCCGAAGGCCGTGGCCACGACCGCATCCGCCACCAGATCCATGCTGGAGATCACCGCCATGCCGCCGAGCAGGTCGCCCAGTTGTTCGGCCGCCTCGACGGCATGGGAAAGGATCACGTAACGGGCCTCGGGCCACGACTTCTGCAGCTGGAAGGTCTCCTGCAGGTTGGCGAGCAGATCGACGGAGAGCAGGCCGATCCCCTCCAGCCGGCAGTGCTGCAGGGCGGCGAGGGCGGCTTCCCAGCGATGGAAGACCACCATCCCCGAGCGGTGCAGCGGCTGCACCGGGCGCGTATCGATCCGCAGCACCTGCAGGCCATCCCTGACCAGATTGTCGGCGACCCGCACGGCGAGTTCGTCCCCTTCGGCCAGCAGGATCCAGCGGCTGCCACGCCGGAAACGGCCGGGATGGCCCAGTCCGAAACGCTCCCGCAGCAACCGTTCCAGGATCACCGCCACCAGGGCGGAGGTGAGCAGCGTCCCCACCAGGGAATACAGCAGGGTGACGCCGATCAGCCAGGGGGCCGCCGCCGCGATGCCGTCCCCCGGGGGCAGCAGCACATTCACCGGATCGACGAACTCCCCGAGCAGCAGCGCCAGGGTGACGAACACCCCCTGCCTCCAGCCGCCACCGGCGGAGAACAGGGCCAGACCCAGGGCCAGCAACGCCAGGATCGCCAGCAACCCGGCCTGCTGCAGCCGGCTGCAATGGCGCCACAGGCGCAGCGGAGCCCCCAGGCCGCGACGCAGGGCCAGCCACCGGCCCCTGGCCGTCGTGGCGGGGACAGCGTCCGCCGAACGGTGGTGGTGCGAGCCCATCGGCACCACCTGCAGGGGCCGGGCCAGACCCGGGCCGTCCTGGCGCAGGCTGCGTTGCTGCCGGCGGGCCGGGTCGTTTCCCTCCACCACCAGGTAGGACTGGCCATCCACCCGGAAGCAGGCCTCCTGGTCACCGGGCCGCAGGGCCTCGGTGATCGCCCCGGCCGTGAGCAGCAGGGGATCGACGACGGCCACCCCGGGCAGGCGCTCCTCGAGCAGGGCCCCCAGGCTGGCCAGCTGGCCGGAGGAGCGCACCACCAGGTCGGCCGAGGGATTGAGCAACCGCACCTGCAGGGCCGCCTCCACGTTCACCGTGCTCTCGGTGCTGAGCAGCAGCACGGCGCGGGCCGTCTCGACCCCGGCCTGGGAGAGCACATGGGGCAGGCGCATGTCCCCGAGCACCAGCGTGGATCCGAAGCGCTCCTCCAGGCGGGGATCGCGCCAGTCCGGCCGCTCCCGATCCAGACAGCGCAGCGGCACGTCGAAGGGCAGCAGGCGCAGCAGGCAGGCCTGGCCCAGGGATCCGAGGCCACAGATCAGCACCGAGCCCTCCCGCGGGCAGGACGCCCCGGGGCTGGAGGACGGAGTGCTGGCCACCCCGGGCTGGGCTTCAGGGTCGGGAATGGATCGCCGGCAAGCCCTTCCATCTTCCCAAGCCAACGTTGATGCCGCTTCCCCCGGGTCTTAACCATTGCTGGTGAGGGTGAGTCTGTGCCCATGACCGTCCAGCCATGACCAGCACCCTCGCCCCCGTGATGGGCCTCCCCGAGCCCGGCACCTATGCCGATCCCCAGCGCAACGGCCTGGCGGCGAAGGATCTGCTCGACGGCCTCATCGAGCACCTCTTCTATTCCCTGGGCCGGCGGGTGCAGGAAGCCGACCGCCACGACCTCTACATGGCGCTCAGCTACGCCGTGCGTGACCGGCTGATGACCCGCTACCTGGCGGGTCTCGACGCCATCCTGGCCAGCCCGACCCGGGTGGTGGCCTACCTCTCGGCCGAGTTCCTGATCGGCCCCCAGCTCGGCAACAACCTGCTGATGCTCGGCATCCAGGAGGAGGCCGCCGAGGCCCTGCGGCTGTTCGGCATCAATGACATCGAGGAAATCCTCGACGTGGAGGAGGAGCCGGGCCTGGGCAACGGCGGTCTGGGTCGCCTGGCCGCCTGCTTCCTCGAATCCCTCGCCTCGCTCGAGATCCCCGCCACCGGCTACGGCATCCGCTACGAATTCGGCATCTTCGACCAGCTCATCCGCGACGGCTGGCAGGTGGAGATCACCGACAAATGGCTCAAGGGCGGCTGGCCCTGGGAAATCGTTCAACCGGAGAAGGCCTGTGTGGTGGGCTTCGGCGGCCACACCGAGAGCTACCGCGACGACCACGGCACCTACCGGGTGCGCTGGGTCCCGGGCGAACAGGCCATCGGCATTCCCCACGACGTGCCGGTGCTGGGCTACCGGGTCAACACCTGCGACCGGCTGCGGCTCTGGCGAGCCGAGGCCTGCGAATCCTTCGACTTCCAGACCTTCAACAGCGGCGATTTCTACGGCGCCGTCGAAAGGAAGGTGGGCTCGGAGACCCTCTCCAAGGTGCTCTATCCCAACGACGGCACCGATGCCGGACGGCGCCTGCGCCTGATGCAGCAGCACTTCTTCGTCAGCTGCTCGCTGCAGGACATGGTCCGCAGCCTCGAGGCCCGCGGCCTTCCCATCCAGGAGTTTCCCCAGCACTGGGCCGTCCAGCTCAACGACACCCACCCCTCGATCGCCGTCGCCGAACTGATGCGGCTGCTGCTCGACGACAAGCACCTGGAGTGGGACGCCGCCTGGGCCATCACCACCGCCTGCCTCTCCTACACCAACCACACCCTGCTGCCGGAAGCCCTCGAGACGTGGGGCCTCGATCTCTTCGGCTCCCTGCTGCCCCGCCACCTGGAGCTGATCTTCGAGATCAACCACCGCTTTCTGCAGCAGGTGCGCCTCAGGCACCCCGGCAACGACGCCGTGCTGCGCCGCCTGTCGATCATCGATGAAGCCGGGGACAAGGCCGTGCGCATGGCCCACCTCGCCACCGTCGGCTCCCACCACGTCAACGGCGTCGCCGCCCTGCACAGCGCCCTGGTCAAGCAGGACCTGTTCCCCGAGTTCGCCGCCCTCTGGCCCGAGAAGTTCACCAACGTCACCAATGGCGTCACCCCCAGGCGCTGGCTGGCCCTGGCCAATCCGGCCCTGCATGCCCTGCTCTGCGACAGCATCGGCGCCGACTGGCTGGCCCAACCCCAGAGCCTCCGCCGCCTGGAGGAGTTCCAGCGGGACGGGGCCTTCCTGGAACGCTGGGCCCAGTGCAAGCGGACCGCCAAGCAACGCCTGGCCGGCTACATCCACCGGCAGCAGGCCTTGAGCGTCGACCCCGAAAGCCTCTTCGACGTGCAGGTGAAGCGCATCCACGAGTACAAGCGCCAGCACCTCAACGCCCTCCAGGTGATTGCCCAGTACCTGCGCATCAAGAACGGACGCGCCGATGGCCTCGCCCCCCGCACCGTGATCTTCGGCGGCAAGGCCGCCCCGGGCTATGCCATGGCCAAGCTGATCATCCGTTTCATCAACGGCATCGCCGATGTGGTGAACGCCGACCCCGACATGGACGGACGCCTGCGTGTCATCTTCCTGGCCGATTACAACGTCAAGCTCGGTGAGCGCGTCTACCCCGCCGCCGACCTCTCCGAGCAGATCTCCACCGCCGGCCTGGAAGCCTCCGGCACCGGCAACATGAAATTCATGATGAACGGCGCCCTCACCATCGGCACCCTCGATGGGGCGAACGTGGAAATCCGCGAGCAGGTGGGGGCCGACAACTTCTTCCTCTTCGGCCGCACCACCGAGGAGATCGGCCAACTGCGCGGTCACTATCGGCCCTGGGAGTGGCTGGGTGGCGATCCGCTGCTGGCGGAGGTGTTCGAGCTGATCGATCGGGGACACTTCAGCCAGGGGGACAGCGACCGGTTCCGGCCCCTGACGGACCAGCTGCGGGGGGGCGATCCGTTCTTCGTGCTGGCTGATTTCAGCGATTACCTCCGGGCCCAGGACGCCATCAACGCCACCTGGGCCGACCGCAACCGCTGGAATCTGATGGCCCTGCTGAACACCGCCCGCAGCGGCTTCTTCTCCTCCGATCGGGCCATCGGGGAGTACGCCGAACGGATCTGGGACGTGACGCCCTCCCCGGTGGCCATGACAGGCAGCCCCTTGACCACCTGATCCTTAACCGTGCGTCAGCATGGTGGTCGCATCCAGGAGTCCCCCATGACCTCCCCCTCCCCAGCGGCAGCCCTGACCACGATGCGGCTCCTGGCGCAGAAGCAGAACCTGCGCAGCTTCGCAGCCGGGGAGGTGATCTTCCGTACGGGTGATGAGGGGGCGTCCGTCTTCGGGATCGTCGATGGCGAGGTGGAGATCGACTGGGGCCAGGAGCACCACGGCGAAATCCTCGGCCCTGGCAGCAGCTTCGGGGTGGGGGCGCTGGTGGACAACCAGCATCGACGCGTCGGCACGGCCACCGCCCTGCGGGACACCCAACTGCTGGAGATGAACCGGGAGGAATTCCTGTTCGCCCTACAGGAACTGCCGATGTTCGCCCTGGAGATGCTCCACGGCCTGGAAGATCGCCTGGGCCACATCAAGCAGCCCAGCGGCGATCTCAGCCAGCCACCCCAGGCATGAAGCGCCGCTCGTGGGGGGCTCCCTTGAGCATGCGGTTCCAGTAGATCCAGGGCAGCACATCCTTCTTCACCACCCACATGCTCCAGCGCTCCTGGGTGGGGTCGAGGGGGAAGGAGGGTACGGGCTGGGCGTCGTAGTTGAACTCGGCCATGATCACGCGCCCATAGCCGGTGATCAGCGGACAGCAGGCATAACCGTCGTAGCGGGCGGCCAGGGGCTGGCCATCGAGGTGGGCCAGCAGGTTGGCCACCAGCACCGGCGCCTGGCCCCGCACGGCGGCAGCGGTCTTGGAGTTGGGCAGCGAGGAAACATCACCGAGGGAGAAGACGTTGGGATGGCGCACGTGCTGGGTGGTGAACTTGTCCACGTCCACCCAGCCGCCCGGGCCCGCCACCGCCAGGGGGCTGGTGGCCACCACCTCCGGGGCCGCCATCGGCGGGGTGACATGCAGCATCCCGAAGGGGAGCACCTCCTCCCGCACCGTGTCGCCGTCCTTGACGGCGAAGACCGCCTCCTTGCTGGCGGCGCGCACTTCCTTGAGGGTGTGCTGGTAGTGGGGCTCGATGCCGCGGCGGGCCACCACCTGGCGCAGGGGTTCGGCGAAGGTGGGAATGGCGAAGATCCCCGGTGTGGCGGTGGCGTAGATCACCCGGGTGGTCGCCGCGACCGCAGGCGAGCGCTTGAAGACGTCGTCGGCCAGGTACATGATCTTCTGGGGCGCCCCGGCGCACTTGATCGGCGTGTCCGGGAAGGTGAAGATCGCGTTGCCGCCGGAGAAGGACTGGATCGTGGTCCAGGTGTAATCGACCAGATCCTTGGAATAGTTGCTGGTGATGCCGTTCGTGCCGAGGGCCTCCGGCAGACCCTTGATCCGGTCCCAGCAGAGCTTGATGCCGGTGGCCACCACCAGGGCGTCGTAGTGGAGCGTTTCGCCGTCGGTGCTGGTCACGGTGCCGGCCACGGGATCGAAACCGGCGGCGGCGGCGCGGATCCAACGCACCCCCTCGGGAATCAGGTCGGCCTCGGAGCGGCGGGTCTGCTCCAGGGTGAAGACGCCAGCGCCCACCAGGGTCCAGCCCGGTTGGTAGTAGTGGTCGGAGGAGGGCTCGAGGATGGCGATCTCCAGGCCCGGCCGCGCCCGCTTGAGCTGGCTGGCCACGGTGAGGCCCGCTGCCCCTCCGCCGACGATCAGGATCTGGTGATGGGCCATGGAACGGGAATGCAACGCAGGGTGCCAGGCAGCGGGGAGGCAGAAATGTCACGCTCGCTACCTTTACCGGCGCCGTGGCACCAGACTGAAGGTATCGAGAACCGGAGCATGGCGATGTTCCTGAAAGTACGCCACAACGATGACGCCAGCCTCGTGGAGGTGTTGAACGTCAAGCAGTTGTTCAACCCGTTCGACACCCGGGTCGAGGCCCGGCTCCATGGCGGCGAGGAGATGCAGGATCCCCATGAGTACGCCAAGGTCGACCTGTTCTTTCCCTCCGGGGAGGCCCTGCCCCGGTGCTGGCTCGATTCCCACTACCAGAGCTGAAGGCCAGCCGAGGCCAGCGCTGCTAAGAGGCCTCCATGGCGTCCCATTCCCACCAACACAAGCAAGCCCACGAGCACGGCCATCAGCACCCCCAGGGTTCGCCCCGGGCCTTCTTCTGGGGGGTGCTTCTGAACAGCGCCCTGTCCGGGCTGCAGCTGGCGATCGGCATCGGCTTCGGCTCCCTGGCCCTGATCGGTGATGCCATTCACAACCTCGGTGACGTGGGCGGGCTGCTGTTCGGCTGGGGGGCCGAAAAGCTCAGCTCAAGGCCGGCCACGGCCCGCTTCACCTACGGCTACGGCCGCAGCACCCAGCTGGCCTCGCTGATGAACGCAGCCCTGATCCTGATGGCGGCCGGGGTGGTGATCGTCGAGGGGGTGCAGCGGCTGCTGGATCCGGTGCCGGTGGTGAGCGGCCCGGTGGCCTGGGCGGCGGCGGCCGGCATCGTGGTGAACCTGCTCTCGGCCCGGCTGTTCGGCGCCGGCCATCATCACGATCTGAACCGGCGGGCAGCGGTGGTGCACCTGCTCACCGATGCCGCCGTCTCGGCCGCGGTGCTGGTCAGCGCCCTGTTGATGACGCTGTTGGGCTGGCCGTGGCTGGATGCCGCCACCGCCATCGGCGTGGGGCTGGCCGTGGCCTGGAGCGGCTGGGAGCTGCTGGGTGAGGCCCTCAGTGCCTCCCTCGATGCCGTGCCCCGGGGCATCGACCTGGCCGCGGTGGAGGCGGCCCTGCGCAGCCTGCCCGGCGTGGAGAACGTCCACCATCTGCATGTCTGGGGCATGAGCACCTCCCGCACGGCGCTCACGGCCCACCTGGGCCGGCCCACCGCCGGCGGGGATGGGGGGGAGCTGCTGCAGCTGGCCCAGCAGCGGCTGGCGGACCTTGGCATCACCCACAGCACGATCCAGATCGAACCGCCCGGGGGCTGCTCGCAGGCCCCGATCAGCCGTCCAGAGGCATTCGGCTTGCCTTCTTGTCCTGCTCCAGAACCTGCTCCACCAGGATCTTGAGCAGCAGCGACACGATCGCCACGCCCCCCAGCACCATTGCCGCGCCGAAGGCCAGCTCGGTCTGGTAGTTCTTGTAGGCGTCCTCCACGAACAGGGGCAGGGTTTGGGTGAGGCCCTCAATGTTGCCGCTGACCACCGCCACGGCTCCGAACTCGCCCAGGGCCCGGGCCGTGGTGAGAATCAGGCCGTAGAGGGCGGCCCAGCGCACCGAGGGGAGCGTCACCTTCCAGAACACCTGCCAGTTGGTGGCGCCCAGGGTGCGGGCGGCCTCCTCCTGCTCCCAGCCCTCCTCCTCCAGCAACGGGATCACCTCCCGGGCCATGAAGGGGAAGGTGACGATGATGGTGGCCAGCACAATCCCAGGCCAGGAGAAAATGATCTTCCAGCCCAGGCTCTCGATGACACCCCCCAGCAGGCCATGGGTGGGGCTGTAGAGCAGCACCAGCATCAGGCCCACCACCACCGGCGAGATCGAGAAGGGCAGGTCGATGACGCTAAGCAGCAGCGCCTTGCCGCGGAACTCACGGCGGGCAATGGCGGTGGCCGCCGCCAGGCCGAAGATGACGTTGCAGGGCACGGCCACGGCGGTGGCGAACAGGGTGAGCCGCAGGGCGGACAGCAGTTCGTGGGACTGGAAGTTCTCCAGGAAGGGGCCCACCCCCTTGGCGAAGGCCGAGGCCACCACGCTCAGGGCCGGCAGCAGGATCACCACCCCGACGTAGAGGCAGGCGATCAGCGGGATCAGGATGGCCGGCAGGTCCAGGCCCTGGCGGCGCGATCGCTTGGCTGGAGTGGGCGTGGGCCTGGGGGTCTCCAGGGTGGGAACAACGATGCTCATGGGAAATGAATCAACGCAAGGGAAGCTGGAGGGACATCAGGCCGAATCACCCTGGTAGCGCTGGCCCCAGACCTGCAGCAGGTTGATCACCAGCAGGCTGAACAGGGAAAAGATCAGCATCACCGAACCGATCACGGTGGCGGCCTCGAAGTCGTACTCCTCGAGTTTCTGGATGATCAGGGTGGGTGTGATCAGGTCCTTGAAGGGCACGTTGCTGGAGATCATCACCACCGAGCCGTATTCGCCCACAGCCCGGCTGTAGCCCTGGGCCACCCCGCCGAGGATCGCCGGCAGCAACTGGGGCAGCACCACCCGCACGGTGGTCTGCAGGGGCGAGGCCCCCAGGCACCAGGAGGCTTCCTCCTGCTCCCTCTCCAGGGAACGCAGCACCGGCTCCACGGTCCGCACCACGAAGGGCAGCGAGATGAACACCATCGCCACCGTCACCCCGGGGGCGGCAAAGGCCACCTTGAGGCCGAAGGCCTCGTTCAGCGGTTGCCCCAGCCAGCCGTTGGTGCTGTACACGGCCGTGAGCGCCAACCCGGCCACGGCGGTGGGCAGGGCGAAGGGCAGATCGATCAGGGCATCCAGCACCCGCTGGCCGGGAAAGCGGCAGCGCACCAGCGCCCAGGCCACCACCAGACCGAAGACGCCGTTGATCACACTGGCCACCAGGGCCAGGCCGAAGCTCACCCGGTAGGTGGCGAGGGCCTCCGGGGTGGTGGCCATCTCCCAGAAACCGACGGGCCCCACTTCTGCGGCCCTGAGCAGCATGGCCCCCAGGGGCAGGAAGAGGATCAGGCCCAGGTAGGTCCAGGTGATGCGCCAGGGCCAGCTGGGCAGGCTCAGGGAAGGGGGGCGCCAGCGGCGCAGCGGGGCGGGGGTCATCGGGGCGCCGGATCGGCGTGGTGGCGCTGACCGTATCACTGTAGCCGGTTTAAAGCGCGGTTCAGCGGTGTGTTTACCGGTATAGTCGACACTCCACTGCCACCATGGCCGTTCCGATGGGCATTCGCGTCGCCAACGTCAGCAAGAGCTTCGGCGATTTCCGCGCCGTGGACGACGTCAGCGTCGACGTGGAAAGCGGCTCCCTGGTGGCCCTGCTGGGGCCGTCCGGATCGGGCAAGAGCACCCTGCTGCGCCTGATCGCCGGGCTGGAGGAGGCCGATGCCGGCCGCATCTGGATCACCGGCGAGGAGGCCACCCAACGCTCGGTGCAGGAGCGCCAGGTGGGCTTCGTGTTCCAGCACTTCGCCCTGTTCAAGCACCGCAACGTGCGCCGCAATGTGGCCTTCGGCCTCGAGCTGCGCCGCTGGAAGCCCGAGGCGATCCGCCGCCGGGTGGACGAGCTGCTCGACCTGGTCCACCTGCGGGGCTATGGCAGCCGCTTCCCCTCCCAGCTCTCCGGCGGCCAGCGTCAGCGGGTGGCCCTGGCCCGGGCCCTGGCGGTGCAGCCCCAGGTGCTGCTGCTCGATGAACCCTTCAGCGCCCTCGATGCCAAGGTGCGCAAGGAGCTGCGCGCCTGGCTGCGCAACCTCCACGACGAGATGCACGTCACCACCGTGATCGTGACCCACGACCAGGAGGAGGCCATGGAGGTGGCCGATCGGATCGTGGTGATGAACGAAGGGAGGGTGGAGCAGATCGGCTCTCCGGCGGAGATCTACGACCATCCCGCCTCCCCCTTCGTGATGAGCTTCGTGGGGGCCGTCAACGAACTGCCCAGCGGCGCCCTGCCCGTGCACCGGGGAGCCGTACCGCCGCTGCCGGCGGAAGGAAGGATCTTCGTGCGCCCCCACCACGTGCAGGTGCATGCCACCCCCCAGCCGGGCACCGTGCCGGCACGCCTGCGGCGCCTCACCCACATGGGCCGCGACCTGCAGGCGGAACTGGTGCTCGATACCGAAGAGGTGGTGGTGGCCCAGTTCCCCCGGGAAGAGGTGGACTACGCCAACCTGAAGCCCGGCGACCGACTGCATGTGATCAGTCGCCAGGCCCACGCCTTCCAGCCGGACTATTCGATCTGATCAGTCGATCTGGGCGGCAGCGGCGCGGTGCCGCGGAGGTTCGGAATGAACCTCCGCCAGGCGGGCATCGGCGAGGTACTGGGCCACGGCCAGGGGATCCTGGTGGCGCAGCAGCTCACCGTTACGGAAGACGAGGGTGAAGCGTTGGGGCTGGGGCTCATTGAGCCTGGAGCGGAAGTACTGGGCGGCCATGTCGGTGGGTGTTGATGCGTGGGTGTTGATGAACAGAAAGAACGCTGAGAATTCGGCGCTGAGACGCATCGGCGCGCTCAGGGGATGCTGACCATCAGGTCGGTGTCACTCACCTGATGCAGCAGGCCGAGGCGCTTGAAATGGTTGAGGGTCTTGGTGACCGTCACCCGGGTGAGGCCGCAGATCTCCGCCAGGGCCTGATGGGTGAGGTTCATGTCCCGCAGGGACAGCCGGTAGCCCCGGCTGCTGACCTGGCCGAAGCGGATGCCGATCCAGCGCAGCAGGCTCAGCAGCCGGGACTCGGCGCCGCGGACCCGGTTGATCTCGAACAGTTCTTCGGTGTTGCGGATCTGGTGGTGCAGGAAGGCCAGGATCTCGGCCTCGCTGGGATGGCCCTGCTCCACCACGACGGTGGACAGGCACTGGATCTCCACCGGCCGCAGGGCTGAGTAGGCATTGGTCACCCAGTCGCCCGGGCCCCAGAGGCCCAGGGTGAAGGATTCGCCTTCCTCGTCGTGGGACGCGGTGCGGATGTAGCCGTCCTGGATTCTCCAGTGCAGCCCATCGGGCAGGACGTCATGGGGCAGGAGCGTGAGGCGGAGAGCCTGGGGTGGGCGTGAGGTGGTCATGGCCGCAGGAAAGAAGGGATAGGTACGGGGTCATCTGGGCAGAGCAAACGGCCAGCGATCGGCTGGCAACAGGCATTCGCCGACAACAGCACATGGGGAGCCTGCGGGGACCCCCAAACCATACCTCACATTCCCCATCGGCAATGTGGTCTATTTAACGATCCTGGACGTCCCAGCCTCAGATGAAGTACATCGCCTGGGCCTGGGCCAGGTGATCCCGCTGGTCGAGCAGGTCCTGCAGCGTGGTGCCCGAGAGGATCCCCAGGCGGGCCTCCTCCAGCCGTTGCTCCAGCCGGCCCAGCACCTCGAATTCGGGGGTGGCGCCCTCGCCAGCGGAGCGGGGGGCCACGTCCCCCTCCAGGCAGCTGACGATGGCATCGACGCGGATGTCCGCCGGCGGCCGGGCCAGCTGGTAGCCCCCCTTCGGGCCCCGGGTGCTGCGCAGAATCTGGCCCCGCCGCAGGCTGGCCAGCATCTGCTCGAGGTAGCGATCGGGGATGCCCTGGCGCTGGGCGATCTCCGCCACCTGGAGCACCCCGCCGCGGGAATGGATGGCGGCCAGCTCCATGAGCGAGACGAGGCCGTAGCCGGTTTTCGCGCTGAAGGCCAAGGGAATCCACGGTTGTCTTACGGGGATTGTGGCAGCCCCACAGCATTGGGGAACCACCCCCCAGGCTCCCCATCGGTGTAATCCGCCCTACATCAGCGGAGCCAGGCGAGGAATAACTTTCAACAGTTCACCCATCGGATATCTGTGCTTCATTCGTTCTCCTCGCCGGCCGCCCCAGCCGGCCGCCGCCCGTGGCATCCCGGCCTGGTGGCCGCCCCCCTGGCCGTCGCCGTCGCCCTGGGGGGGTCCGGCACCCTGCTGCCCCTGCAGGTCCAGGCCCAGCAACCGGCGAACAATCAGGAACTGCTGCTGGTGTCCTACGCCGTCACCAAGGCGGCCTACGACAAGATCATTCCCGGCTTCACGGCCGACTGGAAGAAGCGGACCGGCCAGAGCGTGGTGATCCGGACCAGCTACGGCGGCTCCGGCTCCCAGACCCGGGCCGTGATCGACGGTCTGGCTGCCGATGTGGTGGGTTTGGCCCTGGCGGCCGACACCATCAAGCTCGAGGAGGCGGGGCTGATCCGTCCGGGCTGGGAGAAGGAGAACCCCAACAACAGCATCATCACCAACTCGGTGGTCGCCTTCTTCGTGAGACCCGGCAACCCCAAGAAGGTCCGCACCTGGAACGATCTCGACAACAAGAACGTTGAGGTGATCACCGCCAATCCTAAAACCTCCGGCGGCGCCCGCTGGAACTTCCTGGGCCTCTGGGGCTCGGTGACCGAGACCGGCGGCAATGAAGCCAAGGCCCGCGCCTTCGTGACGAACGTCTATCGCAACGTGGACACCCTCCCCAAGGATGCCCGTGAGGCCACCGACGTCTTCGTGAAACGCAACCAGGGCGATGTGCTGCTCAACTATGAAAACGAAGCGATCCTGGCCAGGAAGAGCGGCACCTGGAAAACCCCCTACATCGTGCCCACCACGAACATCCTGATCGAAGGTCCGATCGCCGTGGTTGACAAGAACGTGGACCGCAAGGGAACCCGAAAGGTGGCTGAAGCCTTCGCCCGGTATCTCTACTCCGATACGGCCCAGCGGGCCTTCGCCGAGGAGGGCTTCCGGTCCGTCACCGCCAAGGTCAAGGCCGAGACGCGATCCCGATTCGCTCCGGTCACGAAGCTGTTCACCGCCAAGGACTTCGGCGGCTGGGACACCATCAACAAGCGTTTCTTCGGCAAGGGAGGGCTCTGGGATTCGATCTTCTCCAAATCCCGCTGATGCCGTAGAGGGTGACCGGTGTAGGCTCTGGCCGATTGTCGATCAGAGAACCGTGGTTTATCGCTCCGGACCTGCCACCGCCCCCCGCGCGGCCGCCCCGCTCGCCCTGACCGCTGTCCTGGTGGGCGGTCTGGCCCTGACGGGCTGCAGCCCGCGGCCCGAGGGTGTTGCCGGTGCAGGCGGTGCTCCCCAGGAGCTGCTGCTGGTGAGCTACGCCGTCACCAAGGGGGCCTATGACCGGATCCTGCCCACGTTCGAAGCCGACTGGAAAGCCCGAACCGGCCAGGCCATTGCCGTGAAGACCAGCTACGGCGGTTCCGGCTCCCAGACCCGGGCGATCATCGACGGCCTCGATGCCGACGTGGCCACCCTGGCCCTCTCGGGTGACGTGCTGAAGCTCCAGGAGGCGGGCCTGGTTGAGCCTGGTTGGGAGAAGGATCTGCCCGGCGGCTCGATCATCACCAACTCGGTGGTGGCCTTCATCACACGGGACGGCAACCCCAAAGGCGTCCGGACCTGGGCGGATCTGGCCAAGCCCGGCATCACCGTGGTGACGGCCAATCCCAAGACCTCCGGCGGCGCACGCTGGAACTTCCTGGGCCTCTGGGGCTCCGTCAGTCAGACCGGGGGCAGCGAGGCCCAGGCCAAGGCCTACGTGGGCTCCGTCTACCGCAACGTGGAAAACCTGCCCAAGGACGCGCGCGAGGCCAGCGACGTGTTCCTCAACCGCGGCCAGGGTGACGTGCTGTTGAACTATGAGAACGAGGCGATCCTGGCGAAACGGACCGGTGATCTCAAGGCCCCCTTCATCGTGCCTGAGGTCAACATCCGCATCGAGGGCCCGGTGACCGTCATCGACCGCAACGTGGACCGCAAGGGCACCCGCAAGGCCGCCGAAGCCCTGGCCACCTACCTGCAGAGCGAGCCAGCCCAGGAGATCTTTGCCGAGGAGGGCTTCCGCCCGGTCAGTCCCGGTGTGTGGAGCCGGGTGAAGGATCGTTTCGCCCCCGTGAAGCAGCTGTTCTCGGCCGGCGACTTCGGCGGCTGGGGCAAGATCAATACCACCTTCTTCGGCAAGGACGGGGTCTGGGACCAGCTGTTCAGCCGCTCACGCTGATCCGGGCGCCCCTGCGGAGACAATGGGGGCGACGGTGGCTGCCAGACGATGTGCGAACTGCTGGCCCTCAGTGCCAACACCCCCACCGACATGCGCTTCTCGTTCCATGGCCTCACCCGCCGGGGCGGCGCCACCGGAGTCCACGCCGATGGTTGGGGGGTGGCCAGCTTCGACCCCGACGGCCGCGGCGTGCAGTTGTACCGGGAAGACGCACCGGCGGCCTTCTCGCCCATCGCCGCCAAGGTGGCCCGCCTGGATCTGCGCTCCCGTTGCTCGATCGCCCACATCCGCAAGGCCACCCAGGGGGTGGTGGCCCTGGAGAACTGCCACCCTTTCCATCGCCGCTGGCGCGGGCGGGAGTGGGTGTTCGCCCATAACGGCAACCTGCTGGGGCCCCTGCCGGGCACGCACCTGTTTCGGCCGGAGGGATCCACCGACAGCGAAATCGCCTTCTGCTGGATCCTCGAGCAGTTGAACGCCGCCGATGGGGATCCGGAGGATCTGGAGACCACGTTCGCCACCCTGGTCGAAGCCTCGCGGCGGCTGGAGCATCAGGGCACGTTCAACTGCCTGATCAGCAACGGCAGCTGGCTGTTCGCCCATGCCAGCAGCCGGCTGCACCGGATCACACGCCGGTCCCCCTTCGGCCGCGCCACCCTGGCCGATGACGACCTCTGCGTCGACTTCTCCGAGCTGGCCGGCGTCGACGACGTCGTGACGATCGTCAGCACCGAACCACTCACAACGGACGAGGAATGGCTGCCGTTGCAGGCGGGAGAAGCCGTTCTGCTGGTGGACGGAGAGGTGGTGCACCGCCAGCCACCCGATCCCCTCGCCTCCCGAATCGCCTAGACCAGGCAGAAGACATGGCGGTAGCCCAGGTCGAGCAGGTCCTCCGCCAGCTGCACGGCCGAAGACTGGATCGCCCCCCCACGGCCCCGTCCGACACAGAGCAGGGGGCAGGCCAGGTCGGGCAGCAGGGCGCGGATCCGATCCGCCCCCATCTCCGCCTCCAGCTGGACGGCTCCCTCAAGGGAGTCGCCGAGCGGATGCTTCCGCTGCACCAGGGTGGCTCCCTCCCAGAGCAGGCGGCGGACCTCCAGCGGCTGGAGGTCCTGGCGCTCGGCCCGCGTCAGAAATTCCTGATCGCAGAGGGAGTCCTGACGGTCCCGGAGCCCATCGTGGTCGTGGTGGTAGCCCATGCGGAACGGATGGAGAGTCCTTGTGCCATTCAGCCTGGCCGGACATCAGGGGATCAGCCTGTGCGTTCAGGCCTTCGGCCGTGTGCTCACAACCACGACCGGCTCACAAGGAAAGGAGCACCGTGTGGGGGTGCTCCGAAGGAGTGCGCGTAAGGGAATTCAAGGATCCTGTCGAACAGCAGGATCCTTTTTCATGGGTGGCGCCTGGGAACGACTTCTGGATGCAATCGGTGCACGGTCCCGGCAGAAAGATCATTTTCAACGGTTTGTTGCCCGGATTACCGTAGTTAAGACCATCGGGCCTGAAGATTGGGGCACCGCAGCAAAGGACCTCCATGACTCCGGCCTTTCAAAATCCAGAATCCACTGCTCTTCCCAGTGATCTCCTCTCCCCCCGGCAACTCCTGCGCTTGCTGGCCGGCCCAGGCCCGAATGGCCCCGGTTCAGCTGAGCTGATCATTGATCTTCGCTCAAGGGGCCGCTATCGCCGCAGCCATGTTCCAGGGAGTCACAACATTCCCAGCGGCTGGCTGATCAGCGGCGAGCTCCCCGATGGGGACCTGATCCTGGTGGGCGAGAGCAGCCAGCATTCAGCCACAACGATCGAACAACTCCAGACCCAGGGCCATGTCCGCAGAATCCGCCATCTCGCCGGCGGATTCGGGGCCTGGCAACAACAGGACCTGCCCGTGGTCGGACGGCAACGCCATGGATGGTCCCAGCTCTTGCGGGGGATCCCGGGGCTCCGGGCGGACCGCCGCCTGAGCCCGGCGTCGCCGCAGGAGGCCTGACCTTGGCGACCACCCGGACGAACCCTCGCGCCGGCCATCGGCACGTCCTCGAGCTGTTCGGCGCGCAGCCGTTGCAGCTGGAATCCGGGGACACGCTGGGGCCGATCACCATCGCCCATGAGTGCTGGGGGCAGCCCAATGCCTCCCGCAGCAACGGGGTGCTGCTCCTGCATGGATTCAGCGGCGACAGCCACGCCGCCGGTCCGGCCGGTCCCGGCCACCCCACCGGGGGCTGGTGGGATGGGCTGATCGCCCCCCGACGGCAGGCCCTGGGGGAGCCGATTCCCCGCGCTCACGATCCGCGACCAGGTGGAGGCGGAGGTGGCCTTCAGCGACAGGCTCCAGATCCAGCGATGGCAGGCGGTGATCGGGGGCTCCATGGGCGGCATGCGCGCCATGGAGTGGGCGATCGGCCATCCCGGGCGGCTGCTCCGCCCAGACCAACGCCTGCCACCACGGCCAGATCGAGGCCATCCGCCAGGATCCGGCCTTCCTGGGCGGCGACTTCTACGACCATGCCGGCGGTGGCCCCCGGGCGGGGCTGGCCCGGGCCCGGACCATCGCCCAACGCACCTACGGGGGCGGCGAGGACGGGGGCATCGAGGAAGTCGGTGGATTCCTGGAGCGCTTCGATGCCAACAGCTACCTCGTCCTCACCCAGGCCATGGCCGGCCATGACGTGGGCCGCGGGCGTGGCGGCGTGGCTGCCGCCCTGGCCCGGATCTGCGTCCCCACGCGCGTGGTGTCGGTGAACTCCGACCAGCTTTTCCCGCCCCACAGCCAGCGGGAGCTGGCGCGGGGGATCGGTGGGCCCGTCCATTTCACCGCGATCGACAGCCAGCACGGCCACGACGGGTTTCTGGCGGAACAGGGTCAGCTGGCATCGATCCTGCGGCAGTCGCTGGCCTGACGCCAGCGGGCCAGGGAACGGGAGAGGGAGGGCAGCGCCGGGGTTCCATCGGCCGAGCGCAGCAGGGCAAGGCCCAGGACAAGCAGCGGCACCCCGATCAGGAGGGGGGCCATCAAGAACCCGACGGCCAGCAGCAAGGTCGGGCCGAGGTTGTTCGGCACGGGCCGCAGGGCCGGGGCATGGGCCACGGACGATGGAGCGGAATCAACGGACAGGCGCATGGTTGGCCTCAGAAATGAAAAGACTTTGGGTACCGATCAACGCCCGAAGAACCAGCCGCAAGCCAGACACACCATCGCCAGCAGGATGAACAACTGGGGAGAAAAACCGATGGCATAACCGATGACGACGCCACCAAGAATCACGACCCAGGCCCGCCAATTCGTCCAGGGACTGAAACAGGCTCGGTCTGTGGATGCCCACGGTGGCTCGGACAGGTCATCGGCCTGGGGTTGGCGTCGCATCGGCTTCAGGCCAGGAGAATGAACCTCTGTACCAAACAAATCCTGCTGCCACTTTGGCCGGAACGGTGTAGGTGAAAGCACATCATTTCCCGGGCACGGTGATGGCCTTTCTGGGCTGGCTTCGACGACCTCCAGGCTGATTAAGGTGTGCACCGGGCAGAGCTGAACGATGACAACGGATCCCTACAGCCTCGCCACCGCGGCCCGCTTCTGGCTGCGGCTGGGGCTGGTCAGCTTTGGCGGGCCGGCCGGCCAGATCGCGCTGCTGCACGCCGAACTGGTGGAGCGCCGGCGCTGGCTGTCGGAGCGGCGCTTCCTGCACGCGCTCAACTACTGCATGCTGCTGCCGGGGCCGGAAGCCACCCAGCTGGCCACCTACCTGGGCTGGCTGATGCACGGCCTGGGCGGCGCCCTGATCGCCGGAGGCCTGTTCCTGCTGCCCTCGGTGGTGGTGCTGCTGAGCCTCTCGGCGATCTATGCCATCTGGGGCCAGCTGCCGGTGCTGGCGGCAGTGTTCTGGGCCCTCAAACCGGCGGTGCTGGGGATCGTGCTCCAGGCCGCCTGGCGGCTGGGGCGGCGCACCCTGCACAACCCCGCCCTGGTGCTGATCGCGGCGGCGGCCTGCCTGGCCCTGGCGGTGGGGCGGGTGCCCTACCCGGCCCTGATCATCGCCACGGCCCTGGTGGGCTGGATCGGCGGTCGGCTGCGGCCGGCCCTGTTCCAGGCCCCAGCGCGAGCCGTCGCCAGCGCCACGGCCGATGCGACTGGCGATGCCACACCCGGCGCCGCCCTGCACGGCGACGCCACACCCACCCCCCACCACGCCCGCTTCCACTGGCGTCGCCTCGCCCTCACCCTGCTGGGGGGTGGGGTGGCCCTCGGCCTGCCCCTGGCCCTGCTGAGCCTGGCGGGAGGCTGGAACGGCCAGCTGGCCACCATGGCCCGCTTCTTCACCAAGGTGGCCCTGGTCAGCTTCGGGGGCGCCTACGCCGTGCTGCCCTACGTGGCCCAGGGGGCGGTGGACACCTACGGCTGGCTGGACGCCGCCCAGATGGTGGACGGCCTGGCCCTGGGGGAGACCACACCGGGGCCGCTGATCATGGTGGTGGCGTTCGTGGGCTTCATGGGCGGCTGGAACGGCAGCGGCACCCTCTCGGCCGGCGTGGTCGCCGCCCTGGTGGTGGTGTGGTTCACCTTCCTGCCCTCCTTCCTGTTCATCCTGGCCGGCGGCCCCCTGGTGGAGGCGAGCCGGGAGGACCTGCGCGTCGGCGCCCCCCTCACCGCCATCACCGCCGCGGTGGTGGGGGTGATCCTGAGCCTGGCGCTCTACCTGGCCGGACCGGCCCTGGCCCCCAGCGGCGGCCTCGACGGCGGCGCCGTACTGGTGCTGCTGGCGGCGGTGGTGCTGCTGGGCCGCGGCCTCGGGGCCCTGCCCGTGATCGGCGCCGCCACCGCGGTGGGCCTGGGGCGCTGGTGGCTCACTGCGGCGGGCTGAGGTGGCGGGCTGAGGCGGCGAGCTGAGGCGGCTGTTCAGGGGATCATCCCGCAGACGAACAGCTTGTTCATCACCGGACCGGCGACCTGGTCGATGAAGGCCTGACGCAGCTGGGGTTCGTCGTTGAGCATGTCGAGCACGCGCTGCTCCTGGGACCCACGCCGCTCGCTGCGGGCGGCCCAGAGCTGGTCACAGGTGGATTTCTGGAAGCGCTCGATCACCTTCTTGGCCACCAGGTTGACGACCGGCGACTGGGCCTGGGCGGGGGTTGCCACAGCCAGCACGGCCGCCACACCCAGGCTGGCCATCCGACGGAACTTCATGGTGCGCAGGTGGTGGAGGCCCTTCAACGTAGGTCCGACGCCCCGCTCAGAAGACCTCCAGGGGCTCCAGCCGCACGGTGAGGGACGACGCCTGGCGCCGCGCCGATTCGCCGCAGCTGCGCGGGGTGGGGAAGATCTTGCCGGGGTTGGCCAGGCCCGCCGGATCGAACGCCTCGCGCACCAGGCGCATCGTGGCCAGATCGTCGGGGGCGAACATCCAGTCGAGGTAGCAGCGTTTGTCGCTGCCCACGCCGTGCTCGCCGGTGATGCTGCCGCCGGCCTCGATGCAGAGGCGCAGGATGTCGGCACCCAGCTCCTGCACCCGGTCGATCACGCCGGGCTCGTCGGCCCGGTAGAGGATCAGGGGGTGGAGATTGCCGTCGCCGGCATGGAACACGTTGGCCACCGGCAGCTCGTAGCGGCGGCTGAGTTCCTCGATCGCCGCCAGCACGGCGGGCAGGGCGCTGCGGGGCACGACGCCGTCCTGCACGTAATAGGTGGGGGTGATGCGGCCGACGGCGGCGAAGGCGGACTTGCGGCCCTTCCACAGCAGGGCCCGGTCAGCCTCACTGGAGGCCCGCCGGATCGTGCGGGCACCGGCCTGGCGGCAGAGCTCGCCGGCGATCTCCACGGCGGCCGTCACCTCGCGCTCCTGCCCGTCCAGTTCGATCAGCAGCACCGCGGCCGCGTCGCGGGGGTACTCGTCGCGGCCGAAGAGATCGTCGACGGCGTTGATCGTGAAGTTGTCCATGATCTCCATCCCCGCCGGCAGCACGCCGGCCGCCGTCACCAGACGCACCGCCTCACCGGCCGCCTCCATGGCGGTGAAATCGGCCAGCAGCACCGCCACGCTCTGGGGCGCCCGCAGCAGCCGCAGGGTGATGGCGGTGGCAATGCCCAGGGTGCCTTCACTGCCGATGAACACCCCACGCAGATCCAGCTCGGGGGATTCGGCCAGGCCGCTGCCCAGGGTGGTGACCGTGCCGTCGGGCAGCACCACCTCCAGCTCCAGCACGTGGTTGCTGGTGACGCCGTACTTGAGGCAGTGCACCCCACCGGAGTTCTCAGCCACGTTGCCGCCGATGCTGCACACCACCTGGCTGGAGGGGTCCGGGGCGTAATAGAAGCCGTCGCCGGCCACCGCCCGGGTGACCCAGCCGTTGATCACCCCCGTCTGCACGGTGATGCGGCGGTTGGCCAGATCCACGTCCAGGATCGAGCGCATGCGGGTGGTGGCGATCACCAGCGCCTCGCTCTCGGCCAGGGCGCCGCCGGACAGACCGGTGCCGCTGCCCCGGGCCACGAAGGGCACCCCCCGGGTGTGGCAGAGCCGCAGCAGGGCCGCCACCTGCTCGGTGGTTTCCGGCAGCACCACCAGACGGGGCTGGGACCGGTGCAGGGTGAGACCGTCGCAGTCGTAGGCCAGCAGCTCCTGGGGCGCCGCCACCACCGCCCGTGACGGCAGCAGGGCGCGGCAGTGGCGCTCCATCGCGGCCCAGTCGATCGTCACGCAGGGGCTCCTGTGGGCCGGGGGAGGGGGGGCATTGCTTCCGAACTTACTGAGGCCAGGCACCCCGGCACCCTTCTGGGTCAGGATGGGAAACGAATGCCTCCACCTTCCGCGGATCCCGCCTTGAGTTCGGCCACCCCTTCAGCGCCCACCTCGGCCCCTGCTCTCCTCACCACCCGATCCGAGGAGATCTTCGCCGCCGCCCAGACACTCATGCCCGGCGGCGTCAGTTCCCCGGTGCGGGCCTTCAAGTCGGTGGGCGGCCAGCCGATCGTCTTCGACCGGGTCAAGGGCGCCTACGCCTGGGACGTGGACGGCAACCGCTACATCGATTACGTGGGCAGCTGGGGCCCCGCCATCTGCGGCCACAGCCATCCGGAGGTGATCGCCGCCCTGCACGAGGCCCTGGAGAAGGGCACCAGCTTCGGGGCGCCCTGCGTGCTGGAGAACGAGCTGGCCGAGCTGGTGATCGCCGCCGTGCCGTCGGTGGAGATGGTGCGCTTCGTGAACTCCGGCACCGAGGCCTGCATGGCGGTGCTGCGGCTGATGCGCGCCTTCACCGGCCGGGAGAAGGTGATCAAGTTCGAGGGCTGCTACCACGGCCACGCCGACATGTTCCTGGTCAAGGCGGGTTCCGGGGTGGCCACCCTCGGCCTGCCCGATTCCCCCGGGGTGCCGCGGGCGGTCACCGCCGGCACCCTCACCGCCCCCTACAACTGTCTGGAATCGGTCAAGGAGCTGTTCGCCAACAACCCGGGTGAGATCGCCGGGGTGATCCTGGAGCCGGTGGTGGGCAATGCGGGCTTCATCACCCCCGAGCCCGGCTTCCTCGAGGGCCTGCGGGAGCTCACCAAGGAGAACGGCGCCCTGCTGGTGTTCGACGAAGTCATGACCGGCTTCCGCATCGCCTACGGCGGCGCCCAGGCCCGCTTCGGGGTCACCCCTGACCTCACCACCATGGGCAAGGTGATCGGCGGCGGCCTGCCGGTGGGGGCCTACGGCGGCCGGGCCGACATCATGGCGATGGTGGCGCCGGCCGGGCCGATGTACCAGGCCGGCACCCTGAGCGGCAATCCCCTGGCCATGACCGCCGGCATCAAGACCCTGCAGCTGCTGAAACAACCCGGCAGCTACGAGCGGCTGGAAACCATCACCCGCCGGCTCAGCGACGGCATCCAGGCCGCCGCCGCCGAGGCGGGCGTGCCCTGCTGCGGCGGCAACATCAGCGCCATGTTCGGCTTCTTCCTCTGCGAGGGGCCGGTGCGCAACTTCGAGCAGGCCAAGGCCGCCGACACGGCCCGCTTCGGCCGCCTGCACCGCGCCATGCTCGAGCGCGGCGTTTACCTGGCACCGAGCGCCTTCGAGGCCGGCTTCACCTCCCTGGCCCACAGCGACGCCGACATCGACGCCACGATCGAGGCCTTCCGCGACGCCTTCGCTGCGATTGCATGAGCGGGGGCCTGACGGCCACGGCCAGCCTGCTCAGTAGTTGCTGCTGACGCGGATCGTCAGGGTGCGCTCCTCCGGATCCAGCACGGCGAGCATGAAGTCGTTCACGTCGTCCCGCAGGGGGCCGATGATCCGCTTGGGTGCCCCCATGATGTTGTCGCCGGCGGTTCGGATCTGATAGAGCCCAGCCCGCGGCAGCGGCGGCAGCGAGGCCTGGAAGCGCTCCAGCGGGGTGCCCGTGTGCTGCGCCGCGTCGGGCCGCGATGTGATCGCCGTGCGGATGCCCGCCAGGTGCCGGAGTTCGGCCGCGGGGATCGGCAGCGGCCGCCAGCGGCCTGAACGCAGGGCGCCGCGGCTGAAGGTTTCGGCAGCAGCCGGGCTCAGCCGGAACACCATCGTGATCTTGAGCCCCTCCCGGCCAAACCAGCCGGGTTCTTCGGGCGAGGCGGCGTAGAGCACCACGCTGGCGCCCCAGGGCACGGCGAACTCCCGCCGCAGGGCCAGCTCATCGGACTGGCGGGTGCTGCAGCCCGCCAGGGTGGCGCAGCCCACCGCCAGCAGCAGGACCGGCGCCAGCAAAGGCAACGGGCAAGGCCGGGCTGCGGGGGTGCGAGGCATCGGCAAGCTCTGCATCATGGAAATTGTGTGGCGCCACAGGACGCCCAGCACCGGAGGTCACCATGGGCAGCGCAGGGATCGGTTTGCGGCCATGGCTGGCCGTTCCGGCCGTCCTGATCGCTCTGGTGGGGTGTCAGGGCGCGCCCGAACGGCTCTCGATGCAGGGGCTGGTGCGGCAGCTCGAGGGAGGGCCGTTCCAGTTCCGCGCTGAGGGCGACCGCTGCAGCCTGCGCCGGCCCGCAGCGTTTCCCGCCAGCCTGTTCACCTGGCTCCTGGAAGGCGATGACGACCTCATCAGCCCTGCGGATGCGGCCCGGTGTCTCGGCCAGCTGGGTCCGGCCGCCCGCGCCGCCGTGCCTGCGCTGCTGCAGGCCCTCAACTCCGGGCCCGAGGATCGCGACACCGGCCATGGCACCACAGGGGTCGGCGTCATCTCCGTCAGGAGCGCGGTGATCGAGGCCCTCGGGCGCATCGGCGACGGGCGAGCCCTGGGGCCCCTCGCCAGGGTTCTGGCCACCCAGCCGGCCTATGCCCGGGTCACCCTGGAGGCCATGCAGGCGCTGGGTCCGTTGGCCAGCGGCCAGGCCGGCCTGATTGCCGAGGTGCTGGAGGCGCGGATCGCCGACCGGGCGGGGCGCGCCCGGGCCTGCCTACAGGCCGTGCTGGCCCTGGACCAGGACCTGGCGAGACGGGCGGTGGTGGAACGTCTGGAGCGGCAACACCCCAACCGCACTCGGCACGTGTTTCAGGAAGCGGAGGTGGCAGCCGCCTTGCGCAGCCTCGACCGCCGCTCGCCTGAGTACCGCAAAAACCGTGAGGGAGTGTGCCGCGATCAGGTGGCGGAAGCCGCCCTTCGGGCCCTGGCGGCGATTCGCTGCGCAACCTGTCTTCCCCCGATCGTTTCGGCCCTGAGGGAGCCCTGGCTGGCGACCGCCGCCGCCTGGGAACTGGGGCGGATCCGGCCCCTCCCGCCCGCCGCCGTGCCTGCCCTGCGGGCCGTGATCACCTCACCCAGCCATGGTGCCCTGGCCCGGGAGGGCGCCAGGACGGCCCTGCTGGATTCGGATCAATGAGACTGGAGCGATGGATGCGATGCCACCGACCGCGCTCCTCGCCACAGCCAGCGGCCTCCAGGGGCCCTGGGCCTGGATGGCGCGGGTCACGGCCCGGCGGCGCCACCGGCTGCGCGGCACGCCGCAGCGCCGGCTTCTGGCCTATCCCCTCTGGATAACAGGACTGGGCCTGGGCTGCATCCTGCTGTTCTCCCTGTGCGCCTGGTTCGCCTGGCATTCGCCGCCCGCCCGCGGCGGTCCCAGGGCGGCCCTTGTTTTCCTGATCTTCGTGCTGCTCGGGGTGGTGCTGGTGGTGTCCTCCCTGGCGGACACGTTCGTGCTCGATGGGGCGGGCCTGGAGCGCCTGCGTTTCGGCCGCTCGCGGCGCATCGCCTGGGGCGAGGTCGTGCGGGTGGCGCTGCCCTGGGGCGGTCAGGGGATCCGGCTCGAGGCCAGCGATGGGCGCAGCCTGGAGCTGGCCGAGCTGCTGGATGGCTTCGGTCTGCTCTGCGATGCCCTGCTGCTGCGGGTGCCAGCGGAACTGCGGGTGGATCCCGAGGCCTCCCTGCTGGTGCTGCGGGGCGCTTCGCTGGAGCCCGAGGCCCTGCAGCTCGCCTATGCCCGCTGGTTCGAGGCCGAGGAGGCCGAGCCCCCCGAGGGGATGGGCCCCGCCGAGGGCGTGCTGGCCATGGGCCGCGCCTTCGGCGCGCGCCTGCTCTGGCACCAGGGCTCCTTCCTGCCGTTTGAGGCCCGCTGGACGGTGGACGGCAGGCCCCGGCTCAGCCATGGCGAGCCCCGGGGCGAGGATCCCGGTTATGCGAGCTTTCGGATGGAGGGCCGCGAGGTGGTGATTGTGAGCGATGAGGGCACCAGGCGCGAGAGCCTGGATGCCTGAGCAGGGCGGCAATGGGGGGCTGGTGATCGCCCGGTGATTGGAAGGCCCGGTTACTGGAAGGTCTGGTTACTGGAAGGCGTTGATGGGAGGCTTGCCGGGATCGCTGAGGAAGCGCCCACCGAACACGCACTTGCCCCAGCGGCCGGTGTCGCAGCATGTGAACGAGGCCCGTTTCTCCACCGTGGAGCCCGGCCTGAAACCCCTGCAGGGATCGGCAGCCTGGCTGGGAGCCATCCAGCGGTCGCCACGGTTGTCGGTGACCAGGGCACCGGTGTAGAGGCGCCGGATTGTGGGTGCACCCACGAGTACCCCGGGCCCGTCCAGGCGGACAGGGGTGCGCACCTCCGGGTCGCTGTCGGCCTGGATGGCCGTACAGGAGCGCACCGCGATCCGCACCGTGGTCCCCGCCTCCGGCAGCAGGCAATCCGCCAGACCCCTGGCCGGGAGGATCAGGCCCAGGGCGACCGCCATGATCGCGCTGGACGCAGCAGGGCCGCGGCGGGCCGAGTTGGGGTTGGGGTTGGTGATCATGGCGCTGGGGGAAAGGACAGCGTTCTGGGGATCAGCTGGCGGATCTCGGCCAGCCGGGTGATGCCTTCGTAGGCGTCCTCGCTGGCCAGCAGCAACCACGGCAGCGCGGCGACGGGCCTGTTCATGCCGAAGGAGGCGGCAGCGGATCTGGATCCCCACCCTCGCTGCCAGCCCGGAAGATGGCGAGAACGTCCTCCCGGAGCCGGCCGAGGCTCTCCACGCACAGCGGCAGGGTTGCCCGGCCCTGCAGGGCGATCGGCTCGTCGGCCCCCTCTCCGTACCAGTGCAGGAGCAGGCCAACGGTCGCGGTGTGGCGCTCCCTGAGCATGTCGGTGAGCAGGCGTTCCCAGTCTGTGACCCCGGCCTGCGGATGAAGCCCCGAACGGTGGCTCTGCTGTTGTTCTCGCCAGCGCTGGATCCTGGCTTCACTCCAGCCCCTGCGGCGCAGGGTCGCCTCCTTCCGCTCGCTCGACCTGCGGCGGCGCTCCAGGCGGGCCGCGTTGCGCTCGAGGGCCCCCAGGGCCGTGCCGCAGTCGCAGTGGCCGGCGGTGGTGAGCAGGAGCTGTTCACCGGCCTGCAGTTGGGCTCCAAGAACGGGATTGCTCTGGGGCTTCAGCGCACGGCCGTGATGGGCCATGACCCCGGCCAGGGCGCTGAGATCGGCGGAACTCGGTAGGACGGCGCTGATGAAGTGGCACATGCCATGGCCGGCTGCGCTCAGCTGCGGCCGGGTCGTGAAGTTGACCCAGCAGTCTGATGCGGGCCAACAGGAGCTGGCGTGCGCGGCCACCACGAAGGCGTCAGCCTGGCTGGTGCAGGGCCTGGATCAGCTGCCCATAGGCTTCCCGTTCACCGGCCGCGTGCTCCACAAAGGCCCTGATCGCGGCGGCCTGGCGCCGGAGGGGGCGCGGGCCGGCGTCAGTGTCGGCGAGGACCCACACCGCGAGCACCCCTTCGCTCAGCCTGAAGGCGGCGGTGCAGAGCCCGTTGCCGTCCGGCGCGCAGTGCAGGGCGGGCGCCTGGCCCACAGGGCGCAGGCGCTGCACCACCTCTCGCACGTCTTCCTCCTGACCACCGATGCTGCCCAGGCCGTTCGTCGGGATGAGGGCGCTGGGCACGATCAGGGTGAAGCGCCTGAGGTTGTCTGGGAACAGGTCGGAGCCGCTGCACTGCCGGCGCGCCCAGCGCTGCTGGAGCTTGCCGCACAGCTGCGGGATGGCGACCGATTCATCACGGGCGCTGTCCTGGAACGTGCTGTATCCCGTGAGGGTCACCGTGAGGCTGGAGACCGGCAGCACCTGGCCCCGGCTCGCCGAGCCGCGAGCTCGTGCTGCCCATAGGAACAGGGCCAGAACGATGGTTTCGCACAGGGCCGCTCCACCCGATCGATTGCCACCACCGGCAGCTGGAGTCGATGGGGGCCGATCCGCAGGCGCGCCGTCCGGGCCAGGGTGTCAATCGGCGGTGGCTCTCGCCCAGGCCCGCTGCAGCCGGGCAGGCAGGCCACCACGGCGAGGGCGCCGAGAGGGAGGAGGCTTCGCATCAGACCCCGCAGAGCTCGGCATGACAACTCCTAAGTGTCCCTGGCTCTGGAAAGAAGTAGCCTGGTGTCTCGTCCCGGAGATTTGCGAGCAAAGTCGCTGGAGCTTCTCCAGGATTGATTCCGCCGTCGCCGTCCAGTTGAACCGGCCCTTGGTCTTGTTGTAAGCCGCCACGAACTGCTCAATCTTGGCGATCAGCTCTCACCGCTGCGCGGAAGCCTGCGGCTAGGACGCTGGAGAAGCTGCCGCGCCGGATGGCCCGTTGCGTGATGATCCCAAACCAGCGCTCCACCTGGTTCAGCCAGGAGGCGTAGGTGGGGGTGTAGTGGACGTGGAAGCGGGGCCGCTGCGCCAGCCAGGCCCGGACCTACCGCTGCGCGGAAGACCTTCGGTCTAGGGCGTGCTTGTGGGTGCAGTAGTTGTCGACGATCAGGTGGACATCGAGGTCCTCGGGGACGGACTTCTCGATCTGGCGCAGGAATCCCAGGAACGCCTGGTGCCGGTGGCGGGGCCTGCGCTGGGTCAGAACCTCACCGGTGGCCACGTCCAGGGCGGCGAACAGGGTGGTAGTGCCGTGACGGATGTAGTCGTGGGTGACGCCCTCCACGTAGCCCAGGCCCATGGGCAGTAGCGGCTGGGTGCGG
>NZ_JAGQCH010000024.1 GCF_024346055.1 Cyanobium sp. Cruz CV13-4-11
CTTGATCCGCAACGACAGAGGGGCGGGCATCGCAGGGCTCCAGACCGGAATCGGAACCCTGTTGTCGCGTCTTGAGACCCGCCTATGTAGTTGCGCGGACCCGCCTACCTAATCGTCGCCGAACATCGTGGGCAAGCTCCAGCCGATCCTGGCCAAGGCTTCCAGCTCCATCTCCCAGGCCACCCTCGTCAGCCGTGATCAGCGGGAGAAGGCACGGGCATCCGCTGTGGCTGCTGTGGAACAGGAGCCCGAGATCAAGGGCCTGGACCTCGATGACGTCCTCCAAGACCTCGATGCCATCCGTGATGTTGTGAACAACCTGCAGCCTTCACCGCTCACCCTGGCTGATCTGGAAGCCATTCTCGATCGCCCCGAACTCCTTCCGCCCGGCTGCAGTGCCACTCGAATCGGCAAATGCGATTTCAAGTGGACCCAGCCCGGTCTCGACAAGGAAATGCGTGTCACCTGCAACGCCTCCTACTACGAGGACAACAGCGATAGCTGTGAGCTGTGGGTGCCGGGGAGTCCGTTGTTTCCTTTGACCCTCTGCGAAGCATCCCAAGACGAGACTAAGCAGCCAAACACGACTGAATTCCAGCAGACAATCGCGGGCGGATGAAACTGAAGAATCCTCTTTCTGTTCACTTGCTCAATGCTGCAGTCACAGTAATGGCTGGCACAGAGCGCCGATCACGTCACGATCATTCCCGGGCGGCTTGGGCTGCACCAGGAGTTCGGGTCCCTGCTGGCACAGCAGATGCTGCAGACCAGTAACGCAGCTGGCTGACCAGCAGGGCCAGCACGAAGCCGGCGAACTGCACAATCACCACGCAGGGCCCCGAGGGCAGGTTGGTGAGCCCCGAGACCAGCAGTCCCAGCAGGGCACATCCCCCGCCCAGGGTGCCTGAAATCAGCATGTAAACAGGGAAGCGGCGGCTCAGCAGCCGGCCGGCACAGGCCGGAATCACCACAAAGGCGCTGATCAGGAGCACCCCCACCGCCTTGATCGAGACGGCCACCACCACCGCCAGCAAGATGATGAAGGCCAGGCGATGCCAGTTGGCACGGACGCCAAAGGCCCCGGCCAGGTCGTCGTTGAGCGTGAGCAGCACTTGGGCCCGCAGGCTCAGGGCCAGATAAACCAGCGCACCCAGGAGCAGCACGGCGATCACCACCAGGTCCGGCCAAGCAATGCCGAGGATGTCGCCGAACAGCAGCTGCTGGATGCCACCCCGGTAGGTCTCCACCAAGCTGAGAGCCACCACAGCAAACGCCAGGGAGGTGGAATACACGATGTTGAGCAGGGCATCGGCCGGTAGGCGGCTGCGTTGCACCAGCTGGTTGATCAGCAACGCAAAGATCACCGCAAACGGGATCAGCACCAGGGTGGGGTTGATCCCCAGCAGCAGGCCCAGGGTGATGCCCAACAGGGCGGAGTGCCCAAGGGCATCACTGAAAAAGGAGAGCTGACGCAGCACCGCAAAGCTGCCCAACAGCCCCCCAAGACTGCCGGTCAGCAGCCCGCCGATCAAGGCGCGCTGCATGAACGGTTGGGCCAGAAGCGTGGCCAGAGCAGCGCCGTCAACCACGACGCACACCACTGTTGTGCTCGTGCCGGTAGGGCACCACATTGGGCCCATACAGCTCCGCCAGACGCGCCGGGCTGAGGGCGTGATCGGGTGCCCCACTGCAGCGCAGGCGGCGATTCAGGCAGAGCACCTGATCACACGTGCGCCGCACCATCTCCAGATCGTGCGACACCTGCAGCACGGTCCAGCCCTCCTGGCGGCGGAGCTCCAGCAACAGCTGGTGAAACTGCTCGCCGGATGGGGCATCGAGGCCCGCCTGGGCCTCATCGAGCACCAGCAACTGCCGGGGCCGCACCACGCAGAACGCCAGCAGCACCCGCTTGAGCTGTCCGCCGGAGAGCTCGCTCAGCAGCCGTTCGCCCAGATCGCGGCAACCGGTGCGCTCCAGGGCGCGCTGCACCGCCCCATGGCGGCGTTGGCCGCCGGCCCAGGGCAGGCGCAGGCCTGGTGGATCGAACCCGAAGCCGACGAATTCCGCCACGCTGAGGGGAAAACGGCCTTGCAGGGCCAGGCTTTGGGGCAGGTAGGCGATCTGGGCGCGAACCGAACGGGGCAGCTGACCTGCAGGACCGAGGGCGTGGCCCATGAGGAGCACCGTGCCCGCTTGCCGCGGCAGCAAACCGAGAAGTGCTGCCACCAGGGTGCTCTTCCCCGCTCCATTGGGCCCCACCAGGGCCGTGTCTGTTTCCCTTGCCAGCTGAAAGCTCACCGCATCCACGGCCAGCAGCCCATCGCGCTGCACGGTCAATCCCTGCACCGCCAGCACCGGAGTGGCCGTGGAGCTGCTCATTCGCCGAAGGCCTGGCGAAGGTCCGCCACATTGCGGCGCATCACGCTGAGGTAGGTGCCCGGATCGCGGGAGGCCTGCTCGCTGGCGGTCTCCATCGGGTCGAACACGCTGATCGTCACGCCCAGATCCTTGGCCAAGGCATTGAAGGAGCGGTTCCCCTCCTGGGGTTCAGTGAGCAGCGCCCGCAGCTGGGTGCGCTCCACGATCTCGCTCACCCGCTGCAGGTCGGCGGGGGAGGGATTGATCTCGGGCACGTCCACCAAGAACTCCGCCTTGAGGCCGAAGCGCTCAGCGAAGTAGGGAGCGAAGTCGTGGAAGGCCACGAAGGTCTTGCCCTGGAAGGGCTTGAGCTGGCCTGCAAGCTCAGTGTTGAGCGCGCTGAGCTGGGTGGTGAAGGCCTCGGCATTGCGGCGATAGCCCTCGGCGCAGCTGGGATCGGCCTTCACCAGACCGTCGCGGATGTTCTCCACCTGCTGCACCGCACGCAGAGGATCCAGCCAGATGTGGGGATTCACCTCGCCGTGGGCGTGACCGTGGCCCTGCTCCTTGCCGTGCTCAGCCTCAGTGTGACCTGGCTCCTCTGGGGAGTCGATCGTGGCGATACCGCGGCTGGAGTCGATCACCACCAGCTGGCTGTTGCCGGATGAGCTCACAAGCTTTTCGAGGAAGGCCTCCATCCCCAGCCCGTTCTTCACCAGGACCTGGGCCTCCCTAAGGGCGGCCAGATCGCCCGGCTTGGACTGGAAGTCGTGGGGGCCAGTGTTGGGCGGAATCAAGGCTGTGACGTCTGCGCAATCTCCGGCCACCGCCCTGGTGAACAGGGTGATCGGCAGGAATGTGGTCATCACCTTGAAGCCCTTGCCACCGGAGCTGGAGTCGTTGGTCTGCCGCGGGGCTACGCAGCCCACCAGGACGAGAGCCAGTGCCAAAAGACCCGTGCGTTGCAGGCAGGCGAACAAAAGGGACATCAGGATTCAGGCAACACGAGTGGATGGCCCATCAGGGAAAGCAGGGCGGCGACCCTCACGGCAGAAGCTACTACAATGAGAATCGTTCTCATTGTAGCGGAGGCTGTTTCGTCTTTTTGAGCCCGTCACGCCAGGAGAAGCCGCAGGCGGCGAGGCCCGTTCCGCCAGCTCCGCTGCTGCGAGGGACTCGATCAGGGCCAGCCTGCTCGCCTCAGGCCATCTGCTCGGCTTGTTGCAGCAGGATCCCCATCAGGCCCTGGCCGCGTTGCAGGTCCTGTCCCGGCAAGTCGAACGGTCGCAGACCCAGCTGAACGAGGCGTCCATCGCCGAGCTCCAGAAGCGCCGCCTCCAGGCGCGTCAGGACGGCGACTTTCAGTTGGCCGACCGGTTGAGGCATCAGCTGATCGAGGCGGGGGTGACGGTCGCAGACGTCAGGGCCTGCCGTCCCATCGCTCCGCCAAGCCCTGCTCGACCCTCCCATCACCGTGGCTGAAACCGTGACGCGTCTCCTGCTGCTACTGATTCGCGGCTACCAGATCCTGATCAGCCCACTGCTGGGGCCCAACTGTCGCTTCACCCCCAGCTGCTCCCAGTACGCCATGGAGGCGATCCAGATCCACGGATTGATCCGAGGCAGCTGGCTGTCGCTCTGCCGGCTGGGTCGCTGTCATCCACTTCACCCGGGTGGCTACGACCCCGTTCCACCCCCTATTCAGAGAGAGACAAGCCAGCCATGACCGCCTCTGATCCGCAACGGCGCCTGGATCAGCTCAAGACGTTCATGGGCGTTGGAGCGGCTGTTCAACCAAACCCGGCCCCACCCGAACGCCGCTGACGTTCCCTGCTTGGCACCTCCACCGGCCACAGCCACCAGCGGCCTTGATCGCCACCGGCCGCCAGATGACGGCCATCAGGCCGCCAGGCCAGCGCCTGGAAACCTTGCCCCTCCCCTTCCAGCGGTTGCCGCAGCCGGCCACGGCTATCCCAGAGGCCCACGGTGCCGTCGGCGGAGGCGCTGGCCAGCAGGTTGCTATCGGGCGCAAAGGCAAGAGCATGAACGCGCTGCTGATGCCAGAGGAGGGGCTCGGGCTGCCAGCCCTGCTGGCTCTGATTGCGCTGTTGCCACAGCACCACGGTGTCTCCTGAGGCCACCGCCAAGGCGGGTGCCAGCCGACCTGCCTGATCGCTCCAGGCCAGGGCTCGCACCTTGGCAGGAAAGCCGCTGAACTGCCACGGCCGCCCCTGACCCGCCTCGGGCCAGAGCAGCAGGGATCGATCCATCTGGCCACAGGCCAGCAGGTCACCAATCGGCGAGAAGCTCAGCACCAGACCAGCTGAGCCGGTGGGAGCCCTCAGGGGCATCGCTGCAGGGGCAGCCTCGGGCTGCCAGAGGGCCAGTTCACCATGGCAGCTGGCCGCCAGCCGCCTGCCGTCGCAACTCCAAGCGAGGGCATGAACCGTGCCCGGCATGTCCAGGCACTCAGGGCGCCACGCGCGGACAGCCCCATCCCAGAGACGCACCTGGCGGCCCGCTGCCACCGCCAACAGCAAGCCCCGGGGCTGCCAGGCCGCCGCATCAAGCCAACCGGCATCCAATGGAATCGGATCAAGGGCCATGGGCCGGACACCGGTTTCGCCCAGCTCCCAGAGCAGCAGCTCACTGGCCTGGCCCACCGCCATCAGAAACTGTCCATCAGCGCTGAAGCCAATGGCATTGAGGCTGCTGTCGCGATCACTGCGCAGCAGCTCCTCACAACCGGCCCGGAAATCAAGCAGCAGAAGTTCACCGCCAGCACTGGCGATCGCCAGAAACTCGCCATCCGCCGACCAGCTCAGGGTCGTGATCCCCTGCTGCAGTTGCCCGCAAAGCCGTTCGCTCACCAGAGGAGCCGTCGCTGTCATCGTGCGGGACCCATCAGGCCACACAGGCGCTGAAGCCGTCCCGTAGTCCTTCTGGATCGAGATCCCGGCCGATGATCACAAACTGGGTGCAGCGCCGCTCTGCGGGTTTCCAGGGGCGATCGAAATCACCGTCCAGCAGCATGTGCACCGACTGGAACACGTAGCGATTGTCCTCTCCTTTGAGCTGGATGATTCCCTTCATCCGAAACAGATCAGGCCCCCGCTTGGCCACCAGATCCGAGAGCCAGCGCCCCAGCCTGTCGAGATCCATGGGCCGCTCCTCCACCAACGCCAGGGAGCCCACGGCATCGTCGTGCTCGTGGGCGTGCTCCTCAAGCAGGAAACCCTGATCGAGGCTGAGGGCACGCTCCAGCTCGAACGCATCCACTCCGAGGATCTGATCCATCGGAGCATCGGCATTGTGGGTGGTGAGCAGCCGCGCCATGGGGTTGATGGCCCGGATTCGCCGCTCGATACCCAGCCGCTCGCTCTCGTCCACCAGGTCGGCCTTGTTGAGCAGCAGCACATCGGCGAAGGCCAGCTGCTCCTGTACTTCCTCGGCCTCCCAGTGCAGGAGCACATGCTTGAGATCCACCAGGGTGACCACCGCATCGAGCTTCAGCTCATCGCGCAGGTCATCATCGACAAAGAACGTCTGAATCACGGGTGCTGGGTCAGCGAGACCGGTGGTTTCGATCACGAGATGATCAAAGCGATCCCGGCGCTTCATCAGGTTCCCGATGATGCGGATCAGATCACCACGAACCGTGCAGCAGATGCAGCCGTTGTTCATCTCGAAGATCTCCTCGTCGGCATCCACCACCAGCTGGTTGTCGATGCCCACTTCGCCAAACTCATTGACGATCACGGCCACCTTCAAGCCATGTTCGTGGGTGAGGATCCTGTTGAGCAGGGTGGTTTTGCCGGCACCCAGATAGCCGGTGAGCACCGTCACCGGCAGGCGATCAGCGGCTGGAATGGCACTGGTGAACGCCATGGCAAGGGGGAGAGGCCAGAAGGCCCCAAGTGGGGTGAGAATGGTTGTCGTTCTAGCAGCGGTAGCTTTCCACCCGCCGGCCCCCCATGGCAGCTTGCGCCTCGAGCACGATCCCAATCCGGCTGGAGACCGCCGCGCCGCCCTTGAGCCCTCGGCAGCAGAGGCTGTTGCATCTGCTGCGCCAAGCGGATCGGGAGCTGAGTGGCCAGGACCTGCATGCACTACTGCTCCAGGCAGGCCCCCCCTACGGCCTAGCGACCGTGTACCGCGGCCTCAAACAGTTGCAACGCCATGGCTTGGTGCGCTGCCGCAAGCTGGCCAACGGAGAGGGTGTCTATGCCCCGCTGGAGCGTGATGATCACCACCTCACCTGCGTTCTTTGCGGCTGCAGTGAACGGCTGTCGATCTGCCCACTTGGAGCCCGTGGCTTGGGGCTGACGACGGTTCTGCTGCAGGGGTTCAGGCCGTTATTTCACACCTTCGAAATCCACGGGATCTGTGCCCGCTGCCAACACTCAGAGGCCGCCAGTTTTGGATGAGCTGGTGATCGCAGGGGCTGGTCCTCAGGCTCTCAGCCTCTGTTGCCAGCTGCTGCAGAAACGGCCTCACTGGCGCCGGCGGCTACGGGTTGTGGACCCCAGTGGCACCTGGCTCTCACGTTGGGAGCAGCAGATGCAGCGCTGCGAGATTCCCTGGCTGCGCTCCCCTTCGCCCCACCATCCGCACCCCAACCCCCATGCGCTGCGGCGCTTTGCCCAGGAGCGGCGACGCAGCCGCGAACTGGAGGGCCCCCACGGTCTGCCGCACACAAGCCTGTTCAGCGCGTTCTGCCAGAGCGTGGTGGAGGAATTCCAGCTGGTCAAACAGGTGCAGGCGGCTTCGGTGCAGCAGATCCACCTGGATCAAGCAAAGCCTGCATCCATGGAAGTGAGACTGAGCGACGGTTCTGTCGTGAGGCCCCGCCGACTGGTGATTGCCACGGGCGTGGGCGTACCTGTGCTGCCGGGCTGGGTGCACGCCATCACGGCTGGTTATCCGGCCGAGGCCCTGCAACACAGCCAGACGATCGATCTCGACACCTGCGTGGGGCTGCGAGGACAGCACATCCTGATCGTGGGTGGTGGTCTCACCAGCGCCCATCTGGCCATGGGGGCTCTCAAGCGAGGCGCTCAGGTCAGCTTGTTGTGCAGGCGGGCTCTGAGCAGCAAACCTTTTGACGCAGACCCTGGCTGGATGGGCCCGAAACATCTCAAGAGCTTTCAGGCTGAGCCCTGCTGGCATCAGCGACGCCAGCAGGTGCTGGCAGCGCGTGATGGCGGCTCCATCACGCCCCAGTTGGCTGTCCAGCTTCAACAGGCTCGCCGTCAAGGCCACCTTCAGCTCCACGAGCACTGCCAGGTGCAAGCGGCTTCCTGGCATGCAGGCCAGTGGCAGATTCTCTGCCTTGACGGCAGCCGGCAACCAGCCCATCGCCTCTTGCTGGCCACAGGTCAACACCAAGGCATCAGCCACCACCCGCTATTGCGCCAGCTGCTGGATCAACAGCCGATCGAGCTGATTGACGACCTTCCTGTGCTGACCAGCGACCTGCGATTGCCTGGAACCAACATTCACTTGATGGGAAGCCTGAGCGCGCTGCAGCTGGGTCCGGCTGCCCGCAACCTGTTTGGGGGCAGGGAGGCGGCGCAACGGATCGCCCGGGCTGCCATCAAGGCATGAATCCGGGAACACCTTCAGGGCCGCAGACTCTGCCGCCGCTCTGGGTCCAGCCAGCCAGGCACAACCTGCCCTCAAGTCTCAGCCATGGCATTCACAGCCACAGCCGGCGTGGCAGGGCTCACCGTTGGGGTGCCCCTTGGCACAGACCTCGCTGCAGAACAGCAGGGCGCCGTTGCGGAACGGGCTGTCCGCTTGCACCGTGCAGTGGCAGCCCGGGCAGGCGCACTGCATCGTGGCGGGTTTCTCCAGGGTCGCGTTCATGGCCTCTCCTTGCTCCGTACCGATGAACCCAGTCTGGTGCCGCCGGCGCCGGGGAGGAACGGCTTGCCGTACTGACAAGCCGGACTGCTGGATCTATTAATGAATCAGAGGCCACGACCAGGGCAGCGCGAGCCCAGACCCTGCAACCGGCCCAAGGGCGCTCGATACGGGGCGCCCTTCTCATTGGGGATAAGGCCAGCGGTGACCATAAACCGAGGCGGCAAGGCCAGCTGAGCCACTTCTCTTAGAATGACCCTGGCTTCTGGGCATCCATGCGCCTCGACGACCTGCTGGCTCAGGCTCCAAGGATCCGGGAGATCGCCACCGCGCACGGCGCCACCAATCTGGCGGCGTTCGGCTCTGTGGCCCGTGATCAGGCCGGACCCGACAGTGATCTCGACCTCCTGGTGGACCTTCCCCCCCGCACCGGCCTGCTGGAGCGCATCGCCCTGAAGCTGGCCTTGGAGGACACGTTGCATTGCCGCGTGGATCTGATTCGCCGCCGCAATCTCAAACCAACCGCTCTGGCCTCTGCTGAGCGGGATGCGATTCCCCTGTGATGTCACCAAGGGACCGTGATGCCCTGGCTGACATCCTGACCGCGATCCGTCGGGTTCAAGGCTTTCCCATCCCCGATCGCGAAACGTTCCTGGCCAGCGACGTTCTCCAGGACGCCGTGGTGCGCAATCTCGAGATCATTGGAGAAGCCACCAAGCGGCTGAGCGACAGTTGCCGCCAGCAACATCCGATGATTCCCTGGCGGGAGATGGCAGGGATGCGGGATGTGCTGATCCATGCCTATGACCGCGTGGACCTCGAGGAGGTGTGGATCACCCTGAGCGAGCAACTGCCTGCGCTTCTGGCACAGATTGAGCCTGTGCTCAGCGAGTGATCAGGTGGCCACTGATCGGTGCCGCTGCCCTCATCGCCGGGTGGTGCAGCGGCTTCTCCGTTGGCCTGGCGAAAGCTGAACAGCAGGCTCGCGCCACGGTGCTCTCGATCGGGGACAGCGACACCATCCGTGTGCTGCAGGGACAGCAGCGGCTCACGATCCGGCTGGCCTGCATCGATGCACCGGAGATGGCGCAGGCTCCTGATGGTGCCAACGCCCGCCGCTATCTGCAGACCCGCTTGCGGCTGGGCTCCAGCGTGACCCTCAGGCCCCAGACGGTGGATCGCTTCGGGCGCACGGTGGCGGAGGTGATTGGGGAGGTGAATCTGAACCTGGCGCTGGTGGAGGACGGCATGGCGTTTGCTTATCGGAAGTACCTGGGCCAGTGCGACGCCAGGGAGTATGTGGAGGCCGAATTCCGGGCTTCCCGCAGCCGCTACGGGGTGTGGAGGGTGCCGGGTGGGATCACCCGCCCCTGGGACTTTCGAGGTGGCAGAACAGCAGGGCGATCAGCCAGCACTGCCGAATCGAATCCTGGTGCCGGAGGTTTCGCTGCCGTGGGATCGGCTCCTTTGCACGCGCCCAGGAGTTGCTGCGGCTTCTGCGCAGCAGTAGTGCGCCCCCCACGGGGCGCCTTCCTGTTGGCCATGGGGTCCTCACGATTCAGCGAAATCGCGACAACGCAAGCCCACGGCTCAACGTTGCAGCTTGGACCCTCCGCAGTCCTGCCAGCTGCTGAGCAGACGTGCCAGCTCGTCTTTCATGGCGGCGAGCTCACCGATCCGCAGGTTGATCGATTCCATCTTGGCCGCAATGCTGTCTTTCAGAACAGCGCAGTTGCAGACACCAGCTCGCCGCACTTCCAGGATCCTCGCCAACTCGGGAATCGAGACGTCCATCGCCCGCAGGGCTCGAATGATCGCCAGCTCAGCGAGATTCTCCTCATCAAACAATCGGTATCCACCTGCGGAGCGATCCTTGGGCTGGAGCAGGCCTTCATCGCAGTAATAACGGATCGTCTTCACCGGCAGGCCGGTGCGCCTGGCTACCTCGCCGATGCGAAGACTGGGAACAGGGCTTGCTGATTGGGATCCCTGGCGGGCCAAGGCAAGAACCCTCCACTGGGTAGAAGCTTCACCAGCCTAGGAGGCGCCAGAAAAGCGAGGGAAGCTGGCCAAGAGTCTCCAGCAGTCGTGCGTTACTAGAGACATTCGCTAGGGTGGGAGCTCAGCAGGCCAGCCTGCGCTCGCACCCGTCCCGTGTCGATCCTTTCAAGTCCGTGGCCAGCTCGGGCGGCAGCCGCGATCGGAGCCAACCTCCTGTTCTCCGCCGCCGGCCTCGCCGCTCCAGCCGCCGGTTCTGGCGGCGTCCCGGCGATGTACGCCACTCAGGCAGAAGCGGAGAAGGCCGCCAAGCTGCATTTCAACTGCACCGGGGCCCACAAGATGGGAGATCAGTGGATGCCCTGCGCCAAGCATGGTGGCGCCCAGGGCTCCTCGCACCCCCACTGAGGCCAGGCACTCCCATGGCCCAGTGCGGCGACAAGCCCAAGCGGATCGCTTTCGGGGTGGCGCCCCTGGGCATCATCTCGATCGGCATCGTGCCGATGGGGGTGGTGAGCATCGGCGTCGTGCCGATGGGGGTGATCAGCATCGGGGTGGTGGGCATGGGTGTGCTCAATGCCTGCGTGGTGGGGATGGGGGTGGTGGTGGCCGGTGTCAGTGCCATGGGGATCTGGTCGCTGACCCCAGGCAGTGGCCATCAACACCACAGCAACGGGGCGGCGCAGCAACAGCTGCTGGCCTACCCGAGCCGGCAGGTGGCCCTTCAGAAAGCGCGTGAGCTGGGCTGCGAGGGCGTGCACGCCATGGGTGACCTCTGGATGCCGTGCGCTGAGCATCCAACGCAACATTCCACACATCAACACTGAACAATGAAATCGATTCGCAACCTCAGCCTGGCCCTGATCTTTGCCCTCCTGGCATCCACGCCTGACGCCCTGGCCTGTGGCGGCGGCGGGTCAGGCAGCTATCGCAAACCAGCCCGGCCTGGCCAGCACCAGCATCAACACAGTCCGGCGGCGCCATCTTCTGAGAATGGATCCACAGCTCCTCAGCGCGCTCCCCAGTAGGAGCGTTTCAGGAGCTGTGGATGACACTCTGAACAAACGAGCTTCCGATCAGAAGCGGAAGCTCGTCTTCACCAGTCCGCCGAACTGGCTGAAGCTTTCGCCCGAAGGTGTTGCCTGGCCAAGGGGGCGGCTGAGATAGATCAGAGCCGGTGTGATCGAGATGTTGTCAGTCACCTGGAACTTGTACCACCACTCCCACACATAGTTGCCGTCGTTCGGGGTTACGCCGCCGCTGAGCGCTGTAGCAAAGACGGGTTGGGCCACAGCAAAGCCGAAGTCATTGCCCTTGGCGAACACATCGGTCCACTGCAGACCCACCATCCAGGACTGGCTGGTGCTGAGGCTGCCGCGGGGTTGGGGCGTGCTGTAGGTGGTGCTGTTGATTCCCCATCCGAGGCTCAGGGAAGGCAGCCATCCGCTGCGGAGCGGTTGCCAGAAGGCGCTCAGGCCCCATGCACTGGTTGAGGCATTGATGTTGTGATCGATCGCGCTGTGCGTGAACGGGGTGGTACCAGGCACGAACTGGGTCTCTGGTTGCACGTAGGTCCAGATCGCAGCCAGACCCCACTGCTCCTGCTGATAGCCCAGCTGGACACTGCCGGTGGCGCCGGAATTCCTGTTGCCAAGACCACCGCCACCGTCCTCCACCGAAACACTGGGATTGCCGCTGTCGCCATTGGCGGCCACGTAGTTGGCACTGAGGCTGAAGCCGTTGCTCTGCCACCACAACCCTGCACCAGCGCCGAGATTCTTGCTGTAGGCCGCCGGCGCACCATTCACCGTCATCACATTGAGGATGGTGTCCGACGGATACACGCTGGGCCACAGCGCCAGCATGTCTTCCTGCCCCACGCGGGCACCCAGGGTGGCCGTGAACCCACCACCGAGGGGCCATTGGTAGAAGAGCTTGTCGATGGAGACGACGTCGCCGCAGTCGGTTCCGGTCCCGCAATCCTCTTCGAACGCCACTTCAAGCTCAGCCAGGCCGAGGGCATGCGGTTCACCACCAAAAACGCTTTGGCCGAAGTTGCCGGCCCGCAGGTTGGTGCGCAGCAGATCCTTGCCGTTGAAGCTGGTGTCGAAGGTCAGCTGCACGTCGTAGTTGAACGTGGTGGCACTGGGCAGGGGTACTGGCGTCCGTGGACGGCCCGTGAATTCATTCGGTGCCCGATTGACCGTGTTGGCCCCCGTGTTGATCGCCGATCCTGAGAAGGTATTGGCGCCCACCACAAACGTGGCCTGGCCGCTCAGCTTGGTGGTGGTGGAGAACCGGGTGGCCTCCAGCTCACCCACCTTGGCTTCGAGGCCATCGACGCGGCCGCGCAGCACGGCGAGTTCCTTCTCGAACTCGGCCATCAGGCGCTTCAGCTCGTCGGTCACCTCGGTGATCCGGTCGAGGCAGGCGTTCAGCAGGGCGGCGGCCTCGTAGCGGGTCATCGCCTGGCCACCCTTGAAGGTGCCGTTGGGATAGCCGGCGACGCAGCCGTAGCGCTCGATCAGGTTGGCCAAAGCCTGAAAAGCCCAGTCGCCCGGCCTGACGTCCGAGAACTGGGTGATGCTGGTGACCTGCTCCTGGCTGGCGTATCGGTTCACCCCCGCCATGTCGAGGTTCGCGGCGTGGGATGCCTGCGGAGCCGCCAGACCGAGAACGATGAGCGTGGAACGCAGAGGAAGCATGGAACAGAGTCTCCTGAGCACCGCCGGGCCGGCGGCTTGCTCGAAATAATCACCCATGTCTCCACCAACTCGCGAGCACTGGAGACAACGGTCATGGTTTGGACACCACAGCCAGGCCGTCCCTCCCGGCCTCGGTTTCGTCCCTCGCGAAGTTGCTCGCCATCGGCCTTGTTCCTGGCAGCTCCTCTGGGCGCCAGTGGATGCCCTGCTCCGAACACCCCCATTAGGGGCACGCCTGGGGCCCGGGTGACAGATCCTGGATGGAATGCAGCTGCCTGAGATTGATGGCTCGAACCAACTGGCCATGGACCTTGCTGGCCTGTGTCGCCCTGGCCCTGGCGCCGATGGCTGCCTGGGCCCATGCCGATCCGCACCCCGGTGGTGGGTTCGTGGCCGGCTTGCTTCACCCCATCTCGGGCCTCGATCACGTGGTGGCGATGGTGGCCGTGGGTCTCTGGGGGGCAGTGCTAGGCCCGCCGGCCTTGTGGGTGCTGCCGGTGGCGTTTCCGATGGTGATGGCTTTCGGAGGGCTGCTCGGCCTTCTGGGCGTTCCGATTCCGGGGGTGGAGATCGGCATCGCCGCCTCGGGCATGGTGATGGGCCTGATGGTGCTGTTCGAGCTGAAGCCGCCGCTCTGGTTGGCGGCGCTGATCGTCTCCGCCTTTGCGGTGTTCCACGGCCATGCCCACGGCGCTGAACTGCCCGCCGGCAGCAATGCCCTCCTCTACAGCCTGGCTTTTGTGATCGCCACCGGCCTGCTGCACCTGCTGGGGATCCTGCTGGGCGAGACGCGCCGCTGGCCCGGTGGCCGGCGCTTTGTGCAGGGGGCCGGTGGGGTCGTGGCGCTGATCGGGTTCTTTTTCCTCGAGCAGGCCCTGCGGTGATCGCACCCTTCGCCCACCTCAACGCCACCGGGTTCGGGCCGTGGGCTGATGGCATGGCTCGGCTGTTCCTGGAGCCCACGGAGCTGCTGTTGGTGATTGGCCTGGTGCTGCTGGGCGTGCAGGCCAACCGCGCTGTCAGCAATCGCCTGCCCTTGCTGCTGCCGCTGGCCTGGCTCCTGGGGGGCCTGATCGGCCTGCGCCTGCCATCGCCCCTGCTGCTGGCCGTTGTCTGCACAGGCCTGTTGGCGGCCCTGGGTTTGCTGGTAGCCCTCGGTCTGCGGCTGCGACAGGCGCTGCTGCTGCCGCTCGCTGCTGGCCTGGCGGGGCTGTTCGCCCTGGTGGCGGGATCGGCCCTGGCCGGTCATTCAGGAGCGATGGCGGCCCTGCTGGGGGAGGCCATCGCCATTGCCTTCTTGACCACCCTGCTCAGCCAGCTGCTGGCTCCTCCTCATCCGTGCTGGCGGGACATCGCCATTCGGGTGGGCGGCAGCTGGATCACCGCTGCCTCCCTGCTGATGCTGGGCTGGCTGGTCCGCCATCCGCAGTAATGCCCCCGCAGCCATCCAGCTCCACAATGGTGATCACGGTTCAAGCGGGTCCCGCCCTGGAGGCAACGAGGAAAGTCCGGTGGGGTGAAGGTTCGTTCTGAGCCGAGTCCGGCGCTGTCCCGAAGCTGTGATGGGGGCACCCAGGTGGCATAGAGCGCTGCGGCCCCGTGGAAGCTCTCGCGCTCCGGCAGCTGGATGCGATCGGAGCCTGGTGAATAGAAGGCCCGCTCGCCGCCCCAGCTGGCTGGCACCGGCCAACCAGAGAGAACTTGCTCGGCCTCCTCAATTCGCTCCAGCGGCGCTCGGGGCTCCACCTTTGGCAGCCGGGCCTCAATCAGCCCAGCCAGCGCCTCACCCACCAGATCGCAGGCATTGAACACCGGCACCGGCGGATAGCTGGCCCAGCTGTGGAGCACCTTCTCGCAGCCCTTGCCCTCCTCCTGGTGGGAGTGCAGCTGGGGCCGCAGGATGCGCACCGACTTCGATCCCTTCCTGGAGAAGAGGCCCAGCTTTTTCGCCTCGGCGAAGCAGCACCAGAACGGCAGCTCGGCGCCCCGCATGGCCATCCCCAGCTCCAGGAGGATGGGATTGCCGCCCCGGTAGGCCCGACCGCTGAGCAGATTGATGTGGACGCCGCCGCAACGGCTATCCCATGGCCGGCGCCAAAGCGTGCTGCCGGCCTCGAGCAGCTCGATCAGATCGCGCACCATCGCTTCCTCGGGCGAGGGACCGGAGACCTTGTGGCGGCGCGTGGTGGTGGATGCGGCCATGGGGAAGGGCGCAAAGGACGCCGACGTGCCTGCGCGGGGGAGCGCAAGGGCGGGAGGCCCGCCAGGGCCGAACCGCTCGCGCAGCCCTTGCGCCATCCCGCGCACACTGAGGCACCCTGCGCTCCTCCCTTTCAACAAAAGGGAGCCCTACAACTCAGGCTGTGATGCGCCTTTGCGCTTCCAGCCAGAGCAGCGCAGAGCGGATCACCTCGGCGTGGAAGGCCAGCGGCGCGCACCAGCACAGCAGCTCCAGCGGGCCCACCTTGGCCTGGGCGAGCAACTGCTCCAGCTCGCGCCGCTGGATCGAGCCGGGCACCTGGAGCTGGGCCCAGAGCCAATGCCGGTAGCGGGAAATCACCTCAGCGCGGCTGCCATCGCGGCCGAGCTGGAAGGGATTGCCCAGCGGGCTGGGCCGGCCCACATAGACCTGACCGGGCAGGGGATCAGAGAGCCTGCTTCGCCGGGCCTTGCCGATCGTGATCTCCATGGCGCCTCCACCTGGTAACAACACCCAACGCCACAAGAGCATCAGCGGCAGTGGCAGAAATTGGTGATTGTTCCAGTGAACGCCTGGGGCAAGATCTGCAGCAGAGTCACCACAGCTCTGGAAACCATCCCTCGGCCGAGCTGAGCAGCTTCAGAATCAAGCTTCTGCCGTGGGGCTTGGCTACTGGTTATGGCGTGGAGCAGTGCATTCCGCAACGCTGTGCGAATGGCGCACGACGGGGAATGAGCAGCGTTCAGTATCGCTTTGCAGCATGACCACGCCACCGTCCAAAGGCCTGGCCGAATCAGGGCGCCGGACGTTTTGTGCTCATTTTGTGCTCAACCCGCTGGGCCGATCCCTGAAAAGTCAATCGGGGCGACAGGATTCGAACCTGCGACCTAGTGCTCCCAAATCAGCCAGTTTTTCGAGATTCTCACTGGCAAGACCCGTTGCTGCAACTGGTTTTGTCTGAGGCTGTCCGGCCTTGTCCGGGCCAAAAGGGCCGTTTTTCCGTACAGTTGTACGAACGCCTCGGGGGCTCTGATGGCTGTCCGAACCCGCCATGACCAGCCCTGGGTGAAGGGCTTCCGTTCCGCCGTCCGCGCCAGCACCCGCGAGGGCTGGTGGGTCCGCGAACACCGCGGGCGGATGCGGCTGGAGACCGTTGGGCCTGACGGCCGCATGCAATCGGTCGCTCTGCCTTTCGACTGGGCGAAATCCCAGACCGGTGACGCTGTCGCCCGCGTGCGCGCGATCTACCGGCTGGTCGGCGAAGGTCATTCCTTGAAAACTGCCGCTCTGGTGGCTGCTGGTGAGGCGCCCCAGGTCAGCATCGACTGGGAGCAGGTTGCCGAGAACTTCCGGATCCAGAAGCTCGAGCACGGCACCTCGATCAAACCCGCCACATGGGAAGACCATTACGCCCCGGTCATCGGCATGGCGGTGGACTTGCTGACAGGTGATGAGGCTCCCACCAACCCGGCTGATCTGATCGATCGCTGCATCCGCGATTGGCCGCCAGGCAGTCGAATCCGTCAGATCCGCGCTCAATCCGTCGCCCAACTGCTGCGACATGCGGTGTACCGAGAGAAGGCTCCTGTTCATTGGACTCCTCCCAGCACGCTGCGCCACCACATCGGCACCAAGTCAAGGGAGTCAGCGATTGCCACCCAGAAGGGAGATCCCTTCACCGATGGGCAGATCCTGGCGTTGCTCGATGGCCTCCCCCAGGATGAGGCCGGTCGTCGCTGGGCCGACGCGATCCGGCTCATGGCGGAGCTGGGGCTGCGGCCGATCGAGCTTCTGCATCTCAGCGTGCGCACCGATGCCAGCTCACGGGAGGCCTACTGGTGGTGCACCTACCGCAAGCGAAGCGGTGGCGGCGTGACCGAACCGCGCCGGTTGTTCCCCCTCCCGCTGGTCGACCTTGATGGGGAGGTGCAGCAGTGGAATCTGCTCGCTCGGTGGCAGGCACGGCTCATCGAGCTGCCGCCCCTCAGCTCCGGGAACGGCGCAGCAGATTGCATCAAGACCTATCTCTCACGAAAGCCTGCCTGGCGATCGCTGCGCGAGGCGATGAAGGCCAACGCCCAGCGCGCTGTGATCTACAGCTTCCGGCACAGCTACAGCCTTCGCGGCCACCAGCGGGGCATTGACGCCGGGAGCATGGCCCAGGCGATGGGTCACAGCTTTGAGGTGCATTGCCGCTCCTATCCCTGGGCCAGTACCGCGGGCACGATCGCCGCGTTCCATCGAGCCTCTGCCTCTCTCGTCAGCAGCACTGACGTGGGCTCAGGTCGCTGAGCCGTCTTGATCCAGTCGCCTGGTCACCGGCTCCCCGACTGCACATGGAAGGGATCCCGCCATCACCCCTGTCGGCGGAGCGTGCATCGAATCATTGTCCCGGCCATACGGCAGCGCTATCATTGCCATATGGCACCGATAGCTCCTGCATCGCATTCCGGCCCCCATGGGCCCGCCAGGGTTCTGGCGCTGGAAGGCGATCGGCCGGCGGATCTGCTGGCAGCTGTCCGGCATGGTCTGCCATTCACGGCCCTGGAAGCCATCGCCAGCCAGCTGGATCTCCCCTCCGCGGACATCGGGGTACTGCTGGGGATCCCGCAGCGCACCTTCGCCAGGCGGCGCAAGACCCTCCTACTCAGTCCGCAGGAATCGGATCGGCTCTACCGCCTGGCACGCACCGTTTCGATGGCGGCTGAGGTGCTGGGCAGCCAGGCCAAAGCGAGACAGTGGCTGACCTCGCCCAACCGGGCGCTGGCCGGTGAGGTGCCGCTGCAGTGGCTCGACACCGACATTGGGTCTCGCCAGGTGGAGGAGGTGCTGCTGCGCCTGAGCTATGGCGTGTTCAGCTGATGCTGCTCTGGCGGATCGCCCGGGAGATTCATGTCGACTCCGCTCTGGAGGGTGTGGGCGGTCTGATGGTTTCTGGCCGCTGGCACCGACGCGGGCATCCAATCCTCTACACCGCCAGTTCCGCAGCCCTCGCGGCCCTGGAGGTGCTAGTGCACGTGGAACCGCTGCAGGCGCCTGACGATCTGCGCCTGCTGGGCCTGGAGCTGCCGGACGAGCTGACCATCGAGGAGCTGGTTCCAGCGATGCTTCCTGAAGACTGGCGCAGCGTGCCGGCACCGGATAGCACCCAGTCCATCGGCAACGCCTGGCTGGAGCGCAGATCCAGCGTTGCTCTACGGGTTCCCTCCGTCGTCGTTCCGATGGAAACCAACTTTCTGCTCAATCCGCGCCACCCAGATATGACCAGGGTGCGCATCAGCAGCAACGAGGCATTTCGCTTCGATTCCAGGTTGCGCTGAAAGGGCCCAAGGGCTTCCCCCGTCGGCTTCACCGATTGGTTCTTGGTCGGATGCACTGCAGCAGACGCCGCAGGGCTCCGGTCGGAAGCAGCCGTCCTTCAGCGTGCCACGGCTGCGCCGTGGCGTGCATCGGCCAGCCGCCGCCGCCCTCCGCTCCGGGGCCGGTGTGGGGGTGGCGGGCATGGCTGCCCTCCCGCGGCTGCGGTGGCCGGGCAGTTGTCCCGTCCATGGGGCTGGGGTACTGCCCCAGGTTTCCTCGCGCGGCTGCGCAGCCGGTTGGGCATTCAGGGCTGAATCTGCTGCGGTTGTTTATCTGTCTCCAGGGCCTCCAGCGCATGGCGCCGCTTTGCGTAGATCCATTGCCCTGCAGGGGCTCTGCCGGTCTCTCAGTGCGTTTGTACTGGTAGAATGAAGGTTGCGCCAAAGGCCACGAGCCCATCGCCTGCGGCAACGAAATCCTCGGACAACTTGCCCCGTTCGTTTGCTCTGTAGCCCATGAGCTTGTCCTCTGCTGCAGTGGCCCAGGCCGCTGCATTGCCTTCCCTTGGCCTCCTGCCGCCGCCGGTGCTGGCCCATCGCTCGGTCGTCATCGTCGCGGCTGGTGGCCGTGATCTCGTCTGGCCTCAGGAGCGCATCGCCTCCGCTCTCCTCCAGCGCAGCGGTGGCCGGCCTGTCCATCTGTTGCTCCATGGCGGTGCCCGTGGGGCCGATCAGGCCATCGGCCGGGCGGCCCATCAGCTCGGCTGGCGCGTTCAGTCCCTGGCTGCCGAGTGGCGGCGTTATGGCCGCTGTGCTGGCCCCATCCGCAATCGGCGTCTGCTTGAGCAGGCCCTGGTCGAGGCCCAAGCCCACACCTCCCCGGCGTTCAGCGCCTCGGTGCTGGTGATCGCCTTTCCCGGTGGGCCAGGCACGGCCTCGCTGGTGCAGCAGGCCCGCCGCTGCTCCTCCCGTTCGCCGGTGCCGGTGGTGGTGATGGAAGTGCCGCCGCCGTTCTCGCCGGAGCCCCTCGTTGCCTGAGCGGCGATCGCAGAGCCGTTCTCCCCCTTCCTCTTCTCGCATCCCCATGTCCGTTCTCACCGCCCCCGCCGCTCCTCTCGCCCCGGCTCTCCCTCAGGCCGTCGGGCCGTCCTGCACCTTGCAGCGTTCCGGTTCCCTCTGGCAGCTGGGCATCGAGGCCCAGGAGCTCACCACCGCCATCGGCCGGCTCGCCGAGCAGCTGGAAGCCGACGACGGGGATTCCCGCGCCCAGGCCCTCGCCGAGCTGGAGGCTGCCCTGCTGGCCGAGGAGGGCAACAAACAGGCTCTCGCCGCCAAAGCCGATGCCACCTGCTGGGTGATCGAGCACCTGCGTGGCCAGGCCGCCTACCGGCAGCAGCAGGCGAAGCGGCTCACGGAGCTATCCCGCTCTGATGCCTCCCGGGCCGACGCCCTCGAAGACTCGCTGGTCCTGGTGCTGACCCGCCTGCAGCCCACTTCCACACGCTTCTCCTTCCCGAATCACGAGCTGACCTCCCGCAAGTCCCAGGCCGTCGAGATCGCCGACGAAGACGCCCTCCCCTCCGAGTGGCTCGCCCTCAAGACCACCAGCCAGCCCGACAAGGCCGCCATCAAAAAAGCCCTCAAGGCCGGCCACCTCATCCCCGGTGCCCAGCTCGTCTCCCGCCGCTCCTGGCGCATCCACTGAGGGGCCAGAGGCCCCTTGCAACTGGGGTTCCGGCTGGGCAGCCGGGGCCCCCTTCCCGTCCTCCTCACACCATTGCATCCATCGTCATGACCGTCGCCGCTCCTTCCACCAACGGGACCAGCCGGCCCGCTGCGCCTCGTCCCGTCCAGAGGCCGCCCTCAGCCTTGGAGCTGATCCGCTCCGTCGATCGCGCCGAGGAGGCTCCAGCACCAGGGCCCGCACCAGCCTCAGCGCCGGCAGCCCCCCAGGCTCAGTTCTCTGGCTTCTCCCCTGAGCAGCTCGCTGCACTCTCTGCCCCGCTCGATCGGGCCAACGTCCGCCAGCGCGAGCAGGGCCGCAGCCGCGTGAGCTATCTGGAGGGTTGGCAGGTGATCGCGGAAGCCAACCGCATCTTTGGCTTCGATGGCTGGCAGCGGCAGACCATCGCCGTCCGCTGCGTCGCCCAGGCCGAGCGGCTGATCGGCCGCGAGCAGAAGCCTGGCTGGGGCGTCACCTACACCGCCCGTGTCCGCGTCACCGTCACCGCCGGTGGGCTTCCCCCTCTGGTTCGGGAGGGCAGCGGTGCCGGCCACGGCATCGACGTGGATCTGGGCCAGGCCCATGAATCAGCGCTCAAGGAGGCCGAGACCGACGCCATGAAGCGGGCCCTGATGACCTTCGGGAATCCGTTTGGCCTTGCCCTCTACGACAAGGCGCAGCGGCAGGTCAGCAGTGCCGCGGGCCAGGGTGATGGAGCCCAGCGGCCAGTTGGGCAGCGGTCTGCTGTGAGCCGGCCGGCAGCTGGTGCTTCCACCGCCTCCCCAGGCCAGGGTCACACCCAGGCCACTGCCCCGGCGGCACCGCCATCAGCACAAGCCGACCCCGGCCAGGTGGCCCTCGATGCCGAGACCATCCAGCACCTCCACAGCACCCTGCGAGCCCTGCCCAGGCCCCTGCTGGAGAGCCTCACCCGGGCCTTCCGCAAGCGTTTCCAGGTTCCCGAGGAGGCGGCGACCATCGCCGACCGGATCAACCAGAAGTGCCACCACGACTGGATCGAGGCGTTTCTCGTGTCGCACCGAGAGGTGCGCTTGGCAGAACAGCACCAGGGCGGCGGCGTGTCCTGATCCAACAGCAGACAGCGTTCCAACCCGGTTCGGGCTGTTGTGCGCCATCCTTCCGGCGCAGGCTGCACAGGAGGGAGCGTGTCGATCAACGCCGCGATGCTGCTGGCCGGCGTGCTGCTGCTGCTGGGGATCGCTTCCAGCAAGTTCTCCGCCCGGTTGGGCGTGCCCGTGCTGGTGCTGTTCCTGTCGGTCGGGATGCTTGCGGGCTCGGAAGGACTGGGCCGCATCCCGTTCGAGGACTACGCCCTCGCCAACAACATCGGCAGCGTCGCCCTGGCCCTGATCCTGTTCGACGGCGGCCTGCGCACGCCGCTGCAGGCCGTGCGTCGCGTCTGGAAACCGGCGCTCGCCCTCTCCACCGTGGGCGTGCTGCTCACCTCCCTGATCAACGGGCTGGCGGCGGCCTGGGTGCTGAAGCTGCCGCTGCTGCAGGGGCTGCTGGTGGGCAGCATCGTCGGCTCCACCGACGCGGCCGCCGTGTTCTCGATGCTGCGCAGCAGTGGGCTGCGGCTGCCCGAGCGGCTCACCGCCACGCTCGAGGTGGAGAGCGGCGCCAACGATCCGATGGCGATCTTCCTCACCCTGGGCCTGATCGGCGTGATCACCGGCAGCGCCGATTCACCTCTGGCCCTGCTGTGGCTGTTCCTTGGCCAGTTCGGGGTCGGCACCATCGCCGGGCTGCTGGTGGGACGCCTGGCCACGGCGGCCGTGAACCGCATCAACCTCGACACCCCTGGCCTGTATCCGCTGCTGGCGCTGGCCTTCGCGTTGGTGGCCTTTGGGGCGGCGGCGGTGCTGGGGGGCAGCGGCTTCCTGGCGGTCTACATCGCCGGGATCGTGCTGGGCAGCAGCTCGATCGTGTTCCGCCGCGGCATCTTCTCCTTCCACGACGCCATCGCCTGGCTGGGCCAGATCGTGCTGTTCGTGATGCTGGGGCTGCTCAGCTTTCCCAGCCGCCTGCTGGCGGTGGCCTGGGAGGGGCTGCTGATCGCCCTGGTGCTGATCCTGGTGGCCAGGCCGATCGCCGTCTGGGCCTCGGTGTGGCCGTTCCGCTTCCGCCGCCGCGACCTCACCTTCCTCTCCTGGGTGGGCCTCAAGGGCGCCGTGCCGATCACCCTGGCCACCTTCCCGCTGCTGGCCGGCGTGCCCAAGAGCGGCCAGATCTTCAATGCGGTGTTCTTCGTGGTGGTGCTCTCGGCGCTCAGCCAGGGCTGGTCGCTGCCGCTGGTGGCTCGATGGCTACACATCGGACGGCCTGCCGATCCCACCCCGGCACTGTCGGTGGAGATCAATGCCCTGCGGCAGGTGGATGGCGAGATCGTCGACTACACCGTCCAACCCGGCTCCCTCGTGGCCGGCCTGCCCCTACGCGAGCTCGCCCTGCCCGATGGTGTGGTGGTCAGCCTGATCGTGCGCGGCCAGGAGGTGGTGATGCCCCGCGGCAGCTCCACGCTGCTGCCCGGCGACCATGTGTTCGTGGCGCTGCGCACTGCGCTGGAGCCGCTGATCGATCGCCTGTTCGACCCCGATCCGGAGCCCTCCGAGCTGCCGCCGGGGCTGCGGCTGAGCTTCCACGCCGCCACCACCATCGACCAGCTGCATCGCTGCCTGGGGCTTCCGCTGCCGCAGGGCATCAGCCCGGAACGAGCGGCACAGAGCCTTGGAGCCCTGCTCCAGCAGGAAGGTCTGGCCGCAGCGGTGTCCATCGGCGTTCTGCAGCTGCATCCCGGCATGGATCAGGACCATGTTTCCGTGACCGGCCCCACTCTCCAGGCTTGAACGGCGACAGCGCGACCGCCCTGGCATCCCAGGACCTCCCCTGCTAGTACGGCTGTACGCATTGAGACGTTGTCATGGTGCCGGTCCCGCTCTCCCGTCTGAATCCTTCCCGAACCGACGAGATCGAGGACTGGCCCTGGCTGGATCAGGCGGTCCTCCGCGCCAGCCGCAGCCGGCAGGTCTGCATGACCTGCCACTTCTTCCGGCATCACCCGGGGCCGGAGTGCACCACGCTGCTCACCTGTCACCTGCATCAGGGCCTGATCGCCCACGGCGAGCACCTCACCCACCGCTGCAGCGGCTGGTCATAAGACCTGCACCGCCAGCGGGGCTGGGCTCCCGAGGTGGCGTGAGCCGTGGGCCCCGCAACCGGCCGCCGCTGTCGCCCAGGGAGGCGTGGATCAGCGACGGCCGGCAGGTGCTGCACTTCCGGCCCACCCTCTGGGATCGCTGGAGCCAGCGGCTGGAGGTCACCAGCGGTGAGCTGCTGGCGGATCAGCCGGTACCGCTGCTCAAACGCCGCATGGAGCTCACGCGGGAGGAAGCGCTCAGGCTCTGGGCCGAAAAACGCCAGCAGGGTTGGCAGCCCTGCGCTCCCCAGTGGCTGTCGCCTCCCTGCCCCGACTGATCGCTGAGCCGTCAGAAGCGGGAACCCGGCGTCTGCAGGAAGGCCAGCTCCTCCGCGCTCGACACCCGCCCCAGGGCGGCATTGCGATGCGGGAAGCGGCCAAAGCGGGCGATCACATCCCGGTGCCGGCGGCCGAAGTCGGCGGTGCGAGGGTCGCTGAACCGCTCGAACAGAGGCAGCGCCGCCTCCTGCACTGCCAGGTCCTCGCTGTGCATCAGCGGCATCAGCCAGAACTGCCGCCTTGCCTGCTCGGCTTCGGCCTCCAGCCAGCCCAGCTCGACCGCCCGCAGACTCAGTGCCAGGGCCTGGGGATCGCCGGAAAAGGCCAGGGCGGTGTCGCGCCAGATCTGCCGCGGGAACTGGTCCAGCAGCAGCACCAGCGCCAGGGCCCCGGTCGGCTCCATGCCCCAGGCGCTGAGCTCACCCGCGATGGCGCGTCGGGTCAGTCCGAGGAAGCGTTGCCGCAGCAGGGCATCGAAGGCCGGGTCCTTGGCGAACCACTGGCGCGGCCGGCTCTGCACGAACCAGAAGTCCAGAACCTCACTGGCCTGCTCACCCTGGCCTGGCATCACAGCAACGCCTGCACGCTGGCCACCTTGTCCTCGAGGGTCTGGTCCTTGTCGGTGCGCGTATTGATCTTCACGGTGGTGTAAACGCGTGGGCAACCCATAGCGTGCACCGCCTGGTGGCAGGCCTCGATCGCCTGGAACACCGGCTGCCACTCACCCTCGATCGCCGTACCGTTGGGGTGCAGCTGGATCTTGAGGCCGGCCTCGGTGAGCACCTTCTCGCAGGCGGCGATGTAGGGCGCCAGGTGAACACCGACGCCGATCGGCACCACGCACAGATCCACGATCACCTTCATGGCTCAGCCCTGACGGATTTCCCCCATCGTGGGAGCAGCTGCGCAGGAGCTGCCGAATCAGTCAGACGACCAGCCCCAGCCTCGCCCAGGTGCCCGTGCTGGTCAGCCAGCTGCCATCAAGACGCCCTGGAGCTGGTGGGACTTCTCCTACGGGGTTGACTTGCCCATCAGGATGCCCATTCCGCCCAGGATCACCACCGCCCCCAGCAGGTCACGACCGCTGAACGCAGCACCATCCACCAGGCGCAGCCAGATCAGCGCCACGGCGACATAGACAGCCCCATAGCCCGCATACACCCGCCCCGATGCGGTGGGGTGCAGGGTGAGCAGCCAGGCGAACAGGGCCAGGGACAGCGCCGCAGGAAGCAGAAGCCACGGCGGGCGCTGATGCTTCACGACCAGATCGGTGAGGTAGCAGCCGAGGATCTCGGCCACGGCGGTCAGCAGGAACAGGCCGGTGGTGGTGAGCACAGCCGGGTCATCGCTGACGTCATCGTCGTCGGTGATCGGCAGCACTGCTGTGGTGCCTGAATCCCGGGCTGGTCACTCGCTTGTTTCGGTCGATGCAGGAGCGCGTCGTAGGCCGGAGCCCTTTCCAGAGTGGAGAGAAAGGCAGGAGCGGCCTTGGCCTTCACCCCATCCACATGCCTTGCTGACATTGCATCAGCGAACCCCTCGCTCACGCGGGAGCTGGAGCGCATCGGCTTGGACTACTGCTGCGGCGGCAAGCGCACCCTGGCCCAGGCCTGCGCAGATCGCGGCCTCGATCCTGAGGCCATCGCGGCCGAATTGAGCAGCGTTCCCGTTGCTGAGGCGCCACCCGCCGACTGGATCGGCCTGCCCCCTGCCGAGCTCGTCGATCACTTGGAGGCCACCCATCACCAGTTCCTCAAGCGGGAGCTGCCGCGCCTGAGTGAGCTGGCCGCCAAGGTGAGCCGGGTGCATGGCGGCAGGCATCCGGAGCTGGTGCAGGCCGAGGCGGTGCTGGCCGAGATCCGCGCCGACCTGGAGCCGCATCTGCAGAAGGAGGAGCAGGCGCTGTTCCCGATGATCCGCAGCCTCGCCACCGCCAGCAGCCGGCCGAGCTTCCACTGCGGCTCGATTGCCCATCCGATCGCGGTGATGGAGCAGGAGCACACGGCGGTCGGTGCGCTGCTCGAGCAATTGCGGCAGATCACCGGCGGCTACCAGGCGCCGGAGGACACCTGCGCCTCGACGCGGGCATTGATGGAGGGCCTGGCGGAGCTGGAGGCCGACACCCATCTGCACGTGCACAAGGAGAACAACCATCTGTTCCCTGCGGTGCTGGCGCAGGAGGAGACCCTGCCTGCATGACGGCAGCCCCGGCCCCAGCCCAGCAGCGCCTGCGGCAGACGCTGATCCTGCTGGCGGCGATCGGCCTGGTCGGTGCGCTGGCGCCCTGGATCCCTTGGGCCAGCTGGGCCGCCCTGGCGCTGTATCTGCTCGGCAGCCTGGGGCTGCTGGCCTGGCGGGCGCTGCGCTGCCGGGAAGCGGAGGCCCTGTTTCTGCAGGGGCCGGGGCTGCGGGCCTCGCTGCTCTGGGGCGGTGGCCTCGGCGCTGTGCTGCTCGTGGCCGGCCTGTTCGGCCTGCCGGCGATGCGGGCGGCGATGGCCGACGGCGACGGTGGATTGCCTCTGGAGGCGGTGAAGCAGCTGCTGTTCGGCCGCGGGCTGGTGGTGCTGTTGCCGCCGCTGGTGCTAGCGGAGGAGGGGCTGTGGCGCGGTCTGCTGCTCTCGGCGCTGCTGGAGCTCGGCCTGGCGCCGCTCTGGGCGGTGTGCCTCAGCACGCTCGGTTTCGGGCTCAATCACCTGGCCGTGGCGCCGCTGGCCCTCAGCGAACGGGGCGCCTTGGCATTGATGGCCCTGCCGCTGGGGCTGATCGCCGCGCTGCTCACGCAACGCACCCGCAATCTCTGGGGTGCGGTGCTGCTTCACGGGCTGCTGATCGGCGCCATGCTCGGCAGCCTGCGATAGACAATCAGCCCCATGGCCAGATAGCAGAGGCTCTTGGGGATCATCAACAGTCCCAGCAGCGGATGATCCTGAATCCATAGGGCCACTGGCAGGTGGCACAGAGCCGAGACCAGCAGCAGCCCGCCGATCCGGCGTTGCCAGCGCTGCTGCTCCCCATGGCTCCCCAGGTAGAGGACCCCGGCTCCCATGGTCAGGGCCAACAGGGGCAGATTGCGAATGAGTGACCAGGGCTGGGGCGGCACCACCGCGGCCCAGTGGTTCTGCGGCAGCGCCAACAGCGTCAGCCGCACCAGGGCCAGGGCGAGCAACAGCCCGGGCAGCAGCCCCCAGCGCTCCCTGCCGATGCGTTGATGGCCCTGCACCAGCAGCAGGTCGAACAGGGTCACGGTGATGGCCGTGGCGAGGGCCCCGTAGCCCACCAAACCCTCGCGGAGCCCGCCTCGTGCCAGCCCCAGCAGCCGCAGGCCCACATGGGCGCTGTCGCCCGCGGCCAGCAAGGTGAAGGCCAGCACGTAGGGCCTGGCGCAGTGGCGTTGAGCGGCCTGCAGGGGGACCAGACGCCACTGCAGGCCGAACACCAAGGCCCAGAGCGACAGGAGATAGGCGGCGTCGAAACCCAGCTCGGTGGCCACACCGATCGTGCGGGCATTCAGCATCGAAACCACTTGAACCCTTGCTCAGGTTGGTCAGGCTTGATGGGAAGGAGACATCCCAATCCTGGCGTGAGGGTGGTCAGGTCACACCCTGACTTCAGTGCCGATGCCGATGGTGAGCGTCGCTCACATGCGGGTGGGCATGCTCGATCTCCCGGTGGTGGTGCTCATGGGCATGCCAGAAGGGGCGATCAGCGGGGAGCCCCTCCAGATCCTGGGGTGCGTGGTGATGCTCGTGATGGGGATTGCCACTGCCCTGCTCTCCGCGAGGATCGTGCCGGTGGCGATGGTCATGCAGCAGCGGTTCATGGCGATGCCTGTGGCTGTGCTGCTCCAGCAGCAGGAGCACCACCCCAGCGCCCATCAGCCCTGCCGCCAGCAGCAGGGGAGCGGAAAGGGAGTCCCGCAGAACGAGCAGTGAAAACAGTGCCCCCACGAACGGCGCGGTGGAGAACAGCACCGCCTCACGGGCGGCCCCCAGATCGCGCAGCGCCAGCAGGTCGAGCCAGATGGAGATCCCGTAGCCCAGGGCGCCGATGGCCAGCAACGCCAGGGCCACCGGCAGCGGCGGGAAGGCATGGCCAAGCAGCAGGGCCAACAGCAACATCGGCAGCGAGGCACCGGCTGCCTTGGCGGTGGCGATCTGGATCGGATCGCGCAGGCTCAGACGCTGACTGAGGTTGTTGTCGATGCCCCAGGCCAGGGTGGCCAGGGCGATCAGGGCGGCACCGAGGCCATTGGCGCCATTGAGCGATCCTTCGGAGAGCAGCACCGCCCCGGCGATGGTCAACGCTGCCGAGACCAGCCCGCGCCGGCCCAGGTACTCACGGCCCAGCAGCACGGCGATCGCCAGGGTGAACACCGCCTCGAGGTTGAGCAGGAGTGAACTGGAGGCGGCCGGCAGCCGGGCCAGCCCCAGCACCAGCGCCAACGGGCCGACGACGCCACCGAGCAGGGTGAGCGCCGCCAGGGCCGGCCAGTCCTGGCGGCTCAGGGGTGTTTCGGCCTGGGTGCCGCGGACCAGACGAACAACCAGCAACGCCAGGGTGGCTCCCGCGTAGAGGAGGCCGGCGATGCTCAGAGCCGAGCCCGAGCCGGTGAGTGTGCTGATCAGCGGCGCGCTGCAGCCGAACAGGACAGCGGCGGTCAGGCCCGCCAATTGGCCTCGACGTGGGGAGGTCATGCGTGGTCCGGCCGGCGTATCAGTCCTGGCTCAGCATCGCCGCCAGCTCGGCCCCGAACTCCTCATGGGCGCCGAGGCGGCCGGGAAGGTGCAGCACCCGATCGGCCACGGCGGCGAGCGCCTGCATCTCGGCCAGCGACTTGGGCGGCGATTGATCGGCAACCACCACCGTGAGCGGTGAGTGAAGGGTCCGAGCCGCCTGGATCCAGCCCTCGGGATCGTTGTACGGATCCAGCCCCCCGGTCACGAAGGCAGCGCTGGCGAAGCGGGCTCCGCGCTGGCGAGCAATGCCTTGCCGTTCGGCGATGCCCTTGGCCGAGAGGCCTGGTCCAGCCACATCCACATGCCGCCGGCTCATCCAGCCGAGGACCGAGCGGGTCGTGTTGAGCCGATACAACAGCGGACCCAGCAGCGGCGTCTCCACCAGGCCGCGGATGACAGGGAAAGCCCGGCTCTGGCGTCGGGCCATGGTGGGGAACGGACCGCGCCAGGTGGGCGCCACCAGCACCCAATCGCGGAAGCGCAGGCCATGGCGCTCGGCGTCCAGCAGGGCGATCCCGGCGGCATGACCGGCGGCAATCACGCCGCAGTCCGCCGGACAGTGATCACGCACGAAGTCGGCCAGAAAGCGGGCCAGCAGCTCGGCGTCGTAGGGCAGACGCGGCCGGTCGCTGTCACCGAAGCCGGGCCAGTCGACACTGATCAAACGCGGAGCCTCAGCACCTTGGCGGCGGCTGATGGCGGCGGCGAACGGCTCCCATTCCTGGCGGCTGGAGATCGTGCTCAGGGCCGGCAGCAGCAGCCAGGCCGGGCCCGGGCCGCCCTGTTCTGTGACGGCGATCTCGAGGCTGCGGCCGGCGTGGTTCCAGCGCGTGGTTCTGCTGCGCGCTGGCAGCGGAGCGGCAAGGGAGGTGGTCAAGGCAGGCGAGGAGATGGGCCGTCTCGTACACGTATACATTGCTGGAAATCGCCTGGATCGTCGATGGCTGCCAAGCGCTGTTCCTCCAGCCGCGAGGGCAAGGTGCTGCTCTCCTGCTGGATCACAGAAGAGCTGCGCATGGAGCTCGATCGGGTCTGGGGCTCCAAGGGCCTGCGGCCCCACGGCCGCACCCAGAAAGGCATGGAAGAAATGATCGCCGCCTACCTGGCGGCCCAGCAGGAGTCCTGAGGCCATGGGCGACATCCATCAACATCACGGCCACGGCCCTGAGAACGGTCATGGGCATGAGCAGGGGCATCACCATGAGCACGGCGGTGAGCACCGGCATGGCTCCTCAGGCCACGGTCACCACCATGGCTCCCAGCACCATCACGCTCATGGCCACGGGCATGGCCATCATTACCACGATCACCATCACGACAGTGGCAGCCGCTCCGGCAGCGCCTTCCGATGGAGCATCGTTCTCAACAGCGGTCTGACGGCGCTCCAGCTGGTGATCGGGCTGGCCTTCGGGTCGCTGGCGCTGATCGGCGATGCCCTCCACAACCTCGGCGATGTGATCGGCCTGGCCCTGGGCTGGGGCGCCGATCGGCTCAGTCGCCGGCCGGCCCGGGGGCGCTTCACCTACGGCTATGGGCGCAGCACCCAGATGGTGTCGCTGATCAATGGTCTGCTCATCTTCGCGGCGGGGGCCGTCGTGGTGGTCGAGGCGATTCAGCGTCTGTTCCATCCGGTGCCCTTGATCGCCGGCCCGGTGGCCTGGGCGGCGGCGGCCGGCATCGGCATCAACCTGCTCTCGGCCCGCCTGTTCGGCCACGACCATCACCACGATCTCAACCAACGGGCGGCGGTGCTGCATCTGCTCACCGATGCGGCCGTCTCAGTGGCGGTGCTGTTCAGCGCCCTGGTGGTGGGCGCCACCGGCTGGCTGTGGCTCGATGCCGTCACGGCCATCGGCGTCGGTGGTGCCGTGATCTGGAGCGCTCTGGGGCTGCTGCGCGAGGCGATCGCCCTCAACCTCGATGCCGCCCCCCGCCACGTCGATCTGGTCCAGGTGGAGCAGGCCCTTGCCTCGCTGCCGGCGGTGCTGGATGTGGAGGAGCTGCACGTCTGGGGCCTGAGCACCTCGCGCACGGCGCTCACCGCCCATGTGGTGATCGACCCTCAGCGGCTGGAGACAGAAGCACTCAGCCGCGATCAGTTGCTCACCCTGGCGCGGGCGCGGCTGACGGACCTGGGCATTCGCAAGAGCACCCTGCAGCTGGAGAGCGGCGAGGCGCCATGAAGCTGTTGGTCGTAGAAGACGACCCACCCTTGCAGGCCGCCCTGCTGCGCCTGCTGAGGCAATGGGGCTACGCCACAGAGCACGCCTCCACCGCCGCCGAGGCCCTCGCCTGGCTGGAGCGCGACCTGTTCGATCTGGTGCTGCTCGATCTGGGCCTGCCCGATCGCGACGGTCTGTTGCTCTGCCGCCAGTTGCGCTGCCTGCAGCGCCATCAGCCGCTGGTGTTGATGCTCACCGCCCGCGATGGCCGCTCCGACAAGGTGCGGGGCTTTGAGGAGGGGGCCGACGACTACGTGGTCAAACCGTTCGATCCGGAACTGCTGCGGGTGCGGCTGCGGGCCCTGTTGCGCCGTGCCCAGCGGCCGCTGCAGTCTGAGCTGGCGTTCGGCCCTGTGCGCCTCGTCGCCGGCCAGACGAACGCCATCGTGCACGGCGAGTCCGTGGAGCTGACCCGCAAGGAGGCCTTGCTGCTTGAGCAACTGCTGCGCGCCGGAGGCGCCAGTCTCAGCAAGGCCGAGCTGCTGCATGGCATCGGCGATGGTCGCCGCGAGGTGGGCGAGGACGCCCTGCGCGCCCACATGCGCAACCTGCGCCAGAAACTCACGACGGCCGGCTGCCATCCCAATCTGATCGAAACGGTGTACGGCGTTGGCTACCGGCTCCATCCCAGTGCCTCGTTCTGAACGGTTTCCGGCTGATCCCTTGCCGCCTGATCCTCTGCAGCTCAGGCGCCGGCTGGCACTGCAGGGGGGTGGTTTTGCGCTCTTCCTGCTGGCCGCCTTCTCCGGCACTCTCTACTGGGGGATCGCCAGCCAGCGCCTGGAGGATCAGCGCACCGAGCTGCGCCAGCTGGCGGGTAGTGCGGCCGCGCAGCTGCCGCTGATCGCCCATGAGACGCGCGAGGCCGAGGGGCGCGCCAAGTTCCGGGCTGGTTCTCGCCGGATCGCCTCAGCGGCCCTGCGGCAACAGCGCCTGCAGTGGTTCGATGCCACAGGGGCCTTGCTCAGTGAACAGGGCAGCCTGGCGATGCCTCCCCTGCCAAAGCTGACCGGTCAGCCGCTCTGGCAGCGCTGGCCCGGGGGCGTGAGCCTCTGGCAGCCTGTCGACAGCCAGGCCGAACGGCTCGGCTATGTGCGGGTCGCCCTCTCCGATCAGGCGGCCCGGGCCGATCTGCTCAGGCTGCAGCGCGGTCTGCTGCTGGGCGGTGTCGTCACGGTGCTGGCGGCGCTGCTGGTGGGCCGCCGCATGCTGCGGGCCGCCTTTGCGCCCCTGCAGCGCCAGGTGAGCGCGTTGCAACGATTCACCGCCGATGCCTCCCATGAACTGCGTCACCCGCTCACGGCCCTGCGCGCCCAGCTGGCGGCGGTGCCGCCGGAGCTGCGCCGGCAGCCGGCCCTGGCCTGGGGGGAGCTCGACGGCCTCAGCCGCCGGATGGGCGAACTACTCGATGATCTGCTGCTGCTCGCCCGCCAGGAGCAGGCCGGCCTGGACGGGCCCCTGACCCCGGGGGAGCTGCAGGAGTTCGATCTGCTGGAACTGTTGGAGGATCTGCTCCGCTGCTACGCCCCCCAGGCGGGCGCTCGCTCCATCCACCTGCAGCTCAGCCCTGATCCAGCCACCAACAGCATCCCCTTCCGCGGCCAGAGCGAGCAGCTGCTGCGGCTGTTCACCAACCTGCTGGTCAATGCGATCCGCCACAGCCCCGAGGGCGCCGCGGTGTCAGTACTGGTGCACCGGGCCGGAAGGCTGATCCGGGTGACCGTCGCGGACGAGGGCCCCGGCATCCCCCCGCAGGACCATGAACGGGTGTTCGAGCGCTTCTGGAGCGGCGCCGATCGTGGCGGTCACAGCGGACTGGGTCTGGCGATCGGCCGTGCCATCGCCCGCCGCCATGGCGGGGTTCTGCGTCTGGGGGAGAGCCGGGCTGGCCGCTGTGAGCTGGTGGTGGAGTTGCCCGCCATGGACGGTCCATGAAGCGTCGGCCTTGCCGCAAACCTCATGACTTCCTCATGGGTTCTGCCGCACCTTGGCGCGATGAGCGCACCTCTTCCCTCCGATCCCGGTGTGGCTGCCTTCGGGGCCAGCCTCACCGCCATCACCCTGGCTGAGCTGGGTGACAAGACCTTCTTCATGGCGCTGATCCTGGCGGCGCGCCACCGCGCCAGGGATGTGTTCGTCGGTGCCTTCGCGGCGCTCACGGCCGTCACCCTGATTTCGCTGGGCCTGGGCTACGGATTGCGCGAATTGCTGCCCCCCACGGTGGTGCCCTGGCTGGCGGCGGCGCTGTTCCTGGGCTTCGGCCTCAAGCTGCTGGTCGATGCCCAGCGCATGCGTGCCGATGAGGCGGACGAGGAGGAACAGGAGGCGGAGCAGGCGATCAACGAGGCCGAGAGCCGCCGCCGCATCAGCACCACCTGGGCGGTGATCTGGGAGGCGTTCGTGCTGGTGTTCATCGCCGAGCTTGGCGATCGCACTCAGTTCACCACCATCTTTCTGGCCACCGCGCCGGCCTTCACCTTCGCGGGGCTGCTGGCGGGAACCCTGCTGGGCCATGCCCTGGTCACCTGGCTGGCGGTGGGCGCCGGCAAGTGGATCGGCGGTCGCATCAGCGAGAAACTGCTCTACCGGCTCAGCGGCGGCCTGTTCCTTGTGTTCGGCCTGTTCTCGTTGAAGCAGGCTCTTGGTTGAACGGAGCGCTCGGAGCACACCCATGCTGTTCGGCTCGCCCCGCTCCTACATGCTCCTGTCGGTGGCCGCTGCGGTGGCCACCATCGTCCTCAAGACCTGGGCCTGGCGGCTCACCGGCTCGGTCGGCCTGCTCTCCGATGCGATGGAGTCGGGGGTGAACCTGGTGGCGGCGCTGGGGGCCTTCTGGGCGCTCACCCTGGCGGCCAAGCCAGCCGATCGCCGGCACCACTACGGGCATTTCAAAGCCGAATACTTCTCCAGCGGCCTGGAGAGCGTGTTGATCGTGGTGGCTGCACTCGCGATCATTCATGCCGCCATCGGCCGTCTGCAGGAGCCCCAACCGCTGGAGCAACTGGGCATCGGTCTGGCGATCTCCTTACTGGCGACCGCACTCAATGGCCTGGTGGCCTGGGTGCTGCTCAAGGCCGCCAAGCGCTTTCATTCGATCACCCTCCGCGCCGATGCCCATCACCTGCTGACCGTCGTCTGGACTTCCACGGGCGTTGTGGTGGGGATCGGCCTCGTGAAGCTGACGGGATGGACGATCCTCGACCCCCTGATTGCGATCGCGGTGGCGGTCAACATCATCATCACGGGCTGGAAGATGTTGCATGAGACCGCCTCAGGTCTGCTGGATCGCTCCCTGCCGGAAGACGAGCAGCATCTTCTGGAACAGCTGCTGGCCGCCCGAACAACAGACGAGATCCGTTTTCATGCCCTGCGCACCCGTGTGGCCGGTTCGCGGCGCTTCGTGTCGCTGCATTTGCTGGTTCCCGGCGGCTGGACCGTGCATCAGGGGCATGACCTGTGTGAGCAGCTGGAGCAGGAGATCGCCACGGCCCTCACCCGCACCCATGTGCTGACCCATCTCGAGCCGATCGAAGATCCCAGCTCCTGGGATGACCAGAACTTCCGCTGGGAGCAGGGCTGAGCCTCTGCAGCCCTTGCCCTGACCAGACATGGGTGCTTCGTCCTGAATCCCATTCCCCACCATGGCCCGCCCCTACCAACCCTCCCTGCTGCGCCTGCTGCATGGCGCCACCGCCCTGCTGGTTCCGCTGGCCTGGCTCACGGGCCTGCTCGTTTACTCCGACTACGACGGGCGTATCGGACGGCTGCCGTTGACGCTCCCAGGTGAATGGATCGACATCCACGGCACGGTGGGCGTGCTGCTGTGGCCGATCGCGCTGCTGTTCGGCCTCTATGCCCTCACCGCCGGCCGGGCACGGTTGCGGCAGCCCGCCAATGCCATCGCGCTGCTGGCGTTAGTTCTGGCCGTGGGCAGCGGCAAGCTGATGGAGGAAGACTGGCTGCGGGACGGCCAGTTCCAGCACGCGGTCTACAGCGTTCACCTGTTGGCGTGGCTGCTGATCGCCCTCGCGGTCGCCCTGCATGTCGCTGCGGTGCTGCGGCGTGGTGGCTGGCCGCTCGCCCGGTCGATGGCCAGCGTTCAGGTGCGCGCAGGAGATCTTCCCGGCCAGTGGTTCGGTCAGATCCGCAGGTCTTTCAAGGCCGGCCGCTGAGACAGCCACGCCGGTATCTGCAGCTGTCATTGGCTATCCCCGTTGGCGCACGGACGTCCACACAACAAAGCCCGGAGCGTTGGCCCCGGGCGTTTGCCTGCTCAGCCGTGGCGTTGTCCCCTGGGATCGGGCCCAAGGGGGTCGGGCGCAACTGTGCGTGGTTGGTGCTGATGTCAGCCTGATCGTCAGATCAGAAGGTCTTTGGTTGTGGGGCGGAGCTGCTGGCGCTGGCACCTGGGGCCAGGTGTCGAGTGGGACGTTCCGTTGGGTCCTGGGCACCTGAGGCGGTGCAGTGGACGGCGTGTGTCCCCTCCAGGAAAAGGCACGCCAGGAACATCAGTGATCCGTCGAGAGTGTTGGAGCAGGGGCCGGATCGTCAGCGCGCTCCTCGCTGCTGCTCAGGGGGGGTGTCTTCCATCGATGGAGCCTCCGAATCCCGTTGCAGCCACGATGGGCCCGGCGGCCGACGCCAGCATGGGCTGCAGCACTTCCGACACCGGTCTTCACCGGAGGCAACGGGGCTTCATGAAGGGGATTCATTGGCGTGCCAACAGGCAGGCGGGATTGCCCTGATGGTTCTGCAACCAGGCTCTTGCCCCCAAGGTTTCCTGCCTCGGCTCATCCAACCCGCTACGCCAGCCCCGCCCCCGCCAGGGCCTGAGTGAGCCGCGGCTGCACGAACTCGATGAACGCCCGCGTGCGGGCCGGCAGGCGGGTTCCGCCTGGGAGCACCAGCTGCAGCGGCGTCGGCGGCGGCGCCTGATCGTCCAGCAGCGGCACCAGCCGTCCGGCCTGGATCGCCTCATGGGCCAGCAGGCCCGGCAGACGGGCGATGCCCAGGCCCTGTTCGGCGGCCGTGCGCAGCACCACCCAGTCATCGCTCACCAACCGGCCGCTGACCTGCACCTCACTGCCGCGGGCCCCGCTGCCGAACGACCAGCTGCTGCGCGCCTCCATGCCGGAGCGCGAGAAGCGCAGGCAGGCATGGGATGACAGCTCCGCGGGGCGCTGCGGGCTGCCGTGGCGGGCCAGATAGGCGGGGCTGGCGACGACGCGGTCGGAGGCGCTGCCAATCCGCCGGACGATCAGGCTCGCATCCCGCAGATGCCCGGCGCGGATGGCGACGTCAAAGCGCTCCGCCACCAGATCCACCAGGCGGTCGCTGAGCAGCAGCACCACCTCCACCGCCGGGAAGGCCTCGAGAAACGCAGCCAGAACCGGCGCCAGGAACAGTTCGCCGATCGACACCGCGGTGGTGATCCGCAAGCGGCCCCGGGGCTCGCGCTGCAGCTCCGTCACGGCCTCCTGGGCCGCCTCCAACCGGGCGATCGCCGCTTCCGCCTCCTCCATGAAGGCCATACCGGCGTCGGTGAGCGACAGCCGGCGGGTGGTGCGCTGCAGGAGCTGCACCCCCAGCTGGGCCTCAAGTTCGGAGACCTTGCGGCTCACGGTGGTCCTGGGCATGCCGAGCCGCTCGGCGGCGGCGCGGAAGCTGCCCGCCTGCACCACCCGCACCAGCACCAGCGCGCCGTTGAGATCAAACTGTCCCATATACAGGACAGTTTATCCCGGTATCGAGGGATTGTCCTGTGGCGCGATTCATTGGAAGGTGAATGGGCGCGGCGATCACCGCGCTGCATCACCCCACGCGAACTCCGTCATGACCACCTCCACGCATCCCTCCCCACTCACCTTTCCGGCAGGCACCCATGCCCTGTGCAGCTGCGGCCTCAGCAGGAACGGAGCCTTCTGCGACGGCAGCCATCAGGGCAGCGGCCAGTCCCCGCACATCCTCAAGCTCGAGGAGGAGCAGACCGTCTATCTGTGCAGCTGCGGTGCCTCCGCCAAAAAGCCCTTCTGCGATGGCAGCCATCTCCAGCTGAGTGCTGCCACATCCAAGGCCCAGCGCCCCTGGTGGAAGTTCTGGGGCTGATCCCCTCCGCCGCACCGCACCATTCCTCTGCCCTGGCAATCCCCCGGCTGCGGACCTCCCGTCAGCGTCGTGGAGGTCCGCCGGGTAGGCCAGGCCCTGTTGGCATCAATGACTCCTGCAACAACCCCTTCCGTTCTGTTCGTCGCCCACGGCTCGCCAATGGTCGCCCTCCGGCCCGGTGCGGCTGGCGCGGCGCTCAAGGCCCTGGCCGAGACGTTGGCGCGGCCTCGGGCGGTGCTGGTGATCAGCCCCCACTGGGAAACCGAGGTAGCGACCGTGGGCACCGCCAGCCAGCTGGAGACGATCCACGACTTCGGGGGATTCGATCCGGCGCTCTACGCCATTCACTACCCGGTTCAGGGTTCACCTCAGGGGGCGCAGGAGGTTCTCACGGTGCTGGAGGCCGCCGGACTGCCGGTGCGCACCGACGCACACCGGGGCCTCGACCATGGCGCCTGGGTGCCGTTGCGGGTCCTGTTCCCGCAGGCGGATGTGCCCGTCGTTCCCCTGTCGATTCAGCATCACGGAGGCCCGCAGCACGCCTACCGCATCGGCCAGGCTCTGGCACCGCTGGCCGCTCAGGGCTGGTTGATCGTGGCGACGGGCAACATCACCCACAACCTGCGCGACTGGCAGCAGGCTGAGATGGGTGCCGCCATCGATCGCAGCTATGCCCAGCGCTTCTCGGACTGGGTGCATGACCAGCTGATCCGTGGCGACACCGTGGCCTTGCTGGACTACCGCCAGCGCCATCCCGATGCGCTGCAAGCCCAGCCCCGCGACGAGCATCTGCTGCCGCTGTTCACAGCGCTCGGAGCCGCCGACACTGGAGCCCACGCCCGCGCCATTCATCGCGGCATCAGCGATCACGTGATCGCGATGGATGGTTATGCGTTCGAGCCGATGAGGCGTTCCTGAAACCGCACTCTGGATGGCGGGAACAGGAACCTCAGCGACCCTCCACCACGGGCCAGAAGACCTACTTTGTGATTGAGGGGAGGCCCGGGAGCCAACCCGACCCTCACCCTTCCAAGGAGTCCGGCCAGGGATCACCCGAGCCGGTGCGCACGACGGAGGTGCGATTGTTTCCAGTGGTTGCCCAACAGCCAAGTGAACTCGGTGGCGCAGCGCGAACGTCATCCCGTAGCAGCAGAAAGCGATACGCCAGTTCTGTTTCCCGCGTGTTGACACCCCGGGCTGCATAACCCGAGCCGGGATCACAGCTGAGAAGGTCAAGCCCCGAGCATCTCTTCCCAGAGACGTGATCCCCATTCCTCTCCTGTCAGGCACAAGGCAGGCCATGCGTGAACAACAGACACCCGATCGGCAGTGCTTGGTGTGAGGAGCTGACCGCCGCAACCGGTGCTAAGGCGCCCCCAACAGGGCGCCTTCTTGTTGGAGTGATCGAAAAACTGATGCGCATTCTGCATCGGTTGCCAGAGCCCAGAAGGACGGTGCCAGGCTGAGCTGTTGCCGGTTCCGCTGCCTTGATGCCTCTGCTGCAGCGATCGCTGGCCCTGTTTGCGATGGCGATGTCGGTGTCTGCGCCGCTCGGGGTAGGCAAAGCCGCGGTCGCTGCCCCCGCGGCCAGCTACCGAGCCACGGTGCTCTCGGTGGGAGACGGCGACACACTGCGGGTGCAGGCCGGCGGCCGGTCCATCACCATCCGCTTGGCCTGCATCGATGCCCCTGAGACAGCCCAGTCCCCGTGGGGGCAGCAGTCCCGCGCATACCTGATGCAGCGCCTGCCGCGGGGCCGCCAGGTCAGCATCCAGCCCCACACCACCGACCGCTACGGCCGCACGGTGGCCGAAGTGATCAGCGACATCAACATCAATCTGGTGATGGTGGAAGACGGCCAGGCCTTTGCCTACCGGCGCTACCTCAGCGGCTGTGACGCCAAGGAGTATCTCGATGCCGAGTTCCGCGCCAGCCGGCATCGCTACGGGGTCTGGCAGCGGGAAGGCGGGATCACCAGGCCCTGGGATTTTCGGCGGGGCCGCACCGCTGTGGTGATTCCCGATGGCACCACCCCCGGCGGCCGCCGCTACCGCTGCAGGGAGATCGGCTCCTATGCCCGCGCTCAGGAGCTGCTGCGCCAGGGCCACACCTATCTCGATAGCAATGGCGACGGTGAGGCCTGCGAATCGCTTCGCAACTGACTCACTTCCATCGGCACCTATCCGCCCAACAGAAAGCCCCCAGCAGAAGCCGGGGGCAGGGGGTTCTCATGCGCGGGCCTCAGCCCAGGAAAGGCATCAGGTCATCAGCCCTCCACCTTCACGGTCACGGTGCTCACCTTGTTGGCCTTGGGGGCGGTGACGGTGAGCAGACCATCGCGGTACACGGCCTGCAGCTGATCGCGCTCGATCGCGACCGGGAAGCGGAAGCTGCGGCTCCAGGTCCCGTAGCGGAACTCGCTCAGGAGGGGTCCGCGAGCCTTCTCTGCTGGGGTGGCGGTTTCGCTGATGGGGACAGCGGCCTCACCCTCAGACGGCTGGCCGCCCAGCTGTCGCTGGCTGCGGCGCTCGGCGCTGATCAGCAGGGTGCGCTCGGTGGCCTTCACCTCAATGGCGGCCTTGTCGACGCCGGGCAGCTCCAGCACCACCTCATAAGCCTCAGGGGTTTCGTGCACCTCGGCGGCAGGCACCCGCTCGGCGGTCTGCAGCTGCTGGCTCAGTTGCTGCTCGAGACGGTCGAACAGATCGAAAGGAGAGGAAGAACGGCGGGTCAGCATGGTTCCGATGGCGAAGGTTGCAGGTGCGGGGTCGTCGTTCGCCCCCGGTGCGATCACTGTCGCGGCGGTGCTCCTGGGCCTGGGAGGGGTATGCCGAACCGATCGATTCGGGCCTCACCACCGGGGTTCGGAGCCCCGAATCTCGCTGGCGTGGCAACCGAATCGGCGCTGATGCAGGGACAGGAGCCGGTTCGTGTCCGAGCCTGGGAACCCTTCCGCTGAGAGCGGTTGGCACAGGACGACAAACGCTGACTGGCACGCCTACGTTTCCAGCTGCGGTCGCCGCCATCCCCGTGAAGATCGTCAACCGCTGCGCCGTGTCCGTCGAACCTCGGCAGCCCTTCATCGACTGGGCAAAGCAGGTGGAACCTGATCAGGCCCTGCCGCTAGGGGCCTTTGAGCCTGGTCTCTACCTTCTCCCCGAGTACGAGACCCGGGAGGAAGCCATCGGGCTGCTGGAGCAGGGCTATGAGGAGATCTTCTGCGCAGAGCTGGAGGCCTGGTCCACAGATCCCGCAACCTGGCCCTGCCCGCGCACCCTGGCCTTGTTCCAGGAGTGGTTCGCCTTTCGGTTCTTTGATTTGGTCGGTGACCAGGGGCAGGAGCCCCTGGCGCACTACGAGGTTGACGAATCCTTCCTGGAGGATCTGCGCAGCGTGATCAACGATTCTTCCGAGAGCTGATCGCCGTTTCCCCTGTCGAGACTCAGCGAGGTCGCCATTCCCTTGAGTTGACCACCATGGCGGGCCTGGCAATTAGGGTTGGTCCATCACCCCAACCCCCGAATGATGCTCACCGGTGCTGATCTGCTCGCCAAAGTCAAGGAGCTGGGCGATGCCTCCAAGTCTGATCTGGTGCGCGGCTGTGGCTACGTCTCCACCAAGAAGGACGGCACGGAGCGCCTGAATTTCACGGCCTTCTATGAGGCGCTGCTGGAAGCCAAGGGCATGAACCTGGGCGCAGGCGGTAGCCGTGGCGGCAAGGGTCGTCCGGGCAGGCAGCTCAGCTACGCCACCAAAGTGCAGTTCAACGGCAACCTGCTGGTCGGCAAGGCCTACACCGCCCAGCTGGGACTGGAGCCCGGCGATGAGTTCGAGATCAAGCTGGGCCGCAAGCAGATCAAGCTCATCCCCCTGGGTGCTGCCGAGGAGGAGTGAAGACTGCTCAGCTGAGCCCCACGTACACCGGCTGGAACCACTGCATCCGCCGGTTCTGACGCTTCTCGCCATGCAGCACGGTGTGCCAATGGCCCCGGCGCCAGTGGGGCCGGCGAGCGGTGCCGCTGCTGCCTCCGGCAGTGGTTCCTTCTGATGGGGCCCTGGGGGTGCGATCGAGCCGGAAGTCCTTGCCGATCCACACCGGCCCCTGGGGCGTCACGGGGCCGGCGTCATCGGCATTGCCGGCGGAGAAACCCTTGCCGCTCGGCACCTTGGCCGCCGGGCCGGTGGTCAGCAGTTCCGGCTGGTAGAGCTGCACCAGCAGGGCGTTGATGGCCAGGCCCTCCATCCGCTGGTTGGTGCTCTGCACCGCCTGTTCATCCCACTGCCAGGCGGGGTGGCTCAGATCTTCCACGGTGGGCTGACGCTCGCCGATCTGCTGGAAGGAATGGCGGGTGAGGTAGCTGGCGCCATCGAGGGCCAGGCCGACGCAACTGATGCCGCTGATCCGCTTGGCCTCAGCCGGCAGCCAGTCGGCCATCGCCCGCAGATCGGCCACGATCACCACCGGGATCGGCACCCCGTCTTCTGTGAACAGGGCGCCATCGGGAAGCATCAGCCGGAAGCAGGGCAGCACCTGGGGCAGCTCCTCATCCAGGCGGGGCGAGGGTGTGCGGCGGAAGGCCTCCGCCAGCTCCGGCGCCAGGAAGCGAGGCGGGGCTTCGACGATCCGTGCCCAGCGGCAGGTGGTGGCAGCCCAGAAGCCGATTGGATCGGCCAGCTCGTTCATCACCTCCGCTCCGGCCTCGATCAGGGCGGAGTAGGCCAGGTGATTGGCCCAGTGCTGAAAACCCCGCGGCGAGCGGTAGCGATGCTGCTCCTGCTGGATGTAAGGGTCCTGGCGGCGCAGTTCGGTGATCACCGTGCCGATCGGCGGCAGTTCCGCCTGGCTGGCCCGGATCGATTCAGGCGTCAGCCGGCTCATCGAGGCGTGAGCGGCGGGTTGCCCGGCTGGATCTCGAGGTTGGTCACGTTCACCTGGGTGGTGACGCCATCAGCCCAGCTCACCGTTGCCAGCACCATCGGGCTGTTGGGGATGATCGGCCCAATGGCGGTCACCGTGCCCCGCGCGAAGGGTCCGCTGCTGGTGGGGGCGTCAGGGCCGCTCACCATGGCCAACGACTGCAGGAAGGCCCGGGTGAAGCGAACGGTGTCGCCGATCTGCAGGGGTGCGCTCACGTTGCTCGCTCGAGGGCGTGCCCCATCCTGACCGGATCACGGATGCTGGGTGCACGCCTCACACCACCCTGCCGTGAAGGACATCCGGATCACCACCCAGGACGAGCTACCCGGGCCCGATGGCGACGAGCCCTACGACACGTTCGTCAACCAGACCGAGTACGGCAACGGCCGCTTCCTGCGCACCAACGTGCTCTCGGCCCGGCCCGACCTCAAGAAGTACACGGCCCTGCGGTTCCAGCAGGACGTCAAGCGCCATCCCGACGCCGCTGGTCCTGGGCAGGACGTGGTGCTGGTGTTCATGGAGGCCCTGGAGCTGGAGCCGCCACTGACCCTGGTCTGCAGCGACATCCACTTGGAGATGGAGGGCTACCCGGTGGAGCAGGGGGCCGTGATCGAGATCCCGCTGCTGCCGCCGGGCAGCCGCGGACCAGCCAAGGGTTTCGGCTGAGGGGCTTGGGGCTCTGCCCCGCTGGCGCCGATACCGTGGGGGCCCTGCTCACCCCTCGGCCCGGCGATGCCTGCCCATGCGCTCCTGCCGGCCGTGAACCGCCTGCTCAAGCAGGTGGAGGAGACCAGCGGCCTGCCGGTGGCGGTGGCCCAGCAGAGCGACCTGAGCACCCTGGCCACCCTGCGGCCGGCGACGCCGGACTACCAAGCGCACGTGATCGCCTACCGCGATGCCGATGAGGCCAGCAGCTACCACGTGGCCTTTGAGGCCGCCCTGCTGTTGCGCATCGTGCAGGTGCCCCCCGAGCAGCGGGTGAACCTCACCGAAAGGCGGGATGCCAAGGAGAAGGTGGTCTCGCAGGTGGAGAAGCTGTTCAAGGGCCGCCTCGGGCTGGCTCAGGCCAGGCAGGCGGGGCTGCGCTTCTACGACGGCTTGATGGTGCAGCTGCGCTCCACGGGGCCGGGGCTGTGGGCCGACCGCTGGCTGTTCGAGCAGGTGCCGGAGCTGCGGGGCCTGCAGGCGGCGGTGCTGCAGAGCCAGGTGCAGGGGAATGTGCCCTGCCTCAATGCGGAGGTGGACAAGATGAGCCCCGCCGACGTGGTGAAGGCCAGCCGGGCGATGAACGCCGCCTATGCCTTCCAGGCCGCCGAGCTGGTGGGCATCCCGCCGCTGGCGATCCCGTATCAGGCAGCAGGGTTTGAGGCGCTGGCCAAGGAGCTGATCGCCATCACCCGCGCTGAGCCCACCACGGCGGATCCGGATCGGGAGATCGTCGACGGCTGGGCCGAGAAGCTGGGCCTCTCCCGCTGGTACGTCTGGAAGACGCCCTGATGGAAGGCACGGCGTTCTCGATCGAAGAGGCCAGCTTTGATGCCTCCCTGCTGCCGGAGGGCAGCCGCACCCCTGGAACGGAGGCCTTCCACCGGGCGGTGACCGACTACTTCCAGAAGTCGTATGCCTCGATGGGCGGTCAGCTGTCGGTGGTGTTCGCCGCCGGCCGCATCGAGGTGGCCTGGGAGCCGGCCCCTGCGGAAGCACCGGCCATGGCGTCCATCGGCCCGCTCCTGCAGCAACGGCGGTTCGATGAAGCCCGTCCGCTACTCGAAACCCTGCTGCAGCTCCAGCCCGAGCACCCGGAGGCCCTTTACAACCTGGGCGTGCTCGCCAGCGAAGAGGGCCGGCTGGAGGAGGCCCGTCTGCTGCTGCGCCGGGCGGTGGTCGCCAATGCCCCCGATGCCCACGCCCAGGCCAATGCCCAGGTGGCCCTGGCGCTGGCTGCCATGCGGCTGGGCGACAAGGCAGAAGCCCGCCAGGCCCTGGAAGCAGCAATCGAGGTGGAGGCAGGCAACAGCTTTGCCCTGCGCAGCCTCGGCAGCCTGCTGGTGATCGCCGGGGCCTACGCGGCAGCGGTGAAGCGCTTCCGCCAGGCGCTGGCGGCGGCACCGGACGATCTGATCTCCACCTTCAACCTGGCCCAGGCCTTACTGGAGCTGGATCCAGACGAGCATCGCGACGAGGCCGATCGCTTGCTGCTGCGGGTGATCGAAGCCCAGCCCTACGGCGAGCTGTCAGACAAAGCCAAGGATCTGCGCAGCAGCATCGCCAGACGCGACCTGCGGGCCGACCAACCCGATGGGCTGCGGCAGGACAGGACGCGGTGAGCTACTGCCTCCAGGCCCTGCAGCTGTTCGAGGGGATGGATCAGCAGCGCTTCCTGGCGGTGCTCAGCGAGGTGGCAGCTGTCGGCCAGGGGGGTCTGCAGATCAACGAGCCCGGCACTTCCCGCAGCCTCAAGACCCTGCCCGGCAGCTGGAGCGATCTGGCCCTGGCCTGCCTGATCCACGTGGGGATGAAGCGGCTGATGCCGAATGAGGACTCAGGACTGGGGATCGGGGCGGAGTACGAGGAGGCGGTGCGGTTGCACCGGGGGTGATATCCAGAGTCCGGAGCAAATCCCACATCGATCTGGCGTCACGGCTTGTCCGCGTCAGTGGCCGGCGACATCGATCTCTCCCCCCAGCGCTTGGCCGCAACCGCGGCCCCGGCTCGCACCTCCTGAAACACCTTGCTGACCACCACCGGATGGCCGGCAGCGCGGAGGTGCCGCATCAGCGGGCTGTCGATGAACAGGCTGGAGACCACCAGCACATCGGCCGGCGCCTCTGGCTCGAAGGTGACGTGAGTCAGGCCCAGGCTGGTGGCGTGCTCCAGGGCCTTCTGCACCTTGAAGTCCCAGCCATGAACGTCCTCGCCATGCAAGGCGATGGTGCCGCCGGCCGCGGGGATCACCACCGTGGCGTCCGTCCAGTCATGGCTCTGCTGCAGTCCTTTCCGGCTGGTCGTGGTGCGCGGCAGCAGGACCGGGGCTTCCGGCGCTGAATGGCTGATCCCCGCCACCCTCACTGGCGCCCGCGATGGATGCAGGTGGGGCAGGCCGTGCCGCATCAACGCGGCCAGGGCGCGGGTATCGCCGAGAGCGGTGTGGGCGTCATCGCCGGAGAGGGTGACGCCATGGGCAGCGCAGAGCTTGCTGAGGCTGAGGAAGGGATTGGGCATGGTGTCGATGCCATCGCCCAGATCAACCACCAGCTCAGGCCAGGCCTCGCTCGCTTCCCAGAGGTGGTGCCGCAGGATCGGCCCGTCGAAACGATCCAGGTTGTGCGCCACCAGCACGCGCCCCTCCAGCAGGGCCGCCAGGGTGGGTGCCACCGCCGAGAAGCTCGGCGCCGCTGCAGCCAGGTGCTCATTGATGCCATGCACGGCGGCATTGGGGATCGGCACGCCCGGGTTGATCATGGTGCTCCATTCCTGCTCGATCTCCCCGTCCGGCGAGAGCAGCAACAGAGCGCTCTCCACGATCCGGCAGAGCTGGCCGGTGCCGGTGGTCTCCAGATCCACCACCGCGAAGCCCCGGGCACCAGCAGGCAGCAGCTGCGGCAAGGGGCGGAGCTGGTGGAAGGGGGCCATGGCTGTGATCCGATTCCATCAGGAATACCTGCACCGACCGGGGAAATTGCCTCTGCGCGACAGGCAGATGCGGGATCCGCATGGATCAGGCCGGCTCCTTCAGGAAACAGGAGAAGTGATGCAGCAGCTGCATCAAAACGCCTGATCGTCCTGGGATTGGCTGGTCTTTCGCACGTGGACTGAACCGTTCAGGCTGTGGCGTGATGACGCTGGACGGATGCGGATCAACAGCATCCTGTGGCCTATTCCACCATCGTTCAAGCCTGCCTGGCGTCAAGGCGCCACCTCCCTCCCTACACCCCTCCCGAGCCGCTGGAGCACCTGCATGTGCTCGACCTGCTGGAGCTCACCGGATCGCAGTCCAAGGCTGCCCGTGCCCTGGCGATGCACCAGAGCACCGTCTGCCGCAGCGCCGCGCTGATGGGCGAGCAGTTCCGGCTGCAGCCGCGGCGCGGCACCGGTGTCCTGCGTTACGGCAGCAACGAAAGCCTGGAGCTGCTGCGGCTCTCCTATCGGGCCCACCGCCTGATGGATGGGCAGCTGCGAGTGGCGACCGACCCACTGCATCAGCCCCTGCTGGCCGGGATGGTCAGCGTGCAGGCGGTGCCACCGAAGTTCCGCCTCTCCAGCGAATGGGCGCAGCTGCTCAGCCAGGCGGTGATCGATGGGGCCATCGTCTCCTCCTGGTGTCACCCGCGAGCGGTCTCGGCCCCGCGGCCGCCGAGCTGGTCCGGATTGGCGACGGTGCCGCTGGGGGTGTTGCCCCTGCAGCTGTTCATCCCTGCTCCCCTCTCGCCGGAGGAGGCTGCGCCCCGCCGGGTGCTGCTGCCCAAGCGGGCGGTCACCCCCCTGCTGCATGAGGCCCTCGCCTGGCATGGCTTCCAGCTTGAGGAGCAGCCGCTCAGCTGCCAGGACGTGCCCGCCTGGCTCAAACGCATGCGCGACCGTCAGCTGGCCTTGCCCCTGGGCCCGGGCCTGTTGGATTCCGGCTGGCTCGAGGCGCAGGGACTGGAGCTCCATCCCGACCAGCCGCCGCTACTGGAGCAGCTGTGGCTGCTGCTGCCGGAGGGGCGGGTGCGCAGCAGCCGGGAGGCCCGCCATCTGATCCGCACCCTGCGCCTGCGCCTGGCGAAGGTGGGGGAGGAGCTGCTGGGCGCAGGTGAGCTGCCTGAGGACGAGGACGACCCGGTCATCCGGGAGACCTGCCAGGCAGTCCCTGGGCTGCCTGGCACCCAAAACTATGCACCCAGTGCATAGGTGCCCATTCATGGTGATGCCGATCGACCGGCGTTTGCTGCCCTCCGGCTGTAGAACGACGCAGACTGGGGCGCATCGACCTCAGCGGATGCAAGGCGCGCCTGAATTCAGAGTGACGCCAAGTCACCAGCGACCCTCCTGCCCAACCAGAAACTGACCCCATCCAGACCGGGTTCTCCACCTCTCACCAGTCCCCTCTTCTTCCCTGGCCCCAGCGCCCCCAGCCCGCCCCGATGCCCGTCCGCGAAGACCTCACCGACGCCCTGATCGCGCTGATCCCTGAGGACGGCAGCCGGATCAGCAATGGCGAGATCAAGGCGGAGCTGGAGAAGCGGCTGGGGGAACCGATCGCCGACCAGGAGCTGGAGGAAGCCAAGACCCTTGTGGTGGCGATGGGCGCGGCGGAAAAAGCCCGCGGGCCTGGCGGTGGCCTCAAAGCTGCCGGTGTAGAGCCGCCACCACGCGCAGCCGCTGGCCGCAAGCCACGCAGCAGCAACGGCTCCCAGGGGCGTGGCTCCAACGAATCGTCACCTCCCGCCAGCCCCCCACCGGAACCCGGAGATCCCAGCCGCGGTTTCCATGGCTGGGTGGCGCCGCCCGAGCGCGACCTGGGCAAGGCCGCCATGGAGAAGAGCCTCTGGGAGGCAGCCGATCAGTTCCGCGCCAACTCCGGCCTCAAGGCCCAGGAGTATTCCGGCCCGATCCTGGGCCTGATCTTCCTGCGCTTCGCTGATGCGCGCTTCATGCCCCGCTGGCAGGAGCTCAAGGCCGCCGGGGGTAGTGAACGGCGCGGCAGCCGCGAGGAAGACCCGAACGCCTATCAGAGCGAGGGGCTGCTCTACCTGCCGCCCGGTGCCCGTTACCAGGAACTATTGGAGCTGCCCGAGGGGGCGGATGTCGGTGCCCGGCTGAACGAGGCGATGGGCCTGATCGAGCAGCACAACAGCAAGCTCGCCGGGGTGCTGCCGCGCGACTACAACCTGTTCACGCCGCAGCTGCTCAAAGAGCTGCTCAAGCGCATCTCCGAGATCCCCACCGATCTGGAGTTCGATGCCTTCGGGCGCATTTATGAGTACTTCCTGCGCGAGTTCGCCCGCACGGAAGGGCAGAAAGGCGGTGAGTACTTCACGCCCACCTCGCTGGTGGTGCTGATCACCGAGATCGTGGAGCCCTTCGCCGGGCGGCTGCTGGATCCGGCCAGCGGTTCCGGTGGGATGTATGTGCAGAGCGCCCGCTTCGTGAAAGCGCACCGCGGCAACCCGGCGGGCGACCTGGCGATCTGCGGCGTGGAGAAGACCGACGAAACCGGGCGGCTGTGCCGCATGAACCTGGCGATTCATGGCCTGGAGGGCAAGATCTATCACGGTGGCGACAGCAACAGCTACTACCTCGATCCGCATCGGGCGGTGGGAGCCTTCGACTATGTGATGGCCAATCCGCCGTTCAATGTGAACGCAGTGGACATGGCCAAGCTCAGCGCTGCCAGCGGCCCTGGGCGGCGCTTCCCATTCGGCACACCCAGCGTCGACAACGCCAACTACCTGTGGATTCAGCTGTTCTATTCGTCGCTGAACGAGAAAGGCAAGGCTGGCTTCGTGATGGCAAACTCCGCCTCCGATGCCCGCGGCTCAGAGCAGGCGATCCGCCAGAAGCTGATCGAAGCAAAGGCGGTGGATGTGATGGTGGCCGTAGGGCCAAACATGTTCTACACGGTGACCTTGCCCTGCACGCTGTGGTTCTTCGATCGCGGCAAGATCGGCACGGAGCGTGAGAACACGGTGCTGTTCCTCGATGCCCGCCATCTCTACCGCCAGATCGATCGTGCCCATCGCGACTGGAGCGAAGCGCAGATCGGCTTCCTGGCCAACATCGTGCGCCTCTACCGCGGCGAAGCGGTGGATGTGACCCTCGGCGGTGAGGAGGCACAGCGCTGGATCGAGGCTTATTTCGGTTCGGAATCTGGCGGCCCGCCGGCCTATCGCGACATCGCCGGCCTGTGCAAGGCGGCCACCCTGGAGGCGATCGAAGCCCAGGGCTGGAGCCTCAACCCCGGCCGCTATGTGGGCGTGGCGGCGGGGGAAGACCTCAGCGATGAGGACTTCAAGGAGCAGCTGGGGAAGCTGCAGGAGGAACTGGAGGGGCTGAATGCCCAGGCCAGGGGGCTGGAGGAGTCAATTGCCACGAATGTGGCGGGGATTTTGGAATCGTGACCATGGCGCAATGGGAACAATATGCATTGGGTGAGGTCGCCGATCTCTGCCTCGGTAAGATGCTTGATCAAAATAAGAATCGAGGAGTGCCTACGCCGTATCTGGCCAACGTCAATGTCCGCTGGGGTGAGTTCGTTCTAGACGACTTGAGGGTCATGCGCTTTGAGGAGCATGAGCGTGACCGCTATGGCTTGAAGTATGGAGATATTGTCATGTGCGAAGGGGGGGGGCCTGGGCGATGTGCCATATGGAAAGAACAGGTGCCAGGAATGATGATCCAGAAGGCTCTCCATAGGATCAGGCCTGGGTTGGGCTTGGATTATGGGTTCCTCTACTATTCTTTTCGAAATATTGGACTTCGAAGGGGTTTCGACCAATACTTCACCGGAGCGACCATCAAGCATCTGCCAGGCGAGAAGCTCGCAAAGGTAGAAGTTCACATTCCCCCACTCCCCATCCAGCGCCGCATCGCCGGCATCCTCTGCGCCTACGATGACCTGATCGAGAATAGCCAGCGGCGTATCAAGATCCTGGAGGAGATGGCCCGCCGGCTCTACCGCGAGTGGTTTGTCCACTTCCGCTTCCCCGGCCATCAGGGTCGCCGGTTTATCGACTCGCCGCTGGGGGAGATTCCGGAGGGTTGGGAGGTGAAAAGATTGGGTGATGTAACATCCAAGATTGGTAGTGGCGCCACCCCTAAAGGCGGAAAGGGTTCCTACAAAAGCGAAGGCACCCATTTGATTCGAAGCCTGAACATATACGATTACTCTTTTGAGTTTGACAATCTTGCCTTCATTGACGACATCCAAGCGGCAGGACTGGCCAATGTCGAAGTTGAGGTAACCGTTCAGGGGTCGGGACGGCTCATTGCGAACTTCAGCCCTGCTGAACCCTTGACGGGAGCTTGATTCCCGGTTGCATCTCAGGCAGAGACCGCCTGTGATGAGCACCCCTCCTTCCGGGATA
>NZ_JAGQCH010000025.1 GCF_024346055.1 Cyanobium sp. Cruz CV13-4-11
CGAATACCACTGCTGCAGGAGATGAACCCGCAGCATGGTGGCCAGCGGATAGGGAGGCCTGCCGCCCTTCTTGCTGGTCTTGGGGTAAAAGGGCTCGATCAGAGCGATCAAGGCGTCCCAGGGAACGACCGACTCCATCTCCGCCAGGAACTTCTCGCGCTTGGTCTGCTTCTTGGCGGTCGTCTGCTCGTAATCAGAGAAGCCGAGCTGCCTGCCGCCCATTAATCCAGTCCTGGCCTGCGATTACGCCGCCATTCTCGCGCGAGCTGGCCTGGTTTTCCAGAGTCTCCTTAGTCCTTGGGGGCTGAGTGATGTATCCCTGACGACAATTCGCCATTGACAACGCAGGGTGCGGCCGATAAAAAATGATATGAATGTCGGCTATTATTTATGTTATTGGGGCATTCAGGAATTGAAGGGCGGCCCCAGGAACGGCGAAGTTCACTGCGACAAGCGTTGCCATCTGGAATCCCTGCGAGCATCCATCTTCCCTCGGGAAGTGCAGGCTTCGTGACGCTGGGTGACATCAGCAGGACCGGAGCCTGCATCGTTCATCGTGGATCACTTGAAGTCAACGCCAACGATCATGTCTTCCTCAATGTCAGTGATAACAGACTTTTCCAGAATGTTTACCTGTCTGCCTGCGTGAAGTGGATAAACATTCTGAACCACAACATTGTTGTTGGGCTGGCTTTCACAGAGGGCCCAGTGTTGCCAGGAACGATTCTTGATCAATACCTGGACAGATCTCTGTTGGCGCCAGCGCCTCAGCATATCTGAGGGTTAGGCTCTGCTCGGAGCTGTTGATTTAGAGATGGGTACTAAAGCCCGCAGAGGTTGGGATGCTTTGGTTGTGTTCGAGCTATCAACTGTGCCGATAGTAGCCCTGAGAATGATGAGAAAATACCTCTCCTGCGGCCATTCACGAAGTGCGACTTCGGCCTGGCATCGATTCGTATTGGAGAGACGGACGATGTCCTGCCACCGCTGCTCAGCAGGTTGATCCTCAAGCCCTGCACCCGCCGCAGCAGGGAATCGGCTGAAGCGAAGCCGCCACCATGGCCCATCCTCGAGCCCTCTGGGCCAATCAAGCCTGTGCACCAGACCCATGCGCAGTCCCCTTCCAGGGCCTGGCTTTCTGTCACTGCAGCGACTGTCGCCGGGGCGTGGACTAAGGTGTCAAAGGCGGGGCGTGGCGCAGTTTGGTAGCGCGGGTGCTTTGGGAGCACTAGGTCGCAGGTTCGAATCCTGTCGCCCCGATTCAAGTGATAGCAAGGGTTCTCGGCGATGCTGAGGACCCTCTTTTTTCGCCAAAAAGGGCCGATGTACGGAAAATGTACGAACGGGGCCCGAAACGCCCTGTCCAGACAGGCCCGGACAGCGCCTCCAAAGCCCATCTCTGGGCCAAGTCAGGCCCCGATTTGTACCCGTACGGGCTTCATGGCGGCTTCCTCAAGGCCCTTCCTCGACCCCGTCATCTCGCCAGCCTGGGGGCTGGTGTACGGATTTGTACGGACGCCGCCGCCCCCTCCTGGACCTCGCGGCCATGACAAAGCCCCCCTCGCCGGGTGATGCCGGTAGGGGGGCTTGAAGACGAAGGCGGGTCAACGTCAGTCCGTTTCCAGGAGATGGGGCGTTCGAGCTGTGGCCTCATTCATCGCGTCATTGCAGCGATGAAGGTGATAGAGAACGGGCGAATTGGCGCTGGGAAATTTGCGCCGCCAATGGACCCCGGGTTGGAACAAGCCGGCCTTGCGCCAGCGGCACAACGTTTTCTCGCTCACTTTCAGCAGCCTTCCGATGGAGCGTGCATCGAGCCAGTCCTCTGGCGTGATCACCTCCTTGGGCTGCGCAGCTGTTACTCGACTCATGGCCTCCCTCCCGGCGTCACAGCTGGCGCGCTCGGAGGTGTGTCTGAGAAGGGAACCAACGTCGTCAGCGCGCGCTCCTGTCCTCTTTGCAGCTGGCTGCCCGGGAATGGGCCCGCCACCAGGAGCAGGAGGGTGAGGCCCTGGAGCAGCAGCACCGTCCACAGCAGAGGCCGCAGGCTTTCTGGGTCACCAGGGCGGGATGAGCGCTGCTCCCTCTTCACCGGGTAGGGGCGAGGGAAGGCGGGCAAGCCCAGCTCGCGGTGATGGTGGGTCATCAGAAGGGAACCTCCTCAGCGCTGATCGGGCCGCTGCTCGTCCAGGTCGGTGCCGACGCTGCTCCCGGTGTGCTGGCGCCGGCGGGGGCGCCCCAACCGGTCGCACTCGGTGGGCGCCCGGTTCCCTGGGCCGGGCCTGCTGGCTGGGCGGCAGTGCTGCTGGCGCCTTGGCCACCGATGGCGGAACCGGCGGAGTGGGCTCCCTCGGTCTGTGGCATGGCGTTCTTGCTGCCCAGCAGGGCCAGCCGCTCGGCCCTCACCAGCGGTTTGCTGCGCAGCTCGCCGGTGTTGCGGTCGGTCCACTGCTCGCTGGTCATCCGGCCGACGATCCCAACAAGCGAGCCCTTGCTGACGTAATCGGCCGCCACCTGGGCCTGCTTGCCCCAGATCTCGATGTTGAACCAGTCGGGCGGCTCGTCCCGCCCCGGCTTGTTCACCGCCACGGTGAAGTGCGCAACGACGGTGCCGCTTTCAAAGAAGCGGATCTCCGGATCCCGGCCGGCGTGGCCGACCAGGGTGATCGTGTTGAGGCTCATGGCTTGGACTCCGCAGAGGGGTGGCCTTCCTGCTGAGCCGCCAGCAGGGAGGGGAGATCGATCAGGGGATGGGTGCGCAGCAGCTCATGGATCGCGCCGCTCCAGGTGAGGTTGTGTTGCTGGGCATACGCCCGCAGCCGCAGGTAGGTGTCGGTATGCAGGGCCACCGCCTTCTTGTGACGGCCCAGCGGACGCCGCAGCGCGCGGGGCCGATGAACAGAGGTGTCCATCAGCTCGCCCTCCGGCTGGTGTCCCCCTGGGGCGGCAGACCAGGCGGCAGCAGTTCCTGGGCGTGGCGCCAGAGGCCCCGCACCAGCGCAACCCGTTCCGCCAGCCGGATCAGCTGCAGCTGGGAGCGCACGCCGCGGGCCAGCTCGAACACACCCCGATCCCGCTCCTGCTCCGCCGTCTGCAGCGCCGCTTCAAGGGAGCCGATGGCGCTGAGCATGTGACTGCGGAAGCTCATGGCGCTTCCTCCGCTTCCGCCTCACTGACGGCCTGCAGCTCCTGACGGCGGCGATCGATCACCGCCCACAGCCGCTCGGCACCGTCTTCGTTGATGCGGCCACTGGCCAGCAGGGCATTGACGCGGGCCTTGGCGCCATCCAGGGCCTGGAGCGATGCGATCCTCGGGATCTCCTGCAGCCCGGATTGCACCACCTCCGCGGCGCTGGGTTCGGTGGGTTCCAGCAGTTCCGGCGCCTCGGCGACCTGGCTGGCCTCCGCAGTGGGGCCTACTACCTGAGCCGCCCCACTGCTGTGATGGCTGGCTGGTGAGGCCGCGGCGGCGAACAGCTCCTGCATGGCTCCCAGTTCTGGAGTCCCCTCCGTGACTGGATCCGATCCGTCGGCCCCTGCCGTCACTGGCTCCGAGGGCTGGGGAGCTGCAGCCGGCGCGGATGCCGCGGGCTCATCCGACGCGGTGACGCTGCGACGCCCTCGGGCGGTGCCGCGACGGGCTCGTGTGGCGGGTTGAGCCTCCGGCTCGCCCGACGGGGGAGTGCTGGGGTGTTGGTCTTCTGCGGCCGGTGTCTCGAGCGGCGCTGTCGAGGCAACGTCGCTGGCTGGCTGCTCCTCCTGGCCGGCGGCGTCATCGACGTCCTTGGGTTCTGCCTGAACCGCCTGCTCCCTCAAGGGCATTGGCCGGATCGGTTGAGGAACAGCTCCGCCGGTTCCATTGCCCTTGGCGAGCGGTACCTCTCGCACCGTGACCGTCTGCACCGCCGCCGCCGGGGCGTTGGCATCGAGCGCCTCCTCCTGGGTGGTGAGGCCCAGGCTCATCTCCGGGCAATAGACCCGCACCCAGAAGGACGCCGCCCGATACCGCAGCATCTGGCCGGTCATCGTCTGCCACTTGCTGGTCTCGTTGCCGTGGCGGTCCTTGCGGCTCCACCAGCCCTCACGCTTGGCCATCGCCACGCTCACCTTCTCGCCCTTGAGCGTTTCGCCGCTGCTGCGGTCGCAGGCCTCCGCGTAACACCAGCTCGGGTTCTCCTCGTCGTCGAAGTGGAAGCGCAACGGTGTGAACCGGCCCGAGGCGTTGACCGTGGCGATCAGGAACGAACTCGACCAGCTCGGCCGCCCGTGAATCGGCGTCATGTTCTGCATCACCACCAGGGGCGAGAGCCCCATGCGGCCGGCGATCTCAAGGGCGATCAGGGAGTTGGCCAGCCCCTGCTGGCCGCGGTACTCCGTGGGCACCATGGTGCTGGAGCAGAGGCACTGGGCCATCCGCTGCGCCGCCTCAAAGGCTGCGATGCCTGAGAAGACGCCGGCGCTGATCTCGCTGCCGCTGGTGCGGACCAGCGCACCAGCTCCACCGGGCTGGGGTGGTGCTGAGGCTGCACCTGGCGGTGCGGTGTCGGTTGGGGTCATGACTGATGGGAATGGGGAGGGAACAAAGGGGGAGGAGGCCCCGAAGGGGGCGACTGGATCGGGGGCAAGCGGCCCCAGGCCAGGAGTGCTCAGAACAGAGCCAGAGCCTCCATCGCAGCCGCCTCGCTCTCGGCAGAGCGAGAGCCGCTAGGCACAGGACGGAACGGCTGGCGGCCGTGGCTCGGCCACACACCGCTCGCTTGGCACTCGGCGATCCGCCGGAAGGCCTCTTCGCGGCGCTCCAGCCCGATCGCCAGATCCTGCGCATCGAGGATCAGCAGGCTGCAGTCGAATGGCTCCTCCCACTCAAAGGCGATCACGCCCACCTCGGTGGGCGCGCTGCCGCTGCGGTGTTCATGGCCGAGGGCCAGGTGGGCCAGCTGCAGGTCGTAGGCGAGATCCTTCGCCTGCCAGTAGAAGCGGCGCGGCACGGCGCTGCGGGTCTTCTTGAGGTCGAACAACCGCCCGTCGCTGGTGACCACATCAGGCAGGCAGCGGCAGGACCGGCCCTCCTCGTCATCCCAGAAGTGGGGCTGCTGGCTGGCCGCGGGATCCATCGCTTCCAGCACCTCACCGATCACCGGATCGGTGTGGAGGGCATCGCGGATGCGTTGGGCCTGCTCGACCATCTCGTGGCTGACCGGCGTGAGGCCGGCGGCCTCGGCCTCGACGCAGTTGGCGGCGCCGATCTTGGTGTTGCGGGCGATCGTGGCGTAGGCCGCAAAGCGCCCCGTGATCTCAAAGGGAGGCGTCAGCAGGGCATCGACCAGATCGCCCTTGACCATGTCCGGCGAGGGGACGAACGGGGCAGCGCCGGGGCGGAAGCGGTGCCACCAGGCGGCCATCGTGCCGGTGACGGCGGCCTTGAGAACGGTGGGGGACCAGGCGGGATGCCGGTGATAAGCAGCGAGTGTCATCGTTGATACCATTTTTCAGGATTCAGGAGCCCGAGAACAAGTAGGCAAGCCTCGATCGGGCTGGCGCAGTAGCCCGAATCCAGTGAGCCGCCCTCGGCGTGCAGCAGCGTCGCCAGGTACTGGCCCTGCAGCGAGCGGCTGATGGTCAAGGCCAGGCCGCAATCACCCAGGGACAGGCGCTGGAGTGCGGTGGGCAGCAGCCATTGCCCCTGCCAGCGACTGAGCGAGCGGTTGAGAGCAGATTGGCGCCAGAAGTGATCCTCAAGGGACGGCGCCTGTGGCGCGCCCGCGGTTGTGGTGCACATGACCGGAAATCAGCGCCCGCGTGGAAGGAGTGCTGGGGGGCGCCGTTTCCAAGTTACCCACTGATGTACCTCTCGCGAGAAAGGAAGATGCCCTATGGGCAACGCGCATCGAATCAGCGCCGCCGCTTGCCTGCGCCTGCCATCTCAGATGTAAGGCTCTGCTGCCAGCGGCGCAGCAATTCCTCCGCGATCGCCAGATCGGAATCAGCCAGCACCTCCTCCTGCAGCAACCCACCCTCGATGGCCATCTGCTGGTCAGTGCTCAGATCAGTCGCCAGGCTGAGCAGCTGCACCATCGCCGTGATCGGCCGCAGCTTGTGCTGCTCCACCAAGGCGGTAAACAGGGAGCGCAGCTGGGCGCTCTGCTCCGCCAGATCCGGTTCCTGCTCCCGTGGCCAGAGCTCGTCGGGGCCTTTGAGATTGCCGATGTAGCAGGCGAACCAGTCCTCCGGACCCCAGGGGGTGCCGTCGGCTTTGCGGATCGGCTGGCCGGCGTTGACCCGCTCGCGCAGCAGCTCATCACGGATGGCGCCGCGCTTCTTGTTGGCCAGCGCCTGGTTCAGCAGCGCCAGCTGCAGGAAGGTGCTGGGCTGCGCCTGCTTGACCTGGGCGTTCTCGAGGTTGGCCCACTGGCCGCTGGAGACCCGGAAGCCCGGGGGAATGATGTCGGGGCAGGCCTTGGCCCAGTCCTGGGGGGTGGTGATCACCCAGCCGTTGCTCTTGCGCCAGTTGCGCAGAAAGCGACCGAACGTCCGGCGGGCCTGTTCGAGTTGGTGATGCAGGTCCTGCATGGTTCCCGAGAGGCGCAAGGGTTCATTCTGACTCGCGAGAGCGCCAGAGCGGTGTGCGCTGAACGGCCTGGCGCTGTTGCGGTGGTGGTGTCCCGCCGTGGTCATGCCGTCACTGCCAGCAGTGACGGCTGTTTCAGTCTCGCCCCGTTTGTGGCCGTGACAAGCGCGGTTCCACGGGAGTCCATCGGATTCCGCTGGACATCCCAGGACGTCCACTACCTGCCTCAGACCGTCTGAGACGGGATGAACACTGGGGAGTTCGCGCCTGTCGCGAGCGCAGAGCCGCAGGAACCGCATGGCTGCGCGTGCTCATGGATCGTCACGATCCACACGACCACCACAACCACAACCACAACCACAACCACAACCACAACCACGGCCACGGCCACGTGGCTGGTGCGTCGGCGCCCTCAGCTCAGCCGCAGGATCTGCCGCGCCTCCTCCACCGAGCGGGCCACACCGGCCAGGCCGCCGCGGCTGCGGATCACCTCCAGGAACTGGCGCTGCTCCGCTGTCGGCCGGCCGCCAGCGGCCTTGATCTCCAGCGCGCAGAACACCGCCAGCTCAAGGCCCAGGTGCTGCTCCTCGATTCGCAGCTGGCGCAGGCCGATCAGATCGCTGCTGCCCTTGCACAACCCATAGGTCACCAGCCGGCCGCGCTCATCACGCAGGGCACCGACGTTGTTGCGCCACAGCCGCACCGGGCCCACCCCCAGCTCCAGGCGGATCTGCTGCTGGATCGCCTGCTCGCTCATGCCACCCGGCTCCAATGGCCCTTCGTCTGGCGGGCGGCGAGCACGTGCCGGGCCCAGCCGCGCGGGTTTTTCATGCCGCGGCGCTGGCCCAGGGCGATCAGCTCCTCCATCGAATGGGCCTCACCCTGCTCCTGCTTGCGCCGCACCTTCAGCTGCTCCTGACTCACCTCCTGCAGCGAGCCGGCCACCACCGCCGGCTTCTTGCGCTGCGGCCGGAACAGGTGGCCGCATTCCGGGCAGGCGCTCACCCGCCGGGTGGTGGTGCAGAAGCACTGGGGGCAGACCTTGATGGCAGCCGCCGCCTGGCGCTCGCGCCGCTGGCTGCCCTGCAGCGTCCAGTGCCGCTCCTCGAGGTGATGGCCCAGGCGCTCCAGATTGCCGACGTGATCGAGGATCACTGCCTCCTTGCCCGCCTGGGGCCGCAGACAGCGGCCGATCATCTGCAGGTGCAGGGCTTCGCTCTGGGTGGGGCGCAGCAGGATGCAGCCCCCCACCGACGGCACATCCACCCCCTCGCCGATCAGGGAGCAGGAGGTGAGCACCCGCAAGGCGCCGCTGCCCAGCTCCTCCAGCAGCTGCCGGCGCGTGCTGCTGTCCTGGCTGCCGTCGATGCTCGCCGCCCGGATTCCCCGGTCGCTGAATGCCTCCGCAACGGCCTGGGCATGGGCGATGGAGCAGCAGAACGCAATCGCCGTGCGGCCCGAGAGATGGCGCTCGTAGTGGCTGACTGCATCGCCCAGAATGCGGCTGCCGCCGAGGGCACCGGCGGCCTGGCGCAGATCGAAATCGCCCATCCGGCGCCGCAGGCCCTGTGCTGAGAAGCCGATCGGTGGCGCATAGACCCGGGCAGGGGCCAGGTAGCCGTTGTCCGTCAGCCAGGCCGGCGATGGGCCGTGCACCATGGTCGAGAACCAGGCGCCGAGTGATCGACCATCGCTGCGGCATGGAGTCGCGGTGACGCCGAGAACCTTGGCACCGCTGAAATGCTCCAGCGCCTTGGCCCAGGTGCCTGCACTGGCGTGATGGCATTCATCGACCACCAGCAGCTGGAAGTGCTCCGGCTTGAGCATGTCCAGCCGACGGGCCAGGGTGGCGACCGAGGCCACCTGCACCGGCGCCCGCAGGTTCATGGAGCGGCCCGACGCGATCAGGCCGTGCTCAACGCTCAATGCCGCCAGGGAGCGGGAGGCCTGCTCCAGCAACTCGACCCGGTGCACCAGCACCGCAATCCGGTTGCCCCGTGCTGCCGCCTGCTGGGCGATGTGGCTGAACACCACGGTCTTGCCGCCGCCGGTGGGCAGCACAAACAGCACGGATCGGTGGCCGGCCATGAAGGCCAGCCGCAGTTGATCGACGGCGTTCTGCTGGTAAGGGCGCAGGGAGAGAGCCACGAGCGCCAGCAACTGTTGGGCATTGTAGCTCTCGGGAGCGCGAGAGCTACGCTCCGATCAGTCGCTCTCTCCCCATGAAGCGCGTCCAGCTCCAGCTCCCGGATTCCGTCGTCGCCTGGGTCGATGCCCAGGCCGATGGCATGGAAAGTCGTGCCGCCTATCTGCGCCGCACGATCGTCGCCCTGATGAAGTCCGATCTGCAGCGGCGGGCCATTGCTCAGCGCCAGATGGCCTCGCAAGCACCAGCGCCGACACAACCCCTGCCGCAGGCCCAATTCCAAGCCGTTCACCCCGCCAGCAACGAGCCATGGGCGTCTCTGTGATGCAGATCGCCGAGGGCCAGTGGCCCCGGCTGCTGATCGAACTCGCAGGCCTAAGCCCGCAGCAGCTCGAGAACCGGCATCAGCCCTGCCCCGCCTGCGGTGGCACCGATCGCTACCGCTGGGACCGCGATGACGGCCCCGGCGGTTGGTACTGCAACCAGTGCGGCGGCAAGGACCACACCGGTGGTGGCGGCGACGGTATGGACCTTCTGATTCGGCTCACCGGCTGGGAGTTCGGCGAGGCGGCACGACGCATCGAGGCCCATCTGGGTCTTCCGGGTTCCCGGAACGGCAGCTGGCGCCACGGCGCTCCGATGCTCCGGATCCCGCGGCCGCCACTCCGACCTGGTGGTTCAGGGAGCGGCAACGGTCATGGGACTCCCCCCAGGGCCTCACTGCCGTCAACTGCCCCTGCCAAGCGGCCTGCGCGCATCCCCGACGAGCCGCCGCCGGATGCCCCGATGCCAGAGCTCGGCCGGGCTGTGGGCCAGTGGTGTTACCGCGATGGCGAGGGGAAGACCCTGTTCTGGATCCAGCGGCTCGAAACCAGCAGCGGCGGCAAGCGGCGCAAGGTGTTCGTGCACCGCACCTGGCTGGACGGGCGCTGGCATTTCCCCTCGCGCCGCGATCCCTACAGCTCGGAGTGGCCGGCAGCGCGGCCTCTCTACCGCTTACCGGAGCTGCAGCAACGGCCCCGGTCACCGGTGCTGGTGGTGGAGGGCGAGAAGACCGCCGATGCGGCGGCCGCTCTGCTGCCCGATCACGTGGTGGTGAGCTGGTGCAACGGCAGCCGTGCCCTTCACACCGCCGACTGGCAGCCCCTGGCAGGCCGGCGCGTCACCCTGTGGCCCGACGCCGATGCCGCCGGCCGCAGCGCCATGGCTGCCCTCTCGGGATTGCTACTGCCCCTGGTCGACGCCCTGTTCGTGGTGTTGCCACCTGAGCCGACCGCAGATCCCGATGGCTCCGAGCACCCTGCCCTTCCGGAGGGGTGGGATCTGGCGGATGCGGACTGGACGCCTCAGCAGACCCTCGCATTCCTGGAGGCCCACAGCCGGCCGGTGCAGCACGAGGAGCCGAACCCTCTGCTGCCCTCTCCCGAGAGCGCAGCAGAGGCCGCCGCTGAGGGCTCTGAGTGGCCTGCTGCGGGCCCTGAGGCACCCGCGCCCGCAGCACCCTGGCCCCGCCCCTGCCGGGGCCCTTCCATGGACGCTGGCAGGAGCAACCAGCAGCGGCGCCCGGCGCGACCAGGCCATCGGCCTGCACACATCCGGGCGTCTGTGCCCGGCAAGTCCGCAGCTTCTGGCCGAGAGCCCTTCTCCTGCCTCGGTTACGACAGCGATGGCTACTACTACCAGCCCTCCTCCACGGGCCAGGTGCTGCGGCTGGCCGCCTCTTCCCACGGCGGCATGAACCTCTGCCGGCTGGCGCCTGTCGCCTACTGGGAGGCCCTCTTTCCCTCCCGCACAGGCGTCAACTGGACGGCCGCCGCCTCCGATCTGTTCTCCCGCCAGGCCGCGGTGGGGATGTTCGAACCTGATCGCCTGCGCGGGCGCGGCACCTGGTGGGACCGCGGCCGCTGCGTGCTCCACCTCGGCGATCGCCTGGTTGTCGACGGCGTGACCCAGGCCATCACCGACCCGCTGGAGAGCGCCTTCCGCTACCAGCGCGGTGCCGCCCTGATCGGCCCGGGTGAGGCCACACCACTCAGCGATGAGGAGGCCTTGACGGTGCTGACCATGGCCGATCGCTTCTGGTGGGATGTGCCCGCTTCTGCCCTGCTCATGGCCGGCTGGCTGGCGCTGGCGCCGATCTGCGGCGCCCTGCGCTGGCGGCCCCACATCTGGCTCACCGCGGCGGCCGGCTCCGGAAAGACCACCCTGCTCGAGCGCTTTGTCGGCGTTCTGCTCGGCGACATGAGCCTGCAGGTGGTTGGCAGCAGCACTGAGGCCGGGATCCGCCAGTCGCTGCGCAGCGATGCCCTGCCCGTTGTGCTCGATGAGGCCGAGTGCAACGAGAAGCTCGACCAGCAGCGCATTCAGGCGATCCTCGCCCTCACCCGCGTCGCGAGCTCCGAATCCCACGCCTCCACCGTCAAGGGCTCACCCGGCGGGGATGTGGCGCGCTTTCAGGTGCGCTCGATGTTCCTGCTCGCCTCGATCGCCATCGGCCTCAAGCAGGGAGCAGACCGGCGCCGTTTTGCCCAGCTCACCCTGCGCAACCCCGCCGAGATGCCCCAGCAGGAGCGCGATGCCCATTGGCAGGCGCTGGATCGGGATCTCGACGCACTGATCACGCCCGCCTACGCGGAGCGGCTGTTGGCCCGCACCATCTCGCTGATCCCGGTGATCCGCCAGGCTGTGTTGGTGTTCAGCCGCGTCGCGACGCAGCACTTTGATTCCCAAGCGCTCGGGGATCAGTACGGCACCCTGCTGGCTGGAGCCTGGAGCCTGCAGTCATCCCTCGTTCCCACCCAGGAGCAGGCGCAGTCGCTGATCGATGGCACCGATTGGAGCAGCTACCGCCAGGCCACCGAACTGGCCGATGAACGGCGCTGCCTCAACCGCATCCTGCAGTACCAGCTGCGGGTGGAAACCGAGGACCGGGTGCTGACCCGCACCGTGCTGGAGCTGGTGGAGATCGCGGCCGCCACAGTGCATTCCCCGATCGAGCTGATCAATCCCAAAGAGGCCGCCAATGTGCTCAACCGGCATGGCCTACGTGTGAGGGGGCAGGAGCTGCTGATCAGCAACTGCGCCGAGGGCCTCGCCCGCATCCTTGAGGAGACGGCCTAGGGCAACAGCTGGGCGACGATCTTGCTGCGACTCCCCGGGGCAAGCCGTTGCGGACCGGTGCATTTCAGCGGCATCGGCTCCACCCGCGCTGTCGGGCTGCCCCTGGGGACACTGGAGGCGGGGGAGCGGTAGGCACTTGCCGTCCTGCCAGAGGCTGTAAGGGCGAAACCCTGATTTCGCAAGGGATCTGTCGCTCTTACAGCCAGACAGGGCTCCCGAGACCCCTCCATAGACACTTAAAGGCCTCTCTATCTATAAATATATTTATGTATAAATAAGTATTATAGTAGTGGGAGGCTCTTCAAAGCCTTTGCCTGGCTGGGATCCTGGGTCTGACGCCATCCGTCAGGCGAGCGTCAGAACGTCGTTTGCTTCTCATGCACCTGGGCGGGGCAGTCGTTGTCCTGGCCGACGCCATTGCCGCAGAACAAGCTGCGGGCATGCAAAGCCTTGAACGCTCGACTGGGCTACGCTCTCGGGAGTCCTGAATGACTGGGTCGTGGTGTGGCCTGGCTGTTGATCTGCTGAGGACCCGCTGCCCTTGGTCGCACGTTCCGCCACCGCTGCCGCTCGTCGGAAGTCCCAGGCGCCCCAGCCAGCGCCGCTGGATCCGGTTGAGGAGCTGCGCTCTGCAGCCAGCGGTGAGGACGACAACGGTCAGCCGATCTACGAACCCACCGATCCGGCCAGGCCGATCGGCCATGCCAATCCACCCCGCCGTGCCAAGGGGAAGAAGGCCCAACCGCCGCCACGCCCCTCAAGGCTGGAGGTGGAGCGCCGCATCGCCGAGTCCCAGCTATGGATCGCGCAGCGGATTCCGTTGGTGCTGATCTTCGAAAAAGCTCGTGAAAGCTGGGGGGTGAACAACACGCAGACCATCAACCGCTACCTCAACCTCGCTCGCGAGCGGATGGTGGAGGAGCTGATCTCGGACCGGCGCCGCCACCAGGCCGAGCAGATCTTTGCCATCAACGAGTGCGCCCGTCGGGCGATGGACGCCGAGCAGTTTTCCGCTGCGGTCGGCGCCTTCCGGGTGATCGCCGAGATCGGCGGGCTGCTTCGGGCACCGATCAAGGCCCCCGAGCCCCGCTGAGGCCATGCCAACCGCCACCAGCCTCATCGATGCCTCCTCTCGCACTCGGGAGCCCCTGCAGGCCAGCACGAGCTCCTCTGGTGCTCCCACAGGCGGCTCAGGAGGTCACGGGGGCTTCTGCGGTCTACTGCTCGACCCCGCTGCCGATCCCTGGGGCGACGCCGGCTTGCTCGGCTTCCCCACGGGGGACGACGACACGCCCCCGCCAGTCCCCCAGTCCTTGCGGGACTTCATCGCCGCCGCCTACCCCCGCTACGGCTTCCATCGCTGGGCGGAGCTGCTGATCGAGCGGCTGCAGGCCGTCGCTGATGGGGAACTGAGCCGCCTGATCGTCACCTGTCCGCCGCGGCTGGGGAAATCGCTGCTGATCTCCAAGCTCTTCCCGGCGTACTTCATCCAGCGCCACCCGCAGCTGTTCTGCGCCATCGCCTCCTACTCGGCCGAGCTGGCCTACGCCCACAGCCGCGAGGCCCGCCACTACTACCGCCTCACCGGCAACCCGCTCTCCAAGGATTCGGCGGCCGTGGGGAACTGGCTCACCCCAGAGCGGGGCGGTTGCATTGCAGCGGGGGTGAATGGACCGTTCACGGGCAAGGGCTACAGCCTGGGGATCATCGACGACCCGTACAAGGGCCCAGGTGATGCCTCCTCGCGGGTGATCCGCGAGCGGCTGATCGACTGGCTGCGCAGCGTCTGGCTGACCCGGGCCGAACCTGCGGAGGTGGCGGATGAGGCCGGCACGATCCAGCGGAACCTGTCGGCGCAGGTGATCGTGCTGACCCGCTGGGACCACCAGGACGTGGTGGCCTGGCTGCTGGAGCAGGAGCTGGGGGAGGCGCCGCAGCACTGGCATGTGCTCGATCTGCCGGCGATCGCGGAGCCGATCAAGGATCGCCCCCGCTTCCCGGCCACCTGCACGCTGGTGCCCGACTGGCGCCAGCCAGGCGAGGCGCTGTGCCCGGAACGGTTCCCACTGCCGGAACTGCTCAAGATCCGGACCCGGCTGGGCAGCTACTGGTGGAATGCCCTTTATCAGCAGCGACCGAGCCCAGCGGAAGGGCTGCTGTTCCGCAAGGGTTGGATCCAGCCGCCGCTGCCCGGCGTCCCTGGTCGCCCCAAGCGGTACGCGCCGCTTGTGCTGAGCTGTGACCTGAGCTTCAAGGACGGCAAGGACAACGACCCCTGCGGCTTCTGCCTGCTGGGCCTGCTGGAGCCGGAGCGCAGCCCGCTGCAAGAAGCGCGCCGCCAGGGGTTGGTGCTGGCCACCAATGCTGGCCTCGCCCATCGCTCTGGTCAGCACGCCGCTGAGGGGGCGAATGCCCCCGATCCCTGGGCGGAGCTGCAGATCGAGGTGCTCTGGGCGCACCGGCAGAAGCTGGATCTGCCGGGCGTGATCCGCTTCCTGCTGGCCTCGCTCGGTTCACTGGAGCGGCAGGGCCTCAGGCCCGATGCGGTCCTGATCGAAGACGCCGCCAATGGCCCGGCGGTGTGCCAGCTGCTGCGGCGCCAGGTGCCGGGCCTGATCGCGATCCCTCCGAAGGGCAGCAAGGCCTCCCGCGCCCATGCCGTGGCTCCGCTAGTGGAGGCGGGCCAGGTGCGCTTCCACCCCCGCTCTGATTCCCTGGTCGAGGAGATGCTCGCGTTCTCGCCCCGCGGCGGCATTGACGACCAGGTGGATGCCTTCTGCCAGGGGGTGCTGTGGATCGAGCAGCGCTACTGGCGCGGCCGTGGCAGCAGCCAGGCGCCGGTGCCGATGGTGTTCTCCCGCTGAACCATGACCACCACCCTGCAACGGCAAGCAAGGTTCCACGGCGATCTGCTGGTGGGGGGCGAGCAGCAAGCCCAGCTGCTGCTGCCCCTCTGGCACCGCCCCACGTCACCCAGGCGGCGGAGGCCACGGCCAGAGATCAACAGCGCTGTGCAGCTGGTGCTGGCCTTCCCGCCACCACCCAGGGTGCTGCGCCGCCGGCGCCAGCGGCCCCGACATTGCCACAGCGCCGCCAATGAGCTGGCGATGCAGCACCTGGACATCGCCGACAAGGTGGCCGCCAACCTCTCACGTCGTACCGGCCATCCGATTGAGGATCTGCGCCAGATCGCGATGATGGGCATCATCGAGGCCTCTCGTCGCTATTCGCCTGAGCGCGGTCCGTTCCGGCCTTATGCCCGCACCTACGCCAATGGCGAGGTCTATCACTTCTTGAGGGATAAGGGCTTTCTGATTAAGGTGCCGGCTTCCTGGCGTGAACTGCATGCGCGGGGGCAGAAGCTGCTCAGGTTGGGGCAGGCAGCGGGTGAGGTCCCAGAGCGACTTGGGGTCAGTTCGGAGCGGTGGCGGGAGATTGTGGAGGCCTGCAGTCAGCGGGTGGTGGCGATGGAGGTTGTGGAATTGGATTGAAGCTCATCATCACCCTCTACCAGAAGACATGGCAATCATGAAGAACCTATGGGCCGAATCGGGTGAATGATGTTGCTAGACCGCAATCTGCGAAAGAACCTTTGTTTCCCAGCATTCCATAGCCTCATTCAGGACAACCAGCGCATCATGTCGGCCTCCGCTTCTGGTTGCCACAGTGGCGTGGATTTTAACCATTTGTGGATCTTTGACCTGAAGGGTGATATCTGGCCCTGCGATGGCAATCGATTCAATGCATTCTTGCGGAGCATTTAAGCCGACATCAACCAGCTCAGCAAATTCGCCTGATCTGCTTTCGCGTAGATCGCCATGCTTCGCTCTGTTGGCAATGTCAGCGACAAACGTGAGGGCTTGGCATCTATTTACTTCCTCTTCGACACCGTTGGCTCGTAGACCTTTTGTCACAAAGCAAGATTTGAGATAATCCTTGAGGCTCCAGGTCCAAATGAAGAGGTTTAGGAAGTCGTCTTCAAGTTGCTCTGGTGCCTTGACTCCAATTGCCCTGAAGTTGGTCATAAAGTCAGTCCCCGATGCCCAGTACGAGGTCTGATAGCCACTCCCTGATGCGTCTCGCACTGCAGCGGAAGCCCGCTGGATCCGGCTTCTGATCGCGTCGAGGTCAGCAGGAGTCATGTCTTTGGTGCCCAAACGCTGCCCCTGAGCTGCAGGCAAGGAGCTTGAGGTGGAGAAGCTGAGTGATGGTGGCGACCTTCCCCCTTGAGGGGGTTTTCAGGATTTGTATGAAATACTGCACTTGAAATCATCCTGTGGAACCCATTCGACAAAAATCAGATCACCCTTTTTCAAAGTAGATAGCTGGGCTTGAACATGAGGGAGAACATTGTCAAGCGTGATGACCCTTGAAGGTAAAGCTATTCGCTCGCCAAAGACTTCCACTTCATCGGGACTGTGATCGACAATCTGTATAGTTATCGGCCGATCGATTTTTTGCAATACGGTTGCAATTGCGTAATCATCGTCCACTATAAATTCGCATGTCGGATTACTCGAAATACGGTCTTCATTTAAAATCTGTCTGCCTTGGATAATATCTGCAACCTCACTGACCTTTCGATGGTCGTCGGATGTATAAGAGAGCCTTGCCGTAAATGGAATATTCAATGAAAAATATTGAGACACGGTCCTGCAGCATGCTATGTAATGCAGCAAGCTGGCAGTGTCAAGCACATACTCCCACTTATCCACGCATGTTCCCTTGCTAGCAAAAACTCTAGTTCCTGCCACCTCTAACGAGGTAAACATCTCCCAGCCTTCGGACATGCATTTAAACAAAGAGTCTAGTTTATGGAAGAATGGCAAAGATGCAATACTGACGCCTTCCCATTGATCGAAGCCAAGGGACATAGTTATGTTGACTCTATCATCATTTGCATCAAATGACCTCTGATAATTCAAATTAAAAAGATTGTTGCACGCATGACCTTCAAAGGTAAATGATTTAGTGCCGAAGGAAATGACGCCTTGTATATCATCAAAAGTCTCCACTCGAGACATATCTGCTTGGGCAAGCCATAGCTTCTGAGTTGCCTGCAGCTTTGGAGAAGAAATGCTTAGCGTACCGTCTGCATTTTCTAGCAGTTCCTTTAGCAGAGCTGAGCCTTCTATCGTTATCAACTCTGATTCGATCTCTAAGTCTTTGCCATGCTCAAATAGCAATTGATACTTCTCGAGATAATGTCTTACGCTATCGCCGCTGATTCTCATTGAACATTCGACGTTTTCTTTCGCGTAGATTCCAATTGAAGTTGTGCCGTCACGATATGCAGTCATTACTTGAAAGCGCGGATCGAGGTTTTCCAGTGACCTTTGACTAGCCTGATGGACATTGGATATAGCATCCGCTAGGTAGGTCTTTGGGAGGCCGGTTAGCGCAGCCGTAACAGTATCAATTGCATCACCTTTGCCAGGCAACTTCTTCCCCAGCTCCGCTCTAGCGGCTTCTTCGGCTTGATTCTTCCAGTCTTTTAATTTCTCTGCAGAGTACCTATTTGTGTCTCTGTCGATATCAATTGAACAATTACTGCAGAGCCAGATGGCATTGTCGATAGACTTCCGTTCCTCGGCGCTCATATTGCTGTCATATCTAGGCCCGCCCGGTGAGGCTGCGCAAATATGGGCAGCTACACCTATGTTGTTTACTTTCTGGTTGTTCGAAGGTGCCGATGTTGGGACGCGGCAGTCTGGATTCGAGCACCTGTGCGCAACTCTGGCTTTGAGTGTCTCAATTGTTTTTGAAGCAAAATCATCTCTGGCCAAACTGATCCCCCGAGACAAAGGCCTACTACTCTTGCAATACTAACTTTCTCTTCGATGGTTCCGGGAACGACGGAACCCGCTCCACTCGTTTTAGAGAACCACTTCGACTGTGCCCAGGCTGAGGGCTGAAACTCAGAATCGCACAAGGACCCTTCGACCAACTCCTCCAGCGATAGCCATGGTTCACTGGTCCGAGAACCACTTGTTAGTCCAGCTACACAGGCCCGAATAATCCTGGTGGCAAAAGCAAGCAGCCCGGTCCGCTGCGCGTGCATCCAGCCCCCTCTCCCCCCTGGACCCAGCATCCCAGCCTGACCGCTCTGCAGCCCTCCCTGCAGATCGCCGCCGACTGCTGGAACCTCCTCTCCGCCCATGACGGCAGCAGCCGTCTGCAGGTGTACCTGCCCCAGGGGGAGCGGGAGCCCCAGGGTGCCTATGAGCGAAGGCTTGCTGCCGCCCGCCCCTCAGGGTTCTTCCGCGATGCCCTGCGCACCTATGCCGGGATGCTCAGCCGGGGGAGCTGGCTGAACCTCCCAGCCACTCTGGCGACGGTGCTGACCGATGTGGATGGCCGGGGCACGGACCTGGGCGTCTTCCTCGCCTCTGCCGATCTGCTCGTCCTCCGTGACGGGGCAGCCTTGGTGTTGGTGCTTCCCCCCGAGCACAGCTGGCCCAGTGAGGGGGACCGCCAGGAGGCTCTGCGCCGGGGGGATCGGCTGTCGCTGCCCCGGCTGCAGCTGGTGCCCCGGGCCGATGCCCTCACCTGGGAACTACCCTCCAGCCATGGGTTGCCAAGCAGGATCCACTGGCGGGAACCCCGCCACCAACCGCTTCAGCCTGTGGAGCCCGGTAGTGAGGCGGCGGTGCGCGAGCAGATCGCCTCGCTGCTCGGCGATGCCGATGCCCCCGACCGCTGGAGTTACCGGAGCCTGCATCTCACCGAGGCCGAGGGCCAGGCCACGGGCATGGAGGTGTGCCTGCATCCGGTGACGGCCGACCCCAGTGAGCCCAGTGGCTGGCGATGCGATCCGGCCTCCTCTACCCGCTATCCAGGGCTGATCCGGTTGCCGGCCTGCTGGTACACCTCCGATGGTTCGGCCTTTGGCGACGGGGACCTGCCCCACTTGGGCCTTGCCTACCAGTACCTCAATCACTTCCGCTGCAAGAGCGAGTACGAGGAACTCCTCTCCCGCACGGCTCTGCCGGTGGGGGTGCGCAAGGGGATGGTCGACGCCCTGGGGAACAGCACAGCCGGCCCGGTGGTGCTGGGCCCGAACACCTGCATGGACCTGCCGGCGGATGCGTCCTTCGAGTTCGTGGAGATCCGGGCGCGTTCGCTCGCCGAACACCGGGCCTGGCTGGAGAGCCTCGACGAGACCATGCGCCGCGATGCCCTGATCCCCAGCAGCAGCGGTGGCGCCGCCCGCACCGAGCTGGAGATCAGCCTGACCGCCAGCCAGAGCTATGCGCTGCTCCAGTCGCTGGCGATCCAGAAGGCCTCGCTGTTCTCCACCCTGCTGGAGCACTGGGTGTCGCTCACTGGCGAAACCCTCGATCCCGGCGCCGGCCTGCAGGTGTCGGTGAGTCCGTTGGCGCCGCCGATTCAGGCCCAGCCCAAGGTGGGTGAGTGGATCGAGCTCTACGACCGGGGCGTGATCACCAGGGAGGAGCTGCGCCACCAGCTGACGCTGGCAACGGCGCAGTCGCTGTCGTCGCCGTCGCTGCAGGTTCCGGTGGCAGGGATGCACTCGGAGCCAGCTCCTCCGGCCTCTGCACCTCTGGCTGGTGATGGAGCCCCGCTGACCACAGAGCCCAGGACGACAGCCAGGTCACGGCTCCGGCGGCAACAGGGGGCATGACCCCGACTCCACTCCCCGTTTGGCAGCCGGATGACCTGGAGGCCATCCGCCGTGCCCTCTCCATTCCGGTGCAGCTCCAGGCCCTGGATGCCATCGCTGCTGCCATGGCGGGTCTGCTGCAGACCCACCCGGGGGCGATCCCCTCGGCCCAGGCCGAACTGGCAGCCATCGGACTGATCGACCAGCAACTCGCAGGCCTGTCGCCGGAGCAGCTGCAGGCACCGATCGAGGTGCGGCGCAATGCCGCCATTGCCGGGGCGGTCGGGGCCGACGGGGAACTGCCGGTGAGCAAGGCCGACGTGATCGAGTACGCCACCGATCTGCTGCGGGAGGAGGTGGTGACCCGCTTCCAGCAGCCGGCGCCGTTGGATCTGCTGTTGCGTCGGCAGCGGGCCAGTCACGGCCAGGCCCTGCTGCTGATGCTGCCCTCCCTGGCGATCTGGAGCCGTGATCCCCTTCTGGGCACTGGCGCTGGCAGCAGCCCGTTCCAGGTTGCGATGGCCCGGGGCTGAGCGATGGCGCCCTTCTCCATCCCTGCTGCCCAGGCTGGTCGCACACCACTGGAGCGCTACGCCAACGCCCGGCTGCTGCTCTACGCCAACCAGGTGCCGGGGGTGCTCGAATCGCCCCGCACCGGCCGGTTCCTGTTCGAGGCGTTCCTCAAACGCCTGCGGCAGATCTCCTCCAAGGAGAACTCCCCTGGCGTCGACACCGGTGACTTCACCTACGAGGGCTACCTCACCCGCGGGGTGCTGCTGCCGACGACGGCCAGCAATCCCTGGGACTGGCTGGAGCGTGAGGTGGCCTGGACCGCCGTGGGGCATCGGCCTCTGCTCCCCGATGGCGGAACCCTGCAAACACCCTGCAGCGGAGCCATCTGGCTGGGCGATCTATCCACCCTCACCAGCCCTGGCACGCTTCCGCCCGCCAACCGGGCCCAGTTCGCGGGCTTCTCGGTGCTGGAGTTCGGCGGCCTCTACGGCCCCGGCGGCATCGGCTCGCTGACCCAGGCGCTGCTGGGGGAACGGGTGACGGCCTCGCTCAAGCCCAACCGGGTCGTCGTCATCGCCCCCGGCGACACGCTGCTGGTGCTGGCGGACCGCCATGGCACCAGCGTTGCAGTGCTGCGCAGCCTCAACCCCGAGATGCTCCTTGGAGCCTCAGACCCGTTGCCGGTGGGGAGCTGGCTGTTCATCCCCCGCCGCCGCACCATCACCAGCACCAGCGCATCCGTGGCGGCAGCCGGCACTGCCCTGATGGCCTCGCCGCTCTACACGCCTGAGGCCCTGGCCGCCTACCTGGGCATCACTGTCGCCACCCTTGAGAACTGGGCCACCGCCGGCTACGGCCCCACCCCGATCCAGCTGGGCGGCCTGATCCGCTACACCGCCGCGGATGTGGAGGCCTGGCTGGCGGCGCAGATCGAGCTGTCACACGGGCTGGGGGTCTGATCTCAGCTCAGCGCTCGATCTTTCTGGGCCGCCGGGCCGTGTCGATCAGCAGGTTCTGCAGCAGCTCGCGGCTGCTCACCAGCACGTGGGCCAGCAGTGCTGCCGTGACCTTGGGCTCCGCCACCAGATCGCCGCGGCAATCGGCCAGGGCGGCCCTGAGCTCATGCACCTCCTGGCCGATGTTGCGCACCATCGCCTCGGTGGTCTCGCGGCGCATCGAATCGAGGCGGGGTCGTTCCATCGGCCCACTCTGCTGGCCACGCCTGCCGATCGGGGGGACCAGGCAATAGGCGGAGAGCACAGCCCGCGATGGGGTGCTCACTCCACGACAGCCGCGATGGGTCATGGCCACTGCCACCTCTGCTCCGCCTACCACCAGCACCAATGCCGCCGCCGCTGCGGCCGCAGGTGCTGACGACAACTACGCCTCCAGCTCAAGCGCCGATGGCGGTGCTGATCCCCAGGGCGGCGACAACCTCCCCGGGGATTCGCCTGCTCCTGCTCAGCCCCCGGCGGCTGCAACACCTCCCAGCGACCCCGGAACCGACGACAGTCGCTCCTCCGATCCGCTCAAGGCGGAGCGCCGCAAGAACAACCACCTTGAGAAGGAGATCCGCACCCTCCGTCAGCAGCTGAACCGCTTCTCGGAGATCAACCCCGAGGAATACGCACGCCTCCAGGAGGCCGAGCGCCAGAAGCAGATCCTCGAGGAGCGGATGGAGCTGCGCGAACGCCAGATGGAGGAGGCCTCTGCCCAGAAAGTCGCCGCTGTGGCGGCCGAGCGTGATGAGGCCAAGCTGCAGGTGCTGCAGCTCCGCAAGGACCGCCTGCTGGAGCGGGCCTTCTCCCAGGCTGAGGGCCGCACCGGTGGCGATCGGCGGGGGACGTTCTTTGACATCTTCAAGGGGCAGCTGGGGGGCTGCTTCCGCCTGGGGACCGACAAAGACGGCAAGGACGTGCTGGAACCTCTCGATTCCCAGGGCAAGCCCCTGCTGGGCGATGACGGCCGGCCGCTGACCACCACCGACTTCCTCGACGAGATGCGCACCCATCCCGTCTACGGCTTCCTGTTCCAGCAGCGCGGCCCCACCGGCATGCAGGCCGCCGGAGCGATGACCGCCTCCGGCATCGCCAGCAATGGCGAGCCGCTCAATCCCCAGGCCATGTCGGCCTCCGAGCTCTACCGGGCCTCATTCGCCGTCAACGGTCGCACTCCCTCGCGCCGGCCTTGAGGGGCAGGCCCCCGCTTTCAACCCCGAGGTGTCTCGTGACCCTCCGCCTTCTTCGTTCACTCCTTTTTCCGTTCCGCACCATGACTGCTCTGCTCGATCGCATCGTCGGCGTGATCGCCGGCTTCCAGTCCCGTGAGGCGGGCCTGCGCCAGCAACTGGCCGAGGCCCTCAGCGATGACGCCGCCGATGAGGCCGCCATTGCCGCCGCCCAGCGTGATGCCCTTGCCGCTATGGAGCGGGCCGCTACCGCCGAGGCGCTGATGGCCCAGCTCCGGGCCAGCGCCCAGGATGCCGACACCCAGCTGCAGGCCATCGGCGCCTACATCGATCAGTTCGTGCCGGCGCTCACCGACACCGAGAGTCCTGCACTCCCTGGCGGCGACACGGCGGCTGAGCCCGCTGATCTGGAGGTTGTCGCAGGCGACAGCCACTGTGCCGATGAATCTCTGGCCACCGCTGCTGAGCCTGACTCTGAGCCCGATGCTGCTGCCCCTGAGGCGGACACTGGTTCCGACCAGAGCGCAGCGGCATGATCGCCATGCCGCGCCGAGGCAAGGACTTCTACAGCGGCATCTCCTTCCAGCCGCCAGCTCCTGTCGCCGCTGCCGCCCGCCGCGCCTTGGACCGGCGGGCCGAGCAGCCACCGTCGAACCGCGGCATGACCCCAGTCGGCCTGGTCCGCGCCCGCCAGCTCGCCAACCGCCAGGAGCTCTCGCCCTCCACCGTGGATCGAATGGTGAGATACTTCGCCCGTCATGCCGTCGACAAGCGGGGTTCCAGCTGGGGCGACTACGGCAAAGGCCGCCAGGCCTGGGATGGCTGGGGTGGTGATGCCGGCGAGCGCTGGGCCCGATCGATCGCGCAACGCATGGATGCCGCGGAGCGCAGAGCTACCAGCAGAAAGGCTGCTGGCTGAGCCGTCAGTCCGGATGGCGGTCGATCACCAGCAGCAGGCCGCCCATGATCGAGAGGTTCTTGAGCAGCTGAATCCGCTCCTGGGCGTCGCTGACATCGCCGTGGAACAGCAGGGTCGTGGGCACCAAAAACACCAGCAGCAGGATCGCCCCCAGCCGCGCCTTGCGGCCGCTGATCACCAGGACTGACCCCACGGCCATCAACGCCATCGCCGCCACCAGCAGCACAGGTGAGAGCGGCAGACCCTTGGCCGCGATGGCGCCAGCGACCCGGTCAAAGCCAGTGACCTTGCCCAGCACGGCATTGAGGAACACCAGGCACAGCAGCACCCGGGCGATGCCATCGAGCAGGGATGGCCGTCTGGTGCCTTCCGCCATAGTCCGTTCCGCGTTGCGGGGATTCTGCTGAGCTTGCCCTGCTGCTGACGTAGCCCCACCGTCTGGCCGACAGCCGGAAAGGCCGGCCACGGGCGAACCCGCAGCCGGCCGCAAGGGGGGCCGGAGCCCCCGCTGCTCAGAGCACCGCCACGGTGCCGAGCCGCCGGGCCTGCAGCTTGCGGGCCAGCTGATGCGCCAGCTGGGCCGGAATGAACCGGGGCTTCTTCACAGGAACACCGCGGCGGCCATAAAAGACGACATGGCGCTCGGCATCATGCGCCTTGATCCCACCGGGATAGACATAGACAGCCAGCTGGCGGATTTCGCAGCGGGGGAAAGAGGAGGCCATCACGAGAGAGGCGAGGGACACCCGCGTCAGGCCTCGGCTGTAGCGACCCGGCAGAACTTGACGAAAACGACTCCGCTCCCTGGGGCTGCAGGAGATGGATCGGGTCCGGGGCGAGACAGCTGGGGCAGCGGGCTTCCCTTCTTCCCCTCGCCGACCGTGATGGCTTCCGGCCCCCGCCAGTGCTCCTCTCCCGCCAGCGGTGTCGATGGTCCGGTGGGATCGTCTGTCAGGCCATGCAGAGCTCAATCGTCGTGGCCAAGCGGTGGAGGCTGGCCCAGTGCCCCACAAGCTTTTTCCGGCTGGGTGGCAGTCGCGGTCTTCTGGCGTCGCGACCAGCAGAAAGGCAGGGCCCCCGAGGAGCCCCGCCGGCTGAGGCACCCTGCCCTCAGAAGGGAATGAGAGCCTCGAGCGCCGGATCAACCGGCACAGGCGGCTGGGCGGCCTGATGCTCAAACAGCACCTGGGCCGCCAGCTCAGAGAGACGGGGATAGCGCTCGCTGCAGAACGCCAGATCATCCAGCAGCTCCCAGCAGCACTGCTGCAGGCGGGCTTTGCGGGACAGAGAAGCCATGGGAGGGCTCCGCGTAGGACCCCTCAGCCGGCGGGGGGCGGGTCAAGGGCCCGTCCACCACTGAGAAAGCGGAGCGCAGCGCAGCCAACGCCAGCACCGGCGGGCATGTTTCAACCCTTGAGGCGCCCCCCGACCATGAGGAGGGCCGGAGCGGAGCCCCCACAGAGACCTGGTGGGAGTGAGAGCAGATCGTTCCATGGCCTTGGGACGGCTCTTCAACGCTTGCCACCAAATGGATACCAGCACTCTTGGGGAGCTGATCCCTGGGATGGATGTTGCGTCGAGTGATGAAGACTATGCTTTCTCTTGATGGATTCAGTGGCCAAAGTCCTTCCCTGCACCATGCGCACTCGACCTGCTGCACCTGTTGGTTTCACCGCAGCGTGTCTGATCTCGCTCCTGCCAAGTTTCGAGTCGCCATCCCATGCCCAATCCGGTAATTTCTATGCTGGCACGGCCAAAGGAGGACAGCCAGTGAATGTTGATCTGGGCAGCATCCGACAGGTCAGCTCAGAGTCCGTTGACTTCAAGTATTTTCTTAGTGGCACAGGCATCTACGCTCAAGCGAATTGCCGCTCTGGCTACTGGGTCACCTTCCCCGAGAAGCAGATCAACCGCCCTCAGTCGAGCGCGACGCAAAGGATGTTGGACAAAGTCTGCAGCTATCTCGGCTCCAGTGCAATGCCCTCTCAGCCCGAGGCGGGCAGAGCACTGGTGTTTGACCCGCCTAGCAATGTCAGGGCTACGCCGAATGGATCTGTGCTGTGCTCCATCCGGTCGCGCCAGACGATCAATGTTTATGGGAGGACAGGCCAGTGGTACGAGACCGATTACTGCGGCGGGAACGGTTACATTCACCAAGGACAGTTGCGCTTCTAGTCCAAAGAGCGGCGGTCGCCTCCGGAGAACAGCCCGAGCTTCGGTTGTTCGCAGCCGCAGCCTCAGACGGCCTCCAGCCCCAGGTGCTCCACGTAGGGCAGGAAGTCCCGATCGCTGAACAGCAGGGGCAGGTTTGCTTCGATGCAGGCCGTGGCGATGATCCCGTCGATCGTCTTGCGCACCGTGATGCCGCGACGGCGTAGCTCCCTGTAGTTCTCGGCTGCCTTCCAGGCATTGCGCGCGCCGAGCATCGGCAGCGGTGCCAGGGAGCGGAACAGCTGCCTGGCGGTGGCCACATCCTTCTCCTGCCGGAAGCCCTGCACCACCTCCACCAGGATCAGGTCACCGATCGCGATCGGCGTCACCCCAAGCAGGCCATCGAGGCGCTCCACCTCCGGGGTGTTGACCCCATTGAAGAAATCAATCCAGACCGAGGAGTCGACGACGATCACGGCAGCTCCTGATCCACTGCCTCTGGAGTCTCTGGATCGGCATCCAGCCGCTGGGCCTCCAGGTCACCATCCCAGCGGAGCTTGCCGCGGAAGGAGCGGATTTCCCCCTGCTGCTGCAGCCGCACCAGGGTGCGCAGCCCCAGCTCCACCGCCTCGCGTTTGCTGCGGGCGCCGGAGGCCTGCATCGCCTGCCGCATCAGGGCGTCGTCGATGACGATGTTGGTGCGCATGCTTCCGGGCCTGACGACGGCGGCTGATGTGTAAAGCCTAGGCACTCCATACACATCAGGTAGTCACCGGCCCCGCGCGCTCCTTGTTGTGGCGCTCTGGTGCGGCCCCTCTGCCCCCAGGCGTTTCTGTCTCAACGGCTCTGGCAATAGCCCGTGACGTTGCTGGGGTCGTCCCCCGGGAGAGCGGATGGGCCTCACCCTGATCGAGGCAGCCAAGTACGAGACCCGCCTGGAGCACCTGGCGGTGATCAAGACCTTCAGCGAGGGGGAACTGCTCGCGCGGCTGCCATTCATGAACATCGCTGGCGGCGGCCTCTTCTACTCCGTGGAGAAGGAGCTGCCCACCGTCGGCTTCCGGGCGGTGAACGAGGGCTACCGCCAGAGCTATGGCGTCGTCGATCCCCAGTCCGAGGCCGTGCATCTCTTCGGGGGTGACGTCGATGTCGACCGCTCCATCGTCGACCTGCAGGGCCCCGAGGCCCGTGCCTCCCAGGTGGAGATGAAGGTGCGCTCGATGCGCCTCACTCTCGAGGCCGCCCTAATCAATGGCGATGCCACCGCCAGCCAGGCCCGCGGCTTTGACGGCCTCGCCCGCCGCCTGCCGCCGGGGGCGGAGATGGCGATCGACAATGGCACCACCGCTCTGGATTTCGACAAGCTCGACGAGCTGATCGACTCGGTCAACTCCTACGGCGGGATGAAGTATCTGGTGATGAGCAAGGCGATGCGCCGCCAGCTCAACGCCCTCGCCCGCGCCACCGTCGGTCAGGGCGTCTACAACGTCTCCACCAACAACCTTGGCGTGATGGTGCATCACTACCAGGAGTGCCAGATCCTCACCGTCGATCGCGACGCGCAGGGCCAGGAAGTCCTCGGCTACGGCGAGGCAGGCGGCACCAGCTCGATCTACTGCTGCACCTTCGGGGATCAAGGGGTGACGGGATTGCAGGGCCCCTTTCAGGGCCGCTACGGCATCTCCGTCCGTGATCTCGGCGAAGTCCCCGACGCCCCGGTCTTCCGCACCCGCATCGACTGGTACGTCGGCTTTGGCGTCATGCACCCCCGCGCCGCCGGCCGACTCCACAACATCGCCCCACTGACTTGATGGGGTGCCGCTGCATTGCGGCTGGCGTCCTTGATCCCTCCTCGATTCCTTCCTTCCACCCGGAGACCGAACCATGGCCCCCTCCAAGGGCATCCCCCTCCTTGATGCCGCCACCCTGCTGGTGGGCTGGAGCAACCGCAGCGCCAGCCGCGGACACGACAAGGTGTTCGTCAGCGGTGAGGTGGTGCAGCTCTCCACCAAGCTCGATGCCTCCAACCGCTTCTCGCTGATCGCCGCCCACCCCGGCCACAGCCAGGCGGTGACGGTTCTCCTCGAGGTGGCCCCCCAGCTGCGGGATGGCCGCATGGGCACCTTCGTCGGCGTCGCCAGCGTGGCGATTCCGGCGGAGGGAGGCCGGGTGGAGGCCCACATCAACGGCCAAGACATCCAGCTCGATCCGGCGGATGCCGCCAATGCCGATCCACCGGCCCTGTGCTTTGCCCGCGCCATCGTCTCGCCCTCGACTCCCGAGGGAATGACCGTGGGCCTGACCGCCACCCTGCCCGCCTGAGGGAGCCGAGCTGATGAGCGATCGCTTCCCCAACCTCGGCGCCATGCCGTCCCGACAGGGCCACACTCCATCCCTCTCGACTGGTGCCGCCTCGGCCCAGGCGGGGATGGTGCGCATCCAGCGCGGCAGCGAGACCCGCTACGTGTGGCCGGTGCATCTGCCTGGCTGGCTGGCGATCGGCTGGCAGGTGGGCAACGGGGAAGGCATGGCTGTGGTGACGCCCCCGACGCCGGTTGTGGTGACGCCAAGCGCCGTGAGCTCGCAACCTCCGGCCGCGACTCCGTCAGGGCCTACTCCTGGAACCAGCGGTCATCGCCCTGGAACTCCGGTGGGAACCGGAAGCACTGGGCGGCCTGCGCCCGCAGCATCGGCACCGCAGCCAGTTCCGGCGACAACCACTTCTGACAGCCGAGGGGGCGCCACTCCTGTTGCGGCGCAATCGATCTCCCCTGCCGCAGCGGCTGATTTGCCGCGACAACCCGAGCCCGATCTGATGGCCCACCTGCCCACGAACCTGCTGGGCTTCGATCAGGAGCCCGACGGGGAGCAGGCCACTCCGGTTGAAAACAATGCAGTTTCTGCATCGAATCTCGAGCTGGCAGCCGCTGATCGGCCGGCGGATGGAGCCGATGCTGAGACGGAATTGGCGCCGGCACCAGAAGCCGATGCGGCCGCCGCGGAGGTGAACCCGTCAACCGACGAATCAGCGGCTGAGACGACTGTCCGTCGCCGGGGCCGGCCCCGCAAGGTGCGCCCCGATGCCCAACCGGAGTCGACCGGCGATTCGACCGATCAGGAGCATTCCCCGGCCGCCGACACCACAGAGGCGCAGCACCCCTCCACCGCTCCGGACTCCGACGAGCAGCAGGAACCTGACGCCGTGCTCACCAGCGATGGCGATGACCCCTTTGGGCTCGATCCCCTCCTCTGATCCCCCCTCGATCTCTCCCACCTCCACGCCCACCAGGCCTGCATGACCACTCCCAAGAGCAGGCTGTTCGAGCGGGTGGAGGTCTTCACCCGCGCCACCACCGATGCTCTCAACAAGGCGATCACGGAGGTGCTCGATGCCCGCAGCCCCTGGCAGCTGCTCTATCGCCTCAGCCGCATCGTCTTCCTCGGCCTGGTGCTCTACCTCGGCTGGATCCTCGTGGTCGTCCAGCCCGATCTGGCCCGCAGGCTGATGCTCCCCCAGGGGCAGACGCTGCAGCAGCGCTACACCCGCCACCAATCAGAAGTTGCCACCCTGCTGCGCTCCGCGGTCGGCGCCGAAACCTTTGGGCTCAACACCTTGGTGCTCGCCGACTGGGATGGCGCCGCCAGCCTGCAGGTGCTCGCCGCCGAGGGCCGCACGCCTCAGCTCCCCTTGCAACCGGGCCAGCAGGCCCTGGTGAGCGTGGCGATGGCCAAGGTGCTCGGCCATGCCGCCCTGGGCCTGTGCGAGAGCGAGCGGCCCCTGGCCCTCAACCTCGATGAAGCCGAGTTGCCGCGGGGCACGACCTTGATGGTCTGCCCGATCGGCTGCACCACCAAGGCCCAGCCCACCGGCCTGCTGGTAGCCCTCTACGACCGGCCAGTCGCCGCTGTGCTGAACGAGGCCGTGCCGGCGGGCAATGCCCTCGCCGCCCGCGAGCTGCTGCAGCGCCGCCAGCGCGAGCAGTTGATGCTCCTCTCCCGCCGCCTCGGCCAACTCCTGGATGGGGAGTGACCTTGGCCAATGCAAGGCAAGAGAGCGTGAATGCCACAAGCCATGGCCGCCAACACCACCACACCTGACAGCAGCGCTGCTGATTCCTCGCCCGCGGTGACGCCGCAGACGAGTGCTCCCGCTGCTGCAGAGTCGTCGCCTGCACCGGCGGCACCTTCCACCCCCGATCCCGCAGCCCCGACGGCCCCGCCGACGGGCCCTGACACCAGCGGTTTCTACCGCCTGCAGGACAAGGCCCTGCAGTTCGCACCGAACGAGGTGCACGCCCCCGACTACAGCCTCAGCCGCCTGGATCGGGAACGGCTGCCGCTGCCCCATGACGGCTGGCAGTGGTTCGACACCGCCGAGGCAGCCCATGCCCACCACGGCCTGGAGCTGCCCAAGGCAGAAGCGCAGGCTCAGGAGCCGAAACCAGGCCAGCCCCAGCTGCCCCGCCGCAAGGAAGGCGGCCGGCCGGAACGACCGGACGGACGCTGAGCCCGCGGCAATAGGGGGGGAGTGCTTCCCCCCATGGCCCACACCAGCTCCTCCTCCTCTGCCTCCACCCCGGCTGCTGCTGCGCTGATGACCCCGGCACTGCCGGTTCCGGCCATGCCGGCCTGGCAGATCTCCTACGGCAGCCAGCCGCCGACGCCGGACCCCTACGCGGCGGAGCCCTGGCAGCGGCCGGTGGACTGGTTGCCGCTGCCGGCGATCCAGCCGGGTGAGCAGAAGCTGGTGGGTCTGGTCGCCATCTACCCCGGCGAGGGGAACGTGCTGGCAGTGCGAGCCGCCGGGAACTACACCGTCGATTGGGGAGACGGCACGGTGGAGCACGTGAACTCCCCGGCCCAGACGATTCGCCGCCATCAGGAGTGGTTCGGCAACAGCCTCTATGGCCCAGGCGATCGCTTCTGGATCACCGCGGCGAGCAACACCAGCTGGCAGCAGAGGATTGAGGGCACCTTCCTCGTCTACCGCAACGGCAACCGCCTCTCGGCCTCTGACTACCGGATCGAGGAGAACGGTGGCAACGTCGAGCTGGTGCTCACGACACCGCTGCCCAGTGGTGGCTACTCGTATTTCTATGGCAGCTGGAGCTGGGGCGAGACGGTGATCGAGCCGATCAAGGCCGAACATCGTTACAGCTACAACACAGTCTCTGCTGCCAGCCGCTGCAGCCGGGGGTACCGGCAGGTGATCGTGACGATCATGCCCCAGGCCGGCGCCAACCTGACGATGGTGGACCTGAGCCCGCGGCACAGCAGCATCAGCCAGGACGATGCCTCTGCCCCCTGGCTGGATCTGGCCCTGAATCTCCCCCGCGCTGAGGGTGGAGCCAGCATCGTGTTCTGCGGCTACGAGCGCTACAGCACCTACGACTATCTGGGCAGCGTGGAACGGATCACCATCCACGATGCCGGCGGCGCCAGCAACTTCGGCTGGCTGCTCTATTACGCCGGCGCGCTGCGGGTGTTTCAGCTCCACCGGGCGGAGGCGCTGGAGGAGATGGATGGGATGTTCTGCTACTGCCATGCCCTCGAACACGTGCAGCTGCCACCTCTGCCGCATGTGACCACCGCCAGCGAGGCCTTCTACGAGTGCACCTCGCTGCGGCAGCTGAACCTGGAGGGGATGGCCTCGCTCAGCGATGCCTCCTATCTGGTGTACGGCTGCAATCTGCTCAAGCAGCTCCGCCTGGCTGGCATCACCTCCCTCACCAGCCTGGAGTGGGCCTGCCAGGAGGCACCGGAGCTGGAGCGGGTCTGGATCGAGGATGCCGAGGCGTTGGAATCCACCGCCAACCTCTTCTACAACTGCCGCAGCCTGCGGCAGGTGGTGATCAGCGGCGCCGAGCGGATCGAGCAGATGGGCGGGATGTTCCAGTACTGCAGCGCCCTGGAGATCGCGCCGGAGCTGCACACCGCCGAGGTGGTGGACATGCACGAGATGTTCGCCTACTGCACCTCCCTGCGTCACGTGCCGCAGTACGACACGGCGAATGTGACGACGATGGAGAGCATGTTCTCCGGCTGCCAGGCACTGGAGACGATCCCGCCGTTTGACACCCGCAAGGTGACGACGATGCGCTGGATGTTCTCCAGCTGCACCACCCTCTCCAGGCTGCCCAGGCTGGATCTGCGGGCGGTGGAGACGATGGAGGGGATGTTCTCCGGCTGCTACGGGCTGATCACCGTGCCGCTGCTGAACACCGAGGCGGTGCAGACGATGACCTACACCTTCTCGGGCTGCTACGGGCTGATGAACCTGCCGGCGCTGCCAGTGGGCAACGTCAGCGACTTCAACGGGGTGTTCTCCAGCTGCGTCGGCCTGGCCTGGGCCCCGCTGCAGGGAATCGCCACCACGATCTCCTTCTGGGGCTGCGCCCTCTCCAAGGCAGCGATCCTGACGATCTTCCAGAACCTGGCCTATGTGAGCAACGGCCAGAGCATCGACGTCGGCTCCAACAGCGGCACCAACGAGCTCAGCACCGCTGATCTGGCGGTGGCCACGGGCAAGGGGTGGACGGTTCTCTACTGAGTGGGAGCCGGCTCACGATCCAGCCATGGCGTGAGTGTGCTCTGGAACACCTGGTGCCTGGCCCCCGATCACGCCATGGTGAGCGGAATCGGGGCAAGGGCATGAGCTGGCCTGAACTGGAGCGCTTGGTGACTGACGCGGAAGCCAGCGAGTCGCTGCGGCGGAGCCTGCGCCGTTGCCGCAGCCGGGAAGAACTGCTGCTGGCGGCCCGGCGTCTGGGATACCGGGTGACGCGGATTGACCTGCAGAACGCCTGGATTGCCCACCGCCAGGCGGCTGCTGAGGAGCACTTCGAGGAGCAGCACAGCGTTGGCGCTGGGATCTGAGGAGCCAAGGGCTTCCCGGGTGGGCCAATCCCGAAGGGCCACGGGCCCCTGGCCCTCAGCTGCAGTGGCTGGCCGCCGCCGCCGCCCTTGCCCCATGGGCCGGGAAGGTGACCACAAAGGAGCGCCCGGCCTGGGCGCAGAGGGGCAAGCCCCAGCGGCCGCCGCAGGAGCTGCACTGCACCCTGCTGCCGGGCCTGGTGGCCGGGCAGGCCACAAACCGCACACCCTCATGCCGGAACACCACCGGCGCATCGGGGGGCACGACGCAGACCGCCGAGATGCCCTGCCGCTGCAGCGCCGCCGCGACGGAGCGGGACTCGGTGGAGGCATTGACCACCAGCCCCCGCTCAGCGGCCTGCCGCAGGGTGGCCTGATTGGCAGGGCCCATGGGGAAGTGGGTGTAGGACCAGGCTGCCCGCAGATGCCGCGTGGCCCGAGCCAGCTGGAGCAGCAGGGCCTGATCGATGCGCAGCGGATCAGCCGGATCAGGCCACTGATCGCCCGCGACGCAGTGGCGGAACATGACCCCGGCCGGCAGGGCTGCCACCTGCTGGATGAAGGCCGCTGCTGTGGTGCCGAGCCGCCCGGCGCTGAGCCGATCCCAGTGGAGGCGGGTGCGGAAGCCAGCCTCGGCATAGCAGCCCTCCTCGCCGGCCAGGGAGCAGGAGGAGGGGCAGGTGAGCCGGCTGGTGCTGGAGACCGCGATCGGCCCGGTTTTGGCATTGCCGCTGGGGAAGCTGAGGGCAGCGCGATGGGACTCGGCAGAGGCCACGGCTGAGGGGACGCAGGACCCCGCCCCCGACCGCGCCGCAGGTCAAGGGCTCGCCACCTCCCCAATGGCGCATCAGCGCCCAGCACGACAAGCGGCGAGCCAGGCCCGACCCTTGCAGCGGCGCGGATCCTGGGGCGGTCTGCGGTCCCGGCCGTGCCACCCGAGGACCATCGAGCCAGAGGCCTTCTGCGGCCAGGCCATTGGCCAGGGAAACGCCTGCAGTTGATCGCCTCTACCCACTGACGGCCTGTCTGGGCAAGCCCCCACCCGTGCCAGCTCCATCGGGCGGCTCTGTCAGGTGGCTCAGTTCTATGTCGCCTCGATGCCGATGCAGCAAGCCCCTGCGTGCCAGCCCCGTGAGGCCGAACCCGCAGGGGCAGGTGGCCTCAGAGCACCCGCACGGCGGCCTGAGACCCGAGCACGATCTGCTGATTTGAGGCCAGGATCAGGGCCTCGGCGCGGGGCACGTAGTGCGGCTGGGAGGTGATGTAGCCCTCGCGATCGAGGAACAGCACCCGCAGCAGATCGCCGGCGGCATCAAGCAGATGCACCGAGACGATGCGGATGGGGCAGCAGGGCCGAGAGGGGGAAGGAAAGGCCATGGCCGGGAAGGCGAACGACCGGGCCGAACCGCACCGGCAAGGAGACGGCCGGCAAGGGGCCCGAGCCTGCGAGGGATTCAAGTCAGCCCTTGCCGGCCGGCCCGCGCCGGGGCAGGCCCAGACGGCGTTTGCCGACCCGGCCAGCCGATTCGTCCCGACGGCACAATCCCCGCAGCAACCGGTTCGATCTGATTGCCGCCGGCCCTGGTGTGGGCATCCACAGTCCCGATCGCGACCGCAGCAGGGTTCCGCCCAGCCGCCAGCCCCTCGTCTCAGTCTGCTGCCATGGTGCGGGAGAAAAACCGGGATCAGGGCTCCCGGCCGGCCCGGGGCACAAAGGCCCCTGAGCCTCAGCGGCTCAGCAACGCAGGCTGATCAGCCTCGACCTGAGCGAGCAGCCGCTCAGCCTCCTGGATCTCCTGCAGCTGGGCGATGGCGATGCGGGCATCCTGCTCCTCCTGCAGGGCGGCATCGATCTCATTCACCCGCTGCAGGCAGTGCTGCAACGCCGGCAGCACCTCCTCTTCAAGCAGGGTGATCTCCTCCTCCCCATAGGGATGCTCAATCCAGGTGCGGCGGAGCGGCTGGCCCTCGGAGAACAGCAGGATGCGCTCGATGCAGCGCAGGCTGGACTCGAGTAGCAGGAACGGATCCTCCTCAGGCCGGCAGAACGGCGACAGGGCGGAACTGGCCATGGCGAAGTGCGCCGGGGGCGCAGCGACGGGACCGATCCCAGTGGAGGCCCGACGAGAGGAGGGCCTCAAACTGGAGAGGGCCGGCGCAAGGCCCCAGTGAGGCAGTTCCCCCCAGGCGAGGCCTCTGAACCGTCTCGATGATGGACGCCGTTGTGCCATCGGTTGCGGGCCGTTGTCGCTTCCTGCCGCCTGGATTCCTTTGGGCTGGATCAGCCTGGTGGCCAGCCCTTTCAGCTACCGCCATGCTCCGCATCCACGGCGACCGCATCAGCCTGCTGGCCGCTCTCACCGCTCACTGGGCAGATCAACAGCTGCAACTCCCTCAGGCCCTGCGGCCGGTGGTCGGGCCGATCCCCCGCAGGCCCGGGTCCAAGCGCTGAATCGGTCGAATGGCCAAGACAGGCCTCCCTGACCCGGACCGATGGCCAGCCAGCCGATCACCTCTCCGCCAACACCGCCCAGCCGCTGCCCTCTCCCTCCACCATCCAACGCCGCCCGAAGTTGGCGCGGGTGTAACGGCAGAAGCGGGCCGTTCCGCCGATGGTGGTGCCGTCCACCAGATCCGCCTCCCCAAGCGGGTCGTGCACGATCACGTGGGTCTGGGTGATGCCGACGACGATCAGCCAGTGCCCACCGCCTGCGGGACTGCTGATCGGCCCGCGATGTAGGTAGCCGCAGGGGACGGGGATGCCGGCTGCGAACTTTTGCTCCAGGGTGGCAAAACTGGCCCGGCTGGTGAAGCGGGCCTTGATGCCGTAGCTGGCCAGGGCCCTGATCTGGGCTGCGGCGTCGGTGGTGTCGCCGAACTGGCGGACCCTGGCCAGGTACTGGTCGTCGCCATTGAACCCGGTGAGGACGCCAGGCTTGAGGAAGGCCAGGAGCATGGCGCAGCTGGACGAGAAGCACATCCGCCGCGCCTGGTCGGTGGCTGAGTCCAGCTGGGCGAACCAGGGTACCGAGAGCGGATTGCCTTTGCTGGGAGCGCCGGCCGGCGGTGATGGCGACGGTGATGGAGTTGCGACAGCAGACCCTGCCTCCTGTCGGGCGGTCCAGAGGCGGCGCAGGGTGCCGCCCTCTTCCAGGGCCTGAGGGTCATGGGCCACCAGCTGTTCCAGCACCGCCAGCAACCAGGCCCGGTGGTGGGGCAGCTCTGGATCGAAGTGCTCTACGTAGTCACCGGAAGGGATGGGCCGGCTCATCGGAACACCCCCCGCCGGCCTGGGGCCAGAGCCGGCTGGTAGGTCGCCACTGCGGACTGCATGCCGGAGGGGAAGAACAGGGCGCTTACCGTCATCCAGCGCTCCAGGCAGGCATTCACCTGACGGGGTGCCTGGATCCAGTTGGGCAGCTCGCAGGCACCGACGAACGCGGCCGAGAACAAGATCTGGCCCGTGAGCAGGCCATGGGAGGCGGCCGCGCCGAGCAGCCGCAGCAAGGGGTTCATTGCAAGTGAGGCGTTCCCCTCCTGTTGCCTGAGCCATCCGGCCTTTACGGGGGCGCCGCCACGACTCACGCCAGAGAGCACCGAGCCAGAGAGAGCTAGGCCCGAAATCGATGCACTGAGTGCATCACTGGTAGGCGGCGCAATGGGAAAGCCCATGGCCCATCAAGGCCGGCTCGCGATTCAATGCAATGGCTGCATCCTTTTTGGCTCTGATCATGCTGCACCTCGTAAACACAGGCTCATTCCTCAGCGCTGCGGGCCATGGCTGCGCTATCTCTGGAGCACTGCATCCGGCCGTCTCAGCCTGTGCCCAGTCGCAGCACGCCCAAACCATCGCCTGCAGGCACGACGCGCAAGAAGCTGGATCGGCCTGCCGTTCAGCAGCGCATTGCTGAGCTGTTGGCCCAGGGGCCTCCAGATGCTTCAGCCCTGCTCGCATTTGCCGAGTTCATCCACGGCAAGCCCTTCCCTGAGCCGGTGCTCACCCTCACCCAGCTCAAAAGCGAGGTGTGCAACGTGTTCGGCTGCACGAACGCCAAGGAGTTACGTCAGTCCAGCGAGTTCAACCTGGCGATGGCCGGCCGCAGCTTTGATTTCAAGACCAAGGCCGACTGGCAGAAGCTGTACCGCGAGTGGGTGGGTGTTCCCCAGGCGGAACGCAATCGCAGCGGCGCTACGTGCATCAATGGCATCGATGTGCTGGAGAACTTTCGGCCTTGGCATGTGTTTGGCTTGGAACCATCCACGGCCACGGCCGATGACATCAAAGAAGCCTTCCGCCGCCTGGCCAAGGAGCATCATCCCGATGTGGGTGGTGATCCACGGGTGATGGAGAGGCTGCAGAAGATGCGCGATTCCTTGCTGGCTTTCCGCTGATCATGGCGACCACTCCATCCACACCTCAAGCAGGCTCACGGCGGCGGCGTGAGCGCGATGCCTTCAGCGACAAGGAAGCCGCCAAGATGCTTGGCATCCCGGTCACCAAGCTCTACCGGATCTGTGAGTTCTTCGATTCCGATCCTGACGATGCCTGGGATCTGATCGAGGGAGAGTTCTTCGAGTACGAACCGGGTCAGGCCCGCAAGCGCCGCTTCTATGAGGAGGGCGTAATGGCGATCGCCAAGTATCTGGAGGAGACCGAGGGCGGCAGTTTCCTGGCTCGGCTCAAGGAGTTCTTCACCCATCACCGGGCTCGGGTGACCCGTGCCCTGGTGCAACGCCGCATCATCCAGGTGACGCAGGATCGCTCCACCCTGGTGATCAAGGGTGATCTGGTGTTTCTGCAGCAGCGCTCGGTGGTGCGGGTGCTGGGCACCAACGGCAAGGGGATGAGCGGCACCCTGCGCCGGATCGAAGAGGAGAGCGCCGGTCTCGATGGCGCCGAAGGCCTGGAGATCGACGTGCACTTCGCCGATTTCGACGACGTGGAGGGGCGCCACTGGAGCCAGCGCGGCATCGCCCGGCTCGCTCGCACAATGCACGAGCGGGGCCGCATCACCAAAGCCCGCAAGGCCTGGGTGAAGGCCGTGGCCGATGTGGCGGAGGACTGCTTCGAGGTGCAGCGCAAGGTGCTGGAGAGCCATGAGGCCCGGGTGAAGGCTGCGATGGAGCGTGCACGGAACAAGGCCAAGGCCTGCGCGGTGACGCAGCAGAAACCCAATGCCGCGGATCAAAACCCGATCGAGCTGGAGGCCCATCACCTGTTCGATGCCGCCACACGACCCGATCTGGCGGCCTTGGAGGAGAACCTGCTGGTGATCAGCTCAGCCCTGCACCGCAACTTCCACAAGTGGATGGGCAATCGGCCCTGCGAACCCAAGGACTTCGTGGATTACCTGCTGCGCAACGAGCTCACCCACTTCGAGGGCAGCCCCAGCACCCGTACCCGCCAGGAGCAGCGCCAGCAGAAGCTGATCCACCGCCTGGAGCTGCTGCAGGCCCGCTACGAAGGAAACAGGCTGCTCTACTGAGTCAAGCCGGCGCGTTGCGTGATTCCTGTCTCCAACGTCATCGTCAACGAGGGCTGCAGCGGCCGCACCGTGCTGGCGCCAGTCTCCAGAAAGGCCACCAGGATCGTGATCAGCAGCACGAAGTCCGCCAGACCTGGATCGTTCTCCAGTTGGCTGGCCTCCCCCCGCTCTGCCATGTGCTTCTGGAGAATCAACTGCATCGGCTCCCAGAGCACATTGCGCCTTGCCAGCGCGACGCTCTCCCGCAGGCGGTCGCGGTAGGGAGGATCCGCCAGCTGCACCTCCGAGGTGGAGTGGGCGAAGGCATTCCGTACCCGCCGAAGATTGTGGAGCGACTGCTCGACGGCGCCATCGATCAGCCCAAGCCTCGCCGCCAGGGCGATCTTGGCCCCGAACGACCCCAGCGGCCGATCGGTGTGGAACAGGGACTCGCTACCGCGCGGTGGCGCCAGGGCTGCCTTGAGTAACGCCTCCAGGGCTGCGTCCACCCGGGCCACGCCCACCAGAACAGCGCCACGCCCCCGTTCGCGCAGCATCCCCAGAGCCACGCTGCGGGCCTCTTCGGCCGCCGCCTCAATCCAGTCGGGCAGGAAGGGCTCCAGGTCTGATGCGCTCACGACGGGGCCGATTCAGGGTCTGCATCACCCCTGAGGCTGACATGGCTCAGAGACCGGCCCCTCAGCCAGCGGGCGCATAGACGCTCTGGTCTCGTTCGGGGTAAGCCTGCTCGATGTGAGCGAACACGGCCTCGCACTTCTGCTGGTACAGCTCCGGTGTGTAGGCGCGAGGCAAGCCGATGTCGAGTGCTTCTTCAATGACGACCTTGAGCTTGGCCCTGGCATCAAACTTCTGCTGCCAGTTGAGCACCAGCAGCTCCTTGATCCGCTCCACCAGCTCCCGGGCCGACTGCTTGACCTTGGCGCGGTCGCTGTCGGACAGATCCGGTGCGGACTGCAGCAGGATGTCGAACATCGCCAGCTCCTCCTCGCTGAGGTTCTCGCGGATGTGGCGCTGCTGCTCCTGACTGAGCTGCATGCTGAGCTGCAGCAGCTGCTTGTAGACCTCCTCGACGCTGCGGCTGCCGGCGTTGTAGCTGGCGATCAGGGCCTCGAACTTTTCGCGGAAGTCGGCGCGGGTGGGGTTGAGCTGCACCATCCGGGCGAGGTGAGCCGCGATCAGGGCCTTGAGTTCCTCCAGCTCTGTCTTCTTGTTCTTCTTCTGCTTGAACTTGTCGGCCAGCGCCTGGAAGTCGATCTTGGAGAGGTCGATGCTGGGCGGGCCCTGGTCGCGGATTGCGATGCCAGTGATCGACTGATCAAGCACCTGACCGATCTGGCTCATCACGGCGCTGATGTCGGGCGGGTTGGGGTTGAGCTTCAGGCGGATGGAGGCCGCGATGCTGTTGAGCGCGCCGACTGAGGCCGCAAACTCCTGGGCAGCGGGGTCGGGCTTGATCGCAGCGTGCAGCAGTTGCACCAGACGCTGCTGCTCCTGGAACCTTTGCCTGAGCGGCTCCGGCGCGATCAAGGCCTCGACGGCATCGTCGATCAGCTGCAGGCGCTGCATGCCGTCCGTCTGGGCATGGATCGCGGCGATGTCGACCTGCTGCTCCGCGCAGAAGTGAACGGCGTCCGTCAGCACCTGCCGCAGCTGATCCACCAGCACGGCCTTGTCCTGGGTGGGCTTGGCCCCGCCGCCATTGCGCCCGCCATAGAGGGCCAGCGCCTTCTCCAGGGAGGCGAACACGTTGGCGTAGTCGACGATCAGGCCGCTGTGCTTGCCGGGGAAGACGCGGTTCGCCCTGGCGATCGTCTGCATCAGGGTGTGGTTTCGCATCGGCTTGTCGAGATAGAGCGTTGAGCAGCTCGGCGCATCGAAACCGGTCAGCCACATGGCGCAGACGAACACCAGCCGCAGCGGATCGGTGGGGTCTTTGAAGCGTTGATCCAGCGGCGGCTCGGACGTCGTGAGCCGGCGGCGGTGGGGTTCAATGTCGAGACCCAAAGCCGCCATGTCGGCGATCTCGTTCTGGGCGGCCGAGACGATCACCGCCATGTCGGTGCTGGTGAGGATGTGCAACCGCTCGCGCAGCTCCTCCCCGTCCTCAGAGGGCTCCAGCGGCAGCTGCTCCACTAGGGCGCGCACCCGCTCGGTTTCCTCCTGCCAATGGCGCTGCACCTTGTCGTGCATGCGCAGGGTGGTGGCCTTGTCGATCGAGATCGCGATCGCCTTGCCCATGAACCCCCGGCCGAGGAAGTGGCGCACGATGTCGCGGGCGATCGTTTCGAGCCGGTCGTCCCTGGTGATGATGTGGTATTGACGACCCAGCTCCCGTTCGAGCTTCTTCTCCTCCTCGCCGTCGAGATCGGCGGCCTCGATCACTGCGTAGATGTCGTCGTTGAGATCGGGATTGACCAGCTGCAGTTCAGGCGTGCGGTTCTCGTAGAACAACGGCACGGTGGCCCCGTCTTCCACCGCCTGCTGGAAGTCGTAGATCGAGACGTACTCACCGAAGACCTCGCGGGTGCGCTCCTCGCCATCGATCAACGGCGTACCCGTGAAGGCGGTGAACAACGCCTTGGGTAAGGCGGTCCGCATGTTCATGGCCAGGGTGTCGTACTGGCTGCGGTGGGCCTCATCGGTGATCACCACCACGTCGGTTCGATCACAAAGCAGCTCGGGGATGCGGAACTTCTGGATCAGGGTGAAGACGTAGCGGTGGTTGCCGCGCAGCAGCTCTGCGAGCTGGGCGCCGCTGCCCGCGTGGCACTGATCGCCCTCGGCCTCGGACACCACGCCAGCGGCCTTGAACGTCTCGGCGATCTGCTCATCGAGGTCGGTGCGATCGGTGACGATCACGAAGGTCCAGTCGCCGGGCACCTTGCGCTGGATCTTCTGGCTGTAGAAGCCCATCGCGTAGCTCTTGCCGCTGCCCTGGGTCTGCCAGAACACCCCCGCCCGGCCATGGCCGCGTCGGCGTGCCTCGAGGGTGGCGGCGATGGCGTTGTTGACCCCGATGAACTGGTGGTTCTGGGCGATAATCTTGATCAGCCCGCCCTTGCTGTCACTGAACAGGATGAAGTTCTCGACGTAGTCGAGCAGGCGCTTGGGCTGGCAGACACCACGCAGCAACACCTCCAGCGACACGCGCCTGGGTTCGTCCTCGCTTTCGATCCGCTTCCACTCAAAGAAGCGCTCCCAGTCGGCGCTCAGCGAGCCGATGCGGCTGGCGGTGCCGTTGGAGGCGATCAGGAAGGCATTGCTCCAGAACAGCTGCGGGATCGCAGCCTTGTAGTGGCGGAGGTTGTCATCGAAGGCTGCGCGGGCTGAGACGCCGGGCTTCTTGAACTCGAATACCACCAGCGGCAGGCCGTTCACGAAGCCCACAAGATCAGGCAAGCACTTGCTGAGATCCCCCTGGATCGTGAACTGGTTGACCGCAAGCCAGTCGTTTTCTGAGGGTCGGTCCCAGTCGACGACGCGCAGCCGCACCTTGCTCTGGCCGCCCCGTTCCAGGTCAGGCACGGACACCAGCACGCCGTCCTTGAGCAGGCGGTACACCTCGCGGTTGGCAGCCACCAGGCCCATGGCAGAGCGGTTGCGGCTGAGCTCCTCAATGGCTGCATCGATCGCCTGCGGCGGTTGGCCTGGATTCAGACGCTCCAGCGCGGCCCGCAGGCGCGGCAGCAACACCACCTCGCGGCGATCCCGGCGTCCAAGGCTGCCGCCCTCCGGCGCGAAGGTTTCCTCCAGACCGCAAGCTGTGTTCCAGCCCAGCTCAGACAGCAGCGCCAGGGCGGGCTGCTCCACCAGATGGTCTTCGTTGTAGGGGTTGGGAGTCATGGCATCGATGCGCCTCCGCAGCCGAAGCGGATTGGAAACGTCATCAGATGATGCCTAGAGTGATGCGAGCCCAGGGCGGAAGCATGCGCACCACCGTGACGCTCGACGACGAACTGCTGGCCAGGGCCGAGCAGCTGTGCGGAAATCTCGAACGCAGCGCCCTGCTCAAGGAAGCCCTGCGGGCCCTGGTGCAACGGGAAAGCGCGAAACGCCTGGCGGCACTGGGCGGCAGCGAACCTGAGCTGGAGCCGATCCCCCGTCGTCAGAGCGCGGCGTGATCCTGGTTGACACCTCCGTCTGGGTGGAGCATCTGCGCCATGGCCTGCCTCGCCTCGCCATGTTCCTGCAGGAAGGGGAAGTGCTGATCCATCCCTCGGTGATCGGTGAACTGGCCTGCGGCAATCTGCGCAACCGATCCCAGGTGCTGGAGCTGCTGCAGGGCCTGCCAGCGGCGACGGTGGCCAGCGACGCGGAAGTGCTGCTACTGATCGAGGGCGACCGGCTGATGGGCCGTGGGATTGGCTACATCGACGCTCACCTGTTGGCCTCTGCCCGATTGAGCCACTGCTGCCTGTGGACCCAGGATCGACGCCTGGCAGCCGTGGCCAATGAGCAAGGACTGGCCAAACCACAGGCAGAAGACCTGAAGTAACAGGCAACTGAGATGTCGCCCGTATCGATCTGGCCGCTCGCGATGTCATGGCTCAGGCAACTCCTCCACATCGATCTGACCGGAGAGCAGACGGGGGAGCAAGATGTCACGCGCGAATCGGAGGTTTTGAACCTGACGCAGCAAGACTTCGCGCTGCAAGTGAATGCTGCCTGCAATCTGCCCGTAGCGACTCATGAGCGCGGCAGGCGGCAAAGTAATTTGAAAAGCACTTATCGTATCCTTGGTCAGCGCTTCGCGAGTAGCTCCGCCTTGCGCGAAAGCCAGAAGCTGCTGCTTGTGAAAATCACTGTTGATTGCATCCAGCAAATAAAAAGGGCTAACCTTCGTCTTGTCAGCGCGGACAATCGCCACATGCTGATTGACCCGCGCTGGCAGCAGATGTGAGGGAACCATGGCGCAACGAGCAACCGACGCACCGGTGATATTTAGCAATACATCCTCTTCCTCAACTTGTATGTGTTCAGGGGTCGGGACGTCCCCCGCGGGACTGCATTTCTGACAGCTCATCGCTGAGCGATCAAGAAGCAGTGCTCTGTGCTGCTGATTCAGGGATCGGGCAGCAGTGTCGGCATCACCC
>NZ_JAGQCH010000026.1 GCF_024346055.1 Cyanobium sp. Cruz CV13-4-11
ACAGCAGGTTGTAGTGGAGCTGCTCCAGCAGCAGCCTCTCGGATCGGATCCCGTAAAACGCCTGCAGCAGCGAGGCCAGCAGCAGTTGCTCCGGCGGAACCGATGGTCTTCCTTCCAAGGCATACAGACTGCAGAAGGTTGGATTGAGCCGATCAAGCGCCTGATCCGCCAGCTTGCGAATCCGCCTGAGCGGATGGCTGCTCGGGATCCGATCCTCAATCGAGACGTAGGAGAACAAGGAGCCACTGCGCTCCTGTTGGCCTCGCATCAACGAATGGGCAGTTGATCCATTCTCGCAGAGGTGGCCGGGTTTTTCAGCGAACTCTTATGGATTCCGTCTCTCATGGGCCCTGTGGCGTCAATGGAGCTCCCTCCCTCCCGTGGCAGGCAGTGGGCGAGTCAGCCGAAATGGAGGTGAAGAAATATGAACAGACCTGACCAAAGGAGGTGCAGTCCGCTATCAGAAAAAGAAGGGTTCGCTAGAGTCGTCTGCGCCTGAGGGTGCCATGACAAAGCCAGAGATCCGGAGCAACAGTGGAAGTGGAATCACATGATGTCTTCCTTGACCGGAATCTCACAGGCTCTGACCCTTTGGACAGGTCGCCGCCCAGGTTCCTGGCGGCTGCTCTGCCTGGAAGGGATCGTGCTTATGGGCGGCGCTCTCGGCCCCTTGCTGATCGCCAATCTGATGATCGCAGACTCGGGCGCCTTGAGCGTGCAGGTTGCCCGCGTGACATACGAGTTCCTGGTCCTCGGTCTGCTGGTGCTGTTTTGGTGCGGCTGGTGTGAGGGGGGGTATCGGCTGGGTCGACAGCTGGGCAACTTCGCGAAGGTGCCCTGGAATCGTCGTCTGACCCTGGAACTCTGGACCGGTGTCCTCTTCAGCCTGCTTCTCAGCATTCTGACCTCCCTGAGCACCCTTCTCCCCCTGGTGGCCGTATTCCTCCTGTTCGGGGGGATCGAGTCCCTGAAGGCCTCGGGGTCGGGCCGGACGCTGTTCGCTTCCGTGTTGCGGGGGTTCCGTGAGAGTTTTCGCACTGTCAGTCTCGCTACACTCAGTCTTCTGACCCTGCTGGCGGTACCGGGCTTGCTCCTCTACCTGATCAGCCTGGTTCTGAGAATCCTCCAGATCAGCTTCCGGGATCTTCTTCTAAAGCCCAGCGGGGGCATTGAAAAGGTTGCCCTTGGAATATTCATTCTCCTGCTCGGGCTGCTTGGAGCCGGGCTTTTTTTCATGGCCAGGATGGATCTGGCTATGACCTACCTGAGAATCCAGCACATCCAAGTTTTGGACCCTTTCCCGCAGCTGGATAAGATGTTTATTCGTGTACGACAGTTCGGTCGAGTTGTGTTTGTGGTGGCTCTTTTGATCCTTTTCCTCTTTGGCCTGTACGAACTGATCACCTCTGAGCTCTTCAGTCGAAACTTCTTCTACATGACACTTGAGGTGAGTGTTGGAGTTGTCAATAGTTTTGTGCAAAGCATTATTGATCTGCTGACTAAGTTCGCTTTCATCTTCGTCATTTTAACGCTGATCGTGGGTCTTTGCGTCCTACTCGTCAACCTGGCAAAAGGAAACGAAAATGGAAACATAGGTCGTTCTCTTTCCCTCCTAGGAGGCCGGATACAACGTTTTCGCGAGTTTGTCAACGAGCAGGTCCGGATCCCTGGCCTGGCTATCCAGGTGACAACTCTCCTCAGTGCGGTTAGCCTCATTGCCACGCAGACCTATAGCAGAATAGTGGAGTCTCAGGCCCTTCGTATCGAGCAGCAGAGACGACAGGATCAACAGGTGAAGCTCCAACAGCAGCGGCAGCAGAGTTATGGCGACGGCGCCGATGATCAGATCAGCCGTTTCCAGCAGAACCTACAGACCCTGGTGAGCAAGGATCGAAGTGATCGCGGTTGGCTTGATCTTGACCGCCGTGGCCAGGTAGCTTCCCTCACCCGGGATCTGACGCGCCAACTTAAGTATCCTGAAGGCAATTCAGATGGCATGCGGCGCGCCAGGGTTTTAAGATACCTCTACGATTCTCGCTTCTTGATTCAGAATGAATCCGTAGTAAATGGGTCTAAACCAACCTGCCAAGACGCTCTTTCTGAGATAATCTCTGAGTTAACAAAGCAAAACAAGTCGCCCAGAACTCTTGAAACGCTTAGCCAGTACGAGCTTGACAACAGGTTGATCGGTTACTTACGAGCCAACCCGAAATGCGATCTGGCGAGGCTCGTTCCCAAAGGAATAGATTTTTCTGAAGCTCGCTTAGAAAAGGCCTTCCTCAGAAAAGTCAAGCTCCCATTCATCAACCTTGAAGGTGCTGATCTGAGGAACGCAGAGCTTAGCGGAGCCGACCTCCGCTTTGCTCATCTGAAAGATGCCAATCTTAGCGGAGCAGATCTGAAAGGCGCACGGCTAGATTTCTCTAATCTAGCCAACGCCCAGCTAAGTGACGCGAAGTTGAACGGTGCCACCTTTAACGGGGCTATTTCATTCTATTCAACTCGCGACGGCGATAGCAATCTCCCTGGCAGTCTTTCTTGGCAATTGACAAGGCAAAAACCAGAACCATTTGTAAAACAACCACCACTCCTCTGGTGTCCCCTCGAACCACGCAATAATGACCCCGAAGGCTCGACGGGAACCGAAGGCTTTTCACCAGATTCCGCCCGAATTGCCCAGGCTGGTGCCAAATGCAGCAATCGTTCTTACTCCGGGTACAAGCGTCGCAGCGATCTGATCCGCAATCGAAACTGGGCCAACGGTAATTTCAAGGGTACGACCATCAAGAACTTCCGCTTGAATAATATCGATTTCGCCAATGCCGATCTAAGTGGTGCCGTCTTCAAGTACGTACAACTTAATAATGTTGACTTTATAGGGGCAAAACTTGATGGAGCTCGCTTCGAGGACTGTGTGCTCAACAATGTCGACTTCACCGGCGCCAGCATCCCCCGAATGGTGTTTAAGGGCAGCTCTGTGGAGCGTCTTACGTTCCGGGGTTCACAGTATGTTTTGCCCATCGAACTGGGCGACTATGCCGATGACTTGCTTCTGCTGAGCGGCCGCAACATGGACCTCAGCCCATCCAGCAACCAGAGTCCCCCATCGCGGCTCGCGCAGAAGCTGCTGCTGCCGTTGCTGCTGGCTCCGTTTCCCCTCCGCCCCAGCCGTGTGCTCATCTGGCTGGTTCCCTACAGCCCAGAACTTTTGTTCGCCAGTGAGGATCGTCAGTCGAATCCATGACTATCGATCCCGATCCTGATACCGATCTCGTCCCCCCCCCCCGCGCGTGCCAGCCTCCAGTGTTGATTCGGTGCTGGGGCGCTTATCGCTGCCTCTGGGGGTGGGGGTCCTCGTAATCCTCGGATGCATCAACGGCATCGGTGCCTGGCCGGCCTTCCGTCAGCAGGACACCAGTGTTCTCCATTGGATCCTGGCCAGCAATTCAGAGGCCCTGAGAGGTATCAGCCATGAAGAGAAGTCCGAAGGCTCTGATCCACTTAAAGATCTGATGAAATCTCTTAAGGGCTATCTGACCCTGGAGAACATGAACCTCTCGGGCCTTAATCTGTCCTCTTCCGATCTTGGTGACATGAGCATTGAGAATGTTAACTTTTCAGGTGCACGACTAGTCAGTGCTGATTTCAGCTGTTCTGATCTCACCAATGTCAATTTTGGTGGCGCCAAGCTGATGCATGCCAAGTTCGACTACAGTGACTGCAAGGATCACATCTCAACTAGGAGGCCTCATTGCAGCAAGATAGATCGGGACGAAGTCAATTACGCGAAATCACCCTTCGGCTGGCCGAAGAAGATCACTTGCCTGGAGGGACGCTTCGTCGGGGCCGACTTCTCTGACGCCCAGATCCGTGGTGATAAGGGTCGTCGTTTTCTGAGTGACGACAAGCATTATTGTAGTCAACTTCTGGTTTTGGTCGGCGACATGAGCGGAGCCAGCTTCAAGAATGCGATGTTCACCTGCGTGGCTTTGATTCATAGGCCGGCGTCTGCAACCCCTGTTTCCCTTGCGTTTCCAACGTTGCTTCAACTCCAGCGTTGGCTTCCCTGGCTCACCAATTCTGGCGAACCGTCCAAGAATCAGCCGGATAACAAGATGGGGAAAGTGAATGATCAATTTGTGACTTTCAATGGCATCAGATTCGAGGAGGCTCGTCTAGACCGGGTAGCTCTGCTCAAAGGCCCGTTCAGGTTCAGTCAATTCGAACGCACTAAACTGATGGGGCTGTTCGTGAACATCAACCCTGACAAGGTCGATCTTGACTATTCCAGGTTCAACGAGGTCCAATGCGAGGCGCCACGCAGCCAAGCATTTTCTGAGTCTCCAGCTAAACCGATTACGTATTGGCCTTGTCTGTTGGTGAAGCAGGACAAACGTAACGGTACCCGGGCCCTGCGCCTCAACTTTCTCTGGAGCACGCTTGTAACTAATCTAAAGCCATCCGACAAAGATAAGTTCCTCTGCACTCCCAATAAGGATCTCCCTGCAAGGATCGAGGACAAGTGGATAGAAATCGCCAGCTACTGGCTGTCACCGACAGGTTGGCCGACCGCCGATCGCGAACAATTAAATTGTCCTGTCGATTCTAAAGAAGCTAAAGAGCCTGAACCGCTTCAACAGTCTCACGTGCTGTCACCGAGAAAAACGGTGAAGTGAGGCCTCAAGTTTCAGAACCTCCTGTAGAGCATCCCATCTGGCTCTGCCTTCAGTTGCTTACATGCCCAGCAGTGCCGCCAAAAACCTTTCCTGAGCCCCCTGGAAATGCTGACAGCATGGGTCTTGGTCGGAATAAGACCCCCCATGCCCAACACTCAAGTCTCGGTGCGCCTAACAGCAACATGCAAACGACAGGTGCGTACGCTACTTTCCGTGCCCGATACAATGCTCGCTTCTGATGTTGAGCGTTAGGCCACGCACCCCCCACTTCTAGCTACCGTTTGCATCGAGCCCCTCTATCCTCCCACTACGTTTACGATTGCCGGGCAATCAAACCTGATCCGGCTAATATTTTGGCCTCACGAGTTTCTTTACCAGCCTGTGAGCACAAGCGTTTATGCCCCCCAAAGCCTATTCTAACTTCGAAAGAGTAAACCAAGCCAAAGCCAAAAGGGAATTGGGCCTCAATTATGAATTTACGCAGACTACAGCTTCCTAGTGTGACTCCAGACGGGACGCCTCCCGATTCCTTAAAATGGAATACCGTTTCTGAATACAATCCCATATTCTGGGAGCTGAACTATCATGCAGGCCGATACTTACGCGATACTCCAGTTGATGAGCTTAAAAACCGGTACAACAGTATTTTGCGGAACATCCTGTCACTAGTATCAGATGAAGGGGCAGCGAAGCCAATAACTTGGATTGACAGTTCTTGGTATTGGTTTAAAAAGGAGCATCAGACACGGTTGGAATTTGAGATCAGATCAGAGATGTTACCTTGCGAACCTCCTTGGAACATCCATTTCAATAAAACATACCATGATGCTCCATTGCGGCCAAAGCATTTCAATTCGGGCGACGTATTGTTTCGCTATCACAAATTGAAATATCTCAATCAGGTATTAAGAGATGGTCAGCTTCGCTTGGGGCAAGCCTCGTCTTATGAATTCATAGAAAATGATGAAGCTCGCCAAGACGTCGAAACCAGCAAAGATACACTGCACGGAAGCTCATCTGTACGAATAACCACAGAATCGGGGGAGGAGGTCCCAGTAATTGGTGTTCTTAGAAAGACTGTGTCCTTGCCGAACTACTATCTCCTCAGTCTTTCGGGAGACTGGGATAGAGATCTCTTCGATGACTTTCAGGCTGACACATGCCTGGTCGTCAGAGATGCCAATAGCTTTATTGAACGAGTGAAACTATCGACCCAGATTCAGCTTCCAGGCTGGGAATGCTTTTTTGTACCGGTTCATTATTACGATCCTTACAATCATAGCTCGAATCATCCCATTGACCCAGCGATGTCTAAAGACTTTCGCTTTGCATATCAACGGGAGTTACGGTTGATATGGTTGCCTTCGGCTACGGCCGAATTAAAACCATTCCACTTTATTGAGATCGGCAATATAGAGGATATAGCATTCCTCTGTTCTAAGTAACCACTTGGAAGGCACGGGGAAAGAACCAGCCTTCTCAAGAGATAATTGCCTCGTGATCGAAATCATAGGCGGGGCATATTGATTGCAAGTCGATCGGTTGCGGTGCCGACGACGCGCAATCCATATCTGAAATGCGCACTATTTCCGAAAAGTCTTTGCCTGAAATGGAGAATATATTTCCTTGCCTGTCTCTGCTCTGCTGAGTTTGCGTGCATTTTTAATTATCAGCAAGGGTAATTGAGCCCAGCGAAAACTACGTAGACAGCCGATCTAGCTTTTATCACCATGCAAAGAACCACATGTACTGGGTGCAAGCGCTCAGGGAGTATGCCGCGGTGCTGTTCAACGTATTGGGGAACGCCAGACCGGCGGTAAAGCTGGAGGCAAGTGCCAACTGCATAGAGCCCTTGAAGCGAAGGGTCTTCCCAAGATCGAAAGTCACCATATCACCGTCGTCCTGAGTAGGGCTGTACAGAGCTTAAGGATGCGACCCGAGACGGCAATCTATTCGGTAGCGGCAAGCCGGGAAAGTTTGGAGCGGATGGATCCTATCGTCGAGTACCACTTTATCGTCGTTCCAAGGATGTTGGATGTGGCTCAGCATCTTACGAGAGCGGGGCCTCCAGCAGGAGATGATTTGAGCTGATCTCAGCAAGGCCGCTTTGCAGCAGCGCGGACAATGATTACTTCCGGTGCTCTTGCTAAAACAATGATAGCTGTGGAGCCTAACATCAAGATACAGAAGACGGGAGCAGGGGGTGGTCACTATCATCGAGGCCCCTGCCCGCTTCTGATCTTGGCGTTAGGCGGACGTTTGAAGAGCGATGGGTGATAGCCAAGGGTGGCTAGAATCTGCTGACCGGCAGAAACTTCTACCGGATTGTGTATCTTTGTGTACAGGTGGTTGTCTGACCCGTGAACCACGGCTAGAAAAAAGTACGCACCTAGCCAAAACCTATGCAGCATCTTAGTGCATCTTAGTTTTGATGCTGCTCATCAGCAGCGGTCACTGTGGTTCGCGGATGAGTCAGGCCACTGCGGTGTGGTTCTCGGAACCGCCCAATGACTAGTTTGGCGACTTTTGGCTTTGCGGCAAAAGGAGGTGTGTCTATGAGATAACTTGCAATTTTAAAAGAAGAAAAGATTTATTTTGTGCTGGTGGATGACCTTCCCGGAAGTAGAAATCGCCAGTCAAACTTCTACTTAACAACCACATAGGAGATTGATCATGCCAGATAACATCCAACGGCCAGTTCCGGTAAAGGAACTAGACCAGCATTTTGAGCCACGAGGCGCGCTCAAGGAAACGCCCATCGCCATCGAGCGTCGCTTCCATATTGCTGCTGACCGCGAGCCGCAGATCAAAACTCGGCTGGAGCGCTTAGACCTCGGTGACGGCAGACCCCAGTGGGAGGTGATCGTCGAGATCGACGGTGTCCGCGCAGGCGGTCGCGCCCTGCCGCCCGCGCTCAATGGCGAGGCCACCAAGATCGGCAAACGCCGAATCAGCGAGGAAGAACTCGCGAAGCATCTGACCGGCTTCGTGCCGGAACACCTTGGCTTCAACGCCACCCCGCAGGACATTCTGAAGAGCGTGAAACGCATCCGCCCAGCTGAGTCGAAACGGCGCGTCGCCACCACGGTCTTCGGTGCCGACAACCGCCGCGCCTTCCAGGACACGACCTACCCGTGGTCGACCGTCGGGTTGGTGCAGACTAACCGCGGATCTGGTTCTGGCGTGATGATCGGCCCGCGGCATCTGCTGACCGTAAGCCATGTCATCGACTGGACCGCGCCGCCTGGATTCGCGGCCGACTGGGTGCGATTCACTCCTTCGTTCTTCGACGGCAATGCACCCTTCGGCGAGGTCTATGGCTCGCACATCTACTGGTATGTCCAGGAAGACGGCGATGGCTTTATCTCGGGCAACGAAGGCAACTTCGACTATGCCGTGGTGGTGCTCGACCGGCGCTTGGGTGAGACGACCGGCTGGATGGGCGCACGGGGGTACGACGACGACTGGGACAATCTGGCCGCCTGGTCGCACATGGGCTATCCCGCAGACCTCAACAGCGGCCAGCGACCGACCTGGCAGGGCGGCTTCCGTGTCGACGGGACAGATGCCGCAGCGCAGTCCATCCTGCACCAGGCCGACGTGTTCCCGGGGCAATCGGGCGGGCCTGTGTTCGGCTTCTGGGTCGGAGACGTGGGGCCGCGCGCCATCGCAGTGCAGTCGTGGCAGACCAACGCAAACAATGGTGCAAGCGGAAGCATGGACATGCGTGACTTGGTGGCCCGCGCCCGAACCGAGTTTGCCTGACAACGCGGTAAAGTGTAATTAGTACGGCGCAATAGGCGGTAGCCGTATCGCGCCGTACGTTACTTACCCAAGCCTAACTAAACGCTCCAGCGGACTCGCTACCGCTCGCCGTTGAGCTTTTACGTTAGGCCCACCTGAAGCCTGCTTGTTGAGACGAAGTTGACGGACGGTGTTTCCGTAGCTACGGTAACGTGTGCAGTTCGTTTTCGACCCTGGCAAGGACGCGACCAATCTGGGCAAGCACGGCCTCTCCTTGGCGGCTGCAGCTGAGCTCAGTTGGGAAGCAGCACTCGTCTGGATTGATGATCGGGCTGACTATGGTGAAGTAAGGGTGGTTGCCTTGGCTCCAATTGGAGACATACTCTATTTTGTAGCCTTTGTCGATCGCGAGACGAAAAGGAGAATTATTAGCCTACGCAGAGCCAATCGCCGTGAGGTCAATCACTATGTCAAAGCCACTAAAGAAGATCAGCTTGAGGATGCCGACATTTGAGGAAGATCAGTTGATTACAGCGGCGGCGGAATCAGATCCTGATGCCCTTCCGCTTACAGAGGAGCAGATCAGCGCGATGGTCCCCATTCGCGTGCTTCGCGGACGTCCAAAGTTGGCAAATAAAAAGCAGCTGGTTTCAATCCGATATAGTCCTGAAGTTATTGACTATTTCAGGGCTTCTGGAGCTGGCTGGCAAGCTCGCATGGATGCTGTGTTGAAGGACTATGTCGTAGCTCACTCCACAGGTGATGCGAAGGGGGCCTAACATCAAGATTCAGAAGACGGAAGCTGAGGTAACCGCCAATTCCAAACTTTTGGCCCGCCGCTGATCTTGAGCGTTGGGCGGACCTCTGCCTGTTAAGTTCCTTTAGCCAGACCTCGTCCAACGGTCTTGGCCGCCTCTGGTCCCGCAACCAAATCAGCGCTGTCTCGATGTTCTGCTGCTCCCATTTGTTCAACTCAGCGCGGCTCGTCAGATCGGTGGGGAGCAGCCCCTCCAGCACATTGAGGTCTAGGGTCTCTCCCCTGCTACCGTCCCCTCCTTCAATCCCACAGGCGGGTGCTCCGGGTGCGCAGTAGCTCCTCCGCCAACTCGTTAAGGCGTTCATTGCCAGGGGTGCCGGGTGCTTGGATCTGTTGAGCTTCCAAGGGCATCCTGCGGCCGGCGCGCTGCTGAGCCGGCGCGCAAGGCTCAGGGCCTGCTGCCAGCGCATCTCCCGCAGCGGCCGCCTGGGCACGAGCACGTACTGCACGCGCAATCCATTTCAGCGCCAACCCACCTCAGGGTGCTCAGAGGGTGATGGTGAGGTGGTGCCCTGGCAGGCGCTGATTAACTTGATCGAGCCTCACTATCCCAAAGCGAGCAAGAAAGGCGGCCGTCCTCCTTATCCGCTGGCCACCATGCTGCGGGTTCATCTCCTGCAGCAGTGGTATTCGCTCAGCGACCCGGCCATGGAAGAGGCCCTGATCGAGGTGCCCACGATGCGTCGCTTTGCCGGCATCGAGCTGATCAGTGACCGGATCCCTGATGAGACGACGATCCTGACCTTCCGCCACCTGCTGGAGAAGCACAAGCTGGGGGGTAGTTCTTTGAGACCGTCAAGACTCACCTCAACGCTCGGGGCATGATGATGCGGCAGGGCACCATTGTTGATGCCACCTTGATCGCGCCGCCCAGTTCCACCAAGAACAAAGAGGGGAAGCGGGATCCGGAGATGCACCAGACCAAGAAGGGCAACCAGTGGTATCACCGCAGCGCGGAAGGCTTCGCTTACGGGATGAAGGTCCATATCGGTGTCGATAAGGACTCACGCCTGATCCATTCAGCGGTCACTACAGCTGCCAACAAGCACGACCTCCCCCCCGCTGCTGAGCTGCTGCATGGCGATGAGGAGGTTGTTTACGGCGATGCCGGCTACCAAGGCATTGCCAAGAGACCCCAGATGGCAGGCACGGCAGCGGAGTTTCGGGTGGCGATGCGACCGGGCAAACGCCGAGCCCTCCCTGATACCCCCGATGGCAGGCGGCAGGATCTGATCGAAGCAGCCAAGGCACATGTCCGCGCCAAGGTCGAGCACCCGTTCCGAGTGATCAAGCAGCAGTTAGGCCTTCAGAAATCACGGCTGCGTGGCTTGGCCAAGAACCGTTGCAAGATCAATCTGCTTGCAGCCTTGACCAATCTGTTCCTGGCACGGCGGCAGCTTCTCGCGACAGCCTGAGCATGGCAATGGTGTGTTAAAACGCCCTAATTCAGCCACAACAATCATCTCAACAAGGCTGAGAATGAGTCCATAGAGCCGCCAAACATGCTCTGAGTGGCAGATCAGGTCTAAAAGCAGCGTTGCCGGTCTCAACGAGCGCCAAAACCCCTGTTGCCCAGAGCTTCCCTAGCGCTTTAGTTGTTCGAGGTTGGCGATGGTGCGCCGCAGATCCCCTTGGTAGTAAGGGTTGCTGGCCGCCAGGGGGCGCACCAACTCCAGGGATTCCTCCAACAGGGCTCGTGCCTGATCTTTTTGCCCCATCAACAACCGCAGATACCCCAGATTGCTCAACGCCCGGGCCAGATCACCACGATGGGCCGGGCTGTCCTTCACCAGCGCCCGCAGGAGTCCCACGGTTTCCACCAGGGGTGGCAGGGCCTCACGCAGCTGGCCCAGTTCGCCATGGGCCTTGCCCAGGTTGCTGAGGCTGCTGGACAGGTCGGCGCGATCCGCCGTCTGCGTCTTGACCAGCACGCGATAGAGGCTGACCGCTTCTTGCGTGGGGGCCAAGGCCTCCTGACGGCGGCCCGCATCGCCGTAGGCCAGGCCGAGGTTGTTGAGCGCAATGGCCAGATCCAGTCGGTACTGGGGATTCGTCTGGGCCACCTCCCGCGCCATCGCCGCCGCTTCCTGGGAGATGGCGAGCGACTCCTCCAGGCGTCCCATGGCCCCGTAGCTCAACCCCAGGCCGATCAGGGCGCGGCCGAGATGGCGGCGTTGGCTTGTGTCGGAGGCCGCCAGCTCCCGCAGCAGGGCCACAGCCTCCTGGTTCGGGGCCAGGGACTGGGGCCCCTGACCCAGTTCTCTGCGCACCGTCCCCACCTGGAGCAGGGCGTTGGCGTGTTCTCCCCGCAGTTCCGTCTTGCCTCTCGCCAGGTCGCGAAGGATCTGCTCCGCTTCCAGGGCGGGATCCAGGGCCTCCTGCCGTTGCCCATCCGCAAGCAAGAGAACAGAGTTGTTGCTCAGGGCATCAGCCAGGCCAGCGCGGTGGAGGGGCTGCGTCTTCACCAGCGGGCGCCAGATCGCCACGGCCTCGCGGGAGAGGGCCAGGGCCTCCCGGGTCTGGTTCAGGCCGGAGCGCACCCGGCTGAGGGTGTGGATGGCCGAGGCCCATTCCCTCTGGTGCAGCGGGTTGGTCTGGGCTTCCTCCCGGAGGCTCGCCACCGCCTCCTGGGCTGGGGCGAGGGCGTCCCCGGGACGGTCCAGGGCCAGGTGGCGGCGGGCCAGGCTGTGCAACGACCAGGCCAGTTGGGCGCGGAAGGCAGGCCCCTTGTCGGCCAGCGCCCGAAACATGGCCACCCCCTCCTCGGTGGCTGCCAGGGCCTCCCCGTGGCGGCCCTGATCACTGAGCTGGTTGCCCAGGTTGACCAGGTTGGCCGCCAGTGCGGCGCGAGCCTCAAGATCGCTGGCCGGGAGATCGGGCACGGCGGCGACCGCTTCCAGACCGGGTGCCTGGCGCAGGACTCCCGTGCCGAGGGTGCTTGTTGGCCGCGCCTGGACGGCCTCCACGGCGAAGGCGGCCGTCAACAGCATGGGCCAGGCCGTGTGGTGTGTCGCCAAACGCATGGCTCAACCGGAATGGGAAAGGACACTGGACTGGAAGGATTCTGATGCAAGCCGCGCCTGCCATCGATGACGATCGAACGGCTTGCTCCGCTTGTTGCACTGGCATTGATCGACAGCACGAGCTTCGGCACGTTGCTGATTCCCCTGTGGCTGATGTTGGTCCCCGGTCGCCTGCGCCCGGGGAGGATTGTGTTGTTCCTGGGCACCGTTGCCGCCTTCTATCTGCTGTTGGGGATGGCATGGCTGCTTGGAGCTTCGATGTTGTTCGATGCGTTGCAGGAGGCGGGAGACTCAACACCGCTGAGGATCGCCCAGCTGGGCGCCGGTAGCGGACTGATGGCGCTCGGTGCACGCATGGAGCCCTGGACGAAACCAGGCAAGGAGCGTCGCGCCGCTCGCCGGGCGGCAAAGCAGGCCCGCACCGGGCCGAGTCTCTTCGTGCGGATGCGGAGGTATGCGACCGATCCGTCAGCCCCCGTCGGAGCGGTCATCGTCTTTGCGTTGACGGCGGCCGTCATCGAGGCCGCTTCCATGATCCCGTACCTGGCTGCGATCGGCCTTTTAACTGCCTCGGAGTTGTCACTGCTGGGGCGCAGTGTGGTGCTTTTCGGTTATTGCCTGGTGATGATCACACCAGCGTTACTGCTGCTGGTGGCGCGGCTTTTCCTGCATGATGATGTTGCTCCTCTCTTGAAGAAACTGGAGTCGCTTTTGTCCCGTCATACGAACGGGGCGATGTCCTGGGTGGTGTTTCTGGTTGGCCTGTATCTGGCAGGCGACAGCTTGAACAGGCTTGTTCGGTGGTGATGGTGATGGCGTCGCTGGCCCGACAACGCATTTCAGCGGTGATCGGCCTCGAACGACCGGTACAGTGAGGCTGTCCGTGGCTGCGGCAGCTGCGAGCAAATGGTTGACGCACTTATGCTCGAGGCAGCAAACACGATGAGCAAACAGGCTGGTCACGAGAAACTCGATGCGATCTTCAACGCGCATCTCCAGGCTGAACTGGCAGGCGACCTCGACGCGACGCTGGCGACATTGTCGCCCAACCCCCATCTCGTGAATGTTCCCACCATGGTGGGCGGGCAGGGTCCGCAAGGTGTTCGCAGGTTCTATGCCAAGCGGCTGATTGGTCAGTTCTTTCCGCCCGATGTCGTTTTTGAAACGGTTTCGCGAACCTATGGCGAGCAACGGCTCGTGGATGAACTGATCATCTCATTCACGCATACCATCAAGATGGACCATATCCTGCCCGGAGTTGAACCGACCGGCCGCAGAGTTGAAGCCGTGTTTGTCGTGATCGTTGGATTCGAAGACGACAAGGTCGCCTATGAACACATCCTCTGGGACCAGGCGAGTGTTCTGGTGCAGTTGGGTTTGCTCGACCCGAAGGGTCTTCCTGTCGTTGGTGCCGGTGCCGCCGCCAAGTTGAGAAATCCGGCGCTGCCGGATCCGTTCTTCCAGGAGGGCTGATAGCCGTGACCTGCAGTTGGTCTCTCACCCGATGATGAAGGCCGTAGCGAATCGTGTTCAGGTGAAGGGTCCATGCACTGGTCCTCAGTGGTTTCCATCCAGCCCCGTGTGATGAACAACCAGCGTCGGCAGCCACCAGGGTGGGTGGTTCTTCTCCTGGTCGCCGGCTGCTTCGCGGTTCTTGGGTCTTCAAGCCCTGCCCTCAGCCAGGCCAGACAGGGCCGTGCCGCGCTCAGCGAGGCGGAGGAAGAGGCCAACTGCCAGCGGGTTTCGCAGATCGTCACCGCCAATGCCGCCCCCGTCCAGGAGGCCCTGGATCGGTTGGCCCGGCAACGCTATGGATGGTCCTTCTTCGAACTCAGCCCGGAGCAGCTGATGGCACTGGCCATGGCAGCGAATGTGCAAGGTCGGTCGATGACGGCGGCCCAGCAACAGATGGAGGAACGCTGTGCGGCCCACCAGCAACGGGGGATGGCCAAGGCATCCGCCGCTGCCGGTCTTCGCTCCCTCTTCGTCGCCCAGGGGTATCTGGATCGCTGGGGCCGGGAGCGGCTGGCTGGATCGGGGTGTGAGTGCCCTGGATTCCTGCCCGCCGCAGAAGACGTGGAGCAGAGCTGCCAGACCAGGGTCGTTTGCCCTGGCCAGCAGGGCGTTCAGCACCAGCCCAACGGCGGCCACCTGTCAGGAGGCCCTGGTGCGGGGCGATGGGCTGGTGCTGGCCGCCCATCGGGCCGGGCGCGACCGCTGCCTGGGCTACGCCCTCTCGGCCCGGACCCTCTGGGCGCTGGGGGCCGATCCGCGCTTCACCGACCTGCTGATCCGCTTTCCGGAGGCGACGCGCCTGCGCAATGAGGCCCGCATCGCCCTGCGCTACCTGCGCGTCGATTGCCGCGGCCTCTGAGGGATAGGGTCGTCGCTCTACTGGCTCACCATCCGTTGTGGCGAGGTTGCGTGAATGAATCGCCCCTGACGGTGCGCCGAGCGACAGACGCCGACCTCACGGTGCTGGCCCGCTTCGGCTTCGCCCTCGGCCAGCTGCATGTCGGCTTTGACGGGGAACGCTTCGCCGTGCCGCCGGGTGGCGAGCGCGCCTATGCGGAGTTTTTTCAAGCGGAGCTCCAGCGGCCGGAGGTCGTGCTGCTGATCGCCGAGGCCGGCCCCCACCCCGTGGGCTATGCGTTCGTGCGGATGGAGCCGATGAGCCTGGTGGAGATACGCCGTGCTGGAGCCTGGCTTCACGACATCTACGTGGATCCCGAGGCCAGGAGCGGCGGGATCGGCCGCCGGCTGCTCGAGGCGGCCAAGGAGGCGGCCCTTGCCCTGGGCTCCAGCAGCCTGATGCTCAGTGCGTCGACGCGGAATGCCGCCGCCCGGCAACTGTTCGAGCGCGCCGGACTGCGCCCGACCATGGTCGAGATGCGGATCGAACTGGGGGCGTGACACAGGAGTGCCGGCCGAACAGGTCGCTCGGCTGGCGAAGCGATGGCCTTCTGGGAGACCCCCCGCCGCCAGGTCCAACGAGCCCGTGCTGATCGTCCGCTGACCGGCCTAGGGCCCCCCGAGCAGCGGCACCAGTTCCCGCACCGCATCACCCGCCTTCAGGGTCAGCGCCAGCCCAGATCCGCCGCAGTCCTCCGGCGGTAGCTGGTCGGCGCTCAGCCGCAGGTTGCGGCCCTCGGGTCCCTCCAGCGTCACGCCGATCACGCCGGCGTCGCCCGCCTGCAGATCCACCAGGCCGTCGTCGCGCTCCAGGAAGCGCAGGCCGATCTGGCCCATGGCGCCCCGCTGGCAGGGCCGCAGGCTTTCGAGCTGCAGCCGCTTCACCTGGCCGCGGCGGCTGGCCAGCAGCACATCGCCGCCGGCGGCAGCCCGCGCCGCCCCCACCACCCGTTCGCCCGGCAGCAGCCGCAGCAGCATCGGCCCCTGGGCGGTGCGGCCCAGCACCGGCAGGTTGGTGTCGTTGATCGCCAGCCGCAGCACCCGGCCCGTGCTGGTGGCCACCACCAGATCCTCCCCCTCCTGGCAGGGCACCACCCGCTGCAGCGCCACCCCCTCCTTGAGCTTCAGCACGGTGGCGGGTCGGCCCGACAGCTCCAGGAAATCCTCGATCGGCAGCCGCTTGAAGCGCCCATCGGTGCTCAGCAGCCCGATGCTTCCCGACGGCGGCTGCGGCAACGGCAGCACCTGCACCACCGTCTCCCCTTGCAGGCTGTCGGGCAGGAAGCGTTCCAGCTTGCCGGGGTGCTGGCCGGCGAATTCCCAGCGCAGCAGGGCCACTTTGCCGCTGGCGCTGAAGGCCAGCAGGGCCGGCTGCTCGGCCACCGGCAGGATCAGCCGCGCCGGCGGCGGCTGCTCGCCCAGTTCAGCGGCGTCATCGAGGTGCAGCCGCCCCAGCACCTGCGGCGTCACGATCCGCACGGCGCCGTCGGTCTGGATCAGCAGCCGGCCATCGCCGGCCAGGGCCTCGAAGGCCTGCTGCCGCTGCAGTTCGGTGTTGGGCCGCACCGCCGCCGCCCGCTGGGCCACCAGGGCGTCGCCGCCCTCCACCAGGCGGGTGCGGCGTGGTGTGGCATAGCGCTTCCTGAGCCCCTTGAGCTCGTTCACCATCGTGTCGAGCAGGGTGTCGCGGTCGTCGCGCAGGTGCCGCAGTCGGGTGCGTTCCTCCTCCAGCTCCGCCGCTTCCTTGCGCAGCCCCTCCTGCTCCAGGCCCGTGAGCCGCCGCAGCGGCATGGCTAGCACCGCATCGGCCTGCCGCTCGCTCAGATCCAGGTGCACCTGCAGGCTGGCCCGCGCCGTGGCGGCATCCCGTGCCTCGCTGATCATTTCGATCACCCGCTTCAGGTCGTCGAGGGCCTTGATCAGCCCCTGCACCACTTCGAGGCGGTCTTCGCAGCGCTTCAGCGCGTGGTTGGTGCGCCGCAGGATCGTCAGCTCCCGGTACTCCAGGAACCGCAGCAGCAGCTGGCGCAGGTTCAGCTGCTGGGGCTGGCCGTTCACCAGCGTCAGCAGGATGGCGCCGAAATTGCTCTGCAGGGCCGTGCGGCGTTGCAGTTCCTCCAGCACCTTCTGGGGTTCGGCATCGCGCCGCAGCTCGATCACCACCCGCATCCCCTCGCGGTCGCTCTCGTCGCGGATGTCGGCGATGCCGCCGATCTTGCCGTCGTTGACCTGCTCGGCCAGCTTCTCGATCCAGCCCGCCTTGCTCAACTGGTACGGCAGCTCCGTTACCACCACAGCACCGCGGCGGTGGCGCCCCTTGCCCGGTTGCACCTCTTCGATGTGGGCAACACCCCGCATCGGGATGCTGCCCCGCCCCGTGGCGTAGGTGTCGCGCACGCCGCTGCCCAGCAGAACCTCGCCGCCGGTGGGGAAATCCGGGCCCGGCACCATCGCCAGCAGCTTCTCCTCGGCCAGGTCGGGCTTGCGGATCAGGGCGATCAGCGCATCCACCACCTCGCCCAGGTTGTGGGGGGGGATGCTGGTGGCCATGCCCACGGCGATGCCGGTGCAGCCGTTCAGCAGCAGGAAGGGCAGCTGGGCCGGCAGCACCGTCGGCTCCTGCTGGGAGCCATCGAAGTTGGGGGCGAAGTCGACCGTATCGCTGCCGATCTCCTCGAGCATCGCCTCATGGGCGATCGGCGCCAGCCGGGTTTCCGTATACCGCATCGCGGCCGGCGGATCGTCGTCCACCGAGCCGAAGTTGCCGTGGCCATCCAGCAGCGGGTGGCGGCTGGCGAAGGTCTGCACCAGCCGCACCAGGGCGTCGTAAACGGCCTGGTCACCGTGGGGGTGGTACTTGCCCAGCACGTCGCCCACCACCCGGGCGCACTTGCGGTACGGCCGGTCCGGGGTCAGCCCCAGCTCGTGCATTGCGAACAGGATGCGGCGCTGCACCGGTTTGAGCCCGTCGCGCACGTCCGGCAGGGCCCGTCCCACGATCACGCTCATCGCGTACTCGAGGTAGGAGCGCTGCATCTCCTGATGCAGGGCGATCGGTTGGACGCGCTCGTCCGGCATCCGGTCCTGGGGGTCTGCGGCTCAGGGCGCTCAGCCTACAGATGGTGCCCGTGGCGACCAGCTCAGGAGTCGTCGCTGCTGCCACCGTTGCCGTCACCGGCGGTGGCATTGGCCTGGGCCCGCTCCACCGCGGCCTTCAGTTCCGGCAGGGCCAGCAGCTGGGCGGTCACCGCCCGCAGCCGCGGCCCCCACAGCTGTTCCTTCTGGAAGCTGACCATCACGTAGTTGGGCTCCTCCGCCAGGGCACTTTCAGCCAGCTTCAGGGCCTGGGCTCGCTCCGCCGGTCCGCGTTCGAACAGGGCCGCCGCCAGGGCCAGGGAGGTTTCGGCGATGTCCGGCTTGATCTTCAGCACCCGCTGCCAACGGCCGATGGCGTCGGCGGTGCGGCCTCTCTCGAACAGCACCAGGCCCTGGTTGTTGATCGCTTCCCAGAAGTCCTTGCGCAGCCCCGCGGCCTTCTCGAACGAGCCCAGGGCCGCGTCGGTGTTGCCCAGAAGGATCTGGGCATTGCCCAGATCGAAATAGGCACCGGCGTTCTTGCCATCCAGCTCAATCCCTTTGCGCAGCAGGCTGATGGCGTCCTGGGGCTTGCCGTTGCGCAGGGCCAGGGAGCCTTCGGCGAACCAGATACCGGCGTTGTTGGGGTCCAGCTGCTTGGCCCTGGCCAGGGCCACCACCGCCTTGTCCATCTGGTTGCTGCGCAGTTCCGCCTCCGCCAGCAGCACCCAGCCGCGGGGATCGTCCGGCAGCAGCCGCACGGTCAGCTCCGCCAGCCGGGCGGCATCCTCCGCCTGACCGAGGCGCAGCAGCCGTGCCGCCGCCTGGGCGATGCCCAGCCCCGCCCCCTCCAGTTCCTTTTCCTGGGGCAGGTACACGAACGGAACCAGCGCCTTGGCCGGCGTGGGGAGCACCGTCAGCGGCAAGGCCAGGCAGAGGGAGGAAAACAGTCGCCAGAACCGCCTGCCCACGCAATCACCACGAATCGCGCCAGCCTAGGGAGCCGTCCCCCTTTGTCCCCCAGCGCCCGCCAGCGCCGCCATGATGTTGCGCCGCCACATCGCCGGCCGGATCCGCCGCAGGGCCGAGGCCCGCAGCCGTTCGTCCCAGTCGGCGTCGCTCCAGCCCAGGGCCTCCTCACCGCGCAGATCCAGTAGCCACGGGCGCGGCTGCACGTCCGCGTCAGCGGCGATCGGCAGGGCCTGGTGGTTCCAGGGGCAGACCTCCTGGCAGATGTCGCAGCCGGCCACCCAGCCCTCCAGCCGTCCGGCGATCGGCGCCGGCAGCGTTTCGGCGCGGTTCTCAATCGTGTGATACGCCAGGCAGCGGCGGGCATCCACCACGAAGGGCTCGTCGATGGCGCCGGTGGGGCAGGCGTCCATGCAGGCGGTGCAGGCGCCGCACAGGGGTTCGGCCGGGCGGTCGGGTGGCAGGTCGAGGCTGATGAGCAGGTGGCCCAGCAGCATCCAGGAGCCCCGGCGGCGATCGATCAGGTTGCCGTTCTTGCCGATCCAGCCCAGGCCCGCCTCCTCCGCCCAGGCCTTGTCGAGCAGGGGCGCACTGTCGACGCAGGCCCGCCAGCGGGCGCCCGGTGCGGCCTCCTCCAGCCAGCGCCCCAGCTGCCGCAGGCGCCCATCGATCACCCGGTGGTAGTCGCGCCCCCAGCCGTAGCGGGCCACCCGCAGGCTTCCTGGGGCCTGCTCCTGGGCCACGTGGTAGTTCCAGCCCACGGCCAGCACGCTGCGCACTCCCGGCAGCAGCGCCTCGATCCGCTGGCGGCGCGGGTCGTTCATCCAGCCCATCCCCGCCTGGTGGCCCGCCGCCAGCCAGCGCTCCAGGGCGGCGGTGCGCAGCGGCAGCCGGGCCCCCCCCGGCACCGCCGCCAGGCCCACCGGTGCGAAGCCCAGGGCCTCGGCCCTGGCCCGCAGGCCCGCCGCCAGGGCGCCAGGGGAGTCGGGAGCGTTCAAGGGCTGCCGGTAGAGTCCCAAGAGTCCGACCCTCCGTGAGTGGCTGCCGTTTCCTCCTCCCGTTTCAGCCCGCTGTTGCGCTGGATGGGCCTCACCCTGGTGGTGTTGCTCGTTCTGCAGCTGGTCGCCGTCCTCAGTCTCTGGGACTGGGAAGAGGAGGCATTTCGCCAGCTGGTGGTGGAGCGACTGATCAGCCAGGCCCCCATGGGTCTGATCGGTCTGCTGCTCATGTACCTCTCCTCCCGCCTGGAAGACCAGTCGGAGGGGCGCACGCCCGTCCTCTGGACGGTCTGCATCATCAGTGGTCTGCTGGCCGTCCTGCTGACCGCCTCGCTGCCGATCACCTTCGGCGGTGACCAGCAGATGCAGCAGCAGAACGACCAGCAGATCGCCGCCAAGCGCGGCCAGCTGGAGATGGCCCGCCAGCAGAGCAAGGATCCCGCCCTGCTGCAGCAGCTCATCAAGCAGGCTGAAGCCACCGGCCAGGTGCCCCCCGGCGCCACCGATGCCCAGAAGACCCAGTCGGCCCGGGCCTTCATCGATCGCCAGCTCGACCAGCTCGAAACCCAGTTCAAGCAGACCGAGCAGACCGGGAAAGTCACCCTCAGCCAGCGCCGCTATGGCGGGTCGCTTGGCGCGGTGGTGCTGATCATTGCCTTCACCATCCTTTGCCTCGGCAGTGTCCTGTAAGACCCCCGTGGATCGTTACCGTTAGGGTTTCGCCCCTACGGACCCCTTCTTCCATTGGTCCCATCCAGTAGTTCCAGTTCCGACCAGCCCCTGGGCAACCGGCTGCAGCAGGATCTCAAGAACGATCTGATCGCCGGCCTGCTGGTGGTCATTCCGTTGGCCACCACGATCTGGCTGGCCACCACGGTGAGCCGCTTCGTGCTGGCGTTCCTCACCTCGATTCCCAAGCAGTTCAACCCGTTCAACACCCTCAACCCCCTCCTCCAGGACCTGATCAACCTGGGGGTGGGGCTGCTGGTGCCCCTGCTGGGAATCCTGCTGATCGGCCTGATGGCCCGCAACATTGTCGGCCGCTGGTTGCTGGAGTTCGGTGAGGGGACCCTGCTGCGCATCCCCCTGGCGGGCTCCGTCTACAAGACCCTCAAGCAGCTGCTGGAAACCTTCCTGCAGGGCAACTCCAGCCGCTTCCGGCGGGTGGTGCTGGTGGAGTATCCCCGCGAAGGGCTCTACGCCGTGGGCTTCGTCACCGGAGTGATCGGCACCGCCATCCAGTCCGATTTCGGCGAGAAGATGCTCAGTGTCTTCATTCCCACCGCCCCCAACCCCACCACCGGTTGGTACGCGGTCGTGCCCGAGCGCCTGGTGAAAGATCTGGAGCTGAGCGTGGAGGATGCCTTCCGCACGATCATCTCCGCCGGCATCGTCAGCCCCGACGAGCGGGAACCCAACTCCAACCGCAGCTTCGCCAACCTCCTGGCCCAGCTGCGCGCCCCCCAAACCCCCTGATGCAGAGTCGCACCCTTGCCCGTGAACTGGCCCTGCTGATGCTGGGTCAGGTGAGTGATCGCGGCAGCGGGGCCGAAGCCCCCACCGGCTCCTTCGATCAGCTGCTGCAGCAGGCTGTCACCACCCTCAGCCAGCACGTGCGCGAGGCCCTCGACCGCTCCGCCGAGGATCTGCAGCAGGCCCAGCAGCGGCTGCTCGACAGCGAGCTGCAGGACCAGGGCGAAAAGCAGCTGCCCACGGTGCGGCGACACCTGCAGGACGGCCTCACCAACGCCGAGCAGGCCCTCAATCGCCTCTCGGCCAGCCTGGAGTTGCCCCGCCTGCTGCTCCTGGCCGATCAGGACGCCGTCCGGCTCGACGCCATCGCCCGCAGCAAGGCGGTGCTGCGCGACCGTGAGGGCCTCGACCGCCGCATCGACGCGGTGATGGAGGGCTGGCGGCTCACCCGCCTGCCCCGGGTCGACCGCGACATCCTGCGGCTGGCGGTGGTCGACATCGAGGACTTCGCCACCCCCGCCGCCGTGGCCTGCAACGAGGCGGTGGAATTGGCCAACCGCTACAGCGACGACCAGGGGCGACGCATGATCAACGGCGTGCTGCGGCGCTTCACCGCCGCCCGGGTGTAGGCAGGAACGCGATGGTCTTCGATTGGTTCAAACGGGCCGTGGCCCAGCCCGACCCGACGCCCGAACCGCTGCCCGCTCCCGAGGCCGAGCCGGAGCCCGAAGCGGCCCCTGCGGCAGAGGAGTCGCTGCAGCCTGCGGAGCCGGTGGCGGAACCCACGCCGGCCCCAGCCGCTCCCGCCGGCGCCGGTGTCGATGAGGACGCCCTGGCCTGGGCGCGTCAGGCCTACGCCCGGCTCAAGGCCCAGCAGCAGGAGGCGGCCCGCCCGCCCGTCACCCCTGAAGCCGCACCGGCAGCACCCGAGCCCGAGCCCCCTGCCGCTCCTCCCGTGAGCCCGGGCCTGTCCCTGCTGGAGCAGGCCGCCGCCCAGCGCCAGCAGCGCCTCCAGGAGATCACCGCCCCCGCCGAGCCAGCCCCGGCCGTGCCTCCGGCCGCCGCAGAGGCCGATGCCGCCGACCCCAGCCTCGGGGCCTTCGATGCCACGTTCACCTGGTCGGCCGAGGTGCTGGCGGCCCAGGGGCGGCGCGCCGAGGACGTCTCCCTCGAGGAGATCGACTGGCTGGGCCGGCTGCGCCGCGGCCTGGAGAAGACCCGCAAGGGCTTCGTCACCCAGCTGCTGGAGAACCTCGGCGACGATCCCCTCACCCCGGCGGTGCTCGACGATCTTGAATCCACCCTGTTGCGCGCCGATGTGGGCGTCAAGGCCACCGACCAGGTGCTCGAAGCCCTGCGCCGCCGCCTCAACGAGGAGGTGGTGGATCCTGCCGAAGGCCTGCGCTTCCTCAAGGAGCAGCTGCGTGGCCTGCTGGATGCCCCCATCCGCGCCGGTGACACCGCCGTGCTGGCCCCCCAGCGCGAGCGGCTCAACGTCTGGCTGCTGGTCGGGGTGAACGGGGTCGGCAAGACCACCACCCTCGGCAAGCTGGCCAACCTGGCGGTGCGCAGCGGCTACAGTTGCCTGATCGCCGCCGCCGACACCTTCCGGGCCGCGGCGGTGCAGCAGGTGAGCGTCTGGGGTGAGCGCAGCGGTGTGGCGGTGGTGGCCAACCCCAGCGCCAACGCCGATCCGGCGGCCGTCGTCTACGACGCCATCGGCGCAGCCCGCTCCAAGGGCACCGAGCTGGTGCTGGTGGACACGGCCGGCCGGCTGCAGACCAAGCACAACCTGATGGAGGAATTGGGCAAGGTGCGGCGCACCATCACCAAGCTGGCGCCGGAGGCGGTGGTGGAGTCGCTGTTGGTGCTCGATGCCAGCCAGGGCCAGAACGGCCTGCGCCAGGCCATGGCCTTCGCCAGTGCCGCCGGCCTCACCGGGGTGGTGCTCACCAAGCTCGATGGCAGCGCCCGCGGCGGCGTCGCCCTGGCGGTGGCCTCCGAGGCGGGGCTGCCGATCCGCTTCATCGGAGCCGGTGAGGGCATCCGCGACCTGCGGCCCTTCAACAGCTTCGAGTTCGTCGAGGCGCTGCTGGCCTCCTGAGTCCCGTCCCCGCTGCTACCTTGCGTGTCCTTTGCGGCCGCTCGGTGAGCAGCCTGCCGCTTCCGCAGCCCCTCTCCACCCCGACGGTGTCCCCGTCACCTGATCGAGGGTCGTCGTCGGTCACGGCTTCGCTGCGCCAGCTGCTCGACAGCCTCGGCCGGGAGCAGCGCCGCAACCAGGAGCTGCTGGCGTCGTTGTCGTTCGCCCTGCGCAGCTACACCAACCTCAAGCGCTTCCTCGAGTTGGTGCCCCTGGTGGCTGCGCGGCTGGTGGAGGCCGAAGGCAGCCTGCTGGTGGTGTTCCATGCTGATGGGCGGCTCTGGCGCGAGCAGCTCCAGGCCACCGCCGGTGAGCGCAGCGCCGAGGTGCTGCGCCAGCTGGCGGCCCTGCCCGATGGCCAGCTCCAGAACCAGGAGGGTGATGAGGCCGTCGCGGTGCTGCTCGACCCCCTGGTCCAGCGGCTGCTCGGCGCCCAGCAGGTGTTCGCCACTTCCGTGGTGGCCCGCAGCCGCCAGCGGGGCCGCCTCTACGTCTTCAGTGGCCGGCGCGGCTTCAGCTGGAGCGACGTGCGCCGCCGCCACCTCCAGCTGGTGGCCGACCTCACCGGCGTGGCCCTGGAGAACGAGGTGCTGCAGCAGGACCGGCGCCGCCATGAACGGCTCGACCGCCAGCTCAGCATCGGCGCCGAGGTCCAGTCCCAGCTTCTGCCTGACCACTGCCCTGTGATCGACGGCGTCGAGCTGGCGGCCCTCTGCCGTCCGGCCTTCCAGGTGGGCGGCGACTACTACGACTTCATCCCCACCCAGCCCCAGCTCACCGGTCACCGGCGCGAGCAGGCCCCCTGGGCGCTGGTGATGGGGGATGTGATGGGGAAGGGGGTGCCGGCCGGCCTGCTGATGACCCTGCTGCGGGGCATGCTGCGGGCCGAGGTGCTCAGCGGCCTGCCCCCGGATCGCATCCTCCACGACCTCAACCAGCTGGCCCAGGAGGACCTGGCCCACTCGCACCGCTTCGTCACCCTCTTCTATTCCGACTACGACCCCCGTACCCGCCTGCTGCGTTACGCCAACGCCGCCCACAACCCGCCCCTGCTGTGGCGCCGCCAGTCGGGCCGGGTGGAGCGGCTCGACACCCCCGGCCTGCTGATCGGCCTGCAGAGCGAGGCGGAGTACGGCTGCGGCGAGCTGCAGCTGGAGCCGGGCGATGTGATCCTTTACTACACCGATGGCGTCACCGAAGCCAGCGGCTTCAGCGGCGAGCGCTTCGATGAGGAGCGGCTGGTGAAGGCCTTCCAGGGCGCCTGCCGGGTGGCCCATGAGGCCCAGACGATCCTGGATCGGTTGTTCGATCGCCTCGACCGGTTCGTCGGCAGCGACCGCCGCCTCGAGGACGATGCCTCGATGGTGGTGCTGAAGGTGCGCGACGGGGTGGTCCTGCCCTCCCTGCCCCCGACCTGAGACGGATGGCAAGCTGAAGGGCTGCCCGGAACCCCGTGATGGCCGCTGACCCCTCCCCCAACACCTGGAGCGATCGCTTCGAGCAGGGTCTGCATCCGGCGATCGAGCGGTTCAACGCCTCGATCGGTTTCGACATCGCCCTGCTCCAGGAGGATCTCGACGGCTCGATCGCCCACGCCCGCATGCTGGGCCGCTGCGGTGTGATCACCCCGGAGGAAGCCGAGCGGCTGATCGAGGGGCTCGAGGCCATCCGCTCCGAGGCGGCCGCCGGCCGCTTCACGCCGGGCCTCGAGGCGGAGGACGTGCATTTCGCCGTGGAGCGGCGGCTGATCGAACGCCTCGGCTCCCTCGGCAAGAAGCTGCACACCGGCCGCAGCCGCAACGACCAGGTGGGCACCGACCTGCGCCTGTGGTTGCGGCGCCGCATCGACCACATCGATGCCGCCCTGGTGCGCTTCGAGCGGGCCCTGCTGGCCCAGGCTGAAGCCCACCCCGACACGCTGATTCCCGGCTACACCCATCTGCAGCGGGCCCAGCCGGTCTGCCTGGCCCACCACCTGCTCGCCTACGTGGAGATGGCCGAACGCGACCGCCAGCGCCTGGCCGACGTGCGCCGCCGCGTCAACATCTGCCCCCTCGGGGCGGCGGCCCTGGCGGGGACGCCGGTGCCGATCGACCGCCGCCAGACCGCCGCCGAACTGGGCTTCGAGGCCATCTACGCCAACAGTCTCGATGCGGTGAGCGATCGCGACTTCGCTGTCGAGACGATGGCGGCGCTGTCGTTGGTGATGGCCCACCTCAGCCGCCTGGCGGAGGAGGTGATCCTCTGGGCCAGTGAGGAGTTCGGTTTCGTGGGGCTCACCGACCGCTGCGCCACCGGCAGCAGCCTGATGCCCCAGAAAAAGAATCCTGATGTACCCGAACTGGTGCGCGGCAAGAGCGGCCGGGTTTTCGGCCATCTGATGGGGCTGCTGACGATGATCAAGGGTCTGCCCCTCGCCTACAACAAGGACTTCCAGGAGGACAAGGAAGCCCTGTTCGATGGGGTGCGCACTTGCCTCGATTGTCTTGAAGCGATGGCCGTGCTGTTCGAGGAAGGGCTCGCGTTCCGCCCCGCCCGGCTGGAGGCTGCCGTGGCCACCGATTATTCCAACGCCACCGATGTGGCCGACTATCTGGTGGCCCGGGGCGTGCCCTTTCGGGAGGCCTACCAGCTCGTCGGTGGGCTGGTGAAGGCCTGCCTGGTGGAGCAGCGGCTGCTGGCTGACCTGCCCCTGGAGCGCTGGCAGGAGCTGCATCCCTCCTTCGAGGCGGACATCCATGCCGTGATCGCGCCGCGGCAGGTGGTGGCGGCCCGGCGTAGTGAGGGCGGCACCGGATTCGAGCGGGTGGCCGAGCAACTGCGGCTGGCGCGTGAGCGCCTCGACCAGACCCCCTGAGGCGCGTCGCCATCCACCCCTGGCCCCCCGGCGCTGGCTGGGGCGGTCAGTCGTGGGAATCGCGCGTCTCCGTCTAACCTTGGCGGGTCTCAGGCGCTTGCGCGCGCCATCGGTTCCCCCTCATCGGTCAGTGAGTATTTTCGTCGGCAATCTTCCCTTCCGCGCTGAGCAGGAGGACGTGGCTGAGTTGTTCGCTCCCTTCGGAGACGTGGTCAATTGCTCTCTGCCACTGGAGCGTGACACCGGCCGCAAGCGGGGCTTCGCCTTCGTCGAGATGGCCGACGCCGACACCGAGACCCGGGCGATTGATGCCCTCCAGGGCGCCGAGCTGATGGGCCGTCCCCTGCGCATCAACAAGGCCGAACCCCGCAGTGGCGGCGGCGGTGGTGGCGGTGGAGCCCCGCGCCGGGGTGGCGGCGGCTACGGCGGTGGTGGTGGCGGCGGTTACGGCGGCGGTGGAGGTTATGGCGGCGGTGGCGATCGGGGCTCCGGTGCCAAGGGCTGGGAAGACCGCAGCTACGGCGGTGGCGGTGGTGCCGCGGGCGGTGGCGGTGCCGCCCCCGATGCCTTCGAAGCGGGCCGCTCCCGCCGGCGCCGCACCGGCGGCGGTGAGTACGGCGGTGGCGGCGATTACGGCGGCGCCGAAGTCTGAAGCGGCCGGGACACCGGGCTGATCCGCGTCACAGGCCCCGTTCCTCCAGCTGCCTGGCGGCGGCCTCCAGCACCTCCGGGCCGGCGCCGGCCTGGCCGGCCTCCCGGGTCAGCCAGCCGCGCCAGCCGCGCGCCCCGCTGACCCCTTCCACCACCTGCACCAGGTGCCGGGCGATCGGCCACAGGCGTCCGCCCGAGGCGCACCAGCGCTCAGCGTGGGGCAGTACCCCCCGGAGCACCGTCGAGGCCCGGGCCTCGACCGCGCCCCCATCCCCGAAAATCTGCCCGTCCACCCCCGCCCAGCGCAGGGGGTGGGCGTAGGCCGCCCTGCCCACCATCACCCCGTCCACCCAGGCCAGCTGCTCCCGGCAGGGTGCAAGCTCCTCGAGGCCGCCGTTCAGTTCGATCCTCAGCGCCGGCCGCTCCCGTTTGAGCCGGTGCACCAGATCCCAGCGCAGGGGCGGCACGGTGCGGTTCTGCTTGGGATCGAGGCCGTTCAGCCACGCCTTGCGGGCATGGACGGCGAAGCGGGCGGCGCCGGCGGCGGCCAGGGTGTCGACGAAGGCCAGCAGTTCGGCGTAGGAATCCCGCTCGTCGATGCCGATGCGGTGTTTCACCGTCACTGGCAGGGGCGTGGCCGCCGCCATCGCCGCCACGCAGCGGGCCACCCGCTCCGGCTCCGCCATCAGGCAGGCCCCGAAGCGGCCCTGCTGCACCTTTTCGCTGGGGCATCCCAAGTTCAGGTTGATCTCGTCGTAGCCCCAGTCGGCCCCCATCCGGGCGGCCTCCGCCAGCAGCTCCGGGTCGTCGCCCCCCAGCTGCAGCACCAGCGGGTGCTCGATTGGATCGAACCCCAGCAGCCTCTCCAGCCGCTGCTGCCGCTCCCCCATCCGGGAGGCGGAGCCCTCCAGGGCGATGTGGTGCAGCGCCCGGGCCACCACCATCTCGGAGTAGAGCAGGCAGTGCCGGCTGACCTGCCGCATCAGCACCCGGAAGTGCCGATCGGTGCAGTCCAGCATGGGCGCCACACTGAAGCGGTAGTTGTGCTCCATCGCCCCATGCTGCCCAGCCGTGCCTCCGTGGTGGTGGTGGGAGGTGGTCCTGCGGGCTTCATGGCCGCCATTGCGGCGGCCGAAGCGGCCGGTGGCCGCTTCCCCGGGGGCGTGCTGCTGCTGGAGTCCACCCCCGAACCGCTGCACAAGGTGCTGATCAGCGGCGGTGGTCGCTGCAACGTCACCCACGCCTGCTGGGACCCGCGGGCGCTGGTGGATCACTACCCCCGTGGCGGCAAGGCCCTGCGGGGGCCCTTCTCGCGCTTCGCCACCGGCGACACGGTGGCCTGGTTCCAGGCCCATGGCCTGCAGCTGGTGCAGGAGCCTGACGGCCGCCTGTTTCCCCGCTCCAACCGCTCCAGCTCGGTGGTCGACACCCTGCGCCGGGCGGCGATCGCCGCCGGGGTGGAGCTGCACACGGCCCAGGCGGGCCAGGCGGCCCTGGCCCTCCACGGGGGAGGTTTCCGGCTGCGATTGCGCTCAGGGGCCGAGCTGGAGGCCGAGCACCTGGTGCTGGCCACAGGCAGCCACCCCAGTGGCCACCGCATCGCCGCCTCCCTGGGCCATGGCCTGGTGGCGCCGGTGCCCTCCCTGTTCACCCTCACCCTGGCCGATCACCCCCTGGTGGACCTGGCCGGGGTGGCCATGGATCCGGTGCAGCTGGAGCTCCTGCTCACGCCCCTGCCGGGAATCGCCGCCAGCACCGCCACCAAGCCCCAACGGCAACGGGGGCCGGTGCTGATCACCCACTGGGGCCTCAGCGGTCCGGCCACCCTGCGGCTCACGGCCTTCGCCGCCCGCGTCCTGCGGGAGCGTCGCTACCGGGCAGAGCTCCGGGTCGACTGGACCGGTGGCCGTAAACCGGCGGACCTGGAGGGGTGGTTCGCCGACGCCCGCCGCAACCAGGCCCGCCGTCAGCTGGCCAACTGGCGCCCCTGGCCCGACCTCAGCCGCCGCCTCTGGCTGCACCTGCTGGCCCAGGGCGGCATCGACGCCAGCCTGCGCTGGGCCGACCTGCCCCGCCGCAGTGAACAGGCCCTGGTTAGCGCCCTGCGGGACAGCCGCTATGCCATCTCAGGCCGTGGCCCCTTCGGCGAGGAGTTCGTGACCGCCGGAGGCATCCCCCTGGCGGAAGTCAACCTGGCCACGATGGAGAGCCGGCTTCAGCCGGGGCTGTTCCTGGTGGGGGAACTGCTGGATGTGGATGGCGTCACGGGTGGCTTCAACTTCCAGCACTGCTGGAGTTCGGGCTGGCTGGCGGGCCAGGCTCTGGCGGCTCAGCGCACGTGCTCGTAGATCGAGAACATCGGCAGGTACATGGCCAGCAGCACCGATCCCACGATGATGCCCACCAGCACGATCATGGCCGGCTCGAGCATGGAGGTCATGGCCTTCACCATCGTGCTGACCTCGTCTTCGTAGAAGTCGGCCACCTTGGAGAGCATGGCGTCCATCTCGCCGGTTTCCTCGCCGATGGCGAGCATGTTCACGCACATCTCGGGGAACACATTCTTCATTCGCAGGGCGGCGCTGAGCGGCATGCCTTCACTCACTTCATTCTTGCAGGAGATGATGGCATCGGAAATCACGGAATTGGTTGCCGTTTCCCTCACGATCTCCAGGGAAAGAAGGATCGGCACACCCGCCTTGGAAAGGGAGCTCAGGGTGCGGCAGAACTGGGCGCTGGCCGTTTTCTCGAGCAGTTCTCCGAACAGGGGCAGCTTGAGCAGCAGGCCATCGATCTGCCGGCGGCCGATCGGGGTGTTGTAGGTGGAGACCACCCAGAAGGCAAAACCCACCAGACCACCAAGCAGGATCAGGGCCTTCCAGGAGCGCAGGAAATTACTCAGATTGAGCATCATCTGGGTGAACAGGGGCAGTTCCGCCCCCAGCTGATCGAAAACGCTCGAAAAGGTGGGGATCAGGAAGATGGTCATGCCCAGGAACACCGCAATCGCGATCACCAGCACGGTGACCGGGTAGCTCATGGCCCCCTTGATCTGGTTCTGGAGCTTGGCGTTGTCCTCCAGCAGCTTGGCCAGACGCTTGAGGGTGTCGTCGAGGACGCCGCCGGCTTCGCCCGCTTCCACCAGGGCGATGCTGAGGTTGTCGAACACCTTTGGCCAGCGGCGCATGGAGTTGCCCAGGCTGTCGCCCTGGTTCACGTCCTGGGTCATGGCCGCCAGAGCCTGGCGCATCTTGGTGGAGCGCTGCTGCATCCGCATCAGGTCGAGGCTGCGCAGGATGGGCACGCCGGCGTCCACCAGGGCGGAGAGTTTGTTGGCGAACAGGGCCTTGTCCCGGATCGTGACCGGGCCCTCGAGCAGGTCGGCCAGGCCGCTAAAGGAGGAGTTTGCCTTCTTGACGCTCCCCTGGGGCACCTTCGGCGCCTCCTTGCGCACCAGGGTGTTGGGCAGGATGCCGCGGCGGCGCAGTTCCCGCCGGGCGACGGAAGGGTTGTCCGCCGTCAGCGTCATCTCCCGGCGCTGGCCGGACTTGGTGGTGTAGGTGACGACGAAGGCGGTCATGGCGGCGCTCGGGGGAAACGGGGGTCGGCGTCCGGGGGAAGGGGATCAGAGGAGGATCATCGCTCGAGAAGCCTGACGAGCTCCTCGGGTTTGGTGGTTTTCAGCAGGGCCTCCTCGCGGTTGACCTTGCCGTCCTCCACCAGATTGGCGAGGGCGCGCTCGAGGGTCTGCATGCCCTGGCTGGCGCCGGTCTGGATCTGGGAATACAGCTGGGAGGTTTTGCCCTCCCGGATCAGGTTGGCGATGGCGGGGTTGTTGATCATGATCTCCTGGGCCATCACCCGCCCGAAGGCCCCCTTGCCGGTGGGCTCGGCGCTCCTGCAGAGGGTCTGGGAGAAGACCGCCAGCAGGCTGCCGCTGAGCTGCACCCGGATCTGGGTCTGCTGGCCGGCAGGGAACACGTCCACCATCCGGTCGACGGTCTGGGCGGCGGAACTGGTGTGCAGGGTGCCGAAGACGAGGTGGCCGGTTTCGGCGGCGGTGATCGCCAGCTGGATCGTCTCCAGGTCGCGCAGTTCCCCCACCAGGATCACATCGGGATCTTCCCGCAGGGCCGCTCGCAGGGCATTGGAGAAGCTGCGGGTGTCCTCGTTGAGCTCCCGCTGGTGAATGATCGACTTGTTGTTTCTGTAGGTGAATTCGATCGGATCCTCGATGGTGAGGATGTGCTCCGAACGGGTGGCGTTGATGTGCTGGATCAGGGAGGCCAGGGTGGTGGTCTTGCCGGAACCGGTGGGCCCGGTGACCAGGACGAGCCCCTTGGGCTTGTTGCTGATTTCCTCGACGATCGGCGGCAGGCCGAGCTCCTCCAGGCTGGGGATCGAGTTGCCGAGGGCCCGCAGGCAGGCCGCGTAGGTGCCCCTCTGGCGGTAGACGTTGATGCGGAAACGGGCGACGCCCTTGAGTCCGTAGGAGCAGTCCAACTCCCAGTTCTGCTCGAGATTCTTGCGCTGGGCGTTATTGAGCAGGGAGAAGATCAGACGGTTGCAGCCCTCCTCGCTGAGATTCGTGTCCTGGACGATCGGCCGCAGCTGGCCACTGAAGCGGCCGTAGGGCGGATTCCCTGCCGACAGGTGCAGGTCGCTGCCTCCGGCCTTGACCAGCTCCTGCATCAGGTCCTCGATCAGAAGGTCCATTCCGCTCAGCTCCGAACGCTCAGACAGTAGGGACATTCCAACCATTCGTCCTCAAGGCCTGCCCCGCAGCTGCGGCAGGTGAGGGTGCTCAGGGCCCGGGCCCGTCGCTCCGATTCCAGGCCCGTGTCGGTGAGCAGCATCCGCTCCACCTCCTCGAGGGTGGTCATCCCCTGCCGCACGAGGTCGAGGCCATAGCCCAGCAGTGTTTTCATGCCGCTTTCCAGGGCCAGGCGGCGCAGCTCCTCGGTGGTCGAGCGCTTGGCCACGGCGGCGGAGAGGGTTTCGTTCATCCTCAGGATCTCGTAGACCCCAACCCGGCCCTTGTAGCCCCGCCCCTGGCAGGTGCTGCAGCAGCCCTCCGAGCCGGGCGACACCGTGTTGGCGTGGTAGAAGGTGATATCGCTCTCATCGGAGGCCACCAGGCCGAACCGGGCCAGTTCGCCTTGGTGGGGGTGATAAGAGATGCGGCACTCGCTGCACAGGCGACGCAGCAGCCGCTGCGACACCACCCCCAGCAGCGAAGCACTCACCAGGAAGGGCTCCATCCCCATCTCATCGAGCCGGGCGAAGGCGCTGGCGGCGTCGTTGCAGTGCAGGGAGGTGAGCACCAAGTGGCCCGTAAGGGCCGCCTCGATGGCCGTGCGTGCGGTTTCCAGGTCGCGGGTCTCCCCCACCAGCAGCACGTCCGGGTCCTGCCGCATGAAGGCGCGCAGGGCGGAGCTGAAGTCGTAGCCCTTCTCCCGGTTCACCTGGGTCTGGGTGATGCCCTCGAGGGTGTATTCGATCGGATCCTCGACGGTGGAGATGTTGATCGTGGGCTCGTTGCGTTCCGAGAGCAGGGCGTAGAGGGTGGTGGACTTGCCGGAACCGGTGGGTCCGGTCACCAGGATCATCCCGAAGGGCTTGGAGCCGATGTCCCGCAGGGTGGCCCTGGCCGCTTCGTCAGTGATCAGGCTGTCCAGACCAAGCTGGGTGGCGCCGCTGTCGAGCAGCCGCAGCACCACCTTCTCGCCGTAGCGGCCTGGAAGGGTGCTGACCCGGAAATCGATCCTGCGCTCACGGAAGCTGCGGCGAATCCTGCCGTCCTGGGGCATGCGCCGCTCGGCGATGTCCAGGTCGGCCATGATCTTGAAGCGGGAGGTCACCGCCGGGATCAGGGAGCGGGGCAGCTTGTCGATACTGCGCAGGACACCGTCCTGGCGGAACCGGATCAGCAGGCCGTCTTCCTGGGGTTCGACGTGGATGTCGCTGGCGCCGGTGATGAGTGACTCGACCAGGATCCTGTCCACCAGGCTCATCACCGGGGAGATCCCCTCGCCGGAGCTGCTGGCTTCGAGGTCCTCGGTTTCCGATGCGATCTGCCCCTGCGGCGTGGCGGCCTGGGCCAGGTCGAGGTCGCTGAACAGGGACGTGCGCTCCGCTCCGGTGACCTGGGGACGCTGGGTGAGACCTTCTATTGGCATCGAGGGAAGGATCGGGAGCGAAGCCTGGGGCCGAGGTGCGGGCTTCCACCGCTTGTGGAGGAGGCTCCCGGGGATTCAACATAACGGCATCTGACATCCCTGCCAGAACGCATGACCGGCGACATCACCCCCCCCCATGAGGAACCGATCGATCCCCGGGAGGGCGCGGTCGACGCGGCCCGGGTGGAGGAGCTCCTCGAGACCCTGCAGGTGAAGGCTGACGGAGATACGGACGCCCTGCCGGCTGACGCGGCCTCCGAGCCCTCTCCATCCCCTGAGGGGGAGGCCGGTGATCGCCGCGGCCAGCTCGAAGCCGAACTGGCCGCCCTGCGCAGCGAGAACGAGTCGCTGCGGGGCCAGTACATGCGCATCGCCGCCGACTTCGACAACTTCCGCAAACGCCAGAGCCGCGACAAGGAAGACCAGCGCCTGCACATCACCTGCACCACCCTCACCGAGATCCTGCCGGTGGTCGACAACTTCGACCGGGCCCGCCAGCAGCTCAATCCCCAGGGCGAAGAGGCCCAGACCCTGCATCGCAGCTACCAGAACCTTTATAAACAGCTCGTTGATGTGTTCAAGCAGCTGGGGGTTTCACCGATGCGGGTGGAAGGCGAACCCTTCGACCCCAGCCTTCACGAAGCGGTGCTGCGCGAACCCAGTGAGGACCACCTGGAGGATGTGGTGATCGAGGAGCTGCAGCGGGGCTACCACCTCGATGGCCGCGTGCTCAGGCACGCCCTGGTCAAGGTGTCCATGGGCCCCGGTCCGGCCGGTGGGGCCAGCCCCTCTGAGGCCCCGGCCCCCCCCAGTGAGGGGCAATCCGACTGATGGCCGACTATTACGACCTGCTCGGTGTCAGCCGGGACGTGGATGCCGACAGCCTCAAGAAGGCCTACCGGCGCCTGGCTCGCCAGTACCACCCGGATGTCAACAAGGACCCGGCGGCGGAAGATCGTTTCAAGGAGATCGGCCGGGCCTATGAGGTGCTCAGCGATCCCCAGGCCCGGGCCCGCTACGACCAGTTCGGCGAAGCCGGTCTGGGCGGTGGCGCAGGCATGCCCGACATGGGCGACATGGGTGGCTTCGCCGACCTGTTCGAAACCTTCTTCAGCGGTTTCGGTGGGGCCGGCGGCCCTGCCGCCGGAGCCGCACGCCGCCGCGGACCGCGCCAGGGTGACGATCTGCGCCTCGACCTCACGATCAGTTTCAGCGAGGCGGTGTTCGGGACCGAGAAGGATGTGCAGATCCGCCACCTCGAAACCTGCACCACCTGCAGCGGCTCGGGGGCCAAGGCGGGCAGCGGCCCCACCACCTGCGGCACCTGCGGCGGCGCCGGCCAGGTGCGGCGGGCCACCCGCACCCCCTTTGGCAACTTCACCCAGGTGGCGCCCTGCCCCACCTGTGAAGGCACCGGCCAGGTGATCGCCGATCCCTGCTCCGCCTGCGGCGGCCAGGGCCTGCAGCAGGTGCGCAAGAAGCTGCGCATCAACATTCCCGCCGGTGTCGACTCGGGCACCCGGCTGCGGGTCGGCCAGGAGGGCAACGCTGGCCAGCGGGGCGGGCCGGCGGGCGATCTCTATGTGTTCCTCGCGGTCCAGGCCCACCCGCACCTGCGCCGGGACGGGGTCACGATCCATTCCGAGGTGTCGCTCAACTACCTCCAGGCGATCCTGGGCGACACGATCGAGGTGGAGACCGTCGACGGCCAGGAGCCCCTGGAGATCCCCCCCGGCACCCAGCCCGGGGCCGTGATCACCCTGCAGGGCAAGGGGATTCCCCGCCTGGGCAATCCGGTGGCCCGTGGCAACCACCAGTTCACCATCAAGGTGCAGTTGCCCACCAAGCTCAACGGTGAGGAGCGGCAACTGCTCGAGCAGCTGGCCGGACACCACACCAGCAAGGGCCAGCGCCACCACCACAAGAGCGGCCTGTTCGGCGGCCTGTTCGGTTGAACGATCCGGTGGCCCTCGATCTGCGGGGCACCGCCTGCCCCGTGAACTTCATCCGGGCGCGGCTGGCGCTCGAAAGGCTGCCAACGGGCGGCTGGCTCCAGATCGACCTGGACGGGGGCGAACCGGAGCAGATGGTGGCCGAGGGCCTGCGCTCCGAGGGTCATGCCGTGGAACTGGTCGTCCCTTCGCCCTTCGCCCCAGGGGACGGGGTGCGGCTCCTGGTGCGACGGGATGGGGGCTGAGCCGCTGCCGGGGCGGGTGGTGGCCCTGCAGGCCAACTATTGCCTGGTGGATCTCGATGGGCCCTGCGAGCTCGGCACCGATGGCTCCGAGCCGGGCAGAGGCGGCCGCCTGCTCTGCACCCGGCGCACCCGCCTCGACAAGAGCGGCCTGCAGGTGTGTGTCGGTGATCGGGTGACGGTGGCGTCTGTTGACTGGCGGGCACGGCGGGGATCGGTGGTGGGCCTGGAACCCCGCCACAACCTGCTGCAGCGGCCGGCGGTCGCCAACGTCAGCCAGGTGGTGGTGGTGGTGGCCCTGGCGGAGCCGGGCCTCGATCCCCTGCAGCTGACGCGGTTCCTGGTCACCGCCGAGGCCACCGGCCAGCCGGTGCAGGTGGTGCTGAGCAAGGCCGACCTGCTGCCGGCGGCCGAGGTGGAGGCGTGGTGCCGGCGGCTGGAGGGCTGGGGCTACGCCACCGTGGCTGTCTCGACCCACACCGGGGCGGGCCTGGCGGCCCTGCGCCGCCAGCTGGGCCAGCCGGGCATCGCCGTGTTCTGCGGCCCCTCCGGCGTGGGCAAGAGCAGCCTCCTCAATGCCCTGGCCCCCGACCTGGAGCTCCGCGTCGCCGCCGTGTCCGGGCGGCTGCGGCGGGGACGCCACACCACGCGCCATGTCGAACTGTTCCCCCTGGCTCCGGGGGTCCTGGTGGCGGATTCACCGGGCTTCAACACCCCCGCCCTGCCCAGCGATCCCCAGACCCTCGCCGCCGCCTTCCCGGAGCTGCTGGCCCGGCTCAGGGCCTCCCCCTGCCGGTTCGCCAACTGTCGTCACCAGGGGGATCCCGGTTGCGCCATGGGCGGCACCTGGGACCGCCATGGCCTCTATGGGCGCTGCCTGGAGGAGGTGGAGGCCCTGGCGGTGGTCCGCTCCCGTGGGGGCCAGGGCCGCCAGGGGGAAGGGGGGATGCGCCAGCGGGGCGACCGGCTCGAGCCCCTGCTCAATCCCCAGCTGCGCCGCTCCTCCCGCAGTACGCGCCGTCAGGCGCTGGATGGGGAGCTCAGTTCCCCAGACCGGGAAGATTGAGATCCAGGCCGCCGGTGAGGGTTTCCATCCGCTCGCGCATGGTGGTGGTGGAGACCTCGTAGGCCTTGCAGAGGGCCGCCAGCACGGCCGCCTCGACGGCTTCGGCCGGTTCGCTGAGCAGTTCGGGGCTCAGCTCGACCCGCAGGGGCTGCTGGTTGCCGGTGAGCCAGACGCTGGCGCGGCCCTCGGGATCGCTGCCCTGCAGCTCCATCGCATCGAGCTCCTCCTGGAGCTTCTGGGCGTCTTGCTGAATCTGCTGGGCTTTGCGGAAAGCTTCGGTCAGCTGTCCGAAATTGGGAAGTCCGAAGCCGGCCATACCAGGGAGTCATCGTTGGCCACCAGGCTAGAACCCCAGGCGTTTGACCTCCGGGTGCAGCCGCACGCCGCGTGCCTCCAGCACCCGTTGCTGCACCAGCCTGATCAGGACATCGATGTCGGCGGCGGTGGCGGAGCCGGTGTTGACGATGAAGTTGGCGTGGATCGGCGACACCTGGGCATCGCCGATGCTCAGCCCCTTGAGGCCGAGGGACTCGATCAGCTGCCCCGCCTTGAGTGGTTCGGGGTTGCGAAAGACGCTGCCGCAGCTGGGTTGCTGGTAGGGCTGGGTGCTGGTGCGGCTGTGCAGGTTGGCGCTGGTGCGCGCCGTGAGGATGGCCGGATCGTGGCCGGGCTCCAACCGGAACCGCGCCGAAAGCACCAGCAGCGGTTCGTCCTGCAGGCGGCTGTGGCGGTAGGCGAAGGCCAGATCGGCGGCCGCCAGGCGGAAGGGGGCCTCGGGCCGGCGGGGATCCAGCACCCACACCGAGTCCAGCCACTCCGCCGTGCAGCCCCCCTGGGCGCCGGCGTTCATCACCACGGCCCCACCCACCGTGCCGGGGATGCCCACGGCCCACTCCAGCCCCCGCAGGCCGCTCCTGGCGGCCTTGCGGGCCAGGGTGGGGATCGGTTCGCCCGCCTCCGCCTCCACCCAGCCCTCGGCCAGGTCCAGGCGGCTGCCCTGCAGGCGGCGGTTGCAGAGGGTGAGGCCGTCGAGGCCGCCGTCGGCGATCAGCAGGTTGGAGCCGGCGCCGATGCAGCGGAAGGGCAGACCCGCGGCCGCCGCCCAGGCGGCGTGGGCGATCAGCGCCTCCTGGTTGGCGGGTTCGGCGAACCAGGCGGCGGGCCCGCCCACCTTCCAGGTGGTGAACTCCCGCAGGCAGACGGACGGGCGGGGTTGGCTGGACGGGGCCGCGACCATCCCCTCAGGCCACCAGTGCCGAAGGGCGTTCGTGTTCGTCGAGGGCCCCCAGGCGGTCCCAGAGGCTGTTGACGTCGCCGGCTCCCATGGCCAGCACCAGGTCTCCTGGGCCGGTGCCGCTGGCCACCAGCTCCGCCAGGGCCTCCATGCTGGCCGCCACCGCCACCGGCAGGTCGGGGGCGAGGGCCCGCACCGCTTCGGCCAGGGCCGGGCTGGAGATCCCCGCCATCGGGGCCTCGCCGGCGGCATAGAGCGGCGCCAGCAGCACGGCATCGGCGTGGGCCAGGGCGGCGGCAAAGTCGTCCAGGAACTGGGCGGTGCGGGTGTAGCGATGGGGCTGGAACACCGCCACCAGCCGGCGGGGCACCAGCGGCAGCGGGCTGCGGCCGCTCTCCACCATCAGTCGGGCCATGGCCAGGGTGGCCGCCACTTCACTGGGGTGGTGGGCGTAGTCGTCGACGATCGCCCGGTCCTGCCACAGGCCGCGGCAGTCGAAGCGGCGCCCGGGTGGTCGCAGGCCCGCCACCGCCTGGCGCAGGTCGGCGAAGGGCACGCCCTCGAGGCGGCAGGCCGCCATCGCCGCCACGGTGTTGCTCAGGTTGTGGCGACCGGGCAGGGGCACCTCCAGGGTGCCCAGGGCCACCCCCTGCTCAAACCAGGTGGCCAGGGTGCCGTCACCCCGCTCCTCCAGGGGGATGGCAGCGAAGTCGATCCCCTCGCTGCTGCGGGTCGACCACCAGCTGGTGGCCTGGAAGTGCTCGCGCAGCACTGGGCAGTCCCGGTTGGCAAGCAGGGTCGTGCAGCCGCTCGCAAAGCGCTGCAGGGTGGCCACCAGGGAGGCCAGGTCCGGGTAGTGGTCGGTGTGGTCGAGTTCGACGTTGGTGAGCAGCCCGAGCCGGGGGTTGAACTTCACCAGGGAGCCGTCCGATTCATCGGCTTCGGCCACCAGCAACCGGCCCTGGCCATGGCGGCCATTGCTGCCGAAGGCGGGCACGATGCCGCCGATCACGGCGGTGGGGTCCTCGCCGACGGCCTCCAGCAGGGTGGCGATCAGGGTGCTGGTGGTGGTTTTGCCATGGCTGCCGGCCACGGCGATCGAGGGCTGGTCGTTGATCAGCGCCGCCAGCACGTCGGAGCGGTGCACGACCGACAGGCCGCGCCGACGCGCCTCCACCAGCTCCTCGTTGGCGGCGGGCACCGCCGAGCTGATCACCACCATCGGGGCGCCTTCGGCCGCCATCACCGCGGCGATGGTGGCGGCGGTCTGCTCCTGGAACACCCGCACCCCGGCGGTCCGCAGCTGCTCAAGCACCGGGCTGGGACGGGGATCGGAGCCGCTCACCAGGAAGCCCCGTTCCGCCAGGATCCCTGCCAGGGCGGACATGCCGATCCCACCGGCCCCGATGAAGTGGAGCGGCTGACGGCGATCAAGCTTTGGGATCAAGGGGGACTCCTGGCCTTGCCGAAAATAACGGCAGGTCTGCCCACCCCCCTTTGCGGGATACTGCGCTTTGCCGACCGTCCGATCCGGGGCCTTTGGCTGCGGGAAAGAGCAGGACCCCATTTCTGTATGATCGGCTGCCAAAATCCCCCCTTGCTAGCGGGTTCCACCGCTTTCTGCCATGACCTTGCGCGTTGCGATCAATGGATTTGGTCGAATCGGTCGGAACTTCATGCGCTGCTGGCTCAGCCGCGGTGAGAACACCGGCATCGAAGTGGTCGGTCTGAACGACACGTCCGATCCGAAGACCAACGCTCACCTGCTTCAGTACGACACGATGCTCGGCCACATCCGCAACGCGGAAGTGAGCTACACCGATGACACCATCATCGTGAATGGCAAGCCGATCAAATGCTTCTCCGATCGCAATCCCCTCAACCTTCCCTGGAAAGAGTGGGGCGTGGATCTGGTGATCGAAGCCACCGGCGTCTTCATTGATCAGAAAGGTGCCGGTAAGCACATCGAGGCTGGTGCCAGCAAGGTGCTGATCACGGCTCCCGGTAAGGGCGAAGGCGTCGGCACCTTCGTGGTTGGTGTGAACGCCGACCAGTACCGCCACGAAGATTTCGACATCATCAGCAACGCCAGCTGCACCACCAACTGCATGGCGCCGATCGTCAAGGTTCTCGATCAGAGCTTTGGGATCGTCAAGGGCATGATGACCACCACCCACAGCTATACCGGTGACCAGCGCATCCTCGATGCCAGCCATCGCGATCTGCGCCGTGCCCGTGCTGCCGCCGTCAACATCGTGCCCACCTCCACCGGTGCCGCCACGGCCGTGGCTCTTGTTTACCCGCCGATGAAGGGCAAGCTCAACGGCATTGCCATGCGCGTTCCCACCCCCAACGTTTCGGTTGTCGACCTCGTCCTTGAAGTCAGCCGCGGCACCACCAAAGAGGAGGTCAATGCCGTGCTCAAGGAATCCTCCATGAACGGGATGAAGGGGATCATCAAGTACTGCGATCTCCCCCTGGTCTCCACCGACCACGCCGGTACCGATGAATCCACGATCGTGGATGCCGACCTCACCCTGGTGATGGGCGACAACATGGTCAAGGTGATCGCCTGGTACGACAACGAGTGGGGCTACAGCCAGCGCGTGGTGGACCTGGCCGAGGTGGTGGCCCGCAACTGGAAGTGAGGTTCGGGCCCAGTCCCCCCAGATTGTTGAGCTGTCCTGTGGGGCGGCCCCTTTTGTTCTGGCTGGCCGGTTTCCCACGGCGCAGGGCACTCACGGAGGCGAAGGGGCCAGGCGGCGGACCTTCCGAACCAGCGCGGTCGTATCCGGTTCAGACTGCCCCCATCGCCCCGGAGCCATGCCGCCCGATATCCGCTGGCAGCAGCGCTTCGCCAATTTCTGCCAGGCCCTGGATCTGCTGGAGACCTTTTTTCAGCCTCCCGCGCTCAATGAGCGTGAGCGCCAGGGCCTGATCAAGGCTTTTGAATACTGTTTCGAGCTGGGCTGGAACACCCTGCGGGACCTGCTGTTGGCGGAGGGCAACGCCGGCCTGATTGGATCGCGTGACACCCTGAGGCTGGCCTTCCGGAGCACCGCTGAGCAGGTGAGCGAGCAAGTGGCCACTCGCTATCTGCCCTGTTTTCAGGAGCTGCGCCTGGTGCTGAGCGAGCGCGTTCAAGCCACTGCCGCTGGCGAGGGGCATGGCTGAGATTCCAGGCGCTGCGGCCGCTACCCCCGCCGCGATACCGGGTCTGCCGCCGGAGGCCTCAGCCCGCCTGCTGGCCCTGCTCAGTGCCGAGCCCGCCGTGGAGGAGGTTTGGCTCTACGGCTCCAGGGCCATGGGCCGCCATCACGCCGGCTCCGACATCGACCTCACCCTGGTGGCGCCGGGCCTGAGCCACCAGGGACGCCTGCGCCTGATGGGAGCCCTTGATGACCTGCTGCTGCCCTGGAGCATCGACCTCTCCCTGCGGCACGAGCTGCCCGAATCCCTGGCTCAGCACGTGGCCCGGGTGGGGCGGCGGCTGGTGCCTGGCTGAGCGCCGCCGGCATGACGCTTGTTGCCAGATGCCGATTCGATTGGGCGAATGCTTGACAATCCCCCCCCCGATAAAATTGATTTTAAAATAAGCAAAGCCATGAAATTGTACAAATCTATTATCCATTCTGCCATCATTAGTGCTTCGATTGTGGCAGCTTCGCTTCCAGTTCGCGCAGCGATTGTTACGTAGGGCTTGCTGAGGAACCCAGATCTACTGCAGCGCAGCTGGTTCCAGCCAGAGTCTTACGCTAGAATGCGCGCAAATCAGCCATTTGTGGGCTAGAAGAATTCGCTGAGCTGTAAATGTACGTCTT
>NZ_JAGQCH010000027.1 GCF_024346055.1 Cyanobium sp. Cruz CV13-4-11
GGCATGTGAAGCGTCTTGCCTGCAATTAGTTGCTATCTGAAGTTCTAGTCGTCCCTCATACCAACGCTCATGCTGTAAGAGCTGCAGTACGACCTGGCGTGACTTGGGAAATTTCAGCAAGCCCTACTTATATAGAGTCGGACTACAAGAGCTTCTTTGGAAAGGCGATTTTAACCGCAGGACCAAGGATTGTTGCCCGCACGGACGACCATGCTTGCCTTGAATTCGCCAAGGGCTTTTTAGACATCGACTGACTCTTGTTCATGAAGTCGAAAATCTGAATGGCCTGCCTTTGCACTGGTATAAGAGGACCCGACCAGCAGTCGGTAAATTATCATCTTTTCCTGGACTTGCTGATACTCGCATCAGCGGAAAATCTATTCATATGCCCCACAAAAACAGGCAGGATCTAAGGGTTTTGCAATCTTGCCAATGCCCTGAAGATGGATTCCGTTGCCAGCAGAAGACTTATTGGCTAACCAGAGACCACCAATAAACTCGCCAGAGGTACCTATCCAGCCAGTGGACGATGATTCGATCAATACGCATCCTGCATTTCATAAAAATCAGGCTGCACGTAATCCTTGCGTAGTGGGTACCCCTTCCAGTCCTCAGGCATCAGCAGGCGCTTGGGATGGGGATGGCCCTCGTAGGAGATGCCGAACATGTCGAAGGTTTCGCGCTCCTGCCAGTCGGCACCGCGGAACAGGCCGTAGAGGCTGGGGATCGACAGGGCACCATCACGGGAAAGGAACACCTTCAGGCGCACTTCTTCTGGGCGTACATCAGCTGGCAGGGGACCGTTGCCACCGGCCAGGGCCTCCAGCTGCTCCAGCATCGCGGCCATCTTCACCAGGTGATAGAAGCTCACCAGTCGGCAGCCCGGTCCCTCGTCGTAGCCGCCCTGGCACTGGAGATAATCGAAGCCGGCCGCCTTCAGGGCCGTGGCCACCAGGGGCAAAGCGGCGGGCTCGACCCCCAGCATCTCCACGCCGTCATGGTCGGGGCCGAGGGCCACAGCATCAAAACCCTGGCCGCCCAGCCAGGTGCCCACCGGCCCAGCGGCAGGGGTCGTGATCGAGGACTCCTCAGGCATCGGTGGTAGAGGCAGGGGTTGTGGAAGGAACGGTTGCGGCCATCGGCAGGCCTGCAGCGGCGGCGAGGGCCGCCTGCTGGGTTTCGGCCCGCAGGTAGGCCCCGGTGACGATCGGATCGATCCGCTTCATCTGGTGGGGGATGGTGCAGTAGCGGTGGGTGGGGCGCAGATTGCCGCGCTCGGCGAAGGTTTCGTTGCCCACCTTTTTGCGCAGCTTGATCACCGCATCGAAGATCGCTTCAGGCCTTGGCGGACAGCCCGGCAGATAAAGATCGACGGGAATCAGCTTGTCGACGCCGCGCACAGCCGTGGTGGAGTCGGCGGAGAACATGCCGCCGGTGATGGTGCAGGCCCCCACGGCGATCACGTACTTGGGCTCCGGCATCTGCTCGTAGAGCCGCACCAGCGCGGGTCCCATCTTCATCGTGACCGTGCCGGCCACGATCAGCAGATCGGCCTGGCGCGGGCTGGAGCGGGGCACCAGACCGAAGCGGTCGAAGTCGAAGCGGGAGCCGATCAGGGCCGCGAACTCGATGAAGCAGCAGGCCGTGCCGTACAGCAGCGGCCAGAGGCTGCTGAGCCGGGCCCAGTTGTGCAGGTCGTCGAGGCTGGTGAGAATGATGTTCTCGGACAGGTCGGCGGTGACGCCGGGGGCGCCCACGGGGCCGCAGCTCGCCTCGCGCAGATCGCGAAGCGCATCGACGGACAGGGAGCCTGCAGAGGGGGTGAGGGTCATGGTGGGGGGGTGATCAGCTCCACTCGAGGGCGCCCTTGCGCCAGGCGTACGCCAGGGCCAGCACCAGGATGGAGATGAAGATCAGGGCCTCGATGAAGGCCAGAAGACCCAGCCGGTGGAAGGCCACCGCCCAGGGATAGAGGAACACGGTCTCGACATCGAAGATGACGAAGACCAGGGCGAACATGTAGTAGCGGATATTGAACTGGATCCAGGCACCGCCAATCGGCTCCATCCCCGACTCATAGGTGAGCTGGCGCTCCCCCGCTCGGCTCTTGGGGGCCAGCAGCTTGTTGGCCACCAGCGCCAGCACCGGGACCGCCGCCGAAATCAGCAGGAAGCCCAGAAAGGCGTCGTAGCCGGAGAGCACGAACATCGGCAGACCCAACCTGGCACGCATTCTGCCACCTGCCTCCGGGGGCGGCGGTCGCCGCGACGACCGCTGGCGCAGTCCGTCCGGGGGGGCCGCGGGGACAGGGGGCCCCGTCGATAGAGTCGTTTGGTAAGGCCAGGCATGGGATGAGCACGGAACCGCCCACGGAGATGCCCATGGAGACTCCGACCGGGACGCCCGTCGAGGCGCCGATCGAGGCCCCCGACGCCGTCGTCGTCGACGACCCCGCCAGCCACCGCTTCGAATGCCGCAGCTGCGGCTTCGTCTACGACCCGGGCGAAGGGGTCAAGAAGCTGGCCATACCCGCCGGCACCTCCTTCCTCGACTTGGATCCGGTGGGCTTCCGCTGCCCCGTCTGCCGCAGCCGGGTGGGCGCCTTCAAGGACATCGGCCCCCGCAACAAGCCCAGCGGCTTCGAGGAGAACCTCAACTTCGGCCTGGGGGTGAACCGCCTCACCCCCGGCCAGAAGAACGTGCTGATCTTCGGCGGTTTCGCCCTGGCGTTCGCCTTCTTCCTCTCCCTCTACTCCCTGCGTTGATGCCAGTGCTGATGGCCTTCCTCCGCCCGCTGCGCCCCCTGCTCAGCCTGGCGCTGTCTCTGGTGCTCTCCTTCGGCCTCACGGGCTGCGTCACCACGGGCCTGCCCACGGCGGCCGCCAGCCCCTGGCAGTCGGTTCCCCTGGACACCCGCTCCAACCCCCTCGACGTGTCCTTCACCAGCGCCGACCACGGCTTCCTGGTCGGCAGCAACCGGTTGATCATGGAAACCGACGATGGCGGCGCCAGCTGGCAGGAGCGGGCCCTCGATCTGCCCGAAGAGGAGAACTTCCGCCTGATCAGCATCGATTTCAGGGGCGATGAGGGCTGGATCGTGGGCCAGCCGGGCCTGCTGCTGCACAGCGACGATGCCGGCAAGAGCTGGAGCCGCCTGCTGCTCGACACCAAGCTCCCGGGTGAGCCCTATCTGGTCACGGCCCAGGGGCCGAGCAGCGCCGAGCTGGCTACCAACGTGGGTGCCGTGTACCGCACCGCCGATGCCGGCTCCAGCTGGCAGGCCCTGGTGGGTGACGCCGCCGGCGCCATCCGCGACCTGCGCCGCAGCCCCGAGGGCGACTACGTGAGTGTCAGCAGCCTCGGAAACTTCTTCGCCACCTGGGCACCCGGCCAGCCCGCCTGGCAGGTGCACCAGCGGGTCAGCAGCCAGCGGCTGCAGTCGATGGGCTTCCAGCCCGACGGGCATCTCTGGATGGTGGCCCGGGGAGCCCAGCTGCGCTTCGACGGTGACCCGAGCACCGCCGAAACCACCGAAAGCGGCGACTGGAGCAAGCCCGTGATCCCGATCACCAACGGCTATGGCTACCTCGACATGGCCTGGGATCCCCGCGGCGCCATCTGGACCGGCGGCGGCAACGGCACCCTGCTGGTGAGCAACGATGCCGGCGCCAGCTGGCAGCGGGATCCGGTGGGCAGCGAACAGCCCACCAACTTCTCCCGGATCGTCTTTGCCCCCGGCGGCAACGGCTTCGTGCTGGGCGAGCGGGGGGTGCTGCTGCGCTGGGTGGGCTGAGGACGGGGGGCAACTGCATCCCTCTGTAACCAACCCCCCGACCCGCTCCCGCCAGCCGCTGGCCGACCCCTAGGATCTTCTGGCTGAACGCTTGTTGCTATGGCTGCCGGCTCCACAGGGGAACGCCCGTTCTTCGAGATCATCACAAGCATCCGCTACTGGGTCATCCATGCGGTGACCCTGCCGGCCATCTTTTTGGCGGGCTTCATGTTCGTGTCCACCGGCCTGGCCTACGACGCCTTCGGCACGCCTCGACCGGATGCCTATTTCCAGGCCCAGGAAACCAAGGCTCCTGTTGTGAGCCAGCGTTACGAGGGCAAGAGCAGCCTTGATCTGCGCCTCCAGGAACCATGACCCAGTCCACCGCCCCCACCACGCCGCGCAACTATCCGATCTTCACGGTGCGTTGGCTCTCCGTCCACGCCCTCGGCATCCCCACGGTTTTCTTCCTGGGTGCCCTGGCCGCCATGCAGTTCGTTCGTCGCTGAGACATCCATGCAGCGCAATTCCAACCCCAACAACCTGCCGGTCGAACTGAACCGCACCAGTCTCTACCTGGGCCTGCTGTTCGTGTTCGTCATCGGCATCCTCTTCTCCAGCTACTTCTTCAACTGATCGGGAGGCACCCATCCATGAGCGGCAAAAAATCCTCACTTCCTGACGGCCGTATTCCCGACCGCCTTCCCGATGGCCGCCCGGCCGTGGCCTGGAAAAGCCGTTGGACCGAAGGGGTGCTACCCCTCTGGCTGGTCGCCACCGCCGGCGGCATGGCCGTCATCTTCGTGGTCGGCCTGTTCTTCTACGGCTCCTACGTGGGCGTCGGTTCCGCCTGATTCAGCCCAGAGTCGAGAATCATCAGATTGTTGGACGCTCCAATGAACGGGAGCGTCCTTTTTCATGGCGCCGCTTTTTTTGCGCCGGAGTCCCCTCAGGCGTTGATCTGATCAATGCTCAGCGCCAGGAACTCCGTCTCGCTCAGGAGGCGATCGCCCTGCCCCACCTCCCCCTCAGCTGGCCGCCCCCCGCCGCCCGCCGCCAGGGACATCAGCCGCACGCTGCCATTGGCGGCCTCTTCATCCCCCAGCAGCAGTGCCCAGCGGGCCCCACTGCGGCGGGCCCGCTTCAGCTGCTTGTCAAAGCCTGCGCCGGAGAGATCCACCTGAACGGCCAGCGGCTCCCCAGGCCGATGGCGACACTGGCGGGCCAGCCGCATGGCATAGGCCTCGCCCTCCACCCCCCGGCTCACCACGTAGAAGTCGAGCGCCGCGACTGGCCCCTGTTCTGCGCCCTCGTCGTGCAGTGTCTGGCTGAGCAACAGCACCAGTCGCTCCATCCCAAGGGCCCAACCGACGGCCGGCGTGGGTGGGCCGCCCAACTGCTCCACCAGGCCGTCATAGCGCCCACCGCCACAGACCGTGGCCTGGGCCCCCAGCTGGCTGCTGGTGATCTCGAAGGCGGTGTGGCCGTAGTAATCCAGGCCGCGCACCAGGCGGGGATTCAACGTGAACGGGATGGCGAGGGCTTCGAGGCCCTGACGCACCCGCAGGAAGCGCTCGCGGCTCTCGCCATTGAGGGCGTCGGCCAGGGTGGGGGCCCCGGCCAGCAGGGCCTGGGTCTGGGGGTTCTTGGAATCCAGCACCCGCAGGGGGTTGGTCGTGATGCGCTGCTGGGAGTCGGGATCCAGATCCCCGCGATGGGCCTCCAGCCAGGCCACCAGATCGCTGCGATAGCGCAGGCGGTCGTCGGTACTACCCAGGGAGTTCACCTCCAGGGAAAGGCCCCCCACCCCCAGATCGGCCAGCAGATCCCAGGCGATGGCAATGGCCTCCACGTCGCTGCGGGGATCGACGTGACCAAGAAACTCCAGGCCGATCTGGTGAAACTGCCTCTGCCGGCCCGCCTGGGGCCTCTCATAGCGAAACATCGGGCCGCCATACCAGAGCCGCTGGGGCCCCTGGGCCACCAGGCCGTGCTGGATGGCGGCCCGCACCACCGAGGCGGTGCCCTCGGGCCGCAGGGTGCAGCTGCGCTCGCCCCGATCCTCGAAGCTGTACATCTCCTTGCCCACCACGTCAGTGGCCTCGCCGATGCCCCGGGCGAACAGCTCGGTCACCTCCAGCAGGGGCGTGCGGATCTCCTCGACAGCGGCCCGACGGAAATGGTCCCGGGCGGTGGCTTCGATCCGCTGCCAGAAGGGGGTCTGACCGGGCAGCAGGTCGACCATGCCCCGCAGGCTCTGGAGCGGTTTCAAGACGGTGCGGATCGGCAGCGATCCATTGTGCCCGAAGGGGTCGGCTCAGACGCCATGGAAGGCGCGGTACCAGGCGGCGAAGTGCCCGATCCCGGTCTCAATCGCCGTGGAGGGACGGAACCCCACCCAGGCCTCCAGGGCGGTGGTGTCGGCAGCGGTGGCGGGCACATCACCGGGCTGCATCGGCTGCAGATCGCGGATCGCTTCGCGGCCCAGGGCCTGCTCCAGCACTTCAATGAAGCGCAGCAGCGGGATCGGCTGGCTGTTGCCGATGTTGAAGATCCGGTGGGGCGCGGCGGCCGTGGCCGGATCGGGATGCAGCGGATCGAAGCACGGATCCGCCGTGGCGGGCTTGTCGAGGCAGCGGATCACCCCTTCGACGATGTCGTCGATGTAAGTGAAATCCCGCTCCATGCGGCCGTGGTTGAACACCCTGATCGGTTCACCGGCCAGGATCGCCTTGGCGAACAGCATCGGTGCCATGTCGGGCCGCCCCCAGGGGCCGTAGACGGTGAAGAAGCGCAGCCCGGTGGCCGGCAGACCATAGAGATGGCTGTAGGTGTGGGCCATCAGTTCATTGGCCTTCTTGGTGGCCGCATACAGGCTCACCGGATGGTTCACCGGGTCCTGCTCGCGGAAGGGCATGTGGCGGTTGCCCCCGTAGATCGAGCTGCTCGAGGCATACACCAGGTGCTCAACGCCAGCGTGGCGACAGCCTTCGAGAACCGTGCCGAACCCCACCAGATTGCTCTGGATAGAAAGCGCCGGGTTGTCGATCGAGTGGCGCACCCCGGCCTGGGCGGCCAGATGCAGCACCCGGCAGGGACGCTCGGCGGCGAACAGGGCCGCCACCGCTTCGGCGTCCACCAGATCGAGGCGATGGAGATCGAAAGCCCCGACCGGAGCCAGGGCCTCCAGCCGCTCCAGCCGGGCCCGTTTCAGGGCCGGGTCGTAGTACGCGTTGAGATTGTCGAGCCCCACCACCCGCTCGCCCCGGGCCAGCAACCGCTCGGCGGCCGCCGCGCCGATGAAGCCGGCGACCCCGGTGACCAGAATCGGCCCCTTCGCCGTCAACGGCCCGCCCGCAGGCGTTCCCGGAAGTAGGCGATGGTGGACTCCAGCCCCTCGTGCAGGCTCACCTTCGGCTCCCAGTCCAGCAGCTCGCGGGCCAGGTCGATCACGGGTTGGCGCTGCAGGGGATCGTCCTGGGGCAGGGGCTGGGTGGTGAGCTCCAGGCCGGGCTGGATGCGCTCCCGGACCCGTTCGGCCAGCTGGCGGATGGTGAATTCACCGGGGTTGCCGATGTTGATCGGGCCGGTGTGGTCGCCATTCATCAGCCGGATCATGCCCTCGATGAGGTCATCGACGTAGCAGAAGGAGCGGGTCTGGCTGCCGTCGCCATAGAGGGTGAGGGACTGACCCTGCAGGGCCTGAACGATGAAGTTGCTCACCACCCGGCCGTCGTCGGGGAGCATGCGGGGCCCGTAGGTGTTGAAGATCCGCATCACACGGATCTCGGTGCCGTGCATGCGCTGGTAGTCGAAGCAGAGCGTCTCGGCGATGCGCTTGCCTTCGTCGTAGCAGGAGCGGATGCCGATGGTGTTGACGCAGCCCCGGTAGCTCTCGGGCTGGGGATGGACCTCCGGATCCCCATAGACCTCACTGGTGCTGGCCAGCAGCAACCGGGCGCCGACGCGACGCGCCAGGCCGAGCATGTTGTAGGTGCCGAGGAAGCTGGTCTTGGCGGTCTTGATCGGATTGGACTGGTAGTGAACCGGAGAGGCCGGGCAGGCGAGATGCCAGATGCGATCGATCTCCAGGCGGATCGGCTCGGTGACGTCGTGGCGGATCAACTCGAAGTTGGCGTGACCCAGCCAGTGGCGAATGTTGTCCTTGCGGCCGGAGTAGAAGTTGTCGAGGCAGATCACCTCCTCCCCAGCCTCCATCAGTCGGTCGACCAGATGGGAGCCAAGGAAACCGGCCCCGCCCGTGATCAGATTGCGCCGCGTCACTCAGCCCTCACCCACCCGCCAGACGTTAAGCCCCGCCGCGCGGGCGGCAGCGGCATCGGCGATGGCCCTGGCGTCGAACAGCCAGGCCGGGCGCCGCATCACCGCGGCGATCGCATTCCAGTTGAGGCTGGCGTAATCGCCCCATTCGGTGAGGATCAGCGCGGCGTCGGCGCCGGTGGCCGCCTCCAGGGGCGACGCCGCCGCCTGCCAACCGCCGTCGGCCGCCGACGGGGGCTGGCCCAGGTCGGCGGCGATCTGGGCGGGCGACACCTTGGGATCCACGATCACAAGCTTTGCCCCCTCCTCGATCAGGTTCTGGCAGATGCGGATGGCGGGAGCCTCCCGCGTGTCGTTCGTGTCCGCCTTGAAGGCGAAGCCCAGCACCGCCAGCCGCTTGCCGGTGACGGTGCCGAACAGGCGCTGGACCACCAGCCGGGCGATGCGGTCCTGCTGCCAGGTGTTGAGGGTCACCACCTGCTCCCAGTAGCCCGCCACCTCCTCAAGGCCGTAGTGGCGGCAGAGGTAGACCAGGTTGAGGATGTCCTTCTGGAAGCAGCTGCCGCCGAAGCCGGGTCCGGCCTGCAGGAACTTGGCGCCGATCCTGGAATCGGTGCCGATGGCGCGGCCTACCTCGCGCACGTCGGCCCCGGTGGCCTCACACAGGGCGGCGATGCTGTTGATCGAGGAGATCCTCTGGGCCAGATAGGCGTTGGCGGTGAGCTTGGAGAGCTCGCTGCTCCAGAGATTGGTGCGCAGGATCCGCTGCTGGGGCACCCAGGTGGCGTAGATCCCGGCCAGGGATTCGATCGCCGCAGGGTCCTCACCGCCGATCAGCACCCGGTCGGGGGCCTCGAGGTCGGCGATCGCCGAGCCCTCGGCCAGGAATTCGGGATTGGAGAGGACGGCGAAGGTCTTGGCTTGACTGCGATCGCCCTCCGGGAGGTTCTGCTGGGCAGCCCCCAGAATCGCCTTCACCGTTTCCGCCGTCCGCACCGGCAAGGTGCTCTTCTCGACCACGATCGTGTGGCCCCGGGCGGAAGCGGCCACCTGACGGGCCGATACCTCGATCCAGCGCAGGTCGCTGGCCTGTCCGGCCCCAACGCCCCTGGTCTTGGTGGGGGTGTTGACCGAGAGGAACACAATGTCAGCGCCGGCAATGGCCGCATCCACCTCAGTGGTGAAGTGGAGGTTGCGCCCCCTGGCCCTGCCCACCACCGCATCCAGCCCGGGTTCGTAGACCGGCAGGCGCGCCAGATCCGGATCGTTCCAGGCCGCGATCCGCTCGGCATTGAGGTCCACCACCGTGACCTGAATCTCTGGACAACGGTCGGCGATCACCGCCATCGTGGGCCCCCCCACGTAGCCCGCACCTATGCAACAGATGGTGCGAATCGGCGAAGGGGCCGGATCCATGGGGGATGGCAGTTCATCAAGGACATTACCTCCATCGACTGGCTTTCGCCGGGGCCGGGTGTGGAGCACGGCAAGAAGGTTGGCGGTGGAAGAGGTTAAGGGCAAGTAAATTGTGATCGACAGCCTGACGGGGAGCCGTTTCTTGACCAAGGTCCTGCTCACGGGGGGAGCCGGATTCATCGGCAGCCACACCTGCCTGGCCCTGCTGGAAACCGGCCATCAGGTGGTCGTGCTCGACGATTTCAGCAACGGCAGTGCCGAGGCCCTGCGCCGTGTGGCCGAGCTGGCGGGTCTGGAGCCCTGGCGGCAGGACGCTGCCGATCACTGGTCGGCGGCGGCGCCTGGGGGTGGCTGTCTCACCCTGATCCGGGGGGATGTGCGCTCCCAGCAGGATCTCGATCGTGCCTTCCAGGACGGGGGCGGCGGCATCAGCGCCGTGCTCCACTTCGCCGGCCTCAAGGCTGTGGGCGAATCGATGGCCGAGCCACTGCGTTACTGGGACGTGAATGTCACCGGCACGGTCCGGCTTCTGGAGGCCATGGGCCGAAACAGCTGCCAGACGCTCGTCTTCAGCAGCAGCGCCACCCTTTACGGCACCACCGACACGGTGCCGATCCCCGAGACGGCCCCGCTGCAACCCATCAATCCCTATGGCTACACCAAGGCCGCCGTCGAGAGAATGCTCACCGACGTGGCTGCCAGTGCCCCGGGGTGGCGCATCGCCCTGCTGCGTTACTTCAATCCCGTGGGCGCCCACCCCAGCGGACGCATCGGCGAAGACCCCAATGGCCGGCCCAACAATCTGTTTCCTTTCCTTTGTCAGGTGGCGGGTGGGCGCCAGCAGCACCTGGAGGTGTTCGGCGGCGACTGGCCCACGGGCGATGGCACGGGCGTCCGCGACTACCTGCACGTGATGGACCTGGCCGAAGGCCACGGCCGGGCCCTCGAGGTGCTCCAGGAGGAACCGCCCCAGCTGCTCACCCTCAACCTGGGCAGCGGCGAGGGCCATTCGGTGCTCGAGCTGCTGCGGACCTTCGAAACCACCAATGGCCTGACGTTGCCCTATGCCGTGGTGGCACGCCGGCCTGGTGATTCCGCCGTGAGTGTCGCCGATCCCAGCCAGGCGGAGCGTCGCATGGGCTGGCGGACCCGGCGCTCCCTGGCGGACATCTGCCGCGATGGCTGGGCCTGGCAGAGCGCCAATCCCCACGGTTACCGAACGAGGACCGGCAGTCCACAGGAAAGCTCATCGCGGCGCAACAGTCTCATCGCGGCGCAACAGTTGTCCTGATGTAGATCCGCACCCCCTGGCCGCGCCTCACCTGCCGGAAACCCACCCTTTGCAACTGGTGGGTTGTGAGGCTGTTGAGGGACAGATCGGCGTAGCGGCTGACCAGATCCGGCTGCCAGTGGTTGCTGGCCCGGGCAATCCGGCTTGCATAGGGCACGTAGGCCTCGCGCAGCACCACCACATCCACCCGGCGCCCATCGAGCCAGGCCCTCAGGGAGGCGGGTGAGCCCAGGGCGCTGCGCAGCCCCGAATACTGGCCCGTCTCCACCGTCGACGCCGCCAGCTTGGTGATGTCCCTGGCCGCCACGGGAGTCAGGCACTGGCGTGTGCCCAGCACCGCTCCGACATAGGGATCGCTCAGCAACGTCCTGCCCGCCAGCAGGCGCTCCCGGTCACACAGCTCCCGCAACGGCCCGAGGAGCGGTTCGATGGTGGTCCCGTCCGCCTGGCGCACCTCCTCCAGGGAAGTGAGCAGGTGGGGAACTTTGGACACGAAGATGTTGGGGCGGCCCCGCAGCTCCAAAGGGAAGGCCAGCACGGCGAGCAGGCCGGAGAGGGTGGCCATCAGAACGGCTCGGGGGCGGCGTCCCGCCTGCCACCTGCGATCCAGGGCCCAGGCCATTGCGGGGATGCTGATCCAGAACAGGCTGGTCCAGACCAGCCGATAGGCACTGTCCGGCTCAATCAGCTTGAAGACCAGATCATTGATGAAGGGGGCCCACCACTCCAGCAGCACCAGCGGCGCCAGCAAGGCCATGGCCAGCACCGCGCCGGGGGGTTGCCGCCAGCTCCGCCAAAGGCCGAGGCAAACCCCCGAAAACCCCAGTGCGGCCAGGAAGACCGGCTCCCAGGTGGCCACCGGCAAGCTGGGCCAGAAATAGAAGAAGTGATGGCCCAGAAACCGGTAATCGTGAACGAAGCGCATGGGCTCCGGCCAGTCGTAGAACGACTCGAGCTTTGGGTGCCAGGGCATCCGGTTGAGGACTAGCAGCAGCAATCCGGCCCCAGCAGTGCCGAGCATCAGGCGCTGCCGTGAGGGCCAGAGCACCAGGCTGGCGGCGCTGGCCACGATCAGCAGATTGATTGTGAGAAAGGCCGTCACGCCATGGGCGTGATAAGCGAGATACCCGGGAACCAGCAGCACGGCTGTCGCCTGACCCACCCGGCGAGCCCCCGGCCATGCCCTGGCCTGCAACAACCCCAGCAAGGGGGTGGCACCAGCCAGCACCAGGGCCAGCCCGGGGAGGGTGCCGTTGAGGGCGATCTGATGGAAGAAGGAAAAGTTCTGGTGACCCATGCCCAGCAGGAACAGCAGGGCCATGAGCCAGCTGAGGGACACCTTGCCGGTGAGCCGCAGGCTGAGCTGGCCGCTGGCGAGCAGCACCAGAAAGGTGTTCAGGGCCGCCAGCAGGCTGGCCCGCCATGGCGCCAGAGCCTCAGGGAAGCCGAACAGGTAGCTGGCCGCCGTGAAGAACCAGTTGGCCGGTGCGCTGTAACGCAACGGGTCGAGACGCACGGTCTCCAGCAGATCGCTGCCGAAATAGGTCGCGTAGTAAACGAAACCATCCGAGGGAAACTCCAGAATCACTCCGCGCCACCCCAGGGCAACCGCGCAGAGCAGCGCGGGGGCCAGGACCGCCAGCAATGGCCGTGCCAGGGCATGATCCGCCAGTCGATCGCGCCATCGGCGAGGCCGGATGGCCAGGGCCGCCACCACCACCAGCAGGTCCACCAGCACCAGCAGCCCGTAGGCCTGGCGCAGGCTGGGCCCGCCCGGCAGCAGGGACAGCCAGCCGATGGCCGCCCAGGAGCCCACACCGAGAAGAAGCACCTGCCAGGTGGGTCGCCCCCAGCGCCATCCCCACAGCAGCGGCGCCGCGATGGCCAGCAGCAACGGAGCCAAGGAATCGGTCAGCGCAGGCATTCGGCGCAGGGAAAGCCGCTGGATCGAGACCCTAGGGGACCTTCGCCCACCCGCCGCAAAGGGTCAGACCCGCTCCAGCCGCAGCCGCTCGCCCCGCAGTTGGCGGAGCCGCTCCCCCAGGACCGGTCCTGGCGGCAGGCCGGAGGCGATCAGATCGGCCGCCGCCATCGGGGAGGCCAGATGGCGCCAGCGGAACCACCAGCGCAGCAGGGGGCGCCGGGGGAGCGCTCCGCTCACCAGCGCCAGGGCGACGGCCTCGGGGGACCAACCCGGCTGCTCCAGAAAGGTGCTCCAGGCCAGGGCCGTGCTGGGCCTCGCCGCACAGACTTGCCAGGCCTGGCGCAGCAGGGCCAGCTGGGCCAGCAACCGTTGCTGCCCGTGGGGCAGCTGAAGCCGTGTCGCCACGGTCGTGGCCGCGTCACTGCCAGCCAGCAGCGCCGCCAGGAGCGGCAAGCCGCTGCGCCGGGCCCAGCGCAGGCGGCGACGCCAGCTGGTGTCGGCCTGCAGAGCCGGGTCCACCAGCACGAGGGCGCCCCAGGCCTGCAGGCAGGCCAGGGCCTCCTCCCAGGGCTCCCGCTCGAGCAGCAGCTCCAGTTCCATCCGTAGCCGGGTCCCCAGGGCGGGAGGCACCCGGCCAGCACCTCCTGGGCCGCTGCCCTGCCCCCAGGGCCAGCGGCCCAGGGTGGAGCGCAGCTGCTCCTGGCTGGCGGGAGCCAGGGTGAACCCCAGCCGGGCGGCGTAGCGGGCAGCCCGCACAATGCGGGTGGGATCGTCCTCCAGGCTCCGGTCATGCAGGAGGCGCAGCTGCCGGTGGGCCAGATCAGCGCCGCCGCCGTGGGGATCCAGCAGGCGCAGGCCCTGCCCTGGGCTGGCGAACACCAGGGCCATCGCATTGATGCTGAAGTCCCTGCGGGCGAGATCGTCCTCCAGGGAGCCATAGGAAACGATGGGGTTCTCCCCGGGGGCGGGATAGGTTTCGCTCCGGGCCGAGGCCAGATCCAGGCGGATCTCATCAAGCTCCAGTTCCACCGTGCCGAAGCTGCGGTGAAACTGGCAGTAGCCCACCGCCTCGGCGGGCGTTTCCCGAAGCAACGTCTCCGCCAGGCGATGGGCCGCCGGCCGCGGATCGGCCGGATCGGCCTGCGGAGCGAGCTCCACCACCAGGTCGAGGTCGGGCAAGCCCCGGAGGGGATCAAGGTGCACCCTGTGCAGCAGCAGGTCCCGCACGGCACCGCCCACGACCGCCAGCCCCGCACAGTCGCTTGAGCGGTGGAACGTGGCCAGCAGACGAGGAGGCAGGCAGAGATCCTGGAGATCGATCACGGAGACCGTCATCGCAGCAGGGCCATGGAGCGGTGTCCAGAAGGCGCACGGTACACTCGGCCGATCGACATCGCGCCTGATGACGATAGGGAAATCATGGTGTCGCTTCAGCCCTGATGCTCAATGAATGATGCCCACCACCTGAGCCGGAGCCTGCGGAATCAGGCCCACGCCGCAAGGGTCGCATGGAATGACTGACAGCTTCAAGAAGATCCTCAAGGCCCCCCTGGGCCTGTGGAAGAAGATCAAGATCAAGATCTTCATCCTTAGCGACTATCTTCAGGCCCAGATCGACTTTTGGATTGGTCCACACGGCCGCCGCAGTACGCCGGAAAAGCGTCTCCAGCCGATCCAGCTCCAAGCCGATCTGAAGCACCCTGGATCTACAAGCAGGGCTAGCGCATCCGGCGATACTCCTGAACGAATTGCCCTCTTCATTGCCTATGCCAAACGGCTGACCCACTCCAACCGATCCTACATCGAAGCGCTCAAGCAGGCAGGTTTTGAGGTTGTCTATATCAACAACGAGGTTACCAATCCAGAGACTGCCCTGGCCCTTGAAGGGATTTGCTGGCGTGTCTTTGATCGTCGCAACATCGGGCGGGATTTCGGTGGCTTCAGGGATGGGGTGCTGCTGCTTCATGGCGAAGGGCATCTGGAGCGCTGCCAACTGCTGTGCATCGCCAATGACTCCATGCAGTTCATTCCGGGCCGCAATGCTCAGGCGCTCGTTGCTGCGCTGAAGGACTTCGCCGCTGGCGAGAAGCAGGCTCTGTTCAGCCACATCAGTCATCAGATTCAGACCCACTACCAATCCTATTTCCAGGTTCTCAAGCCGGAGGTCTTCCGCTCCAGAACATTCTTGCAGTTCTGGAAGGACTATCTGCCACTTTCCCATCGGGGCCATTGCATTTACAATGGCGAGATTGCACTTTCCCAAAGGGTTTATAGGCGTTTCCAATCCGTCGACACACTTTACACAAGTGACAAGTTGCAGGAGGCTCTCGAGACCCATTTCGCCTCTCAAGGCGGGGTGCCTGCTGAAGAGGTGTTCCGGCTCATGCCCTCACCGGCGCGAACTTCCCAGCGACGCAAGATCGGTTATTCCCTGCAACAGCTGATGCAGCAGAGTGATCAGCACAAGACTCTCACAGGCGCTCAGCTCTACAGCGTTGCCGATCTGATCGAGAATGGAAATCCAAGCCATATTGCAGCCTTTCTCTACCCAATTTATCTTCACTGTCCATTCGTGAAGCATGATCTCTGCACCGCCGGCAGCTACACCATGGCCCAGGCGATCAGCCTGTTCCGAGAGGCTGCGAGGCAATCCCTTGGAGTCGAGGATGGCACACGGATTGAGAATCTTGTCGACGAGTTCAAGGATCTGATGTACATCCGAGGTGTGCCCCTGAGCTACGACAACCGTCTACGGGAAGCGGCCATCAAGGGGATCACCGGCGCGTTCGTTTACCCCTCTACCTATGAATGATTCCAGCAGGAGCCTGAGCGCCATGCCGTTCGCCTGATGGGGATCCAATCCGAGGACCACGTCCCCATCCACTTCATCACAGTGAACTACCACTGTGGCGATTACATTCGTGGCCTGATTGAGGCGGTCATCGCCAGCGAGGAGGACCTCGGTTCACTGAGGTTCGTCATCGTCAACAACTCCCCTTCCGATCAAAGTCTGCGCCAATGGAACGAGGCCGCTCCCATCCCAATGGCGGTCCAGCTGATCGAGGCGGGCGCCAACCTCGGCTTCGGCAGCGGCTGCAATCTGGGGCTCCGCCATGTTTGGCAGACCGACAGATCGGCCCTGGCCTGGCTGATCAATCCCGATGCCCGCCTGGACCCCGGTGCGATCGCCTACGTCAGGCAATGCCTGCGTGACGATGAGCAGATCGCCATGCTCGGCACCCGGATCCGGGACCCCCGGGGCGAGGTCTGGTTCAGCCACGGCAGCTTCAACCGCTGGACCGGGAGCCTGCGCCATCGCTTCCCCGCCGACGACTGCCGCCCCCTGCCGGTCCGCACCTGGCCCACCCGCTGGATGTCCGGCTGCAGCATGCTTTTCCGGCTGGGGATTTTCCGGGACTGCCCCCAGTTCGATCCGCAGTACTTTCTGGATTACGAGGACGCCGACATTTCCGAACGCCACCACCAGCAGGGTTATTGCCTGCGGGTCACCCAGGCCGTGCTGGTGGAGCATCAGGTGTCAGCGATCACCCAGCGGGCCCCTCGGGCCAAGTACCAGCACGCCACCTTCAGCAAGCTGTACTTCCTGCATCGCCACGCCACGCCCCTGGCCCTGCTGCTGAACCTGCTCTATTACGCCGTCCGCCCCCTCAGCTTCTGCCTCTCCGATCCGGAGCGGGCCCGGGGCCGCTGGTGGGGACTGGGGGATTACCTGCGCTGGTGCTGGCGGCGGCTCCTGCGCCGGCCGGAGCCGCCCCACCCCCGCACCTCCTTCACCGTTTCATCCTGAGGAAGCGGCCCGCCAGGGCCCGCAGGGTGAGCCAGCGCTGGGCCGGCGGACAGTGGCGCCAGAGGATGGCGGCCACCGCCGGCAGGTAGAGGTGGGACTTGGGGTGGAAGAAGGTGAACAGCAGACCCCGCAGGCTGCCCAGGGGCAGAAGCTTCTGCTCATCCCCGAAGTCGTTGAGGACCACGACCCCCGGGGTCACGCGGGCGTCGATGCCCTGGCGGACCGCCCGCATCACCCACTCGGAATCGGCGTGGTAGTGGGGCAGCCAGCGGGCGTCGTAGAGGCCGACACGGCGGAAGACCTCCTGACAGATCAGCACGCCGTTCCCCGGCATCGCCTCGGCCTCGAGCACCTCGGCGGCCGTCAGCGCCGGATCCAGCTGACTGGCCAGGTCGTCGTGGTGGGCCAGGCGCAGGAAACGGTCCGTGCCCCAGTCGGTGCGGGTGCCCAGGGCCCAGATCCGCCCAGGCTCGGCCAGAAGATCGATGCGGCTGCCCAGGATCCCGCAGTCGTGGCGCTGGGCCAGGGCCACCATCCGCTCCACATAATCCTCAGAAACCACCGCGTCGTCGTTGATGGTGAGCACGTAGTCGGTGCCGGCCGCCAGGGCGCGCCGGACGCCCCGGTTGGTGGCACCGGCCCAGAAATCCCGGTCGCCGGCAGCCACCACCGTCACCTGCGGATGCCGCTGGCAGATCGCTGCCACGGTGCCATCGCTGGACTGGGAATCCACCACCACGATCCTCAGGGCCGGATAGGTCTGGGCCGCCATGCGCTCCAGGAATCGCAGGGTGAGCTCGCGACGGTTGCGGGTGGGCACCACGGCGGTGACCAGCGGCAGGGTCATACCGGTTCGATCGGAGCCAGGCGCGGATCGAGGATCTTCGGCCCCATGCCCTCGAACTTCACGGCGATGGACGTCTTCTCTCCGCTGCCGAACAGATGGGTGACGTGGCCCTCGCCGAAGCTGCTGTGCCGCACCCGATCCCCGACGGCCCAGGCTCGGACCGCGCTGCGGCGCCGCACCGCATTGGCGGGATCGCCGGCCGCCCCTCCAGCCGCGACCCGCTGGCTGTCGTCCCGGTCGACCCGGGTGAGCCGCTCCAGCCGCTGCTCCCGGCGCAGGGCCGCGCCGCCGCTGCGGGGGATGTCGCCCTGCAGCAGGGCCTCGGGCAGCTCGGAGAGAAACACCGAGGGCACCGCCGGCTCCCGCATGCCGCCCCAGAGCCGCCGTTCGCTGGCGTGGGAAAGGAAGAGCCGTTCCTTGGCCCGGGTGATCCCCACATAACAAAGACGGCGCTCCTCCTCGAGGGCGGCGGGGTCCTCCAGGGAGCGGTAGCTGGGGAACAGGCCCTGCTCCAGCCCCACCAGGAAGACCACCGGGAACTCCAGCCCCTTGCTGGCGTGCAGGGTCATCAGGGTGACCCGGTCGGCCTCGGTGTCCTTGCTGTCGGCATCGCTGGCCAGGGCGGCGGAGGCCAGGAACCCTTCCAGCGAGCCCTCCTCGTTCTCCTCCTGGTACTGGAGGGCCGCATTCACCAGCTCCTGCAGGTTGCGGCGCCGCTCCTCCGATTCGTCGGTGGCTTCGGCCAGCAGCTCGGCCAGGTAGCCGCTCTGCTCCATCACCCGCTGCACCAGCTCGGAGGGGGGAGCATCCTGCAGGCGACGGCTCAGGTCGGAGATCAGCTCCTGGAACTGGAGGACGCCTCTGGCGGAACGGCCGGCGAGGGAGCGCACCGCCTCCGGATCGCTCACCACCTCCCACAGGGGCAGCCCCAGCTGGTTGGCCGCATCGGTGAGCCGCTCGATGGTGGTCTTGCCGATGCCCCGCCGGGGCACGTTCAGCACCCGCAGCAGGCTGACGGTGTCGGCCGGGTTGACCAGCAGGCGCAAATAAGCGAGCACATCCTTGATCTCGCGGCGGTCGTAGAAGCGCAGGCCCCCCACGACGATGTAGGGCAGGCCCCAGCGCACCAGCGATTCCTCCATGGCGCGGGACTGGGCGTTGGTGCGGTAGAGCACGGCCATGTCTCCCCAGCGCAGCTCCGGGTGGGCCGCCTCCAGCATCCGCATCCGATGCACCACCGCCTCGGCCTCGGCGATCTCGTCGTCGCAGCGGGTGAGGCTGATGGGCTCCCCCTCGCCGCGGGTGGGCCGCAGCACCTTGTCGATGCGCTCGCTGTTGTTGGCGATCAGGGCGTTCGCCGCCTCCAGGATCGTGGCGGTGGAGCGGTAGTTCTCCTCCAGCTTCACCATCGTGCCGGTGGCCCCGTCGAGGGAGCCGTCGCCGAACTCCTTCTGGAACCCCATCAGGATCGTGAAGTCGGCGGCCCGGAAGCTGTAGATGCTCTGGTCGGCGTCGCCCACCACGAACACGGAGCGGCCCTCCCAGTCGTCGAAGTGCTCGGGGGGATGGCCGTTGGCCACCAGCAGCTTGATCAGGTCGTACTGGGTGCGGTTGGTGTCCTGGTATTCGTCCACCAGCACGTGGCGGAAGCGGCGGTGCCAGTAGTGGCGGATCTGCTCGTTCTGCTGCAGCAGCTGCACGGGCATCAGCAGCAGGTCGTCAAAATCGAGGGCATTGTTGGCCGCCAGGGCACGGCGGTAACGGCGGTAGGCCTCGGCCTCATGCTTGCCCCGGGGGCCGGCATGCTCCTCCTCGAGGCGCTCGGGCAGCCAGCCCTGGTTCTTGGCGCTGCTGATCGCCCAGCGCACCTTCTTCGGCTCGAAGCGCTTGGGATCGAGCTGCATCTCCTGGGTGACAATCTCCTTGACCAGGCTCTGGGCGTCGCTCTCGTCGTAGATGGAGAACTGGCGCGTCCAGGTAAGCCCCTCGGGGTCGCGGTACTTGTCGATATCGAAGCGGAGCAGCCGGGCGAACAGGGCGTGGAAGGTGCCGATCCAGAGGTCCTTGATCACCTCCCGGTAGATGCGGCTGCGCAGCTGCTTCTGCTCGCGGGCCGGCAGGGTGCTCCAGGGCTGGCCGAACTGGCTCTGGGCGAGGCGCTGGGCCAGCAGGACCTCCAGCCGCTCCTTCATCTCTCGGGCGGCCTTGTTGGTGAAGGTGACGGCCAGCACCTGGGCCGGGTCCACCCCGTGGTGGCCGATCAGGTGGGCGATGCGGTGGGTGAGCGCCCGGGTCTTGCCGCTGCCGGCACCGGCGACCACCAGCAATGGACCGGTGTGGTGATCGACCGCCCGACGCTGGGCCTCGTTCAGACCGGCCAGAAAACTCACAGGCTCCGGCGCAGAGGTTTCATTTTTGACGTTAGCAGCCCCACCTGATCATCGTGCTGACCGGATCAGATGCAGGAGAAATCCATAGAACTAGCGACCTTAATTGACTCAAAGACACTTGATCATCAGCCCTCCATTGAAGGCCATAACCATCAGCCAAGCGGACTGGACAGTCGCCGCTCAAATGAAGCCAGGTCGTTGAACGTATCGGAGTGTTGCCGCAGTTGGTCGAAGGTGCCGGAAGCCTTGATGCGACCGGCTTCGAATTCAAAGATGCAATCAGAGCGCATCACCGTAGAGAGGCGATGGGCGATCACCACCAGGGTGCAGCGGCGGCCAATCACCTCAATGGCATCCATCACCTCGGATTCGGTGCGGTTATCAAGTGCGCTTGTGGCCTCATCCAGCACCAGGAACTTGGAATTACGGTAGAAGGCACGTGCCAGGGCCAGCCGTTGCCGCTGCCCGCCGGACAGCCGGATGCCGTTGTCGCCGATCGGCGTGAACAGGCCAAGCGGAAGCTCGGCGACGATATCGGCTAGCTGCGCGGCCTGGAGGGCCTCCCAGACCCGCATCTGATCGACCGCATCTACCTCCTCGGCAAAGGCGATGTTCTCGATGATGTTGCCATTCAAAAGATTGATGGCCTGGGGTACGTAGGCGCAGTTTGCCTGCCAAGCCGGAACATCGGCGTCGACGACTTCAATGCCATCCAGCTTGAGGGTGCCGGAGCTGGGCCGCAACAGGCAGAGAAGCTGGTTGGCCGTTGTTGTCTTGCCGCTGCCCGTAGCACCGACGAAAGCCACCCGGGAGCCAACGGGAATCGACATTGAGATGTCATGGAGGACATTCACATCGGAACCGGGATAGCGGTAACTGACGTTGCTGAGGCGGATCGCCCGTTTCGGCATCACCCCATCCGGGGAGGGCACCCCTTCGGAGCGGATGGTGAGCCGTCCCTCGGGCAATTCGATCAACTTGAGGGTCTCCTCGAGGTCGGGCAGGCCCGCCCGCAAGGAGGTGATGGCCCGGAAACTGTCCTGAAGGGGGGGGGTGAGCTTGAGGGAGGTGACAGCCACGGTGGCCAGGAACGGAATGATCTTCAGCAGCGCGCCCGGATCGGGATTGGCCAACAAGGGCAGCATGCCCGCCGCGAAGATCATTGTGATTCCCAGGGGTTCGATCAACGCCCGTGGTGTTTCCGGCAGGACATCCGCCTTCCAGATGAACGGAACCGTGTCAAGGCCCGCCTCCTGATAATGGCGCTCGAAGTAGGGCTCCGAGCCGGTGAGCTGCACATCGAGGATTGTGCGCATCGATTCGGAGAGAATCGTGTTGGTGCGGACCTCGAGTAGGATTCTTTGCCGTGCCGCAAAGCGCAGAAAAGGGGTGATGGCCGTGGAGATCAGAAGGTAACCAGCCAGAAGCCCCAGGATCAACACGACAGCCAGCAACTTTCCGACGATCAGCATGCCCGCGGAGAGCAGGGTGATCACAAACACACCACTGGCCAACTGCAGCAGCGGCAACACGACAATGTCCGCGACACGCGACACATTGATCAACACCTTCGCGGAAATGTCTAAATTCGACTCGCCCAGAAAATAGACGTAGGGCTGGGCAATCAACTTCCGCTGAGCCATGTCGGAAAGATCACGCCAGATCAACGCCTTCAGCCGCAGCTGGAAGGCCCGCAGCAGAAGTTTTGAAAGCGAAGAGAACCAGGCAGCGGCCACAAAGGCCACCACCAGCACCACAACCTTGACCCGGGGGTCTTCCGGAACCAAACCTTCCCAGGGGATGGAAGGACGATTCTCACCACCAACGACCACCGTGAACAGGCGGGCCACCAGGGCCACCACGACCAGATCAGCAATTCCGGCGAGAATTGCCAGGGGAATCAGCCGGATCAACGCGCGCTTACGGCGCGTCGGCAATTGGGCCAGAAGCCGCACCAAACTCTTGAAGGTTTGGCTTTTGCGAAACATCTGGTCGGACTTTTGCGGGAATCGTACCCGTGCAGCCAGAAGGGCCGCCCCCACTCCAGCCAGTCAGTTCAGTGATCGCCACATGGCCGAAAACCGCCGCCGCCACTGGTCGATCCGCACGGCCAGCAGGGGAGGCGAGCGCAGCGGTGACGCCCCCTCCAGCAGCAGGTGGGTCCAGTGGGCATCGATGGCCTCCAGGGCCGAATGCCAGCGCTCCTGAAGCACCGGCTCGCTGCTGGCTTCCAGCAGGCTGGCGAGCCGGGCCGGCGGCGGCAGCCAGGCCAGCGGGTCGGCCACCGCCGCCTGAATCCTCTCCAAATCATGCTCCAGGCTGCCGCAGCCGATCTGGTGGCCCACCACCCCAGGATCGAGGCTATCGGCCAGGGCGTGGTTGAGGCTGCTGAACACCACACAGCCGCAGGCCATCGCCTCCAGCGGCGGCAGGCCGAAACCCTCGCTCACCCCCCGGCCGCGCCAGTAGTCGGCGGAGTCGTACAGGACGACGGCCGCACTGTTGAACAGATCCACCAGATCGTCCACCCAGCCGCTCTGGACCTCCACCCGCAACCCGCGCCGGCGCAGGGCCGGCACCAGCTGTTCCAGAAGGTAGTCGCTGCTTTTGCGCTGCTGCACCAGAACGTCGATGGGGCGCCCGCAGCCCACGGGGGCCGCCCGGTTGCCCCGCTCCAGCCACTGGGGCTGGAGCGCGTTCGGCACCAGGAACAAGGGATTGCGGGGGGCCCGGTCGCCCCAGTAGCCAAGGGTGTTGCGGCTCACCGCCAGAAGCGGCACGCCGGGGGGCAGAGAGAACCCGTAGCCGCTGCTGTGGGCGTGGTACGCCAGGGGCCTGCCCCGCAGTCGCCGCAGCAGGCGGGGCACGTCGAACCCCCAGCTGACGATCCAGAGGGCGTCCCCGGGCGCCCTCTCCCGGGCCAGCAGATCATCCAGGAACGGGTGGTCGGGCTCCCGCTGCCGGTAGGTGACCACCTCGGTGGGGGTCAGCTGGGACGTCAGCCGTGCGGTCTGCAGTTCCACCAGCAGACCGCCGCCGCGAAAGCGACCGGTGGTGCCGGGGAGCAGGAAACGGATCGGACGCACGCGGATCGGGGTGGCGGCGGCCGCCGAAGGCCTGGGAAACCTAGGAGGCTGTTGCGCATAGATCACTGCCGACCCTCTCCACAGACGCCCATGAATCTGCCCAGATCCCTGTGACTGCAATCGATCTGGGCGAGAGAATGGGTCATGCAGAAGCGCAAGACCTTTCGCCCCTGGCAACCGGAGCAGACCACCCTGCTGCCGCCATCGCCGAGGGAGTGGCTTTCAGAAGACCACCAGGTGTATTTCCTGCTGGATCTGGTGGATGAGCTGGATCTCTCACAGGTCCTGATTCCCGCTTATGCCAAGGATCCTCGTGGGGAGAAGGGCTTTGACCCCAGGATGTAGGCGAAGCCTTCCGCGCAGCGGTTGACGATGCTGCTGCTCTACGCCTACTGCGTGGGCACCGTCTCTTCCCGCAAGATCGAGCGCGCCTGTTACGAGGATCTGGCGTTCCGGGTGCTGACCAGCAACCAGCAGCCGGACCACAGCCGCATCAGCGAGTTCCGCCGCCGCAACCTTGAGGCCCTTAGCGAGCTGTTTGTGCAGATTCTGCGGCTCTGCCAGAAGGCCGGGATGGTGAGCCTGGGCCTTGTAGCACTCGATGGCACCAAGGTGCAGGCCAATGCCTCCAAACACAAAGCGATGAGCCATGAGCGGATGCTCAAAGCCGAGGCCCAGCTGGAGAAGGAGATCAATGCCTTGATGCGTAAGGCCGAGATCCTGGATGCCCAGGAGGATCGCCGTTACGGCAAGAGCAACCGCGGCAGTGATCTGCCGGACGAACTGCGGCGGCGTCAGGACCGCCTGGCCAGGATCCGTCAGGCCCGCAAGGAAATGGAAGCGGAAACCATCGCTGCAGCAGCACGGCACCGGCGCGAGGAAGCAGAAGCGGCCCGGGCCAAAGCGGCTGCCGCCCGGGAATCAGATGCACCGGCAGCTGAGCAGGCCGATCTGAACAAGAAAGCAGAGGCAGCAGCGGCCAAGGCAAAAGCCGCGCAGGAGAAGGCCATCAAGGCTGCTGAGGATGCCGGTGTGGAACCGCCGGATCTGGAGCCCTTGGCACCTGAGGCGATGCCACGCCGTGGTCTGGCGAGAATGGCTGACGGCACACCGACCACCAAGACCCAGCGCAATTTCACCGACCCCGACAGCCATCTCATGAAGTCAGATGGTCACTACATCCAGGGCTACAACTGCCAGCTGGCGGTCGACAGCGATCACCAGGTGATCGTGGCGACTGGCGTGAGCAACCAGCCGCCGGATGTCGAGCACCTGGAGCCCATGCTGCAGCGGATCGCTGCCAGCGCCGGGACCTTGCCGACGGTGATGACGATGGATGCGGGCTACTGGAGCGAAGACAACGCCAAGGCCTGCGCTGATCAGGGCATTGATGCGTACATCGCCACCGGCCGCTTGCCGCATGGGCAGCCACCACCGCCAAAGCGCGGACCGCTGCCAAAGAACGCCGACGCCAAGACCCGCATGGCCCGCAAGCTGAGAAGCAAGAAGGGATCGAGGATCTATGCCAGGCGCAAAGCGATCGTAGAGCCCGTGAACGGGCAGATCAAGGAAGCCCGGGGCCTACGGCGTTTGTTGTTACGGGGGCTGGAGAAGGTGAACGGAGAGTGGCACCTGATTGCCGCCACCCACAACCTGTTGAAGTTGTTCAGGTTCAGGCGATCACAACAACAGGCGCTGGTGGCGGCATCGGGATGATGCGCAGCAGCAGCAGCCCTGGCCGGTGTGGCCGGGGCTGATTCAGGCCCATCGATGGGCATGCTCAGCAGAACACCAGAGCCTCAGCAGCGATGAAGTAGTTCAACGCGGCCAGGATTCGCCGTGCTCAGAGGCTCAATGCTCTATTGGCAACAAACTCCTAGGCGGGCACGGCCTCGGTGCTGCCGGCGCGGCTGCGGCGGGTGAGGAAGCCGAACAGCACCTTGCCGATCGCCGCCACCAGGTTGCCTTCCAGCTCCTGGAACATCTTCATGTTGCAGTGGAAGGCCTCGTTGGCCTCGGCCACGATCCGGTCGGCCATGGCCTGGTTGATGGGCAGGCTGTCGAGGGTGAGCCGGTAGGTGGCCTTGAAGGCCTTCTCGTCGTCGATGGCGTCGAATTCGTAGAAGCGCAGGCCATCGTGCTCACCCAGATTCATCGCCTTCTGGGCGATGTTCTTGAGGATCTGGCCACCGGAGAGATCACCGATGTAGCGGGTGTAGTGGTGGCCGACCAACAGCTCGGGGCACTCCCGCGCCACCCGGTGCAGGCGGGCCACATACTCCTGGGCGCCGGGGGTGGCGCGGATCTGCTGGCGCCAGTCGCCACCGAAATAAAAGGTCAGATCCTGCTCAAGAGACTCGCGGCGATTCAGGGCCGGTGAGGCGATCGGGCCGACAACCGGGTGGTCTGTCAGCTTGGCGAGCTCCTCTTCCATGGCGCTGTAGACGAACCACAGGTCGGCCACCAGGGTGCGGTAGCTGGCCTTGTCGACGACTCCCTTGAGGAAACAGCTCACAAAACCGGTGTTCTCGGCCATCGTGTGGGCTTTCTTCGTTCCCTCACGGAGTTGGGAAGCAAGGGCGACGGGCATGGGATCGAAAGGCTGCGCGGGCAGATGATCCAAAGTAGGTGGGGCCTTCCGGGGGAGGCTCCAAAGTTGCGAAGGATTACGCGGCCTGCGGACCGCGGGCCGCCACGTCGCCGAAGAGATCGAACAACTCACGGCAGGTCTGCTGAAGCGAAGACACCACCTCCACCGAGGGGAGATGGGATCCCGAAGGCTGCCAGTCCCCGACCGTGGCCAGGCGCCAGCGCTCCGATTCGTAGGTGAGCCCCCGGATCAGCACCCCCAGCAGCCGCGGCCGTTCGCCGGATCCGACCGGCGCCCGCTCTAAGCGCAGCTGCACCAGCAGTGAGCGGCACTGCAGGCGGGGGCTCCAGCCGGGGAAGTGGAAGGAGAGATCCAGGGTTTCCCGCTCATCGAAAGCCCGGGTGAGGGGATCGTCGCGCCAGGGGGTGAGGTTGGCCCGGGCGGCAGGGAAATGCAGGCGGAAATGGCCAACCACCGCGGCGATGGCGGCGGCCAGTTCCACCGATCGGGCCTGGTCGGCCGCATTCATGCCGTTTCCCCTGAGCAGAAAGCCAATGTGTCCGAAACCTAGGCTCAACAGCGCGTTCCGTGCCGACTCCATGGCCACATACGAGAAGCTCACCGTCCCAGTCAGCGGCACGGCGATCCGGTTCGAGGGCGGCCAGCCGATCGTTCCCAACGACCCGATCATTCCGTTCATCCGCGGCGATGGCACCGGCGTTGACATCTGGCCCGCCACCCAGCGGGTGCTGGACGCGGCCGTGGCCAAGGCCTACGGCGGCGAGCGGCGCATCGAGTGGTTCAAGGTGTACGCGGGAGATGAGGCCTGCGAGCTCTACGGCACGTACCAGTACCTCCCCCAGGACACCCTGACGGCCATCGAGGAGTTCGGCGTAGCGATCAAGGGTCCCCTCACCACCCCCATCGGCGGCGGCATCCGCTCCCTCAACGTGGCCCTGCGCCAGATCTTCGACCTGTACTGCTGCGTGCGGCCCTGCCGCTACTACGACGGCACCCCCAGCCCCCACAAGCGGCCCCAGGACCTGGATGTGGTCGTCTACAGAGAGAACACGGAAGACATCTACATGGGGATCGAATGGGAGGCCAGTGATCCGGTCTGCATCGAGCTGATCGCCCACCTCAACGACACGGTGATCCCCGCCAACGGCAAGCTGGGCAAGCGCCGCATCCCCGAGGGGGCCGGCATCGGCATCAAGCCGGTGAGCAAGGCCGGCACCCAGCGCCACGTGCGCAAGGCCATCCGGCACGCCCTGGGCCTGGAGGGCGCCAAGCGCCACGTGACCCTGGTGCACAAGGGCAACATCATGAAGTTCACCGAAGGGGCCTTCCGCGACTGGGGCTACGAGGTGGCCACCACGGAATTCCGTGACCAGTGCATCACCGAACGGGAGAGCTGGATCCTGGGCAACCTGGAGGAGCAGCCGGGCCTCAGCATCGAGGACAACGCCCGCCTGATCGAGCCGGGCTACGACAGCCTCACCCCCGAGAAGAAGGCGGCCGTCGACGCGGAGGTGTCGGCGGTGCTCGACGCCATCGGCAGCAGCCATGGCGGCGGAAAGTGGAAGCAGATGGTGATGGTCGACGACCGCATCGCCGACAGCATCTTCCAGCAGATCCAGACCCGGCCCCAGGAGTATTCGGTGCTCTGCACCCTCAACCTCAACGGCGACTACATCTCCGACGCGGCCGCCGCGGTGGTGGGGGGCCTGGGCATGGCGCCCGGGGCCAACATCGGTGACAACGCGGCGATCTTCGAGGCCACCCACGGCACCGCCCCCAAGCACGCCGGCCTCGACCGCATCAACCCGGGATCGGTGATCCTCTCCGGCGTGATGATGCTGGAGTACATGGGCTGGCAGGAGGCGGCCGACCTGATCACCCAGGGGATCAGCGCCGCGATCGCCAACAAGGAGGTCACCTACGACCTGGCCCGGCTGATGGAACCCCGCAGCGAAGCGGTGAGCTGCTCAGGCTTCGCAGAAGCCGTGGTGCGCCACTTCGGGGGGTGAATCTGGGGCCGTGGGGTCGGGGCGAGCGCCCACAATGGATCCCATGAGCCTTCCGTTCATCGCCGCCGATCCCTGCGTCCACTGCGGCTTCTGCCTGCCCACCTGCGCCAGCTACCGGGTGCTGGCCACCGAAATGGACTCGCCCCGGGGGCGGATCCATGCCCTCAAGGCGATCGACGCCGGGGAGCTGGTGCTGGATGCCACGGTGGCGAAGCATTTCGACAGCTGCCTGGGCTGCTTGGCCTGCGTCACCGCCTGCCCGGCGGGCGTTCGCTATGACGAACTGATCGAGACCATGCGGCCGCGACTGAACGCGCCCGAGCTGCGCAGCCCCGCGCAGCGGGCCTTCCGGCGGCTGATCTTCGCCCTGCTCCCCTACCCCAGGCGGCTGCGGGCCCTGCTGGCCCCCCTGCGGGCCTACGCCGGCACGCCCCTGCAGGCCCTGGCACGCCGCAGCGGCCTCACCCGCCTGTTCGGTCCCCAGGTCGCGGCGATGGAGAAGCTGCTGCCGCCGCTGCCTGAGACAGCCTTCCGCGACGACTGGCCCGTGCTGGTACCGGCCCAGGGGCCGCGCCGCCGCCGGGTCGGGCTGGTGCTTGGCTGCGTCCAGCGGGTGTTTGAGCCGGGGGTGAACGCCGCCGCCATCCGGGTGCTCGCCGCCAACGGCATCGAGGTGGTGATCCCCCCCGACCAGGGCTGCTGTGGTGCCATGACCCACCACCAGGGGGAACTGGACCAGACCCGGGAGCTGGCGTCGGCCCTGATGGCCAGCTTCGAGGCGGTGATCGGCCCGGGGCGGGCGGCGGGGCCCGAACCCCTTGATGCCGTGTTGGTGGCCGCCTCGGGCTGTGGCCACACCATGAAGTCCTACGGGGAGATCCTCAGCAGCCGCTATCCCCTGCTGGGCACGGTGGCCGACATCCAGGAGTTCCTCGATGAGGTCGGGCTCAGCGACAGCTTTCAGGCGGGATTGCAGCCGCTCCCCCACGATGACGGCACGGCCGCCAGTGCGGAGCGCCCCCTGGAGCTGGCTTACCACGATGCCTGCCACCAGCTGCACGGCCAGGGCCTGGCCGCCCAGCCCCGGCGCCTGCTGGGCCGGATCCCCCATGTGCGGATCCGCGAAGCCACCGAAGCCGGCGTCTGCTGCGGCAGTGCCGGCATCTACAACCTCGTGCAGCCCGAGGAGGCCGCCGAACTGGGCCGGATCAAGGCCGCCGACCTGAGCGGCACCGGCGCCGAGCTGGCCGTGAGCGCCAACATCGGCTGCACGCTCCAGATCCGCCAGGCCATGGAGGCGCAGCAGCGGCCGCTGCCGGTGCTCCATCCGATCGAGCTGCTGGATCGCAGCTGGCAAGGTGGGCTGCAGACCGGAACCAGCCTGGGCGGGGATGAACCGCGAGACGTCCCTCCAGGCCGTGAGGCTGAATCCGCCTGACCATCAGGTGCCGCGGGCGTCAACGCTGCTGGCCTACACGATGGCGACCACACGGTTACGGCCTTCCTGCTTGGCCGTATACATCGCCTGATCAGCCCGTGCCACCAACGCAGCCGTCGACTCGTCCGGCTTGAGGAGGGTCACGCCGATCGAGAGGGTGGGCGTCACCACGCCCGTGGTCAGGCTCACCGGCACAGCCACCGTCCGGTGAATCTTCGCGGCGACCACCTTGGCTTCCGCCAGGGAGCGGACCCCCTGAATCACCACCAGCAGCTCATCGCCACCGAGCCGGCCCACCAGATCGCCGCTGCGGGTGGTGTCACGCAGCCGCCGCGCGAGAGCCTCCAGGACGGCGTTGCCGCCGGTGTGGCCAGGGTGGTCATTGATCTCCTTGAAGTGGTCGACATCGCAGAACAGCACGGCCAGATGGCCATCGGCCATGCGGCGGCGCCGGCTGAGCGACTGAAGCTGCTCGAGGATTTCCTGCCGGTTGAAGAGACCGGTGAGGGAGTCAAAGCGGGCCCGATGATCGAGTTCGGCCTCCGCGGCCACCTCCTCATCCACCACCTGCAGAGCCCCCGCCAGCCCCATCGCTCCTCCATCGGCATTGGGGTAGGGGCCCGCATGGATCTCCAACCAGCGCCAGCAAAGGTTGGAGTCCTGGACGCGCAGGCGCACGCTGGCACTGCGATCCTGCTCCACCTGCTGCAGCAGGGTGAGCCATTGCTCCGTGTCGTCGGGGTGACAGAGATCCTGCAGCCGCTGGCCTTGCCACTCCTCTGGCCCCCAGCCGAGAAGACGCCTCAGTCCCGGGGCAATCCAGACGATCGAGCCGGCCTCGCAGAGAAACACCACATCACTGACGTTCTCAGCCAGCAGGCGGAAGCGTTGTTCGGACGCCGCCAGCTGCTGGCTGGCATGGTGCCGTTCGCTGACATCGCGGAAGCTCAGGGCCAACCCGTCACGCACCCACACCGCCCGCAGGTCGACATGCAGGGGCTCGCACGCACCGGCCAGCTGCAGCGGCCGGTCATCGGCAATCAGGGGCTGGCCTTCCCTCGCCACCTCCGCCAGCTCCGCCAGCAACAGGCGGTTGTCGCTGGGCGGCAGCAGTTCCGCCAGGGGCCTGCCGATCAGCTGGTAGCTCGAATGGCCCAGCCAGCTGGCCGCCGCGGGGTTGACCTCGGAGATCCGCAATTGATCCGTGAGGGTAAGGAACAGCTGCGGGTCGACCAGGGCATTGAGGGTGGCCGCCAGAAGACCCCGCTGCTGGTCGATTTCCAGCTCACGCTGCACCTGGTCGGTGATGTCGTAGTTCACGCCGATCATCCGCAGGGCCTGGCCATCGGCCGCATAGGTGGTGCGGCTGCGAGCCTGCAGGTGATGGATTGAGCCATCGGGCCACACCACCCGGAAGCGCGGTTGATAGGGCCGCCAGCCCTGCACGGCCGCCTGGATCTCCGATTCGGCGTAGTGGCGGTCGTCGGGATGGACGGCCTTGGCCCAGGCGGCATAGGCACCGGCGAATTGGTCGCCGCTGAGGCCGTAGAGCTTGTACATCACGGGGTCCCAGGTGAGCGCATCGCGCTCGATATCCCAGTCCCAGACCCCCACGATGCCCGCCTCCGCCGCCGCCTCGAGGTAGGCCGACTGCTCCACCAGCTCGGAGACATCGGCGATCTGGAGGATCATCGTGTCGGCAGTGCTGGTGGGGCCGCTTCCCTGGGTGCAGGTCAGAACCAGATCACCCCAGACACTGGTTCCGTCAGGCCGGCTGAAGCGGAAGCGTCGCCGCTCGCCATCACGATGATGCAGGGGATCCACCAGCCGCTCGGCGGCATCGCGATCGCTGTGGTGGACGAACTCAACCCAGCTGCGACCCAGCAGGGCGCTCTCGCTGCGACCCAGCAGTTGGCTGAGAGCCCCGTTGACGCTGTGGAAATTGCCGGTGGCAGGCTCACAGAGCCCCGTGCCGATGCCGGCACTGCGCAACACCGCCTGGAGCTGGTCGGCCAGCTGATGCTCCTCTTGGCGCAACGCATTCAGCCGTTGCTGGGAGAGGGCGATGGTCAGGCTGAAGGCCGCCGCAAGCAGGTAGGGGGCGGCCAGCAGCACCACACCGACGGGGGACGCGAGCAAGGAGCCGGCGGAATCGGCACCGGGTGGCGCCTGGAGCACCAACGCAAGTCCTAGCTGTTGGCGACGGGTGTCGAAGATGAACAGACCCTGGCTGTCCCACACAACACCACGGGACTGTCCCTGCATCTGACGCCACACCCCCGGGAAGCGCTGGGCGAAATCGGGTGTCGCTGCGGCGCCACCAGGGTTCAGAACCTGGCCTCTGTCGTTGAGCAGATAGCCGCGCTGTTGGACCGGCGAGCCACTGGTCTCGACGTCAAAGTTCTTCACCACCCGCTCAAGGCTGGTGACGTACACCACCACCCCGCGCCTCTGGTCGCCACTGAACAGAGGACGCACCGCCAGCAGGACAGGGTCGGCGGCAGTCTTGCCGGTGCTGGTGATCTGCCGGGGCCAGTACACCGGAGAGAGCCAGAACCCCTCCCGATCGAGCATCAGGCCGCGGTTCACGGCGACCCGCAACGTGGCCGGATCGGCCGGGGCACCGCGGCGCCAGATCGACAACTGCGGCTGGCCCGCAGGATTGAACACGAGAATCGCCCCATAGCGCCCGTACACCTGCAGCTGGGCACTAAAGAGATCCTGAAGGTGCCGGCGACGCTCGCTGTTGCGGCCGATCTCGGCACTGAGCAGGGCTGACATGGCCGTGTCGGCCTGGACCTCCTCAAGGATCTGCTCAACCTGCAGGCTGGCTCCCTCCTGAGCGGCGGTCAGGCGCGCCAGAAGGGTCTCGCGCCGCGAATGCCCATAGAGGAGCACCATCGGCAGAAGCACCACGGTGATGGCTCCACCCGTCAGCAGGAAGAGGCGCAGGGCCTGGCCCAGAGTCCCGCACTGGAGGCCTCGCCGTGGCCACCGAAGCCACGCCATCAGGCCTGAAGCTGGCGGCGAAGGAGGCAGGGACCGAAGACCATGGTGCCGCTGGTCGGCAGCAGCTGCGACCACTGGGGCTGGCCGGCGTTCACGTCAGGGCGTCGGGCTGGAAGGGTGATCCAGGGCTGTGGATCCGATCGCACAGTCATGGAGGCTCCTGCCCTGAGCACGGATAGATGGAGAGCGCCAGAGGCGAAGCGCTTCAAGAACTCGTCATCATCATGGCTGAACGGTTTCGGGTTCCAGCCCTGATCAGGAGACCGTTGCGGAGACCCGTGCTGGATCGCCGGGGCCAGCGTCCATCCAGCGCCAGGCCTGCCTCAGGGTGACGGCGTCGCCGAGGTTCCCGGGGAAGGTAAGGATCGGCAGGCGCGGCACCGGGGCTGCATCGGGCGTGAGGACCAGGGAAAGCCCTGGCAGCAGCTGACCCTGCAGCTCCACCACGGCCAGCCCGAGACCCTGGCGCAACAACGCGTCGGTGGTGATGCCGCCCTTGCTGATCACATACCCCAGCCGGGACGCCTCGGCAGCCGCCAGGCGGGCCATCAGCGCCGCCAGGGCCTCGCCGAGACGTCGTCGTTCGTTCGCACCGGCACAGACCAACTCGCCACGGCTGGTGGTCAGCACCGGGGTGCGGCCGGCATCCAGCACAGCAGCCAGCTGGTCCTGCCATTGCCGCTCCAGCGAGGCCAGCAGCAGCCTCGGCTCAGGGCCCTCCAGCACCCGCGCCAGGCGGCGCACCGGCAGCTCCACCACGGTGCAGGCCGTCTCCCGCAGAAGCTCCTCCAGTTGCGCATCGGCCAGCGGCACATGGGAGCCCACCAGCACCATCCCCGGCAGCGCACCCGTCCGATCGCGTCGCCGCAGGCCGGCCAGCCCGGCCGCATCCAGCGGCTGGGGCGGCAGCGGCACCAAGCCGTTCAACAGGCTGGCGGCGCTCTGGAACAGGAACCGCCTTGGCCGGCCCCATGGCGCCGCCGATGCCGGCCCCATGAGCTCCCGGATGGCAGCACCCAGGGCCGCCAGCTGCCGAGGGTGCTCCGCATCCACCACCAACAAACGGTTGCCCTGGAGCGCCGCCAGACGGTCGCAAAGGGCCAGGAAGCCGTCCGAGTTGCCGCCATCGGCCCTCTCCGCCCCGGCCTCCAGTTCTTGCCAGCCGATGCGCTCCACCGTGGCGGCGGGGATGCGGCCGCCGCTCTTCTCCTCCACCCAGTCGGGCAGGAAGCTGCAGGTGTAGCCGAACAGGCCATCGGAGGCGAACGGGCTCTCGTGCACCGGCCGGCCCTGGAGAAGGTGCACCCCATCCACCGTCGTGCGCCCCCCCTCCAGAAAGGCCGGCACCAGCAGGGTGGCATCGAAGGGGCCGAGCTCCGCGTTGATCACGTCCACCTCCAGGGGGAAGTGGCCCCGCAGGGTGGAATCGCCCCGGCTCACCACCAGCCAGCCGCCGATGCGGCCGCAGGCCACCGCCTGCTCCAGGGCGGGCCGGAGGGTGCGGCAGATCTCCCGCACCCGCTCCGCCGCCGCCGCCGGCGCCAGGGCGCGGGTGTTGGCCAGCAGGAACAGCAGCGGCGACGGGTGGGCCAGGCCGGCGGCCAGGGACTCGGCGTCCCAGCGCAGCAGCAACGGACAGCCGTGCACGGTCTGGGAGCCGGTGGGGTCGTCGTCGATGACGACGATCTTGAGCCCGGGCCCGGGGTCGAGCGTTGCCTGCGCCATGGCACCATCGTGCCGTGATGCGACCGGAGCCCAACGAGCTGCAGGAGCTGGTGCGGGACCTGCACGGGCAGGGTTCGGCCTGGCTGCCCGCGGGCCTGGGCAGCCGGCTCGACTGGGGACCGCCCGTCGCGGGGCCCTGCACGGTGGTCAGCTGCGCCGCCCTGCGGGGCGTGCGGGAGTTCAACCCCGGCGACTTCACCATCACCGTGGCCGCCGGCACACCACTGGTGGAGGTGCAGGAGGCCCTTGGACACCATGGCCAGTGGTTGTCCGTGGATGCCCCCTGGGGGGACAGGCAGAGCGCCGCCGCCGGCAGCATCGGCGGCCTGGTGGCCCGGGGCCTGGCGGGCGGCTACCGCCAGCGCTACCTGGGGGTGCGGGACCAGTTGATCGGCCTGGAGCTGATGCGCGCCGATGGGGTGACGGCCAGGGCCGGCGGCAAGGTGGTCAAGAACGTGGCCGGCTACGACCTGATGCGGCTGTTCACCGGCAGCTGGGGTTCCCTGGGCCTGATCACCGAGCTGACCCTGCGCACCCTGCCCCGGCCGCCCCTGCGCCGCAGTGTCTGCTTCCAGGGGGGGGCGGACGATCTGGCCGGCCTCAGCCGCTGGCTGCTGGGCTCCAGCCTCAGCCCGGAGCGGATCGACTGGTGGAACGGCAGCCTCGCCGCCGCCGCCGGCCTGGCGCCGGAGCCCCTGCTGCTGATCGGCCTGGCCAGCGTCGATGCCGCCACCCTCCAGGAGCAGGTGCGCTGCCTGCAGGAGCGCAGCACCCTGCCGGCCCGGGTGCTGGATGCCGCCACCACCGGCGCCTGGCTGGCCCACGCGCGGGGTGCCACCGCCGCAGCGCCCACCTGGCTGCTGCGCCTCGGCGTCAGCCCCGACCGGCTCGAGACCCTGATGCAGGCTCCGGACCTGGCTGGGCTGGCCGTGGACATGGCCGCCGGCAGCGGCCTCGGCCTGGCCTGGACAGGCACGGAGGGGCCGCAGGCCGCTGTGACCTCCGCTCAGGTGTTGAAACTGCGCCGCCTCTGCACCCAGCTGGGGGGCCATCTCACCGTGCTGCGCCAGCCCCCGGAGGCCGGCCTGCCGGCCTGGTTGGATGCCCCCTCCCGGCCGCTGATCGAGGCGATCAAGCGCCGCTTCGATCCGGCCGGCCAGCTGGCACCGGGCCGGCTCCCCGGCGTCGCTCAGAGGCTCTCGACGCTGTAACGGCAGCCCAGCTCCAGGGATTCCCCGGCGGGCACCAGCAGGCGCCGCTCCCCCGTGCTCAGGGCTCCCCGCGGGCCGCTCCAGGGCTCCAGGCAGAGCATCGGCCGGGGCGGATCGCTCCACACCACCACCAGATCCATCGGAGCGGCGGGATGCAGCGTCACCGCCCGGCCGCCCGCCGGATCCAGCAGCCGCACCGGGCCCTGGCCGCTACAGAGGAAGTCCACGCCCCGCTCCAGCCGGGACAGCTGATCAGCCGTGAGGGCCGGAGCCATCGTGAGGTGGTCGAAGCAGGCCGCCGGCAGGCCTTCGAGCCGGACGCCGGACAGGTCAGCGACGGCGATGTAAGGGTGCAGGCCCAGGCTGAAGGGGAGGGCCGCTGTCCCGGCCTCGCCCCGGTTGGTGATCCGGGCCGTGATCGCCAGGGTCGAAGGTTGCAGCCGCAGCTCCAGCTCCAGGGCGAAGGCGAAGGGGAAATGGGGGCGGCTCCCGGGACCGTCCTCGAGGCGCAGGGCCACGCCGCTGCCGTCGGCCAGCGGGGCGATGGACCAGGGCAGATCCCGGGCGAATCCGTGCTGGGCCAGGGGGAAGCGCCCCTGGCTCAGCACGAGCGCGTCGCCGGGCAGGTTGCCGCAGATGGGGAAGAGCACGGGGATCCCGCCCCGCACCGATTTGGCCGGGTCGGCGAAGCGCTCCGCGTCGAAATAGAGGATGTCGCTGCCGCCGCAGCACCAGCCGGTGACCAGCCCGCCGCGCTCGGGGGCGACCGTGAGCGCATCGCCGCTGGACGGATCGGTGAAGCGCCAGTGGGGGGAGTCCCCGGTGGGGGGTTGCAGGGTCATGGGGTGGTGGAGGCGGGCAGGGGTGGTGGTGATGGTCGGGGCGCACTGGACAGACCCACCTGCTCGAGAAAGCGCTGGAAGGGCTCCGAGAGCGAGAGACTCCCCGACAGGCTCAGGTGGTGGTCATCGGAAAACAGCAGGGTTCCGTCAGGCCGCATGGGGGTGACCCGACCCTCGGCGTCAAGAAAATGGGAAGTGGGATCAAACAGATGCACATTGGGCAGTCCGTCTGCGGCCTCCATCAGGGTCTCCCGGATGGTCTGTTGCATGCGAGAGGTGATTGGCACATCCGGTGCACATTGCTGCCACTGACCTGGCTTCGGCCGGCATTCCATCGGCTTGAGCAACAACATGGGTGTATCCACCGTGAGCACCAAATGAAGCTTCCTGGCAGCAAGTTGTTTGGCATAGCGGCGCAGGTTGGCGACATGGATCGCCCTAGCCTCGGGTGGGCTGATCCGCCGTCCATCCATCTCCACCACCATGGGGGAAGGCTTACCGGCGGAGGAGAGTCCTGAAAGATAGGAATTCAGCCAGCTTGAGATCATCACGATATCGCCGGGCTTCAAACGCTCAAGCGCCCGATCCATCTCACCTCTGGCGAGATCCTGACAAACGGGGAACTTCACATTTCCCAACGTCGCCACCATGGACGTGTCAAGGAAGCAGGCCATCTGAAAGGCAAGCGTCAGCCGCTTTCCCGTGCGGCTGGTTACCGCGTCGAGCATCGGCACCAAATGCAAGGCATGGGAGTCGCCCAGCAGAAAGATCTCTCGCGCCCCAGGCTTGCCAGGTTTCTGGCAGAGGTCATAGTTCGGTCGCGTCGTCAGGCCGTAGGGCTTGCCAATCGGGACAGTGCAGTTCTTCTCTTTGATGCCGCTGTTCAAGATGTAGGGGTCATAGGTATGAATGCGCTCCCGAAATGGCACAGGATCAGGATCGGGACCGATGAACAACTTGCCCCGAAACTGGTGGTGCAGCGCTTCAATCCCCAGCCACAGACCCACCACCGCCAGCAGGGCCAGCACCATCTCCCACCACCACGTCAGCGGATGGCGCCGCACCGGCTGCTCCA
>NZ_JAGQCH010000028.1 GCF_024346055.1 Cyanobium sp. Cruz CV13-4-11
CCTTGATCCGCAACGACAGAGGGGCGGGCATCGCAGGGCTCCAGACCGGAATCGGAACCCTGTTGTCGCGTCTTGAGACCCGCCTATGTAGTTGCGCGGACCCGCCTACCTAATCGTCGCCGAACAACTAGCAGCGGCCCCGGGCGCGTGTGAGCACCTGGTACTTCACTGAGCCGCTGATTGGGGTGCGGTGGCGGCTGCGGTGGGCAAACACCTCCTCGCCGCGCTGCTCGCGGAAGGCATCGAGGCGCTGGCGGCAGAGCTCCACCAGCACGTCGCGCTCGCCATCGCTCAACGCGTCGCCGCCGATCAGGCTGTCGTGGCCATCGCCATAGGCGGTGATGCCGTTGAAGGTGAACCCGGCCCACCATGCGCTTCCCAGGATTCGGCGGGCCACGTCCTGCGCCGGGGCCGGGCTGGCGGTTGCCGGGCGCCATGGCCAGGTCTGGCTCTGAGCGGCCCGTCAGGCCATCGCCCCTGCTGGGATCCCTTCTGGCTGTGCCGCCCCAGCCCCCCACCCAAGACTGATGACAAAAGGCACACAGGGCCTTAGGGTGTTGCCATGAAGCCCTTTCGCTGGAGCGCAGGCAAGAACGAGGTCCTTCAGCTTCAACGAGGCGTTTCCTTCGAGGCCGTGGTGGTCGCTATCGAATCCGGTGATCTGCTCGACATCGTTGAGCATCCGAACCAGGCCCGCTACCCAGGCCAGCGCATTCTTGTCGTTCTGATCTCCGGCTATGCCCATTTAGTGCCTTCTATCGGGGCCGACGATCACTTCTTTCTCAAAACCATCATTCCCAGCCGCAAAGCCACCCTCGCCTACCGCCCAGGAGACGCACCATGAACCCCCTTGATCACGAAGAGCAGGAGATCCTGGAAGCCTTCGAAGCGGGCACGCTCCGTTCGGTGGCTACGGCTGCCGAGCGCTCCCGCCTGGAAGCCTCCGCAAGGTCAACGGCCAGCAAGGATCAGCGCATCAACATTCGCCTCACCAGTGAGGATCTGGGCGCCTTGCGTGCCCGTGCCCTGCAGGAGGGCATTCCCTACCAGACCCTGATCAGCAGTGTCCTTCACAAGTACGTGTGCGGCAGGCTTCTCGATCGCCCCTGAGCGTGTGGAGCTTCGTGGTTTTGGGCGTGATGCGGCTGCCGCCAACCCGGCTCAGGGTGTGGCTGTGCCGCCCCAGTCCCCGACCCGTGCTCTCGTCGGTGGCGTGGACAAGGGCCCGTTGTTTTGAGGGTGGACGGCAGGCAGAAGGGAGAGAACCGGGATTCAACAGCCTGTCCCGAGGACGGGGGCTTTCTGCTTCAGAGATGCCCAAGAGAGCCGAAAAGGTATAGAATCAGCCCCGTATGGAGTTCGTGTTCGATCCGCACAAGAGTGCCTCCAGCCTTGCCAAGCACGGCATCGACTTCCTTGCTGCCCAGCAGCTCTGAAACGATTCGGAGCTCCTGGAGCTTCCGGCCCGCACCACCGGGGAGCCAAGATTCCTGGTGATCGGCAGGATTGGCCTCAAGCACTGGTCAGCCGTGATCACTTACCGCGACCAGAGCATCCGATTGATTTCCGTTCGGCGGTCCAGACCAGAAGAGGTGGAGCTCTATGAACAGTTCTGATTTCGATCAACGTTTCGATGCCGGCGAGTCCGTGCTTGAGGCCCTCGACCTCGGCGGTGCCCGTCGCCGTCGGCTGGAGCAGAAACGCGTCAACGTTGACATCCCTGTGTGGATGATCGATCAGCTCGATCGCGAAGCCAGCCGCCTCGGCGTCACGCGTCAGTCGATCATCAAGGTGTGGTTGGCGGAGCGGCTGGAGCAGCGGACGTCTGCTTGAACCCCGAGCTATGACTTCTATCCAGAAGGATGAGGCCGCACCCAAAAGGATCGAGCAGCGCAAAGCGGTCGCGTTGCGCCAGCCAGGCATCAGGCACGGTGATCAGCAGGTCCACATCGGAGGCCATCTCCTCGGACCCTCGACCCGTAGCCGCAGGCTTCTCCGCAGGAGTACAGACGTACATCGGCAGCGGGAATCAGCTGGCGAATGCCGGCAACCATGCCCGCCAGCCTCGGCTCGATCGGTTTGGAGGCTGTGGTGGCAGTCATGACTCCATTCTGACGGCCACTGGCTTCGCCCGGTAGCGGGCACTCCATCGCTGCGGTCTGGATGAACGCGCGCAGGCCAAGGAAGGCAGCAGAGGGGCCGGTGGCCATGGAGTGATGCTGGCGGCTGCCGGGCGACCGGGCCAGGGTTGGTTTTGGGCGGCCCGTCAGGCAGGAGCTCCTGCTGGGATCCCTTCTGGTTTGGGCGTGATGCGGATGCAGCCAACCCGGCTCCGGGTGTGGCTGTGCCGCCTCAGCCCCTATGCCACCCCGCGGCCCCAGGCAACTGCAGCAGGTCGGCGAGGGGTGTCGTTCCCATCGCCCTCGACGGGGATGCAGTCCAGAATGGAGCCATGGCTGCCCCTTCGACCCAGGAAACCTCCCTCTCCCAGCGGCTCCAGGGCGCCCGTGAGCAAGTGCTGGCCGTGGCTCACCGCCATGGGGCCCGCAACCTGCGGATCTATGGCTCGGTGGCCCGTGGCCAGGATCGGCCCGGCAGCGACCTTGACCTGCTGGTGGATCTGGAACGGGGCTGTTCCCTGCTGGAGGTGATCGCTCTTCGGCAGGAACTGGAAGCTCTCTTGAATTGCCAGGTGGATCTGGCGGAAGCTGCGCAGTTGCATCCTTTGATCCGCGATCAGATCATTGCGCAGGCAAAGGCTTTGTGAGCAAGGATCTCCTTTACCTCACCAGCATTGCCGAAGCTCTTGAGCGCATCACTCTCTACTCCATAGAAGGCCGCTCAGCCTTTCTTGCTTCCACGCTTGTGCAGGATGGAGTGATCCGTAACTTGATCGTGGTCGGCGAAGCCGTGAAGAATCTGTCGGCGGATCTTCGCGAGTCCGAACCGTCCACTCCTTGGAAGTCCATCGCCGGCATGCGAGATGTCCTGATTCATGATTACTTGCGTGTGAATCTGGAGCAGGTCTGGGAAACCGTGGCGCGTGATCTCCCTCCCCTTGGTCTCACCGTTCACTCGCTGATTGAGCGGCATAGGAACGATTGAGCGCGAAGCCAGCATCGCCTACTGCCCAGGAGTCCCACCATGAGCCCCCTGGATCACGAAGAGCAGGTGATCCTGCCGCTCGCGGCATAGCTGCAGCAGCGCGTCACGTAGTGGCTGAGCCATGCTGGCCTTTGGCCAGGTAACGGCGTCGCTCAGTTCGTCGCCGCCGATCAGGCTGTAGGCGCCGTTGCCGTAGGGAGTGATGCCGTTGAAGGTGAACCCGGCCCACCTTGCGCTTCCAGGATCCGGCGGGCCACGTCGTGTGCGGGGGTCGGGCTGCGGCGGCCGAGCAGTTCCATGCGCATGAGCGGTTGGTCGATGGGGCTCATGCGCATGCGCTTGGCGATGGTCTCGCGCAGGCGCTCGTAGGCGGTGGAGGGGGGCGGGGGCATGGAAGAGCCCTCAGGCCTCAGCTTCGGAACCCGGCACGACCAACGCCTCCAACCGAGTCACGAGCTGCTTCACTTGGAGATTGAAGGCCTCCCGATCCAGCCCCAGGGGAGCGGGATCGGCGTCATAGCGGAACTGCACGGCGTAGACGGTGAGTTGAGCGAGCGCCTCCAGGTCGGGCCGCGGCTACTCCCTCGGCCTCCAGCAGCAACAGCAGTCGGCGCAGGTCATGGGTGAGAGGCGGGTCACCACCGAGCTGTAAGTACCAGGCTTTGAGCGCCTTCTCCACCGCCTGCTGCAACCAGAAGCCCCAGGCACCCTCCCGGAACACAACTGGATCGCTGGAGGCCTCGGCGGTCTCCAGATCGGCGATGGCGATCTTCAGCAGACCTTCCGGCTCAGAGAGCGCCATCCAGCAATCGCCCCTCCCGGAACGCCCTGCCGATCACGTGAATGCGCCACTGGCGGCGTTCCTCGCACTCCCGCTCGGAGTACAGCAGCAGATCCAGTGACATATCCGCTCGCGCCAGCAGCGCCCATAGCTGATTGAGCACCTCGAAGCGGTTGCGTCCCTCCAGCCAGTTATCCGGGGCCGTGATCAGCAGATCGATGTCCGAATCAGGGCCAGCGGTGCCCCGGGCCCTGGAGCCGAACAGACGAACCTCCGAGCCAGGAATCACGCCATGGATCACCGCCGCCATCGCCTGCAGGCGGGCATTGATCGGCAGCGCAAGCGGGGTGTTCATGCCCTGCATTCTGATTTCCCGCGCTCGGCGTCGCTCAGCTCATCGCCGCCGATCAGGCTGTAGGCGCCGTTGCCGTAGGGAGTGATGCCGTTGAAGGTGAACCCGGCCCACCATCCGCTTCCCTGGATCCGGCGGGCCACGTCCTGCGCCGGGGCCGGGCTCCAGGCCAGGGTTTGTTTTGGGCGGCCCGTCAGGCCATCGATCTTGCTGGAATCCCTTCTGGCGCGTCTATCCTTTCGTTTATACGCCTGAGTCCCATGGCTGCCACCCCTTCCCGCCAGGCCCTGCGCCGTTGGGGTAACAGCCTCGGCATCCGTTTGCCCGCCTCCATTGCCCGTGAGGCTCAGCTTCAGGTGGATCAGGCCGTGGAAGTCTCCGTTGTGGAGGGAGGCGTGATGATCCGGCCGGTGCAGCGACGCCTTTCCCTGGCCGAACGGCTTGAGGCCTACCAGCCCATGGCTGGCGAACCCACCGAGGCCATGGCCTTCCGTCCGGTTGGTGCTGAGGTCATCGAGTGAGTCCCCGCCCTGCCGTCCAAGGCTGGGTGCCCGATCGCGGCGACGTGATCGGGATCGACCACAACCCCCAGGCAGGCCGCGAGAGGAGGGATCACCATCCCTTTGCGGTGCTTTCCACCGCTTCCTTCCACACCACCGTGGGCCTGGTGGTGGGCTGCGCCATGACCACAGCTCCTTACAACCGTGGCTCCACCCTTGCTGTGGACCTGGGCCCCATCCCCGATCGGCCGGGTACCCACAGCTACGTGCTGTGCCAGCAACTCAAATCGTTCGACTGGCGCGCCAGGGGCGCTCGCCCGCATCCGGTCGGGCGATTGAACGACTCGCAACTGGAGGAGGTGATGGCGATTGTGGGGCAGATTCTGGGGTTGGTGGTCTGAGCCAGTGGCCTTCAGTTGAACCCATGGGGGTGGGCGAGACCGTGTGGCTTTGAAGGTTTCGAAAGGAGACGAAAAGGAACTGAATCAGCACCGTGGGGAGTTCGCCTTCGATCTGGCCAGGAGAGCCTCCAGCTTTGCCAAACACGGCATCGACTTCCTTGCTGCCCAGCAGCTCTTGAACGATTCGGAGCTCCTGGAGGTTCCGGCCTGCACCATTACTGCGATCCGTGTGACGTGACCCTGAAATGGTTAATCGGATGCTTGAAGTTCAATCCGACGTCATTTTCCGATGGCATGAGTTTCCCGCCAGCTCATCTCAACACCCCTGTATCGAATGATTCAGCTCCACCGCCGCGTTCCATTCCGGCTGGTGCAACGCCAACCCATCGGCCCCATGCCGCCGCGGGATCACCAGGCTGTGCCCAGGCGTCACCGGATCGGCATCGGCGATGCACAGCTCCAGTTTGTTCTCCAGCAGCACCCGGCCGCTAGCCTCTAGCGCGCAGAACACACAGCCCGCCTCGCGCCTCCCATCGCTTGTCGGTATTGCAGCGGAAGCAGCGGGTCTGAACTCACTCGCTCCGGTTCTCTCAGGGAGGACCAGCAGTGCATCCAACCATGCCCCATGCCCGCCCCAGCCACGTGGCCCGGAACGGGGGCATGGGCAGCCGGAGCGGTGGGGCGGCATCTGCTGCTGGCGGGGCTGGCATCACCACGTCTTAGATGAAATAGGTACCAAAGCAGTCAACGTCTACGCCATGCCGTAGCGGCCATCTACGAACTCTCAGCTCACTGGAGATAACCGCCCGCCCGACCGTGGTGGAACGCGAAGACCTGGCAACTAGCTATCTACCAGTAGCTATCTGCCAGCCATGCTTGCGCTGGTGGATGGTCTGACGGACGGTCAGTTGTTGTTGCTCAGGTGATGGTAAAGGATGCATTGGTGAGCGCCAGGCCACTGGTGATAGTAGCGAAAGCAATGGATCCGAAGCCTCCAATGCCATCTCGATCATAAAGCAGGCTACCGGCGGCACTGTTGTACAGAATTCGCTGAGTTGCTGTAGTTGCGGCAGCACCGATGAAGAACGCGTTCGCAGCGAGGGTGCCGGTGGTGGTGAGAGCGGTGAACACGGAATTCTCCAGCTCGAACCTATCCCCCTGGGCGATGGAAAAATCGCTGACTATATCGCGGTTGGTGGCGGCGTTCAGGGGAGCATCGAAGCGGAAACGATCTGCGCCGGTACCACCAATCAGTATGTCATTGCCGGCACCACCGCTGAGGGTGTCGTTGCCGGCACCCGTGTTGAGGGTGTCGTTGCCGCCGCCGCCTTTGAAGCTGTTGGCCAGGTTGTTGCCGGTCAGGGTATCGGCGAGGCTACCGCCGATCACGTTTTCAAATGTTGAGACCGAGCCCAACGTGATGCGGTTGGTGGTGTTGACCACCTGGTTGGTGGCCAGGCCCAAATTCACGGTGACCGAGAGGGCGGTGGTGGCGCTGAAGTTCAGCGTGTCGACCCCACCGCCGGCCTCATTGAGCGTGTCGTTGCCCAGGGCCAGATCGGTATCGAAGCTATAGCTGTCATTGCCGGCACCGCCGATCAGGGTGTCATTGCCGGCACCACCGCTGAGGGTGTCGTTGCCGGCACCCGTGTTGAGGGTGTCGTTGCCGCCGCCGCCTGTGAAGCTGTTGGCCAGGGCGTCACCAACGACGGTGTCGCTGTTAATGGTGCCGAGCACGTCGGTGAAGTTCTGAACGAAGAAGCTGGCACTGCCGATGCCGGGGATGCCGTTGACCGTGAGGTTGTTGGTGGCCAGGTTGATGTTGAAGCTGGTGGCCTGCGGGCCGGCGACCGTGCCGTCGATGACGTTGGACTGGCCGAGCGTGCCGATGATGCGTTCCACCCCGGCAATGGTGTCGGTGCCGAGGCCGCCGGCCTTCTCGATCACGCCCTGCGACTTCAGCGTCACCCGCTGACCGAGGGTGGAGTAGTCGATGGTGTCTGATCCGATGCCGCCATTGATCAGGTCGTTACCGCTGCTACCAAGGATGATGTCGTTGTCGTTTAATTCGATGATGCCACGCAGGAAGACGAAGTTAGGGAGGTCGTTCCAGTCGCCCACACCGCTGAAATTGAATTGGCCGTAATCCTCATCGCCAAGATTGTTTGGTTCGCCGGCGGCCCAGTTGGTGTAAGTGACGGGGTCACCATTCACCCAAGTGAAAGTGCCTTCGCTTGCGGCATCCGCGAAGCCAATCCAAAACGATTCGCCGCTGCCACCGAAGCTATCGAGGAGAAACTGATTTTCGGCGGCGTCGTTGATGGCAACAAGATTGCCACCCAGGGCCTGGGCTTGGGCCTGGGCAGTGGTCCAGCTATCAGCTTCGCTGAGGATATAAAGATTGTTGTTGAAGCTGAAGACCGGGCCATCGAAACTACCGCCGTCCAGCACATCATTGCCGGAACCTCCATTAAGCACATCATTGCCGAAACTTCCATTAAGCACATCATTGTCGGAACCTCCATTAAGTACGTCATTGCCGAAACTTCCATTAAGCACATCATCGCCGGAACCTCCATTAAGGATGTTATCAGCCGTGTTGCCAGTGATGATGTCAGCAAAATTGCTGCCGATTACATCCTCAAAACCCTGCACCGTGACGCTCAGTGGCAAAGGGGCAGGGCTGCCATTGACCGTTACCAATCCTGTGGTCAGGTTGGTGTTTGTATCGGTTACGGTGAAACCACCAGCAGAAAGGGCACCGCTGAGATCGACGGTGTCGTCAGATCCTGAGCTGCCGATAATGGTTTCAATACTCACCAAGCTGTCCGTGCCGAGAGCGCCTTTGTTGAGCACCCCGAAAGCACCGAGGGTAACCGGACCACCCAGGCTGCTGTAATCGGCAGTGTCTGATCCGGAGGCCCCGTCGTAACTGTCATTGCCGGCGCTGCCGAAGAAGAAGCTGAAGTTGTCATCGCCGACGACGGTGTCACTGTTACTGGTGCCGCGCACATTGGTGAAGTTCTGGATGAAGAAGCTGGTACTGCCGATGCCGGGGATGCCGTTGACCGTGAGGTTGTTGGTGGCCAGGTTGATGTTGAAACTGGTGGCCTGCGGGCCGGCGACCGTGCCGTCGATGAAGTTGTCCAGGCCGAGCGAGCCGATGATGCGTTCCACCCCGGCAATGGTGTCGGTTCCGGACTGCTTCTCGATCACCCCCTGCGACTTCAGCGTCAACCGCTCACCGAGGCTGGAATAGTCGATGGTGTCGATGCCGCCGGCACCGTCATAGCTGTCATTACCACTGCTGCCGAAGAAGGTGTTGTCCCCCTGGATGCCGGGGACGGAACTGCCGGTGATGAAGTCGTCGTTGCTGGTACCGCGTACGTTGACGAAGTTCTTGATGAAGAAGGCTTGGTCGCCGATGAATGGAATGTTCTTCACCAGCAGGAGGCCGCCGTCGAGGTCGATCTCGAAGGAGGTGGGCTGCGGGCCGCCGGTGAAGCCGTCGATCAGGTTGATCTGGCCGGCGGCGCCGATGATGCGCTCCATGCCGGCGATGGTGTCGGTGCCGAACGGACCCTTCTCGATGATCCCCTGCGACTTCAGGGTGACCGCGGTTCCGAGCGCGCCGTAGTCGATGGTGTCGAAGCCGCCGAGGCCGTCGTAGCTGTCAGAGCCATCTGTGCCGAAGAAACCATTGCGGGCGCCGTCGCCTACGACGATGTCGCTGTTACTGGTGCCGCGCACATCGGTGAAGTTTTCGATGAAGAAGCTGGCACTGCCGATGCCGGGGATGCCGTTGACCGTGAGGTTGTTGGTGGCCAGGTTGATGTTGAAGCTGGTGGTCTGCGGGCCGGCGACCGTGCCGTCGATGACGTTGGACTTGCCGAGGGCGCCGATGATGCGTTCCACGCCGGCGATGGTGTCGGTGCCGAAGCCGCCGGCCTTCTCGATCACGCCCTGCGACTTCAGCGTTACCCGCTGACCGAGGCTGGAGTAGTCGATGGTGTCGATGCCGCCGGCACCGTCATAGAAGTCGTTACCACGGCTGCCGAAGAAGAAGTCATTAAATTCTCCGCCGCCAAAGATATCGTTGCCGTTAGTTCCTGCGAAACTTAAACTTAAAATTGTTGATGAAAGGTTGTAGCTTCCAATGTTAGAAGGGCTAACACCAAATGGGCCCGCATCAAGAAAGTTAAGTGCCACTTGTGGTCGCAGTAAAAACAATTTCTGAATTTAAAATAATAAAAGTAGTATCATCATTGAAAGCTAATTCAGCACCAATGCCATCGCGCAGGAAGAGAGTAGGATCACCCAGGCCGATGCCGTCGAGATTGAACCGATATGATACTCCAGCATTCAATTCGATGCTGAACCAATCGCGGTCTAAAGGATGGTCAACTACCCCAGAGTTACTGCCACCAACACTGACGCTGCCGATAGTGAAAATATCGCCAAAAAAACATCAAAGCCGGACATTTTTTTGATAGATTCGCTACAATGATATTTTACAGCACATTGGGTGCAGTGAATGTGTCGATGGATACAATCTGCGCCACTAATGCCTGCAGGCTTGGTTCGCATTAAGTTTGCCTAAGCCAAAGGAGTTGAAGCTTCCCCAGAGTTTAGAATAGTGATGCCCACTAGTTGAGCTGGGCTTTGGTCTTGGTTTAAGCCGCCACGAACAGCACGATGTTGGCGATCCGCTCCTGGACACTGGAGAAGCCGCCCCTCTGGGTGGTCCGACCAAACCAGCGCTCCACCTGATTGAGCCAGGAGGCGTAAGTGCGTGTGGAGAGCACGTAGAAGCGGGGCCGCTGGGCCAACCAGGTAGGGACCTTGTCGTGCTTGTGCGTGCGGTCGTTGTCAACGATCAGGTGTACCTCCAGATCTTCGGGGAGGGGCTTCTCGATCTGGCGCAGGAACCCCAGGAATTCCTGGTGCCATGCCTTTGCTTGCCCACTCAGCCAGGCGGAAGGAGCCAATGTTTAGGCACCTCATAAGGAGGTCACACATGGCCACGAATCTCGCGCTCGATCACGCCTTCCGTGTGCGTGGTGAGCCCACCAAGAAGGCCGCGGTGACCCGTGCCCTTCAGGAATTCATCGCCCGCCGTGAGCAGCGCCAGGTTGCCGACCTCTTCGGCAAGCTCGATTGGGACCCCGGTTACGACGTCAAGGCCGAACGGGACCGGCAGCGGTGAGTCTGCTGGTCGAGACCTCGGTCTGGTCGCTGGCCTTTCGCCGTGATGGCCAGCCCGGCGCGCCTGAGGTGGGCGCCCTCCGTGCTGCTCTTCAGGGTGCTGAAGGGTCTTCACCACCGGATTGGTGCTCCAGGAGGTCCTCCAGGGGTTTGCTAGTCCCAAAAACCGAGACCAGCTCGTGGAGCGCCTTTCCGCCCTCGCTTTCCTTCAACCCGACAAGCAGGACCACAGGGCAGCAGCCGAAATCCGCAATGTCTGCCGCCGCCGAGGGATCCAGATCGGCACCATCGACGCCCTGGTCATTCCACACTGCCAGCGCTACGACCTGACGCTGCTGACAACCGACAAGGACTTCCGGCCGCCCGCCTGAGACAATCCACAACCCCCGACCCCCAGGGACAGTCATGGCCGTTCTCGGCAGAGAGGCGATCCTGCAGGCGATCGAAGCGGGCACGATCGGGGTCACGCCCTTCGTTCCCGACCGACTGGGCCCCGCCTCCCTCGACCTCACCCTGGCCTGCACCTTTCGCGTCTTCCGCAAGGTGCACGAGGTGATCGAGGTGCGCGAGCACACCGACTACCGGACGCTCACCGAGAAGATCGTGGTTCCCGAGGGCGAGCACATCCTGATCATGCCGGGCGAGACGGTGCTCGGTATCACCCAGGAGCGGCTGCGCCTGGGCCCAGGTCTGTGCGGCTGGCTGGAGGGTCGCAGCCGCTTCGCGCGGCTGGGCCTGATGGTGCACATCAGCGCCCCCTTCATGGGCCCAGGGATCGACAGCCAGCAGGTGCTGGAGATGAGCAACTTCGGCCCCGCTCCCCTGGCGGTGCATCCCGGCACGGCGATCTGCCAGTTCGTGTTCCAGAAGCTGCTGGGCAGCGAGAGCTATGCCGGCAGCTTCGCTGGCCAGACGGCAGACTCCTTCTGAGACCCTCCTGGGTCCTCAGAAAATCCCCAGGGTTTTCTTCTTGCAGTAGCCGGCCCCGATGTTCATCCAGCCCGAGAGGCAGGGCTTGCCGTTGGTGGGCCTCACCTCGTAGTCGATGGGCGAGTTGCAGTGCTGCTTGAGGTCGTTGACATACCCAAGCGGGCACTGGTCGTAACCCGGAAGTTTGGGGATCCGCTTCTGGGCCAGGGCCGGCCCAGGGATCAGCAACGGCAGGGCCAGAAGACCGGCGGCCAGGGCGAGGGGTGGTTTCGGCATCTGGCGGCTCCCCACGTGTCCAGACCCTAGGAGTCGCTTGCCGGCAGCGCCTTTGAGACGACGGGCTCGTAACCGCGGGGCAGCAGGTTCCAATCGGCGTTGAAGACGTGCACCTGGCGGGTGGCCTTGCCTCCAGCTTCGAACGGCAGACCGGCATGGGCCCAGGCCAGGGCGCTTCCTGCCAGGTTGCGCACCTCGAAGCCCCGGCTCCGGAGCTCCCGGGTGTAGATCCCGCTGCGCAGGCCGATGGTGCAGTAGGGAACCACGAGCCAGGAGCGGTAGCGGGCGCTGTTGCGCTCGAAGTCCTGCTTCGTGATGGCCCCCGGCAGCATTGAGACACGCCGCTCATGCGGCTCGCGCACATCGACCAGTACCGCCGGCCTCCCTTGGGGTCGCGCCAGCCACTCGGCCACGGAGATCTCCGGCTGGCCGCGAAACAGCAGGAGCTTCATGCGCCCGTAGCGGCGCCCCACCTCGGCCGAAAGCTCGCTGTCCGTGGCGCCCGCGGCCGGCGCACCGCGGCCCACCGCGATCCGGTGGAGCGCCAGCCCAAGCCAGCGCAGGCCCGGGGATGTCATGGCGTGGCTTCTCCTGGCACCGGCAACGTCTGCGCTTGGCACCCAGACTGCCCCTGCACGACCTGCCCAGCGCGCGGGCACCCCCCACCCCAGCCATGACCGACCCAGCCCTGCCGCCGATCGCCGGCGATGAAGCGGAGATCCTCGCCCTGGTGCAGCAGCCCGGCCCGGTGGCTCTGCCCCGCACCAACCTGGATCTGGCACAGATCCGATCCGGGTTCGCCTGCGCACTCCACATGCACCAGCCCACGATTCCGGCCGGGGCGCAGGGCGAGCTCATTTCCCATCTGCAGTACATGTTCGAGCACCAGGGAGAGGGCGACAACCACAACGCCGAACCCTTTGCCCAGTGCTACCGGCGCCTGGTCGACCTGCTTCCCCAGCTGATTGGCGAGGGCTGCAACCCCCGGATCATGCTGGATTATTCCGGCAACCTGCTCTGGGGCCTGGAGCAGATGGGCCGGCTCGATGTGCTTGAGGCGCTGAAGCGGCTCGCTTGCGATCCCGCTCTTCAGCCCCATGTGGAGTGGCTCGGCACCTTCTGGAGCCACGCCGTGGCCCCCTCCACCCCGATCCCCGATCTGAAGCTGCAGATGCTGGCCTGGCAGCACCAGTTTGCCGCCCTGTTCGGGCGGGACGCCCTGGCGCGGGTGAAGGGCTTTTCGCCACCGGAGATGCACCTGCCCAACCATCCCGACACGCTGTTTGAATTCATCAAGGCCCTGAAAGAGTGCGGCTACCGCTGGCTGCTGGTGCAGGAGCACAGCGTTGAAACCCTGGATGGCAGCAGCCTGTCTCAGGAGCAGAAATACCTTCCCAACCAACTCGTGGCGCGCAACTCCAGCGGCGCCGAGGTGTCGATCACGGTGCTGATCAAGACCCAGGGCTCCGACACCAAGCTGGTGGGCCAGATGCAGCCCTGCTACGAGGCCCTGGGGCTTGGCCGCCAGGTGCTCGGGGCCACGACGGTTCCCTCGCTGGTGTCGCAGATTGCCGATGGTGAGAACGGCGGCGTGATGATGAATGAGTTCCCCTCCGCCTTCCTCCAGGCCCATCACGCCATCGCCTCCCGGGACGGTGAGCAGGCCACGGTGGCGATCAACGGCACGGAATATCTGGAGCTGCTGGAGGCCGCCGGTGTGTCCGCCGGCGACTTCCCCAGGATTCAGGCGGTGCAGCAGCACAGGCTCTGGCAACAGCTGGGCGGCGCACCCACCGCATCGGCCACCCCGGAGGCCACTCCTGAAGCCACGGCGTCGGCTATCGCCCAGCTCCAGGCCAGCGATCCAGCCTTCTCAATGGCTGGCGCCTCCTGGACCAATGACCTCAGCTGGGTGGAGGGCTACGCCAATGTGCTGGAGCCGATGAACCAGCTCAGCGCCCGCTTCCACCAGCTGTTCGACCCCCTGGTGGCCGAGGATCCTGGCGTGACCCGGACCCCCCGCTATCAACGGGCCTTGCTCCACCTGCTGCTGCTGGAAACCAGCTGCTTCCGCTATTGGGGCCAGGGCACCTGGACCGGTTACGCCAGCGAGATCCACCGGCGTGGTGAAGCGGCGATGGTGACCCCCTGACCGCCCCGATCAGTTCTGATCGTTCTCTTCTGACAACCCTTCCGCGAAGGGCTCCACTTCCGGGAAGTATTTGGCCATGCAGGCATTGCAGACGCCATGGGAGAACTCCACGTTGTCGTGGCTCTTGATGAAGGCCTCAACCGTCCCCCAGTAGCCCTGATCGTTGCGGATGCCCTTGCAGTAGGAGCAGATCGGGATCAGCTGCTCCATCACATCGAGGCGCTGCAAGGCGCCGGCGAGCTGATCAGAGACACGTTTCAGTTCCAGCTGCATCACCACCTGATGGGCCAGGGTCTCCAGAGATCGGATCTGCAGGGCGCTGAGTTCCCGGGGCCGTCGATCGATGACGCAGAGCGAGCCGATCCGGGCGCCCGACGGGGTGCACAGCGGCACCCCCGCGTAAAAGACGATGTTGGGGTCGCTGCAGACCAGGGCGTTGTCGCGGAAGCGTTCATCCTCCCGGGCATCCTTCACCACCAGGGTCCGGTCGCCGAGGATGGCGTGGGCACAGAAGGACACATCCCGGCTCGTTTCGCTCACCTCCAGGCCGACCTTGGATTTGAACCACTGACGATCGGCATCCACCAGGCTGATCAGGGCGATGGGCACCTCGCACAGCTGGGCGGCCAGAAAAGTGATGTCGTCGTACGACTGCTCGGCGTCGGTATCGAGGATGCGGTAGTCCTTCAGGGCCTCCAGGCGTGCCGCCTCGCGGGGAGCCACGTTCGCGGGCATGGGCAGCCTGATCACCTGATCAAACGTTCGCAGGGTCCCGTGATGGTCCGGACGGCGGTTCACATCTCCTCATCCCGTCCGGGGACGCTCCCACTGCCGAGACGCTCCCCTCCACCGGCCCCTGGCCAGCGCCGCGCGTGCGAGCCTTGGCCCAGGACAGGACCACGCCAACGAGATCCATGGGCTTCGGCCTTGCCCCCTTACCCCTTGCCCCGGTCAAGGGCCTGAGGCTGCTGGCTGCCCTGGCGCTGATGCTTGCCTGCGGCGGCTGTGGCGGCATCGCCGTCGGCCCCGACAACCTCTACATCTCCGTCGAAACCAGCACCAAAGACGGCAGCACCTCCGAACTGGGGGACAACCGCAACATCAGCAGGACCCTGATCGAGAGGTTTCAATCCCTCAATCCCGGCGTGGCTGTGCACATCAGGCACTTCCCAGCGGGGGAGCTCGTCGCGGCCACCCGGTTTCGTGACGGCCGTGGCCTGGGCCCGGACCTGATCGTGAGTCGCGTGATCACCGCCCTGCAGCTGCATCAGCAGGGGCTGACCAGCGACGTGGGCCTGGATCCAGTCGCCCGCAATCGGCTCGAACCGCGCTTTCAGAACAGTTTTCGCATGGGCTCCAAGGCGTTCGCGGTGCCGTTCCTGGCCCAACCGCAGGTGGCCTGTTTCGACCGCCGCCGCCTCAGGCAACCGCCCGGCAGCGTCGACGCGCTGCTGGCCCTGAGTGCCAAGGGTCTGCGGGTGGGCCTGCCCATCACCGTCGGCGAACTGTTCTGGACCACCACGGCCCAGGGGGCCGGCCCCGCCGTGGCCCAGCTGCTCAATGGACCACCGGCGGGGGAGGGCGCCACCCTGTCGGCCGCCGACCACCGGGCGCTGGAGCGCTGGATCGGCTGGATCTACGACGCCAGCCTGCAGCAGAACGTGTCCTTCTCCGACGACCCCTTTGAGCTGGTCCAGCAACTGGAGCGGGGCGAGCGCGACTGGATCAGCTGCAGCAGCCTCTGGATCGACAGCCTGCGGCAACGGATGGGTCCGAACCTGGGGGTGTCGGTGTTGCCGGGCGGGGCCGACACCCCGGCCATGCCGGTCACCCGGCTGCTGGTCTGGAGCTTCGGGCGCCATTCGAGTGCGCGGCAGAGGCTTCTGGCCGAGCGGTTCGTGGCCTTCTCGCTCAACGAGGTGACGCAGAAGCAGCTGATGGTGGCGGTGCCGGGCAACCTGCCGGTGAATCCCAATGTGATGATCCCCACCCGCAGCTCGGCCCTGATGGCCGCGCTCGCCTTCAGCCTCGACCGTTCCCGCATGTTTGAGTTTCGCGATCCCGACGCGTCCATCGCTCGGGGCGATCGGCTCGAATCGGTGCTCAAGAAGGTGGTGCAGGGGGAGCTGCCGCCTGAGCCGGCCATTGCCCAGCTGCTGGCCCCGATCCCATGAACCAACTGCTCTACGAGATCGTCGGCTGGCTGGGGTTCCTCAGCCGCCCGGTGGTGTTGGTGCAGTGCCTCACCACCGCCGGCTTCGCCCTGGCCTACGCCCTGTGGCTGCGGCCCCGGCTGAAGGCCCGCCGGTATCGCGTGTCGGTGCTCGCTGCGCTGGCTCTGTGGTGCGTGCTGCGCCTCAACGGGCTGGTGATCGAGCGGCTGGGCTATCCGGGCGACCTGGCGACCTATTTCGCCCAGGTGTGGGGAGCCTGGGTGCTGCTGGCCGTGATCCGGCTGCTGCTGCTGACGCGCTGTCCCGCCAAGCAGATCCAGCTGCTCTACAGCCGGATCATCCAGCCCCTGTTCGTGCTGCTCGTGGCGGGCTCGCTGGTGAACCAGCTGGCCTCCCTGCGCGATGTGGCCGAGATTCCCCTGTTCCCCCTGTTCGGTTCGCCGCTCACCACCAGCAACCTGTTCCTGCTGCTCACCATTCCCTACTTCCTGGTGGCGTTTTCCGCCATTCCCCTGGTCTGGCTGGGGCACCTCCTGCAGCGGCTGTTTCACTTCTCCCATGGCACCCGCGCCGCCGGCACCCTGGTGCTGCGCTACCTGCTGGTCGCCGTCGGGGTGCTGTGGCTGATGCACCGGGTGGGCCTCAACACCAGTGCCATCGCGGCGATCGCCGGGGGGCTTTCGGTGGGCATCGGCTTCGGCGTCAAGGAGGTGTTCTCGAACTTCATCAGCGGCCTGTGGCTGTTGTTCGAGGGGTCGGTGCGGCCGGGATCGGTGCTGTTCATCGATGGCGATCCCTGCGAGGTGCGCAGCCTGGGCCTGCGGGCGGCGGTGCTGTGGCGCAACCGCGACAACGCCGAACTGTTGATCCCCAACCAGACCTTCTTCACGGCCACCACCACCACCTACACCGGCAGCGACAGCCTGCGGCGCAGCGCGGTGGAGATCGGCGCCGCCTACCGCCACGACCCGGTGGTTGTGATCGCGCTTCTGGAGGAGGTGGCCCGCGCCACGGCCGGGGTGCGGCTCGACCCCGCTCCGCGGGCGTTTCTGGTGGGGTACGGCGAGTCCTCGATCGACTATTCCCTGCGCTACTGGATTGATGACCCGCTCGGAAACCTCTCCATTAAGAGCGCCGTCAGTCAGGCGATCTGGCACGCCTTCTCGGCCAACGGGATCGAGATCCCCTTCCCCCAGCGGGTGATCCATCCGCCCAACGATTCGGACGGGCCGACGCCAGCCGCGCCAGCTCCCCATCAGGATTGAGCCCACCGGTCGCGGCTGCCAGCGGCGCTGCAGGATCTCAGCCACACCATCAGCTGGGCCGAACTCGATCGCCACGCCGCAGCAGCTCTGGAGCCTGCTCTGGGACCTGCCCGGCGAGGGCGCCGATCCGGCCGCCCTGGGCTTCCTCAGCGCCGTGTTCTCGATCCTGTTCGGCGATGGCGACCCCAATCGCCGCCTTGAGCCGCAGCGCCTCGTGTACGGCAGCGGCCGCAGGGTCTCGCCGGTTCGCCAGGAGAGGTGCCGCGTGGTCTGGTTGCCCGCAAGCCGTCCCCAAGGGGCCACTCCCGAACTGAGCCGCCAGCGAGATGGACCCCAGCCTTGTGGCCGCGATCACCAGGCCCGAGCAACCGGGAGATCCGGACGATCACCGCGCCAGCTGCCACCGCTTCTCCAGCTAGCGAAGGCACCCCATCGCCGATCCACTGTTGATCACGGGCCTTCGTCCAGGTCGTTGATCAGCACGATGCGGTAACGGGCTTTGCCGGCGCGGAGATGGTCGAAGGCGTCATTGACCTTCGACATGGGGAAGATTTCGGTGGTGGGCGCGATGCCGTGGCGGCAGCTGAAGTGAAGCATCTGATCGGTTGTCGCCGGGCTGCCGAGGGGGGAACCGGAGAGGCTTTTCTGGCCGAGAATCAACGGAAAGGCGCCCATGGCCATCGGTTCGGGAACGGCTCCCACGGTGTGCAGCCGGCCCTTGGGTTTGAGCGCCGCGATGTAGGTGTTCCAGTCGAGATTGGCGTTGGTGGTGTTGAGGATGAAGTCGAAACTGTTCGCCGCCCCGGCCAGGTCTTCCGGGTTGCGGGAGTTCAAGGTGCGATGGGCGCCGAGTTGGAGGGCTTCCTCGCGTTTGGAGTCGCTGGTGGTGAAGGCGGTGACGTCGCATCCCCAGGCGCGCAGAAACTTGAGGGCCATGTGGCCGAGGCCACCGATGCCGATCACGGCGACACTGTCGGTGGGTTTGATGCCGAGCTCCACCAAGGGGTTGAAGACGGTGATGCCGCCGCAGAGCAGGGGGCCGGCCTTGCTGGCATCCAGACCTTCGGGCAAAGGAAGAACCCAGGTCCAGTCGGCCCGTACGCGGGTGGCGAAGCCGCCGTGACGTCCGACGATGGTGGCTTCGGCCTTGAGGCAGAGGTTCTGGTTGCCGGAGAGGCATGACGCGCAGGCGCCGCAACTGCCGGAAAACCAGCCGAGCCCAACGCGGTCGCCGATGGCCAGACGCTTGGTGTGTTCCCCGAGGGCGACGACGCGCCCGATGACTTCGTGGCCGGGAACGAAGGGATAGGTGGTCATGCCCCAGTCGTTGTCGAGCATGGAGAGATCGCTGTGGCAGATGCCGCAGCTCTCGACGGCGATTTCAACCTGTTCGCTGCCGAGCGGACCGGGGGTGTATTCGAAGGCTTGAAGGGGTTGTTTGGCGCCGAAAGCGGCGAGGGCTTTGATGGGCGTGGTCATCGATGGGGGGGCCGGCAAAGGCTGGTGTTCGGGTCCGCGCTCAGGGCAACGTGAAGCCGGAGGTGTTCAGGTGCTTGAGGTCGAGCATGACCACCGTGATCCAGACCAGCAGGGCCAGGCCACCGAGTGAGCCGATCACGGCCACCAGGCCCACGATCACTGACCTGGAGGAACCGCTGTCGTTCGGCACGGGTATGGAACAAGCTGCTGCCACTGTCCCATGGCCAGGCCAGGGCCGCGCCGGCTCCCTCACCCGATCGCCTCGGCGGCCTCGCCGGCATCGGCCAGAACCAGCCGCAGCAGCACCGGTGCCAGGAAGGTGGTGCCCATCACCATCAGCAGGATTGCCGCCTCCAGCGACGGCCCCAGTACCCCGGTCTGGGTGCCCAGCCCCAGAAAGATCAGGCCCACCTCGCCGCGGGGCATCATCCCCAGCCCCACCGCCAGCCGGTTGGTAGGCCCTCTGCTGAGGTAGCTCCAGCCGGCCGCCACCTTGCTGACCACGGCGGCCGCCAGCAGGAAGCCCGCCATCACCAGACCCTCGTGATTGGCCGCATCGAAGGGGTTGAGCACCGAGAGGTCCATGCCGCTGCCGATCAGCACGAAAAAGACCGTGGCGAACAGGGCCACCAGCGGCTTCACCGCCTCCTCGATCGCGTGCCGGTGCCGGGAGGCGCTGAGGATCAGGCCACCGGCGAAGGCCCCCAGGGCCGCCTCCAGGCCGAAGGCCTGGGCGGCGAAGCAGGCCAGCGACAGCACCAGGAAGGCCGCCACCACCACCTCGCCCGGGGCCTTGAGGCGATCGAGCAGCCAGTCGAAGGGGGGGGCGGCGGTGCGGCTGAGGAACAGCGCCACCACCACGAACACCGCGGCCGCGGCGATCAGCTTCAGGATCGGACCGAGGCTGAAGCCTTCGCCGCCCGCCAGGGCCACCACCACGGCCAGGATGACGATGCCGAGGATGTCATCGAGGACGGCGGCGCCGATCACCGTCTGCCCCTCCCGGGTGCGCAGGAACTTCAGCTCCCCCAGCACGCTGGCGGTGATGCCGATGCTGGTGGCGGTCATGGCGGCCCCGGCGAAGATCGCCGGCAGCAATGGCACGCCGAACAGGAACTGCAGGCCGAAGGTGCCCAGGGCAAAGGGCAGCACCACTCCGGTGAGCGCCACCGTGATCGCCTGGCCCCCCACCGCCATCAGTTCATCCAGTTCGCTCTCCAGGCCGGTGAGGAACAGCAGGGCCAGCAGACCGATCTTCGCCACCGCCTGCAGGTTGGTGAAGTTGTGGTCGTAGATCTCCTGCACCTGGTCGGGGCCCACGTGGGCCAGGGCCGCGATCGTGCCCTCGGCGAAGGCATTCAGCTGGCCGCCCAGCTCCGGGGCCAGGATCAGGTGCAGCCCCGAGACGCCGATCAGTACCCCCGCCACCAGCTCCCCGAGGATCGCTGGCAGGCGAAAACGCACCATCAGTTCCGCCAGGGCCCTGGCGGCGAACAGGATCACGATGAAGCGGCCCACCTCGATCAGGGTCTCGGCCGCTTCGATCTGATGGCCCCCGGTCGCGAGCAGCAGGGAGGACATGTCCATGGCGGGCCGGCCGTGAGGATGGCGAAATCCTTTCACCCCTTGCCGGAGACCGGGCCAGGAATCAGCGGATCGGGATCAGCGGATCAGGATCCGCGCTTACGGCGAACGGCGGGTGTCGGCCCCAGCAGACTGGGGGGCCAGCCGGGCCCGGAGCCTGCAGCAATGGCCAGGTTCAGGCGAACAGCCCGGCAGCCCAGCCGGCAGGGCCGGCTCCGGCCCGGCGAGGGTCCGCCGGAGAGCCGGCCGGCGATCTCCTGGGGTGTGGTCGTGGCGGTGGGTCTGCTGCTGGCCGGGGTGCCGATGCTGCTCTTCAATCAGCAGCACTCCGGCGATCCGCTCAAGATCCGCCGCGAACTGCGCAAGTTCTGAGCCCGACGCCCCGTGACCCTGTTCCGCCGCCGCCGCCCGCCCGGCCGATCCGCTGCCGTCCTGGAACCCGGGGGCGGCCCGGGACGGCATCCTCGGCTTCGTCCGCCAGACCACGGACCCGGCCAGCCCCCGCTTCGTGCCGCCCGCCGAGCGCATCGCCACCTTCGACCAGGACGGCACCCTCTGGGTGGAGCAGCCGGTGTACCCGCAGGTGCGCTTCATCCGCGAACGGGTGCCCGGGGCGGCGACCACCCGGGCGGAACTGGAGCGGCTGGCCGCCACCGCCCTCAGCGGCATGCCCCTGGAAACCTTCCGGGCCGATGTGCGCCAGTGGCTGGCCACGGCCCGCCACCCCCGCTGGCAGCGCCCCTACACCGAACTCACCTACCGGCCGATGCAGGAGCTGCTCCGCTATCTGCGTGCCAACGGCTACAAGACCTACATCGTCACCGGCGGCGCCACCCGTTACGGCTACGACAGCCAGGGCCGGCCCTTCCTGACCAAGGAGCCCCGGCTGCTGCTCAACGACAACGACGCCGGCAAGCCGGAAGGCATCCAGCTGATGATCGGCCGGCGGCCCACCGCCGCCTTCGGCAATTCCACCGGCGACCGGCAGATGCTGGAGTACACCAGCTCCGGCGACGGGCCGCGACTGTCGATGCTGGTGCTGCACGATGACGCCCGCCGCGAGTATGCCTACGGGCCGGCCCTGGGGTTGCCGAACACCAAGGTGGGGCCGTTCACCCAGGGCCTCTATGCCGAGGCCGCACGGCAGGGCTGGATCGTGATCAGCATGAAGAACGACTGGAGGCGGATCTTTTCGTTCGACCAGTGACTGGCGAACCTTGATGGCCCCGATCCCCACTGCGCTCTAGGGTCGAAACCAGTCGATCCGACGCCATGAAAGCCCTGGCCGTTTCCCTGCTCACCGCCTCGCTCGCCCTCGGTGCCGGCTCCGCCGCCCAGGCCCAGCAGCGCTGCACTTTCCTGCAACCGATCGGTGGCGATGGCACCACCCCGATCGTCTCCAAGCGGGTCGGGGCCGCCAAGCTGATCGGCAAGGAGAACTGGAACACCGATTTCATCGTCAACCAGCCCTACAGCAGCTTCAAGTTCTTCTTCACGGCCAACTCCTCCGACGCCAACGCCAAGTACCCGGTGACTGGCTTCATGAAGTTCAGCGATGGCAGCAATCTGCAGGTGATCAACGACGTCATGAACCCGCCGATCGGCACCGGGCGGATGTTCGGCCCCTTCCCCGCCATTCCGGGCAAGCAGGCCAGCCAGATGAACTTCAAGGTGGGCGCCAGCAGCGACCCCGGTGCCCTGGGCTTCAGCTACCGGATCTCGGTGCAGGGCTGCCAGTAGGCCCCACTGCGATGCTGCTGCCCCTGCTGCTGGCCCTCTCCCCGGCACCCGGCCCGGTGATCACCAACGGCCCCGTGGTGGCCGTGCTGGAGAACCGGCGCCAGCCGAAGCCCGATGGCCTGGATGAGGTGCAACCCGTCGCCACCGTCCGGGTGGTGGGGCAGGTGGTGGGCCAGCTGATGGGGGCCCTGCGGATCGGCCCCGGCACGATCGATTCGGTGCTGCAGGTGGTGGAGATGGATCCGTCCAATCCCTACCCGGAGGTGCTGCTCTCCTCGTTCACCGGAGACGCCCACTGCTGCAACGACACCCGGGTGCTCACCAGCAGCCCCGACGGCCGCCGCTGGTTCGAGGTGCGCCGCGATCCGGTGAACGGCGGACCCAGTGGCGTCAGCGATCCGCTGGGCAACGGCCGCTACCTGCTGGTGGACGTGGACAACCGCTTCCTCTACCAGTTCGCCAGCTACGCCGGCAGCAGCGCCCCCAGCCAGATCTGGCAGCTGAACGGCCCTCGCTTCCGCGACATCAGCCACCAGCCGGCGGTGTTGCCCCTGCACCGGCGCCGCTTGCAGGAGATGGAGAGCTGGTTCCAGCAGCCGGCTGACCAACGCACGGAGGCCAATGGTTTCCTGGCCGCCTGGGTGGCCACCAAGGCGCTGGTGGGGGAGTTCGACAGCGGCTGGCGGCGGATGCTGGGCCTCTACGACCGCCGCTCCGACTGGGGGCTGACCTCCTGCGAGGCCGGCTACAACGACAAGGGGGAGTGCCGGCAACCGGAGAAGCGCTACGCCGACTTTCCCGCCGCGCTGCGGGCCTTCCTGCGCCGAACGGGCTACCTGCCTGCGGCCGCCCAGCTCAGCCCAGGAAGGTCATGGTCAGGCTCACCAGGGCCAGGCCGGTGAGGCCGGTGGCGGTCAGCAGTCCGATGGATCGGTGCATGGGCGTTTCCCTCATCGGCAGAAATCTAGAGCAATCCTTAAGACGCGCAATCGCTCCGGCCTGGCCCGCTGCAATCCGTCATGGAGCCGAGCCTCGCGGTGGTCGCCCCGCCCCTGCCAGGCTGGCCCCCCCCCGGCGACGCACCATGGCGGGCGGCCCCACCATCGCCCTGGCCCTGGAGGGCCAGCTGCGCCTCGATGACCAGCCCGCCCTGCACCGGGCCGTCGACCTGGCCCGGCGAAACCCTGGTGCGCGTCTGCTGGTGCTGGCCTGCCGGCCGCCATCCCAGCGGCTGAGGGGCCCCCACCAGCGACGCCTGGAGGCCCAGGCCCTCGCCTCACTCCACACCCGCCTGGCGGCCCAGGGCGTTCCCCTGCTCCACCACCCCTGGCACACCACGGCGGCCGCCCTCGCCGCGCTCGGCCCCCTGGTGCAGCCCACGGCGGTGCTGCACGCCAGCGAAAGCCGCCTGTTCGGCACCTGGCCGGTGGCGGCCGAGCGTTTCCCCAAGGTGTTCAGCCCGTTCCGGCGCGGCCTGGAACGCGACCCGGAACCGCCCCTGCCCCCACCGGATCTCGCCGGCCTGGGGGACGCCTGGGACGACCTCCCCCGCCCCTGGCTGGCGCCGCCCGCCGCCCCGCCTGCGTCCGCTGGCGCCGGGGGAGATCCCCGCAGCGCCTTCCCTTTCCCCGGCGATGAACCCACGGCCCTGGCCCGGCTGCAGCACTACCTGTTCGGCTCCAGCGGGCTGCGCGACTACAAGGCCACCCGCAACGGCCTGGCGGGGACGGAGTTCTCCGCCAAGTTCTCCCCCTTCCTGGGGGTGGGCTCCCTGTCGGTGCGGCGGATCTGGCAGGAGGTGTTGCGGTATCAGGAGCTCCACGGCGCCGACGAGGGCTCGGTGTGGATGCAGCAGGAGCTGCTCTGGCGCGAGTTCTTCCTCTGGTCGGAGCAGCACCACGGCGACGCCTTCCATGCCCCCGGCGGCCTCCAGAACCGCACACCCGACTGGGTGGAAGACCGGGAACGCTTCGTGCGCTGGACCCGCGGCGATTCCGGCCATCCCCTGATCGATGCCCAGCTCAGCGAACTGCTGGCCACCGGCTACCTCTCCAACCGGGGCCGCCAGTGGGTGGCCTCCCACTTCGTCAACGAGCTGCGGCTGCCCTGGACCTGGGGCGCCCGCTTCTTCGAGTGGGCCCTGATCGATGCCCACCCGGCCCTGAACACGGGCAACTGGGCCTACCTGGCCGGTGTCGGCTCCGACCCGCGCAGCTTCGGCGGCAGCCCCCGCCGCTTCGATCTGGAGCGCCAGGTGGGCCTCTACGACCCCCAGCAGAACCACCGCCAGCTCTGGAGTCGAACCCCGTGACCCTCACCCTGATCCTGGGCGACCAGCTCCACCCCGACTGGCTCAGTCCCTCGCCGCTGCAGCTCGCCCCCGGCCAGCGGGTGCTGATGGTCGAGGACCTGGCCGTGGCCTCCACCTGGCGGTACCACCGCCTGCGGCTGCTGCACACCTTCGTGGCGATGCGCAGCTTCCGCGAGGCGCTGCTGGAGCGAGGCGTGGCGGTGCGTTATTGCGAGCTGCCAGCCTCCCAGGAGATGCCGTTCTGGCAGCGCCTGGCGGCCGAGCTGGAGGGCGCGCCGGAGCCCGGGGGCTGCGAGCTCCGGGTGGCCGAGGTGGCCGACCGCAACTTCGAGGCCCGGCTGCAGCGCTTCTGCGCCGACCAGGGCGTGCGGCTCAGCGTGCTGCCTTCGCCGGCGTTCCTGGAATCGGTGGCCGAGAGCCGCAGCTGGTTCGAGGGCCGTCGCCGGCCGTTCATGAAGACCTTCTACGAGCGCCAGCGGCGTCGCCTCGGCCTGCTGGTCGAGCCCGACGGCTCCCCCACCGGTGGCCGCTGGAGCTTCGATGTGGAGAACCGCCGCAAGCTGCCGAAGGGTTACGTGGAGCCCACCCTGCCGGCGGTACCGGCCAGCCCCCACGAGCCGGCGGTGCGGGCCCTGATCGCCCGCCATTTCGCCGATCACCCCGGCGCGCTGGGGCCCCTTTGGATCCCCTTCGATCAGGCCGGGGCAACGGCCTGGCTGCAGCGGTTCCTGGCCGAGCGCCTCGATGGCTTCGGGCCGTTTGAGGACGCCCTCAGCCGGCAGCACGTCACCCTGCACCACTCCCTGCTGTCGCCCCTGCTCAACATCGGCCTGCTCACCCCTGCGGCGGTGGTCGCGGCCACCCTGGCCCACGCGGCGGCGCGGCAGGAGCGGGGCCAGCCGGTGCCGATCGCCTCGCTGGAGGGGTTCCTGCGCCAGGTGATCGGCTGGCGCGAGTTCGTGCGCGGCATCGACCGGGTGCACGGCGAGCGCCAGGCCAGCGCCAACTTCTGGAACCACCAGCGCCGCCTGGCCCCCTGCTGGGACGACGGCAGCAGCGGCCTGCCGCCCCTGGATGCGGCGATCGAGCGGGTGAATCGCCTGGGCTACAACCACCACATCGAGCGGCTGATGGTGATCAGCAACCTGATGCTGCTGTGTGAGATCCACCCCGGCGAGGTGCACCGCTGGTTCATGGAGCGCTACCTGGATTCCTACGAATGGGTGATGGGCCCGAACGTCCACGGCATGGGCCAGATGAGCGATGGCGGCCTGTTCGCCACTAAGCCCTACATCGGCGGCTCCAATTACATCCTCAAGATGGGCGACTACAAAAAGGGCCCCTGGTGCGAGATCTGGGACGGCCTCTACTGGCGCTTCATCGACCGCCACCGCGCCTTCTTCCAGGCCAACCCTCGCCTCTCGATGATGGTACGGATGCTGGAGAAGATGGATCCCCAGCGGCGCGTGGCTCTGGAGGTGGCTGCCGAGGGGTTCCTGGCCCGCGCCACCCGTTAAGGGGCCTTGGGAACGAAGGCACGAGGCGCCAGGTTGAGGTGGCGGATGCGCTGGACAAAGCCGCGGTCGTCGAAGGAGGCGAGCGTGTCGCAGCCACGGCAGCTGGCGTGATGCAGGGCATCGGCGAAGTCGAGCCCGGCGCGCAGCCCGGCGACGGCCTGCTCCAGGGCTGGGCGATCTTCCGCGCTTAGGCCGGGGTGGGCCAGCAGGTGGTCGAACACCAGCAGCACCTGCTCGGCCGCGAAGCCGTAGTACCCCCGCAGCACCCACTCCAGCTCCAGGGCCACGGTCTTGGGCAGGAACAGGGGTTGCCCCGACTCGATCAGGACCCGGGCCGCCTGGCGCTGGCGTTCGGTGGCGGCATCGGCCCCGTCTTCTGCGACGAAGTAGCGGGCCAGCACGTTGGTGTCGAGGCCGATCACGGCGCCAGCAGGCTGGCCGGGTCGAAATCCACCGGCACCGGAGGGCGAGGGCTCCTGAGCAGGCCGAAGCCACTGGCCGGCAGTGGTTGCTCCGGCTTGCAGGAGCGCACCTCGATGTGATCGCCCACCAGCTGGAAGCTGACGCGACCGCCCCGGGCCAGGCCGAGTTGCTGACGCAACGCCTTGGGGATGGTGACCTGTCCCTTGCTGGTGATCGAGCTGGTGGCGGCCTCTCCAGCTGGCATCGTCACCGCCTCCTGAAGGTGAGTCTTACCTGGTAAGGATAAATCGATCCGCGCTGATCGGCGAGCATGGTCTCGCCCTGAGCCACCCCCTGCCCGTGACCGCCTCCGCTGCTGCCGCTGCCGCCCAGCCGCCTGCCCCCGCCCTGCTGCTGGAGAGGCTGGCGGCGGTGGAGGGCATGGGCCGCGGCCGGCGGCGGCTGGTGCTGCTGTTCAGCCAGCTGGGTGATTTCGACAGCCTCGAGTACGCCCAGGCCCTGGTGCCGGTGCTGCCGCAGCTGGAGGCCGCCGGCATCGCCGTGCTGGCGATCGGCATCGGCGACGCGGCGGGGCGCGAGCGCTTCTGCGCCTTCACCGGCTTCCCGCCCGATCGGCTCCTGGTGGAGGCTGAGCCGGATCTGCACCGGGATTTGGGGCTCTACGAGGGGCTGCGGCAGGGGGGAGGGCCCTGGCCGAACCTGCTGCTGATGTGCGCCGGCCTCGGTTCCCCCGGCACCCTGGCCGAGGTGTTGCGCGGCTACACCGGCGATCGCAGCGCCCCCCAGCGCGTCGCCGACGACGAGACGATCCAGGCGGGCCCCCTGCCGCCGCTCAAGGGCTCGTTCTTCGCCCGGGCTGGTGGCCGCGGCTTCCAGCGGCCCTTCGAGCTGGCCACCGTGCGGCTGCGCAACATGGCCGAGGTGCTGGGCCACTGGCGCACCTACGTCCCCCGCGACGACTTCCTCACCCAACGGGGCGGCACCTATCTGCTGGAGGCCGACGACACCCTGCTCTACAGCCACCGCGACCCCGGCATCCTCGGCTTCTCGGCCACCATGGCCCGGCCGCTGAGTTTCCTGGATCCGTTCCTGGGCTGAGGTGGGTGTTGGAGGCACAGACTTAGTCCATGACTAAGCTAGGCAAGACTCCCGACTCGGTCTTGTGGAAGGTCCAGCGCCGGCCCATCGTCTGGTGAATGTGCACCAGGCCAAAACTCAGCTCTCGCGGTTGATCGATGAGGCCCACGCCGGTGAAACCATCGTGTTGGCCAAGGCCGGCAAGCCCTGGGCCAGGTTGATGCCCCTGGAGGTGCCAGCCCCGCAGCGCCTCCCCGGTCGTCTGCGCCGCCTGGGTCCGCTCACCCAGCCCGACGCCATACTTGAGCCGATGCCGCCCGATCAGCTCGCTGACTGGGAAGCAAGTTCCTTGATCTCGGCGTCAGCCCTGCCGTGAGCAGCCAATCCGCCTACCTGCTCGACAGCCATGCCCTGCTGTGGTGGTGGTTCGATCCGGAGAGACTCTCAGGAGCTGTCCAGGCGCTTCTCGTCGACCCCACCAGCCGGATCCTGGTGAGTGCCGCTTCGGTCTGGGAACTCAGCCTCAAGCACCATCAAGGCAAACTGCCCGAGCTGGCTTCAGCCATCGATGATCTTCCTGGCCTGCTCCAGGCCGATGGCTTCCACCCTCTGCCGATCTCTCTGGCCCATGGTCTGAGGGCTGGCGGCTACAGCCATCCCCACCGCGACCCCTTTGATCGGATGCTGGCGGCCCAGGCCGAGCTGGAGCGGCTGGTGCTGCTCACCGCCGATCCGCAGCTGTCCACCTTCCCGTGCCAGACGTTCTGGTGAGATCCCATGCCGGACACCGGATTGCGCTGCCACCTCCTGATCGGCCCGCCGGCCAGTGGCAAGACCACCCTGGCCCGGGCCCTGGCGCCCCTGCTCACCGGATCCGGTGAGCCACCGGCTGTGGTGCTCTCCACCGACGCGATCCGCGCCGAGGTGTTCGGCGATGCGGCGGTGCAGGGGCCCTGGAGCGCGATCGAGCAGGTGCTGCACCAGCGGATCCGGGCGGCCGTGACCGCTGGCCAGCCGGTGATCGTCGATGCCACCCATGCCCGGCGGCCCTGGCGGCTGGCCCTCACCCAGGCGCTGGTGTTGCCGGCGCCGGTGGAGTGGATCGGCTGGTGGCTGTTCACCCCCCTGGCCACCTGTCTGGAGTGGAACCAGCGCCGCCAGCGCCTCGTGCCCGAAGCGGTGATCAAGGAGCTGGCGGCGGCCCTGGCCGATGCGCATGTCGGCCCCAGCCGGGCCGAGGGCTTCGCCGCCGTGGTGGCCCTGGTGCCCAGCCACCACGCGTCCCTGGAGCCGGTGCTGGCCGAGGAGCTGGCCCGGCTCGACCAGCGCATCCGCTCGGCCACCAACCGGGAGCGGCAGGCGCAGCGCCATGGCTACTCCCGCCTGCTGGATCTGGAGCGTCTGCTCCACCTGCTGCGCCTGCTGAGCCGCTATCCGGACCTGGCCGCCAACGATTCCGTCACCGCCGCCGAGCTGGAGGCGATCGTCTCGCCGCTGCCCGAGGGCGACCTGGCCGATCGGGCCGGGGCCCTGCTGCGGCGGCTGCACGGGGACTGCTACGGCGATGCGGCGGCCCTGCGGGCCGACCTGGCCTGGTTGGAGCGGCAGGGGTTCACCGCCGCCCACCCCGTTGAGGCCCCGATCCAGCTGGCCCCCTTGCCGGCCCCGGAGCCGGCTGCGGCGAGCGGGGTGAACGGGGGGCTGCCTCCCCTGGGGGATGGCCCGGTGTTCCGTCGGGTGTTCACCGTGCTGCGCCATGTGCTGCAGCAGCCGTTCGATCGCCAGGACGGCAGCGACCTGCCCGGCCACCTGATCGAGGCGATGGAGGAGATCCCTGGCGCCTACCTGCCGGGGGAGGCCGCCACCCTGCGCAAGGACCTGGAGAAGCTGCTGACGCCCTACGGCTTCCGGGTGCGCAACGACAACGTGCGCCACGGCTATGCCCTGGGTACGGCGCTGCTGTCGGCCCCGCGGCTGCGGGAGATCCATGGGGTGGTGAGCCAGGCGGCCGGCCGCCTCGGGGACCCCTCGGCCCAGGACCTGCTGATCGAACTGGAGCAGCGGCTGCGCTGGGGCGGGATCAGCCCCGAGGCGTCGCCGCCGGTGCGCACCTATGCCAACCATTCGGTGGTGGATGCGGCCCTGGTGCGCCCGGATTCGCTCGCAGCCGATCGCCACGGCTACCGGCAGGCGGAGGCGATCGAGACGGCGATCCTCGAGCACCGGCGGGTGGTGCTGGAGCGCTACGCCTCGGGGGCCAGCTTCCCCGACAGCCCGGTGGGGGAGCTGCGGGTCTGGCCGCTGCAGCTGATCTTCCACACCATCGGCTGGTACCTGCTCTACGAGGAGGATGCCGTCGCCCAACCCCACGGACTGATCCGCACCGAGCGGCTGGACCGGTTGGCCCTGCGCCGCAGTGAGAGCCGCAACCGCCGCAGCGACGGGGCCCACCAGCAGGCCGTGGAGCGGGCCGGGCGGCTGCTGCACCTCAGCGGCGGCATCTACTGCGGCGACGACCTCGGCGAGCAACTCGCCCTCGCTGGTGCCTCGGCGAAGACCCGGGCCCGGCACCTGGTGACCCTGCGCTTTTCCTGCCAGGGCTGGGCCTTCGCCTTCATCCGTGAGGGCGTGCTGCGCTTTCCGATCGAGCACACCCGCTTCTCCAAACCCCTGCCGGGCGACAGCTGGTGGCGCCACCCCAAAGCGCCCCATCGGCTGGAGCCCAACCCCACCGGCGACAGCCACCCCTACCCGGTGGAGTTCGACCTGCCCCCCTGGACGCTGCGGCGGGACGTGGACCTGCGCACCTGGCTGCTGGGCTTCGCCGGCGGCATCCGCATCGAGGCGCCGGCGGCCCTGCGCGAGGAGCACCTGGAGCGGGCCAGGGCTGTCCTGGCTGCCTATGGAGCGGCTGGGGCGGAGCATCGGGCTGGGCCGGAGCCGGAGGAGGAGCCGCCGGTGCGCTTCTTCCCCAACCGCCTGCGGCGCGGTTGATCGTCAGGCCCCCTCGAGCAGGGACTTCAGGGCGTCTGTCGGACCGCCTTCCGGTGTGAACAGGGGGCCGTCGCCTTCGATGACTTCACCGTTGTGCAGGGCGATCCGGAAGATGGCGTCACCCATGGAATCCACCACGATGCAGTGCCGGGCCCGCTCGCTGACGATCGGCAGGAACCCGGCGAACCACTCCATGGTGGCCCTGATCTGGAGGGCGGCCCGTTCGTTGTCGTCGTAGAAGCCGCCGTAGGCCAGGCGCAGAAACAGGCTGCACCAGGGCTCGCGGCGCTGGTAGTAGAAGGCGTGACTGTTCATGCCATGGCCCCAGAAGCCCACGCTGCAATGGCCCAGGGGGGCCCCACTCAGAAAGGCATCGATCGTGCTCTGGAGCAGGTAGGGCGGCTCTGCCGTCTGGGCCGTGCTGAAGAGGGTCTGCCCCTGCCAGTGCAGCGGCTGATCGGGGGGCAGCAGGGTGCTTGGCAGAGGTCCTCCCATGCGCTCGGCGTAGAAGGTGAGCAGGGTTTCGAGCGTTGGCTCCATCGACGGGTCTGCGGCGGGATCCATCGTCCCCAGGAAGGCGGGATGTTGGCCTGTTTGCCGTGCGAAGGACCAGTCAATGCTTCAGGTCGGGCCCCGCTCAGCGCAGCAGGAACACCGCCAGCAGGCCCCAGACCAGGCCGAGCACATGCATGGCGAGGGGGACGGGCTCGTGTGGCGGGTAGGACGCCAGCAGGCGCGTGCGGCAGAGCTGCTGCTGGGCCAGGAACAGGGCGCAGACCAGTCCCACCAGGTAGACGAGCAGCACCCCGAGGTGTCCGAGGGTTTCCGCCATGGCGTCCGGCCCCGGCCCGATCAGGTGCTGGGCGAGGTGGAAGATCTGGCTGGGCAGCTCGGCGCTGAGCATGAACACGAAGAACAGGGCCACCCCTTGACGCCCCAGGCGGGCGATCTGCGCGGCAGACGGGTGCGCCATCGTTCCGGAGCATGGGCAAGCTGGAGTCTGACCCTCGATGCGGGCGAATTCGCGCACGTTGTGGCTCACCAGGCTGCCGCTTAGCGTTGCTCGAACGGGTTGAACAGCGCAACGCCGAACTCCAGGAAATCGACCCCATTGCGGGTCACCACCGTGAGGTCGTGGACCCTGGCGATGGCCGCAATCATGGCGTCCTCGTAGAGGGTGTCGGATCGGCGATGCATCAGCTGGGCCCAGCAGCGAAAGGCCGCACCATCCATCGGCAGCAGGTTGAAGCTGCCGCTCAGCTGATCCAACCACCGCTCGATCTCCTCGGCCTTGACGGGGTCCTGGTCGCGGGTGATCTCGATGCCCGCCTGGATCTCGCCGAGGGTCACGCTGGCCAGATGGAGGTCGGCGTCATTGGTGCTCTGCAACCAGGCGAGCACGGCACCATGGGGCCTTGGCTTGCGCAGCTCCGAGACCACGTTGGTGTCGAGCAGAAACGCCATCGGCCTACAGCGTCAGCACGGATCGCCGGCGGGCCTGGCCCCGCGGCGGGACCAACGCCTCGGTGCGGGCCTCTGCGGCCAACAGCAGCTCCTTCAGGCTGGGCCGCGCTGCGGCCTGGAGGCGTCGCCATTGCTCAATCGGCACCAGCACGGCTGCTTCCGTGCCGCGCCGCGACACCACCTGGGGCCCCTCCCGTTGGCAGGCGTCGAGCAGCTCACTGAAGCGCGCCTTGGCGTGCTGCACCGGCCATACCGTCATCACGACCACCCTCTCTGACTAGTCATCTGACCAGGCTAAGGCGCCTGGGTGGAGTCGCCCATGGCGGCTGGATCCTCCAGGCCGGCCACGAAGCTGGGCTCGAAGCCGGCAAGGGCGTCGAGCAGGGCCTGGCTGTTGCCGTCCATGAACACCCGACTGGGACGCACATCCATGGGCTTGATCCGCAGGCTTGCTGCACTGATCAGGGCTTGGGTCCCAGCAGCTCAGCCAGATAGCTGGTGAGGCTGAACCCAGCCGGATGGGCATAGACGATGTCGGCAATCTTCCAGGTGCCAGAAGGGCCGCGCACCAGCTGATAGCGCAGCTTCTGCGGCGCCTCAATGGGGCGGTTGCGCATGCCCGCCTGTACGGCCACCAGGGCTTCCAACCCTCCGCCGGGGGCGGCGGTGCAGCCGAGCACCTTGGCGCCAAAGGTCCCCACCTGGGTGTTGCTGAACACATCGAACTCGACAAAACGGCCGCTGTTTGAATCGAGCGCATAGGCACGCCGCAGTTTCTGGTACAGCCCATCGGTGAAGCGGCTTTGCTGGCTCTTGAGCTCGATCGGACCGCGCAGGTCCTGCCGGGCCACCTGCCAGCGGTAGAGGCCATCCAGCTGGGCCTTCACGGCAGCAGGGCAGGGGGTGATCGCCACGGCCGCCAACAGCGGCATCAGCTGGGGCAGGGGCATGACGGCGTTGCTGGCGTTGCCGGGAATCCTGGCAGCGGCGGGCGGTGCAAGGGAACAATGGACAGACCCTCAATGCATCCAATAGGTCCGATGCGGGCGATTTCCAAGCTGTTTCAGAGCAACCGCAGCCAGGTGGTGTGCATCCCGGCCCATCTGCGGTTTCCCGACTCCGTCAAGGAGGTGGAGATCTTTGCTCGCGGCCAGGAGCGGATCATCGCTCCGCTCGGCCGCAGCTGGGACAGCTTCTTCCTGAGTGGTCCCAAAGTGCCCGAAGACTTCTGGGAGGAGCGCGCTGGCCAACAGCAAAGCGAGCGCGAATCCTTCTGATTCACCGATGCGGGCAACGATCTCAGGGCAGTTCCAGCCAACCCCGCAGGGCCAGATCCAGCTCAATCAGCAGCTGGGGCTCCAGTTGCCCCACCACCTTGCCCAGGGAGCTGAGCGGCACGGTGAACAGCTTGTCGACCATCAGCTGGGACGGCTTCTTCAGGCCATTGCGTGCCGTTGGCTGGACGGGAAGCCGGACCAGGGGAGCGTCCACCAGGGTGCTGGTGAGTGGGCAGAGGGTGACGCTCGGATGGGCCTGCAACCAGCGATCCGCCTGGACCACCACGGCGGGGCGTGGTTTGCCGGAGTACGCACCCGGGCTGGCCACGGTCACCACGGTGCCGCGGCGGAGCGCAGGTGGGATCATGCGGTCCAGTCGCTCCAGTCAGGGAGCTGTTCGCTCCAGTGCTGTTGCGGTTCCCGTTCGGCCAGCCGTTGCGACTGCCGGCGGGCTTCCTCGCCATCGCCATGGCGCAGGAGGTACTGGGTGATGGCGTCGCGCACGCAGGCACTGCGGCTCTTGCCGAGCTGGCGGGCCAGCTGATCGAGCCGCCGCTCGAGCTCCGGCTCCACCCGCACCCCGATTGCCATGACCCCAGCTGTTGAACGTTTCGTTCTACAGCCTAAGAGGGGTGGCGGATCTGGGGGGCACCGGACGTTCGATCGATGCCAGGCCATGCCCTTGTCGCCGTGAGACCAGCTCCAGCCGTGGTAGCTACCATGGGTCACTACCGGATCAGGGCCTGCCATGGATACTGCACGTCTGTTCCAATCGGGCCGCAGCCAAGCGGTGCGGCTGCCGAAGGCGTACCGCTTCAGCGGTAGCGAGGTGGTGGTGAAGCATTTCGGCAATGGGGTGCTGTTGCTGCCCATCGATGACCCCTGGCAAACGCTGGAGGCCGGGTTGGCCGCCTTCGAGCCGGGGTTTGTGATCACGCGTGAGCAGCCGGAGGCGCAGATCCGGGCAGCGATCAGCCCATGATTCTGCTCGATACCAATATCTGCATTTACATCATCAATGCCAGACCAGCAGCGGTATTGGAGCGGTTCAAGCGCTACCGGCTCGGAGAGATTGGCCTCTGCAGTGTGGTGGCCGCCGAGCTGGCGTTCGGGGTGGCCAAGAGTGGTTCGGTGCGCAACCGCCAGGCCCTGGAGATGTTTCTGGCCCCACTCACGATTCTCCCTTTCGACGAACGCGCTGCCTGGGCCTATGGCGAGTTGCGTGCGGACCTGGAGCGCCGGGGCACTCCAATCGGCTCCCTCGACACGATGATCGCGGCCCATGCCCTGAGCCTGCAGGCCACGCTGATCACCAACAACACCCGGGAGTTTGTCCAGGTGAGCGGCCTGCAGGTTGAAAACTGGGTGCCGACGGCCTGAGCAGGGGGTGGGCTGACGGCGCATCGGAGGAGAGCCGCCTCATTCGAGGCAAGTGATTCCGATATGCCGCAGCTGAGGCATAATGGGACGACGAAGGAGAAGATGAGTGGCCGTTCAGGCCAGGCCCAGCGAGGCCGCCAGCGGCGTCAACGAGAACGTTCTGCTGCGCAAGACGTTGCAGCGAGCTGGTGAGGAGCTGGGTCTGACGGCCCAGGAAACAGCGCAGGCGATCGGCAAGAGCCGCACGTTCTTCGAGCAAGGCCGTGCGCAGGCTCGCATCGATCCCCACACCCGGCAGATGATCGCTCTGGTGCTGCGTCTGTATCGCAGCCTGTCGGCCCTGGTGGGCGATGACACGGCCTTGATGCGCCATTGGCTGGATACAGCCAACCGCCACACCGGCGGGGTCCCCCGGCAGCAGCTGCAGCATCCGGAGCAGCTGGTGGAACTGGTGCAGTATCTCGATGCGATGCGCGGTCGGCCGTAAGCCCGGCTCCACAGGTTGATCTCACGGCCACCACCCAGCTGGATGGGGTGGTGATGCGGCTGGTGGAGCAACAGGGTGCCCAGGCCACGCGGCGCATCACCGACAGCCTGGAGGAGCAGGCCTGGCTGGAGGACTTTCTTGAGACCAGCCAACCCGATCTGCCGGATGCACAGGTGCCCGGTGTCAACTACGTAGGCGGGTCGCGTCAATTACGTAGGCGGGTTACCCCGGGGCCTCCCCCTGCCATGGCAGGGGGAGGCGACAGCGAAAAGTGAGCCACCCTGGCCCGGTCCTCTGCCA
>NZ_JAGQCH010000029.1 GCF_024346055.1 Cyanobium sp. Cruz CV13-4-11
GCCAGAGTTTCTGAGAAGCCTAGTACTGCATAAGCAGCCCGTATAACATCCAGATGCAGAAGACGGGAGCCAGAATTCTGCATCGTACGCGCAAGCTATTGCCCGCTTCTGATCTGGAGCGTTAGGCTTCACAAGAAATATAATGCCCATGAATACACAACAACAAATTCGATCGCACGTTGTTTCAACAGGCGCAATGCTTCGAATCATCATTCCTGCTCGGGTTGAAATTCTTGGCCTACCCTTCATAGGCCTTTTTCTCAGTCTCTTGTTAGTCTTTGTATACAAACTCATTGCCGAACTTCCCACTCAGTTGCATAGAATGGATAGAGTTGAATCTTGGATGGGTTTTGCGCTTACTACAGGTTTGGCTTGTGCTGTACCCACAATATCTCGTGAGTTTCTCCTTGCCTTGGGCGGGCGTCGAGAAATTATTACATTGACTTCATCTGCGATGTGCATTAGATTCTCAACCCTAGGGATGATCAAAAATAGGGAATTTATTCCAGATGAAGTCCAAGCGCTCCGACTAGTACCACAAGAGCCTGACTTGCCTTGGCCTGGTGGTTTTATTCAATTTTGGTACAGAGGGAAAGAGATATCCTTTGCGAGGCAAATTAGCTATGCGGAAGCAGAAGTGCTGATTCGACTCATACATCGTACAGGGTTTTTGCCTAATGCGTAACACAAAAGCCGAGCAACCATGTGTCAATCTCCATTCGAACACTAATCTGATATGCAATGATGGCATATGCCGGCTGAGCGGTAAGCTCCTTGGCACCTCGAACAATGGTTTTTGCTGTGTCCACACATTGCCCAAGGCCGAAGAATGCCAGGGCATGAGTTGCAATCAGTGATTCGAGGCCCAACCGGTTTTTATCGAGGTACTCTTCTAAAGCTAGTACTCAAAGAATAAGATTAAGACAAGGCTAGCTACACAAGCTATTCGAAAAGCGCCTAACATCAAGATACAGAAGACAGGAGCACATGCTGGTATCTATGATTGGGTTGCCGCCCGCTTCTGATCTTGGCGTTAGACCGAACCGACCATGAAGACATGAGTTCACAAGATCGACGACTTAGCCCCTTCACAAGCCACCTAGCAACAGACGTAGAAACCGGATTTGTTGGGCGGAGCAAAGAACTTGAGTATCTTCGAGACGTATTCCTCACCGGCGCTCGAGGTGTACAAATTGTCGGTCCCCCAGGGTCCGGTAAGACCTTGTTGGCAAGAGTGTTTTCAGGGCGATTCTCAGAACAGTTATTCCCTGCCGGGATTCTTACAGCTACTGCGGCTTGGATAGAAAGTCCAGACAACCTGTTTTATCGGGTACTCCTGGAAGATCTTCTGGCACCGAAACTGATAGTCGTAGACGCAGCAGAAACCCTTGACGATACGGGAATTCAACGGATTCAGAGTCTCCTGCAACGCAGTAATCAGCTACGCCTTCTTGTCACGTCTCGTCGCCCTGTTCTACCTTTAGGCGCTGACTTCCAACAGTTGTCATTAGGAAGTATAAGCAGGTCAGAGTTCGAGAAGCTTCTTCATCTCAGAAACAAGATTAACAATGATCAGATTGATAACCAAGTAGTTGAAAAGTTGTTCGATTTGGCCCAAGGAAACTTACTGCTGGCAGATCTGGCCGTGTCTGCTGTTAATCAGGGAGTCGAAGCCTCTTGGGTAGATCTATTGGATCATCTGCGCACCTTTCAGGTGCCTGGAGTTTTGGGGCCAGACGGTCAACCGATTAATCAGAAGTCGAAGGAATACCAAAGAATAATCATAGATGTAAAAGCAGCAAATAGTGAAATAATGCGGCTACTCCAGCAAAATCCCAAACTGGCATGGGAATTGCCGCCGCGCAAATTTGAAGAGATCGTAGCCGAAATTCTCAGTAATCAAGGCTACGAGGTTGAGCTTACCTCAGCTTCCAGAGACGGAGGCTTCGATATCTGTGCTGCTCGACAAGATGGCCTTGGTAAGTTTCTCTACCTGGTTGAGTGTAAGCGCTATGTGCCTCCCAAAAAAGTTGGCGTTGAAATTGTTCGCTCCCTTCACGGTGTTATCCAGGCTAATAGAGCAACTGCCGGAGCGATTGTCTCAACCTCATATTTCACGGCTGGTGCAAAAGACTACCAGAGAAAGATGCAGCACCAGTTGCACCTTCATGACTATTTAACCCTTCAGAGATGGATTAATGACTTCCCAATCGGTAGCAGCATCAGCACGGCCTAACATCAAGATGCAGAAGACGGGCGCGGAAGGAAAGCTCCAATTGTTGAGGCTTCTGCCCGCTTCTGATCTTGGCGCTAGCGAATAGCCTCGAAAATCTGCGTTCTTCACGAACGTAACGAATTGCTACGGGATTTCTTCGAAAGAATCTCTCACTGTTTAATAGAAAGCATCCATTAGTAGAGATTCTAAATTGTATAAGGCTATTGCTTGTTCGGGGTTCTTGATAGTGGCTTTAGGGGCTTTCCCTCTACCTGCTGTTGCCGATCCATGCCTATCTAGAGAAACAATTGAACATATACAACGAAGACTGGGGCAGGTAGGTGCTCTTGCATTCGCCGCTGGTACAGGGCTTGGATTGTGCCAGGACGACTATTCCGGGGCCAGGCAGTATGAAATCCTGCAGAGCGTGCAACGAGTTGACCAACTTAGCGCCTCGGCTGACATGTATACAGAGCAGCTTTCATGCCCATCTTCAGCTAGCACGTCAAGTGGCTCTGGGGGATTTAACTTAGTCCCTGGGGAGGTATATGGTAGCGGCCCGACTAAGAATTGCAGTTGCTCTCAGTATAGGCAAGCACTAAGAGAGGCGCAAGCTGCTCTCAGGAGGCTTGCAAGATGACTGATGCCTCTGCCTCAGTTAATCTGCCTGGCCAAACCGGTGGCGTAAGTGCATCGGAGACGCTCAGAAATATAGATAAAGTGCTAGCAGAAAGTGCCGAGACTGGGCATGCTTCTGCCGCAGGTGCGACGACTACCGAAGCAAGCAATAGTTGGACTCCTCGTGAAACAATGATGATGAGTGGAGCCGCACTTGGCTATAGCCTAATCGTTCTTCTGGTGGCAGCGGTTATTGCTAAAGGCTTGAAGACGGCAGAGCAGGCAATAAGGTTATTTACGGTTGTTCTGATTATTAACTCGGCAGTATTCTTCATCGTTGCGGGGTATTCAAGCCAGCAGATCGCCCCAGCTTTCGGCCTGCTGGGAACCATGGCTGGCTATGTCTTGGGCAAGTCACAAGAGAATAACAAGAGTCAAGGATCCGGGGAATAGCTGCTTCTGGGGATTCAGGACTCGGCGGACGATTTAACTTATGTCTTTTTTCTGCAAACGCCCACCCATGGATGAGTCTGAGTTATCAGCCCTGAAAGTTGATATTTTGTGAGTTGCCTCCATGTAGTTGCCACTGTTTCGGGTGATTGGTATTAAGATTCGCTCCCCACCCCCTCATTCGGCCTCGGCCGATAAATCGCCACTCCGATCACGTCCTGCACCCGGGCTGCGTACTTTGCAAAGTTCTCACTGCGGATCACCCCCGCCCCCTCCGCCGCGTGGATGGCATCGATCACCCCGTCGCGCTTCTCCAGGAAGCCCACGTGGGTCACATCCAGCCCCGGCACCTTCGTCACCAGCGCGAAGATGTCGCCGCTGCGCAGCGACGCCAGCACCCCCGGTAGCGCCGCCAGTGGGATGTAGGGCTGGTTCAGCACCAGATCCTTCTCCAGCTCCGTGATGCACTGCTTGTTGCGGGCCAGCTGCATCGGCTTGTAGCTCTTGATGTGGTTGCCCATGAAGTTGAGCGCCACCGTGCGTTTGGTCGCCCCGGGCAGGAACGGGGTGAGGTTCACCACGTAGCCGTTACGCTCGGCCGCTTCCGCCCAGCGGCTGAAGTAATGCTGCCGGCGGCAGTAGTCCACCTCGCCATCCAGGTAGCGCAGCCGCCGCACGTGCTGGGTGAAGCGCTCCACCCCTTCATCCAGGGTGTCCACCTTGCGGCTGTTGCTCAGCGCCAGCAGCTGCTCCACGAACAGGAAACAATCAAACCGGGTGAGATCCAGCACCAGCTGCTCCTTCGGGCCGCCATCGAGGGAGAACCCCTTGAAGGGGCGATCCAGATAGCGGCGCGCCAGCTGCACCAGCGCCTGGTTCATCGGCGCCCAGGCGGTGGCATCGATCGCCTCCATCGCCAGCACCCGCGTTTCCCCCACGAATTTCGGCGACGGCTCCGCCAGGGCCACACCCCCCGGCAGGGGCGGCATCGCGGCCGCCACGCTTGGGATGGCTGGCGCGACGTTGCGCAGCAACAGGTTGGCCGCCGCAAAGCTGGCTCCGGCGGTGATCAGCACCGTGAGGCCCAGCAGGAGAGTGGGTTTTCGCATCCAGCTGCCACCGCCGCGGCGACCCTACAGCCGCCGTCAGGCCGCGCTGCTCGCCAGCCACTCCTCGAGCCCCACCGCCGGCTGCTCGGGGCTGCTGGTGATCTCGATGATGCGGCCGATCGCGGCCGGGTTCACCGCCGCATCCAGGCATACCCGCGCCACCAGCCGCCGGGGGATGCTGTTGCTCTCCTGCTGGTCGGGCCCGCTGAAGCGGATGCCTTCAGCCTCGATCCCCTCCTCTGTTTCCTTCAGCCCGCCGGGGCGCACCACCGTCCACTCCAGGCCACTGGCGGCCAGCCAGCGCTCCCCCACCCCCTTCCACACCAGGATCAGCCCGAACAGATTCAGCGGGTGGAACCAGCGGCCGCTGCACAGGGCGCTCACCAGCACCACCCGCTTCACACCGGCGGCCTTGCAGGCATCGATCTGGGGCCGCATCGCCAGGGCATCCACCTTCAGCGGCCCGGCCAGATCCACCGACGGCCGTGCCCCAGTGGCGATCACCAGGGCATCGCAGCCGGCCAGCGCCGCCGCCAGCGCCTGGCCATCACCCAGCTCCAGGCGCACCAGCTCGGCGCCGGCCAGCCCGGGCGGCACCGCCGAGCCCGGCCGCAGGATCGCCTTCACGCCCCAGCCCCGGCCCAGGGCCTCTTCCACCACCCGCCAGCCCGTCTTGCCTGATGCTCCACTCACGGCGATGCAGGTCATGGGGTGTCTTGCTCGATGGCGTTTAGATCCATTCTCGTTGCCGACAGGTTTGGCTGGCGACAGTCCCCCCGGGGGCCGGTGGGTAGGCTGAACCCATGGCCGAAATGGTTCTCGAAGTCAGTCACCTGAGCGTGCGGCGTGAGGCCGTCACGGCGGTGGATGACGTCAGCTTCCAGCTCGTGGCCGAATCCGACACGGCCCTGGTGGGTCCGAACGGGGCCGGCAAAAGCACCCTGGTGCAGGCCATCCTCGGCGTCCTGCCCCGCCAGGCCGGTGAGGTGCGTTTCCTGGGCTGCAGCCTCGGCAGCCGCGGCCAGCTGCCGCGGGAGCTGCGCGCCAAGCTCGCCTACCTGCCCCAGACCCTGATGCCCCGGGGCCGCTTCCCGCTCACGGTGGCCGAATTCGTGGGTCTGGGCTGGGATTCGCCGGGCCTCGCCCTGCCCTGGCTGGGCCGCCAGGAGCGCTGCAGCGCCATCCGCGCCGCCCTGCGCAAGACCCTCTGCTCCGACCTGGCCGACCGCCTGCTCTCTGAGCTTTCCGGCGGCCAGCTCAAGCGGGTGCTGCTGGCCTTCTGCGTGGTGCGCCCCCGCCGCCTGCTGGTGCTCGATGAGGCCCAGGCCGGCCTCGATGCCCGGGCGGCCGAGCAGTTCCACACCCTCCTCTACCAGCTGCGCCGCAGTGAAGGCTGGACGATCCTGCAGGTGTCGCACGACCTGGAGATGGTGCGCCGCACCTGCGATGGCGTGCTCTGCCTCAACCGCAGCCTGCGCTGCCACGGCACCCCCGACCACGCTCTCAGCCCCACCCGGCTGGCCCAGATCTACGGCCCCGGCTTCGTTCCGTACCACCACCGCCACCCTCCCCACCGGCCCCCCCACGCCGAGGAAAGCCCGCCGGTCTGAACGTCCCCTCAGCGGGATGCCGGAGCCTACGGCAGTGGTGCGCCGAATCGCGTCGGTTGCGCATAAATCCAACGCAGTGTGGCCCGATCGCGCCGGCTGAGCGCCAGCACCGGCTGGGCTCCTGGAACAGCCGCCATCGCGTCGGCGGGATCGTCGCTGTGGCCCCACAGCCCGAAGGCATGGCCCAGCTCATGCAGAGCCGTGGCTTCGGTGGCCTCCGGCCGCTGCCCCGGGCTGATCAGCACCTGCACCTGGGGTTCCAGGATCCAGCCGGCGCCCCGGTCGGCCTCCACCACCGCCAGCTCGGCGCGGCCGTGGCTGGCCCGGGTGCGGCCGGTGGCCTGCCGCTGCAGCGGCGGTCGCCGCCGCAGGATCCGCACCTGGGCCGCCGCCGGATCCTCCACCCGGGTGATTGGCAGGGTCTGCTGCCATTGACCCAGGGCCCGCTCCACCGCGTCGAGCCAGAGGGCGTCCCAGCGTTGGCCCGCTCCACTTGTCGCCGCTGGCTCCACCCACACGCACCAGTGATCCAGCCGGGGCCATCCGAGGCGCGTAGGCCGCAACAACTGGCGGTAGTCCTCGCCTGGGGACGGCACTCCGGTGGGTGCGGCGCGGGGCTGTTCCCACGCTTCGCTGGGGGTTTCCCCGACGGCTCTGGTGGCTACAGCCACCGGGCAAGCCGCTGCGGCGGCCTGCAGGGGCGCCGCCAGCAGCAGCAGCGCCGGCAGCAGGCCGGCAGCCGGCAGGCGGTGGGGCCGGCCCATCAGCCCGCCAGTCCGACTCCGCGGGCCATCAGGGCGGCCATCAGGGGGATGGCGGCGAAGCCCGCCAGCTCGATGTTGAGCACCCAGCGCAGGCGGTTGGCCAGGGCCTCACTCACTTTGGGCAGCTCCCCCTTGCGCAGCGGAATCGCCCAGAGGATGTAGGTGATGGTGGGGTACAGCGACAGGGCGCCCACCGCCAGGTAAGTGCCCACCTTCCACCAGAACAGGGGGTTCTCGGTGTAGAAGCTGGTGCCCTGGCCGAAATACAGCACCCGCAGGATGCCGCTGACCAGCACCCCCAGGGCCGCCAGGCCGTAGGTCACGTCCGTGATCACCATCAGGATCGCGTCCTTGCGGTCGGGGTCGGGCCGGATCAGGCGCCGCTCCAGCACCAGGGCGCCGAAGCAGACCATGAAGCTCAGGTAGTGCACGTAGGCCACCCCGGCGCTCGAGAGCACCTCGGAGGGGATGGAGAGAAGCCCGGCCATCGGCTGGTGTCAGGGGATCGCCCCGGACGGTAGCGGCTGGCTCCGGGCCTCCGGGCTCTCGGGCGGAACAGCCACCGGATATCAGCTTGAAATCAGCAGGAAATAAGGAATCAGCGCCCTTTGTGCGCAAGACGCAACGGAACACTGAAGGCTTTCTGTTTGTTTCAGGAACATCCAGAAACAACCGTAGGTTCAACACAGCGATTCGGTTGCTCTATGGCGAGTTCCCTCAGTGCCTTTCTCGGCGAGATCGGCCGCCATCAGCTGCTCACCCCTGAGCAGGAGCTCACCCTCGGGCGAAAAGTGCAGGCGATGGTCAGCCTGCAGGAACGCTGTTCCGAGGCGGGCGGCAGCGGCCCCGCCTGCGACTACGACGACATCGAAAAGCGCACCCTGCGCAACGGGGAGCGGGCAAAACAGCAAATGGTGACAGCCAATCTGCGGCTGGTCGTCAATCTCGCCAAGCGCTATCAGGGCAAGGGCCTTGATCTATTAGATCTCATCCAGGAAGGCACCATCGGTCTGACCCGCGCCGTCGAAAAGTTTGATCCCACCCGTGGTCACCGTTTCAGCACCTATGCCTACTGGTGGATTCGTCAGGGTCTGAACCGGGCCCTCTCCACCCAGAGCCGCACGATCCGCATTCCCGTCAACGTCAACGAGAAGCTCACCCGGCTGCGCGCCGCCAAGGCACGCCATCTCCAGTCCCACGGCCATTCCCCCAGCGCCGGGGAGCTGGCCACCGCCATGGGGCTGCCCGTGGCCGAGGTCGAAGACCTGCTGGGCTGCGAGCTGCGCAGCGTCACCGTCAGCCTGCAGGGGGCCGTGCGCTCCAAGGCCGATCCCTCCGAGCTGGTGGATGTGCTGGCCAGCAACGAGCCGGCGCCGATGGAGCGGGCCGAGCAGGCCGAGCGCACCGAGTCGGTCTGGACGCTGCTGGAGAAGTCCAACCTCACCCCAAAGGAGCGCACGGTGGTGATGCTGCGCTTCGGGCTCGACGGCAGTCACGAGTGGCGCACCCTGGCCGAGGTGGCCCGGCAGCTGGAATGCAGCCGTGAGTACTGCCGCCAGGTGGTGCAGCGGGCCCTGCGCAAGCTGCGCAAAACCGGCATCGAGAGCGGCCTGGTGGAGGAGTGAATGGTGGGGGATCCGCCCCTCGTGGATCGCCCGCCGTGGCCCACAGAATGAATGGACGCCCAACCCGTTGGCGTGTCACTTCCCCCGAGCAGATCGCCATGGCTGTTGCTCCCGCTGATCAGGCCCCCGTCGATGCCGAAGTGCTCGAGAGCGCGGTGCTTGATGAGGCGCTGCTGGTGCGGCTGCTGCGCCGGGCCGGCCGCACCATCGCCCGCCCCGCCTTCGAGTGCATGGAGCTGCTGCTCGACGGCGCCACCCCCCCCCAGGTGCGGCTCACCGTGCTGGCCGCCCTCACCTACCTGCTGCTGCCCCTCGATGTGATCCCCGATTTCATCCCGGTGGCCGGCTTCAGTGACGACATGGTGGCCATCACGGCCCTGCTGGGGCTGTGCAGCACCCACCGCACCCCGACGATCCGCGCCCGGGCCCAGAGCCGGCTGGATCGCTGGTTCCCCCTCTTCCGCCAGCAGGGGTAGCGTCTGGCCATGCCAGTGTCCGCCCCCTCCCTCAGCCCGGAGCAGCTCGACGAGCTCCAGAGCCTTCTCAAGGATTGGTTGCGTCTCACCGGCCGCACCCAGTCCGACCTGCGCCGGGCCCTGAGGGCGGGTTCAATCCGCATGCCCGTGCTGCTCGAGGAGCTGCACCACACCTGGATCCGCCAGGGGGCGGCGGGCCTGGCCGAACGCCTCTGTGCCATCGAAGCCCAGTGGCTGGCCGAAGAACCCGGCGAGGACGGCGCGTTCTTTGACGCCGGCGACCCGATGGCGGATTCGATGGGGCAGCTCGACCTGCTGCTGCAGGAAATCCGCGGCGACAGCGGCAGCTGACGCATTGCACGCGCTGCGCTGGCGGGCCAGGCGACCAGCCTCCAGAGTGGGGTCTGATCGATCCAGCGGCCCCGCGCCGACGCCCACCACCATGAACGCCACCGCCGTCCTCACCCGCGTCTTCCCCTGGTCCCTGCGGGCCGCCGCTGCCCTGGTGGCCGGCCTGAGCTTCAGCGGCGCGGCCCAGGCCCAGGTCGAGTCCTTCATGCTCAAGCGTGGTGGCAATGTGGGCCCGGAAACCCAGATCAAGCCCACCAACTGCGTCACCGCCACCGATGGCTCGATCACCTGCGACACGGTGATCCAGAATTCCCCCAGCGACACGCAGGCCCAGCCCAACTACCAGCCGTTCAAGAACTGATGCGACGCCTGCAGCGGATCTTCCAGGACAGGATCTTTCTTCGCCTGATCGACCAGGGCGAGCGCCTGGTCGCCAAGCTGCTGGCCGCCATGCTGTTCCTGGTGCTGGCGGTGGCCACCCTCAAGTTCTGCTTTGATGTGCTCCTGCAGCTGGCGAATCCCGGCGTGCGCTGGGAGGGCCAGGGTCTGATCGCCGTGCTGGGTGATCTGCTCAACCTGCTGATCGCCATTGAGGTGCTGCAGAACATCACCTCCTACCTGCGCCGCCATGTGGTGCAGATCGAACTGGTGCTGCTCACCGCCATCACGGCCGTGGCCCGCAAGGTGATCGTGCTGCCCCCGAACGCCGAGAACAAACCGCTGCTGGTGGTGGGACTCGGGGTAGCGGTGCTGTGCCTGGCGGCGGCCTTCTGGATGGTGCGCCGCGCCAATGAACAGGACGTCAGTGAGCCGAATGGGCTGGCCAGAACAGGGCCAGCCAGATCGTTCCAGGAGGCGGGTCCGTCGCCAGCAGCCGGTGCCGCCGGCCCGCACTGATCAGCAGCGCGTCACCACAGGCCAAGGAACGGGGTTCGGCCTCATCGGCGAACTGCAACCGGGCGCTGCCCTGCTGCAGCAGCACCCATTCCTGCTCCGTCTGGTCGTACCAGAAGCCCTCCGGGCTGGAGGCGCTGCAGGAGTGGATCCGCTCCAGGCGCAGCTGCGGGGTGTGCAGCAGCACCGTTGTCACTTCCTCCCCAGCGGCAGGGCAGGGGCCCCGCACCAGGGATCCATCAGCCCCAGCGGAGCCGGCCTCGGCTCCGTCGCCTGCTGCTGGCTCGCCCCAACGCCGGCCGATCTCGAAGCCGCAGGAGCGGGCCAGGGCCACCACCTGATGGTGATCGCCACAGTCGCGCAGGGCCGCTCTCAGGGCGGGATCGGCCTCGCTCAGGGCCACGAAGGCATTGAGCTGGCGCACCTTCTCCAGGAACTGCTGCAGCTGGGCTTCGGCCATGGGGGGAGGCGCTCAGGCGTCAGGGCAGATCCTTGCCCATCCGCCAGCGCAGGAAGGAGACGCCGCCCAGGATCACCGTTTCTTCGGCGTCCACCACCCAGCCCCGTCGCTCCAGCAGTGGCCGTGACAGCTGGCTGGCCTCGGTGCGCAGACGGCCCACCCCCTGGGAGCGGGCGTGCCGCTCCAGGGCCCCCAGCAGGGCACTGGCCCGTCCCTGGCGACTGGAGCGGCCCCGGCAGTAGAGCAGGGCGAGCCGGTCGATGGGGTCGAGAAGGGCAAACGCTTCGATGATCGTGTCGTCGTCGATGGCACAGCTCACCAACCCATGGCCGCGTCGCAGTGACGACCCGAAGGCATCATTGCGGCTCGCCTGTTGTGACCAGGCCTCGATCTGTGACGGGCTGTAGAGGTTGCCGGCCTGGCTGATGACCGCCTCGTGATACACAGCGACCAGCTGCTGGCAATCATCGGGCCGGAGTGGACGGATCGGCAGCATCGTGGCGGTGAATGTGCATGGATTGTCGCCGCTTTCGGCTGCAGGCTGATGGCGCTAGTGTATGTTTTGGTTCTAACCACACACCCGACACCGCTTACATACCATGCTGACTGGATCTGAATTGCTGGCCAAGGTCAAGGAACTCGGCGATGTCGGCAAGTCCGAGATCGTGCGGGCCTGTGGCTATGTTTCCACCAAGAAGGATGGTGCCGAGCGCCTGAACTTCACCGCCTTCTACGAGGCCCTGCTTGAGGCCAAAGGCGTCGAGTTCGGTGCGGCCGGCAAGGTGGGCAAAGGTGGGCGCAAACTCAGCTATGTGGCCACGGTGCAGGGCAATGGCAATCTGCTGATCGGCAAGGCCTACACCGCCATGCTGGATCTCAAGCCCGGTGATGAGTTCGAGATCAAGCTCGGCCGCAAGCAGATCCGCCTGATCCCCGCCGGCAGCGCCGACGAAGAGGATTGATCCGCTGGCGCCCGCTGTTGTCGGCCCTGGTGGCCCTGCTCCTGCTGCTGGGCCTGATCCTGCCACCACCGGCCCTGGGCTCCGCAGGGCGGGCCTCAGCGTTGGATTCCGGCGATCCTGAGGTCGCCCGTCTCGAAAGCGGCGGCCGGCTGTTCGAGGCCCACTGCGCCGGCTGCCATCTCCAGGGCGGCAACATCATCCGCCGCGGCAAGACGCTGAAGCTGGCGGCCCTGGAGCGCAATGGTGCCGCCGACCCAGCGGTGATCGCCACGATCGCGGCGGTGGGCATCGGCCAGATGGGCGGCTACGGCCAGGCCCTCGGTGAGGGGGGCGCTGCAGCGGTGGCCGCCTGGGTGTGGCAGCAGGCCCAGGACGGCTGGCCCCGCGGCTGAACTGGCGTCGTTGGCGTTGCTCCAGCCCCTGCGCCGGCGCGGGGCTCAGAAGGCCTGGATCCAGGGATAGACCTCCACGGCCGTCCAGATGCCTTGGCGCCAGTAGATGTCCCCCTTGACGAGGCTCTCCACCGTTTCCAGGTCGTCGGCTTCGTACAGGCCGAAGACGTGGCTGGCGTCGACGGTGGGCCCCAGGGTGAGCAGCACGCCCTCCTCTTTCTGGCGTTGCAGTCCGGCCAGATGCTCGTCGCGGTAGGGGGTGCGGCGCTCGAGGGCGTCGGTGCAGTAGGTGCCCCAGAGGACGAATTTCATGGGCCGCAGGGTGGGGGGAGAACGTCCCTCAGCCTTTCATTCTCCGCGTCCGTCATCGCTTTTTGAAACACCAGCAGGCGGTTGTTGGCCGGCATCGCCGCATCGGCCTGCAGCTGCAGGCCCAGATGGGCGGCTTCCGCCTGGAGCGCCTCGGCGTCGCGCACCCCCATGGCCGGATCCAGCTGGCGCAGATGGAGGTCGAAGTCCCCATTGCTGGCGGCGGTGTGGCGCTCGCCATAGCGAAAGGGGCCGTAGATCAGCAGCAGGCCATCGGCGCTCAGCACCCGGGCGCTGCCGGCCAGCAGGTGGGGCACGGCGGCCGCCGGCATGATGTGCAGCGTGTTCGCCGTGAACACGGCTTCGAAGGGCCCCGCCGGCCATTGGGCGTCGCTCACATCGAGCGCCACCGGAGGCGCCACCCGGGCCCCGGGGGCCAGCCCCGCCTGGCCCTCCAGGGCAACGCGTCTGGCCAATCCAGGCAGGGATTCGTTGCGCTCACTGGGCTGCCAGCGCACCCCCGGCAGATGACGGGCCAGGTGGATGGCGTGCTGGCCGCTGCCTGATCCCACCTCCAGCACCCGGGCCGCCGCGGGAATCCACTGGCGCAGCAGCAGCAGGATCGGCTCCTGGTTGCGCAGGCAGGCGGGAGAGAAAGGCAGGCTGTCCGGGATCATCGGGCCATCATGGGAGGAGTCGTCCCATGGCCATGCGTGTTCAATCCCTGCTGGCTGCCCTGGTGCTGCTGCTGACGTTGAGCGCCTGCGCCCCTGTGCTGTAGGTCTGTGCTGTCGCTCGCCTAGAGGGGCTGGTCGAGGGCGGCGCGCAACTCGGCGGCGAAGGCACCGGCCTCGGCGGCCACATCGGCCCCGCTCTGGTGGGCCTGGGCCATGCGCCGCACCAGGGCGCTGCCCACGATGGCGCCGTCGCCGCCCCAGCGGCGCACCTGCAGGGCCTGCTCGCCGGTGGCGATGCCGAAGCCCACGGCCACCGGCGTGGGGCCCAGCTGCCGCAGCTGCTGCACCAGCGGTCCCACCCGTGTTTCCAGGCTGGTGCGCACCCCCGTCACCCCGGTGACACTCACCAGGTAGGTGAAGCCGCGGCTGGCGGTGTGGATGCGGGCCATGCGCTCGGCCGGGGTGTTGGGGGCCACCAGCAGCACCAGATCCAGACCATGGCCGGCGGCGATGGTGGAGAGCTTCTGGGCCTCCTCCAGGGGCAGATCCGGAACCACCAGGCCGGCGGCACCGGCGGCGGCGGCCTCGCGGCAGAAGTTGTCCATGCCCCGGTTGAGCAGGGGGTTGCTGTAGGTGAACAGCACCACCGGCAGGGTGAGCTGGCCCCGCAGGGAGGCCAGCATCGCCAGCACCCGGCCGGGGGTGGTGCCGGAGGCCAGGGCCCGGCTGGCGGCGGCCTGGATCACCGGGCCATCCGCCAGCGGATCGCTGTAGGGGATGCCCAGTTCGATCAGGTCGGCGCCGGCGGCCTGCAGGGCCAGCAGGCTGGCGGCGGTGATCGACAGATCGGGGTCCCCGGCCATCAGAAACGGCATCAGGGCACAGCGACCCTCCTTCCGCAGGGCGATGAAGCGCTGCTGGATCGGGGTGGGGGCCGTGGCAGGGCCGGCGGTGGCGGCGACGCTCATCGGGCCGGAGGGCAGGACGGTGCCCCTGAGCCTATGGGGTCGTCTTCACATCTCGGCATCGGCCTGCAGCTGCCCCACCTCGGCCAGGAGTTTGGCCTGCTCCTCGGGGCTCATGGCCTCGAACTTGCGCTGCAGCTCCTCATCGGTGATGGCGTCGTAGGCGGCCCGGTAGCGGCGCCGCTGCTCCATGTAGGTCATCTTGCCGCCCACCACCCGCAGCAGGTAGCTGGCGGTCCAGCCCAGCACCACCAGCATCAGCACGGCCGAGGCGGCGATGCCGGGGGAGAAGCCCTCCAGGCCGCTGGAGCGGAACATCCAGTAACCGCCGCCGCCGATGCCGAACACCACAAAGCCCAGCAGGATCGCCTGTGCGCGGGTCACCGATCAGGCCTCGCCTTGGCCGGCCATGCGCAGGTTGAGGAAGGGGGCGAACAGGATCAGCCCGGGGAAGAACAGGAACACCAGGCCGTAGATGGCGGTGCGCTCGATCTTGCCCATCAGGGTCCAGCGCTTGTGCATCCACCAGTAGAGGGCCAGGGGCACCACCACCAGGTAGGCCCCGGCCAGAGCCAGATAGGCGCCGATCACCAGCAGGGTGTCGAGCGAAAGGCTGCTCAGAGGTCCGCTCAGGGCCACCGGGGTTGCGCGAAGTGGGGGGAATCTAGGATCCAGGCGCGGGGGCATGGCGAAATTGGTAGACGCAGCGGACTTAAAATCCGCAGGTCGCAAGACTGTGGGGGTTCAAGTCCCCCTGCCCCCATCGCTTAAAACCCCTGCAGCTACTGGGTTTTGGCAAGGTTCTGATGGCCGTGGCGGTTTTGGGGTTAGGCACGATTTAGGCACGAAAAAGCCCAAAAGGGGCCAAGCTAGGCACGGTTTTAGGCACGGTTGCCATGCCCCCCAGGGACCCGTATCTGACCCGCGTCAATCGGGCTCTCAAGGAGCTGGGCTGCGGGGTGGCGATTGAGGTCGCGCCCTCCGGCAAGAGGCTGCGTCTCCGGAGCACGCTGCCCTTCCCGGACGGTTCCTGGAAGCAGCGGCGCATCACCACCCCGATCACCTATCCCGCAGGGTTGGAGCAGGCCCGCAAGCTCGCCGAAGAGCTCGGCCGCGATATCGAGCTCCACCGCATGGGCTTGGATCCCTTCCCCTTCGATCGGTGGTTTGATGAGCCAAAGACGAGTGTTGGGGCCAGAGGTGGAGCGGCTGCTGGAGACGCCATCAGCGGGGCGGAAGCGATCCGCCGCACCGAGCAATGGTGGACCGTGCAGCGTCGTCGTGGGGTGAGTGCATCGGTCTCCTGGGCCACCGACTACGCCTCTCCCCTGAAGCCGCTTCTGTCTCTGCAGCAGATCGACCTGAAGGTCCTGAAGGCCCTGGTCGAAAGCAAGGCGGTAGGGAGCCGCAACCGGAGGCGGGCTTCGATCGCCACCGTGGCTGTGGCACGTGCGATCGAGCTGGGGCCTGATGCTGTTCAGACCCTCAAGGAACTGGGCAAGGGGTACACCCCACAGAAGGATGCAGCCCCCCGGGAGTTGCCCAGCGATTCGGTGATTGTTGAGGTGATTGATGCGCTGCCGGCTGATTGGCAGTGGGTTGCCGGTGTGTGCGCCACCTATGGGACGAGGCCCCATGAAGCACTGATGAAGGCCCATGTGCAAGCCAATGGCCTTGTGGCGGTCGAGGGCGGTAAGACGGGAGCCCGCCAGGGACTGCCGCTTCCGAAAATCTGGATTGAGCGGTGGTCGCTTCAGCACACGCGCCTTCCGATGATCAACCTGGATCGGGACCACCGAACAGTGGGAGCGCAACTTGGTGTGGCCCTACGGCGCTTCGGGGCACCCTTTCAGGCGTACGACCTGCGGCATGCCTGGGCTGTGCGGGCGATTCACAACCCCCAGATCAGCCCATCCCTGGCAGCCAAGAGCCTCGGACACTCCCTGATGGTTCACACGTCCCTCTACCAGCGCTGGTTCGACAGCGCCTCGATGGCGTCACTTGTTGCGCAGATGTGAGGCGAAGCCCTCCACATCCACGTACAGCGTCCTGCGCTTACCGGTGTCGCCGGTGGTGGCGCTGACGAACTGGGGAGGGATGCGACCGCGATCGATGGCAACGCGCAAGGCACGGGCACTTGGGAAGTGCAGGGCCCGGGCGGCTTCCGTCAGGGGTAGCCAGGGGCTGCTGCTGAGTGTTGGCTTCAGCTCCAGCCTCGCCTGAATCACATTCAGCTGGGCACAGATGAGATTGAGTTGCTGCCGGATGTCATCCGCAGCTGTCAGCGATGTGCTCATGTCAGTTGGATTCGCACAACACCATTTGAGCCCCTGAGTTCAGCGATTAAGCGCTGTTGAACCGTGCAGACCGTGCAGATGTCCAGGACTTGCACGGTTTGCACGGTTCTGAGGCATCCACAAAGGTCTCTCTGGGGTTCAAATGAAAAAGCCGCAGCGAAATTCGCCGCGGCCTCGTGTTCGTGGTCACCTGATTATGGCACCTCCGGCGATTGCTGCGGCTGCTTTCTGCTGCGCTGTTCCACAACAGAAAGGCACATTTCGGGCTACTTTCTGCCGGGGGGCTCGCCCATGACCCCCTGCGATTACAGCGCACTGAGGGAAGCAGCCGGTCGTCTGTCCCGGCTGGGGCTCAGCCTGCAGACGGTGATTCCAGTCGCGCTCCCCGCCGAGACCTACCCAGTAACCAGGCTGAACAGCCAAACCGGCCATAGAGAGGTTCAGCGTGACAAGAACGGGCATCCTCTACCTGCTTTTGTCGGTAAGAACCCGAGTTTTTGGCTGGCCGATGGTGAGCCGAGATTGACAAGCCAGTGCAAACCGGCTGATGAACCTGAGGTGTTGAAACGCCTTGAGGTCGCCGAGCGTCTAGGGCGGCCGATCGGGCTCGCCGTCATCCCGTCTAAGGATGTGGTGGTCATTGATTTTGATCGCAAGAATTACCCAAGCCAGGAGGCTCTGGATCAGGACTGGATGCGCCTGCTGGATCTCTGTCCGGAGCTCACACAGAGCCGCATTGAGCGCACGCCCGGCGGTGGTGTCCACATTTACGTGAGGCCGGCTGACGGGATGGCCAGCTGGCGCACCGCAGCGGGGAAAATGCACTGCAATTTCACGACCGTTCCCGGCGGTGATCACTGCGGTGAGGTCCTGGCCGGCACCCGGGTGTGTGTCTGTGCCCCGACCCGCAACGGATCCGGCGTCTATGAGCTGGTCAACCCCGAGTACGCCTACAGCCTGATCGAGGTCAAGACCCTCGGGACCATCGGCATTTATCCCAAGGCGAGGGCGACCGGAGCGACCACAAAGCAGCCGCAGAGGCCGAGGCGATCCCCCGACCCGCAGCCACAGGCGTCGGGATCGGTAGCGCCGGCTCTGACGGAGTTGATCGGCAGCAAGGCCCGGGAGGTGCTCTCAGGTGGCAGCCCCTACTGCGGGAATGAGGGAGCGGCGGTGGATCGGAGCGCCCAGCTCACGGGGTTCGTGAAGGAGGTGTACAGCTGGGTCAACCTGCTCAATGACCACGGTCTGCGCTTCAGCGGCAGTCCGGACGATCTGATCGGGCAAGCCGTCGCGGCCCTGGCGATCGAGGACAAGGCGGATCGTGTGCTGGCCACCATCGAGATGGCGCACTGCCGGCATCGGGACAGCGACGCCGCCCTGCGCCGTTACCGGCGATTCAGCAGCGGCTCTGCCGCCGACGCCGTCTCCTCTGGATCCACTGATGCACCACGAGATGCGGTGGGGCAGGAGAAGACGCAGGGAAAGCCCACGTTGCAGGAGGTTTTGGAGGAGCTGGCGGCAGCAGGCCCCAGCGGCTCAGAGCTGTCCTTCCGGCTGGAGCGAATCGCCGGCGACCACGACCGCAGCTTGCGGGATGTGCAGGGTCTGTACCGGGAGCTGGTCGAGGAGAAGGAAGCGGCCCTCGATGCCGATGACTCCCTCGATCAGCTGGAGCAGCTCGGCGCCACGGTCGACCTTGATGTCCGCTCCCTGATCCCACCGGTGCTGGTGGGGGCGCTGGAGGGGATCCGCCACAGCGCCGAATTTCAGCACAGCACGCTGCTGGCCGTTCTGCTGGCCGGTTTTTCAGCCGCCTTGCCCCTGCGCAGCTGGATCGAACTGGATCCGGCCGAGGACTTCAGCCAGCCCTTGACGCTCTGGGTGCTGCTGCTCATGCCCAGTGGTGAGCTCAAGACCCCATTGCTGAACAGGCTTCTGGTCAAGCCCTGGCAGCAGAGCGTGGATGCGGTGGTGGAGCAGGCCCACAAGCGGCAGGTGGAGGAGTGGGAACTCAGGAAGCAGGACGCCGAGAACGGAGATGGACCGCCACCTGGGGCCAGACCGCGGCTTCCCCAGACCCTGGTGACGGAGGACATCACCGTGCAGGGGATGGAGGTTCACCTGGAGATCCATGACAAGTGGGCCAACCGCTCGGTCTGCCTCTGGCTTGACGAGGCCGCGGCGGCCCTGCGGCAGATGGCCGATCCAGCCAGGGCTGGGAAGGATGCATCCCTCGGGGGCTGGCTGCTCTCCCGTTATGACGGCACCGGTGCCCGCGGCGCCAAGGTGGATCAGACCCGCGAACGGCATTACAAGAGCTGCCGCCTGGCGATGGTCGCCGGCTGTCAGCCCGATGTGTATCGGGAGATCACCGGTGATGCCGATCAGTCGGGTCTGTCGGCCCGCTTCATCGTGGTTGAGCAGCAAAGTGTCGAGCAGCATTTCCCTGCCTGCTGGACAGCGGAGGAGGTTCAGCGGGCGGAAGACCTCAAGCAGCTGCTCGAGCGTTGTTATGGGGTCTTGGCCCGGGTGGAGCAGTTGCACCTGCGGCTCACTCCTGAGGCCTTTGCCCTGTTCCAGGCCGAGCGAGCAGCGATGTATCAGCGCAAGCGGGCCAGTATTTCCGCGGCGGAGCGCTCCCTGGCCAACAAGGCCGCCGGACGGATCGGGCGGCTGGCCGCCCTGTTCCACCTGCTGTGGTGCGTTGCGGAACGGTCGGAGGGGCCGATCTCTCTCGGCAACAACGATGTTGGAGTGGAGGCGATGCAACGCGCGATCCGCTTTAACCGCTTCCTGTTGGATCAGACGGTCGGCGTGCGGCTGACCTCGGCCGGCAACAGTGAGCTGGGCGCCTTGATGCTGAAGCTGCAGCGAGTGGCCTGGGAAAAGCGCACGCCGCTGGCGTTGAGCACCCTGCGCCGTGCCCTGAGCGGCAAGCAGCGCCCAGAGTCAGGGGACGTACTGCATGCCCTGCAGGTGCTGCAGGAGCGGGGCTATGGCGTTCTGGAGCCGATGGAGTACAGGGGGCAGCAGGGCTGGAAGTACACCGCCTCCAAGCCGCTGCTGACAGCTAACTGAGGCAGGTGACTCCACCTCTTAGGGGGATCCACCCCTGCGGTGCCACCGCTGTATCCACCGCTCAGAACGGGCGGAACGCCTGTCAGCACTGGAGTTCAGTGCGTAGGGGTGGAGGGGTGGCTGCCGACCCTGTGGTGGCTCATCGGCGCGGGGGCGGCGGCGGTTTCAGAAGAGCACCACTGAAGTCCACCCCTGGAAGGATTGAGAGTCAGAGCCCTGTCGTAGCAAGAGAAGAGAGAGATTTTTTCTTCTCCACCCAGGGGTGGCCCGAGAGGTGGCCAAGGGGCGGGGAAGGCGCGGTAAGGGGTGGAGGTGTGACGAGAAGGGCACAGCTGGTTACAGATGTGCAGGTTTTGTCGCATGATGGGGCCATGACTCCAGTGCTCGACAGAAAAGAGACGGCCCTGAAGCTGGCGCGTCGGAAGGGCCTGCTCCGGACCGGGGAGGCGGCGGCGGCTGGTGTTGATCGTTCGACCCTGGCCCGTCTGTGCGAGCACGGCCTGCTGGAGCGCCTGGAGCGTGGGCTCTATGGCCTGCCGGCCGCGGCCGTTCGCGAGCACGTTGACCTGGAGATCGTTGCCAAGCGGGTACCTCAGGCGGCGTTCTGTCTGCTCACGGCCCTGCGGCTGCATGGACTGGGCACCCAGCAACCTCGCCGGGTGTGGATCTGCCTGCCCCGGGGCGTCCATCGACCCACGCTGCAGTTCCCGCTACTGGAGGTGATCCATGGGCAGCCGGAGCTGCATCGCCTGCAGGTGGAAACGCTGCGCTCCGGCCCGATCCGGCTGAAGGTCTACGGGGTTGAGAAAACCCTGGTCGACTGCTTCCGCCATCGCCGCAAGCTCGGTATGGAGCCCGTGCTGGAAGCCCTCAAGGATGCAATCAACCAGCGGCGGCTCAACGTCGATGAGCTCTGGCGTCAGGCACAGGCGCAGCGCATGCAGCGGGTGATGGCTCCCTATCTGGAAGCCCTCCTGTGAAGGCCAACCTGGCCGCGTCGATCCGGCAGCGACTGCTGAACCGGGCCCGGCAGGAGCAGGAGACCTTCGATGCGGTGCTGAACCGCTTCGGGAAGAGCGGTGCCTGGTGCAGGCCTGGATCTCAGGGGAAGGTTCTGCTGATGGCGTTGCACTGCTGCTCCAGATGGGCGATCCGCTCCATTAGCTCCTGGAAGCTAGGAACCTCACCGCGCAGCATTCCTGAGTCGGTCATGGCCCTGTAGTCCGCTTCCAGGGCCTTCCGGGCGGCGTCGATCGGCACCAGCTGCAGGTTGCCACTGAGGGCGCGGAGGTAATCGATCGGCTGTTCATCGGCATCAGTGGCACGCCAAAAGTCCTCCTTGTGCTGCGCCACCTCAATGGCGAGGGGCCGGTCACGGATGGCCTCCTCCGCGATGCCTGCACCGGCCAGGCGATCGAGGTCATACCAGTGCCGTGAATAGCGGTCGCCCTCGCCGCTGCCCCAGCGTCCCTTGCGGCAGGCGACATGGATGGCCGCGGCCTTCTCCAGGAAGGTGCGCCTGGCATCCATCACCAGTGGTCTGGCGGCCGGGAAGTCGAGCATGGCCAGATGGGTCGCCGCCTCACAGGTGATTGGCATGGGGCCGTGCGGTTCGCCGGTGGAGTGGGCGCCGAACTCCAGCCGCACCGTCGGCCGCACATACCCGGAGCTGTTGTTTGGCGCCGGGATCAGTGGTTGGTAGTGGATGACGATGGTGGGTGGCTGCCGCCGGCCTGCATTTGGCTGCTCCAGATCCAGCTCGAGGGTGACACCGGCGCCAGCGGCAGCACTCTGGAGCAGCGGTAGGGGAATCTCCCGGACCCACTGCCTCAGCTTCCTGTCGGCCGTTTTTCTGCGCTTCTCGGCCTGGCTGGGGTTGGCTGCTGGGGAGAGGTCAACCTCAGGCCAGAGGTACTGGATGTTGAGGGTGAGATCGACGTCTTCCGAGAAGCGATCGATCAGCCCGTAGGCCTTCGAGAGCGAGGTGCCCCCCTTAAAGGTGAGGGTCTCCAGCAACTGCTGCTCTTTCCCCAGGGTCTGCAGCGCCCAGACCACCCAGATGTCCTTCTCCAGCAGGTTCGCCGGCCAGCCGGATTCGGCAGCAGCAACCGCCAGGGCTTCCGTCTGGTCCTCTGGGGACAGCGCGAACCAGGACTCAGCCACGAGCCTTCTGCGGCTCAAGCGCTTGTTCACTCAGCAGCTCTGCAAGCCACAGGGGCAGCTCAGCACGGACGGAGAGCAACGCATCCCACTCCTGGAGCGGCAGCACACGGCGGAGTGTCGGCAGGGCCGCTAAGGCCTGATCAGGGCCAAGCCAGGTGAGTGCCCGGATCGCCTGGCCTGCGGGGCGATCGGGTAGCAGGAAGTTCCAGGAAGCTGCCGGGCGGATCGTGACCTGTTCCTTCCCGAAGACGTAGCGCTTCTGGCTGCGGGTGCGGGCCAGGAAGGTCTGCTGCACCGGCATCTGGGTGGTGAGGCCAAGGGCATTGGCCGCAGCGGCGCCGCTGCTCACCAGCTGCTGGGCACCCTCCCGGTTGAGCTGGGCGATCACCACCTCCGGCGCCGGAGGCCTGGTCCCGAAGCGGCTGGTGATGGGCAGGGCGTAGCGGCCGCGGGCGATCTTCACGAGCTTGCCGCGGACCGCCAGGCGCCGCAGGGCCTGGTCCACCGCAGCGCGATTGCCAAGGCCGAGGAACTGCTTGGCCGCCAGCAGGGATCCCTCCGGGCGTTTCCCCGCGGCTTCCAGGATCTGCTCGCTCAGCACTGCCATGACGGCCCTGTGGGTCTTGTTGTGCTCTGTTGTGTCAGAAGACTACGTGAGTTTCTGACACATTGTCCACAGAGCTTTTGCCACGGGCACCAATGCGCCGGTGCTGCCTGGCTGCGCTGACGACGCGCTGCGGTCGACGACGGCTGTCCTTCAGCGTGCCACAGCTGCGCCGTGGCGTGCATCGGCCAGCCGCCGCCGCCCTCCGCTCCGGGGCCGGTGATGGGGGTGGCGGGCTCGGCTGCTCTCCCGCGGCTGCGGTGGCGCGGCAGCTCTCAGCCGGGAGGGGCCTGGAGTGAGGACAGAAGTTTGCGCGCGCGGCTGCGCGGCCGGATGTTTATTTCGGACTGAATCTGGTCCTTGCTCTGATCTCTTGCCGAGCCGCTAGCGCATGGCGCCGCTTTGCTTTGATCCATTGCGGCGTAATGGCTCTGACTTCTTTGAAGTGCATTTGTACTGGTAGAATAAAGGCTGCGCCAAAGGCCCCGAGCCCATCGCCTGCGGCAACCTCACCCCCTGATCTCGCCGTCATAGCTGCACTCTTTCCAGTGGCTTGATGCCCCGATCGGTTGTCCCTCAAGGCAACTGATTCCATGGTTATTTGTCATTCATCTGGGCCAGGTCCAGGTCTTGCTCGCTCCCTTGTGATCGCAGCCGGCGGCGGCCGTGATCTGGCCTGGCCCCACCAGAGGGTTGCCGCTGAGCTCCTCGCACGCTGCGGCGGCCGGTCTGTCCATCGGCTGTTCCATGGCGGAGCCCGTGGCGCCGATGCAGCTATCGCCCGTGCCGCCCATCAGCTGGGCTGGCCGGCCCTTGCCCTCCCTGCCGCATGGGAGCGCCATGGGCGGGCTGCCGGGCCGATCCGCAATCGCGAGCTGCTCCAGCTGGCCGTTGCCGAGGCGCTGGCCCACACCTCGCCGGGGCATTCCACCTCGGTGCTGGTGCTGGCCTTCCCCGGCGGCCCCGGCACTGCATCGCTGGTGCAGCTGGCCCGCCGCATGGCCTCCCGTGCTCCGGTGCCGCTCGCCGTCGTGGAGGTCAGCCCATCCGCCGGTCTCTGGGCCGTGCCCGCTGCATCCGCCTGCTCCTGAAGCCTTCCGCGCCCCTGGGCGCTCGCCGATCCATTCCCCACGCTCTGCCATGCCTGTTCACACCCCCGTCCTCACCGAGGCCTCCTCCGCACGAGTGGCTGCGGCTCCAGTGCCTACCGGGCCGTCCTGCACCCTCCAGCGATCCGGCTCCCTTTGGCAGCTGGGCATCGAGGCCCAGGAGCTCACCACCGCCATCGGCCAACTCGCCGAGAAGCTGGAAGCCGATGGCGACACCCGCGCCCAGGCCCTCGCCGAATTGGAGGCTGCCTTGCTCGCAGAAGAGGGCAACAAAGCCGCCCTGGCGGCCAAGGCCGATGCCACTTGCTGGGTGATCGAGCACCTGCGCGGTCAGGCCGCCTACCGGCAGCAGCAGGCCAAGCGGCTCACTGAGCTGGCCCGCTCCGATGCCTCCCGAGCCGATGCCCTGGAGGAATCGCTGGTGCTGGTGCTTACTCGCCTGCAGCCCTCGGCCACCCGTTTCTCGTTCCCGAATCACGAGCTGACCTCCCGCAAGTCCCAGGCCGTCGAGATCGACGACGAAGAGGCCCTCGATTCCGAGTGGTTGGCCGTCACCACCACCAGCAAGCCCGACAAGGCAGCCATCAAGGAAGCCCTCAAGGCTGGCCGCCACATCGAAGGCGCCCAGCTGCTCTCACGCCGCTCCTGGCGGATCAGTTGAAAGGCCTGAGGCCCCTCGATACCGGCCCGTTGCGCTTGCGGGCCCTGACCCCAATCCCATCACCTTGAGCAACAGCCATGGATCTCTCCACCTACGCCAGCGCCACGGCCTCTACGACACCCACGACACCGAGGCCCAGGGGCCACATCTGGTCCACGCGACTCGCCAGTTGGGTGGTGCCGATCACCCGCAAACCGGGCCGCCGACCTTCGCCCGATCACATCCACTGCAGCGAGCCGCCCTGCTGGGTGCTGATCGAGCCGCTGCCGCCTCAAACCTCCGCCCAATGATTTCGGTCCCAGATCGATCCCACTCACCCCCTCGATGCCATGACGTGCACCTTCTCCACCGAACAGATCGCCTGCCTCTCCGCCCCCCTTGATCGCGCCAAGGTGCGCCAGCGCGAGCAGGGCCGCTCCAAGGTCAGCTACCTGGAGGGGTGGCTGGTGATCGCAGAAGCCAATCGGATCTTCGGGTTCGATGGCTGGCAACGGGAAACCATTGAGGTTCGCTGTGTGAACCAGTCCGAGCGTCCCATCGGCAGGGACAACCGCCCTGGCTGGGGGGTGACCTACATCGCCAGGGTCCGGGTCACGGTGTCTGTTCCTGGTGGAGCTCCACTGATCCGCGAGGGCAGCGGCGCCGGCCACGGCATCGACGCTGACCTTGGCCAGGCCCATGAGTCCGCCCTCAAGGAGGCCGAAACCGACGCCATGAAGCGTGCATTGATGACCTTCGGGAATCCCTTCGGACTGGCCCTGTACGACAAGCAGCAGCGGGAGGTGACTCACGCGGCAGGAGAGAACAGCGCTCCTCTGCCTGTCAGTGCCAGCAACGGCACGCGATTGATCCATCGCAGCCCTTCGTCCGCAGCGCCAAGCGCCAGCGTCGACCCCAGCCTCACGCCGCTCGACCCGGCCGTCATCCGCCAGGTCCTGGGCACCCTGCGCGGTCTGCCCCGGCCAGTGCTGGAGGGCTTCACCAAGGCTTTCCGCAAGCGGTTCCAGGTGCCGGAGGAGGCCACTTCCATCGCGGATCGGATCCTGCAGAAGCGCCATCACGACTGGATCGAAGCCTTTCTGGTGCAGCACCAAGCCCCGACTTCCAGCCAGCCGGACGCTCAGCTCGGCTGAGCCGATCAGACTCCACTCACGTGGGCTGCAGGACCGCCCTGCGGCCCCTCATTTCCCATGCGTCACTCCCTCGGACGAATCGTGGCCACGGCCGCTGTCGCAGCTGCCGTCCCCCATGAGGTGATCGTCGGCCTGCTCGATCGTCATGCGGCCCGCGACTGGGGCGATCTCGATGCGGAGGACAGAGCCTCCAACGATTCGGACCACTCCCATGCGGAAGGCCGCCTCTTCTCCAGCTACGACACACCAGAGCACGGCACCATCTGGGTGATCACGGAAGACCTCCGCGGCGAAGGCGATGGGCCCATCACCACCGTGCTGTTCCCCGAGGACTACTGAGCCCTCAGATCCGGCTGAGCCCTGGGGGCTGGCGATCACGCCACCCGGCCTGCCCCGGCTCGCGCACCGCGCAAGGGCTGGCGCGAGTCGCTCCACTGCGTTCTGCGACCCTTGCGCGGCGCTGGCGTCACCGGGCCGCAGCGGTGGTGTCGTTCGCCATCCCTGCCATGGCTCGCCTTCTCTTCCCCGCTCAGCCAAGCCGCGGGCCCATCGAGCGCCAGTGCCCGATCCGCGTGGTTTCAGTTCATTTGTTGGGCACCGCCGGCCAGCTGCTCCGGGTGCTCTTCCTCGATCGCGAGGGGCACATCTCCGCCCAGCCGCACTTCGTGCCCAGAGGCGAGGCCCTGATCCTGGCTGCGAATCAGCAGCGGGTGCTCGGGCCCCAGGCCCGGGTGCTGGTGCTCTGAGGCGCCAGCGGGGCGGCATTGCCCTGCCCGGCGGCCCAGGCCACCGGGCTTTTCTCAGGCATCAGGCGGCGATGAGAGCGAACCTGAACCTGGATCAGGAGATAAATGACCATCGCAACTCACGACATCAAGCTGATAAGTGAAGCGAAACCAACAGGACCAGGCCCGCCAGGACTGAGACAAGCCCTCAAGGGCGTTTCTATGCACCAGCTGCATAGTTTTGCCTTCGATTTAACGGCTCGTCTCGGCTTGAAGGTTTGGTGATGACCTGGGACCGGCCAACAGTCAGGATGGGGCTCGACACCCTCGAGCACCCTGGCTCGCCAGGGCCGTGCCGCCCACCCCATGAGCCCTCCCACCATCTACGAGCTCTGCCGGCCCCGGGCCGACGTGCTGGAGGGGCGCATCCGGGATGAGGACTTTGCAGCCGACCTCAGCCAGGTGCTGAAGGGCACCGCTCCTGAGCTCTACAAGAACCCGGCTGTCTTCTTTGCGAACACCCACCCCACCAGGGGCCTTCGCGACCTCTTCTTGGCGGTGGTGGACCGGCTCACCAGCTCCGGCAGCCAGCTGGGCAGCATCCTGCGGCTCGACACCAGCTACGGCGGCGGCAAGACGCACGCCCTGATCGGCCTGAACCACATCCTGACGGCCGCCGATCAGATCCCGAACCTGGCGGAGTTCATCGATCCAGCCCGCCTGCCCAGCCAGAAGGTCACCGTGGCGGCCTTCGACGGGGAAAACGCCGACCCGATGAACGGCCGGCGCATGGAGGGCAACGTGCTCGCCTTCACCCCCTGGGGGGAACTGGCGGTGCAGCTGGCTGGTCCTGCTGGATACGAGCGCATCCGTAATAGCGACCGCCTCGGCGCTGCCCCTCCAGGAGCCGAAACCCTGCGCGAGCTGATCGGCGAACGGCCAGTGCTGATCCTGATCGACGAGCTCTCGATCTACCTGCGCAAGATCAAGGGCCCGGCTGCCGGTCAGGCGGCTGAGCAGCTCACTCCCTTCCTCACCGACCTGATCAAGGCGGTGAACTCCTCCCCTCAGGCGGTGCTGGTGTTCACGTTGGCGCTGGGCAAGGGCGGCCAGTCGGTGGATGCCTATGGGGAGGAAAACCAGCGGATCGATCGCATCTTTGCCGAACTGCAGTCGGTCACGGGCCGGCAGATCACGGCCCTCACGCCCACCAGCGAAGACGAAACGGTGCAGGTGTTGACACGGCGCCTGTTCGAGTCGATCGACCGCAGTCGGGTGGAGGACGTTGTGCAGTCCTACCAGGAGATTTGGAGCCGCACCGCCGATGCCCTGCCGCCGGTGGGTCAGAGCGATGACCGCGCTGCCAATTTGCGCAAGGGCTATCCGCTCCATCCGGAGCTGATCGAAACCCTGATGCAGAAGACCTCCACCCTGGAGAACTTCCAGCGGGTGCGGGGCATGTTGCGGCTGCTGGCACAGACCGTGGGCCAGCTCTGGCGTGAGCAACCACGGGGCGTCACGGCCATCCATCTCCATCACATCGATCCGGGTAATGAGCGGATTCGATTGGAGCTCTCCACCAAGCTGGGATTGCAGGCCTTCATCCCCGCGATCCGCGCGGATGTGTCCACCACACCGGCCGAGGGCGGCAGGGCCCTGGCCCAGAGGCTGGATACCCAGGAGTTCTCGGGGATGGAGCCCTACGGCTCCATGGCAGCGCGCACGGTGCTGTTCCACTCCCTGGCCTTCAACGAACCGCTCAAGGGCCTCAGCCGCCTCGAGTTGAACTACAGCCTCTATGCACCGGCTGTGGACCCGGCCTTTGTCGATAAGGCGGTGCGCCTTCTGCAAGAAGAGTCGGAGTATCTCGACGACAGCGGCATCAGCAAGCTGCGCTTCCTCACCGACGCCAACCTCAACCAGATGGTGAGGAAGCGGGAGGGGCAGTTCGATCTGGAGAGTGTGCGTGAGGAGCTGAACCGGCGCATCGGCACGATCTTCGCCAAGCAACGGCTGGAGCCTGTGCTGTTCCCCTCCAGCCCGGCAGACATTCCCGACGACACCGACGGCCCCTACCTGGCGGTGATCCATTGGGAAGGCCACACCGTGGAGCAGGCGAACATCCACCTGCCCGAGCTGGTGGTGCGGCTGTTCAAGGAGAAGGGCGACAACGCCAACATGCGCCTGAACCGGAACAACCTCGTGTTCGTCTGCGCCGATGCCCTGCAGGTGGACGACATGCTGCGCAAGGCCCGCACCTACCTGGCGCTGCAGCAGATGCAGCAGGGCGATCTGTTCGCCAGCCTCCAGAGCCACCAGCAGGATCAGGTGAAGGAGCGCTACGGCCAGGCGCAGCAGGGTTTCGCACTGGCGGTGCAGCAGTGCTATAGACATGTGTTTTATCCCGAGCGGGGGCAGTGGCCCGAGGTGCCCCTTACCCATGCCGCCATCACGGTCACCAGCGCAAGCAGTGAGCCCGGCTTCGGCCAAAAGCAAGTGGAGCGGGTGTTGAGGGAAGCCCGCGAACTGGTGTTGGCGGAGGATGCCCCGCCAGCCCCGAACTACATGGCCGACAAGACACCCCTCAAGCGCACGGGGGTGATGAGCACGCGGGATCTGCGCAACGAGTACTACCGCGATCCAGCCCTGCCGATCCTGCTAGGGGATGAGGTGCTCAAGAAGTGCCTGCGCATGGGCCTGGATCAGGGCCTGTTCGTCTACAAGGAAGGGGATCGCCTCGAAGGCCAGGGCCTGCCGCCCGGCACGCTCTCGATCAGTGAGGACGGCAAGATCTACACGATGGAGAAGGCGCTGGAGTTGAGCGTCTGGCCTCCGAAAACCTCAGCGTCAGCCGGTGAGCCTGCTGTGGATCAGCCAACCGTGTTTGGCGGTGACGGCGGAACAACTCCGGTGACCGGAGGGGGAGAGGCGGGAACCTCAATTCAGGCTGGGCTGGGCTCCACCAGCACCGGTGGCGGCGGAGCAGGCGTTGCGCCACCTGCAGGGCCTGGGGTGATCGAGCGCACCGACAACGTGAAGACAGCCCTTACCCAGCTAGCCCAGCAGGTGAGCAGCTCAGGCAAGGGAATCAAGAGCCTCACCTGGCGGATGAACAGTGGCGACGGCTTCCTGCCGATGGCCCTGCTCAAGGCCGAGCCTGGCGCCACGGTGCGCGTCGAAATGATGGAAGGGGGCTGGAGCAGCGGCGACGGCAGCGCCGAATGGAGCTTCGACTTCAACGGCACTCCCGAGGAGGCCACCCACCTGCGGGGCTTCATCGAAGGTCAGTGGCGCCGAGGCGGGGAGAAGTCGCTCGACATCACCTACCAGCTCCGCTACGAGCCCCCCTTGCGCTGGGATGATGGCGGCGAGGGCTGGATCACACGCCTCACCCGGGCAGGCCTCAGCGCCCAGACCGCCACGATCCGCCTGGAGCTCACCGCGGCAGCGGAGGGGCAGGCATGACCCAGGCCATCGCTTCAGGCCGGCCGGCCTACGAACTGCGCAGCAGGCAGCGCGGCCCCAGTGATCTGGAGCTGGAGGTGTGGCAGGTGCCCAGCACCGCCACCCCCGAGCTGAAAGAGCCCCGCCGCATTGCGGGCCTCGGCGGTCACAAGCTCCTGCTGGTGGAGGGAGCCGTGTTGCGGCGCCTCAAGGCGGAGCAGGTGAGCCTGGCCAAGCTCAAGAAGGGCGAGGGCCGGCGGGACGCCCTCTCGGAGGATCTTGCGCTCGCGATGGGGCTGCTGTTCAAGCTGCTGGCTCCGATGCGCAACGTGGCCGCGATCGAGAACTGCGCCCGCGGCATCGATGCAATGGCCCGCGAGGAGGCGGCCTACTGGCTGGGAATGGCCATGCATCGCAAGAACCCCCGCCGGGTGCTGGCGGCGCTGCGCCTGTTGCTGAGTGCTTCTTAGTCAATCCTTTGCTGTTTTCTTTTTGTACCTGCAATGCCTCCCATCCACATTGACCCAAATTCCTTTCTCGATCTCATCAAATGTGGTGCGGACGCTGTTGATCTTGGCCATTCGCATTTGCTGACGCCAGAAAGGGCTCAGCATTTAAAAGAGAATCTTTCGGTCATTGAAAAGGGATCTCTGCTGTGGGCAGGGAAAGAATTACCCCCTAAGGTCATTGAAAACCTCAAGGCGCTGGGCAGTCGAGTGCGGTCCATCCTTGATGATGTCGGTGGCAGTGAGTTTTCGTTGGAAAGCATGCAAGACTTACCTTTTGGACAAACCGTCGACATCCTCGACCAGGCTCAGCTGGTTGACGACGACGAATTGCGTGGTCTTTGGGCTTCGCTTTTGGCTTCTAGCATTCTTGACCTAGCAAACGGCGGCTCTGAGTCGTCGCGAAGAGCCTTTGCATCGCTTTTAAGAGATCTCAGCCCACTAGACGCAGTTAATCTCCGTTCAATCTATTCGGTTGAGCTCACCAAGGGATTGGGCGAGAGCTCGACTGATGGATGGCTGCCTGGTGGAACAATCCGCGAAAGGGATGGTCTATTTCAGGACCAGAATCTTGCCTTTGCTGGCATCTCGACATCGTACCTGCCCGACAAGTGCTTGCAGTTTGACGATAAGAACCTAGAGATCGCAGGCAAAGCACGGGAGCCGCTGACTACGCAGATTCTCGTGTCACTGTCCAATCTTGCCAGGCTAAATCTTATCGAGCCAGAGCGCATGATCGATGGCGGCTTTAATTTCAAGGTTGTGTTTATTACCCCGCTTGGATTAGCATTTTCAGAAGCAGTTTTCCTGGAGAGGCGGCAATGACCAGGCGATTAATTGAGGAGTGGCTGCCGATCGCCGAAATCGGCATCGAGAGCGTGCGCGAGCGGACGCCAATGACGCCCTTTCCGGCGCCGAACCGCTTGCATGTGTGGTGGGCACGGCGTCCGTTGGTGGCCTCGCGGGCGGCGGTGCTGGCCTCGCTGCTCCCTGCGGATGTTGATCGGAAGATCTTCATGCACATGCTTGGGATCCATGGGGATCCGCTTGCATGCAGGAGGCGCATCGACTCGGCGAGGCGAAAAGGTGAACGATTCGAGGGTGAGGCCTACACCTACAAGCGTGCCTTCACGTACAAGCTCAATGAGAAAGAAGAATTCTGGCTTCTAGATGAGCTTGCAAAGTTGGGAATTAATCAGCCTACGGTGCTTGACCCTACAGCTGGAGGTGGGGCTATTCCATTCGAGGCCCTGCGCTTGGGCTGCACAGCCTTCGCGAACGACATCAACCCAGTAGCCGTGCTGGTGCAAAAGGCCACTTATGAGTGGCCAGCAAAATACGGCGTTGCCGTGCTTGATGAGTTTAAACGGTTCACCAATGAATTCGTAAAGCGGCGCGAGGAAAGACTAACCCCATTTTACCCGTTAGAGCCTGAAGCCAATTGCGTCACTACTAACTATCTCTGGGCTCGAACGATTGACTGTCCCTACTGTGCTGGCAAGGTCCCACTCTCCCCAAGCTGGAAGCTAGCCCCTGATGGTACCGGTGTGAAGATTAAGCCACAACTGGGAAGCGGCCCGGGGGATACCAGCCGCCACTGCCTCTTTGAGATTGTAACTACAACAAGGGAGCAGAGCGTAAGCACAGTGAAAGGCGGAGATGCAACCTGCCCCTTCCCTGACTGCGGTCGGGTCATCGAAAGCGATCAAATTAAAGCCCAAGCCCAGGCAGGTCAGATGGGCGAGCAACTTTTTGCTGTGTTCTTCAAGCGAAGGCTACCTACCGAATACACAAAGACTGGCAGGGCAAAGAAGGACAAGTGGGAGCGAGCCTATCGGGCTCCATGCCCGGAGGATGATAACAGTGAGACAGTCACGGCAGCCCTTAAAAACAAGCTTCCGGAATGGTACCCATTCAGGGGTCGGTATGCACTGCCGCGCAAATGCACGCCTGAGCGCGCATCGCTGAGCGGGCAAAGAAGCCGTGCTGCTGTTGCTGCTGAACTCAGGGATCCGGCAGCAATGAGGGCATCACTCCGCCCCGGTGATGGGCGATCCAGACCTGCTCCAGGAACAGCCAGGTATCCCGTCCCTGTTGCCGC
>NZ_JAGQCH010000003.1 GCF_024346055.1 Cyanobium sp. Cruz CV13-4-11
GCCGCCGCGGGCCTGGAGCCCTTGGGAGCGGAGGTATGTCTCGAACATCTCGAAGAGCTCTTCAATCACTCCCGCTTTACGCAGCCGCTCCCTAAAGAAGGCGACTGTAGTTGCATCCGGAATGCTGTTCATCACACCAAGACCAACAAACTCCTCGAAGGAGCGCCTATCATTCACCTGGAATTCAAGCTCCTCATCGCTAATATTAAAAAGCTGCTGGAGTACAAGCATCTTGAAAAGGATCAGCGGATCAATCCTCTTTCGCCCTGCGCTGCTCTTCCGCTCCAGTATGTAGCCTTGATCAAGAAGAGGACGAAATGATTCCCATGGGATCGACTCAGACAGTCGCTTCAGAACGGGCTTCTTCTCTTGGAGTTTTGAAACTCTTTGTTGCTCATCCCAGAAACCTCGTTGGCCCACTGTGGCAATCAGATCACACTTAGTAATTATAGCCGTGATTCCATCAGAATCAAGTCCACTTAGCAATTTTCGAGGTGCCCTTAAGTGTGGCTCCGCTTGCAAGAGCATGGGCAGCTTCTCAGCAATGGATGGAATTGTCCCAACAACCCAAACAGCACCTACCCATATAGAACCTACCAATGAGACCAATAGGAGCGCGGTCAGCAAACCGTACCAGCCTGTCGGAGATTGTCGAAGCAGAGTTCCGACAACGCCGATGGCAGCACTTTCAACAAGAATTAGGCCGCTACTCCAATCTCTTACTAGCTTCAGTGCCTCAAGATGGTTGGTTCCGTGTTGGTTGGACGAGTTCATCTGTCGAAGTTAGATACAGGGGGAAATCATCTAGTGGCGGTCGCACCGTCAAGCCCAGTGGCTTGGCTGTGGATTCCCCGTTGGCGATGAAGGCAACGGGGCGGAACTCTAGGGAGACTCAGGGAAAAAGGCTTGGGGTAAGTCTCCCGCAAGATTTCTATCTCGGCAAAATGTGTCAGGATTGAACTTAGTTCTTCTCGAACGCGCCTGTGGAGCAGAGTGGGGTCCTGTTGGAGATCTTTTAACATTCGAGTATGCGCCTCTTTGGTGAGTGAAAAAGTGTAGTCTTGAATACGATCTCCGTAAATCTCTCGGTACTTGGGTGTCAATTCCTCATGGTACTTGAGCATAATGGGAATCTTCACAGCATTAGCAGCGTCATTAACTTCCTTGTGAAATCTTTGAATCATTAATTCCCTAGGAAACTGCGGATGCCCGCTGAGCTCAAAAAAGAAAGGCGATTCTGTGCCATCAACTTCCTGCCTCACTACAAAAATTCTGTTAGTGGACTCCTCAGAGCTGGCTTTCACCAGCCGTCTCCAGGGAATCGTAAAATGTGCTGGATGCTTCAAACTCTCTGACGAGAATGCTTCGAGTACCAGTGGCGAGTCATCTTCAGATCTCCCAAATCCGCCTATTGCTTCACCTAATATAGGCAAGGCTTGACCAACGAAAGTCGCTACAGCCTTGGTCGATATCTCTTTACCTAGTGACCCTTGATTGTCTGGATCTGCTGGCAAGAAGACAATACCTTCTTTTGCAATGTAAATAATACCCTCATTCTCAGTCATGTCGACTCGACCTCCATTGGTTGTCCACACCCAGCTTGATTCAACCAAATCGGATGATGCTATCTCGGATTCTGATAGGCGGTACTCTTTTAATGTGCTCATGGGAATGGAGTAGCTTTCATTGTATGGATAGATCTTGTTTGCCGTTTTAGGCGCGTACGGATCGATTGGTCGGTCAATCGCTTTGCGCATGACGAATAGTGAACCAAGAAAGGCTGCATTCCCAGCTAGGACGGCTGCTAACAGAACAAAGAGATATTCAGGATCCTGACCGGCTGCGTTTAGGACGACAATGAAAGTGGCGAATCCCGTAACGATTCCGTACACCTTGGACAAGTTCAGGACGGTTGTTCTTGTCATCCGTTTGGCGCGTTCTCTATTGATCAGTTCTTCGCTCGTTAGAAGGGACGCCCAGGGGTATGGAAGGGTTGATGCATCCAATGCCTTCACATCTATTTTCGATAGATGCATCGACCCTTTGAATACAAAGAAAAGCCCAATCAGCAATACGCTAAATCCCAAATTGCTCGCGAACCGTAGCCATGAATTCGTCGCGAGTATAAAGATGAATCCGACAATGGTCGGTGTGAGCCCAATACTCAAGTAGTAACGAGCCGTTTCTTGCCGATTTAATGCCGATTCAAATGCACAATACCGTAGAGATATTGGTATTAGTCGGGCATCTAGGCCTGCCTTTGCGAACTCGTTAGGTAAACCGCTTTCAGGCTTGCCAATAATCTGGGACTGCTTCGTTAGGTTGAAAGCGGCAGCGAGGTCTTCTAATGCCATCGGGATGTTTTCCATTGCTACCGATAAGGGCTTGACTTCTTGTCGGCCAATATATCCGATACAGTCGAAAACGGAACGTTGGCATCAGCTCTGCTTATCTTTGTTCGATGGATCTTTGTTCTCATGGTTGTAGGTCATGAGTTTGGCTTGGAATCTCAAGGAATTCCCAAGTCAGCATGTGGGTGATTCGGCTTGCTTTCAAGAGGTGACTTTGAGCTGGCTGGATTGGCAAGACTCAGCGGACTTGTTGTTTGATTCATGGACCTGCTGACACTAAGCTGAGACTCTGCTTTTCATTGATTTTCAAAGACAGAAAAGCTGAAGGCTTGGAATCGCCTGGACGTTATGGATACTGCCTGAATTCCTTGAGGTCTTCAGTTCATCTCAACGCCTCATAAGCCTCTCCGTCTCCATTTCCATCCAAATAGGTATGCCTCTCCCCCAGCAGCTGCTGAGCATGCTCCCACGAGCGCACGTTTCGGCAGAAGCACCGCCTTCCTGAGCTTAGCCTCGATCCACCATTGATGATCGTGAGGCTCACCACCCGCTGCGGTCTGGCTTCCGGCTGGCTCCGGTCTCTACTCTGGGCTGCCCTGAAATCCCATGGGCGCTTGATTCCCCCGGCAGACCTCCAGACACCGAGCCGGTAACGCTCAGCGAGTTTCTCCCGATCGAGACACGCCCACTCGTCGCATGGCTGCAGGTACTGGCGTTATGCGAAGGCGTGGCCTTGTTGGACCAGGGTCAGCCCTGCGTTGGCTCCGTTAGGTGCGAACACCTCAGCAACGGTCCGCCCGTAGCGGTCTCTGGTCTGCACCTTGAGGGTGACTGTGGAGCCGATTGGGAGAAGAGCCTGGAGTGCCTGCCTTGCCTGCTGACCGTGGGCGGCTGCGCCATCTCGGGGGCGTCGATGCAGGCCACTCGGATCGTGAGCTTCCGTCCGGCTTCCTCAACCCGCAGGGTGTCGCCATCACCGACCGAGATCACATTGGCCGCTGCCGCAGGGCCAGCCAGGAGCGGCCCTGAGGCGTACAGACCAGGGATTCGACTAAGGCTTGGCAGCTTTTGCCCCATCACACTTCGCGTTCTTCTTGACCGCTGAACCTTTGGTCGACCGGCAGAGGTACTGGGTGCTGCCGTCGCTTTTCTGTACCTTCTGCCAATAGAAGCCGCCGGGACTGGGCTTTCCTTCGGCAACCACCTTTGCATCGGCTGGCAGCGGAACCAGGGTGAGGGTGGCCAAAGCCGTCGCAGCCAGAACTGAGAAGCGCATCGTTCAGACGTTGTCTTGCGGCATTCTCGCTGACTTCACCGCTCAGGGGAACCCTGTAGGCAGTCACTCCATCACCATGAACCCCTGCCTCTGGCACTTCGACGCCGACGGCGGACCCCACGAACGCATCGGCACAGTTTCCGGCGAGCACGTCCCGGTCTTCTTCCCTCGGACTGACGAGAGGCACCTCCCTCAGCATGGTGGGCGCCCATAGGCGTGCATCTTTCCGAGGGCTTCATGGGTGGCCGACTGGGACTGGGCCTAATGTCAGTCAGTAACGGGCGCTTGGGCGTGGTTGAACCTGCCAAACCATTGTCTGGCCGCATCCCTCCTTGGCGCTGGAGTTTGTGGGGGCCATGGCCGCCAGGTGCATCACAACGAAAGCCACCCCCGGCGGATGACGCGATCAGAGCCCGCGCTGAACAACTTGCTCAACGCCGCCCCTGGTGCACCGATGAGCAGAACTGGGTAGATGCCAGCCTGGAGCTGAATAGTCCATTCCTCCTCCGGTGGCGGCCACGTCTTCTGCGCTGTTTAGGCGCGTCTGAGAAGACGTGCTGGGACTGGATGGACCTTTCGCTAAGGCTCTCCATCCCGGTGACAATTTCGATCCTCGGCGTGGTTCTTCCTTGGTTGAATAACAAGCACCAAAATCAATTCGCCGAGAACAATAAGAAGGACTCAGTCCTCCGTGAATACATCAGGGATATGCAGGGGATACTCTTGAAAAAGGAGGTGGCTGAAGAAGTCACGGTCATTGGCTCTGAGGAGAATAGCCTTGCTCGTGCTCTTGCAGTTACCGCCCTAGTCCAGTTAAGGGGTGAGAGGCAAGAACGGAGGGACTTGCTATTTCAATTCCTGAGAGAATCAAATCTCCCGATCCTTGGAGGGAATGAAATGCATCAGGGAACCAACCTCAGCTTTGCCGACTTGAGGCAGACCAACCTTAAATCTACAGGCCTCAGAGGTACCGACATCCGAAAGGCCGACCTCAGCGGGGCCTACCTCCATGAAGCCGACCTCAGAGGCGCCAACCTCAGTGGGGCTGACCTCAGCGGGGCTGACCTCTACGAGGTCAAATGGGACCAGAAAACAAAATGGCCTGACAAGTCAGCCTTCGAGGGCGCAAGGAATATCCCTCGCAAGCTGAAGAAACAGCTGGGCCTGGATTGAGCATCGGGTCCTTTTCTGCGACTCCCTTGGAGCATGGCGCCGATGTGACATGAATGGCGAGCTTGCCATCGGACCCGATCGAGCCAGCTGGGGACACCCTTGGCGAGCTTGGTCTTGAACTCGGGGCTATGGGTGCTGCGTTAGCTCATGGGTGGGCGTCCACCTATCAGGGGGGGCGCTTGACAGGACAACAATGAGTCTTGTCCAGACAAATCAGATCGCCAGTGCATGCCCTTGGACCATACCCAGGCCCACCATGATCTGCTTCTCAACGCTGCTTGCTTCAGGCAACTCTCCCCATCCCTTCTCCATGGCGAAGAGCTTCCGACAGCCGATTGTTTCGACTTGGGCCTTGTAGCTATCTGGTTTCCCCGGTCAGGGGCACAGGCGTTCATGCAACTGGGCCAGGGAGCGTGGCCCAAGGTGTGTCCCAAGCCTGCTCTCTGACGGCCCTAAACCCGCTGCGGTGACTGACTTCTGGAGTAGGGCTTACCTGGTTGAAGAACGTCTTGTTGGCCAGGGCGGACATCAGATCCCGCAGGGGGATGGGGAGCTCGGCAGGCAAGGGCAGGGGTGGTGGCGCCGGTGAAGCATGGCAGTGGACGCTTCAAGCTGGAAGCTCACACCAACCGGAACATCACCCCTCAGCGTTGAAGGCTTCTGGGCTGAAGGCATCAGATGAAAGATTCAGCCCTGGGAAACTGGCGTTGTTCCTCTCAGTTGCTGGAGATCACCTGACCCACCACCACGGCCGCCACGGCCGAGAACAGGGTGATGCCGAGCGCCGTCAGGGGGCTCTGGCCCTGGGCCACCGCCAGGGTGGTGATCACGCCGGCCCCGAGGCTGGCCACGGCGAGCTGGGAGGTGAGTTCGCTGCCGGTGCGGGGGCTGGGGCTCGGGGTCACGGCGGCTTCTTCACGATTGATCGTCAGACGCTACGGGCGATGAATCGTTCGTCACCACCGCCCCCTCCAAGCTGTTACCAGGCGTGGTTGTTCTTCATGAAGCCGTTACATCGGGCCGCTTCGATGCATTGAAAGTCTTCCACTTTCGTGCTGATTCGCCTCAGGAAGGCTGCCCGGCGCCTGAAGCCGGCCGGGCCCGGCCGCTGCTGGCCCAGCTGCGCAGGGCCTCCAGTTGCTCCCGGGCCGTGCGCGACAGGGGCACCACCTGGCTGGCGGCGGCAATCAGATCGGCTTCCCCCAGCTCGCGGCCCTCGCCAAAGGCCAGGTGCATGGCCTCGATCACGGTCTGCTCCAGTTCGGCGCCGGAGAAGTCGGCGGTGCGGTCCACCAGCACCTCCAGCGGAATCGTGTGGGCCGGCCGTCGCCGCCGCAGCTGCAGATCCAGGATCGCCCGGCGCTCTTCAGCGTCGGGCAGTTCCAGCAGGAAGATTTCGTCGAAGCGGCCCTTGCGCAGCAGTTCCGCCGGCAGCCGCTCCACCGCGTTGGCGGTGGCCACCACGAACACGGCGCTGCTCTTCTCCGCCATCCAGGTCAGCAGGCTGGCCAGCACCCGCTGGCTGGTGCCGCCGTCGCTGCGGCCGTCGCCGCCGCCGAAGCCCTTGTCGATCTCATCGATCCAGAGCACGCAGGGGGCCATCGCCTCGGCCCGCTGGATCATCTCCCGCGTGCGCGCCTCGCTGGCCCCCACCAAGCCCGCGAACAGGCGCCCCACATCGAGCCGCAGCAGCGGCATGGCCCAGCTGTGGGCGATCGCCTTGGCGGTGAGCGACTTGCCCGTGCCCTGGGGCCCGATCAGCAGCACCCCCCGGGGCAGGGGCAGGCCGTAGCGCTGGGCCTCCTCGCTGAAGGCCCGGTGGCGTTGCTCCAGCCAGTGCTTGAGAGTCTCCAGGCCGCCGATGTCGGCGGGGGTGGCCTCGGTGGGGCAGTACTCCAGCAGTTCGCTGCGGGCGATGGCCTGGCGCTTCTCCTCCAGCACCTCGCTCAGGTCTTCGATCCCCAGCTGGCCCCGCTGGGCCAGGGCCCGGGCCGCCAGTTGACGCACCCGCTGCTCGCTCAGCCCGTGGCAGGCGGCCGTGAGCTGCTCCAGGACTCCCGGGGCCAGGGGCTGGCCGCTGGCCCCGGCGATCGCCCGCAGCAGCCGGCCGATCTCCCGCGCCTCTGGCAGGGGCAGGTCCAGCAGGGTGACGCTGTCCTCCAGTTCCCGCGGCATCTGCCATTCCGGGGCGCTGATCACCAGGGTGTGGGGCACCTGCCGCAGGCTCACGGCCAGGTTGCGCAGCCGGCGGCAGATCCCCGGATCGTCGGCATAGCGGTGGAAGTCCTTGAGCAGCAGGATCGCCCCCTGCTCGGCGGGGAGCCCATCCAGGCCGCCCAGGGCCGCCATCGGCTGACGCACCGCCTGGCCCTGCAGGTTGGGGGCCCCGGTAAGGCCACCGATGAAGTCCCAGCGCAGCAGGGTGCGCCCCCCCAGGCGCTCGGCGGCCCGCTCCAGCAGCCCCTCCACCCGCTCCTCCTCCAGGCTGCGGATCCAGAGGATCGGCGTGCGGGAGCGGATCAGAAGATCCAGCTGATCGCCCAGGTCGTGGACCATGGCTCAGCGCAGGGAGCGAAGGGCCGCCCAGCGGGGGTCACCGCCCCCTTCGCCGCCGGCGTCGCCGCTGGGCCGCGGCGGCCCGGGGCAGTCGGCCCCGCAGCGGTTCACCAGGGGCAGCTGCAGGCTGAGCTGCTCGAACAGCCAGCGCTCCGGATCGAAGCTGTCGCCGGGATCGAGGCATTCCACCGGATCCTCGGCGGCGAACACCACCTCCTCCTCCTCGGGGCCGGCCACCTTGATCTCCAGGAGCTCGCGGGCCTGGGTCGCCAGGGCGTGGTTGTAGGTCTGCAGGCAACGGTCGCAGCAGAGGGTGATGATCGTTTCGGCCGTGCCCTCCACCTCGAGCACGGTGCCGTGATGGAGGGCGCGCATCTGGCCCCGCACCGGGGTGAGGCTGGCCAGACCGGCGATGGGTTGCTCGACCGTCCAGCTGCGGCCTTCGCTCAGCAGCCGCAGCTCCTGCAGGGGCAGCGGCTGCAGCCGGGGAATCATTTCTTGGCCTTGGGCTCGAAGGGCAGGCGGCCACCACCGTTGCCGCCGCCGGCCGTGGCCGTGGCCGGCGTCTGGGCGAGTTGCTTGTCGAGGATCGCCTGCAGGTTGTCGGGCAGGGCCTCACGGGTGAGCAGGAAGGTCTGGACCCCCTGGAACACGTTCGCCACCACCATGTAGAGCAGCACCCCGGCCGGCAGCGGGAAGAACAGGAACATCGCCGTGATCATCACCGGCGTGATCTTGTTGGCGGTGGCCTGCTGGGGGTTGGCGGGCATGCCCATGCCCGAGAGCAGCTGGGAGGCGAACAGGGAGGCGCCGAAGGCCCCCACCAGGATGGCGATGTCCCAGTTGATCGCCCCATCGGTGTAAAAGCCCACCTGGCCGAGGGCCTTGATGAACAGGAAGCCGCTGCGGGCGGCCAGCCCGGGGATGCGCGCCTCGACGGTGGCGTCGCCGGGGGCCAGGGCCGTGATTTTGCCTTGGTCATCCACCTGCACCACACCCTCGCCCTTGGTCACCACCCAGCTGGGGGTGAAGCTGTCGCCGTGCTCCACCGTGCCCAGCAGGGAGGCAAAGCTGGTGCCGTCCTTGCCGTGCAGGGCCACCTGGGTGCTGTCACCGACGCCGAGCTTGGTGCCCCCGTCGAGGCTGGCGATCACGGGAACGTGCTCGGTTTCGCTGATGAAGATGGAATGGCTGGCGCTGTTGAAGGGCTTGGTCTCCACGGCCGCGATCTCCTCGGCCGGCAGCACCTTCAGGTTGATCGGGTAGGGGACATCGGCGAACGGCGATCCCCTCAGAGTGGCGAACAGGGCGAACAGGATCGGCATCTGCACCAGCAGGGGCAGACAGCCCGACAGGGGGCTGCCGAACTCCTTCATCAGGCCGCCCAGTTCCTCCTGCTGTTTCTGGGGGTTGTTGGCGTACTTGGCCTTGATCTCCGCCTGGCGCTGCTGCATCACCGGCTGGGCGATGCGCATGCGCCGGGCGCTGCGGATCGAGCCGGCGCTCAAGGGGAACAGGGCTAGGCGGATGACCACGGTGAGGGCCACGATCGCGAGCCCATAGCTGGGAACCAATCCGTAGAAGAAGTCGAGGATCGGGAGCAGCAGGTTGTCGGAGATGTAGCCGATCACGGCAAGGGTGCGCTGGGGTGGGGACTCTCGGCTGCCAGTGTGCCCGACCGGGGAGACCGGATGGGGGTCAGGTGGTCAGGCGCTTTCACGGGCCGGGGGGGCGAAGCCGGCGGGACCGGTGGCCCCGGGGGTGCGTGGGGCGGCCTTGCCGCGGCTCTCGCGGCGCTCCTCGATGTAGGTCTCGAGCTCGCGGAAGCGCGGCACCGCACGCATTTCAAGCTTGGCGCCGTCGTTGAGGACGAGCACCATGTCGCCCCAGGCGCCGAAGCCCCGCGGCACGGAGCGCACCTCGCGGATCTGGCTATAGACCACCTGGGTGCGGTCGCGGCCGAGCCAACCACCGCTGACGCTGATGCGCCGGCTGGTGATGCGGAACCGCAGCCACAGGGCCCGCACGATGGCCCCCACGGCGAAGGGAATGCCGATCAGCGTGAGGCCGAACAGCAGGTTGATGACCAGGTCGCCCTTGGCGGGTCCTCCTTCATAGAAGACCGTTTCATTGATCTCAAGCTTGTTCTCCACCCTGTCCTCCGGGGTCAAGGAGCAATCCTGCCTGGCGCAGCAGATAGGTGAATTCTCCCAGAAGCTGAGCCTCGCCGCGTTCCAGGCAGCCGGGCTTGAGCGTGATCAGCAGCCAGAGGGGACTGGCCGGCGCCGGTGGGTGGCGCAGCAGCTGGTCGTGGAAGAGGCGCCGCAGCCGGTTACGGCGCACGGCGAGCTTGCTGACCTTGCCGCTGATCACAATGCCACAACGCCAGGGGCTGGCGACCGGAGGAGTGCCCGGAGGGAGCAGGGACTGGTCGGCGGCAAGGATGCGCAGTACCAGGGCTGGACCCTGGAAACGGCGACCCTGGCGGTAGAGGCGATCAAACACCCGCCGGCCCCTGAGCCGGTGCTGCTGCGGCAGGGCCACGGCCCTTCCCGGTCGGCCTCAGACCGCCAAGCGGGCCCGACCCCGGCGACGGCGGGTGCGGATCACGCGACGACCCGTGTGGGTGCGCATCCGCACCCGGAACCCCGAAACCCGCTTGCGCTTGCGGCTTGTCCCTTCCAGTGTGCGCTTCGTCATGCTGCTGCTTGCTCAGTGGATCACCCTATCAGTTGGTGTTGTTGGGGACGATCTGGATCAGCCAGCTGCCCAGGTAGCCCGAAACCGGGATGTCGCCGGGGGCCTGGGCCAGGGCATTGAACTGATACATGCCGGCGTTGAACGGGTTGAACACGTTCATGTAGACCCCGATCGTGTCCTTGTCGGAGACAGGGGTTTCCGGGAAAATGTCGATGGATCTGCCATTGGCAGACACCTCGATCGTCGCAGGGATTGTTTCCAGGCAGCGGGTCCTCTTCAGCATCCCCCCTTCACTCATCCTGCAGAGCTTGACCTGCTTGGGATCGATCGTGGTGTCAAAGTGACTGGGAATGCTGATGCTCAACTTGAGGATCGCCGTCTTGCGGTCCTTCGGCCGCAGCATCAGGTAATACTCCGCCCGCTGCATGCGGACAGTGTCGGTGGTGAAGAAGTAAAGCTTGCGGTAGTCCTTGTTGTTTTCCCAGCGGAATTCCATCAGCCCGGGCGTGCCCTGGGCGAGGGAAGGCGCGGTGGCGACAGGGGAGAGGCCGGTGGCGGTGGCCACGGCCAGCGCTCCGAGGCCGGCGGTGCCCAGACGGCCGATCAGGCTGAGGTGATGGGACCGCTCACGCGGAAAGGAGGGCATGGCTGGAGGAAACGTGATCATGAAAGTCTCAACACGCCCATGCGCCTGTCGGGTCTTCAGTGGTCGGAGGGGGAGCTGGCTGGGGCCGAAGGCTCACCGCGATCGGCCCGATCGGGCCTCAACCGGGCGGCGTCCCGCAGGTAGGGATGCACCACCTCCCGACCGGTGTCCATCCAGGCGTGGGCCAGCAGCCGGATGCAGCGGGGCAGGTCTCCGGCCACCGCCATCTGCTGGCAGTCCAGCAGGGCCACCCGGCCCCAGTCGGCACGGCGCCTGGCGATCGCGGCCGGGAAGCAGGCATCCAGGTCGGCGGTGACGGAGAACGTCACCGAGAGCAGCCGATCCCCCACCAGATCGTTGCGCTGCAGCAACTCCTCGATCAGTTCAGCCACGGCCTCCGCGATCGCGTCGCCGGTGTTGGCGCTGGCGGTGGTGGCTCCCCGCAGGGCCCTCAGCTCGAGACCAGGCTTCATGACATCAGGGGCGATGGAGCCAGAGGGGCTGGCCGTTCCAGGCCAGTTCCAGGCTCAGGGACTGGGACAGCTGCAGCAGCAGTGTGGCCCCCGGCAGCAGGCCGAGCAGCTTTCTGGGCGGTTTGCCGAAGGTGATGGCCCGGGTTTTCTCCGGATCCAACCCCGCCAGTTCCGCCGCCAGCCGGCGGGCACTCTCTTCGTCCCCCAGGACGTCCACCAGGCCCAGGGGCAGGGCCTGGGCGCCACTGAAGACCCGCCCGTCGGCGAAACCGCGCACCACCTCCTCCTCCAGCCCCCGCCCCGTGGCGACCGCGGCGACGAACTGGCCGTAGCTGGAATCGATCAGCTCCTGCAGCAGCTGGCGTTCGGCCTCTGAGAGGGCGCGGTCGGGCGAAAGGATGTCCTTGTAGAGGCCGCTCTTGACGGTTTCGAAGCGGATGCCGATCCGCTTCAGCAGCCGCGAGAGGTCGTTGCCCCGCAGGATCACACCGATCGAACCGGTGATGGTGCCGGGATTGGCGACGATCTTCTCCGCCGCCACCCCCACGTAGACCCCGCCGGAGGCGGAGATGTTGCCGAAGCTGGCCACCACCCGGCAGCCCTTCTCCCGCAGGCGCAGCAGGGCCGCATGGATCTCCTGGCTGTCGCCCACGGTGCCGCCGGGGCTGTCGATGCGGAGCAGCAGCGCGGGGCACTCCCGTTGCTGCACCTGCTCGATGGCCTTCAGCACCCGGACGCGGGTGCCCCCGGCGATCGGCCCTTCGATGGCGATGCGCGCCAGGGTTCGTCGGGACTTGCGGCGCCAGGGCCAGGGCATTGTGGAGATGCGCGGTGGCTGGATCTTAAAAAGAAGGCCTGGAGAGGCCTGCCCCCGCGCCGCCCACCCCTCCACCTCCACCGACGCCCCAGGCCGCACTCCCCATGCCCCGGACCCTGCGCTGGGTGTTGATGCTTCTGCCCTTCGCCCTGTGGGGCACAGCGATGGCGGCGATGAAGCCGCTGCTGCTGGGGGCCTCCCCGGCGATGCTGGCCAGCCTGCGGCTGCTGCCCGCCGGGCTGGTGCTGCTGCTGGCGGCACGCCTGCTGGGGCGCTCCTGGCGCATCGATCCCGTGGATTGGCCCTGGCTGCTGCTGTTCGCCGCCGTCGACGGCAGCCTGTTCCAGGGCTTGCTGGCCCGGGGTCTCGGCCAGACCGGGGCAGGTCTCGGCTCGGTGCTGATCGATTCCCAGCCCCTGCTGGTGGCCCTGCTGGCCCGCACCCTGTTCGGCGAAGCGATCAATCCGGTGGGCTGGCTGGGCCTGTTGATCGGCCTGCTCGGCATCCTCTGCCTGGGACTGCCGGGGGAGGTGCTGCGTCACTGGTGGCTGCAGGGGCCTCCGGCCCTGCAGGGGCAGGCCTGGAGCCATGGCGAGGCCTGGATGCTGGCCGCGGCCGGGGCGATGGCGGTGGGCACGGTGCTCTGCCGCTACGCCACCCGTCGCAGCGACCCCGTCGCCATCACCGGCTGGCACATGCTCTTCGGCGGGGTGCCCCTGCTGCTGGTGGCCGGCGGCGAGTCCCTGCTGCGGCCTGAGGCTGTGGCCTTCTGGCCCCACTGGAACCTGGGTCAATGGGGCCTGATGGCCTATGCGGCCCTGCTCGGCAGCGCCCTGGCCTATGGCCTGTTCTTCTGGTTCGCCAGCAGCGGCGATCTCACCGGCTTCACCGCCCTCACCTTCCTGACGCCCGTGTTCGCGGTGCTCTGCGGCGTGCTGCTGCTGGAGGAACGGCTCGGTCCGCTGCAATGGCTGGGTGCCGTGCTCGCCCTGATCTCGGTGCTGCTGATCAACCAGCGTGGCCGGCTGTGGCAGGCGGGGGGCAGACCGGAGCCGGTGGCGCCATGAGCCGCACGGTTCTCTTCGTTCACCAGAACTTTCCCGGCCAGTACCGGCACCTGGCGCCGGCCCTGCAGGCCCGCGGCGATCAGCTGGTGGCTATCGGCGGTCCCACCAGCCAGCCCCTGCCCGGCGTGCCGCTGCATCGCTACGACCCGCTGCCGGCCGGTGGGGTGCCCCCCTGTCACCCCTGGACGGCTGATTTCCAGACCAAGGTGCTGCGGGCCGAGGCGGTGGCCCGCTGCCTGGAGTCCCTGCTGCAGGCAGGCCTGCGGCCCGATCTGGTCATCGGCCATCCCGGCTGGGGCGAGCTGCTGGTGGTGAAGGACCTGCTGCCGGACGTCCCGGTCCTGCACCAGGTGGAGTTCATCTACCAGCTGCAGGGGGCGGATGTGGGGTTCGACCCGGAGTTCGCCGATGCCGACTGGCGGCAACGGGCCCGGCTGCGCCTGCGGCGGGCCCCCCAGCTGCTGGCCCTCCAGGACCTCGACTGGGGGCTGGCCCCCACCCCCTGGCAGGCCAGCACCGTGCCGGCCCCCTATCGCCAGAGGCTGAGCGTGATCCACGAGGGCATCGACACCGCCGCCATCGCTCCGCAGGGGTCCGCCCGGCTGCAGTTGCAGCGGGCCGGTCTGAGCTTCGCCCCCGGCGACGAACTGGTGAGCTTCGTGGCCCGCAATCTGGAGCCCTACCGCGGCTTCCACACCTTCATGCGCATGCTGCCCCTGCTGCAGCGGCTGCGGCCCAGGGCCCAGGTGGTGATCGTGGGCGGGGAGGGGGTGAGCTACGGAGCCGCTCCCCCAGGCGGGGGCAGCTGGAAGGAGGCCATGCTCCGGGAGTTGGGCGATGACCTCGATCGCCGGCGGGTCCACTTCGTCGGCCGCGTGCCGCACCCGGTGCTGCATGAGCTGTTCCGGGTCACCGCCTGCCACGTGTATCTCACCGTTCCCTTCGTGCTCAGCTGGAGCCTGCTGGAGGCGATGAGCTGTGGCGCCCTGGTGATCGGCTCGGCCACGGCCCCGGTGCAGGACGTGATCGTCGATGGCCATAACGGCCTGCTGGTGGACTTCTTCGACCACCGGGCCCTGGCCCAGCGGCTGGCGGCGGTGCTGGCCGATCCATCGACCCATGGCGGGCTGCGGCGGGAGGCGCGCCGGACCGTGGTGGAGCGGTTCGATCTGGCCCGGGTCTGCCTGCCCCGCCAGCTCGAGCTTGTGGACAGGCTCATGGCCTGACGGCCGTCACAGGCCCGGCAGAGTGGGGAGCGATAGGTTCCCTCCGATTCGCCCCGCCGGTTTGCCCGCCCTGCCCCGCCCCCAGCGCCGCCGGTTGCTGCTGATCACCCTGCTGCTGGGCTTGGTGCTCTACGCCTGGCAGCTGGGCAGCACGGGCCTGGTGGATGAAACGCCGCCGCTGTTCGCTGCTTCGGCGCGGGCGATGGCGGAGACGGGCGACTGGCTCATCCCCCGGGTCAACGGCCTGCCCCGCTACGACAAGCCACCGCTGGTGTACTGGCTGATGGGGCTCGTCTACGCCCTGCCGGGCCAGGAGCAGTGGAATCCCCTGGGCACCTGGGCCGCCCGGTTCCCCTCCGCCCTGGCCGCCATCGGCGTGATGCTGGCCCTGGCCGACACCCTGCTGCGCTGGCCCCAGCCACCCTTCGCCGCCCCTCTGTCGGTGCGCCCGGGCCTGACGGCCCTCACCGCCGCCCTGGCCTTCGGTCTCTCTCCCCTGGCCCTGGCCTGGGGCCGCACGGCCGTGAGTGATTCCCTGTTCAGCGGCTTGTTGGCCCTGGCGCTGCTGCTCTGCTGGCAGGCCTACGCCGACCCGGCGCGGCGCTGGTGGCTGCCGTGGCCCGTGCTGGGGCTGGCCGTGCTGACCAAGGGCCCGGTGGCGGTGGTGTTGCTGGGGATCACCCTGTTGCTGTTCGGCTGGCTGCAGGCCGACATCGGGGGGCTCTGGCGGCGGCTGCGGCCCCTGCGGGGCCTGGTGCTCACCGCCCTCGTGGCCCTGCCCTGGTATCTCCTGGCGCTCCACAGCGAAGGCCAACCGTTCTGGGACAGCTTCTTTGGCTACCACAACCTGCAGCGCTTCACCGAGGTGGTGAACCGCCATCTGCAGCCGTGGTGGTTCTTCCTGCCGGTGATGCTGGTGGCCAGCCTGCCGGTGTCGCCGCTGTTGCTGGTGGGGCTGGCCCGGGCCATCGGCCCGCTGCGCCGCTCCTGGTGCCCCACCCTGCCGCAGCCGCCCGCCGCCTCCCTGGCCCGCTTCGCCGCCTGCTGGCTCCTGGCGGTGCTGCTGTTCTTCACCGCCGCCGCCACCAAGCTGCCGAGCTACTGGTTGCCCGCCACGCCCGCCGCCGCCCTGCTGATCGCCCTGGCGGCCCAGGGGGGCTGGGCCGGCGGTGGCGGAGAGGCTGGCGGCCGCCCCTGGGAGCGCTGGGCCTGGGGCCTGAGCCTGCTGCTGGTGACAGGGCTTGGACTGGGGTTCCTGCTGGCCCGCCTGTGGCTGCCTCTGATCAACGATCCGGAGATGCCCACCCTGGCAACGGAGCTCCAGGGCAGCCCCCTGGTGCCCCTGGTGGCCGCCTGCTGGCTGCTGGCGGCCCTTCTGGGCTGGCTCTGCCGCCGCCGTCGCGCGCCCCTGCGACTGCTGGCCCTGCAGCTGCCCCTGGTGCTGTTCGTCCCCACGGCCCTGCTGCCCCTGTGGAGCATCGGCGATCGCCTGCGGGGCGAGCCCGTGCGCCGCATGGCGGCCGCCCTGCAGCGCGAGGGCCGTCCCGGGGAGCCCGTGGCGATGGTGGGTGTTCTCAAGCCGTCGCTGCACTACTACGGGCGGCGGGTGGTGATCTACGAGGGCATCGGTGTGGAGGGACCCATCAACCTGGCGGACCGGCTGCGCCGGGAGCGCCGGGTGGGCCAGCAGCCCAGCACGCCGGACGCCCAGCCCACGGTGCTGGTCGTCATCGACCAGATCACGGCACGGGCCCTCTTCTGGCGCCACCTAGGGGCCCGCGAGATCACCAGTGCCGGGGTGTACCGGCTCTGGCGCCTCGACCGCCGACGGCTCGAGGCGTCGGTGGCGAACCTGCGGCGGAACGGCTTCACCCCTGATTGGCAGGCGCCCAGGCCGGAGCGTTACTGAGCCGCCGGCAGGTGGATGTGGAAGCGGCTCCCGACCGCGATCTCGCTCTCGACGTCGATCGAGCCCCCCATGGCCTCCACCAGCAGTTTCACCACCGACAGGCCCAGGCCCGAGCCCCGCTCATGCTCGATGGCATTGCGCCCGCGGTGGAAGCGATCGAACACCTTGGAAATGTCCTCGGGGGCAATGCCGATGCCCTGGTCCTGGACACTGATGCACAACTGGCCGGCCTCCTGGGACAGGTCGAGGCTGATCGGTCGGCCCGGAGGCGAGTACTTGTCGGCGTTCTCGATCAGGTTGAGCAGCACCTGCTGCAGGCGGTCGGTTTCGGCCACCGCCTTGATCGGCCCATCGGCGGCCTCCTTGGGCAGGGTGAGGAGCAGGGGGCGGGACAGCTGGCTGCGGGCGAGGTCGCAGGCGGTGGTGAGCACCTCATCCACCGCCACCGGGGTCAGCACCATCTGCAACTGGCCGGGTTCGCTGCGGGAGAGGTCCAGCAGGTCGTTGAGCATGCGGGTGATGCGGTGGGTCTCGGCCTCGGTGGTGGCCAGGGCGCGCATCTGCTCGGGGTCCAGGTTCTGGCCGCGGCACTGCAGACGGCGCAGGTAGCCGCCGATGATCATCAGCGGGTTGCGCAACTCGTGGGAAACCAGCCCCACGAAAAGGCGCTGCTGACTCCAGGCCAGGGCCAGTCGATCCAGGAGCCCATTGAAGGACCCCGCCAGCTCTTCCACCTCCAGGGGGGCCCGACCCAGTTTGAGGTGGCTACTGGCCAGACTTTCGGAGGTGACGCCGGCCGCCAGGCGATGAAGATCCTGCAGGGGCTGGAGGATGCGGCGCGTGAGGATGGAGATGGCGACGAGGGTGAGCCCCAGGCAAAGGATCCAGACCCCGAGCAGCGCCAGCAGGATGGTGTGCAGTGCCGCGATGTTGGGGCTGATGTCCTCCGCCACCCAGAGCTGACTGCCTTCAGCGGAGCGATGCAGGGGATGGCTGAGGTAGCTGTTGCCCGCCTCGTCTCTCACCAGGCGGTAGTCCGTGCCGATCAGCAGCGGGGTGATCGACGGCCCTGACCAGGAACCCTGGGGCGCCGCCATGGCTCGCTGGATGACGCCGGGGTTCGCCACGGGGTCCCCGGAGAACGGTCCGGGCAGCACCAGGGATCCGTCGTAGCGGTGCACCCAGAAGAAGCGCTCCCTGACGCTGAGGCGATCCAGCTCCTGGCGCAGTTGACTGGCGTTGACGGGGGATGGCTCGCGGCTGCTCCGATCAAGCCAGACCGTCAGGGAGCCCGCCGCCAGCCGCTGCCCCGACTGCTGCTGGCGCAGGAGACCCTGCTGGTTGATCAGCAGGGTGAAGGCGGAGGCGGCCGTGAACCCCAGGAACACCGACGTGAAGGCCGCCAGCCTGAGCTGGCCGAGCAGGCTGCCGAACAGGCGTCGTCGCCAGCCATGGGGAGGCGATCCAGCCTGGGGGGGAACGGGTGGCTGGGTCGTCACAGGGGGCCGTTCCCTGTCCTCTTGGGCAGGAGGCTCTGAAGCAGCTCGGGGAGACGGTCGAGCAGTTCGTGCTTGAGCACGTAGGCGTCGGCGCCGGCCTCCTGGGCCTGGCGGCGCCGTTCGGGGTCGTTCAAGGAGGTGAAGATCACCACCGGCACGGTGAAGCCGTGGGCGCGCAGATCACGCAGGCATTCGATGCCATCGCAATCGGGCATCTGCACGTCCAGGAAGACGAGGTCGGTCCCCCCTTCCCCCAGCATCTCCTCAAGGGCCAGGCCGTTGGTGAGGGAGTGGACCTCGCAGCCGGAGTCCGCCAGCTCCTCGGCCACCATGGCCCGGATGTGGGGATCATCGTCAACGATCGAGACGGTGGGGCGTCCGGATGTGGGCCGTTCAGGGCAGGTCATGACCTGGGTGGCGATGGGGACGATCGCCCGCTGTGCCGAACGTCCCTGAAGGGGACGGGGTGAGTTCATGGAGCCTGAAACCGTGCTTCATCTTGACGCGATCTGAGCGAATCGGCAGGACTTAACAAGTGGCTGAAAAAGCTGATCAGGCCGCCACCGGTTGGGGGCAGAGTTCCTGATAAAGCTTCTCCAGAGCGTCGATGTTGCCGGTCAGGGTGTAACGCTCCAGGGCTCTGGTGCGGGCCCGCCGTCCCAGCTCCGCCGTCAGTACCGGTTGGTCCCGCAGCACCGGCAGCAGGGTGCGCAGCTGGGTGGTGACCCCCTGGGTGCTGATCACGATGCCCGCACCGCCCTCCAGCACCTCCCCATCGGCGCCGGCATCGGTGGCCACACAGGCGGTGCCGCAGGCCATGGCCTCCAGCAGGGCCAGGGAGAGCCCCTCCACGAGCGAAGGCAGCAGGAACACCTCGGCCAGCTGCAGCAGGGCCACCCGCCGGGCCCGGCTGGCCTCGTAGCCCCACCAGATCACATCGGCTTCCGTCCCGTTCTGCAGGGAGGAGCGCAGGGGGCCGTCCCCCACGATGACAAGAACGCAGCCCTGGGGACGCACCAGTCGCCAGGCCTTCAGCAGGGCCTCCACGTTCTTTTCGGTGGCCACCCGGCCCATGTAGAGGAACACGCGCCTACCGCCCACCTGCAGCCGCAGCTGGGCCAGTTCCGGTTCGCTGCCTGGGGCCGCCGGTGCCCAGGCGTCGGTGTCCACACCGTTCGGGATCACCGCCAGCCGCTCACGACGCACCCCCAGTCGCACCAGCACATCAGCCTGCAGCTCGGAGAACACGATCACCCGGTCGAACTTCGCCAGGGAGGGGGCGTAGAGCTGGTAGGTGAGCTGCTGGGTGCCCGCGGTGAGGTTGCGCAGACCGGCGTCGAAGGGGGGATGGAAGGTGGCCACCAACGGCAGCCCCAGCTGCTGGCAGAGGTCGGGCAGACGGAAATCGAGGGGGGAGAGGGTGAGGCTGGCGTGCACCAGATCGGGCCGCTGCCGCTCCAGGGACTCCCGCAACTCCCTCTGGGCGCCAGGGGAGGGGATCGTGTACACCTGCGACTTCACCAGGTAGGGCAGGGCCACCTCGGGGTTCTCATCCGGCCGCCCGAGCACGCTCAGCTCACTGGCCCCGGCTTCCGGCCGGCCCAGGGAGGGTGTGGGCGTGTCGAAGTGAATGAAGCTCACCGAGTGGCCGCGCTGCCGGAGGGCTTCGGTGGTGCTCAGGCCGTAGGTGACGTTGCCGCAGAACGGGGATTTCTTGCCCAACCAGGCAATGTGCATCACCTGTATGGCATCACGCAACAGCGGAATTTAGCAGCGCCCGGCGAAGACTCAACTGCTGCGCCAGGGGCGTTCACTCAGGGCGGCGATCGCGGCGATGGCCGCCAGCCCCCACAACACCGGCAGCAGCCCGTAGCGACTCACCACGGTGCCCGCCAGCACCAGGGGCAGGCTGAGGGCGATGTTGATCAGGTTGTTCTGCAGGCCGAACACCCTGCCGCGCTGGTTCTCCGGGGTGTCCTCCTGGATCGTGGTCTGGGCGGGGATCGCCAGCAGGGCGGCGCCCACCCCCAGCAGGCCGCAGAGCAGCAGGGTGAACACCAGGTTGCCGCGCAGCTGGCCCAGCAGCACCAGACACCAGGCGATGGTTCCGAGGCCCGCACTGGCCAGCAGGCGCCTGCTGAAGCGTTCGCCCAGCTGGGCCATGGCCAGGGCCCCCACGGCCAGTCCCAGTCCGCTCATGGCCAGCAGCACCCCGAAGCGGGTGGGCCCGAGCCCGCCGATCGCGGCCGCCAGGCTGATCGCCAGCACATACAGGGCGGCCAGCAGGCTGTAAAGCAGCACCAGCTGGATCATGGCGCTGCGCACCTTGGGCCGCTCCCGCAGCACCTGAACCCCTTCGCCGATCTCCTCCCAGACGGAGATGGAGCGGGGCTCCCGTGGCGGTTCAGAGATCTCGATGCCGGCGATGACCACGGCCGCGGCGCCGTAGCAGAGCGGCAACAGCACGAATTCTCCACCGGGGATGCCCACCTGGGCCAGCAGGGTGCGCAGCAGGCGCAGGATCGGGTCACCGAGGGCGAAACCGACGATGGTGGCGGCCATGCTGGTGGCCTGGTACACCGAGTTGGCGGCGAGCAGCTGGGGATAGCTCACCAGCAGCGGGATGGCCGCCTGCTCGGCCGGTGCGAAGAACTGGGTCAGCACCGACTCGAAGAACGTCATCGCCACCAGGGCCCAGTAGCCCCAGCTGAGCCCCAGCCACATCGGCCCCGGCAGCAGGCACAGGGGGGCCAGCATCACCAGGGCGGCACGCAGGCCATTGGAGGCCACCATCACGGTGCGCTTCGGCCAGCGGTCGGCCCAGACCCCTGCCACCGTCCCCAGCAGCATCGCCGGCACGGTGTTGGCCACGTAGATGCCGGTGGCCAGCAGGGTGATCATCTGGGCCCGGGTCTCGAAGCTCATCCGGAAGGCCGCGGCCGCCTCGGCGAGGGCCGCGTTGCTCTGCGGCGTGTCCGTCACCCAGTACTGGGCGATCAGGAACACCATCAGCACGATGTAGAACTTGTCCGCCAGCTGGGAGAACACCTGGCCGATCCAAAGCCGCCGGAACCCCGGCAGCGCCAGGACTCCGGCCAGTCCCCGCTCGGTCTTGCCGCTCGGGCTCATGCTGGCTCGGACGGTTGGGAGGGCATGGAGTCGCAGGCGGTCCGCAGCAGTCTGAAGGCTCGGGGTCTCTGACCGAGATGCTCCCCGCACCAGGACTCCACCAGTTCCAGCAGGTGCAGCCACACCACCTCCGGCCCCATCAGCTGGCCGTCGCGGCGGCGAGGCGGGGCGGGACGCGTCAACCGCTGCAGCAGGGCCAGCTCGGAGGCGTTGAGCATCACCCGGGCACCGGGTATGGGCCCGATCGCCAGTCCCTCGCTGGGCAGCAGGCTGCAGCGCCAGGTCCAGTCGCCGATCGGTGGCACCAGCGCGGCGCCGCTGCGGACGCAGTGCTGCAGGGGCAGGGCGAAGCCCCCCAGGGCCAGCAGGTGGACGCTGCCCTGCACCGCCACCGCCAGGGCCTCCACCCGTTCGGCGCGCTCCGTCACCACCGCCTCCAGGCGCCCGAGCTGGAGCAGCAGGTCGGCGAGCACGCCTGGGGCAGGAGCATCCGTGGGCACGAGCTTCAGGCAGAGTTCGGCCAGGGCCTGGGCGGCGGCCAGGGTCTCCAGCCGCTGGGCCAGGCCGCTGTAGTTGCGCAGCACCCGCAGCTGGCGCACCCGCCGCAGGCCGCTGCCGCCCCCCACCTGAAGGAACAGGTGGGCCAGGGGCACCGCCGCCGCCAGGCTGCTTTTCGGCCGTCGTGCCCCCGGCACCGCCAGCCGAGTGAGGCCTTCGGCCTCGCTGAGCAGGGTGAGCAGCCGGTCGTGTTCCCCCAGGGGGCGACAGGTGAGCGCCAGGCCCTCGAGATGGCGTTCAGGCACCGGCGCGCAGGGCCTGCATCAGGGCCACGCCCCGGCTCGTCCCCAGCCGGCTCGCCCCGGCGGCCACCAGGGCGATCGCCTGCTCCAGATCGGTGATGCCGCCGGAGGCCTTCACCGCGGCGCGGCCCCTGGCCAGGGCCATCAGCTGGCCCACCTGGTCGGTCGTCACCGGAGCGCCGAAACCGCTGCCTGTCTTGAGGTAGCGCACACCGGCATCGATGCTGATCTCCACCAGCAGGGCCAGGGCCTCGGGGTCCAGCCGGCCCACCTCCAGGATCACCTTCACCGGCAGGCCCAGATCGGTGATGGCCGCCAGGTCGTCGAGCACGGCGGTGCCGTCACCATCGGCGAGGCCGCCGAAATCCGGCACCACGTCCAGTTCGTCGGCACCGGCGGCGGCGGCCCACTCCGCCTCGGCCCGTTTGATCGCCGCGGGGATGGCTCCGAAGGGGAACCCCACCACGGCGATCAGTTTCACCGCCCCGTCGACCGGCAGCCGCTCGCGCGCCAGCGGCAGCCAGCGCGAGGCCAGGCAGACGCCGGCGAAGCCGAAGTGGCGAGCCTCATCGCAGCAGCGCAGGATCGCGTCCTGGCCCTGGTGCGGATCCAGGAGGGCGTGGTCGATCAGGGGGGCGAGATCGGGCCGTTCGACGTCCCGTTCAGCTGTCACGGGCCTGGATGACGCCGAATCCACCGTGGTTGCGTCGGTAGACCACCTGGATCTGGCCCGTGCCCGCATCGCGGAACATGTAGAAGTCGTGGTCGATCAGGTCCAGCTGATGCAGGGCCTCCTCCAGCTCCATCGCCGGCATGGCGAAGTACTTGCGGCGCACGCCGCGGTGGGGCACGGCGGGCTCAAGGCCATCGGTGAGTGAGTCTCCGGGGTTGGGCAGGCTGGCGGCTCCGGCCTCCTCGGCGGCGGCGGAACGGTGGACCGGACCCTGGGTGCGCTCCTGCAGACGGTCCTTGTAGCGGGTCAGCTGGCGGCTCAGCTTGGTGGCCACCATGTCGATGCTGGCGTAGAGGTTCTCGCTGCGTTCCTGGGCCCGGATCACCACGCCGTTGGCGAAAACGGTGACCTCGGCCGTCTGCTGCGGAACCCTGGGGTTGCGCTCCACCGACAGATGCACGTCGGCTTCCTTGACGAGGCCATCGAAGTGGCTGATGGCGCGGTTGAGCTTGGTTTCGGTGTACTCCTTGATGGCTGGTGTGACGTCGAGGTTGCGGCCGTGGATCAGCAGTTTCATTCGGGTGCGCGTCTCCAGAGGAATGCTGGCTCTGGGACATCCCCAGGCTAGGAACGCAGGTGCATGGCCCCCAACACTCCCGCAATTCTTTTTGAAGCCCAGGGCCCGGTGCCGTTCCCGCTGGCCTGGGACTGGCAGCGCCGTCTGCAGCGCCGCCGGTTCGACGACCCCTCCGCCCCCGACGCCCTGCTGCTGCTGCAGCACACCCCCTGCTACACCCTGGGCCGGGGGGCCAGCCTGTCCCATCTCGGCTTCGACCCGGACCACCCGCCCCTGCCCCTCTACCGCATCGATCGGGGGGGGGAGGTCACCCACCACGGGCCCGGCCAGCTGGTGCTCTATCCGGTGCTCGACCTCCAGCGCCACGGCGGCGACCTGCACCTCTATTTGCGGGCCCTCGAGGACGTGGTGCTGGCCGTGCTCCAGGAGCTGGGGCTCGAGGGGCAGCGCATCGAGGGCCTCACCGGGGTGTGGCTCGAGGGCCGCAAGCTGGCGGCGATCGGCGTGGGGGCCCGACGCTGGATCAGCCAGCACGGCCTGGCCCTGAACGTGAACGGCTCCCTGGAGGGTTTCGGTGCGATCGTTCCCTGCGGTCTGGCCGGCCGGGCGGTGGGACGGCTGGTGGACTGGCGCCCCTGCCTCACCCCAGAGCAGGTGGCGCCGCTGCTGCTGGCGGCCTTCGCGCACCGCTTTGGCCTGACCCTGCGGCCGCCCGGGCCAGAGGAAGGACTGGGAGAATCCTGACCATCCGTTGCGCTGCGCCGGCTGCCCATGAACGCCAGAGCCGAGATCCACTGGAGCGCCAGCGCCCAGGACCGCCGCGCCCTTCTCCGCCGCCGCGACTGGAGCTGGCTCCAGGGGCTCGAGGGCCTCTGGCCAGAACTGGAGCGTCTGTATGGCCCCCAGATGGCGCTGGACGCGCCCCATGGCCGCCACCCGGAAACGCTGCGGTTCGATGAGCTGCGCCAGGCGATCGACCGGGCCGCGGCGGCCTTCGCCGATCTGGGTGTGGCCTGTGGCGACGTGGTCGCCCTGTTCGCCGAAAACGGTCCCCGCTGGCTGGTGGCCGACCAGGGGCTGATGCGGGCCGGGGCCGCCGATGCCGTGCGCGGCAGCGCGGCGCCGGCCGAGGAGCTGCGCTACATCCTCGAGGACGCCGGCGCCGTGGGCCTGGTGCTGGAGTCGGCCGCCCTGCTGGAGCGACTGGCCCTCGATGGGCCGGCCCTGGAACGGTTGCGCTTCGTGCTGCTCCTGGAGGGGGAGGCCCCCACCAACCCGGTGGCCGTGCCCTGCCTCACCTGGGCGGCGTTCCTGGCCCGTGGCGCCTCCAGCCCCTTGCCGCCCTCCCCGACGGGGGGGCCTGGGCGGCTGGCCACCCTGCTCTACACCTCCGGCACCACGGGCCAGCCCAAGGGGGTGCCCCTCAGCCACGCCAACCTGCTGCACCAGCTGCGCACCCTCGGGGTGGCGGTGTCGCCGAGCCCAGGGGATCACGTGCTGTCGGTGCTGCCGATCTGGCATGCCTACGAGCGCACGGCCGAATACTTCCTGCTGAGCTGCGGCTGCCGCCAGACCTACACCACCCTCAAGCAGCTGCGGGCCGACCTGCAGAAGGTGCGCCCCCAGTACCTGATCAGTGTGCCCCGGCTGTGGGAGGCCCTGCTCTCCGGTTTCGAGGACGCCCTGGCGGCCATGCCGGCCTCCCGCCAGCGCCTGCTAGGCAGGGCCCTGGCCGTCAGCCGGGCCTTCCACCGGCGCCAGCGGGTGGCCCTCGATCTCACCCTGCAGCAGGAATCGCCGGCCACCCGGCTGGTGGCTGCGGCGGGTGCCCTGCTGATCTGGCCGCTGCACGCCACGGCCGGGGCGCTGCTCTGGCCGAAGGTGCGCGGCCAGCTGATGGGGGGACGGCTGCGCACCGCCATCAGCGGCGGCGGGGCCCTGGCCATCCACGTTGACGGCTTCTTCGAGGCTGTCGGCATCGAGCTGCTGGTGGGCTACGGGCTCACCGAGACCAGCCCGGTGCTCGCCTGCCGGCGGCCCTGGAGCAACCGTCGCGGCAGCGCCGGGCTGCCCCTGCCGGACACCAGCCTGAAGGTGGTGGACCCGGCCAGCAGGACCCCCCTACCGGTGGGCGAGCGGGGGCTGGTGCTGGCGAAGGGTCCCCAGGTGATGGCGGGCTATCACAACAAGCCCGAGGCCACGGCCAAGGTGCTGGATGGGGAGGGTTGGTTCGACACTGGTGATCTGGGTCTGCTGCTGGCGGATGGAACCCTGGTGCTGACCGGCCGGGCCAAGGACACGATCGTGCTCAGCAGCGGCGAGAACATCGAGCCCGGCCCCCTGGAGGAGGCCCTGGTGGCCTCGCCGCTGGTGGAGCAGGTGATGCTGGTGGGCCAGGACCGCAAGCAGCTCGGGGCCCTGGTGGTGCCGAAGGCGGAGACCCTGGAGGCCTTTGCCGCCGCGGCGAACCTGCCGTACCCGGGTGCCGATCCGGCCCTGCTGCGGGCCCTCTGCCGCGAGTGCAACCGCCTGCTGGCGGCTCGCCCGGGATCCCGCCCGGATGAGCGCCTCGGCGCCGTGACGCTGGTGGAGCCCTTCAGCATCGATAACGGCCTGCTCACGCAGACCCTGAAGCAACGGCGGGATCGCATCGCCGAGCGGGACCGGGCCGCGATCGCGGCGCTCTACGGCGAGGCCTGAGGCTGGACCGCCTCCCCCGCCCCGGTGGCCGCCAACACACCCCAAGGTTGACCGGACCGCCCGTGGCCTGACAGCCTGACCTCTGCACCACCATTCCCATGGCCGACGGCAACAGCCTGAACATCAAGCGATCGATCACGGTGCGTGCCGTGGTGACGCCGCGCTGGAAGGAGGATGCCGAGCGGGAGCTCAGCAGTGCTCTCACCAATTTCGATCAGCAGCTGGCCCAGCTGGAGCAGGAGGGCCAACGGCTCGTCGACGAGATCCGCCGCCAGAGCGCCAACCCCCTGGATCCCCGGGTGCAGGAGCAGGTGGGCTCGGTGCAGCAGCAGGTGGCGGCCAAGCGGGCCGAGTTCGAGGAGCAGAAACGCCAGGTGCTGGAGCAGCAGCGCCAGGTGCGGGAACTGGAGATGGAGCAGGTGGTGGAGCAGGGGCAGATCGAGAGCTTCTGCGATGTCCAGGTGGGCGACAACCTGGTGCAGAAGCTGCAGGTGGCGGTGCTGGTGCGGGACGGCGTCATCGAGGCGATCGAGGGGGGGTGATCCTTCCGCCACCTAAAATCACCCCCATCACAGAGGCAGTCCCCCGTTGGCCACCCACGAAATCTTCATGCCGGCCCTCAGCTCCACCATGACGGAGGGCAAGATCGTGGAGTGGCTCAAGAAGCCCGGTGAGCGCGTCGAGCGGGGCGAGTCGGTGCTGGTGGTCGAGTCCGACAAGGCGGACATGGACGTGGAGGCTTTCCAGGAAGGTTTCCTGGCGGCCGTGCTGATGGAGGCGGGCAGCACCGCGCCGGTGGGTGAAACGATCGGTCTGATCGTGGAAACCGAAGCGGAGATCGCGGCGGCCAAGGCGGCGGCCCCCTCTCCAGCCGCGGCGGCCCCCGCCGCCCCTGCACCGGCGCCCGTGGCTCCACCGGCTCCTGTGCCGGCCCCGGTTGCAGCCCCGGTCCCGGTGGCGGTATCACCCCGCGCCGGCGACGGCCGTGTGGTGGCCACCCCCCGGGCCCGCAAGCTGGCCGCCCAGCTGGGGGTGGACCTGGCCGCCCTGCGCGGCAGCGGCCCCAACGGCCGGATCCAGGCAGAAGATGTGGAGCAGGCCACCGGCCAGCCCGTCAGCGTGGCCCGGGTGGCGGAGGGCACCGCCCCGGCCATGGCCGCCCCGGCCGGCAATGGCGCGGCGGCAGCCCCCGCCGCCCCCGCCGGGCAGTCCTTCGGCCGTGCCGGTGAGACGGTGGCCTTCAACACCCTGCAGCAGGCGGTCGTTCGCAACATGAACGCCAGCCTGGCGGTCCCCTGCTTCCACGTCGGCTACACGATCACCACCGACCGGCTCGACGCCTTCTACAAGCAGGTGAAGGCCAAGGGGGTCACGATGACGGCCCTGCTGGCCAAGGCCGTGGGCATGACCCTGGCCCGCCACCCCCAGCTGAACGCGTCGGCCAGCGACGCGGGCATGGCCTACCCGGCCTCCGTCAACGTGGCGGTGGCGGTGGCCATGGATGACGGCGGCCTGATCACCCCGGTGCTGGCCTCCGCCGACCGCACCGACCTCTATTCGCTCTCGCGCAACTGGGCCGATCTGGTGGCCCGCTCCCGCTCCAAGCAGCTCAAGCCGGAGGAATACACCACCGGCACCTTCACCCTCTCCAACCTGGGCATGTTCGGCGTCGATCGCTTCGACGCGATCCTGCCGCCCGGCACCGGCGCCATCCTGGCGGTGGCGGCGTCCCGGCCCGTGGTGGCGGCCCTCAAGGACGGTTCGATCGCCGTGCGGCGCCAGATGCAGGTCAACCTCACCGCCGATCACCGCGTCATCTACGGCACCCATGCGGCGGCCTTCCTCAAGGATCTCGCCGACCTGATCGAGAACCGCCCCGAAAGACTGGCTCTCTGAGGCGTTGCCCTTCCGCGTGGTCACCCCCGCCGTGCCGGATCCCGCTGACCTGCGCCTCTCCAGCTACGACTTCGTCCTGCCGCAGGAGCGGATCGCCCAGCGGCCGGTGGAGCCCCGCCACGCCGCACGGCTGCTGGTGGTGGATCCGGCGGGGGCCGGCCCTGCCCCCCACGCCCGCCACCTCAGCGCCTGGGATCTGCAGCACGAACTCAGGCCCGGCGATCTGCTGGTGGTGAACGACACCCGGGTGCTGCGGGCCCGGCTGGAGGCGCGGCGGCCCGGCGGCGGTGCGGTGGAGTTGCTGGTGCTCGAGCCCTGGCCGGCTGGGGCGGGGCAGTGGCTGTGCTTGGCGCGGCCCGCCAAGAAGCTGCGGCCCGGTGACTGCCTGGAGGTGGTGGCCGGCGGCCAGCCGCCCTTGACGGTTGCGGTGGTGGGCAGCGATCCCTCCACCGGCGGCCGCATCGTGCAGTTCCCGCCGGAATGTGCCGATGCGGCGGCCCTCGAGCCCCTACTGGTGCAGTACGGCGCCATCCCGCTGCCGCCCTACATCCACGAACACGACGCCAGCGACAACGAGCGCTACCAGACCCGCTACGCCGCCCGTCCCGGCGCCGTGGCTGCCCCCACCGCCGGCCTGCACCTCAGCGACGAGCTGCTCTCGGCGATCAGGGGGCATGGTGTCGGGGTGGCCACCACCACCCTGCACGTGGGCCTAGGGACGTTCCGGCCGATCGAAACGGAAGACCTGAGCGCTCTGGAGCTCCACAGCGAATGGGTGGAAGTGAGCCCGGCGCTGGTGGAGGCGGTGGCGGCCTGCCGGGCGGGTGGCGGCCGCGTGATCGCCATCGGCACCACCTCGGTGCGCAGTCTGGAGGCCGTGGCCCAGCTGCATGGCGGTGAGCTCCGGCCCCACACCGGTCCGGTCAACCTGGTGATCCAGCCCGGCTACCGCTTTGCCGTGGTGCAGGGCCTGCTCACCAACTTCCACCTGCCGAAGAGCTCACTGCTGCTGCTGGTGAGTGTCCTGATCGGCCGCGAGCGTCTGCTGGCCCTCTACGCCGAGGCGATTGAGCGCCAGTACCGCTTCTTCTCCTACGGCGATGCCATGTGGATCGCGCCGGAGGCCGTGCTGCCAGGGGCCAGGCCGGCCTAAAAAAAGCCCCCGGGGATCCCGGGGGCTGGTGCTTGGAGCCGAGGTGGTCAGGCGGCAACCAGATTCGCCGCCACGAAGTCCCAGTTGACCAGCTTGTCGAGGTAGGTGGTCATGTAGTCGGGACGGCGGTTCTGGTAGTCGAGGTAGTAGGCGTGCTCCCAGACGTCCATGGTGAGCAGGGCCTTCTGGCCATGGGCCAAGGGCAGATCGGCGTTGGCCGTCTTGGTGATCTTCAGGGTGCCGCCATCGAGCACCAGCCAGGCCCAGCCGCTGCCGAACTGGGTGGCGCCGGCGGTCTTGAACTGCTCGCTGAAGGCTTCGAAGCTGCCGAAGTCGGCGGCGATCTTGTCGGCCAGAGCTCCGGTGGGGGCGCCGCCGCCACCGGGCATGATGCACTGCCAGTAGAAGCTGTGGTTCCAGACTTGGGCGGCGTTATTGAACACACCCGCCTTGGAGGCGTCACCGGCCACCGCCAGGATCACCTCTTCCAGGCTCTTGCCGTCGAGGTCAGTCCCTTCGATCAGCTTGTTGAGGTTGGTGACGTAGGCGGCGTGGTGCTTGCCGTGGTGGAACTCGAGGGTCTGCCGGGAGATGTGAGGCTCGAGCGCGTCGAGGCCGTAGGGCAGTTCGGGCAGCTGGTGAGCCATGGGAGACGGTTGGGGTTACGCGGCATTGTAACGATCGTCACCCGAATCCTGGCTGCCCGAGGGCCGTGCCTCAGCCCTTGATTTCCAGCAGCTCCACCTCGAACACCAGGGTGGCGTTGGGGGGGATCACGCCACCGGCGCCGCGCTCGCCGTAGGCCAGATCAGGGGGAATGACCAGCTTGCGCTTGCCGCCCACCTTCATCCCGGCCACGCCCTCGTCCCAGCCCCGGATCACCCGGCCGGCGCCAAGGGGAAAGCTGAAGGGGCCGCGACCGTAGCTGCTGTCGAACTCCTTGCCGTTGGTGAGGGTGCCGCGGTAGTTGACCACCACGGTCTGGCCGCTCCTGGCCTCGGCGCCCTCGCCCAGGGCCAGGTCGGTGATGCGCAGGCCGCTGGGGGTGGTGCGCTCGGTGGGTGAGACAAGCTCTCCGCCCAGGGCCGAAGCGCCGCTGGAGGCCACTTCGGCGCTGGAGGAATCGGGAGCCATGGTGAACAGGGTGGGGTTGGGGACGTCGGGGTCGAGTTCGAGCGGGGCCGCGACAGCGGGGCTGGCCTCCGGTGCGGTGGGGGCAGGGCCGGAGCGGGCCAGGGCCTGCTGCACACCGGTGTCGGCGGGAGCCGGCGACGCCGCCTCCACCACCGAGGGGGAGACCAGCTGGCTCACGAAGGCCAGCATCAGACAGGCCACGCAGACGAACGAGCTGATCAGGATGTCGCGCATGCGGAAGGACCCGGATGGGGGGATTCTGCCAGTGCGATCAGTCGCTGCTTTCGCCGTTGGCCTGCCGCTGGCGCAGGGCCTGCTCGAGTCGATCGATGCGGCCGCGCAGTTCATCCAGTTCCCGCTGGCGGGCCAGGCCCAGATCCTGCAGCAGCTGGTCGCGGTTGCGCTCCAGCTGGCGTTCCGCCTGCTGTTCCACCTCCGGCGTCTCGCCCCGCAGGGCGCGCATGACGTCCTCCACCAGGGCGGAGGCGTGGTTGGGGTCGAGGCGGCCGCTGCTCACCCATTCCTGGCTGACGTACTTGAGTCGGTCGGCCACCAGCGAGGTGGTGCCGAGGCCGCGCAGCAGCAGCATCTGCAGCAGATTGCCCTGGTCCATGAAAGAGGTTTCCTTGGGGAAACGGCGTGACTCTTCTCTGACCTTGGCGCCTCCTGCGCCCGGCGACCATGGGCAATGACCGGCGTGCCGGTTGGGTCGCCGCCGCAGCCGGTGGGTTGTTGGCGGGGGTGGCCCTGCCGCCGGTGGGCTGGCCGTGGCTGCTCTGGCCGGCGCTGGTGGTTCTCTGGTCCCTGACGGGGAGTCGCGGTGGCACCGCGCCGCCAAGGTTCTGGCGCGGCGGGTTGTGGGGGCTGGCGGCGGTGCTAGTGAGCCATCGCTGGCTGCTGTGGCTCCATCCCCTCGATTGGATCGGCGTTCCCGGCCCCCTGAGCCTGCCGATCTGCCTGGCGCTGTGGCTGGCCGTCGGCCTGGCCGCCGCTCTGCTGGTGGGGACCTGGACGGCGCTGGTGGGCCGGCTCGATCCGGCGCGGCCCAGCACGGCGCTGCTGGCGGCGACCGTGTGGGGGCTGGCCGAGGTGCTGCTGGCCAAGGGTCCCCTGTTCTGGCTGGGTCTGGGGGCCGCGGCGCTGCCGGGGGATCGGGCCCTGGCGGGACTGGCGGCCCTGGGGGGAGCCGGGCTGCTGGCCGCTGTTCAGCTGCTGATCAGCTGGGGCCTCTGGCGGACCCTGCTGGCCGTGCCCCCCCGCCGCAGCCGCTGGCTGTTGATCACGCTGCTGCTGGTGGCCGCCTGCCATCTGGCCGGTTTGGCCCTGCTCAGCCAGGCCGCAGCTCCCGGTGACAGGGCCGAGCGCTGGCTGGTGCTGCAGCCCGCCATCCCCACCCGCCAGAAATTCGAGGCCGATCAGCAGCGGCTACTGCTGCAGCGGCTGGCGCAAGCCCAGCGGCGGGCCGCCACGGCCCAACCGCCGCTGCAGGGGGTGCTGTTGCCCGAGGGCTCCCTGGCCCTCGGCCAGCCGTTGCCGGAGGCGGCGCCGGTGGAGGTGCTCAGCGGTGGCTTCCGCCGCGACGGCGTGGAGCTGCGCAGCAGCCTGCTGCGCTTTGCCCCCGGTGAGCGTCAGGCTGGCGGCTGGGTGGACAAGCACCGGGTCGTGCCCCTGGGCGAATGGGTGCCCCTGGCCGACCTGTGGCGCTGGAGCGGCCTCTCGGCGGTGGGGGGTGTGGAACCGGGTCCCGCCTCCCGGCTGCTGTCGCGGCCCGGGGGGACTGTGGCCGTGGCCATCTGTTATGAGCTTTCTGATGGGACGGCCCTGGCCGCCGCCACCCGCCAGGGGGCCCGCTGGCTGCTGGCCAGCGCCAACCTCGATCCCTATCCCGAGCAGTTGCAAGGTCAGTTCGCGGCCCTGGCCCAGCTGCGCGCGATCGAGACCGGCCGCTGGCTGGTCAGTTCCGCCAACACCGGGCCGAGCCTGCTGGTGGACGCCGCTGGACAGGTGTTGGAGCGACTGCCCGCCGGCCGTCCCGCCACCGGCCTGCTCACCGTGGAGCAGCGCGCCCAGCTCACCCCCTACGACCGCTGGGGTGAGGGCCCCCTGATCGGCCTCGCCCTGCTGGCGGCCGCCTGGCGCTGGATCAGCCGGGAGCCGGGCTGATCCGGGGCGGAGCCGGTTCCGGGGGAGCGGCGGCGAAGGCGATGCCCTGGTGCTGGAAGGCTTGCAGGAGGCCCAGGTTGATGGCCTGCTGCAGATCGAGATACACCACGACGCTGCTGTCGGGGACGAAGAACACGAACTGGAATTCGAGCGCGCCGTCGGCGAAGCGGGTGAAGTGGCACCGGTCGAAGCTGGCCGGTGGATGGGCCCGGACCACCTCTTCCACGAGCCCAGGGATGGCGGCGGCCTGCTCCGCCGGCAGCTGGTCGGACAGGCGCAGGGTGTGGGCCACCCGGCGCCGGGGCAGATCGCCGAAATTTCGGATCGTCTTCTGCAGCAGTTCCTCGTTGCCGATCACGATTCGCTCGCCGCCCAGGCTGCGGATGGAGGAGGAGCGGATCCCCACCCGCTCCACCGGCCCGAGGACATCGACAAAACCGATCAGATCGCCGATCTGGAAGGGTTTGTCGATGACGATCGTGAGGTAGTTGATGAAGTGGCTCAATGGCCCTCGCAGGGCCAGCCCCAGGCCGATGCCGGCCCCCGCCAGGGAGGCGTAGATGGCGCCGAGTGGTACCCCCTGCTTCTGCAGGAACACCAGGCTGCCCAGCCCCCAGACCAGGGCCCGGATCATCGGCGCCAGGGCCTGAAGGGTGCTGGTCTGCTCCTCCCGACCCAGGCGCTGCAGGGAGCGCTCCAGCAGCAGCAGCAGGCTGCGGTTGATCAGCCGCACCACCAGCACGACGGCCACCAGCAGGGCGGCGCCCTCCACCAGCCGATCGGGTCCAGGATCGATGCGCAGCACCTGCCAGCCGCGCACCAGCGAGCGCCAGCCCCAGACCACCATGGCCAGATAGCCGAGCGACGCCAGGCTGTTCAGCAGCAGGGGCGCGATCAGGCCATCGGGCAGGCTGCCGGGGCGGGGGCCGGCCCGCCGCAGCCAACGGTGCAGCAACCGCACCAGCAGCCACACGGCCAGCGAACCCAGCACCACCCTGGCGAGGGCCATCAGCAGGGCGAATCCCGCGGTCTGCAGCGATGGGTTCAAGAGCGGGCCCGCCAAGGCAAGGGAGTGGATGGTGATCGGGTGACAGCTGGATGGATGGTGGCTGCTGAAACCTCCGAGACCCTATTGGCCAGGGCTTTCCGTTCATGCTTCCATCCGCCGCGACAGGACCAGCTGCACCGCGGCAGGGCAAGTCTCAGCTGAGGACCGGCTGGGGGTCCTGGCTGGTGGAGCGGGGCACAAGGATCTTGCGCAGGGAGAGGCGCGCGGCCGCGTCGGCTTGCTCCAGGTCAGCAGCGATCGAGGGGCCCGCACCATCCCCCGCGTCGTCCTGGGGTTCGAGCAGATCCAGCACGGCCTGACGCACCCCGGAAAGGCGTCGCTCCAGCCTGAGGCGTGACTGTTGCTCCTGCTCCAGCTCCTGGGTCAGCACCCGGCACTGCCGGTCGGCGGCCTCCTGGCGCAGGCGATCCCGTTCACGCTCGGCCTCCTCCAGGGCCGCCTGTTCCTGTTCGGCGATGGCCAGTTGCTGGCGCACGGCCTCGTGGAAGCGCTCCACCTCCGCTTCGGCAAGGTGCCTGCCCTCCCGGGCCTCGGTCAGTTCGGCCTCGAGCCGTTCCCGCTCCCGACGGGCTTCCTCTTGCTGGGCGGCCACCTCATGGGCCCTGGCGGCGGCGTTGGCCTCCAGGTGGCGCCGGAAGCGCCGCTCCTGCTCCAGTTCCTCGCGCAGGGCGTCGACTTCGGCGGTGGTGACGGCGATCAGCGTCTGGGCCTGGGCCGAGAGGGCCTCGACCGCCTGGGTGAAGGAGGGGGACATCGGCGTGCGCAGGGAAAGAACAGTGACAACGCTCTAAGTCTGCGAGGGGGGGCTTGTCGGTAGCGATCGGCTCCTCGCATGGGTGGCACCGTTGCTGCAGCCGCGTGGGCGGAGCCGTGGCCGTCATTCGTTGACGATTGAGGCCGTGACTTCGACTGAGCCGTCGCCGCATTGCACAATCCGGCCCGTGGGATTGGCCACCAGGCTGCCGAGCACGAGCTGGGGGTCCGCCGGGCGAATCTGGCCTGGCTGGACGTTCATGCAGATGATCGTCGTGATCCTGGGATTCTGGGTGGGCGTCAGGAAGGCGGCTCCCACATAGGCATTGAGCTGGCCCACCTTGGGCGACTGGGCCGGGATCACATAGCTGTAGGCCGCTTCGGTGGTGGTGCGAACGGCGTAGTTGAAGGTCGCCGGCAGGGTGATGCCGAAATCCTGCTGGATGGTCGAGACCGTGGCCCGGAAGGCGCCGTTCTTCTGGTAGTACGTGCGCTGGCCCTCCATCATCCGGGCCACGGCGTTGAGCGCCGCCTTCTGATCAGGACTCGCCTGCGTCTGCGCCTTGACCCCGGGGCAGGCTGCGGCGATGGCCACGACCAGGCTGGCTAGCAGCGTCGGGCGGGCGTGGCGGAAGAGGGGGGAGGTCATGGGTGGGGGAGAGGAAATCCTGGAAGCTGGATGGAGGGGGGACGCAACAGCCGGGGAGTCTCCTCTTCCGGCGCGTTGGCCCTTGGCAGGCCAGCGCACCATGCTGGCTTGCCATGACCCTGGTGGACAGGGAACAGCCTGGTGTCTTCCCTGACAAGTTCCGGGAGGTACTTCTGCGCTGCTGCGACAGTCTTGCCGTCCTGCAGTCATCGGCGGCCGGAAGGCCGATCGATCAGCCAACGAGTGTGTCGAAGGTGATCGATGCGACCCTGGAGCGCTCAATGACGCCCCCACAATGCGGGTCGTGAGCCATCCGCAGGGCCCAGCGAATCCGTGCTTGTGCATCGTCCTGAGGTCAGCTCTCTGGCGCTGGCCTTCCTGCTGATTCTGGCGATGGGGATGGGAGTCCTGCTGCTGGGGCCCGCCCCTGCCCTGGCGTCGGACAGCTGTCCGCCGTCGATGGCCCCCATCCCGGGCGGCAGCTACCGGATCGGTGCGGCGGGCCGCCTGCCGGAGGAGGCGGAAGCGAAGGCGCCGGTGCGGCTGCAGCCCTTTTGCATCGCCCGCACGGAGGTGACCAACCGCGCCTTCGTCGCCTTCGTGGCCGCCACCGGCTACACGACCCAGGCGGAGCGGCCCCTGCCGCAGGAGCAGTTTCCGGATCTCTCCGCCGCCGAGCGCCGCCCCGGCTCGGTGGTGTTCCGGCCGCCCTCCCCCGGCGAGCCCCTGGGTGAGCTCAGCTGGTGGCAGTGGGTGCCGGGGGCCGACTGGCGCCACCCCGAGGGCCCCGGCAGTTCCATCGACGACCGGCTCGACCATCCGGTGGTGCAGGTGTCGCTGGCGGATGCGGAGGCCTACGCGGCCTGGGCCGGTGCCGCCCTGCCCAGCGAGGCCCAGTGGGAATTCGCCGCCAGGGGCGGACTGCGGGATCGGGCCTTCAGCTGGGGCGACCGCTGGCGAGCGGGCCTGGCCAACACCTGGCAGGGGGAGTTCCCCGTCAGCAACACCGCAGAGGATGGCTACCTCGGCACGGCTCCGGTGGGCAGCTTCCCCCCGAATGGCTACGGACTCCAGGACATGACCGGCAATGTCTGGGAGTGGACGGCGGACTGGTACCTCCCTGGCCACGAGCGCCTCGCCGGCCAGGACGATCCGCTGCTGGCCGACCGCATCGCCAGCAGCGATCCGCGGGAGCCCGGGGTGGCCAAGCACGTCATCAAGGGGGGATCCTTCCTGTGCGCCCCCAACTTCTGCAGCCGCTACCGGCCCGCCGCCCGGGAGGCCGAAAGCCCCGACACCGGCACCTCCCACATCGGTTTCCGACTCGTTTCCCCTGCCCTGACGACCCATGCCTGAGCGTCCCCTGAGCAACCTCGGCATCACGTTCGGCCGCCTGCTGCGGCGGCTGGTGCCGGCGTGCCTCGCCGTGGCCCTGGTGGGCTGGTCGTTCAGCGCCGTGCCGGCCCTGGCCCAGAAGATCACCGGCACGCCCGGAGCCCCCAATGGCACCACCACGATTCCCGGCAACCAGCTGCCGGCCCCGGCGCCCCCCTTCGGTGGTGTGATCAAGGACGGGGCGCTGCAGTCGAAGCCCTGGTGGGCGCCACGGATCACGCCTCCGGCGAGCGCGCCGAACGTGCTGCTGATCATCACCGACGACGCCGGTTTCGGCGTACCCAGCACCTTCGGCGGCGTGATCCCCACCCCTGCGATGGAGCGCGTGGCCAAGGCCGGGCTGCGGTACAACCGCATGTTCTCCACGGCGCTGTGCTCCCCCACCCGCGCCGCCCTGATCACCGGCCGCAACCACCACTCGGCCGGCTTCGGGGTGATCTCGGAGCAGTCGACGGGCTTCCCCGGCTACAACAGCATCATTGAGCGCGACAAGGCCACGATCGGCCGCCTGCTCAAGGACAACGGCTACTCCACCGCCTGGTTCGGCAAGGACCACAACGTGCCCGCCTTCCAGGCCAGCCAGAGCGGCCCGTTCGACCAGTGGCCCACGGGGATGGGCTTCGAATACTTCTACGGCTTCGTGGGCGGCGACGCCAACCAGTGGCAGCCCAACCTGTTCCGCAACACCACCCAGATCTATCCCTTTGAGGGCAAGGAGCCCGGCACCTGGAACCTGGTGACAGAGATGGCCGATGACGCCATCGATTACATGGCGCGGATGCACCAGATCAACCCCAGCAAGCCGCTGTTCATCAAGTACGCCCCCGGAGCCACCCACGCGCCCCACCATCCCACCAAGGAGTGGGTGGACAGGATCCACGCGATGCATCTGTTCGATGACGGTTACGAGAAACTGAGGGAGCGCATCTTCGCCAACCAGAAGAAACTCGGCGTGATTCCCAAGGACGCCAAGCTCGACCCCTGGCCCGCCGATGTGATCACGCCCTGGGACAAACTGAGCCCGGAGGCCCAGAAACTGTTCATCCGCCAGGTGGAGGTGTTCGCCGCCTACGCCGCCTACAGCGACTACGAAATCGGTCGGGTGATCCAGCAGTTCGATGACCTCGGCAAGCTCGACAACACGCTGATCATCTACATCAACGGCGACAACGGCACCAGCGCCGAAGGCGGCCCCCTGGGCACCCCCAACGAGGTGGCCTTCTTCAACGGCCTCAACAAGCTGCCGCTCGAGGTGCAGATGAAGTTCTACGACGTGTGGGGCACCGATCTCACCTACAACCACATGTCGGCGGGCTGGAGCTGGGCGTTCGACACCCCGTTCAGCTGGTTCAAGCAGAACGCCTCCCGTCTCGGTGGCGTCAACCAGAACATGGTGGTGGCGTGGCCGGCGCGCATCAAGGACAGGGGCGGCCTGCGGGAGCAGTTCGTGCACGTCATCGACGTGGTGCCCACGATCCTGGAGGCGGCGGGGTTGCGGGCGCCCGAGGTGGTGGATGGGATCCCCCAGAAACCGATCGAGGGTACGAGCTTCGTTTACACCTTCGATGGCAAGAATGCCAAGGCGCCCTCAAGGCACGAGCGCCAGTACTTCGAGATGTTCGGCCAGTGGGCCCTCTACGACAAGGGCTGGCTGTTGAGCACCAAGGTGAACCGGGCCCCCTGGGACGCCTTCGGCCCTGCCAACCCGGATCCGCTCAACAACCAGACCCTGGAGCTCTACAACCTCAACACTGATTTCAGCCAGACCACCGACCTGGCGGCCCAGAACCCCGGCAAGTTGAAGGAGATGAAGGCGGCCTTCATCACCGAGGCCAACAAGTACCAGGTGTTCCCGCTCGATGCTTCGGTGGCGGCTCGGATTGTGGCCCCCCGGCCCAACATCACCGCCGGCCGCAGCGAATTCGTCTACACCCATCCGATGGTGGGGCTGCCCCAGGGCGCTTCGCCCATCCTGCTCAACACGTCCTACACCGTGACGGCTGACATCGAGGTGCCGGCCAGCGGCGCCGAGGGCATGCTGCTGACCTCCGGCGGCCGCTTCGGCGGCTACGGCTTCTACCTGAAGAACAGCAAGCCCGTGTGGGTCTGGAACATGGTGGATCTGGAGCGCCTCAAGTGGGAGGGAACCGCGCCGCTGACGCCCGGCAAACACAAGGTGGAGTTCGATTTTGTCTATGACGGCAAGGGGGCCGGCACCCTGGCCTTCAACGACTTCAGCGGCGTTGGCCGCCCCGGCACCGGCACCCTCAAGGTGGACGGCAAGGTGGTGGCCACCAAGACCATGGCCAAAACCCTGCCGATGATCCTCCAGTGGGACGAGAGCTTTGATATCGGCTCAGACACCCTCACCGGCGTCAACGACGCCGACTACAAACCGCCGTTCCGCTTCACCGGCAACCTCGACAAGCTCACCATCAAGCTCGATCGGCCCAAGCTGTCGCCGGAAGAGATCAGGAGCCTGGAGGCCGCCATGCGCACCAAGGCGGCGAGTGAGTGAGGCGGGGTTCCACAACCTCAATGTGATTCAGGGCGTGGCGGGACACAGCCGCCGCCATTCCCCCAGGGCCTCGCCGGCGGCGTAGTACTTGCGCAGGCCCATCGCTGCGGCATAGCGCTGCTTCTGCAATGAGCCGGCCCAGCTGGCTGCGGGGCAGGGCTGGGGAGCGGCTCCAGCCTTGGGAGGCTGTTCGGCCGCTTCTACCCCAAGCCGCAGCCGGAACAGGCCTTCCTGGCCGTACTGCTGGCGGAAGGCCTCCCGATCGATCGGCGCCAGGGAGCTGTTGCCTGGCTCCACGATCCCCTGAGCCCGGCCCATGGATGGGGCGAGCAGCGCCAGGGCTGCGGCGAGGCCGCTGGCACAGGGTTGCCACCATCGGGGCCAGAGGGGTCGGGTGGCCAAGAGGCAACGGGCAGGGGGTTGACGGGCCGCCAGTACCGCCCAGATTCCGCCCACGCCCCATCCGCCAAGGGAACAGCCAGCAGGGGCCCATGGCAGGGCACGGAACCAACCTGGCCCTTCAGACCATCCCATCCGGGCTTTCTGGCTCGTCGTCATCACATCACAACGCCCATTCCTTCTGAGCGCAGTGTTTCATCGCTCATCAGTCAATGACTGCTTGTCACTGACTGTTTCGCGCCTCACTCCGCTGCCCATCGATCGCAGGCTGGATGGCCCAACGCTTCAGCCCTACAGGCTGCTCACGCCATCGACCCGCCCCTCCATCACCACGCCGCCCCGCAGCTGGCCTTTCACTCCGACACGGCCTGGGCCCAGCAGCACCGCATCCGCGATGGCGAAGCGCACTGGTCGACAATTCTGGGAAGGACCTGAACCAAGCCGATGGCCCTGATCAGCCGCCTGCTGCAACAGCGCCATGCCTTCTACCGAGGCCTTCTGGCCGTTCAGGTGTTGGCCCTGGTGGGCCTGCGCCTCCTGGAACAGGCACCACGGCTGGTCAGCGTGCTCTACCTCGTGATCTCCGGGGTGGGGGTCTTGCTGGATTCACCCCTGCTCCCGCACAACCGCCTCCCGCCAACGCCAACCGAATCGATGTCCCGTGCCCTCGAACGCCGCGTCCAGAAGGTGCTGCTGCGCCGGAAGCGGTTAGTCAACTACTGGATCCTGGCCCTGGGCATGGAACTGATCTGGCAGGCGGCCCTGGTGCTCAACCCCACCCTGGCCGTGCAGCTGAGCGTGATCCATCTGGTGACATGGCTCAGCCTGATGCTGATGGTGCTGTGGGGTCTGGTGAATGCCCTGGCCGAAGAACCGACCTTCACTGGCGACCTGCTGTTGGGGGCCACGGCCGGTTATCTGCTGGTTGGATTCACCGGCGGCATCGTGCTCAACTCCCTGCTGGTGCTCGACCCGGCGGCCTTCAACCTGCAGGACCATGGGCACGCCCTGCCCGATGGCATCGGCCATGCGCTGGCCATGCTCGGGGCCGCTTTCGCCAGTCTCACCACCATCGGCAGCCCTGTGCTGAAGAACGGAAACCTCACCAGCCTCACCGCCAGCGTGGGCATCACGATCGTGGGCCAGCTCTATCTGGCCATCCTGATCGCCGGTGTGCTGGGCAAGCCGAGGACGCTGGGCAAACCGGGCCAGCCAGCTGCCGCCCCTGAAGCCGAACACCGCCAGCTCAGCAGAGCCGCTGCGCCAATCAAACTACGTCGACCAAGGCGCTGATCACCATCACCGTGGCAATGCGCAACCGCGTCCTGGTCCTGTTGTGGCTCGGTCTCATCCCTGCCCAGCTGGCCCCGGCTGCGTTGGCTCGGCCCCCAGGCCAGCCCCAGAGCACCAAGCTGCTGGAGCGCAGCTGGCAAAAGCTGGATGCGCAACTGCGGGCGCTCGATCAGCTGCTCCCCAGTGAGCCCGAGCCCCCGGTGGGAAACGTGCTCAGCACTCCTGAGCTGCCCGCCAACCTGATCCGGGCCAACCAACCCGCCACCGGCCCGATCCAACCGGCCGACGCCGTGGCCGGTCCGCCCCTGGATCTGCCCTCCCCCCAGCAACTCCAGGCCGGCAGCGTCGCCAGCCTCAGCCTTGAACAGGCCCTGGCCATCGCCTTTGCCAACAGCGCCAGCCTGCAAGCCCAGCGGGAGCAGGTGGCCGCTGCCCTGGCCCGCTTCCAGGCCTCCATGGGCAGCTATTGGCCCACGATCAGCGCCTTTGCCAATGGTGGCTACGAGGGCAGCCGCAGCACCACCACCTCCAACAAACCCAACGACAACCTGGGCTTTGGCCCGCTGTTTGCACCCAATGGGCTGCTCACCCCCGGTCCCAATGGCACATCCATTCCCACCGCCGGCCCCTTCTACGTGCCCAACGGCGGTTCCGTGGCAGCCACCTCAGGGGAATGGGGCCTGGAGGGCGGCCTGCAGCTCAATTACGCCCTGCTGGATTTCGCCCGCACGCCCACGGTTCGCGCGGCTCGCGCCAGCTTGGAACAGCAGCGCAACACCTACGCCAACCAACTGCGCTCCCTGCAGCTGCAGGTGAGTGAGGCCTACTACTCCCTGCAGCAGGACGAGCAGCTGGTGCGTGTCTACGACGCCAACCTGCGCAACGACATGGTGATCCTGCAGGACACCCTCGACCTCAAGCAGGCCGGCCTGGTGCCCAGGCTCGATGTGCTGCGGCGGCGCGCCATCCAGGCCGCCGATGAAGAAACCCTGATCCAGGCCCTGGCTGATCGGGCAGTGGCACGCCGGCAGCTGGCGGTGCTGCTCAACCTGCCGGCCAACGTGACCCCCACCCCCAGCGACCCGATCGTGGTGCAGCCCCGCTGGCCGCTCGATCTCGAAGCCAGCCTGCTGGCTGCCTACCGGGGCAATCCGGAGCTGGAGGCGATCCTGGCCACCCGCACGGCCCTGGCCCAGCAGAGCCAGGCCACTGCGGCAGGTCTGCTGCCGAAACTTTCCCTGTTTGCCAGCGGCGGCGGCAGCAGCTCCCAAACCAGCCTGAGCAATTTTGATCTTGGCGGCGGCGGCTGCTGCGGCTCCACCGCCCTGCCCCTCAGCACCACCAGCGGCTCGGACTGGTCGGTGGGTTTGACCTTCACCTGGCTGCTGTTTGACGCCGGCACCACGGCCGGCCAGGCCCGGGCGCTCACCAAGCAGGCGGAGGCCACCGCCCAGCAATTCGCCGCCAGCCGCAACGACATCCGCCTGAGAATCGAGCAGGCCTTCTTCAACCACGAAGCCAGCCTGGCCAAGCTCAGCTCGGCCCGCCGCGGCGTGGCGGCTGCCCTGGAGGCTTTCCGTGATGTGCGTCTGCGCTACGTAACCGGCCTCGACAGCGAGCTCAATCTCTCCAATACCCAAGACCGCCTGATCAACAGCCTGGTGCGGCGGATCAATGCCACGGTCAACGTGAACATCACCTATGCGAAGTTGCTGAAGGAACTGCTGCCGATGCCGCGCGATCCCAATCTGCCGATCCAGCCCCAACTGCAGCTGCAACTCAGCAGCAGCCCCGCCACCCAACCTTGAACGGGCGACACCCCATGGCTGCCGCCCGGCCCTCCCTGAGCCCTCTTTGGCGCAACAGTCTGCGCATCTGGCTGGCCAGCACCCTGACGATCGGGATCATGTTCTGGTCAGGGCGCAACCAGCTGCTTCCCCTGGCTCTGGTGATGGCTGTGTTGTCCGTGAATGAGAATGACCTCACCCCCGCCCGCAGCATCGGCCAGCTGGTGGCCGGCGCCTTGATCGGCCTCCTCACGGCCATCGTGCTGCAAGAGATATCCACCAGCTGGGTCGTGCTGGGCTTGGCCATCCTGCTCACCGGCGTGCTGGTGCGCAGCCTGGGGCTGCTCAAAGGCCTGAGTACGGGGTATTTGAGCTGCTGGGCCGTGGAACTGATGCACCGCGGCAACCAGTTCAACTGGGCGACGATTTTTGAGCTGGCCTTCGCGGCAGTGGTGGGCATCTTGATGGCGCAGATCGCCACCTGGGCCCTCTGGCCGCGCCGCCCCCTGCAACAGCTCCCTGCCCTGGAAGCCCGGATCGCCAGCCAACTCGAGGCCCAGATCCTGGCCATGCAGCAGTGGCTAGATCGCGGCGGTGAGCCCCCAGCTGTCCTGCGCTCCCAGGATCTGCTGCCCAGCATTCAGCTTTTGCAACAGCTCCGCGACCAAAACCAGGGCCATCCCAGGCCCGCCCACACCCAACACCGGCTGTCGCGCTGGGCCCAGGCCGGCAGCATCTGGCGACAGGTGTTACGCCAGTGGCTGCTGCTGGAGCCCCTGTTACGGCAGCTGGACACGCCCCTGCCGGCAGGCAACCCCCAGCCCCTGCTCCGCAGCGCGCTCGCCAGCCTCGCCGGGACCTTGCAAACCAAGCCCACCGCCGCTCCAGCGCCAACCCTCTCGAGCCCAGCTCAAGATTGGCTGGAAGAAGCCGGGCATCTGGGCGCCCCCCAGCCCCTGCTGCTGGCCATCGGCCAGCAGTGCCATGTGTTGGAACAGCTCCTCCACAGCCGGGCACTGCTCAGCGCGGGCCTGACCCAGCTCTCGGCCCCGCAGGGATGACCAGCCCAGCCCTGCGGGACACCCTGCGCCTCGCTGCCACTGTGACGGTGGTGAACGGCTTCGCCAATCTCACCGGAGTGCCCTTCGCGCTCTACGCCTCCCTCGCCGTGCTGAGCGTCACCGTGGGCAACTACGGCAACACCCTCGAACTCGGCCGTCAGCGCCTGGTTGGCACCGCCATTGGCGCCATGGTGGTGTTCTTCGGCTACCGGGCCTTGGGGCCGCTGCCGCTGGTGGTGGGCCTGCCACTGGCCCTGCTGCTGGCCCGGCTGATCGCCGGCTCGTTGCGGCTCACCGTGGGCTACGGGGTCTGCTGCTTTGTGGTGGTGATGGGCTGGCTGACGCATGACCAGCAGCTCGACAGCTGGATCCCCCTGCGCCTGTTATGGACCGCGTTCGGCATCCTGATGGCCCTGCTCAGCCTGCGTCTGTTCTGGCCGTCCAGAGCCCGGATCCAGCAGCGCGAGGGGCTGCTGCAGCTGCTGGTGGATCTGGGACACACCCTGTTGCAGGTGGTTCAGCACCCGCCCGAAGCGATCCAATCCCAGGCGCTACGCCGCCGCCAGCTGGGGCAGCAGATCCGTGGCCTGCGCACCAGCCTGCAGGGCCTGCGCGACCAACGCCAGGGTGCCCTGCTGGAACTGGGCACCCTGGCGAGCCAGCATCCAGTGGCACGGATGTGGGCGCTGCTGGACCAGGCCAGCGAGGCCCTGATCCTGGACCTCGACGAGCTGCGGCGCCAACCGAATGCCGACTGGCAGGGCTGGGGTCTCCAGGGCGACTACGACGCAGGCCTGGCTTTTGTGCAGGGTGTGGTCGAGCGTTTGCTGAGCTGGCGACAGCAACTGAGCGATTCAACCCAACTACAGCCACCGCCGAGCCAGCCGCGTTCGACGCTGTCCTTGGAGGCCCTGCAGTCGCCCGAATCCAAGGCTGCCTACAGGCGGCTAAGCCCCGAGCAACTGCAACGGGTGGCCGCTCAGTTGATGGTGCTCAACCGCATGGATCACACCATGGAGAGCACCGAACGCCAATGGCGCGCCATTGTGGGCTGATACCCGTGTGAGCTCAGGGTTCAGGCGTTTGGGCGCGACGACCACCAACGCTCGACGCGATAGAGTAGCATCACCAGCAGCACCACCAGCCAGAACCAAAGTTCCGGTGGGTTGGAGTTGAACAGGATCAGCAGCAGCACCACCTCGCTGACCAGCCAGGGAAATTCCTGGCGCAGCAAGGGATTGCGGATCCGGGGAAGGGACGGCGACTTCACAGGGGATCTCATGGAACGGTGTTGGGCTGGCGCAGGGAGGGCTGGTCCCAGCGCAGGTCGATCCAACGGGTGCGGAAGCCACCGGTGAGGGAGCGCAGGCCAGGAATCACATAGCTGATCGGCGAGCGCCACTCCACGTACGCATGGGTGGACACGGTGAGGCCGTCGCGGATCGGGAACACGCCACTCCCCCCCGAGAGGGTCCAGCGGTAGCCATCCACGCTGGAGAGATCGCGCTCCAGCTCGATTTCAGTGCGCATCACCGGACCGTTCTTCGTCAGCGCCTGGGCCAGTTGCGCGTTGCCGGTGGTGGTGGAGATGTCGTCTTCGGTGGCGGGCAGGGTGAGCACCTGCGTCACCTTGCCCACAATGCCGCCGAAGCGGCCGCGCTGGTTCCACTGCGGCACTACCTCCACGGGCAGCCCCAGGTGCAGCCGGCGGGCATCGGCGGGCGCGAAGTAGGACACCACCCGCAGCGGGCGGTCTTTGGCACTGGGTTGCTCAGGCCGACCGATCGTGCCCAGCCGCTGGCCGGTGCCCACGGTCTGGCCGGCGATCACCTGCAGGTCCAACATCGTGCCGTCCCGGTCGGCATGCACCTTGCCGTCGTAGGCGATCTTGGCTTCGGTCACCTGGATCTGACGCTTGAGATCGTCGATCTGATAACGACGCTGCAGGGCCTGGGTTTCGATATTGAGCTTCACCTGCTGATAGTTGGTCACCACGTTCTTCTCTTTGATCTTCACGTCATCGAGATTCACGCTGGTGCTGGTGAGCCCCTGCTCTGCCGACACCACCTCAGAAGACAGCGGGGCCACCACCTCGCGCTGGGCCAGCCAATCGAGGTTGCGCAATTTGCTGGAGTAGGTCGACTGCAGTTCGCCGTAGCGGCGGCGATCGTCGGACAACTTGGCCAGGGACGTCTCCAGGGCCCGCTTCTCGGTGAGCAGCCGCAGGGCATCGCGCTCATCGAGCTGGGCATTGTGCCGCTGCAGTTGGCGCAAGTTGCCGCGCTGCTGGTCGAGTTGGCGCTCCAGCACCGGCAGATACAGCTGCATCAGCACCTGGCCGCGCGCCACCGACTGTCCCTCCTTGACGAACACCTCCCGCACCTGGCCGCCTGCACGGGCGTTGAGGATGCCGGCGTTGTCGGGATAGATCAACACGCCCATGCCTTCCACCTCTGTGGGCACTGGCCAGAACAGGGCCCACAGAACCAGCACGCCACCCACCCCCGCCAGGCTCACACCCACCTGGCTGTGATCGCTCAGCCCGTGCCAACGCGACTGCAACCGCTGCAAGGGGCCGCGGGGCGAGGGCGCTGCAGCGGTGGGGGTGGCCTGAGTCATGGCGCTCAGCTTGCATGATGAAAAGGCACCTGTCAGCCCCCGCCTGCTGGGACAACCCAGGCCCAGCGGCTGCAGGAAAACGCTAATCCGGCCAACGCCGATCTGCAGCTCACCGGCCTGCGTAACCACGCCAGTGCCAGCGGCTCCGACCCCACAACCACACGATCCAAGCCCGGTGGCCCTCGTCGACGGGCTTTGTCGTGTCGGCCATGAGCAACAACACGGAGAGCTCCCAATGGAAAGGGTCCACCGGTCGAGGGGCCCCGATGGCCGCGGATGGGGGTGGAGCTGGTGATTGAGCGGGGCTCGACGGCCCCGAAGCGCTGAGAGGCGTACGAGCTGCTTTCCGACCGCCTATACGACCGCATAGAGAATCTCGCCATGGGAGAGACATCCCAAAAATAAGAAGACCCCAGCAGGGCCGGGGTTTTCAGGGGATGGAGCCAAGCGGATTCGAACCGCTGACCCCCTGCATGCCATGCAGGTGCTCTACCAGCTGAGCTATGGCCCCATTGATGCACCGGCTAACCGATGCTTGTGGAGCTTACAACGTGGTGGTGCGGGCCCGATCCCTTCAGACCTGACGCCAGACCGCCACCAGGCGGCCCTGGACACTCACCTGGTCGGCGGGCAGAAGGATCGGTGCGTAGGCCGGATTGGCGGCCTCCAGGCGCACCTGGGATCCCTGGCGGTGGAAATGCTTGAGGGTGGTGCCGCTGCCCGGCACCAGGGCGCTCACGATCGTGCCCTCCCGCAGCCGGGAGGGGTCGGCCACCGGCTCCATCAGCACCACGTCGCCATCGGCGATGTGGGCCTCCACCATCGAGTCGCCGTTGACCGTGAGGGCGAACAGGCCGCGGGTGTCGAGCACCGGGGCCAGATCAAGGTGCTCCTGGACGTCATCGAAGGTTTCCACCAGCCCGCCGGCGGCCACGGCCCCGAGCACCGGGATGCCCAGCCGGCTCTCGCCGAGCAGCTGCAGGGTGCGGGCCTGGCCTTCCTGCCAGGTGATCCAGCCCTTCTGCTGCAGGTGGCGCAGGCGGCTCTGGATCGGCGCCGGCGAGCGCAGGCCCATGGCCTCCATCATCTGGCGGATCGACGGGCTGTGGCGGTGACTGCCGATGTAGTCGGCGAGCCAGGCATAGAGCTCACGTTGAGCCTTGGTGAGCTCCTGGGTGGTGGCGACCACGGGCAGTACGGATGAACCAGTCCCTTTCTGCCATCCCGCGCGCGGTTTGTCCAGGGCCGGGCCTGCCGCCGCCGTCCGGAGCCTGCCGCAGCCGCCCTCAGCCGCCGGCGCCCCCCAGCAGGGTGGCGAGCAGGGCCTGCTGCACGTGCAGGCGGTTCTCCGCCTGGTCGAACACCCGGCTGGCGGCCCCCTCGATCACACCGGCGCTGATCTCCTCGCCCCGGTGGGCAGGCAGACAATGCAGCACGATCGCCCGCGGATCGGCCTCGGCCAGCAGGTCCTCGTCGAGGCACCAGCCGGCGAAGGCCTGCTCCCGCTGGGCCTGCTCCTCCTCCTGCCCCATGGAGGCCCACACATCGGTGTAGAGCACATGGGCCCCCCGGGCCGTCGCCACCGGGTCCTGCAGCGCCGTGATCGAGCTGCGCCCGCCGGCGAGGGCCTGGGCTTGCGCCACCACCGCCGGGCTGGGGACGAAACCGTCCGGGCTGCCGATGCGCACGTCCATCCCCAGCAGGGCCCCGACGAGCATCAGCGAATGGGCCATGTTGTTGCCGTCGCCCACGTAGGCCAGGGTGAGGCCGTGCAGGTCGGTAAGGCCGTGGCCGAAGCGCTCCTGGATCGTCAGGGCGTCGGCCAGGGCCTGGCAGGGGTGCTCCAGGTCGGTGAGGGCGTTGATCACCGGGATCGAAGCCCAGTGGGCGTAGGCGGCCAGGTCGTCGTGGGCGAAGGTGCGGATCGCCAGGGCATCGCAGTAGCGGCTCAGCACCCGGGCGGTGTCGGCGATCGGCTCGCCCCGGCCCACCTGGGTGACGGCCGGGTTGAGGTCGATCGTCTGGCCGCCGAGCCTGGCCATGGCGACGATGAAGCTCACCCGGGTGCGGGTGGAGGCCTTGGAGAAGATCAGCCCCAGCACCCGCCCGGCCAGATCGATGCGTCGTTCGCCGCCCTTCAGCTGGCGGGCCAGCTCGAGCAGGGCGAAGGTCTGGGGGCCGTCGAGGTCGGCCGAGGAGAGCAGATCGCGGCCCTTGAGGGCGGCGAGCGGGGCTGAGGGGGACACCATGGCCCACGTCCCAAAGAACCCTTATGCGAGATCGACCCCCCCGACGTCAAGGGCAGGGGCGCAGGCCGTGGCGCGCGGGCTGCACCGGGCTGGTGCGGGGCAGCAGGATGAAGGGGGAGGACCGCCAGGCTCCGGGTGCTTCCCAGCAGGCCAGGTTGGGGTTGGCGGCACGAAGGACGGGCAGGTCGTCGAGGGCAAGCTGAAAGCCCAGGAAGGGTCGCTCAAGGGGTTCACCAGAGTCCCGCCAGCCGTCCGGCATCGGCCGCAGTTGGCCGGGCCGGAAGTAGAGGGGGCTGAGGGCGTCCAGCCGCCAGCCGTGGCTGCGGCAGCCCCCGTCGCAGATGCCACTGCGCTCGACGAAGGCGGCCATCAGCTTGTAGTTCTGCAGGGGGACCCGTTTATGGGCCAGCTCCCGCTGGCCCAGCTGCCACTGCAGCAGCAGCCAGACCGCCAGCAGGCTGGCCAGGGCGAGCCGCTGTCCATGGCCGAGTCGCCGGCTCAGCTCCCAGCCATTGCCAAAGAGGTAGGCCACGGCAGGGAGCAGCACGATGTAGTACCTGGCCTGGGACAGCGGCTTGATCAGGTCGATGGGCAGCATGAGCCCGAGGAAGACACCGATTGACAGCAGCAGGAAGCGGGCTTCCCCCAGGGCCGGGCTTGGCGCCGCCGGCGCCACGGAAGGGCGGTGGCGACGCACCACCGAGACGACGAACACCAGGGCGACGACCACCCCCAGGGCGATCAGCAGCAGCAACTCCTGCCCGGCCCGCCCCGGGGCCAGCAGCGGCAGGGTGCCGTTCGTGAATTCGGTGAAAGTACCGCTGATCGGCGTCACCTGGATCCAGTCCAGACGCTGCAGCTTGTTCGAGAACGAACTGGTCAGCAGATGGGCCACGGGCCACGCCAGCAGGGCCAGCAGCAGGGGCAGCACCTCCCTGCGCCGACGCGGGATCAGACCCTCGGCGCAGCCCAACCCCACCACCACCAGGACGAACAGCAGGGAGAAGTAGTGGGTGAGGGAGAGGAGAAGGCAGGCACCGCTGAACAGCGCTCGGAGGGCCGGGTCGCTCCAGCGGGCCAGGGCACTGTTGCTGGAACCAGTCAGCCGTCGCTGCCGGAGTTCCAGGGCCGCCCCCAGCATCACCGCCGAAAGGGCCAGGGAGGTGGCGTAGCTGCGGGATTCCTGCGCATAGAAGAGAAACGCTGGGCTCGTGCCCAGAAATGCCACGCTCACAAGCCGGCTTCCTGCTCCCCGTCCCGTCGTGAACAGGGCCGTTGCCACCAGGGCAAGGCCGGCCATCAGCAGGCTCAGGCTCCGGGTGGTCATTTCGCCGCTGCCACTCAGCCCGATCCAGAGCTTCAGCAAGATCTGGTATAGGGGCGGGTGGGTGTCGGGGATCAGCCAGTCCCGCAGCAGCACGCCCCAGTCGGCCCTGCTGGCGGACACCGACCAGAGCTCATCTGACCAGTAGGAAGAATTGCCGCCGAGACCGTGACCGGCGGCCAGCACAAAAAAGAGGATCAGCAGCGCAATGAAGGCGAGCTGGATCCTCTGGTGATTCATGGCTGGACGCACGGCTCGTCGGAGACAGCCTGTCGGCCGGGTTGGTCCTGGGTCACACGGCGGCCGCCTCGAGCACCGGCGCATCGGGCAGGCGGCTGGAGGTCAGCAGCTCCTTCAGTTCATCTCCTTCGATCACCTCCTTCTCGAGGATCTTGTGGGAGATGGTCTCGAGCAGCTCGCGGTTGTGGTGCAGGATCGCCAGGGCCCGGTCATGGGCCCGGTCCACCAGACCGCGCACCTCCTTGTCGATCTCCAGGGCGGTGGCGTCGCTCACAGCCCGGCGGGGGTTGGAGTTGCTGCCCAGGAAGCGGCTGCCGCCCTGCTTGTCGTAGGCGAGGGGGCCGAGGGTCTCGCTCATGCCGTAGGTGCCGATCATCTGCTCGGCGATGTCGGTAGCCCGCTGCAGATCATTGGCGGCGCCGGTGGTCACCTCACCGAAGACCACCTCCTCGGCGGAACGGCCGCCCAGCAGGGTGGCGATCTGGCCTTCGAGATCCTCCTTGGAATTCAGGAAGCGCTCCTCGGTGGGCAGCTGCAGGGTGTAGCCCAGGGCCGCCATGCCGCGGGGGACGATCGAGATCTTGGCCACCTTGCTGCCGCCGGGCATCAGGTGCCCCACGATGGCGTGGCCCACTTCGTGGTAAGCCACCACCTTCTTCTCATCGGGCTGCAGCACCCGGCTCTTCTTCTCGAGGCCCGCCACCACCCGTTCGATGGCTTCGTTGAGGTCGGCCTGCTCCACCGTGGTGCGGTAGACCCGGGCTGCCAGCAGGGCCGCTTCATTCACCAGGTTGGCCAGGTCGGCGCCGGCGAAACCGCTGGTGGCCTGGGCGATCTTGTCGAGATCCACGCCCTCGGCCAGCTTCACCTTCTTGCCGTAGATGTCGAGGATCATCTTGCGCCCGGAGAGGTCGGGGCGATCCACCAGCACCTGGCGGTCGAAACGGCCCGGACGCAGCAGGGCGGCATCAAGGGTTTCGGGCTGGTTGGTGGCCGCCAGCACGATCACCGGTTTGTCCTGGGCGGTGAAGCCGTCCATCTCGGTGAGCAGCTGGTTGAGGGTCTGCTCGCGCTCGTCGTTGCCGCCCACCACGCCCATGGAGCCCGAGCGGCTCTTGCCGATGGCGTCGAGTTCGTCGATGAAGATGATGCACGGCGCCTTCTTCTTGGCTTCTTCAAACAGATCGCGAACCCGGGCAGCGCCGGCCCCCACGAACAGCTCCACGAATTCGGAGCCGGAGATGATGAAGAAGGGCACGCTGGCTTCACCGGCCACGGCCTTGGAGAGCAGGGTCTTGCCGGTGCCCGGAGGGCCCACCAGCAGCACGCCCTTGGGGATGCGGGCGCCGATGTCCATGTAGCGCTGGGGGGTCTTGAGGAAGTCGACGATCTCGGTGAGCTCGGTCTTGGCTTCGTCGACACCGGCCACATCGGCGAAGGTGACCCGGGACTCCTCATCGGGCACGTAGACCTTCGCCTTTGATTTGGTGAAGCTCAGGGCCCCCTGGGCGCCGCCGCCGCCCATGCCGCTGCGGCGGGCGAAGAACTGAAGCACCAGGATGAAGATCAGCGGCGGCACCACCCAGCTCAGGGCCGTGGTGATGAAGCTGGGGCGCTTCGGCGGTGCCGCGGCGAACTCGACACCGTGCTGCTCCAGCCGCTGGGGCAGCTCCATGTCGAAGATCGGTGTGGTGGAGAGCACCGTGGGGGCCCCCTCCTCAGGGGCCTTGGTGAGTTCGTAGCGAATCTGGTCCTGGGTGATGTAGGCCCGTTTGACGTTGTCGTCGTTCACCTGGTCGATGAACAGGGAATAGGGCACCCGGGGCACCTGGGTGGCGGGATTGGGCAGGAAATTGCTGAACAGCAACAGCACGCCGAAACCGATCAGGAGCAGATTGACAATTCCGAACCGCCTTGTGGGGCGGTTGTCGTCCTGACGGATGGCCATGCTGCGCAAAACGGCGTATCGGTCCAAGCTAGGTCTGGTCGTCACCGGCCGTTCCGCCCCCCGGTCGGGAGAACCGAACGCCCGCCCCTTCGGCCCCCCCCTCCCCCATGTGCGGCCGCTACTCCCTGGCCACCCGCCTCGATCGGCTGCTGCCCCGGCTGAAGGGTCCGATGCCGCCGGGGCTGGAGGCCCACTACGCCCCCCGGCCCCAGGTGCGGCCGGGCGAGCCGGTGCTGCTGCAGCGCCAGGAACATGGACGCCTGGAGGTGGCCCTGGCCCTGTGGGGGCTGGTGCCGGACTGGTGCCCCGACCCGATGGCCCGCCGCCGGCCGATCAATGCCCGCAGCGAGACGGTGGGGGAGAAACCCTTCTTCCGGGGCGCCTGGCGCCACCGGCGCGCCCTGATCCCCGCCGATGGTTTCTACGAATGGCAAGCCAAGACGCTGGAAGGCCGGCCCTTCAAGCAGCCCTGGCTGTTCCGCCGCCGGGACCAGCGCCCCTTCTGGCTCGGCGGGCTCTGGGAGCGCTGGTTGGGGAGTGATGGGGGTGAACTCGAGACCTGCGTGGTGCTCACCACCGCCCCCAACGACCTGCTGGCCCGGGTCCACGACCGCATGCCGGTGGTGATCCCCGACGGGCTGGAGGAGGCCTGGCTGGCCTCCGCGGACGGACCGGAGCTGCGGGCCCTGGAACCCCTGATGGCCCCCTGGGATCCGGCGGCCTGGGAGGCGGTGAAGCTGGAGCCGAGCCCGGCGGCGACGGTGCAGCTGGATCTGCTCGGTCTGGCCCCGGACGCTCCCGCTGGCAGCTAGAGAGGACAGGCCCTGATGCCGGTCCCATGAGCCTCGACCAGCTGGATGCCTTTCTGGCCCACGCCCGGGCCGATGCCGCCCTCGATCGCCGCCTCCACGACCCGGCCGACCCCCCTGATCTGGCGGCCTTCCTGGCCCTGGCCCGCGGCGCCGGTTTCGCTGTGGACGAGGCGGATGTGATCGCCGCCCAGCAGCGGGCCGAGGCCAGCCTCAGTGATGAGGAGCTCCAGGCCCGTGCCGGCGCCGAGGCCAGACGGCTGCGCCACTTCATTCCCGGCTGATCCCATGGCCGAGCGCGTTGCCGCCTATCCCCGCCCCCCGGCGCTGCTGGTCTGCCGTCAGCACGTGCGGGTGGAGGCCATGGGGCGGGTGGTATGCGACAGCCACCGCAGCCTGCGGGTCCTCGAAACCTTCCACCCCCCGGTCTTCTATCTGTCTCCAGAGGATGTGGACCTGACCCTGCTGGAGCCCGCGGCCGGCTCCAGCTTCTGCGAATGGAAGGGCGTGGCCAGCTACTTCGATCTCGTGGCGCCTGGCGGGGATGGTTCCGAGCGGCGCCTGCGCCGGGCCCTCTGGTCCTACCCCTCTCCAACCCAGGCCTTTGCTCCCCTGGCCGGTTGGCTGGCCTGCTATCCGGCGTTGATGGACGGCTGCTGGGTGGATGGGGAGCTGGTGATCCCCCAGCCCGGCGGCTTCTATGGCGGCTGGATCACCAGTGCCGTCGAGGGGCCCTTCAAGGGGGATCCTCTGCACCCGGAGCTGCGCTGAGCGCGTCCCCGTCCAAGCGCCCCTGCCAGAGGAGGTCCGGGCCCAGCCAGCGGAGCTCCAACCCCTGCAGGGCCCAGCGCCCGTCCAGGCGTTCCAGGCCCAGATCCCCCAGGGCCGTGCGGGCCGGAAGGCCGCCGAGGAGCTTGGGCGCGATCACCGCCGCCAGCTGCTGCACGCAGTCCTGGCGCACGGCCGCCGCCCCCAGCTCGGGGCCGCATTCCCACAGCACCTGGTTGCAACCCCGCCGGGCCAGGGCGAGGGCCAGGGCCCCCGGCTCGCAGATCTCCAGGGCAAGGCGCTCCACCCCCAGCCGATCGAACCGGTCGCGGCGATCCTGTGGCGCCTCTGGCCCATGGACCAGCAGCGTCGCCGCCGTCGCCGTATCCCAGAGTCGGGCCGCTGCCTGTAGATCCAGGCCGCGGCTGAGCACCACCCGCAGCGGTTCGGGTGTGCGCTGTCCCCGGCTGGTGAGCAGGGGGTCGTCGGCCCGCACTGTGCCGCCTCCCACGATCACCGCATCGCAGCGGGCCCGTAGGCGGTGCACCCATGCACGGGCGTCGGGCCCGCTGATCCACTGGCTGACACCGTTGGGCAGGGCCGTGCGGCCATCCAGGCTCATCGCCCACTTGAGGATCCCCAGGGGCCGGCCGGTGGCGATCCGGTGCAGAAAGGCCCGGTTGAGTTGGCGGGCCTCGGCTTCCATCACCCCTTCGATCACCTCCAGGCCCGCCGCCCGCAGCCGGGCGATGCCGCCGCCGGCCACCAGGGGGTTGGGGTCGGCCATGGCCAGCACCACCCGGGCGATGCCGGCGGCAAGCACCGCCTCGCTGCAGGGGGGTGTGCGGCCGTGGTGGCAGCAGGGCTCCAGGGTCACGATCAGGGTGCCGCCCCGGGCCCGCTCAGCGGCCTGGGCCAGGGCTCCCACCTCCGCATGGGCCCCTCCGGCGCGGGCATGGAAGCCCTCCCCCACCAGCTGGCCGTCGGCGTCGAGCACCACCGCGCCCACCAGGGGGTTGGGGCTGGTGCGCCCCTGGGCGAGGGCGGCCAGCTGCAGGGCCCTGGCCATCCATGGCTGCCAGGAGGGGGCCCCGCTCACGCGGCCGGTGCGTCCAGCAGGCTGCGCCATTCCGCCACCACGTAGGGCGGCACCGCCAGCTCGCTGAACACCCGCGGCAACCGCAGTCGCAGGGGACGGTTCTGCTCCAGATCGGCCAGCAGCGGCGCCAGATCGAACTCGGCCGCTGCCGAACGGGTGTCTCCGGCCAGGGCGGCGCTGCTGAGGGTCACATCCTCAAGCGCCCAGAGCAAACGGCCGCTGCGTACCTCCAGGGCGGTGGGATGGTCGAGGCGCACCTTGCCGGGGTAGCCCACAATCCGCAGCCGCAGCGCCCCCCCCGGTGGCCCTTCCCGATAGGCCACCACCTGCCAGCTCTGGTCGTCGAGGTCGCGCAGGCTCTCCAGGCTGCGCACCACCGGCGTGCCGTTGCCATCCGGATGGGCATGCAGCTGGGCCAGGGCCGGCGCCGGCGCCACGGCCAGCATCAGCAGGGTGCCCAGCAGCAGAGCCAGGAGGCCCGCCATCCGTGGCCTGAACCGGCCGGCTTCGCTCATGGCTGGCGCTCCGCCCCGGGGATCGGCTGCCAGCCGGTGTGGGTGGCCCAGAGGGCCCAGATCGCCATGGCCCGCAGGTAGTGGCAGGCGCGGAAGGTGCCGGCGGCGGTGATCGCTTCCGGTGTGCGGAACTGCAGGCCCCCCTCGTACACCTGGCCCACGACGGCGCCGGTGATGGCGAAGGCGGTGCCGCTCTGTCCCATCAGCCGGTAGTAGGCGGCCAGGCCGAAGTTGATGCCGGTCCAGACCTCCAGCGGATGGGTGCCGTTGGGATCGAGGGGGGTGCCATCGCGGCGCAGGCCATTGGCCACCCCGAGGCGGCCCCCCTCGAAGGACTCGAAGCAGGCCTGGCGGATCGCTTGAAGGGCCGAGAGGGCCCGCTCGTCGGCCACCACCGGCGGCAGCCCCAGCAGGCGGGCGTAGAAGTCACCGCAGAGCTGGTCGGCCATCACCACCGGGGTGCCGCTGCCGGCATCGATCTTGTAATACTCGCCGTTCCAGAGCAGGGCATCGAAGTGGCTTCGGGACTGCTCCAGCCAGCCGCCGAACCGCCGTTGCTCCTCGGCGGTGTCCAGCCCCAGCTCCAGCTGCAGCTGCTGGCCGATGGCCAGGGCCGCCTCCAGGGCGGCGATCCAGAGGGCGCCGCAGTAGGCGCTCACCCCCTGCAGGGGCCAGTCGTCGAAGGTCTGGTCCGGGGCGCCGCCGTTGTCGGGCAGTCCGTCGTCGTTCACGTCGAACTGCTTCAGATAATCCAGGGCGGTCACCGCCGCCGGCCAGCAGTCCGCCAGGAAGGCGATGTCCAGGCCTCCGGGGGCCAGCTTGTAGGTGCGCCAGACCTGCAGCACGAAGTCGCTGGCCAGGTCCTTCCAGAGGTTGCAGTCCTGGTAAGCGGTGTAGTTGGTGGCGTCGAAGGGCCGTTCGTTGGGGGCGCCGAGGTCGTGGGGGGTGGCCCCCGCCACCTTGCGGGCCGCTTCCACCCGGCCCCGCCCCTGGGTGAAGTACCAGCCGATCGGCCGCGGCGTCGGATCGGCGGCGGGGATGGCGCGGGCGAAGCTGCGCAGCACCGCCTTGTCGAGCTCGGGCCAGAGCTGCAGCAGGGCGAAGGAGCCGTAGAGCCGAACGTCGAGGCTTTCGTACCAGGCGTAGTCGAGGCACTCGAGCACCCCGAAGCGCCCCACCGGATCATCGTTACTGGCGGCGGTCCAGAGACTGCCGCCACTGGCCAGGTCGTAGAGCTCGTTGAGCAGGGCCATCCGCAACGGCTCGGCCAGGTCGTGGCGTTGCACCACGGGCGCCTGCCAGGCCTCGATCGCGGCCTGCCAGTCGCGCCAGTCGCGCAGGGCCTCGGCGGCGATGGCGGCGGCGTTGTCACCTTCGGCGGAGAAGAAGTCGGTGTAGCGGCGCAGGGCGCGGGTGCCGGTGGCGAAGGCCGTCACGGGCAGGTCCCAGCTGATCACCACCGGGATCTCGAGCGAGGCGCCCGGCTCCAGCTTGAAGCGCACCGCCAGGGCGGCGCTGAGGGGATCGTCGCCGCTGCTGCGGCGGTCGTTGTCGCTGTCGGGGATGGAACCGTCGCGGCTGAAGGGTTCCCAGAGTTCCGCCCCGTCACCGCTGGGATCCCAGCGGCTGCAGCGGAACACCTCCGCCCCCGGATGGTTCAGTGCCGTCTCATCGGGCACGGCCAGACACCACTGGCCCTCCCCTTCGGCCAGGGGTTGCGACCGTTCGCCTTCCAGCAGGAGCCCCTTCAGGCCGGCCGCGTCGACCCAGCGGTTGCGCTGCCCCTTGCCGCGGCCGATCGCCGGCACGTAGTTGTGCTCCGGGCTGCCGTCATCACGGAAGTGGACCTCCGCCGCCGGATCGGTGTTGGTGAACCAGCCCACGGTGTTGCGCCAGCTCAGCAGCAACGACAGCGCCAGCGGCTGGCTGGTGGGGTTGCTCAGGGTCCAGGCGAAGACGGCTACGGGGTAGCTGGTGCGCCGGTAGTCGCCCGGCAGGATCGGGCTGAAGGCCTCGCAGCGCACGTCGGCGCTGAACACCGAGGCGTAGTGGTGGGAGCTGACCGGGTAGCGCATCGCCACGGTGCCGCTCGGCTCCGCCGCTGTGGCGGCGGGATACCAGCTCCAGGCGGTGAGGGGCCGGCCACTCCCCGGACGGGAATCATCGGCCTCGGGCGCCGTGGCCAGGGCATGGGCCCGTGTGCCCCGGCCGTCGTGCTCGAACAGGGCGAACTGGCAGTCGGGCAGCACCCCGAACCAGTGCTCCCCTCCGTCGAGGTGCCAGAGGTTGAAGGCGCCGTCCAGACCCCGCCCCAGGCAACCGGCGCCGAAACCCCCCAGGGGCATGCCGTGGTTGGGGCCGTCGTCCAGGTTGCTGGCGTAGCGCACCGTGTAGGGCTTGTCCCAGCCCTGGCCGAAGGGCCACGACCAGCTGGCCTCGGGGGGCTGCCAGGGGCTCCTGCCGCGCCGCAGGTTCTGGAGGGCGGAGAGGCCGAAGGGCGCCATGGGGCCAGACGAAGTGGGCCCAGCTTGTCAGAACTGGCCCCTCAGCGAGGGCCCATCCATACCGCCATTACCCTGCCTGTAATCGTCGGGGCGGCGTGAATTCTCTGGTGCGACTTTTCGGCGTGGGCATCTTGCCGCCGCAGCGCTCAAGGGCCTATCGGCCCGAGATCGATGGTCTGAGGGCCGTGGCCGTCATCGCGGTGCTGATCAACCACCTCGATCCCGACTGGCTGCCGGGTGGATTTCTCGGGGTGGACATCTTCTTTGTCATCTCGGGCTACGTGGTGACGTCCTCCCTGCTGGCCCGGCGGGACGGCAGCCGCTGGCAGTTCCTGCGCCGGTTCTATGGACGCCGCATCCGGCGCCTGATGCCGGCGCTGGTGGTGAACATCGCCGTCGTCTCGGCCCTGTTCTCGATGGTCGTTTCGCCGCTCGATGACTTCTTCGCGCCGGTGATGCGGACCGGCATCGCCGCCCTGTTCGGGGTCTCCAATCTCTACCTGCTGCGGCAGGGATCGAACTATTTCGCCACCGACAACCACTTCAACGCCTTCATGCACACCTGGTCGCTGGGTGTGGAGGAGCAGTTCTATCTCGTCTGGCCAGCGCTGCTGCTGCTCTGCGGTCTGGGGGTGGCCGGGGCCGGCGAGGGCGCCCTGCGGCGGCTCAAGATCGGCAGCCTGCTGGTGCTGGCCCTGTCCCTGGCGCTCTATCTGGGCCTGAGCCTGGGAGGCAACGCCGAGCGGGCCTTCTTCCTCACCACCGCCCGGTTCTGGGAACTGACGGCGGGCTGCGGCGCCTACCTGCTGCATCGCGGCAGCGGCAGCGCCCGCGACCTGGGCCAGAGGCTGGCGCTGCCCCGCTGGCGCCAGCCCCTGGCCACCGTGGCCCTGGTGGCGTTGCTGGCCCTGCTGCTGCTGCCGGAGGCCTGGCGGCTGGGCACCACCCTGGGCATCACGGCGCTGACCACGGTGCTGCTGCTGCTGCTCCGGCCCGCCGCGGGCATCGGGCGCTGGCTCTGCCACCCCGTCTGTCTGGCCATCGGCATGGTGTCCTACTCGCTCTATCTCTGGCACTGGCCGGTGATTGTGCTGGCCCGCTGGACCGTGGGGTTCAACGCCTTCACCCTGCTGCCTGTCCTGGTGCTGATCACCCTGTGCACGGCACTCTCCTACCGGCTGGAGTGCCTGTTCCGTTATGGCCACCCCGCCATCCCCAGTCTGGGTCGCCCCGGCATGGCCTACCCGGCCATGACCGTGCTGGTCGCGATCTTCAGTGTGGCTCTCCAAGGGCCCCTGCTGGGCCGGATCTTCCTAGGCGAACGCCGCCACGCCGTCGGCGGCACGGCCAACATGAAGCGCATCGGCGGCACGACCGTCGACACGGTCCACTGCTTCCAGGAGCCCACCGATCCGGTGGCCAGCGGCGACGGGCCCGACCCCTGCCTGGCCCTGGGGCCGAAGGGTAAGGACCTCCCCACCCTCTTCTTTCTGGGCGACAGCCACACCCATGTGCTGATTCCCCTGGGGGAGAAGCTGCTGGCCAGCGGCCGCTTCAACGTGGCCTTCATGGCCCGGGGCGGCTGCCCGGTGCCCTTCTTCTCCCGCTGGGGGGAGGACGCCCCGGTGCCGTCCCGCTACCGCCGCTGCAGCGCCTACGCCGACAACGAGGAGCGCCGCGTGCTGGCCCGCCTGCGGCCTGGCGACCGGGTCCTGCTGGTGTCCAATCTGGCCGGTTACCTGGAGGGGGCCCGCAGGCCGGCTCGCCGCAGTGCCGAGGTCTCCTACGCCGCGGCGCTGCGCCGCTTCGATGCTGCGGTACGGCGCCGTGGTGGGGAATTGGTGGTGTTCGGCCCCCTGCCCAGCTTCCCCCAGGACAAGATCGGCGGTCCGCTCACCCTCTGCCAGGCGGAATGGTTCCGTCCCGCCTGGTCCCTGGGCCCCCAGTGCCGGCCGGTGCTGCGCCCCCGCACGCAGGAGCTGGCCGCGATCGGGCCCGCCCTGCGCCTGCAGGAGCGCACCATCCGCGACCTCGGCGCCACGCGCCTGTTCAGCCCCTTCGACAGCATCTGCCCGCCGACCCAGGCGGTCTGCTCCAGTGTCCGGGCCGGGACCCTGCTCTACAGCGACGAGACCCACCTCACCAACGCGGGCGCCCTGCTGCTCTATCCCCGCCTGATGGCCTTCCTGGAGGCTCAGCCGGGCGTGGCGCCGCCACCGAGCTGATCACTGCCCAGCTGATCACTGCCCAGTTCCTGCTCGATCAGGGCATCGAGGGTCACGGCGCTGCGCACCAGGGATTGGTAGCGCTGCACCACGCGCCGGTTTCGCTCCAGCCAGCTTCCGGCATCCCCGCCGCCCGCCAGGGGATGGCCGCCCGGGCCGGACCGGTCGTCATCGAGCAGCTCAAGGTCACTCTGGTGGGCCAGCAGGGCCACCACCAGGGTGTGGATCCGCTGGCGTCGATCGCTCATGGGCAGGGGGTGGGGCCGGCACGTCCGGGAGCATCATGGCCAGACGTGGCGCGGGGCAAGGCTGGAGGGTTCGCTGCTGGAGGTGCTGGGCACCGATGCCGCCGGCCTGGCGGGTCTTTCTCGCCACTGGCAGGACCGGCTCCGTCGGGCCGATCTGGTGGCGGCGCCCCGGCGGCTGCTGGCGGAACTCGAGGACTGGCGCGGCGACGCCCCCGCACCCGACCTGCTGGCCAGCGACCGGCCCGCAGAGCTGTTGCCGCAGCTGGAGCGGGCCCTCGCCGCCGGCCACCGTGTGGTGCTGCTCGCCAGCGGCGACCCCCTCTGGTTCGGCATCGGCCGGCTGCTGCTCCAGCACTTTCCCGCCGAACGCCTCCGCTTCCATCCGGCCCCCACCTCCCTGCAGCTGGCCTTCGCCCGCCTGGGCCGCCCCTGGCAGGACGCCGCCTGGATCAGCCTGCATGGCCGCGATCCCGAGCCCCTGGCGGCCCGGCTGCAGCAGCGCCCCGCCGCCCTGGTGGTGCTGACCGATCCGGCCCGGGGGGGGGCAGCCGAGGTGCGGGGCATCCTGCGGGCTTCGGGGCTGGAGGCCGCTTACCAGGTCTGGCTGGGGGAGCGCCTTGGCCATCCGGCGGAGCGTCTGCAGCGGCTGGGGCCCGCGGATCCCCTGCCGCCGGATCTCGATCCCCTGCACCTGGTGCTGCTGATCGCCGTTGAGCCTGCCGTGCCCGCGCCGCAGGCCCTGCCCCTGTTCGGTATCCCCGATGGTCTCTGGCTGCAACATGCCGACCAGCCAGGCCTGATGACCAAACGGGAAGTGCGTATCCAGCTGCTGGCCGATCTGGAGCTGCCCGAGACGGGCGTGCTGTGGGACATCGGCGCCGGGGTGGGATCGGTGGGGCTGGAGGCGCTGCGGTTGCGCCCTGGGCTGGAGCTGTGGGCCGTGGAGCGCCGGGCCGGGGCCGCGGCCCTGATTGGCGCCAACGGGACCCGGCTGGGGGTGCGACCCGCGGCGGTGCTGGAAGCGGAAGCCCCGGCGGCCCTGGCGCAGCTGCCCGATCCTGATCGGGTGCTGATCGGTGGTGGCGGCCGGGACCGCCGCGAGGTGTTGCAGGCGGTGCTGGGCCGGCTGCGGTCCGGCGGGGTGGTGGTGCTGCCCCTGGCCACGGTCGAAGCCTTGGCCCAGCTCAGGCCCCAGCTGGAGCAGGCCGGCCTGGGGGTGGCCGTCACCCAGATTCAGGCCTGGCGTGGCGCTCCCCTGGCGGAGGGCACCCGCCTGGCTCCCCTCAATCCCGTGCTGGTGCTGAAGGGGACGCGCCCGGCAGCGGTTTGATCCGCACCTGGGTGCCCACGCTGATGCCGAGTACGGCGGCCTGTCCGGCCGCCAGTTCCAGCACCCCGTCCACCGCCGTGTCAGGGCCGTAGCTGCGGCAGGGCAGGTTCATGCAGGGGGGCACAGCCTTTTCCAGGGCGACCACGCGACCGTCGCGGATGAACAGCATGTCGAGGGGTTCCGGGGTTCGGTGCATCCAGAACCGGGCCACCTCCGGAGGGGCGTAGGGGAACCACATGCCGCGCCGCTGGGGCAGGGGCGGCCGCAGCTGCAGCCCCATGGCGTACTGCCGCTCGCCCCGGGGCACTTCCAGCTGGATGCAGCGGGGCGGCGCCGGCCCCTCCAGACACCACTGGGCGGTGATCGGCAGAAACTGGGGCGGGCTCTCGGTCAGGCCCGGTCCGCAGCCCACCAGCAGGACCACGCCGGCCAGGGCCCAACGCCGGAGCATCGAGCGGCTCATGGCAGGGGCCCCGTGGGGGGGCGAGCCTCACTGAGGCAGTAGCCACGGCCGCGGACGGTGTGGATCAGCCGGGCTTCACCCTCCTGTTCCAGCTTCTGGCGCAGGTAGCGCACGTACACCTCGATCACGTTGCTGGAGCCCCCGCCCTCGTCGGCCCAGATGGCTTCCAGGATGCTCTCCCGGCTCACCACCGACTCCCGGTGGCGCAGAAGCAGCAGCAGCAGCTGATACTCCCGGGCCGTCAGGCTGAGCTGGCGCTGCCCGCGCCATCCCTGGCGGACCATGGGGTCGATCCGCAGATCCGCCAGCTTCAGCAGGGCGGACACCGGTGTGGGGGCCTGCCGCTGGGCCAGGGCCAGGTGAAGCCGTAACCGGGTGAGCAGATCGCTGGTGCCGAGGCTGGGCAGCCAGAAATCATCGGCGCCCCATTCCAGGCAATGGCTGCGGCTCTCCACGCTGTCGCTGGTGATGCCCAGCAGCAGGGGGCGGGCCCCCAGCCTGCGGCGCAGCACCGGGATCCGCTGCTCCCATCCAGGCGACAGGATCACCGCTGCGGGGATGTCCTCCACGGACTCGTGAAGCAGGGGTCGGTAGCCGGAGACCTCCAGCCGCGGGGCGAGGCCGGCGGCCTCCGCTCCCACCAGCAGCACCGCGGTCGGCGGCGGGGGGGCGGTCACAGCGGGGCGTCGGCGTGGTTGCCGGAGGGTTTGGCCACGTGCGGCAGGCCCCAGCCCAGCTTGTTGCGCAGCACCTGGAAGAACTCGTGGTCCGCCAGCCGCACGAAGCGCACCGGATGCTCGCTGCGCCGGACCAGCACCCGGTCCTCGGGCCAGACGTAACAGCCGGCGCTGCCATCCACCACCATCATCAAACGCTCGGGGGTGGCGGGAAACACCGTCACAGGCTCCTGGTCGCTGAAGACCAGGGCCCGGGAGGCGAGCGAGTGGGCGGCGATCGGCGTCAGCTGCAGCACCGGACAGTCGGGGGTGATCACCGGACCGCCAGCACTCAGGGCATAGGCCGTGGAGCCGGTGGGGGACGAGAGGATGACCCCGTCGGCGGCGATGTCAACGGGGGCATGGCGGCCGATGGCGATTTCGAAGTGGCACATGCTGGTGAGCGGCTCCCGGTGCAGGGCCATCTCGTTGAGACACAGCACCTCCCAGCGGCGCTGCTCGCCGCGCATCACGCTCACCACGAGCATGGAGCGCTCCTCGACGGTCCACTCCCCCGCCACCACCTGGGCCAGGGCCTTGTCCAGATCCTTCAGGTAGGCCTCGGCCAGAAAGCCCAGATGGCCGGTGTTGATCGTCAGGATCGGCACGCCGATCGGGGCGGTCTGGCGGGCGGCGGAGAGCACGGTGCCGTCTCCCCCCAGTACCACCGCCAGGGCCATCTCCGCATCGAAACTGGCGGGGACGCAGGCGGCGTAGCCCCGGGAGCGCAGGTGCTGGTCGGGATTGGCGAAACCCACCACGCCGCCGGAACTGCTCACCCGTGCCACCTCAAGCCCCGCTGCCTTCAGCCGGTTCTCGATCAGGTCGGCGGTGCTGATCGCCAGATCCTTGCCGTCGTTGACGATCAGTCCGACCCGGGGCACCGATCGCGGGCATGGGAGCCCATCAAGTTTATGGGTGGAGATCAGAACTGCTCCAGGAAGCGCAGATCGCTGCTGAACAGTCTGCGGATGTCATCGATCCCGTGGCGCACCATGCAGAACCGCTCCACCCCCAGACCGGCGGCGAAGCCGCTCCAGCGCTCTGGGTCGAGGCCCAGGCCCGCCAGCACCGCCGGATCCACCATGCCGCAGCCCATCACCTCCAGCCAGCGGCCCCGCCACTGCACATCCACCTCGGCGGAGGGCTCGGTGAAGGGGAAGTAACTGGCCCGGAAGCGAACGGGCAGATCGCCGAAGAACTGCTGCAGGAAGGTGGTGACGGTGCCGCGCAGGTGGCTGAAATCCAGGCCTTCGTCGAGGGCGAGCACCTCCACCTGGTGGAACACCGGTGAATGGGTGGCATCCACCGCATCGCGGCGGTACACCCGGCCCGGCGCAATCACCCGCACCGGCGGCGGATTGGCCTCCAGGTGGCGGATCTGGACGGGGGAGGTGTGGGTACGCAGCAGCCGGTCGCCCCCGAGATAGAAGGTGTCCTGCATGTCCCGGGCCGGGTGGTGCTCCGGGATGTTGAGGGCGGTGAAGTTGTAGTGGTCGGTCTCGATCTCCGGCCCCTCCGAGACCCGGTAGCCGAGGCCGGCGAAGATGTCGACGATCTCCTCGATCGTGCTCTGCAGCGGATGGCGGTGGCCCGGCGGCACGTAGCTGCAGCCCGCCGTCACATCGATCCGCTCCCGTTCCAGCCGCTCCGCCATGGCGGCGCTGCGGACGGCCTCGAGCCTGGCGCCCAGCAGCTCCTGCACCTGGTCCTTGAGGAGGTTGGCCCGCTGGCCCACCAGGGGGCGCTCGTCGCCGGGCAGCCGGCCCATGGCACCGAGCACCCCGGAGAGCCGTCCCTTCTTGCCCAGCAGGCCCACCCGCAGCTCCTCCAGGGCCGCGGCATTGCTGGCGCTGGCGATGGCGGCGGCGGCCTCCGCTTCCAGGTGCTCCAGCTGGTCGGTGAGCTGTTGCAGGCTGACGGTGGCGCTCACGGGACAGATCGGGGGGAGGAAGCGACTGTAGGCAGCTGCGTCTAGCTTTCCGGCAGTCCCCGCGGTCGAGGCCGATGGCACCGCTCCGGATCCTGATCAGCAACGACGACGGGGTCTTCGCCGATGGTATCCAGGCCCTGGCCGCTGAGGCGGCCTCTCGCGGCCACGCGGTCACCGTGGTCTGTCCGGACCGGGAACGCTCCGCCACCGGCCACGGACTCACCCTCCAGACCCCGCTGCGGGCGGAGCGGGCCGACGAACTCTTCGCTGCGGGTGTCACCGCCTGGGCCTGCAGCGGCACCCCCTCCGACTGCGTCAAGCTGGCCCTGTTCCGGCTTCTGGACCAGGCGCCCGACCTGGTGCTCTCCGGCATCAACCACGGTCCCAATCTCGGCACCGACGTGCTCTATTCAGGCACCGTCTCGGCGGCCATGGAGGGCACGATCGAGGGTCTGCCGGCCCTGGCGGTGAGCAGCGCCGATTTCCACTGGCGTCGCTTCGAGGCGGCGGCGGGCCTGGCTCTCGATGTGGCGGAGCGGATGCACGCCGCGGGCTGGCCCGAGGGGCTGCTGCTCAATCTCAACGTGCCGCCACGGCCCGCCGAGGCCCTCGCTCCCCTGCGCTGGTGCCGCACGGCGGTGCGGCGCTACATCGATCAGTTCGAGAAGCGCACCGACCCCCGCGGGCGCACCTACTACTGGCTGGCCGGCGAAGTGGTCGACGATCTCGAGGGCACCGTCGCCGGTCCAGCCGACTGGCCCACCGATGTGGCCTGGGTGCAGCAGGGCGGACCATCCCTGACGCCCCTGCAGCCCGAACTCTTCTGGCGGGGCTCCGTCGCGTCATTGCCGGCCGTGGAGGCCTTGGGCGATCAGGTCTTGCGATAGATCCGCTGCAGCAGCCACAAGCTGAGGATGAGGGCGATCAGGTGGGCGAACAGCACCTGGGTGTTGCTGAGCACCGAAAGCATTTCGATCGAGGTGATCGGCAGCCCCACCACCCGGCCGCCGCTGCCCGGGGTTCCCTGCATCTGGGCCCCGAAGAAGCCCGGCACCTGCTGGGAGGCCTGCACGAACAGGCTGCCGGCCAGGGCCTGATAGCCCACCGCCGCCAGGGTGAGCCCCCCCAGGTCGGCCAGCAGGCCGCGTTTCACCAGGCGCGTGGTTTCCCCCTTGCTGGGGCGTGCCGGGCTGGCCAGGGCGCGGCCGCAGCGCACCACCAGCCAGGATTGCCACAGACTCCAGAGCAGAACCAGGAACGAGAGGGTGGTGAGGGAGAGGCCGGGGCCCAGCCCCAGGGCACGGGAGGAATTGGCCGCCATCTGGCCGCCGATGTTGTTGAAGATCAGCACCCCCACCACCACCACGCCGAGGGCGAGCTGGACCCAGAAGCGCACCCAGCCCATGCGGCGCAGGGCATCGGCCATGCGCTGCAGATCCAGCGGGTCCACCATCGGGAAAGGAGCGAAGGCCCCAAACTTGGCATGGGAGGATCCTGTCGGCGAGGGCCCAGGCCGTTGATTCCGCTTCACGACCCCCTCCACGCCCTGCGCCCCACCGCCATTGCCCTGGGCAGCTTCGATGGGCTGCACCGGGGGCATCGCCGTGTGATCGCCGCCGTCACCGAAGGGCAGCCGGCGGAGCAGGAGCCGGCGGTGCCCACGGTGGTCAGTTTCTGGCCCCACCCCCGCGAGCTGCTCCACGGGGAGACCCGGCTGCGACTGGATCTGCCCGAGGAGAAGCTGGAGCTGCTCGAACCCCTCGGCATCGCGCAACTGGTGCTGGTGCCCTTCACGCGGGAGCTGGCGGCGCTGACCCCGGAGCGCTTCGTCCGGGAGGTGCTGGCCGAGCGGCTCCAGGCCCGCCGCATCGCCGTGGGGACCAACTTCCGCTTCGGGGTCAACCGCAGCGGCGATGTCGATGATCTGACCCGCATCGGCGCCACCCTCGGCATCGACGTGCGGGTGCTGCCGATGCTCTGGGACGGAGCCGAGCGGGTGAGCAGCAGCCGCATCCGGCGCGCCCTGGCGGCCGGCGGCATCGAGGAGGCCGGGCGCCTGCTGGAGCGCCCCTACCGCTTCAGCGGTCCGGTGGTGCGGGGACGCGGCCTGGGACGCCAGTTGGGCTGGCCCACCGCCAATCTGGCGGTGGATGGTCGCAAGTTCCTGCCGCTGGAAGGGGTCTATGCGGCCCTGGCCTGGCGGGACGGCGAAGACGGGGCGATGGCGGCGGTGATGAACCTCGGCCCCCAGCCGACGGTGGACCCCCTGGCGCCATCGGCGGTGGAGGTGCACCTGCTGGAGCGAAACCTGGAGCTGGCGGGCGCTCGGCTGACCGTCCAGCCCCTGAGGCTGCTGCGCCGGCAGCAGAGATTTGCGAGCCTTGACCTTCTGATCGACCAGATCGGGGTCGATGCAGCCCAAGCCAGCCAGCTGATTTCCAGCAGCTCACGAACCAGCGACCTTGACAGCCGCCGTCCGGATGGCCAGCCGGGGCCCCATCCGTAGGACCGTCACAGCTCTGCGGCCGCCATCACCCCATCCAGCTTCCAGGAGATGGTTGGCTGGGCCGTTCGGGCGATCGGTGCGAGGGGCTCGACGTCGCACGCCACGAACGGGACTGAGGATGGCGACCGTCGCCTTCCGTGGCAGATCAACCGATGCGCAGGGGGGGGCATGCTCGGGCCCAATCCCGAGCCAACAGGGCTGCACGGGCGTCGCGATGACGCTTGGTTGACTGACATGGGGACGTGGAGCCTTTTCTGGCCTGGGTTCGGGACTGATCGCCCACACGCAGGATCAGGGCCCTCCTTTCAGAGCGTTCAATGGCTAAGTGGTTCTCGATGATCGTGCGCCTCGCGTTTTCAGCTGGTGATCGTCGCTGGCTACGGGTGGGCAGGTGGCCCCCCATGGACATCAGACCTGAGTGGTGCAACAGCCTTCCCCAGGCCATTGGTCGGCGATAGGTTGAGCGACGCGGCCCACTGGCTGCATCGGGAAATCACTGCCAGGAAAGCACTTCCAGGAAATCACTTCCAGGAAATCACTGCGAGAAAATCATCGCCAGCAGCTCAATACATGGGCTTTCAAGAGCGTGCCGTATTTTCATGATACATTGCATGGGTTGAAATCTAACTGGTAGTTGGCAGGTCGCGCTTCCATGTCTTTCATCGATGTTCGCCTGCTTTCGTTCCGGAAGAAGATGGCTGGTGTTTTCGGCCTGATCGTCTTGCTTACGATTGTTGCGGCTTCGCAGATCACCGGTGGCAACATTCATTCGGATGGAGTCCAGAATCTGCGTTTTGCCGAGAATGTTGCACGACACGGGGTCTTTTCTTCTTCTCCCACGGGATTGCCGATTGTCCCTGGAAATGAGAGAGAGCCCCTTCCTCCCTATGTTTTGTCGGCCCATCTTCGACTGCTAAACGCTACTATCCCCGGTCTTGAGGGCAGCACACTCCTTGCCGGGAAAGCAGCTCAACTCGTCAAACTTGGCAACATTCCTTGGGTTTTCCTTGGCCTGCTTGGTGTGGCTCTGCTGTCTTTTTCGCTTACGGGCAGCTTCCTTTTTGTTGTGTTGATGCTGCTGCTGCAGACGCTGTTCTTCTTTGGTCTGCCTTTCTTTGTCGACACGCTCTACACAGAGCTTCAGGCAGGTGCGCTGTTGATTTGGAGTTCCTGGTTGCTGTTGATGGCTGTGCAATCCAAGCGATTGAAGTGGTTTTTTGTTGCCGGCCTTTGTATGGGTTCATTGGCGCTCACTAAAGGGGGTTTCCTCTATGTGGTTCCCATGGCGGCCATGCTGCTTGCAGGGTTATTCGTCGTTCAGGATTCGTTGATTCTTGGACTCAAGCGTTTCATTGTGTTGTTGGCTGGCTTCTCGCTCCTCACCTTGCCATGGATGGTAAGAAACAAGCTGGTCACGGGACATTTTGAACTGACCCAGCGGGGTGGCCATGTTCTCTTGACCAGGGCGATCAAAAATAACATGACACTCGATGAGGTTAGAGGCGCTTTGTATTATTGGGGTCCTTCCTTTTACCAAAAACTTTCAGCGCCACTGGGTCTCGGCGCAGTGCCTGGAGACTTCCAGCTTGGCGGACGCTTTCAGCGTTTGAATCGTGAGGGCTCCAACTTCAAATCTTCTGACCTAAAGGCCCAGGCTGAAGGCAATCCTGAAGCTGCCATCAGCTATTACAGAAAGGCTGCATCAGAACTTTCCAGGTATGTCATGCAAGCTCAGGCTGAGGGCAGCAGCCATCCCCAACGCGATGGTGACGACCATGCCAAACGTCAAGCAAAGTCACTCATTCTTTCCAGTCCACAGCGCCATGCTTTGATGACAGCACCATTCTTTTGGAGAGGCATCTGGTCGCAGCCAAACCAAGGGTTGCTCATCAAGAACAGTCCTGTCTATGTGATCCTCAAGGATCTCTTGGCCTTGTTTTCCATTCTTGCCTTGTACGCCGTGTTCGCACTCGGTGTGTTGCGCAGGAATCTCACCTACATCGCCGTTTCGTTGCTGCCAGTTCTCATGGTTTCATTCTATGCCGCAGTAACCCATAACATTCCTCGCTATCCCGCAGCGGCCATTCCGCTCATGCTGACTTGTCTTGCCCTTCTGATCTCTAAGTCAGCCAAAGGAGAGCGTCCTCAGTTCTTCGAATCCGCTCCCACGACGTTAGATCTGCCTGAGCGCCCGCATTCTTTGTGATCACGCAGACAGCCTTTGAACGTACGTCCTCTATCATGAGTCAGAACGCACGACGAAAGCAGTCACTTTCAGCCAGTGACCAGAGCTGCCGATGAAACTCATTATTCAGATTCCTTGCTACAACGAAGCTGAATCGCTTCCAGCCACCCTGTCATGCTTGCCTCGAGAGGTGGTGGGTTTCGATGTGGTGGAGTGGCTGATCATTGATGATGGCAGCAAGGATGGTACCGATCTTGTTGCGAGAAGGTGCGGAGTTGATCATGTGATTCACCACCAATTCAACCAAGGCTTAGCGGCTGCCTTTATGACGGGGTTGGAGTCTTGTCTGCGCCTCGGCGCTGACGTCATCGTGAATACAGATGCTGATAATCAGTACGATGCAAGAGATATCCCTGGCTTGACGACTCCCGTGATTGAAGGGCGTGCAGAAATAGTGATTGGTTCCAGGCCAATATCCGTCATTTCCCACTTTTCGCCACTCAAGAAAATCTTTCAGCGCATTGGCAGCTGGGTGGTCAGAGCTGCAAGCGGGACAAGTGTGGCAGATGCGCCTAGCGGCTTCCGTGCTTTCAGCCGATTTGCGGCAGAGCGTCTGATTGTTTTTAACGATTATACCTATACCTTGGAGACCATCATTCAGGCTGGTCAGCAGGGAATGAAGCTTGTGTCGGTCCCTATTCGGGTCAACCGGGATATGAGGCCTTCCCGGCTCGTCAAGAGTATTCCCTCTTACATCCAGCGAAGCGTCGTGACGATTGTTCGTATTTTCGTCATTTATCGGCCCTTCAGGTTCTTTTCAATTGTTGGGCTGAGTCTATTCACTTTGGGTTTGATTTTGGGACTGCGGTTCCTGTTTTTATTCTTGCTTGGCTTCGGCAGCGGGAACATTCAATCATTGATTTTGGCAAGTGTTCTTCTGGTGATTGGATTTCAGTCTTTCCTCGTGGCCTTTGTCGCCGATTTGCTTGCCGCCAACCGTTTTCTTCTGCAGGACATCCGCTTCAAGATCAATCGTCTTGACCGGGATTCCCGTCGGTAAAGCTGAAGCCCTTAGTGGTTTTCAGGGCCCCATGGCCCTAGAGTATGCTCAGCTCAAAACGCTGCATTCCTTACTGTGGATTCGGGCCATGCAACTAAAGCTGTCTGAAGGGCTGAACGAATCTGGGGTTGTTGTCGGCAATACGTTCGATAAGTATTCCAGTAGCAATCTTCTTGTCCGCTCCATGATGGGTGGATTTCACTCAGCTCTGGATGACTTTGTCGCCAAGGTTTCCCCCGCCACAATCCATGAGGTGGGATGTGGTGAGGGGTATTGGACCCTTCGTTGGCAGGCCATGGGGTACTCCGTGCGCGGTTGTGATTTCTCGGAATCAGTCATTGATCTGGCCAAGGAGAATGCCGGTCTGGTAGGTGCACCTGGAGATATCTTTCGCCAGCGCAGTATCTACGACTTGTCCAGGCCCGACGATGGGGCTGATCTCATTGTCTGTTGCGAAGTTCTGGAGCATTTGGAAGATCCTGAGCGCGCACTGGATGTTCTGCGCTCTATCCTTGATGGCTATTTGATCATTAGTGTTCCTCGCGAGCCAGTGTGGAGAGCGCTGAACTTTATGCGCCTGAAATATGTGATGGACCTTGGAAATACGCCAGGCCATCTCCAGCACTGGTCAAGTCGAGGTTTCTTGCGTCTTCTTTCCCGCTATTTCGAGGTGGTCGCTGTGCGTCAACCCTTGCCGTGGACCATGGCACTGTGCAGGTCTCGCTGAGCCGCCTGTGTTGTCTCCCTTCGGCTACGCAGAGTCCCTCCGGGGCTAGGCCTTGTCCATGAAACGACTGCTAAACGGTCTGGGGGCAATCCTTGTCATCGCGAGCCTATTCTTTCTATTTCACCGCGTCACTTCGACATCGGCTGGTCTCGACTTTCGTCGGATCAGCCCACTCCTTTGGTCAGTCTTCCTTTTCCTTGCTGTTGTCTATGGCATTGCCAGCAGACTTCTGGCTGAGTCCTGGCGGCAGATTCTGATCAGTTTGTCAGCGAGATCTTCTCCTGCTGTGGCGCTGCAGATCTATGGGCGTTCACAGATTGCGAAGTATTTCCCTGGAAATATCTTCCACTTGGCGGGCCGTCAGGCTCTCGGTATGGCGGCCGGATTGCCAAAGGGAGCATTGCTGAAGTCGGCAGCCTATGAAATCGTCACCATTTGCCTGGCAGGTGCCACATTCAGTTCCCTGATCCTTCCTTACTGGTTCTCCAAGGGACTCGGACTACCTGGTGCGGCAAAGCTTGGACTGGTGCTGTATCTTCTCGCCTTCGCTTGCATCGGCACCTTGATCGGTGTGCTGGCTGGTCGTCATGTCTTTGCCTGCTTTGCTTTGCAGAGCCTGTTCCTTCTGATCTCTGGACTTATTTTCCTGGTCATGTTGATCGGAATTTCCCTCTCAGACGACAAAGGAGATGTCTTTTCTTTTTGGCTCGCTCCGATCATCATTGGCTGCTTTGTGGTGGCCTGGCTTGGAGGTTTGGTCACGCCGGGAGCTCCGGCAGGCCTGGGAATCCGGGAGGTGATCCTGCTGGCCCTCCTCTCTTCCCATCTGCCCAAGGACACCATCCTGACAACCGTTGTGATCGGCCGACTTCTCACCATTGTCGGAGATCTCTTGTTCCTGGCCCAAGCGTTGCTGCCGATTCGGCTGGCGATCAGCCTGGGTCCCCACAGCGCTGACAATCCTGATTCAAATCCACGATCACTGCCCCCTAAGGTCAATGGCCGTAGCCAAGATCCTTCCGATCAGTGACGACCTCCCCAGAGCGCGCCGCCATCGAACGGTTGCTCGATGCCAACCTCGATCGGGCCCGCGAGGGGTTGCGGGTGCTGGAGGACTGGGCCCGCTTCGCCCTGGACCGTCCCGACCTGGTGGCCCGCACCAAGGACCTGCGCCAGCGCCTGGGGTGCCTTCATCAGGAGCGCTACAAGCTGGCACGGCACACCGCCAGCGACCCGGCGGCGGGCCTGGCCCATCCCGCCCAGGCTGAACGCCAGAACGGCGCCAGCGTCCTGGCGGCCAATGCGGCTCGGGTGCAGGAGGCCCTGCGGGTGCTGGAGGAGTTCGGCCGACTCGAGGACCCGGCGCTGGCGGCCGAAGCGGCCGCGATTCGCTACGCCCTCTACGACCTGGAGGTGGATCTGCTCCAGGCCGGCCGTGGTGGGGATGAACGCCGGGCACTGCTGCGACGCTGTCACCTCTATCTGGTCACCACTCCGGTGGAGGGGCTGGAGGGGCTGGTGGCAGCCGCCCTGGCGGCAGGGGTGCGGCTGGTGCAGTACCGCGCCAAGTCCGATGGCGCCGACGCCCTGCCCGGAGCGGCCCCGGATGACCGGCACCGTTTCGCGCAGGCGAGCGCCCTGCGCCAGCTCTGCCATCGCCACGGCGCCCTGTTCCTGGTCAACGACCGCATTGACCTGGCCCTGGCGGTGGGGGCCGACGGTGTCCACCTTGGCCAGGGCGACCTGCCGCCGGCGGTGGCCCGCCGCCTGCTGGGGCCCGACCGCCTGATCGGCCGCAGCACCCACCACCTCGAGGACCTGCGCCAGGCGGTCGCCGACGGTTGTGACTACATCGGGGTGGGGCCCGTCAACGCCACGCCCACCAAGCCCGGCCGCGAATCGGTGGGGCTGGCCTACGTGACCCAGGCGGCGGCGGAATGCCCCCTGCCCTTCTTCGCCATCGGCGGCATCGACCTGGCCAACCTGGCCGCCGTGCGCCGGGCCGGGGCGGAGCGCGTGGCGGTGGTGCGGGCCATCACTGCGGCAGAGGATCCCGGGGCCGCCGCCGCTGCCCTGCTGGCGGGACTGGAGGCTGGGGCGTGACGGGCTCACCTGCCGCGAACGAGCCGGCGGCCCTGCGACTGCGGGTCAACGGCGAAACGCGCCCCTGCCCGGCGGGCCTCTGCCTCGATGCGGTGTTGGTGTCCCTCGGGTATCAGCCCCGGCTGGTGGTGGTCGAATTCAATGGCGAGATCCTGCCCAGGGAGCGTTGGGCCGCCCAAGCTGTGGGGGAATCCGATGTGCTGGAAGTGGTCACCATCGTGGGAGGGGGTTCCTAGATTCCTGCCATCGCTACGTCCTTCGACATGGGTTCCAGCTTGTTCCGGCGCCTCGCCGGTCTGATGGTCGTCCCTGTACTGGTGGCGGGTCTGGTGATGGCAGCTGCGGCGCCGGCCCAGGCGGCCAGTGGCGGCCGCATCGGCGGCGGCAGCTTCCGCTCCGCTCCCTCGATGCCCCGCAGTTTCAGCGGTGGCGGATCTGGAGGGAACTTCGGTGGCGGAGGCTTCCGGGGTGGGGGCATGGGCTTCCCCTTCATCGTGCCGATCTTCGGCTTCGGCGGCGGCGGCCTGTTCGGCTTCCTGATCCTGATGGCCGTGGCGGGTGTCGTGGTCAATGCCCTGCGGGGGGGCGGCGGCGGCCCGGCCCTGGGCGGCTCCGGTTCCGACCTGGCCTACAACCCCCGCCCGGACGGTCCTGTGGCGATCGCCCAGATCCAGGTGGGTCTGCTGGCCTCCGCCCGCGACCTTCAGGACGACCTGCGCCGGCTGGCGGGCTCCTCCGATACCTCCAGCAGCGCCGGCCTTCAGCGGGTCCTGCAGGAAACCAGCCTCTCCCTGCTGCGCCACCCCGATCTCTGGGTCTACGCCAATGGCGACGTGGGCCAGGTGCCCTTCTCCAGTGCCGAATCCACCTTCAACCGCCTCTCCATGCAGGAGCGCAGCAAGCTGGAGCGGGAGCTGACCGCCAATGTGGCGGGGCGCCGATTCAGCGAGCCAGCGACCGTGGCCCCCGGGGCCAGCGACGCGGCCAGCGACTTCATTGTTGTCACCCTGCTGATCGCCAGCCGCCAGAGGCTGGCGATCAAGGGGGCCCGTTCCGCGGAAGATCTGCGTGATTCGCTCCAGAAGCTTGGTGCAATCGGTGCCGATGACCTGCTGGCTCTGGAGGTGATCTGGCAGCCGGAAGGGGCTGGAGAGGTGCTCAGCACCGAACAGGTGATCACCGCCTACCCCGACCTGCAGCATCTCTGAGTCCCCCGCCTTGCCAGCCCGGGTGGGCTACCTCACACTGCGTCCCAGAAGCCGCAGGCGCCGATGCCTCCCCATCGGATCAGCTGGATCAACTCCCCGGTCCTGCTCAAGGCCATCGAGCGCTACGAGCAAGGTCGTCTGCCCCGCTCCCTCGCCCTCTGGTTGCAGACCGTTCTGGAGATCGAGGCTCCCCCTTCAGGTCCCCTCCTCCCGGGCGGCTGACCCAGTCCCTGTCACCAACTGCAGGATTCGCAGGGCCGCCATGGCGGCGCCATAGCCATTGTCGATGTTCACCACGGTGAGTCCGGGGGCGCAGCTGGCCAGCATGCCCATGAGGGCCGCCTGTCCCCCGGCGCTCACCCCGTAGCCGACCGCCACCGGCACCCCGATCACCGGCTGGGGCAGCAGACCGGCCAGCACGGTGGGCAAGGCCCCCTCCATGCCGGCGCAGGCGATCAACACCCGGGCCCGGCGCAGCCCCTCGAGCTCCGCCAGCAGTCGGTGCAGCCCGGCCACGCCCACGTCGAGCACCAGGTCGCTGGCCACCCCATGGCAGGCCAGGGCCAGCCGGGCCTCCGAGGCCACGGCCAGGTCGCTGCTGCCGCCGCTGAGCACCGCCACCCGCCCGAAGGCCGGATTGGCGGGCGGGGGTGCGGGCCAGGTCAGGCAGCGGGCCAGGGGATGGTGCTGCGGCCGTGGGTCAGCACCTACGGGGCCGAGCTCGTCCGTCAGCAGCCGCTCCACCGCCACGGCCTTCTCTGCGCTGACCCGCGTGACCAGGGCCAGCTCCCCGGCTTGGCGCAGCCCCAGCATCACGGCGGTGATCTGCTCGGCACTCTTGTGCTCGCCCCATACGGCCTCCACCATGCCAAGCCGTTGACGGCGCCCCAGGTCGAGCCGGGCGTCTTCGTTCACCGAACCTCCACGGCTGCCGCCGAAGGCGTCAGACCCACCCACTCCAGAGCGCTGGTGTCCACAAGAGGAAAGGGGTTGGCTGTGGTCACGGCCCCCGGGTCCGGGAGATCAAGGGCCAGGGCCCTCCTCGCCGCAGCCTCGAACTGGCCTTGCACCGCTTCGATCTCCTTGACGGGGATGGCCAGCCACTGACGGCGGCTGCGCCAGCGGATCAGCAGGAGGCCTTCCTCCCGTTCAGCGTCCCAAAGCAGATCGCGGCCGAGGAAGCCCTCCTGTCGTCGCAGCCAGGGGCCCCAGGTCTCCTGCTCCGCCTGCAGCCAGGCCTTTCGGGCGCCGGACGGTACCTTCACCCTCAGCTGCTCCACCACGGCTGTGGTGGTTTCTCCGCGGCCATGGCTGCCGAGCGGCGGGGTCAGGGCGCTGGCCCTTGCTGGAAGGCCCGCCAGCAGGACCAACACCAGGCCAACAGCCCCCAGCCAGCTGGCCAACCTGCTCCAGCGGCGACGGTTCATGGCTGATGCAGCAACGCCACGGCGTGGCAGGCGATGCCCTCCTCCCGTCCGGTGGGCCCGAGCCCCTCGTTGGTGGTCGCCTTGACGCCCACCTGTTCGGGGGCCAGGCCCAGGCGGCCTGCGATCGCCTCGCGCATGGCGGCGATGTGGGGCTTGAGCCGGGGACGTTCCGCCACCACCACCGTGTCGATGTTGAGCACCTGCCAGCCCCGCTCCGCCACCAGCACCATCACGTTCTCGAGCAGCACCAGGCTGTCGGCGCCGCGCCAGCGCTCGTCCTCCGGCGGAAAGTGGGTGCCGATGTCCCCCAGGCTGAGGGCCCCCAGCAGGGCATCCATCAGGGCGTGCACGAGCACATCGGCGTCGCTGTGGCCATCCAGCCCCAGGCCTTCGGGGTGCTCCAGGCGCACGCCGCCCAGGATCAGGGGACGGCCGGGCACGAGCCGGTGGATGTCGTAGCCGTTGCCGATGCGCAGCTGCATGGATGGCGATGGAGGCGGATCCAGTGTGGCTGCTCAGGGGGTGTGGTCGGGCCTCAGAGGTTCCGCTCCGCCTGCCACTGGGCCAGCAGGTCGGCGCGGCGCTCGCGGGTGCGGGCCACCTGCTGCTCCTGGCGCCAGCGTGCGATGGCGCCGTGGTCGCCGCTGCGCAGCACCTCCGGCACCGCCATGCCGCGGAACTCCGCCGGCCGGGTGTAGTGGGGGTGCTCCAGCAGCAGGCTGCTGTGGCTCTCGGCTTCGAGGCAGTCCGGCGAGCCCACGGTGCCCGGCAGCAGCCGCACCACGCCGCTGATCACCACCAGGGCGGGCAGTTCGCCGCCGGTGAGCACGAAATCGCCCAGGGACACCTCCTCGTCCGCCAGGGGGCGGATGCGCTCATCGAAGCCCTCGTAGTGGCCGCAGAGCAGCACCAGCTGGTCGTGCTCCGTGGCCCAGCGACGCAGGTCACGCTGGTGGAGCGGCTGGCCCTGGGGGCTCATCAGCAGCACGCGGCGCTGAGGCAGCACCGGGATGGCTTCGAAGGCGGCGTAGACGGGCTCGGGCTTGAGCACCATGCCGGCGCCGCCGCCATAGGGAACGTCGTCCACCTTGCGGTAGCGATCCGTGGCGTGGTCGCGGGGGTTGTGGGTGTGGACCTCGGCGATGCCGGCGGCGAAGGCCCGGCCGATCACCCCCAGCCCCAGCAGGGGCGTGAAGGCATCCGGCACCAGGCTGACCACGTCGAAGCGCATGGCGGGCGGCCTCAGCCGGCGGGTCGGCTGACCCGCCGGATTTCGGAGCTGAAGCTGGCCCGGCCCGGGCTCCCGTCGGGGTGATGCTCGACGCTGCTGCGCAGGCGCAGATTCGCCTTGGTGAACCAGATCCGTTCCCGCACCGAACGGCCGGCCCGCTCGCTGGTTAGCTCCAGGCTGCCATCCGGCCACAGCTGCCAGCGGCCCGTGCTGACGGCTCCATCCGGGGCCTGGCCCTGGAAGCCTCCGTCGGCTTGGAACAGCAGCCGATGGCGGCCGCCGCTGGGTGGGGTGGTCTCCAGGCCACCAGGCCCATCGCTTTCCTCCGGAGTCAGGTAGGTCACTTGCAGTTCACCGCGCTCGGAGCTGTGCCAGCTGACCTCCTCCTCTTCGGCCTGCGGAGTCTCGGCGCTGGCCTCCTCCAGGTTGAACCGGCTGCGCAGGGCGAGCCAGTCCCCGGCGCAAAAGGCCAGAAAGGCCGCGATCGTCTCGGGCGGAAAAGGAGCGATCGGGTCTGGGGTGGGAGGCTCGGTCGCGCTGGTCACGGCGGGGGCGGCGGGAGATCGGGGCCGGTGGACCCGCTTGGGATCTTCGCAAACCCCCAGCCGTCGCGTGCGGTTCGCCGGTGAGCTCAGTCGCCCCGGTAGCCCAGCTCCGCCAGCCGGCCCGGATGGCTGCGCCAGTTGGGCACCACCTTGACGAACAGCTCCAGATAGACCGGACCGTCGAACACCTTCTGCATCTGCAGCCGCGCCCCCTGGCCGATCGCCTTGAGCATCTGGCCCCCTTTGCCGATCAGGATTCCCTTCTGGCTGCTGCGCTCCACCAGCACGGTGGCCAGCACCGCCGTGCGTTCCTTGCCTTTGACGATGCCCTCGTCCTCCACGATCCGCTCGATCCGCACGGCCACCGAGTGGGGCACCTCCTCCCGGGTGAGGGTCAGCACCTGTTCACGGATCAGCTCGGCCAGCAGCAGCTGCTCCGGCTGGTCACTGACCGTGTCGGCCGGGTACAGCAGCGGGCCCGGAGGCAGGTCAGCGGCCAGGGCCTCCACCAGGGCCTGGCAACCGTCGCCGTTGAGGGCGCTGCAGGGGTGCAGGGGCCAGGTGACGGGGCGATCGTCTGCCGCTGCGAGCATCTCCCGGTAGGTGGCGGCCAGATCCTCGGCATCGGCCCCCACCCGGTCGCTCTTGTTGAGGGCCACATGCACCGGAACCTTGCAGTGGCGCAGCAGGTCGACGATGAAGCCGTCGCCGCGCCCGGCGGGCTGGCTGGTGTCGACCAGCAGCAGCACCACGTCCACCTCGCCGATGGCCCCCCGGGCGCTCTGGACCAACCGCTCCCCCAGCAAGTGGTGGGGTTTGTGGATGCCTGGCGTATCCAGCAGGATCAGCTGGGCGGCGGGGGTGGTCAGGATGGCCCGCAAGCGGTTGCGGGTGGTCTGGGCCACGGGAGAGGTGATCGCCACCTTCTGGCCCACCAGCTGATTGAGCAGGGTGGACTTGCCCACATTGGGCCGGCCGATCAGGGCCACGAAGCCGGAGCGGAACGGAACCGCTTCGCTGTTGCCGTCGTCCGGCTGGGCATCGCCGGGGCTGGCGGTCGGGGCGCTCAAGTCCATAGCCTCAACACTGCCAGCCCATGGGCCTCGCCGCCCGCCTCTCGCCATGACCGATGCTGCTCCTCTGACCGAATCCCCCCTGGCGCCAAGCTTTCCCCAGGCGATGGAGATCGCGGTGCAGTGGATCGGCCTCTGGGAGGCTGGGGAGCTCAGCGACGAGGTGCTGGCCGATCGGGTCGGGGAACTGGTGGCCAGCCGGGATGGTGCGCGTGGCTTCTTCGTGGTGAGCCTCACCGGCGAGGCCCCCCTGCTCGACCGTCTGCCGGAGCCCCTGGTGATCGCCCTGCGCCAGGCCGGTGCGGGGGTGGTGGACCTTACGGCCCGCAATCTGGCCATGAGCACGGCCATGGTCCTGCACCACCAGCGCTGCGGGGATCAGGCGCACCAGACCGGTTCGGAACGGGTGCAGCGGCGCAGCACCGAACTTCTCAGGCACCTGGAGCCCGTGGCGGTGAAGAAGCGGTTGGAAGCCCTGCTGGGGGCAGCGGAGCAGGGTGGAACCGGGCAGGCCGTGGACGAGGACAGGGAGTTCCTCGAGCGCTGGGGGTACGACCTGGAGCAACGCCAGGCCATCGCCGCCGCGATCGAAGCGGTGGCCGACTGAGGTTCTGAAGCCGGTGAGGCTTCAGAACCTCAAGTACAGCAGAGTCATCGCCTGCAGGGCATCGAAAGTGACACCATCGGGCAGGAAGACGTAGTTGACATTGAAGCCCAGGGTCACGTTCTGGGTGATGTTGAGGTCGATGCCACCGGTGAGCATGGCGTTGGTCTCACCCGTCGAATAGGTGTTGGTGGCGATGCCTCCGCCGAGGTAAGGGGACACCACAGAACGACGGAAGAGGTCGAGGGTGAGGGGCAACTGGAAGGAGGTCTGGCCGTTGTAACGACCAAGCAGATCCCTATTGCCGAAGATCACGCTGGGACGCAATGAGACGGCGAGAGTTTCGTTGAGTTTGTAACCCACCCGGCCTGTGAACACACCGCTGTTGGGCAGATCATTGCCGAAATTGACGCCGCCACCGATGCCGTAGATGCCGACATTCTCAATGGGTTTGCCCTGGCGTGGAACGATCGCCAGTTCGGCCGGGTTGCGATTCGCAGGTGCGGGCTGGTAATCCGGAGGCAGGGTGGCGGCGTCTGTCACGGGTTCCCAGCCGGCTGCGGCGGGCTCTGGCGCGACCGTTACCCAGGGAGCTGGGCCCGCCGGAAGCGACTGGGCCCGAAGCGGTTGCAGCCCCAGGCCCAGACACGTGAGGCCTATCAGGGCAAGGCCGCGGTGGTGGAGACCCGTACGCCTCACTGCGGAGCCACCAAGGAACCGCCGGCAGCTGCCGGCGACGGGACGGCGGCGGGACCTTCTGCCGCGGAAACTGCGGAGGGGGCTGCGGGAGCCGGTGGGGGTGCGATCGGGGCACTCGCCACCGGCGACACCTTGGCAGGGGCCGGTGTGGCGCGGACTTCAGGCGGGATCGGCTGCAGATTCACCACCGTGGGGGTGACCGTTCCAGGGGCCTGGGCCGGCTGGCGGCTCGACCACTCCTTGATGTCCTCGATCACTGCGGGATCATCGGGTCGGCTGAGCACGTCCACGGTGCCGTCTGCCTGAACGGCCAGCGGCACCTGGGTGGGTTTGCTGACACGGGTGGAGGGCACGTAGATGACACGGCCCTGCTGAAGTTTGGCTGTCTTGGTGGGGGTCGGGGCTGGCAGGGTGCGGATGGCCTGGCGCATCGGCTCCCTCAGGCTCTGGGGCAGGGGCGCCATGGGGTCTCCACTGCTGGCCCATCGGGCCCGCTCGGCCCTGGCCACCGGTGGCATGGCAGGGGCACCCAGGTCCTGGATGGTGAGCACGCCACCGAGCAACTCGGAATTCGAGAAATTGCGTTGCAGCAGGGGCTTGGCGCTGCCCAGGCCGGTGGTGCCGAGGGAAGGGCCCTCAATGGTGAAGTTGGCCGGGGCGGCAGGGGCTTTGGCGGTGCGGGTGGCCCTGAGGGCGACGGCGGGGCGGCGACCGGGATCGGGTCTGGCTCGGGAGGAGTTGGAGGGACCGCTCAAATCGAGACTGCGCGACAGCGGGGCATCCAGCAGCGAGCCGATCTTCTTGGAGGCCGAACTCAGCACATGGCCAGTGGTGACGCCCAGATCCTCAAGCGGCGACGGGGAGGCTTTCTCGGCCTTCTGGGGGGATTCCTCTGGCAGCGAAGCGACCGCCTCGTCCGCGCCCTTGGGATCGGCTGGCGGGGGGATGGCCATGTCGTTGACGTTGGCCTGCCAGCGATCGTGGGCATCAATGGCCAGCAGGGGCAGCCAGATCGACTGGCTCAGCAGGGCCCAGGCGATGGCCTTGGGGCTGATGGTGGGTTCGCGGTACATGGCTGGCTGTAGAGGCGGCTTTTGGGTAAGAAACGGGTGGCTGATGCGGCGGCGGTCAGCGGAAATTGCTGTTTCTGTTGCCGTTGAAGGTATCTCGGAATAAGTAGTAGGAGCTTGCGGCCTGACTGAGGGGAACGACAACCTGATTGATGACGTCGAGGGCCTCGGCATAGAAGGTGCGGTTCACGATGATCGTGTCCCGGTCCCGCAGGGGTGGATTCAGGCCCTTGGAGACGCCGATTCCGTCCCTGTAGCTGAACACCTCACGCGTGCTGGTGCCATTGCGGTTCAGGCGGACAAGCTCGATGTCGTTCTTGTTCGCACGCCAGTTTTCCGCTCCCCCGGCCCTGAAGATGGCTTCGGCAAGAGGGGTGTTGGCGGGCAGGCTGAGGGTGCCGGGGCTCCTGACTTCACCGATCACTGAGACGGTGATGGTGGCCGGGGCCAGGTTGGTGGCTCCGATCTGGAGGATCTCCTCGGGGATCAACTCCTCGGTGCGGGCGATGACGATGGTGTCACCGTCGAAGAGGATGGGGTTCTGGCGTTGGTTGCCCGCCTGGAACACCTGGGCCAGATCCAGCACGGTCTGTTTCTGGCTGCCATCCGGGCCAGCCAGCCGGCGCAGCAGCACCTTGCGGATGTCGGCATTCAGGGTGACTCCCCCGGCGGTCTGGATGGCGGAAACCGGGGTGGAATAGGAGGACAGGGGATACAGGCCAGGGCGACCCACCTCGCCGATGATGGTCACCTTGACGGGGCGCGGCCCGGTGAGGCTGAGGATCAGCTCAGGACGCACGAGCTGCTTGGCATACAGGGAGGTGAGCCAGCGGGTGGCCTGGCCGATGGTGAGGCCGGTGAGCTGGACCGATCCGAGCAGTGACAGGGTGGAGGTGCCATCGGGAAGGATGACGACAGGACCACCGATGGGGGAGGCGGAGGGATCGGTGAAGGTGAGCTGCAGAGCGTCCCCGGGTCCGAGTACGTAAAGATCGTTGTAGACCTCCGTCACGGAGAGGGGAAGTGGCGCCGAGGAGGAGGGGCCGGTGCCGGGGGTGGCGCTGACAGCACCGGATCCCCTCGACGGGGTCTGGGGGGAGAGCCCCGGGGGTACCGAAGCCCTCAGGCCGGCCGGGGCGAACACCAGACCGGTGAGACCCACAAGGCCCAGGGCGGAAAGGCGTCGCCGGATGGGCCGAAGGGGAAGGCTTCGAGCGGTGGTCAACCGTTCAGCGGCCTGGCCTGAGCCAGCATCGGTCCTCTGGGGTACAGATGATCTGGGATGAAAAGCCAACGACGGTCATTAATCGGATTTCCACCATAGACGGCCAAGTCAAGGGGACATTCTCGGGCGGCTGCCATTATCATTCCTGGACTCTCTACGCAGTTCATAACTTGACAACGACGGGAGTTCCTTCTAAGACCTTTACGGGTGGAACGCAGCGCCCGCTGTCCCTTCCCCCCACGACCGGTTCTGGGCCCAGCTTTGCCCAGTCTTTCGACCCGTCTCTCCAGAGTCCCCAGAACCCCACTGGCGAGGGCCAGTCAGGAGGTGTGGGGTTAGGCGGTCTTGTGCGGACCATCAAGCGTCGCCAGTCCGTCTTCCTGGTCACCTTCGCCGTTGTTACCGGTGTCCTGGCGATCAACACCTTGCGGCAGCGCATCTTTTCACCCGTCTACCAGGGCGGGTTCCAGATGCAGATCAGCAATCCCTTCGATACTCCCGGTGGCGGCGGTGGCGGTGGCGGCGGATCTGTGGAAAGCATCGCCCGTTCTGAAATCAGGATAGACGTGCCCAGTCTCATCGTCCTGATGCGCAGTCCCCTGCTGCTCGGACCCGTCGCCCAGCGTCAGGGTGTGCCGCTGAGCGCTCTCGAAAGCAACCTCTCCATCGACCAGGAGTCCGCGAGAGTTGACAACGTTCTCAATGTTTCCCTGCGCTGGCCCGATCCAACCAAGGGCCAGGTGATTCTGCGTCAGCTGGCGAAGGATTACACCGCCTTTTCGCTCACCCAGCGTCAGGCTGCCATGAACTCCGGTGTCCAATTCCTGGATGAACAGGCCCCGGCGATCGAGTCCCGGGTTCAGAAGCTCTCCCTGGAGATGCTCAAGTTCCGCGAACGCAACAACTTCGTCGACCCCGCCACCGCAGCAAGCCAGATCCTCGGAGCCCGGGAAGAGCTTGTCAACCAGCTGCGCACCCTCCAGAACGAGCAGGTGCAACTGGACAGTCAACTGACATCAATCCAGACAGGCAAGCTCCAGTTCACCCCCAGTGGAGCCCCTACCGCCCTCCAGCAGCTCGGCCGCAACAGCGTTCTCGTGCCTGGCCGGGCCTCTTCCGGCGCCGAGGCCGCCAGGGAAATCGCCACCCCCCTTGACCTGCTCAACCAGTTCGAGCAGGAACTGGCCACCGCCAAAGGGACGTTTAAGGAGAACTCCCCGATTGTTCAGTCCCTGCTGGCGAGACGCAACCAACTGCTGCCCGTGGTCCAGCGCCAAGCCGCGGATGCCGTGAAGGCCAGGCTGCTTTCCAATGTGGCCCAGCAGGATGAAATCAACCGTCAGATCCTGCTTCTCAGTGAGAACTTCCGGAACAATCCGCAGAAGATGGCGGAGTTCGAGAGCATCAACCAGCGTCTGTCCATCGCCAGGGAGCAATACTCCTCCTACATCCAGGCCAGGGAGCGCTACCGGCTCGAGATGGCCCGTTCGATCACACCCTGGGAAGTGATCGGCCCTCCAGATTTCGGCGGCAGCCCGGTGGAGCCCAACATCCAACGCAATCTGCTGCGCGCCATCATGATCGGCCTGCTGGCCGGGCTTGGTGCAGCGATCCTCAGGGAGAAGACGGACAACGTCTTTCATACCCCCATGGAGGTGGAAAAGGAACTCCAGCTGCCCGTGTTGGGCCTGATCCCCTATCTCCCCCTGGATCCCGGTGTCGACATCGCCACCAGCATCTCCAAGATGTCCTCCAGCGAGAGGTTTGCGATCAAGGAATCCCTGCGCAGTCTGTTCACCACCTTCCGGCTGCTTCGCGCCGACAGCAACATCCGCTTGGTCGGGGTCACTTCCTCCACCCAGGGGGAGGGTAAATCCACCGCTGTCTCCGTTTTTGCCCGAACTCTCGCCGACCTTGGCCTGAAGGTGCTCGTCGTCGATTCTGACATGCGTCTGCCGATGCAGGCCAGGTATCTGGGCGTGGAGCAGGGGGATGGCCTGTCCACCCTGCTGTCCGATTCCTCTCGAAAGCCTACGGAGTTCATTCACTCCGTTGCCGAGAACATGGATATGCTTCCTGCGGGTCCGAAGCCGCCAGATCCCGCCAAGCTGCTAAACTCCAGCCGCTGCAAGGATGTCATAGAGGACATTCGTGCCCTCCCCGGCTACGACATCGTCATCGTGGATGCACCCCCCTGCCTGATGCTGGCTGACCCGATTCTCCTCGGGGAGAAGCTGGATGGCATCTTGTTCCTTGTCGGACTGGGCAAGGTGAGCCGCCAACTGGCCCCCCAGGCCAGCCGCCGCATCAGGGCTTCCGGTGTCGATGTGCTGGGCATCATCTGCAACCAGGTGAATTTACCGAGCCGCCTCAACGATTACGGCTACGAATACGGTTACTACTATCACTACGCCTATGCGTCGGAGTCCGGGTACGCGAAGAGTGCAACCGAGCCCTCCTCTGGCAGATTCGGCAGTTATGTCCAGCGCTATCGCGACAGCTACATGAAAGGCGCCGCCACGAATTCTTATGTGAGTGCCCGGTACAACGAGGGAGAATCCGACGTCAAGACGTATTATCGGGACGAAGAGGGGCAACCCTCCGGGCCATCCCCCTCCAACGGGGGCAACCTCCCCAGCACCGGCAGCGGCTCCGTGTCTCCTGCCGAAAGCGTCCCATCCCGCCGCCATCGCCAGGACGACGATGCATCCGGTGGGGATAGCCCGATCAGTTGGTTGAGGAAGCGATTCGGGAACAGGGGCTGAGGCGCCGATTCACCCCTGACGGACATCCGTCTTCCCTGGACTGGAGGACAGGAGTCCATCCAGCATCGCCAGGTGGTCGTAGATGGGCATGGCCATGGGGTGGCAGCGTCGAACCCAGGCCAGGGCGGCGAGCAGGTCGATGCCGCGCAGGCGGGCCGTGAGTCCCACGGCGAGCAGGGGTGAGCGTTCGTACCCCGCCATGCAATGCAGGTAGACGGGAGAGGCCTCGTTCACCAGGGCTTCGGCCCTTGCCAAGGCCAGGGCCAGCCTGCCTGCCTGCATCGGCTCCTGCCGCCGATGGTCGGGAAGGGAGATCCGGTCGCTCGACCACCCGGGCGGCAGGATCAGTCCGGTTTCTTCCTCCGGGTAGCAACAGCTGAAGCGGCTGCGGAAACCGGCCTGCTCCAGCTGTTGCCAGTGTCTGTCGCTGCGTGGCATCGGACCGATCGCCAGCCGATTGCTGAGAACCCAGCTGCAGGGCAGGGAGCGCTCCAGCGCCGGCTGGGCTGGCCTTTCCGCCTCCCTGAGGCTCTGCAGAATCCGCCGCAGGATGCCCACTACTAGACGATCACCTGAGCGCTGGTGCCGGCCTCAGGCGGCGTCGACGCCCTTTCAGGGTGCTGGGCGGCCCCAAGAAGGCAGCGCGTAGTGGGTGTGAGGGTGATGGCTAAGGAGGCGTCGTGAGATGGGTATCGTGAAGCTGGCGGGGCGGTTGCCGGACCGGCAGGTGGTTCCCCCAGGCCTAGCCCTGGGATCGAAGCACCGGCTCCACCAGGTCGAGCACACGCCGCCACAGGCGATCAGAGGGTGGCTCCCCTTTGGACCCGCGCAGACTGATCAAGGTGCAGGCATAGGTGCGGTTGGGCTCGAGTCCGATCACACGCGCGACAGCGGAATCGATGCCGCTGGAGAGCTGGTCGGCATTGGCGGCGAGTTGCTCACTCGTCACCCCAAAGGCACGAACCAATCCAGGTCCTCTCACCAGGCAGGTCTGGAAGACCGGTCGATCCTCAGCCAAGCCTCTCGCCGTCGGGACAGGCGTGTCGATGAGGCGACGCTTGCTGAGCTTCAGGCTTGGCTGAGCTAGTCCCATGGTGCTGGTCTGAAAGTTGAGTCGCTGGCGCACGCTCCCATTCATCAGGGTGAGTTCAAACCCTCCTTGGAGGGGGAAAACGACGGGTGCGGAGGTGGCCAGTTCATAGCGGCGCTTTGCCGGCCAGGGGGTCGTGGAGGACGGGCGATTCGTTGGAGACAGGAGTTTAGCCTTCTGCAGCCCTGCTTCCAGCTGCTTGGTGGGCAGGGGGACGGGAGCCGCCTGCCAGCGTGGAAAAACGATCGCCTGGGCGGCAAGGAGTGCACTGACGGTGGCCAACGTGGCATACCACCGCACCAGCAGGGGAGGGGTGATCACGTTCTGCTCTCCTTGGGCGGTGGGGCGGGAAGCGGCGGCAGTTCCCTTTCCAGAAGGCGCATGTAGACCATGCCGAACATCAGGACGGCCACGCCGGAAAAGACGAGGGATCCCGTGCTCTGGTGGAAGAAATCGAACCACCAGCTTCCCTTGGAGTGGCCATTGCCCGCGAAGACGGCCAGCAGGGCGATGCGGAAGGTGTTGCTGATCAGCCCGATCAGCGGCGCAATCACAAAGAGGAGGCAGCGACTACTCCAGGAACGGATCGGGAAGGCCAACAGGAAGATCACGCCGACGCAGAGGATCTGGGCCATCAGGTCGACGCCGTTGCAAGGCCCGAGCACCTTCACGCCCCCCCCCGGCAGCAGTACGCTGCGGGCGTTGACGATCACATCGAGCCCCAGGACACTCAGCCACAGACCGGAGACCTGGGCGGTGAGCAGGCTGATGGGCTCTTCCGGCAGCATTCGCATCAACAGGGCGAAGCCAGGCAGCAGCATCAGGCAGAGCAGGGGATCGCGGAAACGGCCCAGGTTGGCGGGCTTCTCGGCCATCAGGCCCAGGGCGAGACCACCGATCGGCGCGAGGCCGAACAGCAGGCCGTCCCAGTGCACGATCACCGCCGAGCGGGCCAGCACCCACACCAGGAGCACGGTGCCGATGATCAACCCCCAGGCGGCGGGACGGGGTTCGAGGTTCTCAAACTGATCCTCCATGCAGATCACCGCTCCCCCCCACACCAGCACGGCAAACACGGTGATGTGCTCGCTCTGACTGCTCTGGAAAACGGCGATGTTCTGGATCGCCACAGCCGCGGCCAGGGCCAGCCAGAGATTGCGGGGCGTCGGAGGGGGAACGGCAGGAATGGAAGCCCGCCAGGACGGGGGAAGCTTCAGGAGCAGCGCATTGATCAGACGTTTGGCGATGTTGCTCATCGGGCCAGGGGGTCGACCAGAGGTGGGGCACCCAGCCTTTGTTCTGGATCGTATTCCGGCACCAGTCGGCGCAGGAGTACAGCGGTCGTCGCCTCGTCCCAGTTGGCCAGGGCTTCATGCAGCTGCTGGATCAGGGGCAACAGTTGCGCGCTCTCGCGCCTGGGTTCGGTGGCCTTGCGGATCAGCGGGTGCTGGGTGGGTTGGTCGTCGGTGCCGATCAGCAACTCTTCGTAGAGCTTTTCCCCTGGCCGCAGACCGGTGTAGCGGATGGCGATGTCGCCATCACTGTTGTGGTCGTCCCGAACCCGCAAGCCCGACAGTTCGATCATCTGCCTGGCCAGGTCGGCGATCCTGACAGGCTCTCCCATGTCGAGAAGGAACAGATCGCCGCCGATGGCCATGCCCGTGGACTGGAGCACCAGCTGGACGGCCTCCGGAATGGTCATGAAGTAGCGGGTAATGGCCGGGTGGGTCACGGTGACGGGGCCGCCTGTGGTGATCTGCTGGTGAAACAGGGGGATCACCGAGCCGGATGAGCCCAGCACATTGCCGAATCTGACCATGGACAGGATCGGGCCGCCCGTTTCGACCTCGGCGGCGGCCGCCTGGATCAGTAGCTCGCAGATCCGCTTGCTGGCCCCCATGACATTGGTGGGTCGCACGGCCTTGTCAGAGGAGATCAGGGTGAGTCGGCTGACCCCAGAGGCGCGGGTGGCGGCGATCACGGCCTCCGTGGCGCCGATGTTGTTGGCAATGCCTGCGCAGAGATTGGCCTCCACGAGGGGGACGTGTTTGTAGGCGGCGGCATGGAAGATGGTTTCCACACCGTGCTGCCGGCAGAGCAGGGTGAGGCGGGAGGCGTTGCAGGCATCGCCCAGGACGGCATGGAGTTCGACTGCGCCCGTCTTGGAGCTCAGCTCCCGCTCTATGGCGTAGAGGGCGAACTCATTGCGTTCCAGCAGCAACAGCCGGGTGGCACCGAGCGCCACGACCTGGCGACAGAGTTCGCTGCCGATTGATCCACCGGCACCCGTCACCATCACCACCTTCCCTTTGACACCGGCCTTGAGCAGCACCGGGTCGGGGTTGGAGGGCTCCCGTCCCAGGAGATCTTCGATCGCCACGGCCTGCAGGTCGGAAACGATCCTCTGGCCACTGGCCATCTGGGCGAGTGAGGGGATCGATAGCACTTCCAGACCCCTGTGGGTGAGCTGGTCGACCAGCAGACGCTTGCGGCGTCTGGACATGGCCGGCATGGCGAGCAACACCTTGCGCACCCCGTGGCGTTCGATCAGCCCGGGCAGCCGCAGGGGGGTGTGGATGGCCATGTTCTGGAGTGTGCGGCCCTCAATCCCCTCGTCGTCGTCCAGGAAACCAACAATGCGGAATCGGCGGTCGTTGCGCAGGGCCAGCAGCAGACCCATCCCGGCGGCCCCGGCCCCGTAGATGAGGGTGGCCTCACCCTGGGAGCCCCCCTGGGAGTGATTGTCGCGCTGGTCAAGGTGATGGACCAGGACGTCGCGCAGGATGATGCGGCTGGCGATGGCCCCTCCGGTGAACAGCAGCCAGTAGAGAATCCAGAAGGATCGCGGTGGCTGGGGGCCCCCTATCAGGGTGCTGATCAGCAGAAGGATCAGCACCATCGAACCTGAGCGGGGCACCAGTCCGTAGAGGGAATGGCTGCCGGCGTAGCGGGTAAGCCCCCGGTACCAGCCGGAGACCACGAGCACGGGCACGCCCGTGATCACGGCCAGGGGCAACAGCAGAATCGTGGCTGGCAGAAACCCCCTGAGGGACGTGGTGTCTGGCAATCGCAGAATGAAGGCCCCGAGGTAGGCCGCGATGATCATCAGACCATCAAAGACAACCAGCAGCAGCCTTCGGGCAAGCAGCTGCCTTTGCACATAACGAAGAACGGAGAACTGGGGAATCAATCGTTCAGATCGACGGGAATCGGGGCATCAGGTAAAGGCCTTAGGGTGAAGGCACCCTAGGAACAAATCAGAAGGGAAACTTCAATTGTGGAAGGACCTGAAGGCAAGTTGAATGGCGGATCCAGGAAGCTTGAAGACGGGGTGGTGGTTAAGGAGGATCTGATGTTTTGGCGGTGATGGAACGCATGGTATTGACGCTAGTCAGTAGCGCGGGCATCGCCATTCCTATCCAACAATGATGGATGGAGGAATGGATCATGGGCTTGGCCTGGCTTGGACTGTTGGATCCCACTTTACGGCCATTTCAAGGTGGGAAGGGGACGGCGTGGTGGCGATCCAGCCAGAGGCCAATGGCCAGTTGCACCAGCAGCAGGCCGAGCTCCAGGGCCAGGCCCTGGACGAGGAGGGCCCCGCCCAGCAGGGCGGTGGCGCCGATGTAGAGGAGTGCCACCTGGCTGTGGGGCCAGCCGGCCTGATGCAGGCGCTGGTAGAGGTGCAGCCGATGGGCCTGGAAGATGGGCTGTCCGGCCTTCCAGCGGCGCAGAACGCAGAGACAGGGGTCTCCCAGCAGGGGAAAGCCAGCCAGCAGCAGACCCAGGGCCATGGCCGGGGTGGCCTGCTGCAGGACCATGCCGGCGATGACCGCCCCGAGGAACGTGCTGCCCACATCCCCCATGAACACCCGGGCCGGACTCCAGTTCCAGGCCAGGAAGCTCAGCAGGGCCCCGATCAGGGGAAGCACGCCGTTGCCGCCGGTGGGGGCCATCGCCAGCGCCGCAACGCTCAGCAGCACGGAGGCGCAGCCGGCGACGAGTCCATCGAGGCCATCGCTGAAGTTGACGAAATTGATCACCGCCGTGACAGCGAACCAGGCCACGGGCATCAGCCACCACACCAGGGGCAGGGGGGTGATCGCCACCAGGGCGACGGCTGTGGCGATCTGGATGCCGTAGCGCCCTGCTGCCGACAGCTTGAGGCGGTCATCCAGCAGGCCCACCAGGGCCAGTGGCAGGCAGAGCAGCGGAATCCAGGCCGGCCAGCCTCCGCCAGCGAGGGGGGCCAGGCCGCTGCCGACCAGAACAAAGGCCAGGCCCCCGCCCCGGGGGGTGGGCCGCTGGTGGGAGCTGCGGGCGTTGGGCTGATCCACCAGAGCGCGCCGCAGCAGCGGCAGCAGCAGGTGCAGGAGCAGCGCCCCCAGGCCCCCGCCCAGCAGCAGAACAGCCGGGCCATGCAGGGCGGTCATGGCACCAGCGGCAGCACGGGGAAGGGCTCGGGCGGTCCCCCCAGAAGGCGATGGGCCGGGGTGAAACCGGCCAGGTCGGCACCCATGCGCAGCACCGCCTCAAACCGTTTTGGCGAGAGCAGCAGCAGCGGTGCGGCCAGGGTCTGGAACAGGCGTGGCGGCAGGGCCAGGAGCCGGCAGCGTCGGGCCGCATCGCCGGGCTCGGTCGCGTCCTGCAGGCGGCGCAGCATGGTGGCGTAGGGGAGGGTGTCATCGCCGCCGAGGGGCAGGTGCACCGGCTCGGATGGATGGTCTCCGGCCAGGGGCAGGCGGTCGGCCAGGTGGAGGGCCACGGCGGCCAGCTGGCGGCAGTGGATGGGCTGCCGCAGACCCCCCTGGCCGGGCAGGGGCAGCAGGGGCAGGCGGCGCAGCAATCGGCGCAGCTGGCTCAGGTTGCGATCGCCGAGGAGGCCGGCCTGGCCATAGATGAGGGTGGGCGCCAGGATGCGCAGCGGCAGGCCGTGGGCCGCGCAGGTCAGCGTCAGCTGCTCCTCCGCCCGCCGCAGCCGCTGCACCAGATCCCGGTCGAAGCCATTGGCGGCGAACCGTTTGGTGATCACCGAGGAGGAGGAGCAGGCGACCACCCCCTGCAGGGCGCCGACGCCAGCAGGGTCCCTGGCGGCCAAGCCGGCCAGCCAGGGTGCGAAGGACCAGATGGGGGCAAAGCTGATCAGCAACCCCAGCGGTGCCGGGCCCGTCCCGCCGGCTTGCTCCAGATCACAGGGAAGAAAAGGCGGTGGATCGCCGCCCCAGGCCGGCACCAGAGGTTGACGTCGGCCGGCCACCATGAGCGGGCGCCCCCTGGCCAGCTCGATCAGGGCTTGACCGCTCGGGCTGGTGGCTCCGAAGAGCGTGATCGGGACAGCTGAGGGGAGGGTCAAGGGGGGATCAGACGCAGTCGTTGCCGTCGAGACGACCATCCCACCCCGTCAGTCTCCAGAGGGAGGCGCGCAGTTGGTCGCGCCAGAGCCGCAGCTGGGATTCGGGCCGCAGATCCCCGGTCTGGGCGTCGGAGCCTTCCACCTGCCAGCCGGTGCCGGCATAGACGATCCGGGCGATGGCGAGTGTACGGGCCATGTGGGTTTCAGCGGTCACGAAGGTGAGACGGCCCTGCCCGGGCCTGGTCTCCAGCCGTTGCGCAAGGGCGGTCACCTGTCCGACCGTGTCGCAGCCGCGAAGCAGGCGCAGCAGTTTCGAGGTGTCCCGGGGCCAGAGCCGTCGGTTGCGGAGATGGTTGTAGGTGATGGCCTGGTACTCGGCGTTTCCCTGCAGCACCAGCAGTGCGCCTGGCCGCTCCCGCCAGAGCAGCAGGGCCGACTGGCTGCGCCAGGGATCCTCGATGAAGGCGGAGATCACCTGGGTTCCCGTCCCGTCGCCCCCGGGGAGTGTGCGGACGACCTCCCGTGAGGGCCGAGGGGAGGCTGCCCGCTTTCCCAGCCAGGCGGGGGCGAAGAACCAGGCGAGGCCAGCCGAAACGCCCAGGGCCACGATGCCCAGACGGGTGTTCCGGTTCGACCAGAGGCGCTGGAGCCACGAGCCCTGCCTCTGCCGTTGGTTTTTTTTCCTGACCCGTTCCCGCCGTGGTTGCAGGTCAGCACCTGGTGGCCTCTCCTCCTCGGGCAAGGGAATCGATGCGCAAGCTTGAGCCAGCTTATCGGTCCTGTCTGTTGGGGTTTCGCGCCTGCCTCGGCCCGGGAAGGCGACTCCAGACCCTCCGGACGTAGCGCAGGCTGAAGGGGATCCACCAGCGCCAGCCGAAAGCCCGGCCATAGGCCAGCCTCACCTCCTGAAGCCGTCGGCGGGTCTGCTGGCCGCTGACACCCGCCTCGCCCATGTGCACCAGCTCCACATCCACCCCCCGCGCCGAGAGGTCAGCGCAGGCGCTCAGGCGGAGGAAGTAGTCGAGGTCGGCGGAGAGGCGGAAGGGTGCGGCGAACTGATCAACGCGGCGGCGGGCCCCCGGCCCGATCAGGGTGGCCTGGTGGGGTGGGGTGGAGCCCAGAAACAGGCTGAGGCGGTAGGCCCCACAGCTGGAAAAGGTGGTTGAGCGTCCCAGCCGGATCGCCCCGTCCTTGCCGGTCCCGGCGTAGCGGCCGCGGCAGACCACCAGATCCGGCGGGTCGCCCCCTGGCCTGTCCGGCCGGGTCGCTTTGAGCGCCTCCTCCAGCACGGTAGGGCCGGGTGCCCAGTCATCACTGCCCCAGAACAGCAGCCAGTGGTCCGGGGGCGCGGCGAGGAAGCCCTGGTTCATGGCGCCGAAGATGCCTGGAAACGCCGGGTCCTGGGGCTGCCAGGTGAAGCGCTTGTCCCGGTGGCAGACAGCGTCCAGCCAGGCCCGGTGTTCCGGCCTGCTGGGGCCATCGATGAACAGCACGCGCCAGTGGGGCCAGCTCTGGCGCTGCAGGGAGGTGGCCAGCCGGGGCAACAGCAGGTGGGAATCGAGGGTTGGAACGATCAGGCTGAGCCCGTTGGCGGCTCCGGGGGGCAGGGCGGCACCTGCGGCAGCAGTGGAGCTCACCCCTGCCGGCGGATCAGCACGTCACCCAGCACCAGCAGGTCCATGCGGGTGCGCAGGAAGCAGTCGAGGGCCTGGGCGGGGGTGCAGACGATCGGCTCGTTTTCGTTGAACGAGGTGTTCAGCACCATCGGCACGCCGGTCCGGTCGGCGAAGGCCCGGATCAGGTGGTAATAGCGGCCATTGTCGGCGGCGTTCACGGTCTGGAGACGGCCGCTGCCATCCACATGGGTGACGGCCGGGATGCGGGCCCGCTGCTCCTCACGGATCGGATACACCTGCATCATGAAGGGCACCTCCCCATCGAGGCTGAACCAGTCGCCCACGGCCTCCTTCAGCACCGACGGGGCGAAAGGACGGAACGATTCCCTCCGCTTGATCTTGAGGTTGAGGATGTCCTTCATGTCGGCACGGCGGGGGTCGCCGAGGATCGAACGGTGGCCCAGGGCCCGAGGGCCCCACTCCATGCGGCCATCGAACCAGCCGATCACCAGCCCCTCGGCGATCGCCGCTGCGACCTGCTGGCAGAGGGCAGCCTCCTCCGGACGCTCCAGGCTGCACTGGGCCTGCTCCAGGGCCGCGCGGGTGGTTGGACTGGCGAGCAACTCCTCCACCTCTCCAGGTGCCGGCTGGCTGCCCAGGTAGGCATGGCGCATCGGCGCGGAACGGGACCGGCCCAGCCCGTGCCACACATCGAGGGCCGCACCGAGGGCGCCTCCAGCGTCACCCGCGGCCGCCTGGACATACACCCGCTGGAACGGGGTGGCCAGGGTCACCTTGCCGTTAGCCACCGAGTTGGCACCGCAGCCCCCGGCGATGCAGAGCTGGTCGCTGGGGTGGCTTCGGTGCAGGGCCCGCAGCAGGTGGAAGAACGCTTCCTCGTACATCGTCTGGGCCGAGCGGGCGATGTCCATGTGCTGCTGCTGGAGCGGCTCATCCGCCTGCCGGGCAGGGCCGAGCAGGGACTCCAGCTCCGGGCTCCAGTGGCCGCCCACCACCGGGGCTCCGTTGCTCCACTGGTGCGGCAGCTTCTGGGTGGCGTGGAGGAAGTAGCGCAGATCCAGGCGGTAGGTGCCGTCGTCCTGGAGCCGCACGATACGGCGCATGGCCTCCATGCGGGTGGGCTGGCCGTAGGGCGCCAGCCCCATCACCTTGTACTCGTCGCCGTAGTTGGGGAAGCCCAGGTACTGGGTGATCGCCGTGTAGAAGGCGCCAAGGGAATGGGGGAACCAGATCTGGCCATCGAGGCTGAGCTGGTTGCCCTGGCCATGGCCCCAGGCGCCGCTGGCGAAGTCGCCGAAGCCATCCACCGAGATCACGGCGGCCTCCTGGAAGGGGGAGGCGAAGAAGGCCGAGGCCAGGTGGGCCCGGTGGTGCTCCACGAAGTGCAGTCGGGCCCCGATCTCCGCGCCTGGGAAGGCCAGGGCCAGCTGCTGGGCCAGGCCTGCCCTTTCGCGCTTGTTGCGCCAGCGGGCAACCAGGAAGCGGGGATCGGGGCGGCGGGCCAGGGTGTAGGCCACCTTGCGCCAGCGGTGGGCACCCGGCTGGGAGTTGATGGCGATGTGGTCGAGGTCGGCAGGCCCCACGCCGGCATCGGCCAGACACCAGGCCATGGCCTCGGTGGGGAAGCCGGCCCAGTGCTTGATGCGGCGGAAGCGCTCCTCCTCGGCGGCGGCAACGATCACGCCATCCTTCACCAGGGCGGCGGCCGCATCGGCGTGGAAGGCATTGATGCCCAGGATGAGCGTCATGAAGCTGGAGAACCGGTTGGCGGGGGGGGGGGGGCGCTGGTGGCATCGGCCAGCCTCGGAAGGGTCCGAGGCTCCACGCACCGTTTCAAGGTCATGGAGCCGGGAGAGTGGCTCTCAGGGTCGGATCGGCCTCGATAGCCCCTAACGGATGGACGAAACAGAGGAGCCGGTGGTCGGGCGGCTTGGGTGTCCAGTCGCCGCCTGATCCTAGGGGACATGTCCTGGGGTAACCCTGGGAAGCGCCGCGGTGTGGCGTTCATCGACGCGGGGCCGCGGACAGGCTCACCCCGAGGTGCACCTCCAGCCAGTGCTGCAGCACCATCAGGCTCCAGCGCCTGTACCAGGGGGCCAGGTCGATCCCCCGGGGTGTCGAGGGCAGCCGCAGGGCCAGGGGTGAGGCCGGGTCGTCGAGCCACAGCTGGAACGGGAATCGGAATCCCTGCTTGGGGCGGTTCAGGAACCAGTCGGGGAGCTCCGGCACGCTGCTCTCCAGTAGCTGCTTGCCCTCCGCCAGCCGCAGGCCGGCGGGGATCGGCGCCAGCTTGCGCTGTAGTTGCGCATCCACCAGGGGCAGGCGCAGTTCCAGTCCGGCGGCCATGGCCATCACGTCACTGTCCGGCAGCAGCTGGTTGCGCAGGTAGCGGGTGCCCTCAAGCCAGGCCACCCCTTCCCGTCCCGCCGGCGCCCCATCCCCGCAGGACTCGACGGCCGCCGGTGAGTCCCCAGAGGCGCTGAGCCCCCAGTGCGTCAGCAGGCGATCGATTTCGGTGGGCGAGAACAGACCCCGGAAACATCCGTAGGCCCGGCCGAGGTCGGCGGGGGCTTCCAGCAACCCGGTGATCCGCTGCATCCTGGCGCGGCGGCCCTGGGGCAGGCGGCGCAGAATCCAGGCCGCCGGCGGGCCGGCGGGGCCGATCAGGCTCCGCCAGCGCCGCAGCTTCGGCACCATCCGGAAGCTGGGGTAGCCACCGAACAGCTCATCCCCGCCGAGCCCGGAGAGGGCCACCTTCAGCCCGTGCTCCGTGGCCAGGCGGGCCACGCACCAGGTGTTGTACCCGTCAATCGAGGGCTGGTCCTGGCTGGCCAGGAAGGACGGCAGCCACTGGCGGGCCTGGTCGGCCGTGAGGTTCAGGGGCGTGTGATGGGCCCCGAAGTGGGCGGCGATGCGGGCCGCCGGCCCGGATTCATCGAAGCCGCCGGCCCCTGCCGCCGCGAAGCCGATGGTGAAGGTGTGCAGGCCCCGGGGGGCCAGCGCCAGCAGGGAAGCGGAATCAAGCCCGGCGCTGAGGAACAGCCCCACCGGCACATCGCTCACCATGTGGGCCGCCACCGAGTCCTCGAGCGCCGAGCGGGTGAGGGCCACGGCCTCGGCCGTCGTCATGCCGTTGTCGATGGCGGCCCCTGCGAGACACTCCGGCAGGGCCCCCCAGGGATGCACGGCCAGCTCACCCTGGCGCCAGCTGGCGGCGTGGCCGCAGGGCAGGCGCTGCACGCCCTCCACCAGGGTGGCGGGCTCGCTCACCGATCCGGTGGCCAGGAACCGGGCCAGGGACTGGCGATCCAGGCTGGGGTGACCGGGATCAGCTGCCAACAGCGCCCGCAGCTCCGAGGCGAAGGCGAGGGAGCCCTCCGGTCCGCTGCGCAGGTAGAGGGGCTTGATGCCGTGGGGATCGCGGGCGAGCAGGGCGCTGCGCTCCCGGCTGTCGTACAGGCAGAAGGCGAACATGCCGCGCAACGCCGCCAGCCCGTCCCGACCCCAGCGGACCAGCCAGGCCAGCAGCACCTCGGTGTCGCCGCTGCCCCGGAAGTGCTGCCCCTCCGCTTCCAACCGGCGGCGCAGTTCGGCGTGGTTGTAGATCTCACCGTTGAACACCAGCTGCCAGCGGCCGCACCGGGAGGCCATCGGCTGGTGGCCCAGGGGAGAGAGATCCAGAATCGCCAGGCGCCGGTGCACCAGGCAGGCGCCGGCGTCCTGCCAGACGCCGGAGTCATCGGGTCCCCGGTGGGCGAGCCGAGGGCCGACCCTGGCGGCGAAGTCGCCCGGTTCCCGGCCCAGCTGGCCCGCGATGCCGCACATCGTCTCTAGGCCTCCAGGTGGGCCAGGAAGGTGCGTCGGGCCGCCTCCGGGCTGGCCTGCTCCCGCACCCAGGCCAGCGCCCCGGCGGAGAGGCGCTCGCGCAGGCCCCGATCGGAGCCGATCGCTGCGATCGCCGCCGCCATGGCGGTGGGCTCACTGGCCACCAGCTGGCCCGTGAGGCCGTCGATCACGTAATCCTCCGGCCCCCCGCAGCGGGTGCTGACGACAGGGACCCCGCAGGCCATCGCCTCGAGGGCCGCAATGCAGAGGCCCTCCTGGTGGGAAGGGATCACGAACAGATCCAGACCCTGCAACACCTCCGCCAGGGCGCTGGGGCCAAGGCAGGGGTGGCACTGCACCCGTCCTTCGAGTCCCATCGCCGCCAGGGGCCCCTGCAGCCGATGGACATCCTGCTCGCCCGCCAGCACGAGCTGCACCGGATGACCCTGCGCCGCGAGCCTGGCCACGGCCTCCAGCAGCAGGGTGATCTGTTTGCGCGGGTCGGCGTAACGGCCGGCGAAGCCGATGCGCCAGGGCACAAGCCTTTCAGGGGCAGGAAAGAAGATGGCGGGATTCACCGGCATGCGCATCACCCCGTCCATGGGGCGGCGGGCGATGGACTCCAGGGCCTTGGCCGTGTAGCCGCTCAACGCCAGAATGCGCCCCCGGGGGGCCTGGAGCACCTGGCGTTCCAGCCGCTTCAGCACCGGGCCGTTGAGGCCCTGGTCGAGCAGCCGCCGCGGCCTGGAGAAGCGTTTGACGCGGTCGACCCGGTCGTCCTGCCAGGGGGTGGCCACCCAGGCCAGAAAGGGGATCCCCAGGCGGGCATAGGGGATGGCGCAGAGGGGATTGCCGGTGACCGACAGGTGCAGGTCGCAGCCGGCGATCAACTGCCGCCAGGCGCGCCTGGGCAGGTAGTGGGTGAACTCCAGCTCCGGCAGCCAGACCCCCAGGCCATGGCCTTCGTGGTCGCCGTAGACGCGGCGCTGCAGCTGGCCGGGCCGCCGGCCGCTGGGGACGGCATGGAGGGGAACCGACAGCTTCGGATGGGTGCTCCAGGGGGCATACCAGGCGAAGACGGGTTCAATGCCGAGCTCCTCCAGCATCCTGGCGACGCAGGCGGTCATGGCGGGAACGCCCCCATCCACCGGCTCGATGGTGCTGATCAGGGCCCGCGGCAGGCTCATTGTTTCAACCAGCCGAACAGGTCCCGGTTGTCGCGGACCCAGCGGATCAGATGGCGCACGCCTGCATCAACACTGATCTCCGGTGCCCAGCCCAGCTGTTCGGCGGCCTTCGTGACATCGCAGATGAACACAGGCTGGTCGCCGGGCCGGGACTGGCCGCTCAGGGGGCTGAGCGTGATCGCCAGCTCTTCTTCGAGGAAGCGCAGCAGGTCGCGCAGGCAGAGCGTGTTGACGGGGCCCCCGCCGATGTTGAAGGCCTGGCCGCTGATCGTGTCGCGATGGTCCCAGGCGGCGGCGTAGGCCCGGGCCAGGTCCCGCACGTCGAGCACGTCCCGGGTCTGCCAGCCGTCGCCGTAGAGGGTGATCGGCCGCTCTAGCAGGGCGGCGATGCTGAACCAGGCCACCCAGCCCTGGTCTTCGATGCCGAACTGGCGCGTGCCGTAGATGCACGACTGGCGGAAGGCGCAGGTGTGCAGGTCGTAGATGCGGGCGTAATCGATCGTGTACTGATCAGCGACCCCCTTGGAGCAGCCATAGGGGGAGTGGAAGTCGAGGGGCTGGCTTTCGGGAACACCGGCGGGCAGATCCCGGAAGCGGTAGCCATGGGGTGTCAATTCCACCGCCACGGTTTCCATGCCGCCATACACCTTGTTGGTGGAGGCGTAGAGCACGAAACTCTCAGGGGAATGGAGCCTGACCGCCTCCATCACGTTGAAGGTGCCGAGGGCGTTGATCTCGAAATCCTCCCGGGGGTTGGTGTAGGAGGTGGTGACCGCCACCTGGGCCGCCAGGTGCAGCAGCATCGAGGGGCGCAGGCTGGCCACGACCTCGGCCAGGGCGTCCGCCTGGCGGATGTCGACGCGATGGAAGGCGATGGCGGGATGCTGGCTGAGCAGCCAGCGGAGATTGTCCTCCGTGCCCCGACGGGACAGATTGTCGAGAATCGCCACCTCCCACCCCAGGGAGGCGAAGTGCTGGGCGGCGTTGACGCCGATGAAACCGGCGCCGCCGGTGATCAGGATCGAAGGCATCGAAAAGTTGGAGGCGGGGGGAACGTCGGGGACTGGGCGGGCGGGGGAGCCTTTCGATCGCGAAGGATATGGCTGAGCGGAGGAGCGGGAACGCCTCCGTCAGTCAGGGCGGACCATAAGGCAACATCCAGATCCTGCGGAATCGCGTGTCCTGTCAAGGCGGTGTTGACAGGCTGGGGTGATCTTCCAGAAGCATCAGATGCAGCAGCAGTTCGGCATACATGCGTTGCTGGGCATAGGCCCAGCCGCGCCAGCCTTCCAGCACGCCGCCCTTCCAAAGCAGGCAGAACAGCAGCGCGGCAAAGGGGGCCAGCGGTGTGTGCTTGCGCAGGCGATCTGCCAGCGACAGCTCGCGTGACGGAGTGGCGCGCAGCTTGGCCGCCTCGATCGCCAGGTAGGTCCCCTGGGATGCCAGCCAGCGCTGCAGAGGTTTGCGGTCGTCGTGGAAGATCGGCTGCCGCAGTTGTTTGACGGGGCCCGACAGGATGATGCGGTGCCCATGGCCGTCGTTGCGGTAGCGGCCCAGGCCACGGCGATAGAGGCTGATCCGCAGCGGCAGCAGCCCGCTGCGCAGGGGGCTGCCACCGATGCAGTAGCGGAAGGGGATGGAGAAGCCTGCCACCGGCGCGTTCTGGGGATCCCGGATCACTGTCTGGATCTCGCTCGCCAGTGACGGCGGGATCAGGTAGTCGGCATCCAGGCTGAGGATCCAGGGGGTGTCGATCTGATCCAGGCCGAAATTGCACTGGTCAGCAAAGCTGTCGAAGGGGCGATGCAGCACCCGGACGCTGGCGTGGTTGGCGAGGATCGAAAGGGTGGCGTCGTTGCTGCCACTGTCGATCACCAGGATGGAATCCAGCCAGCGCAGGTGATCCAGGGTGCGGGCAATGTTGGCCTCTTCGTTGTAGGTCAGGATCAGGGCGGTCAGCTGATCTCGTGTAGCCTCGGGCAGGCTCATGCCAGGGGTTGGGAGCGTTGCTCCAGCAGGAGCTGGCGCTGCTGCTGGTGTTGCCAGAGGGCCCACTGCTGCTGTTGTTGGGACACCAGGCTGGGAATGGCCAGAAACGACCCCAGACAAAGACTCATCAGAATCAGCACGAAGGGGTCGCCGTAGAGCTGGGCGGCGGAGAAGAACGCCGGCACGTTGGCCAGGGCAAAGGACATGAGGCCCATCAGCAGGGCGGAGGTGGACTGGGGCAGCTGCTTGAGCAGCCGGAAGTTGCGCAGCAGCACCAAGCCCAGCAGCGCCAGGATCACCCCAAGGATCACCATGCCTGGAATGCCGAGTTCCAGGATCAGGCGCCCCCCGCCACCCTCGGAGACAAAACCGATGCTCTGAATGGCGTTGCGGGAGGCATTCTGGATGAGGCCGCCCGTGCTGGCGCCGGCACCCACCCCCATGCCGATGCCATCCGAGACCTGGATGGCCCTGAGGGTGGCGCCGATGCCCTGGGTGTCGAAGCGCTCGACCAGATCCTGCTGGATGGTGAGCGAGCGGTTGGTGTATTCGCCGAAGTTCTCGCCGAGATTCTCCGAAAGAATGAAGGCATAGAGGGGATAGGAGATGCCTGCCACGCCGAGCACACTGGTGATCACCCGCTCCTTGGAGGCGGGGCTGGCCCGGCGGCTGAACAGCAGCAGATAGATGGCCACGAAGGCCATGATCAGAACCTGGGCCTTGCGGCGCCCGGTGAGGAGAGTAAGGAAGGCAAAGCCAGCCGCCATCAACAACAAGCTGAACTGGGTGGTGGGTTTCTGGCTGGCGATGGCCATCGACGCGGCGATGCAGGCGGCGGCCGAAAGCTGCCAGGAGGCGATTTCACTGGTGCGCCAGAACCCCGAGGCCCCCTGGGCCGAGAATCCATAGCGGAAGGTGATCAACAGTCCCTCGCCCACCTCCTTGAGGGTGGGATGGTCGATGCCCTGGAAGCTGAGATACACGGTGACCGCTATCACCGCCGAGCCGACCAGATAGAGCGTCAGCAGACGTTTCAGTAAGGGCAGGTTGCATCCCACCTGGAAGCCCACCCAGAGCCCGAGGGCCGGCGCCAGATAGAAGGCGGCTCCGATTGCGGTGAGCTGGATGTCGGAGAAGCGGGCGAAGCTGTTGAGGCTCTGGAGCGCGATCAGGCTGAAGTAGACCGTCACCCAGCCATCGAATTGCGGCACGGTCCAGAACATCGCCCGCAGGTTGAAGCGCCCTGCACGCTCCAGGAGCACCACGCCGCAGAGCGCGAACCCGATCAGCACCAGGCCGACCATGTAGCTGGGCTGATCAGGCGTGATCTTGCGCAGGGGATCTTGTACGAAGCCGATGATCAGCGTGACCATCAGGCCGGCGCGCCAGTCGCCGTCCAGCAGCACGGCGGCAAGGGCTCCGAAGAGCACGATCAGCAGCAGGATGGTCATCGGCCGGCGGAAGAGGTCAGCACCTGGCGGTAGGCGTCACGCAGCTGAAGGGCGATCGTGCTCCAGGAAAAAGCCTTTTCCGCCAGGTTAAGCGCTGCAGCTCGCCTTGACAGGGAAGGACGCTCCAGGGCAGTGGCCAGGGTCAGCGCCAGGGCTTCCGGGTCGCTGGCGCTGACCAGGCCGGCGCCTGCACGGGCCACGTCGGCCGCCACAGCCACCTCGGGGGACAGGATCACGGGGGTGCCGGCCGCGAGAGCTTCGACGGCCGCGATGCCGAAATTCTCCGCCGCCGATGGCAGGACATACCAGTCGGCCGCCTCCAGGGCCCGCCACTTGGCTTCCCCCGCCACGAACCCCAACCAGCAGCAGCGCTCCCCAAGGCCCAGCCCCCTGGCGCGTTCCTGCAGGGCGGCGACATAACGGGGCTCTCCGTCGCCGGCGATGGCCAGATCCCAGCTGGCTTGGGGCCGCCGCCGCTGCAGGAGGGCCAGGGCGTCCAGCAGGTTCTCCAGCTGCTTCTTCGGGTGCAGCCGCGACAGGAACAGGAAATGAACCGGAGCCGTAGGGCCCAGGTGATCCGCCGGCTGGGCCGGGAGGTCAGGGCCGCGCACCCCCAGGGGCAGCACCAGGCTTGGCGGCACCAGGCCAAGGCAGGCGGCTTCGTCCCGTTCGGCCTTGGTGGTGAAGTGCAGGAGGGCCGCCCGTTGCAGATTGCGTCGCTCGATCAGCCTCAGCATCAGGCGTTTGCGGCCGGGGCTCTGGGCCAGGCTCCACGGGCTCAGCTGGCCGATGCTGCGCAGGATGTAGGGAACACCGGCCCAGCGGGCCTGGGCCATGGCGCTGGTGCAGGGATAGGAGAACAGGGCATGGATGTGGAGCAGCTCGTACCGCTTCAGATTCCTGGCCAGCCACAGGCTGAGCGCGGGGCTGAAGGCGAACTCCCGCAGGGCGGCCACCGGCGGACTCCAGCGCGGAAAGGCCAGCACCGGCACCCCCTGGTGCCACTGCCAGCGCCCGGTGACAAGATCCGGATGCAGGCCAGGGCCATGGTCGTTGGTGGTGAGGATGGCGGCGTCCACGTCCTGGAGGCGCAGGGTCGCCACCATGTCGATCACGGACCGACTGGGCCCCCCCCGCAGCGGACTGATGGAGGGGATGACGTGCAGGACCCTCATGGCGTGCGGCGATCAGCCAGGAAGCGATCGAAGGCCACCCCCCAGGCCCTGGCCACCTGGGGGGCGGCGTAGGCGCCGATGCTGTCCCGGTTGTGGGGGTGACGTTCCCGGTACCCGCCGGCCTGGCGTTGCAACGCCACCAGGGCGTCGAAGATGGCCGTGCTGCTCTCGATGTCGCAGTAGAGGCCTTTGTGCAGGTCCTCGAGGATGCCCTGGAGCGGGTTGCCCGCCGGTCCTGCCACCAGCACCGGCGTGGCGTGGGGGAGGTATTCGAAGAATTTCGAGGGCAGGTTGTCCGTGTGGCGTGGCCCGATCAGCACCAGCAGGGCATCGGCGGCCTCGGCCAACTGGTGGGAGCGTTCGTTGCTCACCGCGGCCTCGACCCTGATGACGTTGCGCAGGTAGGGGTCGCTGCGGATGGTGGTTCTGGCCGCTTCGTAGAGATAGCCGTAGAGGAGGATTCGCAACGCCCCATTCCCCTCGAGCTGCCATCGCCGCACGGCCTCGAGCAGGGGCTCAATCGGCCGCCAGGGGCCCAGGTTGCCGGGGTGAAAGAGCGTCAGTGGGGCGCCGGTCTCCGCCATCGGCTCCACGGGGGCCGCCGGAGCTGTCCTGGTGGCGGTCAGTGGGGGGGCGGTCAGTGGGGGGGGCTGGGCGCCCTCCTCGAAGCAGTCGGGCAGGAAGCGGGCTGGTGTGGATCCGAGCAGCCCCTGCTGCCGATAGCGCTCCAGGGTGAGAGGCGAGGCGAACACGGCCCCCGCCGCCGCGGCCAGCACGGCCCGCTGGCGCTCGGGGTGGGCCGGATGAAAGAGGCCTTTCTCCCGGTGGCCGTAGGGATCGTCATAGATGGCGACGAAGGGTTTGCCGAGTTGTCCGGCCACCTCCATGGCGATTTCCAGCACCAGGAAATCCGGGCAGATCCCGGCCACCAGATCAAAGGGGATCGTTGCTGCCGTCTCCAGGGCCATGGCCCTGAGGCCCTCGAGGGCGTGCGTCTGGGGGTTGTGGCCGTCCAGCCCCTCCAGCCTCAGGTGGATCAGCTGGCGCAGGCCGAACCACAGATGGAGCGGGGTGCCCGCCCTGCGGCGGTTCTTGCGGATGGCGCAGCGACGGGAACGGGAGACCCACCGGCTGTAGTGGCAGAACTGCTCCTGGCCGGCGAAGGGCTCCGGTGTGACGGCATCCAGCCGGGGGTCGGGACCGACGACATGGAACTCCCAGCCCGCCGCAGGCAGATGGGGCAGCAACTTGGCGTAGCGGCGGGCCTGGACGCCGCCCCCCCCCGGGGGTTGCAGGGAGAGGATCAGGGTCCTGGCCATCTCAGCGCTGCTCCAGCAGGGCTAGCCCCGCCAGGATCCCCTCGGCGGCGTTCCGCACGCTGAAATGGTCCTGGACGAGCTCTTTGGCCGCTGCCCCCATGCGGGCGGCGGCGGCGGGATCGGCGGCCATCCGCCCGAGGGCGGCGGCCAGGGCCGCTGGCTGGCCGACGGGGCTCACCAGGCCCGTGCGGCCCTCGATCACCAGATCCTCGGCGCATCCCACCTGGTCGCTCACGATCGCCGGCAGCCCGCAGGCCATGGCCTCGTTCACCACCAGGCCCCAGGTCTCGCCGTGGTCGGAGGGCAGCACGAGGCTGTCGGCCACCGCATAGGCCGACGGCATTTCGGATTGATTCAGGAAGCCGGCGAAGCTCACCGGCAGGCGGTGCTGGGCGGCCAGTGCTCGGCAGCCCTCCTCGAGGGGACCGGTGCCCACCAGCAGCAGATGCACCGGCGGGGCCAGGGGATCCACCAGCAGCAACCGCAGCGCTTCGAGCAGGTCGAACGGGCGCTTCTTGGGCTGGAGCTTGCCGGCGAACAGAAAGCAGAAGGCCTCCCGGGGGATGGACCAGCGCTGGCGCAGCTCTTCCCGGCGGGGGCGCAGGGCGCCGGCCCGCTCGCTGAAGTAGGCGTTGTCCACAAAGTGGGGGGAGGGCACCAGTCGCTTCTGGGGGACACCGAACTGGCGGTACCAGCGGGCATTGGCCGTGCCGACGGGAAGGCCGACCGAGACCCCCCGGAACAGGAACCAGTAGGCGAGTGTCAGGGGCCAGGGTCTGGGGCGGAAGGCGTTGGAATCCATGCGCAGCAGCACCGGCAGGCCCTGCAGGCGGGCGGCGCTGAACAGCTGCACCATCCCCAGGAAGTGCCAGCCGGTCAGCAGCAGGGCATCGGGCCGCTCCCGGCCGGGACCGAACCCCAGCTCCCCCAGGGGGCGGGCCAGCCAGACGCCCCGGTAGCCGGACGTGATGCCGCGGCCCCGGCCGCTGGTGGCTTCGTGCCAGGCGTAACCCTCCAGCAGCGGCACGTCCCACTCGAAGGAAACCCCGAATCCCAGCCCCTGGGTCCGGGCGTCCGGAAGGGTGAGATAGAGCACGTCGCTGCGTACGCCGGGGGCGGTGCTGAGGGCCTGAAACAGGGGTGTCTGGTACTGGATCGGATGGCTGCCGGCGATCAGCAGCCGGCTCCGGCGCGTCGGCAGCAGGGCCGGCCCTTTCCTCTGCAGGCGCAGGGCCCAGAGCAGGCCGCGTCCTTCGGCGACCAGGGTGGGGGGGATCCACCAGGGATGGCGCAGATGGTGACGACTCCGCACCGATCCCAGCCAGCCCCGCAGGCAACCTGCCAGCGCCGCCGGCAGGGGCTGGGTGCGCAGTTGAAAGTAGTAGCGCCCCACGGCGTGGTCGGGCTTCACCGTTGTGAGGTGCTTGCCGTAGCTCCGGGTGCCGCCCCGCTCGGCCCTGAGGTGGTGGATCAGGGCGCCGGGCACGTACTGGATCGGATGGCCGGCCTGGCGCCAGCGAAAGGCGAATTCAGCCTCGAAGCGGTAGGCCACCCGCACGAAGTTCTGGTCGAACCCCCCCAGCTCCAGGGCCAGCCGCCGGGGAATGGCCACGTTGCCCCCCATGAACTCCTCCACGGAGCGGGGCCGCAGGCTGTTGAACAGGAATGGCCCGTCCTCCGGATCGCTCTGGCCCTGGTGCCAGGGCTGCAGCACCCGGCCGGCGAGCATCGCGTTGGGGTCGGCTCCGCCCGCCCGTTCGTGGGCGTTGAGCAGCTCCGGGTCCGGCAGGATGTCGTCGTCGAGGAACAGCACCCGCTCGCCGCGGGCCTCCTGCAGGGCCACGTTCATGGCGCCGGTGATCGAGGGGGCCGGCAGCCGCAGCCACTTGATCCGTCCCTCCGCCTGCCAGGCGCCCAGCCTTGCTTCGCAGTCGGGATCGTGGCGGGGCGTCTGGTCGACGACGAGCAGCTCGAAAGGGGGTGGATCCAGGGCCAACAGGGCGGCGACGCTGTCGACCAGCACCTGATCGCGGCCGTAGGTGGGAATCGCGACGCTGAGGGTCATGGCAAGGCGGCCAGCTTGAGCCGGGCCTTGAGGTGCCAAGGGTTGAGGGCGAGGGCCTGGCGCATATAGAGGCGGGCCAGGTCAGGACGCTCGGCGCTGAGGCAGGCACCGATGAAGTAGGCCCCATCGGCTTGCCGGCGGGGTTGGGCCCTGGAGCTGCGGCAGCGGTCGCTCAGGGCCTCCGCCTCGGCCAGGACGGACGCCTCCGGTTGGCCGCTGCGGCGCGCCTGGGTGGCCGCCACGATCAGGGCGTGGAAAGCCGCCTGCTCCTGGCGCCGCGACCCGCTGATCGATCCGGGGGAGAGGGTGGCCTCGTAGAGCACCTCTGGCACCACGAGGTGGCTGCCGACCTCCACCATCCGGCTCCACAAATCGATGTCCTGGGCGAAGTAGAACATCGGCCGGTAACCTCCGGCGAGCTCGTAGGCGCTGCGGCGCAGCATCACTGAGCCGTGGGCGGCGGGACCGGTGAGTCCATCGGCAAGCTCCTCTGGCTTCAGTGCGTTCACCCGGACCGTGGCCCCTTCCGGCACCACCAGCCGCACATGGGTGGAGCAGAGGCTGGCGTCCGGGTTCTCCTCCAGGCAGCGCACCTGCCGCAGCAGCCGGCCCGGCAGGGAGATGTCGCCGGCATCCTGACGGGCGATGAAACGGCCGCGGGCCACCTGGCAGCCTTCGATCAGGGAGCGGGTGAGACCGCGGCCCTGCCGCTCCAGCACCCGCAGGCGCGGCTCGGCGGCGGCACGGGCGGCGAGCAGGACGCCGGTGTCGTCGCTGGAGCCGTCGTTGATCACCACGATCTCCAGATTCACCCCCTCCTGGCTGGTGAGGGAATCGAGGGTGGCGGCGAGGCTGGCTCCGCCATTGCGAACCCCCATCACCACCGACACCAGCGGTGCCGTGACGGATTCATGCTCCACAGGCTGCTGCATCACCTCAGGTCATGTTCCTCCCTGGGCGGGGTCCTGGCCAGCAGCCGTGTCCGGACCCCCATGGTCAGGCGTGCCGCCCGGCCCCATCCCAGGGCGGCGGCGAGCAGCCTGTAGCCGACGAATTCCAGCCGCCGGCGTCGCTGCCAGGCCCCGGTCCGTCGGGCGAGCTGGAACAGCCGGTGGGAGGCCTGCTCCGCTCCGGCGGCACCGCACTGGCGGCTGAGCAGGAAGGCGGAGCGGGAGAACCGTGCCATTTCGGGGCTGCGGCGGTCGACGCCGGCGGCCAGGGCGCTGCTCAGCAGGGACTCCTGCGCCCTGGCCCGGTCCCCCAGCTTGCGGGGGTCGAGGTGGCCCCGGTCGCTGAGGTGATCGTCTCCCATATGGATCCGCCGCACCGAAACCGGCACCGGCACCCACACCAGGGGAGCATCGGTGGCGCCGGCCCTGCCGTCGTACTCCCAGTCCTCCTCGTTGATCCAGGGCTGCCAGGGGCCGATGCGATCGATCAGCTCGCGCCGATACAGCGGACAGCTGGTGGTCCACCAGCGCTCCAGCAGCAGCCGGGGAAACAGCCGCTCCAGGTGCTGGCCGGTGGCCCGCATCGGGCCGCGCCGTTCGACGGGCCGCCGGGAATGGTCCTCCTCCAGGCCGGGGCCATAGGCGATCTGGGCTCCGGCAGACCCCTCCAGGGCCGCCACCTGGGCGCAGAACTTGCCGGGCAGCAGCAGGTCGTCGCTGTCGAGGTACTGGATGAATTCGCCGCGGCTGTGGTCGAGCCCCCGCTGGCGGGCGGCGCCGGGCCCGCCATTGGGTTGGTGAATCACCCGGATGAGCGCCGGATGGGCGGTGGCCAGGCCATCGGCCACGGCGCCGGTGTCGTCGCTGGAGCCGTCGTCGACGATGACGATCTCGATCGGACGGTGGTCCTGGGCGAGCACGCTGTCCACGGCTTCGCGCAGCAGGGCGGAGCGGTTGTGCACCGGGATGATCGTGCTCACCAGCCCGGGCACCGGCGTGGGCCGCAGGGCGGCGATGCGCTCCAGGGCAGGCCGGCGCATCACCGCCCGGGCCCGCTCCAGGTTGGGGTTGTCATTTCGGTGCTTGAGGGGCTGGCCGCGGTGCCAGAGGTGCACGATCGGCTCGTAGCCCCAGATCCAGGTGGGCCGGGTGAGACAGCGGTCCCAGAACTCGTTGTCTTCGCCGCCCCAGCCGACAAAGCCCTCGTCCATGCCGCCGATGGCGGCATAGGCCTCGGCGGTGATCGCCATCGAGCCCCCGGCCTCCAGGTTCTGCACGATCGCTTCGGCGGGCTGCTCCGCGTAGTTGTCCGAACCGGCGAGCACCGAGGCGCTGTGGATCGCATCGAGATAGAAAACGAACCGCTTCGGGTTCACCACCGCGTAGCCACGGGCGATCCGCTCCAGCAGGCGGCGGGCGTAGCCGGCCGGCACGAGCATGTCGTTGTCGTGCAGGAGCAGCACCGGGGCGCGGGCCTCGCGGGCGCCGAGGTTGAAGGTGTGGGAGCGGTTGTAGGGGGCGGCGGGGTCGGGCAGGGGGCCATGGATGTGGCGCACCCAGGAGGGGAGTCGGTCGGCGATGCGGGGCTCGCTGTCCTGCTCGATCACCAGGCACTCCAGCCGCACGTCCTCCTGGGCGGCGAGGGACTCCAGCGTGGCCAGCAGCAGGGGCAGCCGCTCGCTGCCCCGGTGGCCGATCAGCACACTCAGCTCCGGGGGGCCCTCGTCCCAGGGGGGGGCGCTGCGGCGCCGGACCGGCGCGGCGGCCAGGCAGCGCTCCAGCAGGCGCCTGCCCAGCTCCGGCTGCAGGCGTGGCGCATGCAGGCGGGAGGTGAAGCGCCACAGACAGGCCTGGCCTTCGCCATCGGGGGCCGCCTCCAGCCGCTCGTTGCGGTTGGCGATCGCCAGCTGGGCCGGTGCGGGCCGGCGCAGCAACCACTCGTAGCGCAGCCGCTCCTTCAGCCAGACGCCCAGCCGCTCCTTCCGGGAGGCTCCTGCTGCTTCAGCCATGGGGATCATCGGGATGATCGAGGCGGCCCGCCGCCGCCAGCAGTTCCGCTTCCGCCGCCCCATCGCCCGCCCCACCGGAATGGGGCCATTCGCTGCCGGCGCTGCCATGGCGGAAGCGTTGCCCCAACAGCTGGCGCAGATCCTCGCCGCGGCGCTGACCCAGCCAGCGATCCAGCCGCCCGGCCGGGGCCGGCGTCGGTTCCGGTGGGCCCGCCGCCAGCGGAGGGAGCGCCATCGCCTGCACGAGCGCCTGCCGCCAGGCCTCCAGGGAGGCCCCCTCGCTGTAGCGCCCGGCCACCAGGGCATGACCGGCCCTGGACAACCGTTCCAGCAGCTGCGGCTGACGCAGCCGAGCCAGCTGGGTGGCGGCGGCGGCCCCATCGCCGCAGGGGAACAGCAGGGCCGTGACGTCGTGCTCCAGGGCCCCCTCCAGGCCCGACCCCACATAGCGGCTGCTCACCACCGCCATGCCGCTGGCCATGGCCTGCCAGGCCACGATGGGGCCCGTCTCCCAGGCGGAGGTGATCACCAGGGCATGGTGATGGCCGTAGATCTCGTCCGCCAGCCTGTGCTGGTCGACGTGGCCAAGCAATCGCACCTTGCGGCCCTCGATCCAGGGCGCCAGGGACCGCTCCAGGGCCGGGCGCTCCTCGCCGTCACCAGCGATGCTGAGCTCCACGTTGATGGCCAGGGTCTGCAGCTCCCTCAGCAGCAGCGGCAGATCGTGCACCCGTTTCTGGGCCTGTTCCAACCGGCCCACCCAGGCGAGCTTCAAGGTGGTGGCCGGATCGCCGTCGGGGGGCCGCCAGGGCTGCACCGGCACGCCGTAGGGGGCGTAGAGCACCCGGGAGGGGGTCATGCCGCCCCGCTCGCTCGCCAGCCGGCAGGCCAGCTGATTGGTGGCGATCACCGCATCGATGCCGGCGCCGTGGCGCCGCAGGTCGTCGAAGTACTCCGTCTGCAGGGCGTGGAGTGTCATCACCACCCGTCCGTGGAACCTCCTGCGCCGCCGGGCCCGCTGAACCGCGGGGTAGAGATCGACCAGATTGACCCCGAGCACGAGCTGGGGATCCAGCCTTTCCAGCAGCGTCGCGATGGCACGGATCCTGCCCTCGGCGCTGCCGCTGGGGTTGGTGAGCGGTTGGGCCGCCAGGGCCGGATAGGCCCGGGCGTAGGGGCCATGGCGGTGATGGTCGCCGTCGGGCACCGCCACGGTCACGTCGAGTCCGCCGGCCCGCAGCCCCGGTACCAGGTTGGCCAGCCAGTCCTGAACGCCACCGAGCAGGTAGGCGGAGGGGGCGAGCACCAGCACCTTCATGGCGTTCGGTCCAGGTACACGATCCCAGGCCCACCGGCGTTCAGGGGCGGCACGGGCAGGGGCGTCAGGGGGGCGACGGCGCGCACGTGGTGGCCCAGCTGGCGGATGTAGGTGCCCTCCGGGGCCGGGCAGCCCTCCCATTTGCGGAAGAAGCTCTCCTGGTTGGCGGAGGTGTACTTGCCCCAGACCCGTTCCGACTGACCGTCGAAGGAGGTGGTGGCGGGCTGGTCGTTCGCATGGTGCAGATAGGGACAGGCCACTCCGCCGATCCGCACCCCCGCGAGGCAGGCCCGGGCGGTGTAGTCCATGTCCTCGAAGCCGATGCCGCTGAAGCTCTGGTCGAAGGCGCCGATCCGCTCCCAGCAGCGGCGGCCGATGGCGAAGTGGGACCAGGTGTTGTTCAGCAGGCTGAGGTCCACCGACTCCCAGTCCATGGCTTCGGCCCAGCGCCGCAGGAAGGGGTCGATGCGCAGATCGTCGTTGAGCACCAGGGTGGTGGCCGTCGGGCTGGCCTGGAGCAGCTCGTTCCAGAGCTGGCAGAGCCCCACCACCCGATCGTGCAGCAGGAAGCGGCGATGGGGCGGTTCGCCGTTGGCCAGCTCAGCGCAGATCCTCTCCAGATAACGGCCCTGGCTGGCCTGATTGCCGTGGCCGTTGACGGCCACCAGGATCGGCACCTCCGGGAAGCTGCGTCGCAACGCGAGGCAGAGGGGGCGGAAGTAGCTCTCGTAGCGGGCCTCGAAGGTGGTGATCGCGATCGTGAAGCGATCCCCCAGGGGCCGCCGCGGCGGCAGCAGGACTCTGGGGATGCGGCGACGGCCGCCATGCACCACGGCCCGGGCGGCGAGGTAGAGGCGCAGGTTGAGGGAGGAGCGGTTCATGGCGGCGGTGGTGGGTGCTCCCTCAGGGGCGCCCCAGGGCGCCGATCGCCTCGACAAGGGCGCGGTAGCGCTCCTTGGGGCGGATGTGATCGTGAAAACAGCGGGCACAGTCCTCACGCCGGGCGTCCAGGTCGGCTCCGAGGTGATGGGCCGCCGCCAGGAAGCCGGCGCCATCGTCCACCATCACGCCACAGCCGAAGTCCTCCACGAACTGGAAGCTGGGCTGGCGGCTGCAGATCACCGGCACGCCCATGGCCAGGTACATGCACAGCCGATTCGAGCTGACGCCCATGGCCTGGAACTGGGGCGCCGGATTGGTGTAGACGGCCAGACCGATGTCGTAGCCGACGGCCGATCGCCAGGCCTCCTGCCAGGACAGCCGGCCCGTCTCGATGTGGAGCCGGCCCCCCAGGCTCAGGCGCCGCAGCAGGTAAAGGGCCAGGGGATCCACCCCCAGGGGCTGGATCACGGCGCAGAGGGCCGGATCCTCGTGCAGGGCGTCGAGCAGCCAGTCGGCGCCGGCGGTGAGGTTGAACCCCCCGGAGATGGCCAGGGTGAGGGCGTCCGGCGCCAGGCCCCAGCTCTGGCGCAGCTGCTGGCGCAGGGCCAGATCCCGCTCCGGAGGATTGCGGAAGCAGCCCGGGTAGACCAGCACCGCCTGGGCCGGCGGCAGGCCGGCGTAGTCGCGCACCAGCGGCACCCGGTGGGTGTCGTTGACGATCGTGAAGCGCGCCCGCCGGTAGGCGTCCAGGCAGAGCTGCTTCCAGCGTTTCGAGCGGGGACCGCGGTAGCTGCCGGCGCGGATCTCATCGCCCAGCACGAAGCAGGGGCGGCGGTGCAGGCGGGCCAGCACCCCCACCACGGCGATCGGATCCTCCGTGGTGCCCGAAAAGCAGCTGTAGCGGCGCCAGCGCGGGCGCCAGGCCTGGCCCAGCAGCCAGCGCATCGAATAGGCCACCGGATGGGTGCTGACCCTTTCGCCGTAGGGGGCGGTGCTGCCGCAGGGCCCGGGGGCGAAGACATGGATATCGTAGCCGTTCTCCAGCAGGGCGGAGATGATCGCCTCATTGGGGGGCGAATGCAGCAGCTCCGGCACCAGCAGGAAGTGGGCGGCGATCGGCCGTGGCGAGGAGGGACCGGTCATGGAGGAAGGGATGGGGCTAAAGCGCTCGGGGGGTGCGGGTGGTGCTGAGGTCGGTGGGCAGCTCCAGCCTGCCGGAGCCGTAGTCCTCCAGCAGGCGGTGCGTGTAGGAGCGGATGAAGTCCACCGGGAAATCCTTGCGGCCCGGGGTCGGCGCCGTTTCGCTCTTCTCCCGGGCGGCGATCCGGTCGTACCAGTTGTGGTAGTGGGTGATCGTGCCGTCGAGGCCGTAGAAGTTGCCGAGGCCGTAGCGCAGGTAGGCCAGCTCCTCGCTCCAGACCGCCGGTGGGGAGGCGGGCGTGAACAGCGGCTCGCTGGCCCGGTTGGAGACGTAGACGTCCATGGGCACCCAGGTGAGCTTTTGCCTCTGGAGCTCCTGGGGCAGGTGGTGGGTGATGTGGGGGGCGTGGAAGTCGACGTCAAAGCGGGGCCGCGGCCAGCGCCCCTTGCGTCGCCAGTGGAGCCTCCGGCAACGACGGAACCGCGCCGTGTGCATCAGCAGGAAGGAGCTTTCCGGCATGCCGGCACCGAAGGGACGGGTGAGCGGTCCGCAGCCGATGTCCTGGGGGGATACGAGCGCCACGCCTTCGGTGAGACGGGAACGGCAGAGGCTGAACCACTGCTGGGACAGCAGGATCACATCCGCATGCAACAGCAGGGTGTAGGGGGAGCGGGAGCGGCCCAGCAGGGTATTGAGCGCTTCTGGCTGGCTGCAGGATCGCTGCACCACGTCGGCACCCCGCTCCCGGGCGATCGCCACCGAACGGTCGGTGGAGTCGTTGTCCAGGACGCAGATCTCGGTGTCGAGGCCCCCGGTGGTGGCCTGGAGTGCCTCCAGACAATGGGGCAGGAACAGCTCGCTGTTCCAGCTGGTGATGCCGACGAACAGTTCGGGTGTGCTCATGGTCTGGGGAGGAGCCGCAGCCGCTTTAACAGCCGCACCGGCAGTTGACGTTCCAGGACCTGAAGGCGCTCGCCGAGGGCGGATTTCTCCTTCAGCAGCCGCTGCACCAGCCGCTCCAGCGGCTCGCTGGCCCCGTAACGGGCGTAGATGGTGGCCAGTTCGGCCGGAAAGCGTTCCCCCTGGCGCCGGGTCTTCACGGTGGCGTAGTAGCGCATCGCTCCCAGTTTCTCCTGGGTGACCAGGCCACGGCAGCGCCGGGAAAAACGCCACCAGAGGTCGTAGTCCATCAACAGGCTCAGGGACTCGTCCACCTGCCCTCCGACCTCCTGCCAGAGGGAGGAGCTCCAGAAGCAGCTCTGCTGCAGCAGGAAGCAGCCGTTCTCCATGGCCAGCAGGGTCTGCTCGGAGCCCTCGCTGGCGGGCACATGGCGCAGAAACTGCTGGTCGGCGCTGATGATGTCGCCGCTGCCGATCAGCCAGCGGCCGTCCGGGTCGGCGGCGAAGCAGGCCAGCACGGTGTGGAAGGCACCGGGCAGATAGAAGTCGTCGGAGTTGAGCCAGGCGAAAATCGAACCGCTGGCCTGGCGGAATCCCTTGTTGATGGCGTCCGACTGGCCCCTGTCGGGCTCGCTGATGAGCACGCTGATCCACGGCCGGTACCGCTCCAGCACCGCCGGGGTTTCGTCGGTGCTGCCCCCGTCCACCACGATGATCTCGACGTTGTCGTAGCCCTGCCAGAGGATCGAGAGCAGGGTGTCCTCGATGAAGTCCCCCTGGTTGAGGGTGGGGATGACGATCGAGAACAGGGGTCGCTGTGGATCGGCGCTGAACCGTTCCGGCACGGCGATCGACCCGCCCTCGGGCCAACCGTAAAGCGGTCGGGAGCTTGGCAGGGGCATGTCAACCATGCTGGGATCCGGCCGCCATGGCACGTTCCATGGACGCCAGCAGCTGGGGAGCCACGTCATCGATGCTGGACTCCCGCAGCACCCTGGCCTGGCTGCGTTCCCCCAGGCGTCGGCGCGTTTCCTGGTCGTTGCTGAGCCGTAGCAGGGCGGCGGCGAAGGCCTCCAGGTCGAGATAGGGCACGGCGATGCCGCAGCCATCGGCCACGAACTCCACCATGCCGCCGCCCCCTTCGAAACAGATCGTGGGCACCGATGAGGCGGCGGCCTCCAGGGCCACCAGGGGGTAAGGATCTTCGCGAGAGAGCAGCCCGTGGACGGCATAGCGCCTGATCACGTCGATGCCGGAGGGCATCGGTGGCAGCAGCAGGACGCGGTGCTCGAGGCCCAGTTGTTGCAGATCACGCCGGGCCAGGATCACCGCCTCCTGCTGGGGCGAGGCCCCGAGCCACACGGCCAGGAAGGGCTTGCCGGCGAAGATCTGCTCGCATTCCCGCACCAGGAGGGGGAAGAGGTCGAAGCCCTTGCGGGGAATCGCCTGTCCCGCGAAGCCGAACACGAAGCTGCCTGCGGCAAGGGCCGTCTCCAGCGGCTCCAGCAGGGCATCCTGGGCCCGGCCGTGCCCGGGGGGCGAGAGGGGAAGGAAACCCGGAATCACTGAGCAGCGATCCAGGGGGAGGCCGTGGTGGATGTGGAGGGATTGCCTGACCCCTTCGGCGCAGGCCACCACACCGCTGGAGAGGGCCAGCTGGCGGGCCACGGCCTCAGGGGTGCTCATGGTGGCGAGTGTGGTCTCGAGCTCGTGGACGTGGGTGAGGCAGGCCGGCCGGCTCGGGTCGGCGCTGAGGCCCTTCAGGTGCTGGCCCAGGACCAGGGTGTTCAGATAGATGAGGTCGGGCTTGTGGCGCTTCACCGCCGCCTCCAGCAGGCCGTCGGGACTGCTGGCCTGCCCCCTGCCCAGCCTGGCGGCGAGCCGCTCGAGCAGGGGTTGGAAGAGCGGCCGGCTCCAGGCCACGGTGGGCGCCAGGGCTTCGAAATCGGGACGCAGGGGACCATCGCTCATCAGCACCACCGACGCTTCGATGCCGCGCTCGTGTTGCATCAGCCAGCGCAACAGCCACAGCAGCAGCAGCGGGGCGCCACTGCGGGTGGCCATGTGGGAAACGAACAGCACCCTCATGGGGTGATCACCTGCTTCCAGAAGATCAGGGTCAGCAGGAAGGCAAGGGTTCGGGTCCTGTCGGTGCCGTTGCGATGGGCGTCCAGAATCCGGCTGAGCAGCTCCGGATCCACCAGGTCGTCGATCAGCCCGCCGTGCGCCAGCAGGAAGGTGTGCATGCGGGGGTCGCGGTACCAGTCGGCGCTGAGGTCGTAGCTGATGTACCGGGCCCTCCGCATGGGCGGCGTCCAGTAGAGGGGAGGGGCCTTGGCCAGCATGCGGCGCCGGTCGAAACCGTTCTCCTCGGGAAAGCTGAGCAGCTCGGGGCAGTTGCGGGCGATGGCATGGCGGTGCCAGTTGGAGCCCAGCTTCCAACCATCGGGGAGATTCCAGATCGCCTCGATCCAGCGGCGGTCGTGGAAGGGGGACCGCCAGGCGCTGGAGGCCCGGTACATGCGGATGCCGTTCGCGTAGAAGTTGGGCACACGTTGCTCGAAGTAGTAGCGGGTCAGGCCTTCAAGGAACCCTCCCCGACAGAAGCCGGCAAGCCTGGCGGCCCGTTGGCGGCGACCCTCCGGCATCAACTGGGCGGCCAGCGGCGGGGCCAGATGACGCAGTTCCTCGGCGGAGAAGCTGAGGTGACGCTCCACTTTCAGGCGCCAGAATTGGCCCAGGGCGGCTTCGGGGGCCACGGACGCGAGGCGGCCGAGCCAGCCCCGGTCGAAGTAGTAGGTACGGGCGAATTCCCCCAGGGTGCCGACAAAGAACGTGGCGTCGGCGGGAATCGCCGCCTTCAGGGGATACAGAAAGGTGTGCCAGTGCCAGGCGGTCTTGGTGCCGTTGGTGAGGCTGGAGATGCTGGGCGCGTGGGTGAAGAATTCCTCCAGATCGAGGTGGATCAGCTGGTGGGGCAGATCGAAGCGGCGGGCGATGTGGCGGGCCACCTGCACGTCGGTGGCCTCCTCCCGTCCCATGGTGATCAGATGGGGGCGCAGCCCCTGGTGCAGCATCGACGCCAGGATCACCCTCGAATCGAAACCGCCCGAAAGCGACAGGTGGGGGTTATCCCCCGCCAGCCGCAGCACCGCGGCATTGAGAGCGTTGACGGCGGCGTCCGGGTCAGCGGGGGCCGCCGGGATCCGATCAAGGACCGACTCGGACCGGAGCGCCACGCGCCCGTCGGTGAAGTGCAGGACGCTGCCGGGGGGGACGCGATGGATCTCGGGGTGGAGCGTCTGGTTGTCGGTCAGGTTCTCCAGCTGGCAGAGATCGCCGAGGGCCTGCCAGTTCCAGCGCCACTCCAGTCCGCTGCGGCGCCGGATCTCCGCCACCTGGTCGCCATGGAAGAGGCGGCCGTTGCGCTCGAGGTAGTAATAGTGCGTGGCCCCGACGGGCGATGTGACCACCGTCACGTCGCCGGCGTCGGTCTCGATCACCAGGGTGAACTCCCCTTCCATGGCGACAAGGGCACGGCTTCCTTCTCGCAGAAAGCGTCCCAGCAGGTCCGCCTCCGTCGTGCCGCAGTAACCAATGCAGGTGAGCCGGTGATCGCCGAGCTGGATGGTCATGGGTCCCTAGGGCCTCGGCCTGCCGAGCATCCGTTTGCCCGCACTTTTTAGGCGGAAGCGCAGCGACCCGAGGCGATCGGCCAGGGAGGTGCTGGGGGCCTCCTCCAGGGGGAGGTTGGCCCAGGGTGTCTGCTGGCGAATCTCCAGGTAGCGCTGGCGCCAGGGATGGGTGCAGCGATGGTGCCAGGGCTTGGCCACTCCGGACCCAGCGAAGTGGATCACGGCGGGGTTGGCCCTGGCCAGCTCCGCCTGCTGGCCCAGCGGGGTGCTGACATCGGAATACTCCGGATGCATCCAGAGATGGGGAAGGGCGTTGAAGCGCCAGTCGAAGGGAAGCCAGCGGGTTTCAAGCAGAGAATTGAGCACGTCCTGATCCCAGTGCTTGATGCGCTCGGGATGGGTGCGGGCAAATTCCAGACCGGTGGCCAGGATGTTTTCCCTGCGCCAGCGGCCGAGATCGATCAGCATGGCTCCGGCGTTGAATACCAACGAACCCTCGGCAAGGCCCAGGCGATTGCGGTCAAACTCCTGGTTGTGTTCCTCCACGGCGCCGATGCTGTTCTCCCCAAGGTCAGATTCCAAGAGTGCACGAAGCGAGTCGACCACGATGAGATCAGAATCTAGATAGAGAACCTTCTCCACGGCGTGGGGCAGGGCCGCTGGCAGCAATAACCGGAAATAGGTTGCCAGGGTGATGTGGCCGAAGACCGGAAACCCTGAAAACATCTCCTCATCAAGTTGAATGAAGGAAACCGACGGCAGAAAACCACCGAGATAGGCAGCCAGTCGAGCACGTTCACTGGCATCAATGACATCGTGGAGGATGTAGATACTGATCGATTCAGTCGGATTTGAAAGCTGAAGGGATTTCAGCATCACGGCACAGTGCCGAATGTAGTTGTTGTCGATCGTGCAGGCAATGATAATCTCAGGGCTGCCATCGCGACGGGCAACGCCTTGGTCAATGATCGAATCGGTGAATGCCCTGGGTCGGGGCGATTCATGCGTGGTGCGTCAATGACCATCAGACGGGTGTTGCGGCCTTGGACGACTGTTGTGGATGTTTGGACTGGTCACCCCAGAGTTTCGCATACAGCCCTGACTGGGCCAGCAGCTCGTGGTGTCGACCCCGCTCCAGAATCCTTCCTTCGGACATCACGCAGATGACGTCGGCATTGACGATTGTGCTCAGACGGTGGGCGATGACCAGTACGGTATGCTGGCATTCGAACTGTTCAATCGCCTGCTGCACCAGACGCTCGCTCTGACTGTCCAGGGCGCTGGTGGCTTCATCCAGAATCAGCAGTTCAGGTTTGCGCAGAATCGCCCTGGCCAGCGAGATCCTCTGGCGCTGCCCGCCGCTGAGGCGGTAGCCACGTTCACCGATTTTTGTTTCGTACCCCTCGGGAAGGTCGGCAATGAAGCCTGCGGCCTGAGCCTTGGCGGCCGCGTCCTTGATGTCGTCGAGGGACGCCCTGTTGACACCGAAGCCAATGTTGCTGGCGATGCTGGCATTGAAGAGAAAGGTGTCCTGGCTGACGACACCAAGGCGTTGCTGCCAACTGGAGAGTTTGAGATCTCGAAGATCTTCGCCATCAATCAGAATCCTCCCTCCTGTGGGTTCGTACAGACCCGTCAGAAGATCGGCAATGGAACTCTTGCCGGCCCCGCTGGAGCCGACCAAGGCCACGGTCTGGCCGCGGTCGATCCTGAGCTGGATTGAGGAGAGGGCTGGAGGGAGATCCGGGCTGTATTGCAACGAAACATCATCGAGCTGAATTCCACTTTGGAGGGCCGTAAATGGCATTACTCCAGATCTGACGAAATCTTTGTCATCGTCACGAAGAATATCGTTGAGGCGCTCCACATTGGCGCTGTTGGCGGCAAAGCCCGTTGCCAGTCCTGTCAGACTGCCGACACGCTGATTGAGCCTCTGAAGGGCAATGATGAAGGTGACCAGGCTTGGCAGCACGCCGCTGCTGCGATCCTTGAAAATCAACAGACTGAGGGCCGCGATCAGGGCGATGGAGATGATCGGCAGCATGTTGGAAATTGGCTGCACCAAGTTAGAGAGTTTGCTATGTCGTATCGACAGGCGCTTGTTTTCATCGAGCAACCCATTCAACTTGCTTCTTGAGCTCTCCAGTTGGCCCGTGCTGTGCAGCAACCGGAGGCCTTGAACCTGCTCATTCTGGTGGCTGGAGAGCTCCACACCCACGATCTGCAGCTCCCGTGAATTCCTGCGAATGCGTGGCAGCAGCAGTTTCTGAACCGTCTGCATGACGGCGGCCATGGCAAAGGCCACCAGCAGTAGCCATGGAGAAATGGCCACCAGGATGACCAGATAGATCAGCAACTGGAGGCTGTTCATCACCAGCCCATTGGCCAGAGAGATCTCCTTCTGTACGGTGCTGCCACCGGCGCTCACGTAGGTCAACAGGTCGCCGACCCTGTATCGACTGGCACAGCCGAAACTCAGCGACATCACCCGATCGTTCAGCTTGGTGGTGATTTCCGCGCCCATCCGGGCTCCGATGACGTCGCTGCTGATGCTGTTCACATAGCTGGTCGCCGCCATCAGGCCCTGCAGAGCCACGGCGGTGGCCAGCAGAAGCACGAAGATTCCATCGCGCCCTGTGCGGGTGCTGAGGGTTGCGCTGAGCCAGTCCTGGAGCCAGGGGAGCTGGTTCAGGAATCCAAGGACCGATATTTTGCTCCAATCGCTGTTCTCCGGAGCACTGATCAGGCTCACCGAGAGAAAGATGATCCCGAGGGTGGCGCCCTCGCTGAGGCTTGCGGCCAGGCTGGTGAAAAAATTCAGCGCCAGCAACTTCCAGTTCTTCTTCGCCGATTGCCGAATCAGGCGCGCGGCAGGTCTCTGGTCAGTGAAAGGAGTAAGCAGGGAGTTGGGGAGACGTCTGGCGATGCGATGGAGAAACGGCATCAACGGCGAGGCAGAAAGGGATCTGAAACGTTCAAGTCAAGAGTAAAGCTTCAACGGATGAAGGCCTCTGGTTGGCAAGTTTTTGTCAGTGGCGCATCCGATTGTATCGATTGATCAGGGTCCCTGAACAGGGTTTGGGCACATGGTCAGTCTGCAACCGGGGATCAGCAAAGCCACTCGATCTCAAATCTAGGTCGTCATCGGCAGCCTGCACCAATGTTGTGCCTCGACCTACGATCAGCTTTATCCCCAGGCTGGAGCTGGCGGTGGGACTCCCTCCAAACCCTTGGTACGAGTTCCAGAACCGGCCCCAAGCCTGGCCTCTCCCCGCTCGCCGGTTTCCCAGAGTCCACTGATTCCGCCAGGTCGCCGGGCTTTCCGCCGCCGCGTCGGCCAGCCTTCTCCCCCTTCCCATGGCCGCTGGGTCGTTCCGTGGACGGCTGTCGACCCCCCTCCGGCGCCGGCTCTCCGCCTCTCTTTCGCTGTTGCTGCTGCTGGCCTTGGCCGCCAGCGAGACCCTTCCGCGCCGGTCGCGGCCCATCGGCAGCAGGGCCTCCGCGGATGGTCCTCTCGACCATCGGCACCTGGCCATCATCATCAACGCCGCCGATCCCCTCAGTGAGACCATCGGCCGTGCCTACCAGGGCGCCCGCCTGATTCCCGCTGATCAGGTGATCCGGGTGCGCTTCTCCCCCAGGACAGCGGCGTTGAGTCCAGCAGACTTCCGCCGAATCAAGCGGGCCGTGGACAGCCGGACCCCAGGTCATGTCCAGGTCTATGCACTGGCCTGGGCCGCCCCTTATCGGGTCGGGTGCCAGTCGATCACCAGTGCCTTCACCTTCGGCCTGGATTCCCGCTTCTGTGCCAGCGGTTGCCGGACCACCGCCCTGAGTCCCCTGTTTGCCCGTGGCGATGTGCGCCGTCCCTGGGATCAGCTGGGAATTCGGCCCAGCATGCTGCTGGCGGCGACCAGTCCTGCGATGGCCAGGCGCTTCATCCAGAAAGGTGTGGCTTCCGATGGCACGGCGCCTGATGGGACGGCTTACCTGTTGAGCACCGGGGACCCCAGGCGCAACACCAGGGCCGCCGGCTATGGCCGGGTCGTGGCGGCCATGGGACCACGGTTCCGGGTCAGGGTCGTCGCTTCCGATGCACTGGTGGGAGCCCAGGACGTCATGGCTTACTTCACCGGAATGGCCTTCCCCGTGGGGATCCGCACCAACCGCTTCCGGCCGGGAGCGGTCGCCGACCATCTCACGTCCTTCGGCGGGAAGCTGACCGACAGTCCGCAGATGAGTGCGCTTTGTTGGCTTGAGGCCGGTGCCACCGGCAGCTACGGCACCGTGGTGGAGCCATGCAATTTCCCGGCCAAGTTCTCCGATCCCGGCCTGCTGCTCACCTACTACCGTCGTGGTGACACCTTGATCGAGAGCTACTGGCGCAGCGTGGCCATGCCTGGCCAGGGTGTCTTCATCGGCGAGCCCTTGGCCAGGCCCTGGCCGGTGCGTGGGGGACTCAACCCTGGTGACGCTTCAGATGCCAGGCCCAGGCGTGCTCGATGATCGATCCCAGTTCGGGGAAACGGGGCCGCCAGCCCAGTTCCTGGTGGGCGCGGGAGGCGCCGGCCACCAGCTGGGGAGGATCACCCTCCCGCCGTCTGGCCACGTGGGCGAGCAGGCCGCGACCGGTCACGGCCTTGGCGGTTTCGATCACCTGCTGGACCGAGTACCCGGTGCCGTTGCCCAAGTTGAAGATCAGGGGTTTGCGCTCGGCCTCCTCCCGCTCCCGTAGCCGCAGCAGCCTCTCCAGGCCCAGCACATGGGCATCGGCCAGATCGGCCACGTGGATGTAGTCGCGGATGCAGGTGCCATCCGGGGTGGGGTAATCGTCGCCGAAGATCTGCAGATAGGGCTCCCGGCCGCTCATGGTGTCGAGCACCCTCGGGATCAGGTGGGTTTCGGGATCGTGGTCCTCCCCCAGGTCGCCGTCGGGATCGGCACCGGCGGCGTTGAAGTAGCGGAAGATGACGCTGGGCAGGCCATAGGCCGCCGCGAAATCGGTGAGCAACTGCTCCACCATCCACTTGCTGCGGCCGTAGGGGTTGATCGGAGCCTGGGGATGGTCTTCGGTGATCGGGACCTGTTGGGGAATGCCGTAGGTGGCGCAGGTGGAGGAGAAGACGATCGGCAACGGACGCTCGGTGGCCACCAGCGCCTCCAGCAGGGTGAGGGTGTCGCCCAGGTTGTTGCGGTAGTACTTGGCTGGATCGTTGACGGATTCACCCACATAGGCGTAGGCGGCGAAGTGGAGAACGGCCTCGATGGGCTTGCCTTCCAGCGCCGTCCCATCGAGGGCGGGATGGCGGCCGCGCAGCAGCGGCTCCAGCACTTCGCGGTCGCCAACCTGGCCCAGCACCAGGGGAACCTTCAGGGTTTTTTCGACGATGTCGGCATGGCCATAGACCAGGTTGTCGAGAACCACGGGTTGGTGACCCGCCCGGGTCAGGGCCCTGACGGCATGGCTGCCGATGTAGCCGGCTCCTCCAGTGACAAGGACCCTCACAGCCGCACCTCAGCGCCGCTGGACCGCTGGCTGACGAACTCCGCCACGGTGCGCTGCAATCCTTCCTGCAGAGGAATCGCGGATCGCCAGCCCAGGGCAGCCAGGCGGCTGACGTCCAGCAGCTTGCGCGGAGTCCCGTCCGGTTTGGACGTGTCCCAGCTGATTCGGCCTCGGAAACCCACCGCTTCGGCCACCATCGTGGCCAGCTCCTGAATGCTCACGTCTGTTCCTGTCCCCACATTGATGTACGGCCTTTCCTCGGGGCCCGGTTGCCAGTGCTGCAGGCAGAACAGCGCCGCAGCCGCCAGATCGTAGACGTGGAGGAATTCGCGGCGTGGTCGGCCGCTCCCCCAGCACACGACCTCCTCGGCTCCGGCTTCCCGGGCTTCCTGGAAACGCCGGATCAGGCCGGGCAGCACATGGCTGTTGGTGGGGTGGTAGTTGTCTCCGGGGCCGTAGAGGTTGGTGGGCATCAGGCTGATGGCGTCGAAGCCATGCTGTTGGCGCAGGGCACGACACAGCTGGATGCCGGTGATCTTGGCGATCGCATACCACTCGTTGGTGGGCTCGAGCGGCCCGCCGAGCAGGGCGTCCTCCCGGATTGGTTGATCGGCGAGTTTGGGATAGATGCAACTGCTGCCCAGGAACAGCAGGCGCCGGGTGCCCTGCCGCCAGGCGCTCTCGATCACGTTCTGCTGGATCTTGAGGTTGTCGAGCAGGAAATCGGCGGGGTAGGTGGAGTTGGCCAGAATGCCGCCCACCCTGGCGGCCGCCAGCACCACCACATCGGGCCGCTGGTCGGCGAACCACGCCGCCACGGCAGGGCCATCCATGAGATCCAGCTCCGTACGGCCCACCGTGAGCAGCTGCTGGTGGCCTTCCGACTTGAGGCGTCGGGTGATGGCTGAGCCGGCCATGCCGCGATGGCCGGCGATGAAGATCCGATCGTTCGGTGAAATCAGCATGGGGAATGCCTCAGGCCGCTGGGCCCTTGCGCGAGGTGGTAAATCTCTGTTGACGGCACCGTTCCTGCCGTGATTCTCTTCGGCGAGAGCTGGTCACAGACCTGACCATAGCGGCGTTTCGGATCTCTCCTCACGGTGCGGTCTTGAGTCCGACCTGGGGGGGATTCTCCATGCAGCCGACGACCTTGAAGCCCTCCCGGCGCAGGGTGGCCTCCTTGGCGGCTTCCTCCTTGTCGGTGGCGACCATTTCGGCCACCAACTCTTCCAGGGTGGTGGTGGGCGTCCAACCCAGCCGTTCGCGCGCCCGCGTCGGATCCCCGAGCAGGGTCTCCACCTCCGCAGGGCGGAAGTAGCGACGGTCGATGCGCACCACGGTGGCGCCTGTGTCGCGGCGGGCGCCCGTCTCCTCAACCCCCGTGCCTTCCCAGACAATCCCGCCCCAACCCAGTTCCTCGGCGGTGAGCTCAATGAACCGTCGCACCGATTCCTGGCGACCCGTGGCGATCACGAAGTCTTCAGGGTGGTCCTGCTGCAGCATCCGCCACTGCATCTCGACGTAATCCCTGGCGTGTCCCCAGTCGCGAAGGGAATCGAGATTGCCCATGAACAGACCCTGATCAAGACCGGCGTCGATACGCGCCAGCCCCCGGGTGATCTTCCGGGTCACGAAGGTTTCGCCCCGTCTGGGACTTTCGTGGTTGAACAGAATGCCATTGCAGGCGTACATGCCGTAGGCCTCCCGGTAATTGACCGTGATCCAGTAGGCGTAGAGCTTGGCCACGCCGTAGGGGCTCCGGGGATAGAAGGGCGTGGTTTCTTTCTGGGGGATCTCCTGCACCAGGCCGTAGAGCTCACTGGTGCTGGCCTGGTAGATGCGGGTTTTTTCTGTCAGCCCGAGGATGCGAACAGCTTCTAGAATTCGCAGTGTGCCCAGGGCATCGGAATTGGCTGTGTATTCGGGACTTTCAAAACTCACCGCCACGTGGCTCTGGGCTCCGAGGTTGTAAATCTCATCGGGTTGGATCTGCTGAACGATCCGGATCAGGTTGGTGGAGTCCGTCAGATCCCCATAGTGCAGAACCAGCCGAGGATCCTGTTCGTGGGGGTCCTGGTAAAGGTGGTCGATCCGGGTGGTGTTGAAGCTGCTGGCCCGCCGCTTGATTCCATGCACCACATACCCTTTCTCCAGGAGCAACTCCGTAAGGTAGGAACCGTCCTGACCGGTGATCCCGGTGATCAGAGCCGTTTTGGTCATGGAGTTTTCAGTGCATTCAAGGGTTGAAGTGGCGCGCTGGACGCCCGTGGGTGCAGGGAGCTCCCGGCCCAGGACAGGGCCACGCTGACGGTTTGAAATCCAAGCCAGCTTAGCCGGAAGCTCGCATCCGATCAGAAACGGGCGCCGGTCACGGTCGCTTCAGCCCTGTCATCTGGGGACAGCTGCGGCAGAGCGGATGATCCACAGGCCCTGTGCCCGCTGTTCTTAGCGACTGAGTTCTTCTTCTCAAGCAAAAGCGGTGTTGGAAACCTTCGGCAAGACCTGGTTAGCGTTGAAGTCTCCCTTCCAGCAAAAAGGGCCTGTCCACAAAGAACAGGCCCAAGCAAGCAATTCAAAGAGAAGCGGCTGAATACTTCAGTCGCGCCGACCGCCGCCCTGAAGAGCAATGATCAGCCTCAGGATGAAGATGAAGAGGTTGATGTAGGTGAGATACATGCCAAGGGCGCCGGCCAGATACTGGTCGTCGCTGTAGGTACGCGGCATCGTGTAGAAATCGACGAAGGCCGCTCCCACGAAGATCACCGTGCCGAAGCCGGCGATCATCAGCTCGAAACCACCTCCAGTGAAGATGGCCGGGGCAAACAGGCCACCCACCAATTGCACCACCATGGCGATCACCAGGCCGATGATGCCAAGACCCACCACTCCGCTGAGGGCCTGGCCGACGTTGTCGCTCATCCGGCGGCCAAAAAAGGAGGCGATCACGAAGGTGATGCCCGTGGCCAGGGCGGCGGTGCCAACGGCGCCGACACCAGCCGCCGTCACGGCGTAGCTCACGATGCCGCTGAGGGTGAAACCTGTGATCAGGCTGTAGGCCGTCAGGATCGGCAAGGCGGTGCCGGCGTTGCCCTTCATGGCGGCGTTCTGGGCCACAAAGAAGAGGATGAAGTTGCCGATCAGGGCCACCCAGAACAGGGGCATGAACAGGGCCGGCGCGCTGGCCATCAGGGACATGCCACCAAGGACACCACCAGCGGTGAGCACCATGCCACCACCCACGTAGGGGAGGGCCTTGTTGACCACGTTGGGTCCGATCAGGGCGCTGGACTGGGCTTCGCGGATCGCTTCCTGGAAATTGCTTCTGGCCGGCATGGCACTCGCATTTCAAACTTGATCTATCTTGCCAGCGACTCCAGGGTTACGGCGAGGAGGCCGGTTCGGATCTCCCCATGCAGGCCCGTCAGGCAGCCAGGCTTCAGGCGTTGCCCCCGGGCTGGCTGCGGGATCCGGGCCAGAGCCACACCGCCAGCAGCGCGACACCCGTGCCGATGCAGGATTCCAGAAAGCGCAGCAGGGCATTCAGACCCGGACTCAGGGACGGATCCAGGCTGCCGGTGACCATCACAACGATCACCGTGATCGCCGCCAGACGGCCATGACTTGGCACGTTGATCGCCGCACAGATCATCACCGTGGCGAAGATCGCCGCCGCCATGCCGAGGGGGTGAAAAGGGAGCAGCGTCAGGTACACCGCACTGGTGATGGCGCCGATCGCCGACCCCAGAATCCGCAGCGAGGCGGAGGAGGCCGCATCCTTGCGGGTGAGCTGGGTCACCACGACAGCGGAGATCGCCGACCAGAGGGCGCCGATCTTGGGCAGGTAGCCCGGAAACAGGCTCGTGAACCAGAAACCCAGGAGGTAGGCCACCAGAGCGGCCACCGCGATCTGGGCGGGGATGCGCAGTCGTTCAGCGCTGTTCATGGTTCCAAGCGGGCGGGGGTGCCATCCATCCGCCTCCTGGCTGGGGGGGCCGGTAGGCGGGAATCGCGGCGGGCGTAGGCCTGCACCAGCCGCTGCACAAGGGGGTGGCGCACCACATCCGCATCGGTGAACTGGCAGATGGCCACGCCTTCCACCCCCTGCAGCACCTGCTCCGCCTCCACCAGGCCGCTCAGCTGGCCCGGGGGCAGATCGATCTGGGTGGTGTCCCCCGTTACGACCATGCGGGAGTTCTCCCCCAACCGTGTCAGCACCATCCGCATCTGGGCGCAGGTGGTGTTCTGGGCCTCATCGAGGATCACGAAGGCATCGGCCAGGGTGCGGCCGCGCATGAAGGCCAGGGGCGCCACCTCGATCACCCCCTTCTCCAGGAGTTGGGTGGTGCGTTCCTGGCCCAGCAGCCCATGGAGGGCGTCGTAGAGGGGGCGCAGATAGGGATCCACCTTCTGCTGGAGGTCACCGGGCAGGAAGCCAAGCCGTTCGCCCGCCTCCACCGCCGGACGCGTGAGAATCAGCCGCTCCACCTTGCGTTCCTGCAGCATCCTCACAGCCAGGATCGTGGCCAGGAAGGTTTTTCCGGTGCCGGCCGGGCCGATGGCCAGGGTCAGGTCGTGGCGTTCGATCGCCTCGACGTAGCCGTTCTGGCGCAGGGTTCGCGGCCGCAGGGGCCTGCCGGTGACGCTGGTGGCCAGCACCTGGAGGCCCATGCTGCGGTGCTGCTCGGAGCGTCCGGTGTCCAGGGCCGTCAGGGCGACCTGGATGTCCACCGGGCCGATGGGCTCGCCCCGTTGCCACAGGGGCTCCAGGAGCTGGATCAGGGCCTGAAGCCGCTCCACCTGGGAGCTGCGGCCCCGGATCTGAAGGTCGAGACCCCTGAGGACGATCTGCGCACCGGTGAGGGCTTCGAGCCGCCGCAGGGAGGCCCCATCGATGCCCGCCAGGGCAACGGCGGCGCCGCTGTCAGGGAGGGCAAACGTGGAGGAGAGTTCGCTCAGGCCTCGGTGGCAGCTGGTTCGGCGGCGGCGACTTCGGCAGCGGCCGCCGCGGCCGCTTCTTCAGCCAGCTTGGCGGCGGCGGCCTCCTTGGCGGCTGCCGCCTCCTTGATGGCGGCGGCAGCGGCGGCCTCGCGGGCGGCGGCCTGCTTGACCTTGCCGACTGTTTCGGCCGGCCGGACGGTCTTCTCGATCAGACCGCCCTTCTCGAGCAGGGTGCGAACCGTATCCGTGGGCTGGGCTCCCTGGCCGAGGCGCAGGCGGATGGCTTCGGTGTCCAGGCGCGTTTCCTTGGTGCGGGGGTTGTAGAAGCCCAGCTCCTCAAGCGGACGGCCATCGCGGCGGGAGGTGCTGTTGGTGGCCACCAGACGGAAACTCGCTTCCCGTTTCTTGCCGAACCGCTTCAGCCGGAGCTTGATCATCTGGAAAAGGGTGCTCGAAATGCAGCCCCCAATCCTACAGGCCGGTTCACAGCTGGCCGAACCCCTTGCGCTTCTTGGCCGGCTTGGGGGGCCTGGGTGGCTTGCCGCCGCCGCGGCCACCAGGAGCCCCCATCCCCGGCATCCCGCCCATCCCCGGAAAGCCACCCATCCCGGGCATCCCAGGCATCCCTGGCATGCCACCGCGGCTCATCTGCTGCATGAAGCCGCGCATCTTCTGGAAGTCGCTGAGAACCTTGTCGACGTCGGCCGGTGTGTGGCCACTGCCGGCGGCGATGCGGCGACGGCGGGAGGGCTGGGAGGCGAGCAGTTCGGGCTGGCGGCGCTCGGCCTCGGTCATCGATCCGATCATGGCCTCGATGCGCTTGAGCTGGCTCTCGCCCTGCCGCAACATGCCGTCGTCGATCTTGTTCATCCCCGGGATCAGTTTCATGAGCCCGCCCAGGGAGCCCATGCGCTTGATCAGGCGCATCTGCTGGACGAAATCGGAGAAATCGAAGCTGGCTTCCTGCAGCTTGCGCTGCATCTTTTCCACATCGGCGAGCTCCACCTCCTTGGTGGCCTTCTCCACCAGGGTGAGCACATCGCCCATCCCCAGGATCCGGCTCGCCATCCGTTCCGGGTGGAACGGCTGCAGCGCTTCCACCTTCTCACCGGTACCGATGAACTTGATCGGCGCACCGCTGACCTTGCGGATCGAGAGCGCCGCCCCGCCGCGGGAATCGCCATCCAGCTTGGTGAGCACGGCGCCGGTGATGCCCACCTGCTCATGGAAAGCGCGGGTGAGTTCGGCGGCCTCCTGGCCGATCATCGAATCCACCACCAGCAGCACCTCATCCGGGGCCGCCGCCTCCCGGATCCTGACCATCTCCTCCATCATCAAGGCATCGATCTGGAGCCGGCCGGCTGTGTCCACCAGCACCGTGTCGAAGCCCTCGTCCCGTCCCTTGGCCACGCCGGCGGCAGCGATCGCTTCCGGCTTGGCGTCACTGCCGAGGCTGAAGACCTCCACGCCGATCTGGCGGCCCAGGGTCTGCAACTGGTCGATGGCGGCCGGCCGGTACACATCGGCGGCCACCAGCAGGGCACGCCGCCCCTGTTCCTTGAGGTGCAGGCCCAGCTTGGCGGTGGCGGTGGTCTTGCCGGCCCCCTGCAGACCGGCCATCAGGATCACGGTGGGCCCGTCCGTCGCCCGGGCCAGGGGCGCGTTGGCGCCCCCCATGGTGTCGACCAGCTGCTCGTGCACCAGCTGGATGAACTTCTGATCCGGGCTCACTCCCCGCACCACCTCGGCCCCTACGGCCTTGCGCCGCACCTCCTCGACGAATTCCTTCACCACCGGCAGGCTCACGTCAGCCTCCAGCAGCGCCCGTCGCACCTCCCTGAGGGCGCCGTCGACGTTCGTTTCCGAGATGGCCGCCTGGCCGCGCAGTCCCTTGACCGCGTCTTCAAAGCGCTGGGAGAGTTCGTCGAACATCAGTTGAGAGATTGGGTGGCCGCCAGGCGCCAGCTGTCGCCGTCGCGTCCGAATACATAACCATTGCGCAGCTCCAAGGGCGCCGTGGTCTCCAGCACCGTCCCATTCGCGTCAAGGCGCCGGTCGCTGTAGCGGAGCCGGGCGATGGCGACGAGGCGCTGGGGGCCGCTTTCCGACAGGCTGAGATCGATGATCTGAACCTCCAGCTTCTGGGTCTGGCCCCGGGCGGCATCGTCGCGGCGCTCCCTGGCGAGCAGGGCCATCGGCCCTTCCCGGGCGATGCGATCGAGGTCCTGAGGGATCGGTTCGCCTGCCAGGACGCCGCTCTTCACCGTCAGCCAGTTCTCCAGCAGGCGGCGCACCTGGGACGCATCGGGACGGCTCACGGTGAGTGGGGTGATGCGCAGCCCGACCACAGGCGTAGGGGCGGGTTTCGGAGAGGGTTTCGGAGAGAGTTTCAGAGCTGGAGCCGGGGCGGTGACCGGCGGTGCCGGCGCCGGTGGCGGCGAGCTCTGGCGCTGCCGCAGCCCCCAGGCAGCGGCCAGCACCAGCAGCAGGGCGGCGCCGCCCCCCAGCAGCCAGGGCCTCGGGGGCAGTGGCCAGCGCAGGGGGACGTCGTCATCTAGCTCCCCGTCGTCATCGGGATCCGTTTCGGCATCGGCTGCAGGGAGAGGGGCGAAGCCGCCGGCGGCATCTCCATCGAGGCTCAGGGGCGCGGGCGGCGCCAGCGTTCCCAGGCCGAGGTCGTCGAAGGGAGGGAAGGAGGAGGCTTCGGCAGGCTCAGCGACTGCCGGGGAAGGGAGGTAGGCGCGGCCCCTGCGTTGGTCCTCCCGCTCGACGTAGGCCACCACGTCGCGGTCACTGAAGTAGGCCACCAGATCAGGCTCGGCTTCGAGGTCCCGGTAGCCCGGCAGCACATCCCGCACCAGCCAGTCGCTGCAATAGGCGCAGAGCTGACCCAGGGGGTCGGCACTTTTGCCGGCGGCCCAGTCCTTCAGCTCCTGGCTGGCGCCCCGGTCGAAGCAGGACCGCGCCGTATCGGCCTCGCCCAGCAGCAGGTGCAGATTGGCCAGCAGCGGTTCGATCCCCTCCCGGCCGCTGCGCTGCAGACGGTGTCTGGCCTCGGCGATGCGCTCGGGCTTGCGCTGGGCGAATCCGGAGGCGGTCAGGGCGATGGTGGCCAGGAAGTCGGCGGCATCGGAGCCGCTGGCCGCCCAGCGGCTGAACAGATCCACCTGCTCCTGAACCGTGAGAAAGGCACGGATCTGGTGGAAGAAGGGCTGGAAATCCTGGCTGGGGAACTGGGGATCGCCATCGCCTTCAAGCCCGCCACGCCGCTGCACCAGTTGCTCCAGCAACGCCAGGCCCTCCTGCCGCTCGACACCGGCAACCAGGTCCCGGCTCAGCAGGTCGAGCACCCGGTAGGGCGTGAGGTGTTCCAGCTGGGCGTGCATGGCTTCCCTGAGGTCGGGTTGCCTGCCAAGGCGTTGCAGCAGCTGCAGACCCTGCTCCAGGGTGCGGGCGGCGGCTTCGAAGCGGCGCTGCTCCTCTAGTTCGCTGGCGGCCGCGAGGCAGGCCAACCCCGCCAGGAGCGTGAGATCGCCTTCGCGGCCGCTGCCGAGGGTGGGTGACTGGGGAGGCTGCAGCGAGCGGCTGGCCAGCTCGAAGGCCTCCAGGGGTTGGCCCCCCTCCATCAGCAGCACCAGTCCGCCTACCTGGCGGGCGGTGGCGATCTCCAGGGCCGGCTGCAGGGTGCCGTCGGTGTTGGCCAGGCTCGTCAGTTCCGCCTCGTAGGCAGCGCGCCGATCCGCATCGGAGAGCAGGTCGGCGCTGGCCCGAAGCAACTCCGCACGCGCCTGCAGGGTTTCGGGGCTGAACCCTCCGTGGGGCAGACGGTCCAGGCGCGACTGGAGGGTGCGCAGGACCCCCTGGGCATCGGCGGACGAAGGCACGCCCAGCAAGCGGAAATGATCGATCGGCAGGTCCAATCCGATGATGACGCTGGGGCGCGACTGTAGTCAGAGGCAGTGGTTTTGACTGTCACCAGGGAACGGACCCCGTACAGTCATGGCTACGAATCGCATCGCCTTCCTGCCATGACTCAGGAATTGACCGCGGCGCGGGCAGCCCAGCCCGCCAGCCCTGGGGCCGCCGCGTCTTCTGAGGAGGCCGGCAGCCATGCGGTGCGGCTTGAGGGCCTGTATCCGGCCGAGCGGGCCAGCGTCAGCCGGGACGAGGGCCTGATGCTCTACCGCGACATGACCCTGGGGCGCCGCTTCGAGGACAAGTGCGCCGAGATGTACTACCGCGGCAAGATGTTCGGCTTCGTGCATCTGTACAACGGTCAGGAAGCGGTCTCCACCGGGGTGATCCGGGCAATGCGGCTCCAGCACGACTGGTTCTGCAGCACCTACCGCGACCATGTCCATGCCCTGAGCTGCGGCGTGCCGGCCCGGGAGGTGATGAGCGAGCTGTTCGGCAAGGCCACCGGATGCAGCAAGGGGCGGGGCGGCTCGATGCACCTGTTCTCCCGCGAGCACCATCTGCTCGGCGGCTATGCGTTCATCGGCGAGGGTATTCCCGTGGCGCTGGGGGCGGCCTTCACCAGCCGCTACAAGCGTGACGCCCTCGGCCAGGCCGACAGCGATGCGGTCACCGCGGCCTTCTTCGGGGACGGCACCTGCAACATCGGCCAGTTCTATGAATGCCTGAACATGGCCGCGCTCTGGAAGCTGCCGATCCTGTTCGTGGTCGAGAACAACCGCTGGGCCATCGGCATGGACCACAACCGGGCCACCAGCGAGCCGGAGATCTGGCGCAAGGCGGCGGGCTTCGGCATGGTCGGCGAGGAGGTCGACGGCATGGATGTGCTAGCCGTGAGGGCCGCGGCCCAGCGGGCCATCGAGCGGGCCAGGGCTGGGGAAGGCCCCACCCTGTTGGAGTGCCTCACCTACCGCTTCCGCGGCCATTCCCTGGCCGATCCCGACGAGCTCCGCGAAGCGGCCGAGAAGGAGTTCTGGGCCAAGCGTGATCCCATCAAGCAGCTGGCCGGCCGCCTGGTCGAGCAGGGCCTGGCCTCACTTGAGGAGCTCAGGGAGATCGACAGGGAGATCGATGCCGAAGTGGCCGACTGCGTCGAGTTCGCCCTGGCGGCCCCCGAGCCCGATGGCAGTGAGCTCACCCGCTACATCTGGGCGGAGGACTGACCCTCCGTCGGCGCAGGGTTAGTTCGAAAGTCAGGACGGCGGGCGACGGACTCGCCGGACGAATCTTATCAATCGTCTGGCTTTGCTCCTGAGGGGATCCAGATAAGGCATCGTAAAGAACACCTTGCGATAAATGGCATTGAGAGGTGTGATTTCTTCTTTGAACTCACGGTGGTGAAGGAGAATAGTTTCTCTCTCAATCGCTCTTTCTTTATGGTGGATATCCCTGAGACTATCCTCATTAGGGCGCATACCGAGTTGGTGGAAGATGATTCCTGCGGCTGTCTGATCAAAACGGTGGCCGCCGACACGTGGATCCGAGGAGATGCAGCCTCCCTTATTCCAAGCGATAGCGTAGTGCTCATCGAGGGTCGTGATCGGCGTCCTGCCTCCTCTGCAAGTCAGCCCGTCTGTGTTGAGGGCATGCCAAGCTTCAAGAAAACGAATGCCAGATTCGTGGCGTACGTTCACTCCAATCACAGAGGTGGGAATCTCGGGAATCTTCATCGCTTCCTCACGACTGATGCAGTGGTGTTGTAATACTTCGTCGCTGGACCATTGCCCAAGAGACTGGCCATAATTATTGCAAAAGGCTACGTACCCGTGCTCATTGATAGTTTGGAATATTGGCTCCACTGGGCGAAGGGCGACGATCGTTGCATCCATCCAAAGTATCTCTTCGTAGCCACGTTTTCTGGCCTCTAAAAAGCAAAAAGTCTTGAAAGCCATTGGAGCTTCAAACTGTGTGGGTGAACGGAGTGGCAATTCCTCGTTCCAAGCCAGAAAATCGCCCTTGAAGCGAACTCTCGTCAGGCTCTCCTCCAGCCTCTCCAGCGATTGGGCGAGGCCTTTCCGTCCAATGGCAAGGCTAATGACACACCGTTTTGCTGGATGCGATGCCCCACCCATGGTCACCCTTTTCATCGGATCATTCCTGGAAGGCAGATCATGGGATGGCTGATCGGATGGATTGTTGGCCCGATGCTGCAGTGATGTGGTCTTGTTGGAGGCATGATTGTGATTGTTGACCTTTTGGCAAGACATGTTGATTGATGATAGTATAACTTGTGTCTCTCGCAGGTTCTAATCAATTCTGGTGCCCAGGGTCGCTGGCGCATCTCCACCGGCCGCCATGGCCTGTTCATGATGTCATCAGTGGTCATGCCGCCTCAGCCCGTCGGTGCTTTCCAGGAATCACCCAGGTGCCGTCCTGGGAAATTGATCACTGAAGATTAACAAGGATCGGTTCGGGAGCAGTGTTCAAGTCGGCCTGGCGACGATGGCTCGGTCGAAGGGGGCTCACCCGCTCCTGAGATCTTCAGATGAGTGGAGTCGCCCGGTTCGAGAGGGTGCGCAGCTTGCGCAGCGCTTTGAGTTCGATCTGCCGCACCCGCTCCCGCGAGACATCCAGCTGCCGGCCGATCTCGGCCAGGGTGTGAAGCTCCATGCCGTCGAGGCCGAAGCGGAGGGCCAGCACCTCCTTCTCCTGGGCCGAGAGGTGGCCCATCAGCTCGGCCAGCTGCTCCTGGTGCATGCCCTGCTCGATGCGATCCAGCGGCTCCTCGGTGGAGCCATCGGCGATCAGGTCCCCCAGGAAGCTGCGGCCGTCCTCCGCATGGATGGGGGCATCCAGGCTGGAGATGGTGAGCGCCTGGCGCAGCAGGGAGTCGAGCTCCTCGACGGGAATGGCCATGGCCTCGGAGATCTCCCGACGGCTGGGCATGGCGCCGAGCTTGTGGGCCAGCTCCAGGCTCACCTTGCGGATCGTGGTGAGCCGTTCGCTGAGGTGAACCGGCAGGCGGATGGCCCGGGACTGGCAGGCGATCGCCCGGGTCATGCTCTGGCGAATCCACCAGAAGGCATAGGTGGAGAACTTGTAGCCCCGGGTGGGATCGAACTTCTCGACGGCGCGCTCCAGGCCGAGGGAGCCCTCCTGGATCAGATCGAGCAGTTCCAGTCCCTTGCCCTGATACTTCTTGGCCACGCTCACCACGAGCCGAAGATTGGCGCGCATCATCCGCTCCTTGGAGCGACGGCCGACCTTGATCGTCTTGGTCTCCTGGACGGAGTATCCTGCTTTCGATTCCTCCACCAGGTGCATCATCGCCTGCACCTGGTTGCCGAGCTCGATCTCTTCGGCTGGGGTCAGCAGTGGCTCCCTGCCGATCGAGGTGAGATACCAGGTGATGGAATCACCCCCTCTGCGGCTGGAGCCCTCCCTTCTCGTCGTGACAGCAGAGGCGGTCATAGGGGGGGGGGGGGGGGCGAAGTGGCGCCCACGAGTATTTCACTAAATTCTCTACTAGTTGGCAAGGACGGAAAGTGTCTGGGATAACTTTTAAGCCATTGCTTGTGAAACCACACACAATTGCTTTTCTGTGGCGATTGACTTCGTTTGGATGGGCAAAGGGTTGATTTCTGAGTTGATGCAAGGGGTAAGGCAGGGCTTGCCAGATCGGAAAGTGGCCTTGATTTCCCTGATTGTCCAGCCCTGGATCTTCAGCGCGGGTCCCCATCGGTCGCTGCAGGATCTCGTTGGGTCAGGGCTTCGGCCACCGCGAGTGGCGTCACGCCCCCGGGACCCATGCGGTCCCGGCAGTGTTGACCGGCGTGGGCATGGTCGAGAGCCGCCGCGGCCAGCCAAACCCCATCGGCGCCGGACGCCTCGTCGGGCCGCCGTTCAGCGGCAGCCAGGGCCATGGCCCCCCGCCCCGCGGCGTAGCCGGCCAGCACATCACCCAGCCCGGCCCTGGCGGCGTCAGGGCAGGCTGAGAGCAGTTGCCAGCGGCGCCCGTCGGGGGCCGCCACGACGCTGCGGGCTCCTTTGAGCAGCACGCTGGCGCCGCAGCGGCGGGCCGCCGCCAGCGCCGCCTCTGGCCGGGGCAGCGGGGCCAGATCGGGGAACAGCCTCCGGAACTCCCCGGCATGGGGGGTGATCCAGCTGGGGCCCCGGCGGCCCTGGAGCCAGTCGGCGCCCATGGCCGCCAGGCGGTTGAGGCCATCGGCATCGAGCACCAGCAGTCCCTTGAAGTCAGCCAGCTCCTGCCAGCGTTGCCGTTCCCGGGCTTCGCCAGCCGCCGCCACCGGCTCACCGGCGTTGCCCAGCCCGCCCAAGCCCGGACCCAGCAGCACCGCATCCAGCCGATCCAGCCAGCCCTCACCCAGATCCCCCAGGGCCAGGCCGCCGGCGGGGGTGGCGCCAAGGCCCGGCTCCAGCACCACGTGGGGATGGACCTGCCAGAGCTGGGGGGCGATTTCCTGTGGCGGGGCAGCCCGCAGGCTGCCGCATCCGGAGGCCGTGGCGCCCGCCAGGGCCAGGTGGGCGGCCCCCCTGAAGCGGTTGCTGCCGGCGATGACCAGCAGACGCCCCCGTCCGTACTTGCCGGCGGCCGGATCCGGCATGGGCCAGGGGGCCGAGGCCCGGTCAGCGGCGATCAGGCCCAGCAGCGGATCGGCGGACCGCTGGCCCAGCAGGGCGGGCGGCAGTCCAAGGTCGACCCGCTCCAGCTGCCCCACCCAGCGCAGGGCGGCATCCTGCACCAGGCCCCGCTTGATCAGGCCGATGCAGTAAGTGGTGGAGGCGGTGGCGGCCACCGTGCCGAGCAGGGCCCCGTCATCGGCGTCCAGTCCGGTGGGGACGTCGATGGCCACCAGGGCGCCGGGCCGCAGCCTCTGGCGATCCCCAAGCAGGGTTTCGATCGCGTCACCGGCCGGGCGGTGCTGGCCGATGCCGAAGAGGGCATCCACCCATAGGGCCGGATCGGCGGGGTCCGGAGGGTCTTCCAGCAGGGGAAGGCCCAGCCAGCGGGCATGGCGCAGGTGGGCCTCGGTGAGGGGGCGGAGCCGCCCGAAGGGGCACCAGAGCCGCACCCGGCCTCCGGCCAGATGCCATTCCCTGGCCACCACCAGCCCATCGCCGCCGTTGTGGCCCGGCCCCACCAGCACCAGCAGGCCGTCGTGGCGAGCCCGGCCCGGCCGCTTCTGCAGGCGGCGGCTCACCGCCAGGGCCGCCTTCTCCATCAGGGCCTCCACCGGCAGGCCGCTGGCGAACAGCTCCTGCTCAATGGCCGCCATCGCGGTGCCGCTCACCAGAAGGTGGTCGGCATCCAGCGAAGGCCAGGAGTCAGGCATCGGCCGGAAGTCCACGTCGGCCCGAGCAGTGCTCTCCCATGATGGAGCGATCCGTTCCTTCCACCCACCGGGATCCTTGAGCCCCGTCTCCGCCACCTCGCCCAGCACCGTCTCCCCCGAGGTGGCCGCGGTGCTGGCACGCCTGGGCGCCTGGCCCGGCGAGCGGCGGGTGGCCGTGGGACTCTCTGGCGGCGTGGACAGTTCCCTGACAGCGGCCCTGCTGGTGGCCGCCGGCTGGCAGGTGGAAGGTCTCACCCTGTGGCTGATGAGTGGCAAGGGCTCCTGCTGCGCCGAGGGCCTGGTGGACGCGGCCGGCATCTGCGACCAGCTGGGGGTGCCCCACCACGTGGTCGACAGCCGCGTCCGTTTTCAGGAGCAGATCGTCGGGTTTCTGGTGGAGGGCTACGGAGAGGGTCTCACCCCCTTGCCCTGCTCCCGTTGCAATCGGGCCGTCAAGTTCGGACCGATGCTGGAGTGGGCCGCCGCGGAGCGTGGCCTCAGCCGCCTGGCCACCGGCCACTACGCCCGGCAGCGGCCCGCTGGCGCCGCCGACGGCCAGAGCCTGCCAGGGGACGGGGCCGGCCGCCACCAGCTGTTGCGGGGCCTGGATCCCCTCAAGGACCAGAGCTATTTCCTCTACGACCTGCCCCAGGCGGTGCTGGGCCGGCTGGTGTTTCCCCTGGGTGAACTCACCAAGGCAGCGACCCGCGCCGAGGCCTCACGCCTCGGCCTGCGCACCGCCGAGAAGCCCGAGAGCCAGGACCTCTGCCTGGCCGACCACCACGGTTCGATGCGGGCGTTCCTCGATGCCTACCTGCCGCCGCGCCAGGGCGAGATCGTGCTGACCGATGGCACGGTGCTCGGCGGCCACGACGGCATCGAGCATTTCACGATCGGACAACGCAAGGGGCTGGGGGTGGCCTGGAGCGAACCGCTGCATGTGGTGCGCCTCGATGGCGCCATGAACAGGGTGGTGGTGGCCCCCCGCCGGGAGGCGACTCGGCAGGACTGCGTGGTGGGCGCCATCAACTGGGTCTCGATCGCCGCGCCGGACCGACCGATCAAGATGGAGGTCCAGGTGCGATACCGGAGCCTGCCGGAGCGGGCCCTGCTCACGCCCCTGGCGGCAACGGCCGCCGACCATGCCGCCGATCGGCCCCACCGGGCCCGGCTTGACTTCGCCGAGCCCCAGTTCTCTGTGGCACCGGGCCAGGCGGCGGTGTTCTACTGCGGCGACGTGCTGCTCGGCGGCGGATTGATTCAGGCCGACGGCTGACGGGTTTCGCTGCGGAACCGGTTCATCGCCGATTCGATCACCACGTGCATGTCCATGTACTTGTATTCGGAGAGCCGTCCGCCGAACATCACGTTATCGGCGCCTTGGGCCAGCTCCTGGTAACGGCGATAGAGCGATTGGTTGGCAGGGTCGTTGACCGGGTAGTAAGGAATGGCGTCGCCGCTGCAGGCCTTGGGATACTCCCTGGTGATCAACGTGACGGGGGAGTTTGCCGCCTCGAAATGCTTGTGCTCAATGATGCGGGTGAACGGCTCACGGGTATCGCAGTAGTTGATCACGGCATTCCCCTGGAAGTTCTCCTGCTCTTCGATGCTGTTCTCGAAGTCGAGGGAGCGGTACTCCAGGCGGCCGAGCTTGTAGTTGAAATACTGGTCGATGCAACCGGTGTAGACCACCGTCCTGGCCAGGGACATCAACTGGGTCCGGTCGTCGAGGAAATCGACGTTGAGGCGAACCTCAATGCCCTCCAGCATGGCTTTGAACAGGGCCGTATAGCCGCCGATGGGGATGCCCTGGTAGCGGTCGGTGAAGTAGTTGTTGTCGTAGGTGAAGCGCAGCGGCAACCGTTTGATGATGAAGGCCGGCAGCTCACAGGGGTCCTTGCCCCATTGTTTGCGGGTGTAGTCGCGGATCAGGGTCTCGTAGATGTCCTTGCCCACCAGGGATAGGGCCTGCTCCTCCAAGTTGGTCGGTTCACCGTGAAACCGTTGGGAGTCGATTTTCTGCCTGGCTTCTACGGGCGTGCGGGTTTGCCAGAGCTCATAAAATGTGTTCATGTTGAAGGGAAGCGAATAGAGCTTCCCTCCGGAGAGTGCCTTGGGAGAATTGATGTAGTTGTTGAAGTCGGCGAACCGGTTTACAAAGGCCCAGACGGCTTTATTGCTCGTATGGAAAATGTGGGCTCCGTAGCGATGGACGTTGATGCCTTCCTGGTTCTCGGTGTAGCAGTTTCCGCCGATGTGGGGCCGGCGATCGATGATGAGGCAGCGCTTGCCTGCATCGGTGGCCAGCCGGGCGAAGGTGGCCCCAAACAGTCCGCAGCCGACGATCAGGTAGTCGTAGGGGAGGGTGGTCACTCCTTAGCGGAAATCCTTGAGATCCACGGGCAGGAGATCCTCGATGGACTGCTGGATTTCTGGTGGTTCCTGCATGCCATAGGTGGCAAAGATATTGATGCCGCTGCTGGTGCATTTCTTGCAGAGATCGCTCGCATAGCGATGCGTCTGCATCACCTTGTAGGGCGTGTCGAGATAGTTGGCGATTGAGGAGGCTGAAGGGGACTGCACGCAGCAGACAGAGAAGTTTCCTTCGTGATTCAGGCAGACCTGGGATTCGCGCATGAAGCAATTCTGGGATCGGTGGTTGCCGATGGCCTGCTGTATGAGCTGGGGACTGTAATAGATGTATTCCAGTTCTGGGGGAACCTCTTCCAAGCCATCAAACATCTTGTCGATCGGCATGTAGTAAGCGTGGTAGGGGGAGAACTTCATCCCCAGTTTGTCGCAAAAATGCTTGAACAGATGCACTTCGTGCTGGTTTTGCTTGTGCACCAGGTAGCGCACATCAATATTCTTGTAGCATTCCCAGTCGCCCAGGGTCTCCGAGATCCGGATCAGATTGGCGAGGACAGGTTCAATCCGTCCTCCCTTGTGATTGATTTGATAGGTGCGCTGGGTGAAGCCCGACACCGTGATCGTGAAGTTCCAGAGATGCAGTGGTTTTAGTAGAGACCAGTCGTAGTCGTAATTGAGATTGGAAGAGATCCCGCAGGGGACGCCATGACTCTCGGCGCAGGCAATCAGCTCATGGAGCTTGGAGTGGAGGGTGGGCTCTGTCCAGTTGTACAAGCCGAACCGGCAGTTGCCCTCGGTATCTGCCTTCGCCTTGAGGCAGATTTTTTCGAACAACTCAATCGGCATCTCCGTCAGCTTCTGGCCGATGCTGTTGGTGTACTCGGGCATGCCGACGGGACAGGCCGTGCAACGGAGGTTGCATCCACTCACCACATCCACCCAGAATTCAATGACTTTCTGACCGGGAGGCTTGGGGGAATACTCAGGCCAGAGCAAACGCTTTACCGCCGATTGCACGTTGCTGGGAACAGCACGCTTCAGGACTGTTGGTAAGGCCATCGAGATGTCTACCTAGCGTTTTACGTCACGTCATCGTAGCGCCTGCACGCTGACATCGAAGTTCCAAGGGTTCGCTTTCCACGCTGTCGGGCGAACGGTGTGGCGGAAAGGGGATTTCAGTGGTCCGTCGAACCGCTGCCTGGACTGGCGCCAGCGCCCAGGACTCGCCCCAGTCCCCGGAGCATCCATTGACGCCGGCGCCACCAGCAGCTGATCGGGGGAGGGCTCAGCCAGTGCCCCAGCCGATGGAGCCGTCGACCCCAGACCAGCCGCCAGTGCTGGGACCGCCTGTCCCGCCTGCAGGTCGCCAGCTGGGCGGCCGACGGCCCCCGGTAGGTCGGCAGGTCCAGTTGGCGGGCCAGCTCGGCGGTGGCCCCCTGCCAGAAGCGGGTGGCCTCCATCCGGACCTGCCAGCACTCCCGGATCGAAGACGCGCTCAACAGCGTGTCCGGAGCAAAGCGCTCCACCTCGAGCAGGCCCGGCAGCCCGAAGGGATTGGTGCCCTCTTCGCTGATCACCAGGCACCCATGCAGGGGCGCTTGCCACATCCGGCCGGAGAGGGTGGTGCCCCGTTGGTAGGGATACATGAGCCCGTAGCAGCAACTGGCTCCCGCCAGCAGCCGGTTTGCCTCCAGATAGCTGAGCCCGTGGGTGCTCAAGCCGAGCCTGTCCCAGTGGCTGCCATGGACTTCCACCAGTCCCCTGCGGGCCAGACGGGCCAGATCCTGCTGGTAGGGGTCGTCGCCCATCGGTTTGAAGTTGGCGATGTGCAGGGGCCTGCCGGCCCGTTTGCGGAACGGAAGCAGCTGCCAGAACTCCGGAACCACTGGCAGATACCCCTGCACCCAGCGGACTCCTTCGGGCAACACGGCTGGCCGGAGGAGCGAAATCAGCCGAATCTCACGGGCGTGGGGAAATCGGGAGCGCCAGTCCACCTGGAGCTCCTTGACGTAGTCGTAGACATGGACGGTCCCGCCATAGTCCTGGTGGGACAGGCCGGGATCGCCCCGCAGGATCACCAGCAGCTCCGGACCTGAGCTGACCCACTGGCGGATCAGCGAAAAGCCTGCAGCCAGGTAGAACAGCCGCACGTTCCAGATCACATCGAGATCCTGGAAATCGAGCGACAGGATGTGGCACCGGGGAATGGAGCTCACACGCGCTACCAGAAGGGATCGCTGGCCAGACTCACCATCAGCCGGCCGCTTGCGCTCGATGGCACGGTGGCGATGCAGGCCCGCACCAGGCGTCCGTTGACCTCGATCTCACAGGCGCCGCAGCTGCCCCCCAGGCAACCTGTGGGGATCACCACAGCCGCCTGACGCGCGGCTTCCAGCCAGTCCTGGCCCGGGATGGCTGAGGTGGTCAGCCCGTCCGGCCACGCGATGGTGATGGCAGGGCGGGGAAGGCCGATGGGTCTGGACTGACGTTGCTGCGAATCTAGCGGCTTCGCAGCGATCAGGGGTGCGGCCCCTGGAAGCGATCACAGGACGGTGGCTGACCCCAGGACTCAGAGGCCCTGCTTGAATTCCGTGATCTTGCCCTTTCCGTCGACGTTGCAGTAGCCGCTGATCTTCTTGCCGCGGACCTCCCAGTTGAAGCTGAGGCCGTACTTCTGGGCGTCAGCCAGGGAGGTGTTGCCTTCGTCGATGCTCTTTTGTTCGGTGGCACCCAGATTCACGACAGCATCCGAATTGGGAACATCGAATTGCTCCACAACCCGCATCTTGCAGGCTCGGCCCCACTTGGAGCTCAGGCCTGAAACGGTCTGCGCATCGGCGCTCGGAACAAACACGCCATAACCAGTAAAGACCAGGCCGAGGGTGGCAGCGGCGGCGAAGACATGGCGCCCATTCTTGCGCCGATCACTGCGCAGATTGTTGTGAGGAGGCATGGTGTTCAGCTTCGCCGATGGGACATCTCCAGTGTGCTCTTGAATCGTCCTTTGAGTGTTAAGCATTATGGCGTGATGGCCAGATCTGATAGGCACTGTTGCACTTCAACCGGCAAATATAAGCCAAGCGCAACGATTCTGCGTCAGGTTGATTGAATGCTGACGGTGTTTACTTTCCCTTCATTGCGATCGGGGCGCGAACGCTAGACCGGTTCGGCCAGCAGGGGTGACAGATCGATGTGGGCCTCGAAGGCGTCAGCGAGGCGGTCGAGCAGGGCGTCCCGCTGGCGGGCGTGGTGGGGTTGGGTCTCCTCCAGGGGCGGCAGCTGGCGCCGCTGACGCAGCTGGTTCAGCCAGCGCCGGCGCCAGGGGCCGTTCTCGAAAATGCCGTGCAGATAGGTGCCGGCCACCACACCCCCCTGGGTGCCTGAGACCGCCCACCAGCCCAGTTGGCCATCCTCGGCCAGGGGCATGCAGTCGGCCTGATCCATCAGCTCGCTGCGGCCCTGGTGAAGCTCGAACCCCTCCACCAGCAGCGGTTCGCCCGGGCCAGGGGGCCAGAGGGCCCGGCTGCGCCGTTGCCGCAGGGCCTTGCTGCCTTGGAAGACGGTGCGCAGCGGCAGCAGGCCCAGACCGGCCACCCGGTCCCCGGCCAGCTCCCCCTCCAGCCCCTCGGGGTCGTGCAGCTCCTGGCCCAGCATCTGCAGACCACCGCAGAGGGCGAACACCTGTCCCCCCCCCGCCACATAGGCCCGCAACGCCTCCGCCAGGCCGCTGCTGCGAAGACTCGCCAGGTCTCGCAGGGTCTGCTTGCTGCCGGGCAGGATCACGGCATCAGGCTGCTCCAGTGGCTCCCCTGGTCGCCGCCACTGCAATTGCACGCTGCTCTCCGCTTCGAGCGGGTCGAGGTCGGAGAAGTTGCTCAGGGAGGGCAGCCGCAGTACCGCGATGCGGAGCTCGCTGCGGGGCTTGCGGCTGCCCCTCTCCAGCAGGTCGAGGGAGTCCTCCGGTGGGAACAGTTCATCGAGCCAGGGCATCACACCCAGCACCGGCAGACCGGTCTGCCGCTCCAGCCAGAGCCGGCCCTCATCAAAGAGGGAACGGCGGCCTCGGAAGCGGTTGATCAGCAGGCCGCCGATCAGGGGGCGTTCCACCGGGCGCAGCAGGGCCAGGGTGCCGACGATCTGGGCAAAGACGCCACCCCGCTCGATGTCCGCCACCAGCAGGCAGCGGGCGCGCAGATACTGGGCCAGTCGCAGGTTGGTCAGGTCCCTGGCCTGCAGATTCACCTCCACCGGGCTGCCGGCCCCCTCCAGCACCAGTCGCCCACCCGGGTGGGCCGCCTGGAGCTCCTCCAGACCTCTTCGGATGGCCGCCCAGCCGGGCCGGAACCAGTCGCGGTAATAGTGCTCCGCCCGGGCTGTGCCCACCGAGAGGCCCAGATGGATCACCTCGCTGGTGCTGTCGCCCCTCGGCTTGAGCAGCACCGGATTCATCGCCACCCGGGGCTCTAGGCCGGCGGCCCAGGCCTGCAGGGCCTGGGAGTAAGCCATCTCGCCTCCCTGCTGGTCGACCCAGGCATTGAGGCTCATGTTCTGTCCCTTGAAGGGCAGGGACTGCTCTCCACGGCGCCGCAGCACCCGGCAGAGGGCGGCGGTCATCAGCGATTTGCCGGCGCCGCTGCTGGTGCCCAGCACCATCAGCGGCCGGGGGGAGGCGGGGTAGGGGCGGTTCAAAGGCGGGGGCGGTGGCGGCGCAGCGCCTCCAGAATCCGCTCCCGCCGGCCCGCCCGGGGGATCTCGCCGGGCCAGCGCCGCAGCACCTGCCGGCCCATGGGCGTCAGCCGCACCCGTTCGGTCAGTCCCTGGCCGTCCACTTCCCGGCGCAGCACCCCCAGCCGGATCAGCCAGAGGAAATGGTCCTCGATGCGGTCGCTGCTGAGGGGAAGGAAGGTGAAGGGGGGAAGGACCTCGGCGCTGCCGGCCAGTTCCGTGCTGCTCAGGGGCTCTTCCCCCACCGCCTCGTAGAAGCGGCGGCGGAAGGGGAGGCAGCGGAGGGAGAGGGCGGCCCGCGCCAGCGAACGGGACTCGGTGTCGGCCTGTGCCATCCGCCCATTCTCCCCAATCGACGGGCAGGCTGGAGAACCCGTTGGAGACCCCCTTGCTGCTGCTGGCTTCCGCTTCCCCGGCCCGCCGCCGCCTGCTGGAGCAGGCCGGCATCCCCCACCGCATCCAGGTGAGCGGCGTGGATGAGGAGGGGATCCGGGAGGCGGATCCCCGGCGGCTGGTCCAGAGGCTGGCGCTCGCCAAGGCCCTGGCCGTGGCCGCCACGCTCGCGTCGCCGGCGCACTGGCCGTCCTTGGGGGTGTTGGGGTGCGACACCCTGCTGGTGGTGCAGGAGGAGGCGTGGGGCAAGCCCCGGGACGCCGCCGAGGCGGTGGCCCGCTGGCGGCGCATGGCCGGCGGCTGGGGGGATATGCACACCGGCCATGGCCTGCTGAAGCCCCCCGCCCCCGGGGAGACGGGCGAGCCCCTGCAGGCGGTGGTGACCACACGGGTGCATTTCGCTGCCCTCGGCGAGACCGACATCCAGGCCTATGTGGCCAGCGGTGAACCGCTGGACTGTGCCGGCGGCTTCGCCCTTGAGGGCCGCGGCGGCCTGGTGGTGGAGAGGCTGGAGGGCTGCTTCAGCAACGTAATCGGCCTCAGCCTGCCCCTGCTGCGGCTGTGGTTGCCAGGTCTCTGATCAGGTCAGCTCGGCCTGCGGCCTGGCCAGGCGTTCCCTGATCGCGCGATGGGGACCAGATCAGCGGCTCCCCACACCATGGGGTTGGAAGGATGCCGATCGGTGGCTATGGCTTGCCGGAAAACTGATCCGCAGAGGAACGGAGAGAGGAGATTTCTGCTGGAGTCAGAAAGTTAAGATGGTCGCCGGGCAACGGTGAGCGGATATGCACCTTTCTCATTTCCTGTTCGACATAGTCCAACGGGTTGGACCAGAAACGCTGTTTCCTGCCAAAAATCCAGAAACCCTCCTTTCTCCTGAACTTTCCATAGTCGGGCCTGAGGCTTGCAAGCAGAGCCCTCGCCTCTGCCAGAGGGCGCAGAAAATCTGACATCTGGCGCGACCATGTCGGGTAGTTAAGCACCATGTCTTCATACCTGAGGATCAGACATCGGCCCCCCAGAAGGTCTTTAAGCCGAGTCAGATGATGATACTTTTGAAGGATTGAGGCTTCACCAAACCCGCTTTCACCCCGGAACTCCATTACTGCGTAGTCATAGATGCTGATTTTGCCGGCCTGTATGTCCTCCCTTATCTTGGCGTCAATGGATGGATAGATGGCATGAATCCAGCCATGGGAGAAGTACTGCGAGACGACCAGATCTAGTGGATCACGCACTTGGCATACGGCGTAGTACTCGACAGAGTCGAAGAGTGAAACTGGCGTTTCGTTCGCCAGGTTCGCTGTATCCAGTGAACGCTCGTCTGTCAGCTCAAAGTCCCTGACTGGCCCTCGGAGCACAAGGCCTGAAGCATACTGGGAAACAGCTTCCGCAAGCTTCTGATGGTTGGCCGGCTGATTGTTTGGTGAATAGAAAGGGGCGCCGGTTGCGGCGGAGAGTTTTTTCAGGATCTCATATCCAAACATGGATCCTGTCTTGTGAGGATAATGAAAAGCAAGAACGGCTTGGCGATCCATGAATAACGATTACAGATTTGCAGCATAACATCCGATGGAATGCTTTCGGTTCAACCCGCAAGTGTCACGGGCTGTGCCCCCCCCCCCCCCCCCGCTCTGATGGTCCCTCTCCCATCAGAGGTGTTGCGTAGATGGCGCTCTTGATCTGCGCCCTGCCGGGCGGGAGTTCTGCGGTCTGAACGATGCTATCGACCTGGAATCGGCCGATGAGAGAGACCCCATGGCACTGCTCTACCGTTGCGAAATTCGGATGACCAATCTAGATGTTGACCTCTTGGCTGAGTTCTTCATATCCCATCGCCTGAAGTGCCACTTGATTGTAGTCAACAAAGTGACGCAACGCCTTCTTTGAGAAATACCTGGAAAAGTAGCTCTTGTTGGCCTGGTTGAAAAATGGATTACCTTTCTTTCTCTGATGATGCACGTTCTCCATCTGGATCTCAAAGGCTCTGGTAAGCAGCTCTTCGTCGGCCCCTAGGAAATTCGAAATCAACTGGATGGTTCCCACTGATGGGGTTGGCACCAGGTCTTCGTATCTGAGGTCAAGTACGGGAACTTTGGCCGCTCCCCAGGACTCGTAATTTGTTCTCCATCCTCCGCAAACGGAGTAGTAAAAGGGGAGCGTGAGGCCGAGTCTGCTGAAGCTCTCCAAGGCCAGATCAAGCAAGTTCTCCTTAGCTAGGCTATCGATCTTGAAACGATTGAAGAATTGATTGGGGGAGGTCCATCTCCGGATAAGCTTATGATTCGGGAAAAGGGCTTCAACCGTGGGCCTGATCATCGCCAAGCTTCTTGAGCTGTTCGCTTCCAGGCGCAGAAAATTCAAAGCGCTCAGCAAGCAGTCAAACGGATTGCGGGTAATTCTGATGACTTTGCTGACATTACCTTGGGGCGTAGTCAGGTCTTTGGATCCCTTGAAGATCTTGTGGGTCTTTATGACTGTTGTATCTGCCCCTCTGATGGCTTTGAATGGGAGGGAATTGTCTTCCAAGTGAGCACGCCGCACCTTGCTCAGGCTGTCCCATCCTTCATATGACGAGTCAGCAAGTTGACCCGCAAGAATCAAGGGAAAGGCAAGAGCAGAGTTGCCGCACTTTGGATAGGTTGCCAGGTAAATTACGATCATTAAAGGACCTCGCCTAAGAGCATCTGTTTCTAATCAATGAGACCGGGCCTACATGCGAACCGGTGGAATCCTGCCTGAAGCTTGACGGTGATGTTCACTTGTTGTCCAAGCAGCAAGATGGCCCCGAGAACACCACTGAACCTATAGACATAGAAAAAGCTCTCTCTACTGAGAAAGCTTTTGGGAGCAACTGAATCGAAGGGAGAACGTCGGATTAGTCCAGGTCTGGCATGGCCAGGGTGGGCTCGGCCCGACGGTCAATGCCCTTCTCGAAACCGGCGGCGGCGGCACGGGCGCGGCCCGCATGCCACAGGTGACCAACCAGGAAGAAGAAGGCCAGCACGAACTGGGTGGAGGCCAACCACTGGCGGACGTTGACGAAGTTCACCGAGTTGGGCTCGGTGATGATGCCGCCGACGGAGTTGAGGGAGGCATTGGGCGCGTGGGTCATGTACTCAGCAGCCCGACGAACCTGCCAGGGCTGGATGTCGTTCTGGAGCTTGTCGAGGCTGAGACCGTTGGGGCCACGAAGGGGCTCCAGCCAGGGACCGCGGAAGTCCCAGAAGCGCATGGTTTCACCACCGAAGATGATCTCGCCGGTGGGGGAGCGCATCAGGTATTTGCCCAGGCCGGTGGGGCCCATGGCAGAACCGATGTTGGCGCCCATGCGCTGGTCGCGCACCAGGAAGGTGAAGCTCTGGGCCTGGGAGGATTCGGCGTTGGTGGGGCCGTAGAACTCCGAGGGGTAGGCGGTGTTGTTGAACCAGATGTAGGCCGAAGCGATGAAGCTCATGAAGCTCAGCGCGCCGAGACTGTAGCTCAGGTAGGCCTCACCGTTCCAGATAAAGGCGCGGCGCACCCAGCCGAAAGGCTTGGTGATGACGTGCCAGATGCCACCGAAGATGCAGATCAGTCCGATCCAGATGTGGCCACCGATGATGTCCTCCATCGAATCGACGCCGATGATCCAGCCCTCGCCCCCGAAGGGAGCGCGGGTGAGATAACCGAAGATCACACCGGGGCTGAGGGTGGGGTTGCTGATCAGGCGGACATCACCGCCACCGGGGGCCCAGGTGTCATAGACGCCACCGAAGAACATGGCCTTGAACACCAGCAACAGAGCACCCACACCAAGAAGGATGAGGTGGTAGCCAATGATGTTGGTCATCTGGTTCTTGTCGCGCCAGTCCTGGGAGAAGAACGCGGAGTAGTTCTCCAGGATCTCGGGGCCGCGCAGGGCGTGGTACAGGCCACCGAGACCGAGCACGGCGGAACTGATCAGGTGCAGAACACCGACCACGAAGAACGGATAGAGATCGGTGACCTCACCGCCGGGGCCCACGCCGTAGCCGAGGGTGGCGACGTGGGGGAACAGGATCAGGCCCTGTTCGTACATGGGCTTGTCGAAGGTGAAGTGGCTCACCTCGAACAGCATCATGGCGCCGGCCCAGAAGACCATCAGGCCCGCGTGGGCCACGTGGGCCCCCAGCAGACGGCCGGAGAGGTTGATCAGCCGGGCATTACCCGCCCACCAGGCATAGCCAGTGGAGTCGAGGTCCTTGCCCCCGACCGAGATGAGACCGGAATTAAAGGGCGTTTCCACGGGGCAGAACCTCTTCAGGGAAGATGAAGTTTTCGTGCGGCTGGTCGGCAGGGGCCATCCAGGCACGCAGACCTTCGTTGAGCAGGATGTTCTTGGTGTAGAACGTTTCGAATTCGGGATCCTCGGCGGCGCGGATCTCCTGGCTCACGAAGTCGTAGGCCCGCAGGTTGAGGGCCAGGCCGATGATGCCGATACTGCTGGTCCACAGACCCATCACCGGCACGAACAGCATAAAGAAGTGCAGCCAGCGCTTGTTGGAGAAAGCGATCCCGAAGATCTGGCTCCAGAAGCGGTTGGCGGTGACCATCGAGTAGGTCTCTTCTTCCTGGGTGGGCTCGAACGCCTTGAAGGTGTTGGCCTGGTCGCTGTCTTCAAACAGGGTGTTCTCCACCGTGGCGCCGTGGATGGCGCACAGCAGGGCACCGCCGAGGATGCCGGCCACGCCCATCATGTGGAACGGGTTGAGCGTCCAGTTGTGGAAGCCCTGCAGGAACAGCAGGAAGCGGAAGATCGCCGCCACACCGAAGGATGGCGCGAAGAACCAGCTGCTCTGACCCAGCGGATACATCAGGAAGACACTGACGAACACCGCGATTGGACCGGAGAAGGCGATGGCGTTGTACGGGCGGATGCCCACCAGACGGGCGATCTCGAACTGACGCAGCATGAAGCCGATCAGGGCGAAGGCGCCGTGCAGCGCCACGAAGGGCCAGAGGCCGCCGAGCTGGATCCAGCGGACGAAGTCACCCTGGGCTTCCGGGCCCCAGAGCAGCAGCAGGCTGTGCCCCATGGCATCAGCGGGCGTGCTGACGGCAGCGGTGAGGAAATTGCATCCCTCCAGGTAGCTGCTGGCAATGCCGTGGGTGTACCAGGAGGTGGCGAAGGTGGTGCCGGTGAGCCAGCCGCCCAGGGCCAGATAGGCCGTGGGGAACAGCAGCAGACCGGACCACCCCACGAAAACGAAGCGGTCGCGCTTGAGCCAGTCGTCGAGGACGTCGAACCATCCACGCGTGGCCGGAGCACGCCCTAGGGCGATCGTCATGGGGGAAAGCGGTGCGGAAGACCCGCAGGGCTGTGGGTTACCGGGGGATGGTAACAACGTTGATCCGCCACCCGTGCCAGACGACATGGGCTGAAACTGACGACTCCGGCACGCTTCACGGCAGGATGGCGGGCCAATGCCGTTTCGTCCCGCATGGCTTCGCCCGGCGTCGCTTCCCCTTCGGCCGACGAGCAGGTGCTGGAGCAGCCGGTGCTCGGCTCCCGCCGTCTCTCCAATCTGCTGGTGGCGGCCGCCGTCAGCATCGGTGGCCTGGGTTTCGTGCTCACGAGTGCCTCCAGCCGCTTTGGCCGCGATCTGCTGCCCATCGGTCACCCCGCCGCCCTGGTCTGGGTGCCCCAGGGGCTGGTGATGGGGCTCTATGGGGTGGCGGCGCTGTTGCTGGCCACCTACCTGTGGCTCGTGATCAGCATCGATTTGGGCTCGGGTCTCAACCGCTTCGATCGGGGGTCTGGCGAGGCCCGCATCAGCCGCCGCGGCTTCCGAAGGTTGATCGAAGTGGTAATCCCCCTGCGGGAGATCCAGGCGGTGAAGGTGGAGGTGCGCGATGGCCTCAGTCCCCAGCGACGCCTGGCCCTGCGCGTGCAGGGTCGCCGGGACATGCCCCTGACCCGGGTGGGCGAACCGATGCCCCTGGCGGATCTGGAGCTGGCGGGTGCCCGCCTGGCCCGCTTCCTTGGTGTTCCCCTGGAGGGTCTTTGAGATGGCTCAGCGAGGCATGAACCAGCACCGGTCCCCGGCCTCCCTTGGGTGGCGGTTGCTGCTCCTGGTGGTTCTGGGGCTGACGCCCCTCGGCCTGGCGGCCTGCGCTGCCGACAAGGGCAACCAACCGCTGGGCTGTGAGGCGGCCACCACCCCCTGCCTGCAGGGAACGGCGGTGGTGGCCATGGAGACCAGCAAGGGACCGGTGGAAGTCACCCTGGACGGCGCGGCGGCACCGCTCACGGCTGGCAACTTCGTTGATCTGGTGCGGCGCGGGGTCTACAACGGCACGGTGTTTCACCGGGTGGTCAAGGAACCGGTGCCCTTCGTGGTGCAGGGCGGCGACCCCAGCAGCGCCGATCCCAAGGTGGCCCCCAGCGACTACGGCTCGGGCGGTTTCGTCGACCCCGCCAGTGGCGAGTCCCGGCGCATACCCCTGGAGCTCAAGCTCGGTGGCACCCAGGAACCCCGCTACGGCGAGGAGATCACCACCCCCACCGCCACGCGCCAGCTGGCCCTCACCCATGAGCGCGGCGCCATCGCCATGGCCCGCTCCAACGATCCCAATTCCGCCAGCGCCCAGTTCTACGTGGCCCTGCAGGCCCTGCCCGAGCTGGATGGCCGCTACGCGGTGTTCGGCCGTGTGAGCAAGGGGATGGATGTGATCGACCGGATCCAGCAGGGCGACAAGCTGATCCGGGCCCGGGTGATTGAGGGGGGCACGCTGGTCAAGAAGAAGCCCTGAGGCCCTCTCAGGCGGGGACGTGCTTGCTCTCTCAGGCGGGGACGCGCTTGTCGGAGACGGTGGCCTTGAGCAGCTCGGTGTTCACCCCCGAGGCTCGCTCCAGGGCCACCTTGCCCGTGCGGGCGATCTCCAGGATCCCGTAGGTCTCCAGCAGCCGCTCCAGGGCCACCAGCTTGCCCGGATCCCCCACCACCTCCAGAGTCAGGGCGTCGTCGGCCACATCCACCACCTTGGCCCGGAAGACCTGCACCAGATCAAAGATGGCGCCGCGGTTCTCCGCCGGTGCCGCCACCTTCAGGAGCATCAGCTCGCGCTCCACCGCCGGAATGGTGGAGAGGTCGATCACGCCGAGCACGTTGATCAGCTTGTTGAGCTGCTTGGTCATCTGCTCGAGGGTGCGGTCGTCACCCTCCACCACCATGGTCAGACGGGACATGCCGCGGTGTTCCGCCGGCCCCACCGCCAGGCTCTCGATGTTGAAGCCCCGCCGGGCGAACAGACCGGAGATGCGGCTCAGGGCGCCCGATTCGTCTTCCACCAGCACCGAAAGGGTGTGCTTCATGTCGGGCTCGTGATCGGGGTGCGGCGGGGGACCGGAGGCAAAGCCGGCATGGTCTAACCAAAGGTACGCGCCAGGGGAGGCCTGCCCTTCAGCCCGTCGGCAGCCGCTCCAGCCAGCTCAGCACCACGCCATGGAAGGCGTCGGGGGTCTCATCGTGGGGACAGTGGCCGCAGGAAGGCACCACGTGCAGGTCGAGGTCCGCGCGTAACCGCAGGCACTGCTGGGAGACCTCCACCGGCACCAGCCGGTCCTGGGCGCCCCAGATCAGCAGGGTGGGCCGACCCCGCTGTTGCAGCAAGGCGACGGCGGTGGCACGGAACGGCCGCAGGGCCATGCCGATACTCATGGCCCGCAGGGCCCGCACCGCCCCGGGGCGTCGGGCGGGCCGGGCGATCAGCCGACGCAGCTCCTGGTCGCCGATCACCGGGTGGCGGTAGGCCGACTGAATGCCCAGGTCGAGCAGGGGGGAATGGGCCAGCAGCGGGACGACCAGCTCCAGGGGCAGGAGCCGCAGCAGGCCGTGGATCACCCCCCGCTTCAGTCGCCGTCGCCAGGGGGGGCGGCGCGGGGGGCGGCGCCCGGCCATCAGCAGGCTGGGATCGGGCAGGGGTGCCGCCACCACGGCCCGCACCCACAGCGGGGCGTAGACGCTGCAGGTCAGGGCCACCAGGCCGCCGAGGGAATGGCCCACCAGCACGGCAGGCCCCTGGACCACCTCCGCCAGGAAGGCCTGCACCTGCCTCGACCACAGGCGGTTGTCGAGGGCCTGGTGGCGGTCCAGCCCCGGCTGGCTGGAGGCACCGAAGCCGATCAGGTCGAGGCCGTAGACGCACCATCCCGCCGCCGCCAGGGGGCCGGCATTGCGGCGCCAGTGGCCGCTGGCGGCCCCGAAGCCGTGCAACAGCACCAGCGCCGGCCCGTCAGGGGGGCCCAGGCGGCGCCAGTGGCAGCCGTGGCCGCGCCAGTCCCACCGGGCGTGGTCCCCCCAGTCGGCTCCCTGCTGCGGTGCGGCCTCCCCGGGGGCAGGCTGGGGGTCGGCGGACGACACCGATGGTTGCGGCAAGGACCCGGACTTGAGCGAACCCCCTCACTATTGCGAAGGTGCGGCCCTGGTGGAGACCGGTGACGGCTTCTTCCGACCCGCCTCCAGGCCGGCCAGGGACTCCGGTGTGCTGCTGGCGCGGACCTTGGCCGCCGCCGGCCCGGATCGGCCCGTGCGGGTCCTTGATGGCCTGGCGGGCTGCGGCATCCGGGCCCTCCGCTACGGCCTGGAGGGCGGCGCCACGGCGGTGTGGGCCAACGACGCCGACCCGGACCGCCTGCCCCTGCTGGAGCGGAACCTCGCCCGGTTGCCCGTGGCCGTGGAGCGGCAGATGAGCACCAGCACGGCCCAGCAACTGCTGGCCGGTTGCCTGGTGGAGGGGCGCCGCTTCGAGCTGGTGGACCTGGATGCCTTCGGCTGTCCGGCCGCCCTGGTTCCCCTGGCCCTGGAGGCGGTGGCCTTCGGCGGCGTGCTCTACCTGGCCAGCACCGACGGCCGCTCGGCCACGGGCCATGACCGCCGCGCCGCCGTGCGCCGTTTCGGTGCCGCCGCCCGGGCCCACCCCGCCAGCTGGGAGATCGCCCTGCGCCTGCAGCTGGGGCTGCTGGCCCGAACCGCCTGGGCGATGGGGCGGGGGCTCACCCCCCTGCTGAGCTTCAGCGAAGGGCGGGCGTTCCGCACGGCCGTGCGACTGGCGCGGCATCCCGCCGCTGGGGAGGAGGCCCAGCTGGGCCTGGTGGCCCACTGCCATGGTTGCGGCGATCAGCAGGTGCAGAGCCTGTTGCGGCTTGGCCGCTGGCGCCCCTGCACCTGCCCTGGGGCTGCCTCGGGCGAGGGGCCGGCCCTGGCGGTCAGCGGCCCGCTCTGGATCGGCCCCCTCCAGGATCCCGGCACGCTGGCGGCGATGCTGCAGCAGGCCGAGGAGGGGGGTGGTGCCCACCTGGACCGGCCGGGCCGACGACTTTTGCAGCGGCTCCAGGACGATCCGGCCGTGACACCCCGCTGCTGGCCCGTGGATGCGATTGGCCGCCACCTGGGCCAGGGGCCCCCGCCGCTGGCCCAGCTGGTGGCGGCACTGAGGGCGGAGGGGTTCGCAACGGCGGCCAGCGGCGTGATGGCCGGCCAGTTGCGCAGCGAGGCCCCCTGGCCGGTGATCGTGGCCACGGCCCGGGGGCTGGTGGCCACGAAGGCTGCTAGATAGGTAGCCCGTTTCCCTCTGTCCGGGCCATGGCCTCTGAAATCTTCGGCACCGCCGCCATCTTCTGGGTGCTGATCCCCGTCGGGCTTGCGGGCGGCGCCCTGCTGCTCAAGCTCCTGAACGACTGAGCGCCGGAGCCCCGGCTCCGCGCTGGGGCCGGACGCACCTTTAGGCTCAGCCCGCTTCCTTTGCAGGGGTCCATGAAGGTTCTGGTTGTCGGTGGAACAGGAACCCTCGGTCGCCAGATCGCCCGCCGTGCCCTTGATGCTGGACACACCGTCCGCTGCATGGTGCGCTCGCCCCGCAAGGCCGCCTTCCTGCAGGAATGGGGCTGTGATCTCACCCGCGGTGACCTGCTGGAGCCCGCCAGCCTCGATTACGCCCTGGAGGGGCAGGAGGCCGTGATCGATGCCGCCACGGCCCGGGCCACCGATGGCGGCAGTGCCTACGAGATCGACTGGGACGGCAAGCAGAACCTCTTCGCCGCCTGTCGGCGGGTCGGTCTGGGGAGGTTGGTGTTCGTGTCGCTGCTGGATGCGGCCAAGCACCGGTCCGTGCCGCTGATGGACATCAAGGCCTGCACCGAGGCGTGGCTTGAAGCGTCCGACCTCGACTACACGATCCTGCGTGGTGTCGCCTTCATGCAGGGGCTGATCAGCCAGTTCGCGATTCCCGTGCTGGAGAGCCAGACCGTCTGGGTGAGCGGAGCACCGACGCCGATCGCCTACATGAACACCCAGGACGTGGCCCGTTTCGCCGTGGCGGCCCTGGAGCGGCCCGAAACGATCCGGCGGGCGTTCCCGGTGGTGGGTCCCCGGGCCTGGATCACCGGGGAGATCACCCAACTCTGCGAGCGCTACAGCGGCCGCGAAGCCCGGGTGTTTCGGGTGCCGCCGGTCCTGTTGCGGCTGATGCAGTCGGCCACGGGATTTTTCGAGGCCAGCCTCAACGTCGCCGAACGGCTTGCGTTCGCTGAGGTGGTGGGCGGCGGCGAGCCCCTCACCGCGCCCATGGAGGCCAGCTATGCCGCCTTCGGCCTGGATCCAGCCGAAACCACCCTTCTCGAGGATTACCTCAAGGAGTACTACGACACGATCCTGCGGCGTCTGCGGGAGATGGAGTCCGACCTCGACAAGGAAGCCAAGAAGAAGCTGCCGTTCTGAGCGCCAAGACGCGACAGTTCGTGTGTACTATTGCAGCGTTTGGCGACGGCCATGGCGATTTCCCAGATCAAGAACCTGCAGCGGCGTCTGGCCAACCTGGAGGAGGAGGCGATCGCCGAGCTCACACGCGCCTGCGGCCATGAGCTCTGGGCCTCCCTGGGCTTCGATGCCTTCGACAGCCTGGAGGATCCCGACCGACGCGCCCGGGCGAACTATTACTACGGTCAGCTCCAGACGGTCAGGGAACTGAAAGACGCCCTGGTCTGAGCAGCGCCGCCAGGCGTTGGCGCTCGATGGGGCTCACGGCGCGCCAGGTGCCGGGGGCCAGGCCCACCAGATCCAGGGGCGGGCCGCCGTCCATCAGGTCGATTGCCGTACGCAGCAGGCGCAGGGTGGGCAGCCCCACCGCCGCGGTCATGCGCCGCACCTGGCGGTTCCGCCCCTCGCGCAACTCCAGTTCCAGCCAGTCGGTGGGCACCCGCAGCCGGTGGCGGATCGGCGGATCCCTTTCAGACAGGGCGGGGTCCGCCACGGCCCGGGCCCGGGCCGGCAGGGTGCGTCGCCCCTGGACCATCACCCCCTGCCGGAGGCTGTCGAGGGCCGGCGGGGTGATCACACCTTCCACCTGCACCAGATACCGGCGCCAATGGCCCTGGGCCGGGTCGGTGAGCCTCGCTTGAAGCCGCCCATCGTCGGTGAGCACCAGCAGTCCCTCGCTGTCCGCATCCAGGCGGCCGGCGGCGTAGACGCCCGGTTGATTGACCAGATCGGCCAGGGTGCCCCATGGGCTGCCCGGTTCCGGGGTGAACTGGCTGAGCACCCCGTAGGGCTTATGGAGCAGCAGGGTCGTCGTCACTGCTCCGGCAGGGTCAGGCGCTTTCCCGGGCCCGCCAGAGGTTGACCACGCCGATCGAGATCAGCAGCAGGCCCAGATCCATCGAAATGGGAGGAAGGATCATGGGGTGGGGCCAGGGGCGCTCTTTCGGCTGACCCTATCGCTCCTGTCTTGCCACCGTGTGACGGGCTTGGGAGCGGGCACGGCCGGCGCTTAAGCTGAAACTCTGTTGTTTTCCTCAAGCCAGCCTTCCCGCATGATCGAAACGTCCGGTGTGATCGAAAAGGAGCAGGGCAACGGGTTCTACCTCGTCACCCTCGAGCAGCCTGCCGGTCACCAATGCCTCTGCCGGGCGGCGGGCAAGCTGACCAAGTTCCGGATCAAGCTGCTGGCTGGGGACAAGGTGCTGGTGGAGATCAGCCCCTACGACCTGACCCGGGGCCGCATCACCTACCGGGAGCGCAATGCCGGAGCCACCGGACCGAGGCCGGGGGGCAACCGTCCCGGTGGGCCCAGGCGCCGCTGAGGCCGGCTCGAGCCGCTCAGATTTCCAGCAGGCCGTCGGTTTCCGGACGACGGCCGAGGTCCAGATCCCTCGGCACCATCAGAACGTTGGCCTGAAGCAGTTCGGGGTGGTCTTCCAGGGTGAGCAGCCACTCACGGAATTCCTCGTTGATGGCGTAGCTGTCTTCGAACAGTTCACGGCCATCAAGGGCAGCCCGGCGGGCCAGGGCCCAGCAGACCGCCACGGTCACACGACGATGGACAGCCGCATCCATGGGAGCATCAAAAGAAGCGTCCTGTTCGCTTGAATCGTCTCTTGGCCTGTCCATCGGGGTGATCTCGGTGGATGTCCTGGTGTGCCCACGTTGGCTGTTGGTGGACTCCTCGACGGTGTTGGTTGTCACATCGTTGCAGGAAAGCCAGCGGCGGCAAGCCAAGTGGGGGAGAAGTTAAGCCAATTGGCGTCGAATCAACGGCAACACGGGCCCGCTGACGCTGAGCATCCGCCCGGCGTCGTCCGCCAGGGCCTGCAGCGGCAGGCCTTGGCCGCTCCCCGGGGAGCCGCCCCCGCCGGGGGCCACCTCCGGGGGGCGTGGGCGGATCACGTAGGGCTCACTCACGGTCCAGCCCCTGGCGTAGCTGATCAGCAGGGGATCGGCCGGAGCGAACACGTAGGACGGCAGGCGCGGGATGGTTTCCTGACCGGAGCGATCCCCGTCCATGCGCACGGCCCTGGTGATCGCCTGAACGAAGCGGCTGCGGGTGACCACGGTGGTCAGGTAGGCCACCACCCGTAGCCGGGGGGCATCGAAGCCTTCGGCGCACATGTCGATGCTCACCAGCCAGTCGGCCTCCCCGGCCTGGAACGCCGCCAGGCGCTGGGCCGCCTCCGGATCCTGGGAGTGCACCAGGTGCACCCGGTCCCCTTCCTTGGCCAGCAGGTCGGCGATGCTGCCGGCATGGCCGATGTCGCGGGCCACCACCAGGCCGCCGGCCCCCGGATGCTCCAGCCTTACCCGCTCCAGGCGTCGGCGGGCCTGGAGCAGCAGCCGCAGGGCGATCCCGCCCCGATCCCCGGGTCGGATGGCCCGGCGCAGGTTGCGGGCCCGCCAGCTCTCCCGCTGCTCCGCCGACAGGGGGGAGATCTCGCGGTCCCGCCCATCCTCCGGACGCCCGTGTTCGACCCAACCGTCCTGGAAGCGGAATTCCAGGGGCCGCACGTCACCGGCGGCGATCAGGGCCCGGGGCTCGACGCAGAGGTCCGGAATGATGCGCTCGGCCGGACCGTCCTGGTCGTGCATCCGGATCCGACGGCCTGAACAGAAGCCCAGGTTGTCAGCGCGGAAGGGGGTGCCGGTGAGACCCAGCCGCAGCTGGGCGCCGCCGCTGAGGCTGCTGAAGGCGTGCCCCCAGGCCGTGGCCTTCGGTTCAAGAGGATCGAGGCCCAGGTGGTGCACCTCGTCGCCGATCGCGAGCCAGCGCCGGCCATGGAGATGGCCGACCAGTTCCTGCTCCAGGCGGCTTCGGTGCAGGGCGGCCGCCTGGTAGCTGAGCAGCAGGCCCTGGCCGGTCGCCGCCGGGGGCGCCCCCCCCGGGTCCCACTCCCGCAGCACCAGGCCGAGGCGGGCGGCGGCGCCGATCCACTGGCGGCCGATGGCGCTGCGGTGGCAAAAAACCACGAACCGCTCCAGCCGTCCTTCCCGTTGCAACTGCTGGAAGGCGAGCAGGGCCCCCAGGGTCTTGCCGGCGCCGGGACCGGCGTGCAGGAGCACGTCCTGGCCCCCGGGGGTCGCCGCGACCAGCCGGGCCCGCAGCAGCTGGATCAGGCGCCGCTGCCAGGCCCGGGGCTCGGGGCCGCAGGGAGTCCCGGCGACGCCCCGCAAGCCGCCATCGCGGCCCAGACCCAGATCGAAGGACGGTGGCGCCATGGGCCGATTCTGCTGGGCTGGCCAGGGCCCGGTGGGCGTGTCCGCACATTGGCGCCCGGTTGCTTGCCGTCACCGGCGGGGCTGTCTATTGCGGAAGGAGTGTGTGTGGCCCCGCGTTGGTCAAATTGCTGATTCCCAGGGAGACGGCTCCCGGAGAGCGGAGGGTCGCCGCGACCCCCGAAACGGTCAGGCGCCTGGTGGTCAAGGGGGCGACCCTTCAGGTGGAGCGGGGGGCGGGCCAGGCGGCCGGCTTCCTCGACGCCGACTACGCCGCCGTGGGCGCCGAGCTGTGGGACGGGGACGCCGCGGCCTGGGGGGCGGTCGATGGGGTGCTCTGTGTGCAGCCCCCGCGGAGCGAGGATCTTGGCCGCCTGCGGGAGGAAGCCCTGCTGGTGGGCCTGCTGGCCCCCTACGGCGCCACCGCCCTGGTGGCGGCGCTCAATGGCCGGCGGGCCTCCGCCATCGCCCTTGAGCTGCTGCCGCGGATCACCCGGGCCCAGTCGATGGACGTTCTTTCCTCCCAGGCCAACATCGCCGGCTACAAGGCGGTGCTGCTGGCGGCCGCCGCCCTCGATCGCTACGTGCCGATGCTGATGACGGCGGCGGGCACGATCCAGCCCTCCAGGGTGCTGATCCTGGGTGCGGGCGTCGCTGGTCTTCAGGCACTGGCCACCGCCCGCCGCCTCGGCGGTGTGGTGTACGTCTCGGATGTGCGGCCGGCGGTGAAGGAGCAGGTGGAATCCCTCGGGGGCCGCTTCATCGACCCGCCGCAACTGGAGGAGGCCCCCGCCGAGGTGGGCGGCTACGCGCGCCAGGCCAGCGAAGCCTTCCTGGCGGCCCAGCGCCAGCAGCTGGCCGACCAGCTGGCCCTGGCCGACATGGTGATCTGCACCGCCCTGGTGCCCGGCCGGCCGGCACCCCGCCTGATCAGCGAAGAGATGCTCGATGGCATGCGGCCCGGAGCGGTGGTGGTGGATCTGGCCGTGGCCCAGGGGGGCAACTGCTTCGGCACGATCCCCGGGGCCACGGTGGAGCGCCGGGGCGTGCTGCTGATCGGGGCCGATGCCCTGCCCAGCACCGTTCCCAACCACGCCAGCGCCCTTTACGCCCGCAACATCGCCACCCTGGTTGAGCACGTGCTGGGCGAGGACGGCTTCCGGCTGGATCCGGAGGATCCGATCCTGGACGGCTGTCTGCTCACCTTTGCCGGCGCCTGCCGCCGCGACGACATCGTCGAGCCCGCCGGCCTGTCCCCCATCGGAGCCCGTTCATGAGCCTTCTGACGCAGTCCCTCTGGGTGCTCCTGCTGGGCAGCCTGCTGGGGCTGGAATTGATCGGCAAGGTGCCCCCCACCCTGCACACCCCCCTGATGTCGGGGGCCAATGCCATCAGCGGCATCACCGTGCTGGCGTCCCTCACCCTCATCCAGCAGGCCGGAGACAACACGGCCCTGCTGGTGATCGGAGCCCTTTCCCTGGGTTTCGCCCTCTACAACGTGATCGGCGGCTTCCTGGTCACCGATCGCATGCTCGCCATGTTCCGCCGCAAGGGTGACAGCCGATGACGTTCTCCATGGATGCTTTTGCCGCCGCCATCGATCTGGCGGCCGTTCTCCTGCTGGCCCTTGGCATCAAAGGCCTCTCGAAGGTGAGCTCCGCCCGTGGGGCCAACGCCCTGGCGGCCCTGGCCATGGGTCTGGCCGTGGTGGGGCTGCTGATCGAGATCCGGCCCGATCCGATCGCCTGGCTCTGGATCGCCGCCGGCAGCGCCGCCGGCGGATTGGCCGGCCTGGTGACGGCCCGCCGGGTGCCCATGACCGCCATGCCGGAAACGGTGGCCCTGTTCAACGGCTGCGGCGGCATGGCCTCCCTGCTGGTGGCCATGGGAGTGGCCCTGTTCGATACGGGGGATGCCGACATCGTCGCCCTGGTGTCGATCGCCGTGTCGGTGTTCGTCGGCGCCATCACCTTCAGTGGCTCGATCGTGGCCATGGCCAAGCTCCAGGGCTGGCTGGACACCCCCGGCTGGACCCAGAGCCGCCTGCGCCACGGCGTCAACATCTCCCTGGCGGTGCTTTGCCTGGTCTCGGCCCTGCTGCTGCCCGGCGATCCCTCCGGCCTGCCCCTGTGGCTGCTGATGGGCGGCTCCACCCTGCTGGGCATCGGCGTCACCCTGCCCATCGGCGGGGCCGACATGCCCGTGGTCATCTCCCTGCTCAACTCCTATTCCGGGGTGGCGGCGGCGGCGGCGGGCTTCGTGGTGGGCAGCCAGCTGCTGATCGTGGCCGGCGCCATGGTGGGGGCGGCGGGCCTGATCCTCACCCAGGTGATGTGCACCGCCATGAACCGTTCCCTGGTGTCGGTGCTCTTCGGCGGTGCCCTCGGGGCCAGCGCCGGCGCCGTGGGCGGTGGCGGCAGCGAGGCGGGCTACACCCGCATCACCAGCTGCAGCGCCGAGGAATGCGCCATGGCCCTGGAACAGGCCGAGCGGGTGGTGTTCGTGCCTGGCTACGGCCTGGCGGTGGCCCAGGCCCAGCATTCCCTGCGGGAGCTGGCCAAGCTGCTCGAGAGCCATGGGGTGGAGGTGAGCTACGCCATCCATCCGGTGGCGGGACGCATGCCGGGCCACATGAACGTGCTGCTGGCCGAGGCCGACGTGCCTTACGAGCAGCTGCTGGAAATGGACCTGGTCAACCCCGAGTTCCCCCGCACCGACGTGGTCATCGTGCTGGGGGCCAATGATGTGGTGAACCCCCAGGCCAAGAACGACCCCACCAGCCCCCTCTACGGGATGCCCGTGCTGGAGGTGGACCAGGCCCGCCAGGTGTTCGTCGTCAAGCGCAGCCTCGGGGCCGGCTATGCCGGCATCAACAACGCCCTGTTCGAAATGCCCCAGACCGCTATGGTATTCGGGGATGCCAAGGCGGTGCTCAATGGCCTGCTGAGCGAGCTCCGGTCCATGGGCGTAGGCAAGGTGAAGGTGTCGGCCTGAGGGTGGGGCCCCGCTCGTGTCCCAGCTACCCGACCGCCTTGGCCTGAGCCCGTTCCGCCAGCGCGCCCCGTGGATCGGCGGGGATCTGCAGACCCTGCGGGATACCCTGCGCCCCCAGCGCTTTCCCCCCGATCGCGCCGAGGCTCTGCCGATCCCCCTGGCGGACGGCGACCAGTTGGTGGCTCTGCTGGACCGTCCCGACGATGGAGCACCGATCGGCCTGGTGCTGGTGCTGCATGGTCTGGGGGGCTCCGGCGACGGCCCAGGCCCGCGGCGACTGGCCCAGGCCCTGGCCGCCGAGGGTTTCGCCGTGCTGCGCCTTAACCTGCGGGGGGCCGGCCGCGGCCGACCCCTTGCCCGGGGCACCTACTGCGCCATCTGCAACGACGACCTGCGGCCGGCCCTGGCCCGGGCCCGGCAACTGGCCCCTGACCTGCCACTCTTCGGCGCCGGCATTTCCCTGGGGGGCACGGTGCTGCTCAACGCTGGCCTGGGCGGCATGGGCTTGGATGGCCTGGTCTGCGTCAGCAGTCCCCTCGATCTGACCGTCTGCGCTGACCAGTTCGAGCGCCGCCGCAACCGGTTGTACCAGCGCTGGCTGATGGAGCGCCTGCGGGAGCAGACCCTGGCCGATCCGGGGGGGCTCCTGGAGGCGGAGCGCCAGGCGCTGGTGGGGCCAAGGCGTGCCCGCACGATCCGGGGTTTCGATGCGGCCATCACGGCGCCGCGCTGGGGCTTCGCCTCGGTGGCCGCCTACTACGCCGCCGCCAGTCCCCTGGGCCCCCTGCTCGAAGGCCAGCCCCTGCCCCCCACCCTGCTGCTGCATGCCGGCGACGATCCCTGGGTGCCGGTGGGGCCCCTGCGGCAGCTGGCGGCCAGGGTTTCCGGCCAGGCGGCGACCGGCGCGGGATCGGCCCCCACGGTGCTGATCACGCCCCAGGGCGGCCACAACGGCTTCCATGCCCCTGGCGACGGACCGGCCTGCTGGGCCGACCGGCTGGTGGTGGCCTGGCTGAAGCGCCTCAGCCGGGGGGAAGGGGGCGGCTGAAGGGGGTGCGGCGCACGATCCATTCCTCAATGGGCTCCCCGCCAATCACATGCTGGTGCACGATTCGCTCGATCCGCTCAGGGGTGACGCCGCCGTAGGTGAGGCCCTCCGGCCAGATCAGCAGCACCGGGCCCTCGCAGCAGACACGCAGGCAATCGGCCTTGGTGCGCAGCACCACCCCCTGGGGCCGGCCGGGCTCCTCCAGCCCCAGCTCCCGCACCAGCTGCTTGAGCCGGTCCCAGCTGGCCGCCCCAACGGCCGGGTCGCCACAGAGCGCCTTGGTGGGCGTGGCGCAGAGCAGCAGGTGGTGCTGAACCCCGCTCATGCCGACAGGGCCGGGGTTGGTTGGACGCGGAGCGCGACCGCCGCCTCGCGGGTGGCCTGGCGCGCCCAGCCGTCCACCGCCAGCACGTCGTCGAGGCAGGGGGTGCTGTGGTGGTCGACGCGGTGGCGGTCGCAGACCCGCTCGATCAGCTCGGGGATGGCGAGGAAGGGAATCGCCTCCTCCAGGAACAGGGCCACCGCCTGCTCGTTGGCGGCATTGAGCACGGCGGGCATGGTGCCGCCGGCCCGGCCGGCGGCGTAGGCCAACGCCATGCAGGGGTATTTCTCCCGGTCGGGGGCGCGGAAGGTGAGCTGGCCCACGGCGGTGAGATCGAGGCGACGCCAGGGGGTCTCCAGCCGCTCCGGCCAGCTGAGGCAGTAGAGCAGGGGCAGCTTCATGTCGGGCCAGCCCAGCTGGGCCAGCACGGAGGAATCGGCCAGCTCCACCATCGAGTGGATGATGCTCTGGGGGTGGATGACGATCTCAATGTGGTCGTAGTCGAGCCCGAACAGGTAGTGGGCTTCGATCACCTCCAGCCCCTTGTTCATCAAGGTGGCCGAATCCACCGTGATCTTGCGCCCCATGCTCCAGTTGGGGTGGCTGGTGGCATCGGCCACGGTGGCCTTGGCCAGGTCGGCGGCGGGCCAGTCGCGGAAGGCGCCGCCGGAGGCGGTGAGCTGGATCCGCCGCAGACCGGGCGTCGGCACGCCGGTGGAGAGGCGGGCGGTGTCCGCCCAGGGGGTGCCCTGCAGGCACTGGAACAGGGCTGAATGCTCTGAGTCGGCGGGCAGCAGCCGGCTGCCGCTGCGCTGCAGTTCGGGCAGCACCACCGGGCCGGCGGCGATCAGGGTCTCCTTGTTGGCCAGGGCCAGGTCCTTGCCGGCCCGGATCGCCGCCAGGGTGGGCAGCAGACCGGCGCACCCCACGATGCCGGTGACCACCAGATCGGCGCTGGGCCAGGCGGCGGCGGCGCAGAGGCCCTCGGATCCCCCCACCAGCTCGGGCAGCCGGGCCGGGCGCCGCGCCGGTTCCAGGGCCGCCAGGCGGCTGGCCAGCTCGGCGACCAGGTCGGCCTCGGCCAGGGCCACCACCTCCGGCTGGTGGCGGATGATCTGCTCCACCAACAGATCAAGGTTGCGGCCGGCGGTGAGGGCCACAACGCGGAAGCGATCGGGGAACTCCTCGGCGATCTCCAGGGTCTGGGTGCCGATCGACCCGGTGGAGCCCAGCACGGCGATGGCTTTCACAGGCTGGCCCCAGCAGGATTCATGGCGTCCCAGTGTCCCATCTCCGGCCGCCGGCGGTGCTGGCTTAACTGGGACGACACCGAATCGCTTTCATGTCTTGGCTGCAGCGCTGGAACTTCATCGAGCGGGCTCGGATCGAGCGCCAGCTCTGGGAAGCCTTTGAGCGTCGCGAGGATCTTGAGGCATTGGTGGAGGACTGCCGCCAGGCGGTGGCGGCCGGCGATCGCGAACGGGCCTTCCAGCTGGAGGTGTGGCAGACCACCCTGCAGCGGATCCGCAAGATTGAAAAACTGATGGCCGATAAGCGGCCCTGAATGATGACCAGCCAGATCCCCTGAGCCGGCGGGTGCCCGATCAGCACGCCAGCTGGGCTGCACCCGAGGCTTACGCGATGACCGCCGATCCCCCCGAAGGCTGTCGATCCAGGCTGGAAGCGGCGCCTCGGCGGGGCAGGGTGGTCATGGCTGCCTGCGGCGGCGGCCCAGGGCATAGCCCACGACCATTCCGACCGCACCGCCGGCAAGGGCACCTTGAAGTTGCAGCATCTGACGGCGAAACCGCCAGGGCACGGCGCCAAGCTGCAGCCCCACCAGCAGGGCCACCACCACGACCAACACCAGACTGGCGCCCACGGGCCAGCGGAGACGGGAGGGATCGGGACGCAGGGGCAGGCTCATGCTGCGACAGTTCCATTGACCTGGAGGATGGGGCCAAAAGGTACCACCATCTGAACTTCACAGAGGCCCTACCCACGGGCTTGTTTGCAGCGACCTCCGCGGTCGATCAGCCATAGCTCCAGCTGCCCCCTCGGCACCTTGGAGGAGAGGCTCCAACCGCTGAGATCGGTGATTCCGCCCCACTCTTTCGACCCAATGATCACCCACGAACGGGGCCAGGTTGTGCCCGCCTTCGTGCCTGGGTTGGCGGTGATGCTGTTGGTTACCTTCACCAGGGCCTCCGCCGTTCCCCGATCGGCGTCATGGAACAGCTTCACCTGGGAATGGCTGGCGCAGGCCTTGGTGCTGGAGGCGACATACCGCAGTGAGAGATCCACGAAATATCCATTGATCGCCAGGATTTGGGCGACTTCGGTCAGTGGTTTTTTAAGTTCTTTGCTGTCGTAATGTATGAACACATGTGGCTGGTCAGGTGGCTTTCCGTGCCTTTCAGACACGAGTTGCTTCTGCTGATCTCTGACCATGACAGTGGCCACGATCTCTGAGGCGGCAATCACATCCTCCTAAGATAACTCGTTGCGCTGGATCGCCCCCTCGCCCGCCAGGCCTTGCAGACCGCTGTTGGTGATCCGGCTGGAAAGGGGCTGCTCTGAGCGGGCCGACGAGCTGGTATTGATTTCCGCCAACTATTGAACGGCTGTGCGCAGCAGCTCATCATGGGAGGCTTTGCCAGGCCACCACCAATTCCAGAGGCCGAGGGCCGATGCATAACGACATTCAGGTCTTGATCAGATCATGCAGTGATTTCCCTGGATCTTTCTTGTTGCTGGTTGTTTGGAACACGAGATGCTCTCCGGCATCGGACAGGCGATCAAAGCCTTCTCCTCATTCCTTGTTGAGGCCCCGGACCAGGGCCAGCATGATTCGGTGGATGTGGGCGAGGCGTTGACGTCCGCTGTCATTTTTCTTGATGAGCAAATTACCTTTGGCCCTGTCGTACAAGAGGACTTCATCTAGCACCCGGCTCAGGGGCATCTCATGATTAACTCCTTCGATAGGACTTCTGCTTGGCAGTGTATGCTCAATCGCCAGAATCGAGACACTACGTTGGATGTCTTCGGCATGTTTGAGATTGTCAATCTGCTTTGCCAGCATTTCTGATGTGCTCATCCTTGAGATCAGGCTGCTGACACCCAGCAACGTAAGAATTCCCACCAACAAGCTGGGAAGTTGCAGTATGTTCTGACGAAACCAAAGCAGTAGCGTGAAGTCTTTTTTGTAGGCGGTGGATCATCCATTGGGGGTTTCCAATTGAATCGGAAGGCAGGGTTGTGACGCCAGCACGCTGGGTTCTGATTAACAACGCAGCATTCCTTTGGTCGGCTGGTTGTCAACCGTACTCTGGATCGCAGATCACAACAATCAGAGGTGCAAAAGCTTCTCGTAGAGCTTCTGCGGTGCGAGCCCGGCGATGAGATCCCCCCGCCCATCCAGCCGCTCCAGATCTGGATAGGTGCCCAGGAAGGGATGGGGCACCCCATCGCCCAGCAACAGGGCGATCGAGGCACTGCCGTGATCGGTGCCGTTGCTTTCATTCTCCCGCAGCCGCCGGCCGAATTCACTGGTGGCCAGCAGGCAGACCTCGGGACGACCCGGCAGCAGCTTCAGCCCCCGCTCAAAGCCGGCCAGGGCACTGGCCAGTTCGGCCAGCACCTTGCCATGGCGCGACCCCTGGCCGGCATGGGTGTCGTAGCCGCCCTGGGCCATCTGGATCACGGGGGGAGCCGCACCCGAACCGATCAGCTGCAACGCCAGAGCCACCTGCGGCCCCAGGCCCCCCCGCGGCAGTTGCAGGCCCTCCGGGGGCGGCCGCAGGGCCTGCCGCAGCCGGAGCAACTCCCTGCGGCCGTTCGCTTCCAACGCCAGCATCCTGCGCAGCAGGGCATGGTTTCCGGCCTGGGCGGGATCGACCCGGGCCGGCAGGCGACCCTGCAGCTGGGCCGGTGCCATCTGTATCGCTAAGGCCCTCCCCCCCTCCAGGGCCGCGGAGCCCGTTGGACCCAACGCCACCAGGGGCCCCCGCGATCCGCGCCGATCCAGGGCGGCCGCCAGCCAGCCTGGCCCCGATCCGCTGGTGGTGCCGGTGGCCCACTGGTCGATGGCCTTGAAGTGGCTCCGGGTGGGCTGCTCCCAGCCCACCCCCAGGGCGAAGGCCAACCGCCGGGCTTTCCAGATCGGCAGCAGTGGTGCCAGCGCCGGGTGGAGGATCAGATCTGCATCGAGGGCCGGTCCATCGTCAATGGCGAGGCTGGGGCGTGCCTGCTGGTAGCGCGGATCTCGGAACGGAATCACGGTGTTGAGGCCGTCATTACCCCCCCTCAACTCCAGCAGCACCAGCACCCGTCCTGGCTGGCCGCCGGCCCGTGCGCCGTGCTGCAGCTGCTCCACCCACGCCGACACAGCCAGGCTGGCGGCCAGGGCTTCAGCACTGCGCTGCAGAAACTGGCGTCGTTTCATGCGAACTGCCAGGCAGGATCGGTGAACAGCAAGCCCATGGCTTCCCTGGAGACAGCCAATGGCAGGGTGAACGTCAGCGGCGGGATGGCGGTCACGCCAACAACGAGCGTCCCAGGAGTCCGCCGCGACGCCCACACCTCCTCATCCGAGAGCAGGGCCTGCAGCCCCCGCACCCGGGCCTGCTGCCAGCGCAGATTGATCCACTCACCGTTCACAGGCCAGCCCTTCACCGAGGGGGGATCGAACGGCTCCTGGCCCATCCGGCCGAGGTGCTGCCGGGCGATCAGCAAGGCATCGGGATGGCGGCTGCCCAGCAGGCGCAGGCTGCGCGCCATCATCAGGATCGGATCCTCAAGCCGCTGGCCCCTGTTGGCCGGGGCCGTTGCTGATCGCCGCAACGCTTGCATCAGCCAGGGCAACGCCAGCCCCTGTTGGCGCCAACGGCCGGCCAGGGCTTCGAGCTGTCCGCCCGTTGGCGCCACGCCCACCATCCTCGGCCAGAGGCGCCGCACCAGATTCAAGGCGGTGGCCTGTTGCTGGCACAGCCAGGCGGCCAGCGACGCCCCCTCGAAGGGCTCTCGGCGACCCAGAATCGTTTTCAGACCCGCATCATGTTGGCGGGGATCGACGAATAGGCGGCCATCCGCCCCTCTCCGGAAGCCGGTGAGCGCCCGGGCCGTTTCGCTCACATCCCGTTCGCGAAAGTGTCCTTCTCCGAGCGTAAATAGTTCGAGCAGTTCTCGGGCGAAGTTCTCATTCGGATTCCTGCGGCGGTTCCCCAGCCCATTCAACGAGATCTGCAGGGCCGTGTCCTGAATCATCGCCTGCAACAGATCGCTATAGCTGCCCTGCAGATGGGCGCGGATCGTGGCGATCTGAGCCTCCAGCAGCCGCATATCGGACAGCTGCCGCCACGACACCGGAAACAGCCCCAGCCAGAGCTGCACCAGCTCATCGTCGGCGCGGCCCTGGCCGAAGGCGAGCCGCTCCAGCCAGTGGGCCTGCAGCTCCTGGACCTCCCTCAGCCTGCAGGCCACTGGACGCTTGGGAGTGCCGATCGGGGGGCAGACGCTCATCGCAGCAGCCAGAATTCAGATGGGACGTGGCAGTGGAGGCGTCCCTGGCAGTATTTTCACACGGGGATTAATGCTTGTTGCGTCTGGAACACGGCCTTGCAGGAGGCCCCGCGTCAGCTCCGCACCCAGTCGGTCAGACCGCCCGGTCGGTCGATCAGCTCGATCCCTTCGGTGGCCAGTTCGGCCCGGATGTGGTCGGCGCTGGCGAAATCGCGGGCGGCCTTGGCGGCCCGCCGCGCTTCGATCCGTTCCAGGATCGCTGCCCCATCCATCGCCCCCTCCACGGCCTCCTTTGCCGGGTCCGCCTCCAGCCCCAGCACACCAGCCAGCTCCCGCAGCAGCAGCCAACGCCGCTCAAGTTCGGCAGCTTCTGCGGCGGCGCCCGCTTCCTGCTCACCGCGCTCCAGCCGGTTGGCCAGGGCCCGCAGCGGCCGGGCCAGCTCGAACAGCACCGCCACGGCCGCCGAGGTGTTGAGGTCGTCGTCCATGGCGGCGGCGAAGCGCCCGCGGGCCTCGGCCAGCACCTCGCTGTGCTCCAGACTGGCCGTCGCCGGGTCGCCGCCCCAGCCCAGGGCCGCCCCGTGGCGCTCCCCCAGGCCCAGGGCGCCGTCCAGACCCTTCCAGCCCGTGGCCGCCGCCTCCAGGGCCTCGGCGGTGAAATCCAGAGGCTTGCGGTAATGGGCCTGCAGCACGAACAGCCGCAGGGTCATCGGCCTGACGCCGCTTTCCAGCAGCGCACGGATCGTGGTGAAGTTGCCCAGCGATTTGGACATCTTCTCGCCGCCCACGTTGACCATGCCGTTGTGCAGCCACCAGCGCGCCAGGGGCTGGCCGCTGGCCGCCTCCGACTGGGCGATCTCGTTCTCGTGGTGCGGAAAGATCAGGTCGGCGCCACCCAGATGGATGTCGATCGTGGTGCCGAGCTCCTCGCGCACCATCGCCGAGCATTCGATGTGCCAGCCCGGACGCCCCGGCCCCCAGGGCGAGGGGAAGCTGGGTTCCCCCGGTTTGGCCCCCTTCCACAGGGCGAAATCAAACGGATGGCGCTTGCGGGCCTCCTCCGCCTCCTTGGTGCGGCCGCTGGCCCCTTCCTGCTGCTCCTCCAGCGTGCGGCCGCTGAGCTTGCCGTAGTCGGCCTGGCGCATCACGGCGAAGTACACATCACCATCGGCGGAGTAGGCCGCCCCCTTGGCCTCCAGCTCGCCGATCAGCTGCCGGATCGCGTCCAGGCTACGGGTGGCCCGGGGCATCCGGTCGGGGGGAAGGATGTGCAGGGCGGCCATGTCCGCCTGAAAGGCGACGATGTTGCGCTCGCTCACCACCGCCATCGAGCTGCCCTCCTCCTCGGCCCGCTTGAGGATCTTGTCGTCGATGTCGGTGAAGTTCTGCACGAAGGTGACGGCATAGCCGCTCCACACCAGATATCTCCGCAGCACGTCCCAGACGATGTAGCTGCGGGCGTGGCCCAGGTGGCACAGGTCGTAGACCGTGACGCCACAGCAGTAGATCGACACTGTCCCCGGTTGCAGCGGCTCGAACGGCTCGCAGCGGCGGCTGAGGGTGTTGGTGAGCCGCAGGGTCAATGGCCCGCTCCCGCCACGGCTCCCGCGCCAGCACCCGCCTGGCCCAGGCGGCCGCCGCCGTAGCCGGCCCTCCCCCTCACGTTGGTGCACCAGTCGCCGTGCTCCAGGTACCAGCACACCGTTTCCTTGAGGCCCTGGTTGAAGTCATGGCGTGGCTGCCAGCCCAGTTCGGTGCTGATCCGCAACGGGTCGATGGCGTAGCGCCGGTCATGGCCTGGCCGGTCGGCCACCGGTGTGATCAGGCCGGCGTGGGGGGAGCCGGCGGGCCGCAGCTCGTCCATCAGGGCGCAGATCGCCTGCACCACCTCCTTGTTGGTGCGCTCGCCATGGCCGCCGACGCAGTAGCTGCGCCCTACTTCGCCGCTGGTGGCCGCCAGCAGTAGGGCTTCCACGTGGTCCTCAACGAAGAGCCAGTCGCGCACGTTGGCCCCATCGCCATAGAGCGGAATCGGCTCGCCGGCGGCGGCCTTGAGGATCACCACCGGGATCAGCTTCTCGGGGAACTGCCAGGGGCCGTAGTTGTTGCTGCAGTTGGTCAGCACCACCGGCAGCCCGAAGGTGTGGTGCCAGGCCTGCACCAGGTGGTCGCTGCCCGCCTTGCTGGCCGAGTAGGGGCTGCGCGGGTCGTAGGGGGTGGTTTCCGAGAACCGCCCGGTGGCCCCTAGCGAACCGAACACCTCGTCGGTGCTGATGTGGTGGAAGCGGAACTGATCCCGGCGCTTCGGCGCCAGGCCCTCCCAGTGGGTCCGCACCGCCTGCAGCAGGTTGTAGGTGCCCATGACGTTGCTGACAAGGAACGCGCCCGGATCGTCGATCGAACGGTCGACGTGGCTTTCGGCCGCCAGGTGCAGCACCAGATCCGGATCGGCCTGCCGCACCGCCGCTGCCACGGCCTCCCCATCGGCCAGATCCACCTGCAGCAGGCGGTGCCGTGGGCCGTCGGAGCGCTCGGCCGCCTCTCCCAGCTCCGCCAGGGTGTTGGTCACGCCCAGCAGATCGCTGGCATAACCCATCTTGTCGAGGTTGAACACCGTCACGGAGCTGCTCCTCAGCAGCCGCCGTACCAGTGCCCCGCCGATGAAACCAGCCCCTCCTGTCACCAGGATGCGGCGACGGCCGGCGAGCAGCACCTGTAGGTCGAGGGGGTGGTTGGGGAGCATCGGGGTGGGGTGAAACGACAGAGGGGGGTCAGGCCTGGGGCAGGGGGATCTGATCCAGCACCTCGGCCAGGGCGGCCTGCCAGTGCTGGCCCTCCAGCTCCAGGGCATGGCGGGTGGTGCTGGTCTCCAGCAGCGAATAGGCGGGGCGCTGGGCCGGGGTGGGGTACTCGGCCGTGGTGATCGGCCGCACCCGGGCCGGGGCCTCGATCAGCCCCCGCGCTGCCGCCAGCGCGCCGATGGCCACGGCGAAGTCGTACCAGCTGGCGGCGCCGCAATCGCTCCAGTGCTGGCGCCCGCTGATGCCCCGCTCGATCACCCGCCAGCAGGCGGCCGCCAGCCCGGCGGTGGCCGTGGGGCAGCCCACCTGGTCGGCCACGATCCCCAGGGCCTCGCCGGTGGCGGCCCTGGCCCGGTGCAGCCGCAGCATGGTGAGGCAGAAGTTGGCCCCCACCGGCCCGTACACCCAGCTGGTGCGCAGCAGGCACAGGCGCTCCGCTGGCAGGGCGGCCGCCGCCCGCCGTTCGCCTTCCGCCTTGCTGGCGCCGTAGACCCCCAGGGGCGCCAGGGGCTGATCGGGTGTGTAGGGATGGCCCTGCTCACCATCGAACACAAAATCGGTGCTCACCTGCAGCAGACGCCCGTCGCCGCTGGCCAGGGCGGCGGCGAAGGCCCCGGGGGCACCGGCGTTCACCGCCTCGGCCAGCGCCGGTTCGGACTCGGCCCGATCCACCGCCGTGTAGGCGCCGGCATTGAGCACCCAGTCGGGCCGGTGCTGCTCCACCGCGGAGCGGCAGGCGGCCGCATCGGCCAGATCCAGCTCGCCCCGGCCCGTGGCGATCAGCTCGATACCGGCAGGAGTCGAGGCCACCAGGGCCTGGCCCAGCTGGCCGTGGCGGCCGGTCAGCAGCACCCGCAACGGTTCAGGCATCGATGGCGGGGGAAAAGCTCAGACGCAGCCTACCTTCGCGTGGCTATTTCGCCTCCATCCAGTTGGGGCCGACCCCGGTGTCCACCGCCAGGGGCACCAGCAGCTGCACCGCCTGCTCCATGGTGCGCCGGGTGAGCTCCCGCACCTCCTCCAGTGCGTCCGGCGCCGCCTCCAGCACCAGTTCGTCGTGCACCTGCAGCAGCAGGCGCGCCGGCAGGCCCGCCGCCGTGAGCGCTTGCTGCAGGCTCACCATGGCCAGCTTGATGATGTCGGCGCTGGAGCCCTGGATCGGGGCATTGGCGGCCGCCCGCAGCTGCTGGGCCTCCATCCCGCCCCGGCGGGCCACCTCCAGGTCAATCTCCAGCGGGTCCTTGCCCCGCAGCCGCCCCAGGCCGCCGGGGTCGAAGTGGAACGGGCGCCGCCGCCCCAGGATCGTCTCCACGTAGCCGCGGCTGAGGGCCAGACGCTCCTGCAGCTCCAGGTACAGGAACACCCGCGGGTAGCGCTGCTTGTAGAGGCTCAGGAACTCCTTGGCCCGGGCCTGGCCCATGCCGGTTTCCCTCGCCAGCCGCTGGGCCCCCATGCCATAGATCACCCCGAAGTTGATCGTCTTGCCCAGCCGCCGCTCCTCCGGCGTCACCGTGTCGGTCTCGAGCAGCAGCCGGGCGGTGAGGGCGTGGACGTCGTCGCCCGCGTTGTAGGCCTGCACCAGCACCGGTTCGCCCGAGAGGTGGGTGAGGATGCGCAGCTCGATCTGGGAGTAGTCGGCGCTGATCATCCGCCAGCCATCCTGGGGCAGGAAGGCCTTGCGGATGCGGCGGCTGAACTCGGTGCGGATGGGGATGTTCTGCAGGTTGGGGTTGCTGCTCGACAGCCGCCCGGTGGCGGTCACCGCCTGGTTGAAATCGGTGTGCACCCGTCCCGTCTCCGGCTCCACCAGCGCCGGCAGGGCCTCCACATAGGTGCTCAGCAGCTTGCTGAGCGTGCGGTGCTCCAGCACCAGCTTCACCACCGGATGGTCATCCTCCAGCTTCTCCAGCACCGCCGCGTCGGTGCTCCAGCCGGTCTTGGTGCGCCGCGACTTCTTGCGGTCGAGCCCCAGGGTGTCGAACAGCAGCTCCCCGAGCTGTTTGGGGGAGGCCAGGTTGAAGTCCACCCCCGCCGCCTCCTGGGCTTCGCTCTCCAGCCGCACCAGGGTGCTGCTGAGCTCCTCGGTCAGCTCCCTGAGGTAGGGCACATCGATGCGGATGCCGGTGGCCTCCATCTGGGCCAGCACCGGCTCCAGGGGCAGCTCCACCTGTTGCAGCAGCAGGGGCAGCTGGGGCCCCATCGCCGCCAGCTGCTCCGCCAGCAGCGCCCCCAGGCGCCGGGTGAGGTGCACGTCCATGGCGCAGTAGAGGGCCGCCGCCTCGACCGGCACGTCGGCGAAGCTCTGCCCCTTGGCCACCAGATCGCCGTAGGCGGTGGGGTGGAAGCCGAAGTTGCGCTCCGCCATCGCCTCCAGGCCATGCTTGTCGTTGGCATCCCGCAGGTAGTCCGCCAGCAGGGTGTCCATCACCACACCGGCCAGGGGCAGCCCATGGCGCAGCAGGATCAGGCGGTCGTACTTGGCGTTCTGGAGCGCCTTGGGGTGGCTGGCGCTGGCCAGCCAGGGCCCCAGGGCCAGCAGCACCGCATCCAGGGGAAGCTGTTCCGGCTCGGGTGGCGGTGTGCTGAGCAGATCGGCGGCCGGCGGGCTGTGGTGGCCGATGGGCACGTAGGCCAGATCCGCCAGCCCCTCCCCCCAGCAGACGCCGATCCCCACCAGCTCCGCCTTGAAGGGATTCAGCGAGGTGGTTTCCGTGTCGAGGGCCACCGGCGCCGCCGGATCGGTGCAGGCCAGCAGCCGCTCCACCAGGGCCGCCAGGGCCTCCGGGGTGGTGATCAGCTCCGGCCGCAGGGCGGGCAGGCTGCCTTCGGCCTCCGGCTCTGTCGCTGCGGGCACCTCCGGCGCCGCTGGATCGCTACTGGGGGCGGCCGTAGCGGTAGCGGTAGCGGCTGTGGCAACGGCAGTGGGCTCGGGGGGCTCCGCCGAGAACAGACGGGCGAAGCCCTCGGTCTGCTTCACCAGGCTGAACAGCTCCAGCTCGGCCAGCCGGGCCCCCAGTCCCTCACTGTCCACCCGCCCCAGGCCCAGGCGCGGCTCCTGGGGCAGGGGGATCTGCACCAGGATCTCCGCCAGCATGCGGGAGCGGAAGGCGTTCTCCCGGTCGGTTTCCAGCTTGGTTTTCAGCGACCCCTTCTGCTCGTCGAGGGCGGCGTAGATGCCGTCCAGGTCGCCGTGGGCCTTGAGCAGGGTCAGGGCCGTCTTGGGCCCCACCCCCTTGACCCCGGGGATGTTGTCGGAGCTGTCGCCGGTGAGGGCCTTGAGGTCCACCACCCCCTCCGGTGGCACCCCCAGCTTCTCGATCACCTGGGCGCGGCGGATCTGGGTCGGGCCATTGTTCTTGGCGTAGGGGCCGCCACCCATGTACAGCACGCTGATGTCACGCGCGTCGTCCACCAGCTGGAACAGGTCACGGTCGCCGGAGAGGATCCGCACCCGCCAGCCCTCGCCCGCCGCCCGGTTGGCCAGGGTGCCGAGCACGTCGTCGGCCTCGTAGCCCGGCGCCATCGACAGGGGCAGGTCAAGGCAGTCCCTGAGGATGGCCTGCAGGTTGGCCAGATCGGCGAAGAAGTGTTCCGGCGCCTCCTCCCGGTGGGCCTTGTAGGCGGCATCCGCCTCATGGCGGAAGGTGGGTTCGGCCGTGTCGAAGGCGATCACCACCCCCTGGGGGGCCAGTCCCTTGCAGTTGTCGAGCAGGGCCTTGAGGAAGCCGTAGGTGACGCTGGTGGGCACCCCGTCCTTGGTGCTCAGGCCCCCCTCACCGCCCTTGGCGAAGGCATAGAAGCTGCGGAAGGCCAGGGAGTGGCCATCCACCAGCAGCAACAGGGGCTTGTCCCGCTCCATGGCTGTCCCTGGGATCTGCCCGCCAATCGCCACAGCCTGCCATCCGGCGGCCCGGAAGCGCCGTGACGGCCATCGGCCGGGCCGCCTTCAGCCGCTGCGGCCATTACCGCTGGTGGCTGGAGCGGGTGTGGGAGCCGCAGGGCGGCCGGCTGCTGTTCATCGGCCTCAACCCCTCCCGCGCCGACCACCGCCACGACGACCCCACCCTGCGGCGGCTGATGGCCTTCGCCGCCGGCTGGGGTTACGGCGGCCTGGAGGTGCTCAACCTTTTCGCCCGCATCAGCCCCAGCCCGGCGGCCCTGGCCCAGGCCGCCGATCCGGTGGGGGCCGCCAACGGGGCCTGGCTGCGGCGGCGTCTGCGGGCCGCTGGTCGCTGCGCCAGCCCCGGGCTGATCTGGCTGGGCTGGGGCAACGGCGGCCGCCGGCTGGGCCAGGACGCCCGGGTTCTGGCGCTGCTGGCCCCCTACCAGCACCGGCTGGTCTGCCTGGGCCTCACCGCCTCCGGCGCCCCGCTGCATCCCCTGTACCAGCCTGCAGTGAGTCTGTTGCGGCCCTATGGGCCATCCTGTGGGCGTTCAGCCGCTGCCGCTGCTCCATGGCCCGCACCCCCCGCCGCTACGCCATCCACCTGTTCCTGATCGGCGGTCACCACCAGGAGGTGCACTTCAACACCATCGAAGAGTTCCAGGCCTGGTACGGCGGCGTGCTGAACGCCGCGGCCCTCGATGCTTTCGTCAACGTGCCGATCAACGACCTGACCAGTGAATTCCTTGTGCTGCGGGCCGGCAGCGTCCAGGCGATCCGGGTGGAGCCGATCTACGGCGCCCTCGACGACTGAAGCCCAGGGGCCCTGCGTCAGAGGGCCGCGGCGATCCGCTCCCGGTCGCTGCCCAGCCGGTGCAGCAGCAGCCAGGTGGTGAGCAGGTCAGGGCCCTTGAGGCTGCCCAGCAGGGCGGCTCGCAGCCCCTTCATCAGCACCCCCTTCTTGACGCCGGCGGCCGTGGCGGCCTCCGCCAGCAGCCCCTGGGCGGTCTCGGCATCGAGTGGGTCCTCCGGCAGCTGTTCCAGCAGGGCGCCCAGGGCGGCGCGGCTGCCGGCGTCGGCCCGCAGGGCCAGGGCCGCCTCATCCGGCTTTGGTGTTTCGAAGAAGGGCGCGGCCTGGTCAACCCCGTCCGCCAGCAGGCTGAGGGAGGGTCCGAGCAGGGCGCAGAGATCCTCCTGCCAGGCGGCGTCGGCGCCGGCCCCATCGCCCCAGCCCCGGGCCTGCCAGAGGGGCAGCAGCCGCTGGCGCAGCTCGCCGGCCGCCAGAGCGTGCAGCACCTGGGCGTTGAGCCAGTTGAGCTTGTCCCAGTCGAAGCGCGCCCCGGCCCGGTTGACCCGCTCGAAGGAGAACACCGCCGCCGCCTGCTCGAGGTTGAAGCGCTCGCCGATCCCCTCCGGCGGCGACCAGCCCAGCAGGGTCATGTAGTTGACCAGGGCCTCGGCGGTGTAGCCCATGGCGCGGAAGTCGCCCACGGAGGTGACGCCATCGCGCTTGGAGAGCTTGCGGCCCTCCTGGTTGAGGATCAACGGGGTGTGGGCGAACAGGGGCGGCGTCAGACCCAGGGCGGCGTAGAGCAGCAGCTGCTTGCCGGTGTTGGCGATGTGGTCCTCGCCCCGGATCACGTGGCTGATGGCCATGGCGGCGTCGTCCACCACCACCACCAGGTTGTAGAGGGGGTCGCCGATGGCATCGGCGGGCGCCCGGCGGGCGATCACCATGTCGCCGCCCAGGTCGCTGCCGGCCCAGCGCATCTCGCCCCGCACCAGATCGTTCCAGGTGATCGTGGCGCCGTCATCGATGCGGAAGCGGATCACCGCCTCGCGGCCCTCGGTGATGTAGGCCTGCTGCTGCTCGGGGGTGAGTTCGCGGTGCAGGTTGTCGTAGCGGGGCGCCCGGCCTTCGGCCTGCTGGCGCTCCCGCATCGCTGAGAGCTCGTCGTCGCTGGCGAAGCAGCGGTAGGCATGGCCGCTGGCCAGCAGCTGGCCGATCGCTTGCCGGTGGGCCTCGATGCGCTCGCTCTGCACCACCGGCTCCTCATCCCAGGTCAGGCCCAGCCAGCGCAGGCCATCGAGGATGTTTTCGGTGAATTCCGGCTTGGACCGTTCCCGGTCGGTGTCCTCGATCCGAAGCAGGAAGGCGCCCCCGAGGTGGCGGGCGAACAGCCAGTTGAAGACCGCCGTACGGGCGGTGCCGATGTGCAGGGTGCCGGTGGGGCTGGGGGCCAGGCGAACGCGTACGGGAACCGTTGCGGGCACGGAAGCGGCTCCAGATGGTTGAGAACGGGACTGACGGGGCTCGAACCCGCAACTTCCGCCGTGACAGGGCGGTGCTCTAACCGATTGAACTACAGTCCCAGACCGTCGTTCGAGGCTCGAATCGCCCCGAGGGGTGGATTCGACGCCGATGGGCGATCGCGACGGCGCGAACGCCGACTAAAGAAGTATCCATCGTCACCCGTCCCACCGTCAACGCCAACTTTCAACGCCAACCGTCAACGCCGGCTGGTGGGGTCAGGACGACGATCGGCCACACAAAAAGCCCCGTGCAGGGCACGGGGCACATTGAGACGGTTGGCTGGGAAGGCAGGCTCGAACTGGGGCGTAATGGCGCCAGATCGCCCTGGCCTCAGGGGCGGAAGCCGGCGGGTTCGATCAGGCGCACCTGGTTGCCCCGGGCGGTGAATTCCCGCCCCTGGTCGCTCTGGACCACGACCCGACCTCCGGATTTGACCCGGATCACCCGGGCCCGAACCCAGCCAAGGGCAGCTGATTCCAGCACCTTGACCACATCACCGGGTTGTAGATCCAACTCCATTTCCGGAACCACGAGACTACAAATGGGACCATCGAACGCGCCGTGGAGGACTTGAACCCCCGACATCAGGTTTTGGAGACCTGCGTTCTACCAGCTGAACTAACGGCGCAAGGCGATGGTCCCTGGACAGCGTGAAAGGGAAACGCGGGCAATGAAATCCCGTGAAACCAGGCTTCAGCGATCGAAGCGCTGTTTGACGCGAGTGGCTTTACCCACCCGGTCACGCAGATAGAAGAGCTTCGCCCGCCGCACCTTACCGCGCCGCTCCACCTTGACGGAAGCGACCTGGGGGCTGTGCAGCATGAAGACCCGCTCCACGCCGATGCCCTGGAAAATGCGGCGCACGGTGATGGTCTGGTTGAGGCCGCCGTGGCGCTTGGCGATCACCACGCCCTCATAGGGCTGCACCCGCTCCTTGTTGCCTTCCCGGATTCGCACGCCCACCTTGACGGTGTCGCCCACGTAGATCTCGGGCAGGTCGCTCTTCAGCTGGGCCGCCTCGAACTCGTCGATCAGGGCCCGGGCGCTGAGCTTGCCGGTGGTCACCTTCACTGTTGTGGCCGCCGTGGCTGTAGCAGCCGTGGCCGTCACGGTTCCCGTTGCAGTTTCCGCTTCCACCGACTGGGGCTCCGCGTCTGGGGTTTGTGGGTCCACTTCCGTGGACGGATCGATCTCGGTTGCCATCCCTGTTCTCGGAGCGCCAGGCCAAACCAACACCTTAACGCCTCAGGTGACCCCCTTCCCCCCACGCCGCCGCCAGCCCCGCTGCAACCGCTCCCAGGCCATGAAGCCGCCGGTGATCAGCATCCACAGCAACCCCAGGCCGTTGAGCAGCACGTAAACCGACTCGCCCACCTCGCCCACCCAGCCCTGGAGCCATTCGCCCTCGTGCAGCACCATCAGCGGATGGGCCTGATCCCGGCTCAGCCCCCCCCAGTCGCGCAGCAGCCGGTATCCCACCCCCGTGACGGCCGAGAGCAGCAGGGGGGCGAGCACCAGCGGCGCCAGCCAGGCATGGGCCTGCCGCAGGCGGACCCCCCAGGAGGGGGCGGCGGGGGTGGCTTTGGACACGGGGAACCGACGGCGGGAGGGACGCCATTGATAACTTGATTGTCCGGCCCGTACCCCTCGCATGAACCTGTTCGCCGATCTGCTGGCCAGCACCAACGGCGTCAAGGGCGGCGGCACCCCTCTCACCCAGGCCGGCCCCCGCATCCAGAAGGGCCGCCGCGGTGTCGAGGTGAAATCGGCGCGGGAGATCGCGATCATGCGCCAGGCCAGCCGCATCGTGGCCACGGTGCTGCGCGAGATCATCGACATGGCCGCCCCGGGCATGACCACCGGCGACCTCGACCGCCACGCCGAAACCCGCATCCGCGCCATGGGGGCCACCCCCAGCTTCAAGGGCTACCACGGCTTCCCGGCCAGCATCTGCGCCAGCATCAACAACGAGGTGGTCCACGGCATCCCCAGCGCCAAGCGGGTGATCAAGGCCGGCGACCTGGTCAAGATCGACACCGGCGCCTACTTCGAGGGCTTCCACGGCGACAGCTGCGTCACCCTCTGCGTCGGTGAGGGGGTGCCTGAGGAGGCCCGCCGCCTCAGCCGGGTGGCCCAGGAATCGCTGATGCAGGGCCTGGCCACGGTCAAGGCCGGCAGCACCCTGCTGGAGCTGGCCGGTGCGGTCCAGGACCACGTCGAGGCCCACGGCTACGCGATCGTCGAGGACTACACGGGCCACGGCGTCGGCCGCAACCTGCACGAGGAACCCTCGGTGTTCAACTACCGCACCAGGGATCTGCCCAACATGCAGCTGCGTGCCGGCATGACCCTGGCGGTGGAGCCAATCCTCAATGCCGGCAGCAAAGGCTGCCGCACCCTCAAGGACCGCTGGACCGTGGTGACGGTGGATGGCGGCCTCTCGGCCCAATGGGAGCACACCGTCGTCGTCACCTCCGACGGCTGCGACATCCTCACCGACCGCGACTTCTAGGCCCGATCGCTGCCCTCACTGGCGCCTGAGCAGGCCCACGTAGGCCCATCGGCCCAGGGTGGCCAGCGGCATCAGCAGGTAGGTGAGCGGGTTCGGCGTCACGATGATCAGGCTGCAGTTCCAGTCGGCCTGCCGCAGGATCTCCCCCGCCACCCAGTCGGCCCCCATCACCCCCACCGGGTTGAGGGCGGAGCGAAAGGGTCCCAGCACCAGCCGCCGCAGCCGCAGCGTCCGGGCCAGCTCCGGTGCCCGCAGGCTGAGCAGCTGGCCCAGCAGCCGCTTGCTGATCTCATACAGGGGGCTCACGGCCGGCTGGATCTCCGCCTCCGAGGTGTTCACCCACACCTCCGCCCGCCGTGCCCCCTCCCGCCTTTGCACCCCCTCCCGCCGCTTCGCCACTGCGGCGAACAGCTCCAGCAGTCGCCAGGCGCTCAGGGCGTTCACCTCCAGGGAACGGCCGGTCGCCGCGGCGCTGCAGTCGCCATGGACGTTGATGCCGTGGTTGATCACCAGCACGTCCACCTGCTCCAGCAGGGGCTCCAGGGCCGCCTCCTGGCCCACCTGCCAGTGCCCCTGGCGCAGGGGGATCGGCTGCCCGTCCGGGCCGGCCAGCTGCAACGGGGCGCTGCTGTGGCAGAGGGCGATCAGCTGGGCGCCGCGGCCATGCCAGCGGCGCAGCAGGGCCTGCCCCAGGGCGCCGCTGGCCCCGGTGACGGCCACGGTGAGGGAGTCGCTCGACGGGTCCGGCATGGGCTTGCAGTGGACGTGCTGCCTAGATTGCCCCGCACCTGCAGGACCCGGCGAGGTCAACCCATGTCCATCCCCCTGCTGATTGGCTCCTGCGAACCCTTCAGCGGCAAGTCGGCGGTGGTGCTCGGTCTCGGTCGCCAGCTCGCACGCGGGGGCGTGCCGCTTGCCTTCGGTAAGCCGCTTGTCACCTGCATGGACGATCCGCTCGACAACGTTCCCGAAGCGGCGCCGGGTCACCCCCTGCTCGATCCCGATGTCCGCTTCATCGGTGACACCCTCGGACTGTCCCAGGACCAGCTGATCCCCTCGCTGCATGTGCTGCAGCCCGCGGCCGCCCGGGAGCGCCTGCTGGCGGGGGACCTGACCCCCGGGGAGGGCCTGAAGCTGCTGCAGCGGCGCATCCACGACGACGCCGATCGCCTGGTGCTGCTGGAGGGGGCCGGCAGTCTCAGCGAGGGCCAGCTCTACGGCCTGGGCCTGGTGCAGCTGGCCCACGCCCTGCAGGCGCCGGTGCTGCTGGTGCATCCCTGGAGCGACAGCCGCAGCGTCGATGCGTTGCTCGAAGCCAGGCGCCAGCTGGGGGATCTGCTGGCCGGTGTCGTGCTCAACGCCGTGGTGCCCGACATGGTGCCGGACGTGCGGGAGGCGGTGCAGCCGGCCCTGGAGCGGCTGGGCATCCCGGTGCTGGGCGTCATGCCCCGCAGCCCCCTGCTGCGCAGCGTCACGGTGGAGGAGCTGGCCCGCCGCCTCGAGGCCACCGTGCTCTGCTGCCACGACGGCCTCGACCTGCTGGTGGAGACCCTGTCGATCGGCGCCATGAACGTCAACTCGGCGATGGAGTTCTTCCGGCGCCGCCGCAACATGGCTGTGGTGACGGGCGCCGACCGCACCGACATCCAGCTGGCCGCCCTGGAGGCTTCCACCCAGTGCCTGATCCTCACGGGGGCCGGCGAACCCCTGCCCCAGCTGATCAGCCGGGCCGAGGAACTGGAGGTGCCGGTGCTCAAGGTCGACCACGACACCCTCACCACGGTGGAGGTGATCGACGCCGCCATCGGCCATGTGCGGCTGCATGAAGCGGTGAAGGCCACCTATGCGATCCGCCTGGTGGAGGAGAACTGCCACTTCGAACGGCTGTTCGGCCGGCTGCGGCTGGCGGTCCATGCCTGAGGGCGCTGCTAGTTTCAGGTCGTTGGTTGTCGATAACGGGTGACCCGGTCCCTAGATCTTCCGGCCCTGGACCGGATCGATACGCTCGCCCAGGAGCTGGCCATGCTCCAGGACCGGGGCAAACGCAGAATCGCTTTCCTTGGCAGCCGCCATGTGCCGGTGGTGTCGATCCATCTGGTGGAGCTGGTGGCCCGCTCCCTGGCCCAGGAGGGCCACAACCTGATCACCTCCGGCGCCCAGGGCGTGAACGCCGCCGTGATCCGCAGCGTGCTGGAGGTGGATCCGGCCCGCCTCACCGTGCTGCTGCCCCAGAGCCTGGAGCGCCAGCCCGGCGAATCCCGAAGCCAGCTGGAGCGGGTGCTGCACCTGGTGGAGAAGCCGGAGAACGACGAACTGCCCCTGCCCATGGCCAGCAGCCTCTGCAACCAGGAGATCATCAACCGCTGCGACCAGCTGATCTGCTACGCCTTCCACGACAGCGAAACCCTGCTCTCCAGCTGCCGCACCGCCGAGGACATGGGCAAGGTGGTGAGCCTGATGTTCTTCGATTAGCCAGCCCGGCTCTAGCCCTGTAGCGACTCCTGGCGGGGCAGCACCTGGAGCCGCGTTCCCTCCCTGCCCATCACCGTCACCTGGGTGCCGGGGAGCAGGAGCTGGTCGGGCGCCAGGTTCTGGGCGGCCCAGCTCTGGCCCTGCCAGCGCACCCGGCCATCGCCATTGGCATCAAACGCCGTGGTCACCTCCGCCAGCTCGGCCCGGGCACCCTGGGGGATCGTGCGCGCCTGGCGCCCCGCCGACCAGCGCCGCATCCAGCCGTAGCCGGCCCCCACCAGAGCGCCGAACAGCAGCACCTGGACCAGGGGCGGCACCACCGGCACCAGGACCGCCTCCAGCGTGAGCAGCAGGGCGGCCACGGCGCCCACCAGCAGCAGGCCGTCCGCATCGGCACCCACCAGCTCCAGCACCAGCAGCACCCCCGCCAGGGCCAGCCAGAGGATCGGGGGGGCGGGCATCGGCGGGGGGCGAAGGGGCGGTGGCCAGGGCAACGAAAGCAACGGGACCGTTGGCCTTCCCCCCCATCCTGCCTAGCGTTGCCCCAGTGATAAAGCCTGCATGGAAGCCCTCATCATTCCGGTGCTCGTGGTGCTCGCAGGTCTTGGCATCAGCGGCGTCAAGGTCACCAGCAGCAGCCGCTCGATGCTGGTGGAGCGCCTCGGCAAGTACGACCGGCAACTGCGCCCCGGCCTCTCGTTGGTGATCCCCGGCCTGGAGCGGGTGGTGAGCCATGAATCGCTCAAGGAGCGGGTGCTCGACATCCCTCCCCAGCAGTGCATCACCCGCGACAACGTCTCGATCGAGGTGGATGCGGTGGTGTACTGGCAGCTGCTGGAGCATGCCCGCGCCTACTACGGCGTCGACAACCTGCAGGCGGCCATGGTCAACCTGGTGCTCACCCAGATCCGGGCTGAGATGGGCAAGCTCGACCTCGACCAGACCTTCACCACCCGTCAGGAGGTGAACGAAACCCTGCTCAAGGAGCTGGATCAGGCCACCGATCCCTGGGGCGTGAAGGTGACCCGGGTGGAGCTGCGCGACATCCAGCCCTCCCAGGGGGTGCAGCAGGCCATGGAGCAGCAGATGACCGCCGAGCGGGAGAAGCGGGCGGCGATCCTGCGCTCCGAGGGGGAGCGGGAATCCCAGGTGAACGCGGCCCGGGGCCGGGCCGAGGCCCTGGTGCTGGATGCCAAGGCCAAGCAGGAGGCGGTGCTGCTCGATGCCGATGCCCAGGCCAAGCAGCAGTTGCTGCTGGCCAAGGCGCGGGCCGAGTCGGCCACCCAGCTGGCGGCCGTGATCGAGGCCCATCCGGCGGCGGCCGAGGGCCTGCGGCTGCTGCTGGCCAGGGACTGGATGGCCATGGGCCAGCAGATGGCCGCCGCCCAGGGGGGATCGGTGCTGATGGTGGATCCCCAGAGCCCGGCCTCGTTGCTGGCGGCCCTCAAGGGGCTGCAGGAGAGGGGCGGCAGCTGACTCAGCTGCGCAGCACCGCCCGCAGCCCTTCGGAATACAGCAGGGCGGTGCAGAGAATGCCGCCGGCCCAGCAGAGGCTGCGCAGGGGCGGCAGGTTGGCCACGTAGGCCGCCAGGTAGCCCAGGCGCAGGGCGGGGTGCAGCCAGGCCGCCAGCGCCAGCCAGGGGGAGGCCGCCAGCACGCCAGGGGCCACCACCAGGCAGAGCAGGCAGGCGGGGGCATGCAGGGTGAAGGCCTCGAAGCTGTTCTGGTGGGCCCAGTTGGCCCGCTTGCCCCAGGCGGGCAGCCGCTCGAACATCGCCCGCGGCGCGGCCAGGTCGGAGGGTTGGAAGTCGGCCTGGGAGCGGGCGGCCCCCAGGGGGATCAGGCTGAGCACCACCACGGCTCCCGAGAGCACCAGGGACCAGGCGAAGGGCCCGCCGGCGGCCGCCGGCAGCACCGGCAGGGCGATGCTGGCCGCCAGGAGGGTGCTGGGCAGAGAGAAGGTCATCGAGAGGGGTCGCAGGGTCTCTTTTCTAGGCTGGCGCTGCCTTGCCTTCGCCTGCCCCATGGCCGACAGCTATTCCTTCGACGTCGTCTCCGACTTCGACCGCCAGGAGCTGGTAAATGCCGTCGACCAGGTGCGCCGGGAGGTGGGCCAGCGCTACGACCTCAAGGACTCGGGCACCGAGATCGAGGTGGAGGAGGCCAGCCTCACGATCACCACCGCCAGCGACATGACCCTGGATGCGGTGGTCGATGTGCTGCGCCAGAAGGCCACCAAGCGCAACCTGTCGCTGAAGATCTTCGATCTGCAGACCCCCGAGCCGGTGGGCGGCAACCGGGTGAAGCAGGTGGTGAAGCTGCGCAAGGGCCTCAGCCAGGAGCTGGCCAAGACGCTCAGCAAGAAGGTGCGCGATGAGGTCAAGAAGGTGACCGTGGCGATCCAGGGCGAGAGCCTGCGCGTCACCGGCAAGAACAAGGACGATCTGCAGCAGGTGATCACCCTGCTGCGCGGCGAGGACCTGGAGCTGCCGCTGCAGTTCGAGAACTACCGCTGAGGGCTGTTTCGGATCCTGCGTCTCAGCTTTCGGCTGAATCCGAAGGCGGCGGCCACGCCCAGGAAGGGAAGCGGACCTGGGACGCCGTCGTCTCCGGGATCGCCATGGGGGGGTGGTGTGAGCCATCCGGACCTGGGCTCAGTGCCTGGGCCCGGAGCCGGGCACCTTTCTGGATCGCCGTCCACTTCATAGCCTGGGCAATACATCAGGGTTCCAAACAGGGGCCATGGCAATGGTGACGGGGTCGGTGTCGTGATCAGAAGTTGCCAACCATCGTTATGGCCATGGAAGCGAGCTGGGGAAGTGAAAATGGATCCGTCGGCCGTCACCGAGACATAGCCGCAGTCTGGAAGGAGGCATCGCGGAGCCTTGGTGTAGCGCCCTTGGGCGATCCTGACGACGAGGCGACATTCATTTCGACTTCGGCGGGAGGAAAACCCGTGGCGGTTCCAGCTTCAAGATTGCGGAAGGTGCCGCTCAGTCCATCAAAGATGAAGATCAAGTCCAGAGCAAAGGCGGCTGGCGGTTGTACCAGGAGTGTTGTTGCGAGGACTCCAATGAAGACCGCTGAAGACCCGTGAAGGCTTGCCGGCTTCATTGCGACTTGCTCCTAATTCACTATCGTTGTTCTTTTTGAGTTTCTCTGTGCCGTCCTGCCGGATGCATCTTCATGATTGATGCGGATGTGCTGCAGGGATGGTCGAGCAGCAGCGCTTCATTCTGGGAGGGCTCCTTGGCGCAGATTCCGGTGCACCCCCTCTGCCACTGCCTTGACCCGCAGCCGTGACGCGTACGGGCTGGCGCTTCTGGATCGACCGCGGCGGCACCTTCACCGACGTGGTGGCCCGCACGCCCAGCGGTGAGCTCCTGGTGCGCAAGCGCCTTTCCGATCCGCCGCGCCGGGCCGATGGCACCGCTCCGCAGGATCCCGCCGTGGCCGCCCTGCGCGAGCTGCTGGAGCTGGCGCCGGACCAACCCGTTCCCCCCGGGCTCGTTGCGGAGCTGCGCCTGGGCACCACCGTGGCCACCAACGCCCTGCTGGAGCGCCAGGGGGCGCCGGTGCTGCTGCTGGTGACGCGCGGCTTCGCCGATCTGCAGCGCATCGGCGACCAGCACCGCCCCGACCTCTTTGCCCTTCAGATCCGGCGGCCCGAACCGCCCCCCCTGCGGGTGATTGAAGTCGGCGGCCGGCTGGCGGCGGATGGCGAGGAACTGGAGCCCCTGCAGCTGGACGCGGATCTGGAGGCGACCCTGGCCCAGGCCCGTTCCGATGGATATCGGGGCGTGGCGGTGGCCCTGCTCCATGCCGGCCGCCACCCGGTCCATGAGCAGGCCCTCGGGAGCTGGCTGGCCTCGCGGGGTTTCGCTCCGGTGGTGCTCTCCCACCAGCTCAGCCGCCAGCCCCGGCTGGTGCCCCGCCTCGATACCAGCGTGCTCGAGGCCTCCCTGGGTCCCGTGCTGGGGGCCTATCTCGATCAGGTGCGCGCCGCCATCGGGGCGGCCATCCCGCTGCGGGTGATGACCTCCTCCGGAGCCCTGCAGTCGCCCGCCCTGCTCCAGGCCAAGGACACGATTCTCTCCGGTCCGGCCGGCGGCATGGTGGCGGCCGTCGCGGTGGCGGCGGCCGCCGGATTCGGCGACGTCCCGATCCTCGGCTTCGACATGGGGGGCACCTCCAGCGACGTTTTCCACTTCGACGGCAGCCGCGGCGAGGCCGCCTGGGAGCGCAGCAACGAAACCGAAATCGACGGCCTGCGGCTGCTGGCACCGATGCTGCCGATCCACACGGTGGCGGCGGGCGGCGGCTCGGTGCTGCAGGTGCAGGACGGGCGCCTGCAGGTGGGCCCCCGCTCGGCCGGCGCCAACCCCGGACCCGCCTGCTACGGCCGCGGGGGGCCCCTGGCGATCACCGACGCCAACCTGCTGCTCGGCCGCCTGCCTGTGGATGCGTTGCCGCGGCTGTTCGGCCCCGGCGGCGACCAGCCGGCCGATCGGGGGGTGGCGGTGGAGCGCTTCGAGGCCCTGGCCCGCCAGCTGGGGGTGGCCGGGCCGGAGGCGGCGGCCCAGGGGGCGCTGACGATCGCCATCGAGCGCATGACCGAGGCGATCCGGCGCATCTCGATCCAGCGCGGCCACGACCTGCGCGGCGCCGTGCTGGTCAGCTTCGGCAGCGCCGGCGGCCAGCTCACCTGCCCCCTGGCCGACGCCCTCGGGCTCACCCGGGTGCTGCTCCATCCCCTGGCCGGGGTGCTCTCGGCCTACGGCATCGGCCTGGCCCGCCCCTCCCTGCTGCGGGAGTGCACCCTGCGGCAGCCCCTCCAGCCGGCGCTGCTGCCCCAGCTGGAGCGGGCGATCGAGGCGCTGGTGGCCGAAGCCACCGCCGAGCTGCGCACCAGCGGTGATCTGGCGACCGGCCAGGCACCCCGCTGGCAGGCCCGCCTGGAGCTGCGTTACCGCGGCAGTGACCAGGGGCTGGAGCTGCCCTGGCCCACCGGTTCGCCCGAGGGGCTGCTGGGCGAGCTGCGTGCGGGTTTGGAGGCCCGCCACCGGCAGCGCTTCGGCTTCGTGGTGGCGGACGAGCCGCTGGTGGTGGAGCGGCTGCAGGTGGAGGTGAGCGCTCCGGCGCCCGAGGTCTCGGCGGGTGTTGTCAGGGCCGCGGAACTCCCTGAGGCGGCGGATCCGCCCGAGCCCTCTGAATGGGTGCCCCTTTGCCTGGCGGAAGAGCACGGCGGGGGCAGCGGCGACGGGATGGTCTGGCGCCAGGTGCCCCTCTGGCGCCGGGAGCAGCTGGCGGCGGGTCAGCGGATCGCGGGGCCGGCGCTGGTGGTGGAGCCCACGGGCACCACGGTGCTGGAGCCCGGCTGGGGTGGCCGGGTGCTGGCGGGGGGCGAACTGCTGCTGGAACGGCAGGCGCCGCCCGCTGGCGCGGCCTTGGCCAGCAACGGCGCCGGGGCGGTGGATCCGGTGCGGCTGGAGCTCTACAACCATCGTTTTGCCGCCATCGCCGAGCAGATGGGGGAACGGCTGCGCCAGTGCAGCCGCTCGGTGAACATCCGCGAGCGGCTCGACTTCTCCTGCGCCCTGTTCGATGGCGCCGGCCGGCTGGTGGCCAATGCCCCCCACATCCCCGTGCACCTCGGCTCGATGGGCGACAGCGTCGCCAGCCTGCTGGCCGCCGTGGCCGCCGCCACCCTGCCGCCCCTGGCGCCGGGCGATGCCTACGCCGCCAACGACCCCTTCGACGGTGGCACCCACCTGCCCGACATCACCGTGATCACGCCGGTGTTCCCCCCCGAGGGCGGGGCGGCGCCGCTGCTGTTCGTGGCCTGCCGCGGGCACCACGCCGACGTGGGCGGTCTCACCCCGGGCTCCATGCCCCCCTTCAGCCGCCGGATCGAGGAGGAGGGGCTGCTGCTGCGCCACGTGCCCCTGCTGCGCCAGGGCCAGTTCGATGCGGCCGCCTGGCGTGAGCGGCTGGCCGCTGGCCCCCACCCGGTGCGCAACCCCGACCAGCTGCTGGCCGACCTGCAGGCCCAGGTGGCCGCCAACCGGCTGGGGGAGAGCGAACTGCAGCGGCTGCTGAGCCGCGATGGCACCAGGGAGGTCAGCGCCTACCTGGGCCACGTGCTGGCCAACGCGGCCGAGGCTGTGCGTGACGCGATCGCTCGCCTCAGCGACGGCGACCACAGCGTCGAGCTCGATAACGGCAGCCGCATCGTCGTGGCCGTCCGCATCGACCGGGCCGCCCGCCGGGCCCGCATCGACTTCAGCGGCACCTCCCCCCAGCTGGAGGGCAACTTCAATGCCCCGCTGGCGATCACCAAGGCGGCCGTGCTCTACGTGTTCCGCTGCCTGGTGGGCCGAGCGATCCCGCTCAACGCCGGTTGCTTCGAACCGATCGAGCTGATCGTGCCGGAGGGGTGCCTGCTGCACCCGCTGCCGCCGGCGGCGGTGGTGGCTGGCAACGTGGAAACCTCCCAGGCGGTCACCAACGCCCTGTTCGGGGCGCTGGGGGTGATGGCGGCAGCCCAGGGCACGATGAACAACCTCAGCTTCGGCGATGCCCAGCGCCAGTACTACGAGACGATCTGCGGCGGCACCGGCGCCGGGGTGCTGGCCGATGGCGCCGGTTTCGCCGGTGCCAGTGCGGTGCAGAGCCACATGACCAACTCGCGCCTCACCGATCCGGAGATCCTCGAGGACCGCTTCCCGGTGCGGCTGGAGGGCTTCGCCATCCGCCGCGGCAGCGGCGGCGCCGGCCGCTGGCCTGGCGGCGACGGCGTGGTGCGGCGGCTGCGGTTCCTGGCGCCGATGACCGTCGCCATCCTCTCGGGCTCCCGGCGGGTGCCTCCGTTCGGCCTGGCCGGTGGTGGCGATGGTGCGGTGGGGCGCAACCGGCTGGAGCGGGCCGATGGCTCCCAGCTGGAGCTGGCCGGCTGCGACCAGGTGGCCGTGCAGCCGGGCGACCTGCTGGAGATCGCCACCCCCGGGGGTGGCGGCTACGGAGCCTCGCTGTGAGCGCCGGCCGCCGGGGAGCCGCCAGGGCGGTGCTGCTGCTGGTGGGACTCGGCACCCTGCCGGCGCCGTTGACGCGGGCCCAGGCCGTGGTCCCCGCCGCTGCGGAGAGCAACGTGCTGCTGGAGGGCGAGCAGCGCTTCCGGCCCCAGTGGTCGGCCCGGGGGCTGGTGGCGGCCCAGGAGCCGCTGGCCTCGGCGGCGGGCGCGGCGATCCTGCGCCAGGGGGGCAACGCGGTGGATGGGGCGGTGGCCACCGCCTTCGCCCTGGCGGTCACCCTGCCCCAGGCCGGCAACCTCGGCGGCGGCGGCTTCCTGCTGCTCTGGCTGCCCGGCCCTTCGCCGGCGGCGGCCCGGGGCTGCCTGGACGGGGCACCCGCTGGCACCAAAGCGAGCGGGCCCGAGCTGGCCATCGGCGGCGGCACGGCGGTGGCGGTGAACTTCCGCGAGACGGCTCCGGCGGCGGCCACGGCCACCATGTTTCTGGGCCCCGACGGCCAGGTGGACCGGTCCCGCGCCACCCGCAGCCTGCTCAGCACCGCCGTGCCCGGCAGCGTCGCCGGCCTGGCCCTGGCCCAGCGTTGCTATGGCCGCCTGCCGCTGGCTCAGGTGATGGCGCCGGCGATCCGGCTCGCGGCCCAGGGCTTTCCGGTGAGCCGCGAACTCAGCGATTCCCTGGCCGCCGCCGCCCCGCGGCTGCAGGCCGACCCCGTCTCCCGCCGTCTGTTCCTGCCGCCCCCGGTGCCTGGGACGGTGCTGCGCCAGAGCGAGCTGGCGGCCAGTCTGCGGCGCATCGCCGCCGAGGGGGAGCGGGGCTTCTACGTCGGGCCGGTGGCCGATGCCCTGGTGGCGGCCATGCAGCGGGGTGGCGGCCTGATCACCCATGGCGACCTGCGTGCCTACCGGGCCCGGCTGGTGCGGCCCCTGCGGCGCGAGTTCCGCGGCCACCCGGTGCTCACCATGCCGCCGCCCGGGGGCGGGCTCACCCTGCTGCAGCTGCTCGGGATCCTCGAACCCCTCGACCTGGTCGCTACCGGCCTCAACGCCGCCGCCAGCCTGCACGTGATGGCCGAGGCCATGAACCTGGCCTTCCGCGACCGCAATGCCCTGCTCGGCGACCCCGATCAGGTGGCGGTGCCGGTGGAACGGCTGCTGTCGCCTGCTCACCTTGATGGTCTGCGCCGCCGCATCGATCCCCGTCGCCACACCCCGGCCCCGGCGCTGGAGGCGGCCGCCGCCCGGGAAGGCACCAACACCACCCATCTCTCGGTGGCCGACCGCCAGGGCGGCCTGGTGGCCCTCACCACCACCCTGAACTTCCCCTACGGCAACGGCATCAGCGTGCCGGGAATGGGCTTCCTGCTCAACAACGAGATGGACGATTTCAGCGCTCTCCCTGGCAGCGCCAACGCCTTCGGTCTGCGCCAGGGGACGGCCAATGCGATCGCTCCCGGCCGGCGGCCCCTCAGTTCGATGGCCCCCACCCTGGTGTTCCGCCCCGATGGCCGCCCCTGGCTGGCTACCGGCAGCCCCGGCGGCAGTCGCATCATCACCACAATCCTGCAGGTACTGCTCAACCGGATGGTGCACGGCCTCAACCTGGCCAGTGCCGTCGCCTCCCTCCGGATCCACAGCCAGCTGTGGCCCGACCGGATCGATGCGGAGGAGGGCCTGAGCCCCGACAGCCGCCGCCTGCTGGAGGCCATGGGCCACAGCATCCGCCGGGCCCCGGCCATGGGGGCGGCCAACAGCGTCGAGGTGCTGGCGGGGGGCGGCAGCCTGGGGACGGTGGATCCGCGCCGGGCCGAGGGCCTGGCCGTGGCCGAATGAGCCCCAGCCCTCAGGCCTGGGGAGCCGCGGGGGCGGTGATCAGGTTGAAAGCGGAGAAGGCCAGGCCGAACCCGAACAGGGTGCCGATGGCCCAGAGGCTGTCGGAGGGCCACTCGGCGATCAGCATCCCGCCCAGCACCACGGTGACGATGCCATCAAGCAGCACCAGGCCCCGGGCCGGCCCGGCGCCGGCGGCGGCGCCCGCCAGCTCCATCACCCCCTCGACCGCCAGCAGGACGCCGATGAACAGGGTCAGGCTCACGGTGCTGGCCACCGGGAAGGCCACCAGGCCGATGCCGCCGACCACGTAGAGCACCCCGGAGATGGCGCGGAACACCTTGCTGCGGGTGTCATCGGCCGAGGTGAGCCGCAGCAGCTGGGAGACGCCCGCCGCCGCTGACACCCCGCCCAGGGCGATGGTGAGCAGGGTGGCCGACACGAAGGGCAGCGCCAGGCAGAGGACGGCGGCTACCAGCAGCAGACCGGCGGTGACCCAGCGCAGGGTGGGGGAAGCGGGAACGGACAAGGACTCGGGGAGGCTGATGGCAGGTTAGGCCGCTTTCCCGTGGCCGACTGCCGGGCTCAGCGGGAGCGGGGCGGGCCGTTGAAGAGGATCGCCACCACGCGGCGGCCGTCCGGGGCGATCTTGATCTCGGTTTCCGTGGTGGGCGGCAGTCCCTTCGCTTCCCAGCCGGGGGGGCCTCCGAGGAAGCGGTAGACGAAGCCGTCGGCGTCGTTGCGCACCAGGCAGGGGTTGGTGGCCGCCGAGGTGCTGAACATGCAGTTGGCCGGGGTGTAGACCGTCAGCCCGCCGTTGCTGAGCACGGCAGCATTGCGGGCCAGGTTGAGGGCCCGGATCTCGTTGAAGGGGATCCCCTGGGCCAGGGCCGGGGCCATGGGGGCCAGTGCCAGCAACAGCCCAGCTGCGGCAGGCAGCAGGCGGGTGGCGGGTCGGAAGCGGAAGGCCATCGGAGTCCTTGCGGATGGCTCCAGTATCGGGCGGTGCTCCGCCTTTGCGTCCAGGGCTGCTGGTTGTCGCTGGGACCCGACCTACCTTGTCGGTTCCGACTCCATCGCCTCCGTGATCCGACCCCTGGCGGCGCCGGCCACGCCGGAAGGCCTGACGCGCCGGCGGCACCGCTTCTACCGCCGGCTGCTGTTTCTGTGCCTGCTGGTGATGCTGAGCCTGGCGTTTCCCCAGACGCTGCGCCTGGCCGGCTCGATGGGCTACTTCCTGCTCACGTTGCTCACCACTGTCGAGCTGGGCGGCTTCCTCGCTGGCTCGGTGGCGCGTGACTGGGGTGATCGCCTGTACCTGGCGCTGGGAGGCGCCAACCTCATCGCCCAGCTGTACTGGCTGCTGACCCCTGCGTCGCAGCGGCTGTCCGGGGTGCCCCTGCTGCTGATCACCACGCTGTTCATCGGCTGGAGCCTGGTGCGGCTGGTGCGGACCCTGGGCCGGGAGCCCCGGGCCACCAGTCCGGTGGTGGCCGGGGCAGTGGCCGGCTACCTGCTGCTCGGCCTCAGCGGTGGCCTGGTGCTGAGCGTGTTGGAGACGATCGAGCCCGGCAGCTTCCTGGCCAACACCGCCGATGGCCAGGCCGCGATCGTTCGCTCCCATCCGGGGGCGGCCGCCCAAAGCGTCTGGCAGCTGGATTTCGCCCGCATCAACTACTTCGCCTTCGTCAGTCTCACCACCACCGGTTATGGCGACATCACCCCTGCACGGCCTCCGGCGCGCATGGCCAGCGTGGTGCTGGGGATCGCCGGGCCGCTCTACATCGCCGTGATTCTGGGGGTGCTGATCAACCGATTCAAGGGTCCGGAGGGGGGCTCCTCCGGCGACTGAGCCAGGCCACCCGGCGGTACGGCCCGCTCCAGTCCCACATCGACGCCGATGTGCTGGTCGGGACGGCCGGTGATCAGCAGGGCCGTGCGCTGGCGGGTGGCGATCTGCCACATCCATTTGCTGAACAGGGCGATGCGGTTCTCGGTGTCGGGGATGAAGGCGAGGTGGGCAAGGGCCCAGAGCACCCAGCCCGCCAGGCCGCTCACATGCAGCCCGCGCAGATCGGCCACCGCGTACCAGGGGCCGATCACGGCCATGCTGCCGAGATCGAACCAGCGGAAGGGCTCACTGCGGCGCCCCTCCAGGCCCGCCAGGATGTCGCGCGCCACCCAGCCGCCCATCTGCACGGCCGGCCCCGCCATGCCTGGAAGCACCCGGCCGTCGCCGGTATGGGCGTAGTGGCACAGATCCCCCACCGCCCGGATCTCCGGGTGGCCCGGCAGCGAAAAATCGGCCTCCACCTGCAGCCGGCCGCCCCGGTCGACCGGGGCGCCGGTGCGTTCCGCCAGCAGCCGGCCCAGGCGCGAGGCCCGCACCCCGGCGGTCCAGCAGATCGTGGCGGCCTCCAGGTCGCCGAGGCCTTCGCCGCCGCTGTCCGCCTCACCAGCGGCGGTGTCCGGGGGGGGCTTGAGGATCACCCGGCCCGGCTCGATCGCCGCCACCATTGTGTTCAGGCGCAGCTCGACGCCGGCCCGCTCCAGGTAGGCCGCCGCCTCCCGGGACAGGTTGGCGGCCATCGCCGGCAGCACCCGGTCGACCGCATCCAGCAGGATCACCCGGCACTGGGCGCGATCGAGCTGCTTGAAGTCCCGGGCCACGGCGCGGTGCATCAGCTCGATCAGGGAGCCGGCCAGTTCGCACCCCGCCGGACCGGCCCCCACCACCACCACCGATTGCAGGAAGCGGCGCCGCTCGGGGTCCCGGGTCTGCTCGGCTTCCTCGAGGGCCATCAGCAGCCGGCGGCGGATCTCATCGGCGTGCTCGAGGATCTTCATCGGCGGCGCCAGGGGGCGCCATTCCTCATGGCCGAAGTAGGTGCTGCCCGAACCGCTGGCCAGGATCAGGTGGTCGTAGCCATAGCGGTGGTCGTTGAACACCACCTCCCTGGCCTCGGTGTCGATGTCCACCACCTCGCCCAGCAGGATCTGGATGTTGGCGGCCTCGCCCACCATCTGGCGCAGGGGCGAGGCCACATCGGCCTCCGAGACGAGCCCGGAAGCCACCTGATACAGCAGGGGCTGGAAGAGGTTGAAGTTGCGCTTGTCGATCAGGGTGACGCGCACCGGCTTGCCGGCCAGGGCGTTGCAGGCCTTGAGCCCCGCGAAGCCACCGCCGACGATCACCACGTGGGGCCAGCTGCGCATGGCCTCCAGCGGTGGGTCCAGCTCAAGGAAGAAGCGTTCCGGGGCCATCGCACGCCATCTTCAGCACCTGACCGTAGGCAGATCGCCCGTGCGGGGCGGTAGTGATGGACGCGGTTTGCGTTGAAGCGCGGACTCCCGTCCCACGGCTGCTAGCTTGATAATGATTCCCAAACCCGGCCCGGCAGCGCCAGGCCCCGTCCCATGGCCCCTGATCGGGAGCGCTTGCCTGTCACTGTCCTGACGGGTTACCTCGGCTCCGGCAAGACGACGCTGCTGAACCGCATCCTCACCCACGAGCACGGCAAGAAGGTGGCCGTGATTGTGAATGAATTCGGCGATGTGGGCATCGACAACCAGCTGGTGATCGAGGCCGATGAGGAGATCTTTGAGATGAACAACGGTTGTATCTGTTGCACCGTGCGTGGCGACCTCATCCGCATCATCGGCAATCTGATGAAGCGCCGCGACCGTTTCGACCACCTCGTGATCGAAACCACCGGCCTGGCCGATCCCGCCCCGGTGATTCAGACCTTCTTCGTCGATGAGGACCTGCGCGACGCACTGCAGCTCGACGCCGTGGTCACCCTGGTTGACCTCAAGCATGTGGAGCAGCACTGGGACAGCGAGGAGGTCCAGGAGCAGCTCGCCTTCGCCGATGTGCTGCTGCTCAACAAGATCGATCTGGTCGACGCCGAGGCCTGCCTGGCCATCCAGCAACGGACCCGGGCCCTCAATCCGCTGGCGCGGGTGATTCCCACCTGCCGGGCCGATGCGGCCATGGATCAGATCCTGGGCGTGGGGGCCTTTGAGCTCGAGCGGGCCCTGGCGATCGACCCGGAATTTCTCACCTCCGACCACGACCATGAGCACGACGGGGCCGTCGGTTCGGTGGCCTTCATCGAAGAGCGGCCGATGAGTTACAAGAAACTCGAGCAGTGGATCGATCGGCTGGTGAGTGAACGGGGCCCCGATCTGTTCCGGATGAAAGGCATCCTCCAGATCGACGGCGAGAGCCACCGCTATGTCTTCCAGTCGGTGCACATGCTGATCGACAGCACGCGGGATCGCCCCTGGCGCGAGGGCGAAACCCCCAGCACCCAATTCGTGATCATCGGCCGCGATCTCGACGAGGCCGCCCTGCGGGCCGGTTTCGAGGCCTGTGTGGCCTGAGCCCCCCATGGCGGCCCCCCCGACCCTGGTGCAGGAGCGTCTGTGCGGCGCCTGCAGCCACGCGATCACGGCCCAGGTCTGGTCGGCCGATGGCGAGCTGCTGGCGATGGCGACGGCCGGTGGCGAGCTGCTGCTGATCGATTTCCGCGCCGGCTGCGAGGAGCTGCTGCGCGGCGAGCGGGACAGCAGCCTCGATGTGGTGGGCTTCAGCGCCGACGACCGCTATCTGATGGCGGCGGGCCAGGACGGGGAGCTGCTGCTGTGGGAGCTGGGGGGCTCCGGTGTGCGGCCGATCGCCTTCGACCCCCTGCCCCTGGGGGGCCACTGGCTGGATGCGGCCGCCTGGCAGCCCCAGGGCCCCCTGCTGGCGGTGGGGGCTGGCCGGCAGGTGCGGCTGTGGGATGGCGACAGCAGGACCCTGCGCATCGAGAGCCCGGAGCTGAAGGGCACGGTGCTGGCCCTCGCCTGGAGCCGGGATGGCCGGCGGCTGGCGGCGGCCTGCCACGGCGAGGTGCTGCTCTGGTCTCCGGACGACCCTGCCCAGGCACCCCAGCGCTGCCCCACCGGTTCGGCGGGCCTGGCCCTGGCCTGGTCCGGCCAGGGGAACCTGCTGGCCAGTGGCCAGCTGGACGGTTCGCTGATGCTTTGGCCCGACGGCGGGGCCGGCACCGGTTGGCAGTTCCGTGGTTTCCCCGGCAAGGTGCGGGCCCTGGCCTGGTGTGATCAGCCGGGGCGTCTGGCGCCGCTGCTGGCCGTCGCCTCCAGCGACATCGCCGTGATCTGGAGCCAGAAGGATCGCGGCGCCAAGGGCTGGACGCCGGAACCCCTGGCGCTGCATGAGGGCCGTGTCCATGCGGTCGCCTTCGCCCCCGGCAGCAGCCTGCTGGTCACCGCCTCCAGCGATGGCACGGTGGCCCTCTGGGATGGGCGGGGCCGGCTGCAGCAGCTGCTCGAAGGCGACGGCCAGGCCATCACCAGCCTCAGCTGGCGACCCGATGGCCGTCATCTAGTCGCCGGTGGCGAGCAGGGCCAGTGGTGGCTCTGGCCCGTCACCCTGCCCCCGTCCGTCCGCTCCCGCCCACCCCGTTCCGGAGGTTTTGCCCCATGAGCCCGTTCCCATCCCGTCGTCCCCTTCTGGCCGTGGCGGCGGCCCTGTCCTCCCTCCTGCTGGCCTGCCGTCCGGCGGCGGAGTCGGCCGCACCCCAGGCCGGCCGTGCCGATCGCCCCAAGGTGGTGACCACCTTCCTGCCGATCACCCTGTTCACCCGCGCCGTGGCCGGCGACTGCGCCGAGGTGACGGCGCTGATCCCCGCCGCCAGCGGCCCCCATGATTTTCAGGCTCGGCCGGGGGATGTGGCGGCCATCCGCAACGCAACGGTGCTGGTGAAGAACGGCCTGGGCATGGAGTCGTTCCTCGACAAGCTGGTGCAAGGCGCCGAAAACCCGGCCCTCAAGGTGATCGATTCCAGCCGCGGCATCGCCACCCTGGAGAACCCGGAGGAGCCTGGTGGGGAGCACGCCGATGGGCACGATCACGACCACGGCCATGCCCATGGCCCGATCAATCCCCATATCTGGCTTGATCCGGTGCGCGCCGCCCAGCAGGTGGACAACATCCGCGACGGTCTGATCGCGGCTGATCCGGCCTGTGCCGATGGCTACCGCCGCAATGCCGCCGCCTTCAGCGGCCAGCTGCGCCAGCTCAACACGGAATTCGAGAAGCAACTGGCCCCGTTCCGGGGCAAGACCTTCGTGGTCCTGCACGACTTCGCCCCCTACTTCGCCGACCGCTACGGCCTCAAGGCCGAGTACCTGGTGGATGTGCCGGAGCAGAACCCCTCCCCGGCGGATCTCTCACGGGTCGCCGACACGGTGAAGAGCACCCAGCTGAGGGCCCTGCTCAGCGAACCCCAGCAGGGCAACCGCTCCTTCAATGCCCTGGCCGGCGATCTGGGGATCCGCATCAGCGTCTTCGATCCGATGGAGACGGGCACCGAGGAGGCCTCCCGCAACCCGGCCACCTACGGCGCGGTGATGCGCCGCAATGTCTCCGATCTGGTGAGCGCGTTCCGCTGATGGCCGTGCTGGAGGTCGAGGGCCTGCGGGTGCTGCGCGATGGGGTGCTGGCGGTGGACGACGTCAGCTTCCAGCTCGCGGCCGAGAGCGACACGGCCCTGGTGGGGCCGAACGGGGCCGGCAAGAGCTCCCTGGTGGGGGCGATCCTCGGCCTGATCCCCCGCCAGGCCGGCGAGGTGCGGATCCTCGGCCACCGGCTGGGGCCCGCCGGCCAGCTGCCGGGGCAGGTCCGCGCCCAGCTGGCCTTCCTGCCCCAGGCCCTGCCGCTCCAGGGGCGCCTGCCGCTCACCGTGGCCGAGTTCGTCGGCTTCGGCTGGGATCCGCCCGGCCCGCGCCTGCCCTGGATCGGCGGCGCCGAGCGCCGCTCCGCCGTGCGCTCCGCCCTGGTCAAGACGGGCTGCGGGCCGCTGGCCGAGCGCCTGCTGAGCGAGCTGTCGGGGGGGCAGCTGAAGCGGGTGCTGCTGGCGTTCTGCGTTGTGCGGCCCCGGCGCCTGCTGGTGCTCGATGAGGCCCAGGCCGGCCTGGACGCCCCCTCCACCGAGCAGTTCCACAGCCTGCTGTTCGATCTGCGCCGCAGTGAGGGCTGGACCGTGCTGCAGGTCTCCCACGACCTGGACATGGTGCGGCGCAGCTGCGACCAGGTGCTGTGCCTCAACCGCCAGCTGCGCTGCAGCGGCCGTCCCGAACTGGCCCTGTCCCGGGCCCAGCTGGAGCGCCTCTACGACCCGGCCGACCTTCCCAGCCATCCCCGGCGCCAGGCGCCCATGGGCCGCCCCCGGATCGGATGACGGAGTTCTCCCCGTTCACCGCAGTGATCGGCCAGCCGTTCATGCAGCGGGCCCTGGTCGGCGGGCTGCTCACCGGGGCCCTGGGCGGCCTGCTGGGCAGCTTCGCGGTGCTGCGGCAGCTGTCGTTCTTCAGTGATGCCCTGGGCCATTCGGCCCTGCTGGGCATCAGCCTGGGCATCCTGCTGGGGCTCAATCCCACCCTGGTGCTGATCCCCTTCGCGGTGCTGTTCGCCCTGCTGGTGAACCTGCTAGTGCAACGCAGCCAGCTCCCCACCGATGCCCTGCTGAACATCGTCTACTCCACCTCCCTGGCCTTCGCCGTGGTGGCCCTCAGCCTGGTGACCACCTACAAGGGCGGGATCCAGCAACTGCTGTTCGGCGACATCCTTGGCATCTCCTGGCTGGACCTTGCCCTGATCGCGGTGCTGCTGGTGGCGGCGGTGGCCTACCTGCTGGTGAGCCTGCGGGCCCAGGTGCTGGTCACCCTGCATGCCGATCTGGCCGGGGCCTTCGGCGTGGGCAGCCAGTGGCACCGGATCGCCTTCATCCTGCTGCTCGCTGTGGTGGTGGCGGTGTCGATCAAGGCGGTGGGGGTGCTGCTGATCAGCGCCTTCGTGGTGATCCCCGCCTGCGCTTCCCGGCTGGTGAGCCGCCGCTTCGGCACCTATCTGGTGCTCTCCTCCGTCATCGGCGGCGGCTGCGCCGTGCTGGGGCTTCTCGGCTCGGGCCTCACCAACCTGCCGTCGGGCCCCTGTGTGGTGATCGTGCAGTTCTTCGGATTCCTGCTGGCCCTGGGCGTCAGCCTGTGGCGGCGGGGACGGGGCAGGGCGGCCCTAGCCTGAGCTGCCCCGACCCGCCGCCAGCACGATGTTGGCGCAGGCCTCGGCATCGGAGAGGGCATCGTGGTGCCGGAGCGGCAGACCCAGATGCCGGCACACATCAGGAAGCTTGGTGGGCCGCAGATTCCAGGCCTGCCGGGCCATCTGCACGGTGCAGACGAAGGGCTGGGCTGGGGGCCTCAGGCCGGCCTGCTCGCAGCAGGCCCGCAGCACACCGGCATCGAAGCTGGCGTTGTGGGCGGCGATGAACTGGGCCCCATCCAGACCGTTCACCAGCTGCGGCCAGAGCTCGGCGAAGCGGGGCGCATCGGCCACCTGCGACCAGCTGATCCCGTGGATGGAGGTGAACTGGAACGTCCGGCGCGGCGGCCGGATCAGGTGGTGCTCGCGGCGCACAATGGTGCGCCCCTCCACCCGCACCAGGGCGATCGAGCAGGCACTGTCCCGGCCCTGATCGGCCGTCTCGAAATCCAGCGCCACAAAGCAGTCCCGCCGGACCGCCATCAGGGCGACCTCCCCCCGGCGCAGGAACCGGCGCTCGTCACGGTCCAGGTTGGCGGCGCCCCAGCGGCTGCGGTGGATCCAGAGCTGGTGGTAGCGGCGCACCTCCGGCTCCGGCCAGCCAAGGGCCCTGAGTTCTTCGCTGCGGCTGGAGTCCTCCATCGGCATGACGGGCCAGCCAGTCGCGGGTCTGTGCGGGATTCTCACCGATCGATCCCCCGCAGGGGGGCGACGCCCCTGGCTACGGCTCCCCTTCCGGGTCCAGCGCAGCCCCGCAGTGCCGGCAGTGGCGGGCGTCGGCCTGGTGGTCGCCCAGGCCGCAGGCGGGGCAGGGCCGCCCCGCAGGCCGCAGCACCTTCAAGCCGATTTCGGCGCTGAGGATGCCGGTGGGCACGGCGATGATGCTGTAGCCGATCAGCATCACCACCGAGGCCATGAAGCGTCCCAGGGGTGTCACCGGGGCCACGTCGCCGTAGCCCACCGTGGTGATGGTGACGCAGGCCCAGTAGATCGCCACCGGGATGCTGCCGAAACCGTCATTGCCGGCTTCGATCACATCCATGAAGGCGCCGATCAGGATCACCAGCGTCACCATGGCCAGCAGGAACACGGTGATCTTGCGGCGGGCGGCGACCAGGGCGCCCCAGAGCAGTTCCGCCTCCTGCAGGAAGGCCCCCAGCTTCAGCACCCGGAACACCCGCAGCAGCCGCAGCACCCGCACCACCAGGAACAGCTGGCCGCCACCGATCAGCAGCCCCAGGTAGGAGGGCAGGATCGCCAGCAGATCCACGATCCCGAAGAAGCTGGTCGCATAGCGCCGTGGCTCGGCCACGACCAGCAACCGCAGCAGGTATTCGAGGCTGAACAGGAGGGTGAAGCCCCACTCCAGCCCCAGGAAGGTGCCGGCCCAGTTCTGCCGCAGCAGTGGATCGCTCTCCAGCACCACCGCCAGCACGCTGAGGGCGATCGCCAGCATCAGCACGGCGTCGAAGGCCTTGCCGGAGGGGGTGTCGGTCTCCAGGATGGTGCGCTCCAGCCAGGGGCGCCCGACAACCCCTACCAGGGCCAGGGCCAGGACGACCAGGCCGGCCAGCAGCAGCGGCACCAGCAACATCCTCAGCCGCTCCCCAGATAGGAGGCCCGCAGCCCCGCATCGGCCAGCAGGGCATCGGCGGTGCCCTCCAGGCTGATGCTGCCGCTCTCCAGCACCACGCCGCGGTCGGCGATCTCCAGGGCGGCGGTGGCGTTCTGCTCCACCAGCAGCATCGACAACCCTTCCTGGTGCAGCGCTGCCAGGGCGGCCATCACCTCGGCCACCAGCTTCGGCGCCAGCCCCAGGCTGGGCTCATCGAGCAACAGCAGGCTGGGCCGGCCCATGAGGGCCCGGGCGATCGCCAGCATCTGCTGCTCGCCCCCCGACAGGTTGCCGGCCAGCTGGCGGCGCCGTTCCGCCAGCCGCGGGAACAGGCCGTAGCAGCGCTCCAGGTCGGCGGCGATGCCGGCCCGGTCGCGCCGCAGCCAGGCCCCCAGCTCCAGGTTGGTGGCCACACTCTGGCGCGCCAGCACCCTCCGGCCCTCGGGGCAGTGGCCGATGCCCAGGCGCACGGTGGTTTCGGTGCGGCAGCCGGTGCGTTCCACCCCCTGCCAGAGCACCCGGCCGCCGACCACCGGCACCAGGGAGGAGATCGCCCGCAGGGTGGTGCTCTTGCCGGCCCCGTTGGCCCCCAGCAGGGCCACCAGTTCGCCGCTGCGCACCTGCAGATCGAGGCCCCGCACGGCGGTCACGGCCCCGTAGCGAACGACCAGCCCCTGCAGCTCCAGCAGTGGTGGCGCCGTCATCGGCGCTCCCCGGCGGCGCTGGCCTGCCCGCCCAGGTAGGCCTCGATCACGGCCGGATCGTGGCGCACATGCTCGGGGCTGCCCAGGGCGATGCGCCGGCCGAAATTCAGCACCGCCAGGCGGTCACAGAGGCGCATCATCAGCGGCACGTGGTGCTCGATGATCAGCACCGTGAGCTGGAACTGCTCCCGCAGCCGGTCGATCAGGGCGCAGAGCTCATCCTTCTCGGCGGGGTTCATGCCGGCGGCCGGTTCGTCGAGCAGCAGCAGCGCCGGGCCGGTGGCCAGGGCCCTGGCGATCTCCAGCCGCCGCCGGTCGCCGTAGGAGAGGTTTGCGGCGGAGTCGTCGGCGCGGGCGTCGAGGCCGAAGAGGGCCAGCAGCTCCCCGGCCCTGCGCTCCAGCGCCGCCTGTCGGGCCCGGAAGCCGGCGTTGCCGCTGAGGGCCTCCACCAGCGGAGCTCGGGTCTCGCGGTGCAGACCCACCAGCACGTTCTCGCGCAGGGTGAGGCTGTCGAACAGGCGCAGGTTCTGGAAGGTGCGGGCGATGCCGAGCCGGTTGATCCGCTCCGGACCCAGGCCGCCGATCGGTTCCCCTCGCCAGCGCACCTGGCCGCCGCTGGCGGGAGTGAGGCCGGAGATCAGGTTGAAGAGGGTGGTCTTGCCGGCGCCGTTGGGACCGATCAGGCCGAAGATCTCTCCCTGCTGCACGGCGAAGCTCACCTGGTCGAGCGCCACCAGCCCGCCGAAACGGCAGCTGAGCGCATCGAGTTCCAGCAGCGGCGACGCGGCGCTGCCGCCGGTGGGCGCAAGGCGTGGGTCCACCGTCATGGGCGGCTCCCCTCGGCACCGGGGCGGCCGGCGGGATCCCCCAACCGGCCCAGACGCTCCAGCAGGCCCGGCGTGACCAGTCCCTGGGGAAACAACGCCGGACCCGACAGGATCACCAGGCCGAACAGCACCAGCCGCGCATCGCCCACGGGCCGCAGCAGTTCCGGCAGCGCCGTGAGCACCAGGCCGCCCAGCACCGGCCCCAGCCAGCTGCGCGATCCCCCCAGGATCACGAAGGCCAGCATGATCACGGCGCTGTCGAAGCTGCCCTGGCGGGCGTTCCAGGTGTTGAGGAAGTGGGCGGCCAGAACGCCGGTGCCCCCGGCCAGCACGGCGCTCATCACGAAGGCGGTGAGCTTCACCTGGGTGGTGTCGATCCCCATGCAGCGGGCCGCCAGTTCGTCCTCGCGGACGGCCGCCATCGCCCGGCCCAGGGCCATCACCTCCAGCCGCTGGCACACCCATCCCGCCAGCAGCAGCAGCGCCAGGGCGGGCAGCAGGTAACCGGCTGCTGAGGGGAAGGGCTGGGGGATGCCGAAGATCCCCACGGCGCCTCCGGTGAAGGGCAGGTTGAGGATCGCCACCCGCACGATCTCCACCAGGGCGATGGTGGCGATGGCCAGATAGATGCCCTGGAGCCGCAGCACGATCCGGCCGACGAGCAGGGCCAGCAGACCCGCCAGCGCTCCGCCCAGGGCCAGTTCCAGCAGGAAGGAGGGCAGGGGGAAGCTGCCGTCGATTCTTGCCCCAAGCACCGGCCAGCGGGTGGAGAGCAGGGCCGCCAGGGTGCCGCCCACGGCATAGAAGGCCGGGGTGGCCAGTGTCAGCTGCCCGGTGGCCAGCGGCAGGTACACCGAGATTCCCAGCAGGGCGCCGATCAGCATCTGGACCAGAAGAGCGGGATCCATCAGCGGGTTCCTCCTGCAGCGGTGTTGGCCATGGGACTACACCTTCTCCACTTGTCGCCGGCCCAGCAGGCCGCTGGGACGCAGCAACAGCACGAGGAACAGGATCGCGAAGGCCAGGGCGTCGCGCCAGCCGGAGGCGTCGCCGGGCACCAGCGCCTCCGCCAGACCCATGAGCAGGCCACCGGCGATGGCGCCCGGCACGCTGCCCAGCCCCCCGAGCACCAGAACCGCCAGACCCTTGAGTCCGTAGCTGATCCCCATGTAGGGCCCCGGCAGGCTGATGCTCACACCGATCAGGCCGCCGCCGAGGCCGGCCAGAGCGCCGCTGAGCAGGAAGGCCAGCCGCAGCATCGCCCCGCTGTCGATCCCCAGCAGCCGGGCGGTGGTGGCGTCCTCGGCCACGGCCTTGAGGGCGCGGCCGCTGCGGCTGCGCTCCAGCCACAGGGTGAGGACGATCACCGCCGCGGCGCAGACCGCCAGCAGCAGCACCTGCACGCTGCGGATGCGGGCGCCAGCGACCTGCAGCGCATCGGGCAGGCCCGCGAGGGCGGTGGCGGGGAAGGCATAGCCCTCGGCACCCATCAGCATCTGCAGCAGGTTCACCAGCACCAGGCCGGCGCCCAGGCTGGTGATCAGGTAGAGCAGCGGCTCGGCCCTGCGGCGGCGCAGCGGCGCGAAGGCCAGGCGCTCCACCACCAGCGAGACCAGACCGGTGAGGAGGGCCGCCAGCAGCAGGGCCGGGGTGAAGGAAAGCCCCTGCGGCAGTCCCCAGCCCGGCAGACCGCCGTTCGCGCTGATGCGCCCGCCCATCAGCAGGTAGGTGAGGTAGCCCCCCAGGGAGAACAGGGCACCGAGGGCGAAGTTGATCACCCCCAGCACGGAGAACACCAGGGTGTAGCCCAGCGCCACAAGGGCATACACGCCACCGCTGGCGGCCCCGTTGAGCAGGGTCTGGAGCAGGGCTTCGATCATCGGGCCGGGGGTGAAGCGCTGCCGCCGGCCCCGCCGCTGACCCCGGTCTCGCGCACCAGGGCGAAGCGGCCGCTGCGGCCGCCGGGATCCATGCGCACCTGGGCCACGTAGAACTGCCCCTGGACCAGCTCGCCATCGGGAGTGAAGCGGATCGGTCCGAGCGGGGTGTCGTACTGACCGGCGAGCAGCTCCTCCATCAGCGCCTTGCGAGCCTGGCCCAGGTTGACGTTCTCAAGCCCTCCGCGCCGCTGCAGCCGCTGGACCGCCTCGAACAGCACCTGGTAGGCGGTGAACGCCTGGGCCGTGATCTGGGAGGGGCTCCGATCCGGGCTGCTGCCGCGCAGCAGGTTTCGGAAGGTGCGGTTGACCGGGGTGTCCAGCTCCGGGCTGTAGGCCTGGGCGATCAGGATGCCGTCGCACCAGCGCTGGCAGATCGGGTAGATGTTGGGTGTGTTCATGCCGTTGCCCACCACGATCGCGCCCCGGTAGCCGAGTTCGCGCAGCTGACGCACCAGGTTGCCGCCCCCCACCGCCTGGATCGAGATCACCACCAGCTGGGGATCGGCCTGCAGAGCGGCGGTGATCGGGATCTGGAAGTCGTTGTCGGCCAGCTGGGTGCGCTGCACGGACACCGGCGTCAGACCGCGGGCGCGCAGGGTGCGCTGGAAGATCGCCGTTTCGGAGGTGCTGAAGGCGTCGTCCTGGGAATAGAACACGGCCACCCGCCGGATGCGCGGATCGCGCCGCAGAGCCTCGCTGATCGACAGCGGTGCGATCACCGAGCTCTGGGCTGACACGCGGCTGATGAAGGGGCCGATCTGGGGGATGCCCTTGGCGGTGTTGGAGGGGGCCACCACCGGCACGCCGCGGCGCTGGGCGATCGGGTCGGCGGCGAAGGCCTGCTGGGAGAGAGTGGGGCCGATCAGGGCCAGAACCCCCTGCCTGATCAGCAGATTGAAGCCGGCGATCGCGGTGGCCTCATCGCTGCCGCCGTCCTGCAGCTGGAAGTGGAGCGGGCGCAGGGGCGGTTCACCTGGCTGGCGCCGCCGGCTCCCAGCCCACTCGCGGGCCAGGCTGATGCCCAGGCGTTGATCCTGGCCGTAGAGATTGGCGTTGCCCGTCAGGGCGATCACCCCGCCGATGGTGAGGGCACCGTTGGGGGCATCCGCCGCTGGAACGGCTTTGGCGGCCGGATCGGCCTGCTGGCCCAGTACCGCCAAACCACCCATGCCAGCGGCCAGAAGGGCGGCGAGGCGAAGGGCTCCCCGCGCTCGCCAGGAGTGACGCGCAATCGGGGAAGTGGCGAGAGAGGATGCCAGCGTCCCAGCCAAACAGTCATCAACATAGGCGGTAGATACCTTCCTCGCTGGGGAAATCGGGGACTGGCTTCTCCGGGGCTCAGGGGAGATGAGCGGTTGCCGTTGATTGCTTCTGCAGACTGTTCAATCTCGTTTCACATCGGGTCTGCGCAGGCTGTTTCTGAGTGGCACCACTTCGTACACCAAAAATCATCTGACCTGCCACGGTGCATAATGTTGCCCATTCGCCCAGCCTTAGGGAGGCTCTGGGTAATCGGGGTTTGAGTGGCCGCAGTGAGAGATAACAGTGCTTTTGGTCGTGCATTGCCTCTGGGGCCCCCTTCTGAGGGTTTTTGGTCTCATGTTCAGCCACTCTGGGCTGGTTTTTGAGGCTGAATCGAGGTGTTCAGACACACCAAGCTCCTGGTCAGACTGTCACGAGTAACTGTCGTCGCGCCTGAAACAGATTCAACAATGCCGCCAGCACGTTGATCTTGGAGCGGTTCTTGGCCAGGCCACGCAGCCTGGTCTTCTGAAAGCCGAACTGCTGCTTGATCACCCGGAAGGGGTGCTCAACTTTGGAGCGGATATGAGCTTTGGCGGTCTCGATCAGATCCTGCAGCCTTCCTTCTGGTGTGTCTGGTAGGGCCGTGCGTTTGCCGGGTCGCATCGCCACCCTGAATTCCGTTGTCTTGCCTGTCATCTCGGGTCTCTTGGCGATGCCCTGGTAGCCAGCATCCGCGTAGACGACCTCCTCGTCGCCATGCAGTAGCTCGGCAGCCGAGGTGAGGTCATGCACGTTGGCGGCCGTCACCACCACCGAATGGATCAAGCCCGAGTCCTTATCCATGCCTGCGTGGACTTTCATGCCGAAGTACCACTGGTTGCCCTTCTTGGTCTGGTGCATCTCGGGATCTCGCTTCCCCTCTTTGTTCTTGGTGGAGCTGGGAGCGGCGATCAAGGTGGCATCGACAATTGTGCCCTGCCGCATCGTCATGCCTCGCGCACTGAGGTGGGCCTTAACGGTCTCAAAGATCTGCTCACCAAGCTCGTGCTTCTCCAGCAGGTGGCGGAAGGTGAGGATCGTGGTCTCATCAGGAATCCTGTCGCTGATCAGCTCGATGCCGGCAAAGCGGCGCATGGTGGGCACCTCGATCAGGGCCTCTTCCATGGCGGGGGCACTGAGGGAATACCACTGCTGCAGCAGGTGGGTCCGCAGCATCGTGGCCATCGGATAGGGAGGCCGGCCGCCTTTCGTGCTCGCTTTGGGGTAGTTGGGCTCGATCAACGCAATGAATGCCTGCCAAGGCACCACCGCCTCCATCTCACCGAGAAACTTCTCCCGTTTCGTCTGCTTCTTGGCCGTGGCGAGCTCGTAATCCGAGAAGCCAAGCTGTTTGCCGCTCATCACCCCAGTCCTGGCCTGCAATCACAGGACCATTGTCCCGTGGATCGCCTGGGTTTTCCAGAGTCTCCCTAGTGTCCCGTCCCGGAAATAACATCTGGAATCAGGAGTGTCACCCGAGGTTTTCCGTGGCGCTTGGACGTCCGATGCCGCCGCTGCTTCTCAGCGACGACGAGGTTCAGCAGCTCCAGGCTCTCGCCAGCTCCCGTTCACTGCCTCACTCCATCGTTCAGCGGGCCCAGATCGTGTTGGCCTGCGGTGCCGGTGAAACCAACACAGCCATCGCCAAACGGATGGGGCTGTCCGGGATGACCGTCGGCAAGT
>NZ_JAGQCH010000030.1 GCF_024346055.1 Cyanobium sp. Cruz CV13-4-11
CCTTGATCCGCAACGACAGAGGGGCGGGCATCGCAGGGCTCCAGACCGGAATCGGAACCCTGTTGTCGCGTCTTGAGACCCGCCTATGTAGTTGCGCGGACCCGCCTACCTAATCGTCGCCGAACAGCCGGGAGCGGGTGCGGATCCTGCCGCTCAGCCGACTGGGCTGAAGCCGTGCCGCATCGGCGAAGGCCCCGCTCAGCCCCCCGCCCCCATCGGCACGATCGTCTCAATCCGCTGGGTGCCGCCGCCTGAGGGCTCGAACTCCTGCCGCAGCAGGCCGTCCGGCTCCAGGGCGGCCTCCAGCCCCGGGTCGGTGAGGCCATCGAGCAGTACCCGGTTCTGGGCCGCTCCCGCACTCGGTTCGCCGTGCAGCCCGAAGGCCGGGCCGCAGCGCATCAGCAGCCGGCCCCGCCAGATGGCGCTGGGGGCGCCGCCCACGGTGTAGGTGATCGGACAGGCCGGGGTCTGCAGCTGCAACACTTCCACCAGCGGTGCGCCGGGAGCTGCGCAGCCCAGCCGCTGAGAGCCCCCAACCGCATGAGGGTGGTGATCACGGCGGCAGCGAAAGCTGATCTGCTCGCCATTCGCCGCTACATCGAAGCCGACAACCCCACCCGTGTCATCTCGTCGATCGCATAGGCCGACAGGACGCGAACAGGCACGCCGTTGTCCCGCGCTGGCTGACAACCAGCTGCATCGGTCTTGACTTGTACGGCAGTTTGCCGTAAGTGATCTACAAAGAGAGTCGTTATGGCCGCAGAGCGAACCTCACGTCTTGAAGCGCGCCTACCGGCAAGTATCTATGCCACGCTGAAGCGGGCGGCGGAGCTGCAAGGGCGGAGCCTCACGGATTTCGTCGTCAGTGCCGCCCATGACGCTGCACAGCGCGCCATTGAGGAGCAAGCCATCCTCCGCTTATCCGCTGAGGATCAACGGCGTTTTGCCGAAGCCCTGATCCATCCACCGGTTCCGGACGCTGCCCTGAAGCACGCCAAGCGCCTGCATCTGGAGAATGTTGAGGTTCGGTGACGCGCTTCATTTCAGAAGCCCTCGCCAAGCACGAACGGGCCGCATTCCTCAGCGGCAATGACCGTATTGACCGCTACTTCCACGAGACGGTTTCGCAGGACGTCAAGCGCAGCTACGCCGCCTGCTGTTTCGGCCCACAGCATCCCAATGAACGATGTTGCCCCGGAACTGGCCAAGAAACTGCCGCGCCATCCCAGCGTGCCCGTCGTCTTGATGGGCTGGATCGGCTGGATGGGCAGGGACTTGGCCTTCCGAGGGGCAGGGATCGGCAGCATGCTGCTTTATGACGCCATCAGTCGCGAGGCTGAAGCGTCGGTCGGGGTCTACGCGATCTGCGCCGATGCCATTGACGAGGACGCTGCCGCCTTCTACCGCGACCACCAGTTTCAACCGCTGGTGAGTCGTCCGCAGAGCCTGTTCCTGCCGATGAAGACCGCCATGGCCCTCGTCAGCGGCAATGCCGAGGCCTTCTGAAGCGGTGGCCTCTTCGCTCTCGGGGCAGGCGAGATCGTCGAGTCGCCGTTTGAGGCAGGGGGGTCCGGGGCAGAAGTGGCAGGTGATGGCCCTGCGTGGTTTTCTTCAAGGGGAGAACAACTTCCAAAGGAAGACTCACCGCCTGTGAGCGCGGACAGAGCCGTCGTGGATTCCTCGGGCTGGATCGAGGTGTTCAAGTGGGTGCTGCGTGAACACACTGAGGCACAGGCCATTCAGGCGGCTGCCGTGATGCAGCCAGCGCCTGGTCGTGGATCTCGTCAGTCGACTCGCCCATGCCAGAACCCATTTTCCAGGCTGTACATTGTGTACAGCCCGGTGCCGGCTGACGGCCCATGACGCACCAGTCCCCGTTCAGGGAGACCTGCCGTGCTCAGCGCCCGAGCGACTGTTTCGGGATGCCAATCTCCTGTTCACGGCTGCCCCCAACGGCAAGGCAGCGTTTCTGATCACCTGCTCAGCGGCCACATCCAGCAGGCTGTCTGGGTCAAGCACACGGGCCACCTGGCGACCCAGGGCTGCCCAGTATTCAATCTGCTCGGCAGCACTGCGCTGGTGCCGCGCCCCGACCAGGGCGGCGCTCTCCATCAGCTCTCTCTGCAACCGCACAGGAGAAGCTACGTGGCCATCACCACACGCTGCGCCAGCTGCTGGAAGTAATCCTGAGACCAGATCGCCAAGGGTTCGGGCTGGGCGATGAAACGTTCGATATCGAGGCGGGCGTTGGCGACATCCAGGCGGGCAATCCTTTCAGCCAGCACCTCGGGCGCTAAGGCAGCGAGCCAAAGCGCCGCAAGGGGTGCTCCAGCCTGACCACGGACGATATGTCTGATGGGAAAGGCATGATCGGATTTTTACCGATGATGTTGGCGTCTCTGAACATCCTGCGAGCTCAGCTGGAGCGGGATGCAGCCAGACGCCATCACCCGCCCCATCGGCTCGGTAGCTTCGGGGGTCTGGTGGAATCCCGACTAAAATTCCCCCTCAGCTTGCGCTGGGGCCATGACGCTCGCACCTTCGGCTCCCTACCCGGATGCCTTGGCGCCCTTGCGCCTGCCGGATGATCTGCGCCTCAGCCCCGAGCAGTTCGGCGCCGTCTGCAGCGCCAACCCCGAGGCCGTGCTGGAACTCACCCCGGAAGGCCATCTCATCCACATGACACCCACAGGCGGTGAAACCGGCGCCCGCAACAGCCGTCTGTTGATGCGCCTGCTGGCCTGGGCCGACAGCGTGGGCGGTTGGCAGGTGTTCGACAGCTCCACGGGCTTCCTCCTCCCTGATGGCTCTGTGCGCAGCCCCGATGCCTCTCTGGTGGATCTGGAGCGTTGGCGGGCCCTCACCCCGGAGCAGCGCCGTGGGTTCCCGCCCCTCTGCCCTGATCTGCTGGTCGAACTCGCCAGCCCCAGCGACGAAGGTCCCCGTGGCCTCACGGCGCTGCGGCGCAAGATGGCCTCGTACCAGGCGAGTGGTGCCGAGCTGGGCTGGCTGCTGATCCCCGAGCAACAGGCTGTGGAGATCTGGAGCGGCAAGGCCAGCGGCGAGCCCTTGCGCCGTGAGGGGGCCTCCACCCTGGAGGGTGACGAGCGATTCCCCGGGCTGAGGCTGGAGTTGGCTGAGATCTGGGAGGCCTGAACGGCCGTCAACTCTGCAGGTGTCCACGACGTTGGCTGATGGCAACTCAGAAACCTGCCAGCAGAGCCACCGCCCAATCAGGCAAAGGATGGAAATGACGCTCGATCCTTCCGTGCCTCACCGTGAAGACGGGAAGGAAAGGATGGTCAGCTGAACTGTTGTCGTAGACCCTGACAACGTCGCAGAGCGACAGCGACGTTCTGACGTGATGCAGCAACCGGGGGATGCGGCTCACCACCTTGTCAGCAGGCACATCATGCCCTCCTTCGCTGACTCGCTCGCTGATGCGCGCCCAGTTCAAGGCTGGACTTTCGAGGTGAATCAACACCATGATGACCTGGTAGCCAAGGGCTTTGGCGCGGCCGACGAAGTCAACCTTGGAGGGGTGGGAATACACCGTTTCAAAACAGAAGCTCACCCCTCTGAGCAGCAGGTTGTGCCGCTGCTCTTCAGCTAGCTTGGCGGCTTGGTAACTGTGCGCCTCCGGGGCGTCGGGATAGGCGACCCGGGCGAGCACATCGGCATTCACAAATGGCACGCCAAGAGGCTGGAGATAGAGACGATAGAACGTTGATTTTCCAGCTCCATTGCCCCCCACCAGCATCCACAGCTGCCTGGGCTGGCTCAACGCTCCGAGCCGCTGCAGGGCTCGTTGTCGATCGGCTCAAAGGCCCCATCGCGAAACGTCCCGACGCGTCGTGTGCCATCGGGGCCGATCTGTTCCAGCTGACCAGGTTGGCTGATGCAGGCTTGGTAGCGGAAGGCCGCCGTACTCACGGTCTGGGCCAGGGTGCCGGACACGCGATCGGCATCCAGCGCCGCAAACACCTGCTCAGGGGCCACGATCGGTGCCGCCACAGGCTCAAGCCGAAGCCGTGTCAGTCCCGCGGCCACATCCAACAGGCTGTCTGGGTCGAGCACCCGGGCCACCTGGCGACCCAGGGCTGCCCAGTATTCAATCTGCTCGGCAGCACTGCGATGATATCGCGCCCCGACCAGGGCGGCGCTCTCCATCAGCTCTCTCTGCAACCGCACAGGAGAAGCGGCTTTCGGCATGACGACAAACCCCCACAACAGACATCACCGTGGAACGGTAGCAGAATGCTACGTGGCTATCACCACACGCCGCGTCAGCTGCTGGAAGTAATCCTGAGACCAGATCGCCAAGGGTTTGGGCTGGGCGATGAAACGTTCGATATCGAGGCGGGCGTTGGCGACATCCAGGCGGGCGATCCGTTCAGCCAGCAGGACTTGCAGTGACCTGGCTGAGAACGGCTGATCCAGAGGCCAATGGCCGCTTCGGCGCGCACGCTCGGCCAGATGATCGAGATGTAGAGGGATGCCACCACGCACGTACCACTCCAGATCGAACCAATCGCGGCCCTTGACGCGCTGCTGCCATTGACGGAAGAGAACCGCATGCATCTTGCCGGCAAACAGATCGGGCAGGCTAAAACACTTCACGGAACACGAATAGGGCTGAAGCAGCAGCTGCTCCTCGGTGCTGAATCCAAGCGGAGGATCGATATCCACCTCAAACTTGATCCTGAGGGTCATCATCCCAGTGATGGCCAGCTGAACAATCGTCGTGCTGGCCTTGAGAAAAGCGGAAAGAATCGGGCTGCGGTTGTTTTCTGCTTCTCGCTGATCTGCACCTCAATCCCCAGGCCTGAAAACTCCTCCTCCATGCCCTGGAGGTACGGCTGCAGCCATCACCTGCCGCATCGCCTGGCTGCGTTCTAGGTCGCTGTCCTGCGGTACGCGCCGCAGCATCTGTTCCACAACGCTGTTTCCCGATTTTTCCTGCATCAGCCCAGCTCCTCTTGCAGGGAAGCGATCACCTTCAGCAGTGTTCCCAGCTGGCGTCGCTTATAGCCGCTCGCCTGGCACTGGCCGATGAGACCCAGGTTGAGCTGGACGAGGCCTTCAGGATCAATCCTCAGATCCTCCAGCAACCACTGCCGCATCGCCGTCCGCGACAACACCGGAAGCTGCCGGCTGAGCACCAGTCGATCGCACAGGGCCTTGGTGGGACTGGCGATCAGAAAACTCAGACCCACCTCAGGGGGTGCTCCAGCCGTGCCCGATTCCAAACGGGGGACCTGAACCAAGACATTTCAATGTGCTGGAGCCATGACGCATGCGCCTCCGGCTCTTGACATTAAGGCGGCTGCAGTGATGCAGCGAGGTTTGGTCGCGGATCTCGATAGTCGTCTCGCGATGGCCTCAGCACAACTCAGCCACACGTTGCGACTGCCCATGGCCGACAGCATCATCCTGGCCACTGCCAGAACCCATCAGGCCAGGCTGTACACAATGGACAGCGACTTCAAGGACCTCAACGACGTGGAGCTGATGATTCGCAACTGATGATTCAGGTTCTCCTTCCACTGCTGCTGCTTACCAGCCTGGGGCTGGCTTACCTTCTGTAGGCGCGGAGAGAGCCTTCGTGGATTTCGACAGCTGACTGGCGCCCGTCCCAGAGCCCATTTTCCAACCTGTACACAATGTACAGGTTGGAAAATGAGTCAGAACCTCCTGCCCTCTGGCAATGCTCTCCTGCCTAGAGCCGGCTGAAGCTTGGAGGTCTGAACGTCGCCTGCGGACAGAAGCAGGCATCCCCCAGTCCCCATCGATTCAGGGCAGTACCTGATCGGCCAGCCGTTGCAGCCGTTGATCGGCGGTGAGCAGCAACGCCGCTTCCCGACGGGCCAGGGCTTTCACTTGTAGGTAGCGATCGGGTCATTCGTGATCAGGCGCAGCGCTCACGGTCGCCACGGATCAGGGATTCCGGCGCCTCCCCCCACTGCAGCGCGGGTCGTTGCTGCAGGCGCTGGCCCGCCGCGTCAACAGTCGATGCAGGGGATCCGGCAGGTCGCGGATCTGCAGGGAGGCCATGGCATGTTGCGGCAGCATGAGCTCCTCCCTCACCCTCCCGCCCCCAGCCGCGCCGTCGTCTCGATCCTCTGGGTTCCACTCCCTGCAGGCTCGAACTCCTGCCGAAGCTGCAGCCGCAGCAGACCGTCCGGTTCTGAGGCGGCCTCCAAACCCGGGTCGGCGAGCCCATCCAGCAGCACCCGGTTCTGGGCCGCTCCGGCGCTCGGTTCGCCGTACAACCCGAAGGCCGGACCGCAACGCATCAGCACCCGGCCCCGCCAGATGGCGCTCGGAGCGCTGCCCACCGTGTAGGTGATCGGTCCCGCCGGCGTGGTGAGCTGCAGCACCGGATCCCGGCCCCCAAGGCCGCAGGCGGCCCCAACCCCCAGGGCGAGGTCCACCCGGGTGGCCCGCAGCAGATCGCCCCGCAGCAAGGCCAGCACCCGCCGCTGCTGACCCCGCTCCCGCACCTGCCGCACCAGCCGCTCCACCTGGCGGCCATCGGCCACCAGCGCCTGCAGCACCACCCCCCACACCAGCAGCCCCAGGCAGGCCGCCACCAGCAGTTCCACCAGCGAGAAGCCCCCCGGTCCCTTGGCGGGGCGCCCGTGGGAACGCAGCAAGGCCATGGCGCAACTCCGATACAGAGAACAGGGCGGCTCAGGGCCGCGGATCCGGCAGGCAGCCGCCCGGGCCCTGCCGTCCCAGGCGGGTGATCCCGAGGGGCAGGGCCACCACCACGCAGCGCACCAGGTCGGTGCCCTCGGTGCTGAGCAGCACGGTGCCGCCGTCGATGATCAGCCCGTTGCTGGTGAAGCGCACCGCGGCCGGCAGGTTGTGGCTGAGGCTCACCGCAGGCCCGCCACCCAGGCCCTCCCCCAGATCCATCGCGGCCCCCTCGCAGGGGGGCAGGCTGCTGCCCTGGGGCTCCTGCCAGCCGTTGGCGGAGAGTGCCAGCACGCAGGGCTGGCCCAGGCGCAGGGCAGCATCCCGTCCCCGCTCCAGCCCCACCATCACCCGGCGGCTGGCCCCCTCCAGCCGGGCGGCGGCCAGGTCCCGGCTGGCGGAGCTGAGCCCCAGCTGGGCCAGCAGGCCCACCAGCACCAGCGCCAGCAGGGTCTCCGGCAGGGTGAAGCCACCGCCCGACTCAGGGGTTGCCACCGCCGCCTCCCTGCACCGTTGCGCACAGCCCCAGCACCGCCGGCGCATACAGCCGCTGCCGCGGTTCGGCCTCCCCGTCCACCACCAGCCGCAGCACCACCCCATCGCCGCTGGCCGACACCTCCAGCTGGCGCACCAGCCCCGGAGCCAGGGGTTGGGCCGCCAGCGTCTGCAGCAGCTGGGCCGCCGCCGCGGTGCAGTCACCAGCGGAGGGGGCCAGGCCGCGCAGGGAGGTTTCGGCCCGCAACAGCACCACCTCGGCCTGCTCCATCTGCTCCTGCTGGCGCTGTTCGGCCACGGCCGCCGCGGCCGCCAGAGCCCAGAGCTGCAGGGAGGATCCGGCCGAGGCGGCGAAGACCACCGATCCAGTCATCACTTCGATCAGGTTCATGGCGCCACCCCCCGCAGCCCCACCAGGCGCACGTCGGTGATCTGCGGCTGCGGCTGGGCCGGCTGCTGGGCCGGCGCCAGCTGCACCGCGAAGGCCCCTCGCCGCGCCGGCTGGCCCCCGTCGGCGGCCAGCTCCAGCAGCAGTTCGGCCGGCACCAGCTGCGGCCGCCAGTCCACCAGTCGGTAGGGGCTGCCCAGCACCTGGCCGGCCCTGAGGGAGGCGATCGTGGCGGCGGGGGCGCAGGCCAGACCCTGGAGGTCCCACTGCTCCAGCGGCAACGCCAGCAGGCAGGGATGGCTGCGCTGCAGGTCGGCGAGCAGTTGCTGGCCCGCCGAGGCCAGCCGGTCTTCGGCCCGGCGCTGCTGCTGCTCCCGGATCCCCTGCAGGCGCACCTGCAGGCTGGCGGTCTGGGCCGAGAGGCTGCCCAGCAGCAGCACCAGGGACGCCCCCATGGACAGGGGCAGGACAAATCCCTGCTCCCTGAATCGGTGGCGATGCAACGTGGGCATGGCAATGACAGCAACGTCTCCTCCAGAGTTCCCACCCGAGGACAGCAGATAAAGTAAGGAATCCTTGTTTCCGGACTCAGCCGGCTGCGTTGATGGTCCTGGCCAAGCGCACCAGCAAGAACCAGCTCACCTTGCCCAAGGCTGTGGTGGAGGCTGTCGGGGTCGCCGATTACTACGACGTGGCCACCGAAAATGGCCGCATCGTGCTCACGCCCGTCCATCCGGCTGCTGCCGCCAACGTGCGAGCCCGCCTGACGGAGCTGGGAATCACCGAAGCGGATGTGGCCGACGCCGTGGCCTGGTCGCGCCAGGAGTGACCAGCCGCGTCGTTCCCGACACGAACGTGCTGGTGTCGGCACTGCTGTTCGAGCAGGGCCGCCTGGCCTGGCTGCGCCGGAGCTGGCAGACAGCCGCCATCACTCCTGTGCTGGCCGAATCCTCCGCCCGCGAATTGATCCGGGTGCTGACTTACCCCAAGTTTCGGCTCGAGCGGCCCGACATCGATCGGCTGCTGGAGGATGTGCTGCCGTGGTGTGAAACCCACTCTGGCCCCATCAAGGCTTGTCAGCTCCAGGTTCGTGACCCGAAGGATCAGCTGTTTCTCGATCTGGCCCTGGCGGCTGGAGTGCCGGTGCTCATCAGCGGAGATGGGGATCTCCTTGCCTTGAAGAACGAACTGCAGCCGTTGCTGATCCTCACGCCGGCTGAGTTTCAGATCTGGCTTGACACCCCCTGATCAGGACATCGGCAGCGGCTGCAGCGGATCGACCGCCTGCAGATCTACGGAGTGAACCTGGCGGCTGCGTTTCACTTCCAGGGCCATGAAACTGTCGGGTCCGTACACCACAAAATCCACCTCCCGGCCCGCAGGGTCTGCTCCGGATCGATCGCTTCCCAGACCAGGGGCACCAGACCAAAGCGCAGGGCGCGGTCGAGGCTGAAATCAACCCCCAGTTCCGCCGCCAGAAAGGGGTGCATCGAGGCCGACACCAGGCGCCCGGCCAGCAGATTCCAGCTGCCGCGGCGCAGCCAGAACCACATCCAGCAGCGCCGGCACCTTCTGCACCTCATCAATCACCACCGTGGCGATGCCGGGCTCGGCGGCCACCCTCTCGCGCAACCGTTCCGGCCTGGCCTGGTGGAGGCGCTGTGATGGGCCTGGCGCAACCAGGTCGACTTGCCCGTGCCACGGGGACCGAACAGGAAAAAAGTCCCGGCCGGTTCCTGCAGAAATCGCCTGACCGCCTCCAAATCCGCCGCCCTTTTGGAGTTTGCGCCTCCAATTCTGCCGGCTTAGGGGCTGGATCGGTGCCCCTGGCCTGCGCCAGAGTTGCCTGCATGACCCACCCCAGGCCCAGGGACACCCGCGATGAGGTCGACGGCATCGTCAGCCGCCACCAGCTGGACTATTCCCTGGGCCAGCTGCGGCTCGTGGGGCTGCTGCTGCTGGTGCTGGAGCTCAGCACCCTGCTGCTGGCGGGGAGCTTCGCCAGCGTCGAGGCTCCCACCGGCCGGCTCCATAGCCTGATTGACCTCTCCCCCGCCCTGCCGCTGCTGCCCGTTGGGTTCGGCCTTTACCTCGTCGGCGGCGGCCATCGCCGCCACCGCCGGGAGCAGCCCTGGACTGGGGCCCTGCACTGGACCCTGTTGCCCCTGGGGTTGATCCTGCTGCTGCTGCTGCCGGCGGTCACGATCCATGACGCCGCCACCCTGTTCAGCCAGCGGCAGTTGGCGCCACTCTCAGCGCTGCAGCAGCACCTGCTCAACCCCGTGCACCTGGTCACCACCGTGCTGCTGCAGGGCATCACCGGCGCCGGGCTGGTCCTGATGCAGCTCCGCGGCCGGCGCCAGATGCAACGGGTGGGGCTCACCCCGAGCCTGTTCTTCCGCACCGAAGCCACCGGACCGGTGCAGCAGCATCGGCGCCGCTCGACGGATTAGGAACGGCCCGCTGGCGGTGTTGCGCGGAGGCTGTGCAGGTCTGTACATCCTGTACAGAATCCGTTTTGCCCTGCGGGAGGTCAGGGCGTGCGCTGAACGTCCCGGGACCGCAGCTTCAGAGCCAGCTCACTGATTCAGCTTCAGCACCGCCATGAAGGCCTCCTGGGGCACCTCCACCCGGCCCATGGCCTTCATCCGCTTCTTGCCCTTGGCCTGCTTCTTGAGCAGCTTTTTCTTGCGGGAGATGTCGCCGCCGTAGCACTTGGCCAGCACATCCTTGCGGATGGCGCTGATGCTTTCACTGGCGATGATGCGGCTGCCGATCGAGGCCTGGATCGGGATCTTGAACTGCTGCCTGGGAATCAGCTCCTTGAGCTTCTCCACCAGGCTCTTGCCGACGTTGTACGACTTATCGCGATGCACGATGGTGGTGAGGGGATCGGCCCGCTCGCCGTTGATCAGCACATCGAGCCGCACCAGTTCGTTGCGGCGATAGCCGATCAGGCTGTACTCCATCGAGGCGTAGCCCTTGGTGCGGCTCTTCATCTGATCGAAGAAGTCGGTCACCACCTCCGCCAGCGGCATCTCGTAGTGCAGCGTCACCCGGTCGGTGGTGATGTACTTCATGTCGATGAACTCACCGCGCCGTTCCTGGCACAGCTCCATCAGGGCGCCGTTGTAGACATTGGGGGTGTAGATCTCCAGTTTCACGTAGGGCTCTTCGATCGATTCGCGCTTCTGGGGATCGGGGAGCGTGGCGGGGTTATCCACCATCAGGGTGCTGCCGTCGACCATGTTCACCTGGTAGATCACCGAGGGGGCGGTGACGATCAGGTCGAGGTCGTATTCCCGCTCCAGCCGCTCCTGCACGATCTCCATGTGCAGCAGGCCCAGGAAGCCGCAGCGGAAACCGAAGCCCATGGCGCTGCTGGTTTCCGGCTCGAACTTCAGCGCCGCATCGGAGAGCTGCAGCTTGTCGAGGGCCTCGCGCAGGTCGGGGTATTGATCGGCATCGGTGGGGAACAGGCCGCAGAACACCATCGGCGTGGCCTCGGCGTAGCCGGGCAGCGGCTCGGCGGCTGGATTGGCCGCCAGGGTGATCGTGTCGCCGACGCGGGCATCGGCCACCGCCTTGATCGAGGCGGCCAGATAGCCCACCTCACCGGCATGGAGGCTGTCCACCTGGCGCTGGTCCGGCGCCATCACGCCCACCTCATCCAGCTCCACCACCTTGCCGCTGGCCATCAGCAGCACCTTGTCCTTGCGGGCGATCACGCCGCTGATCACCCGGAAGTAGACGATCACGCCCCGGTAGGGGTCGTAATAGGAGTCGAAGATCAGGGCCCGCAGCGGTTCATCCGCCTGGTCCGGCGGCGCCGGCACCCGATCCACCACCGCCTGCAGGATCTCGGGCACCCCCAGGCCGGTCTTGGCGGAGCAATTGATCGCCAGCGACGTATCGAGCCCGATGATCGCCTCGATCTCCGCCTTGATCCGATCGGGATCGGCCCCGGGCAGGTCGATCTTGTTGAGCACCGGAATGATCTCCAGATCGTTCTCCAGCGCCAGGTACACATTCGCCAGCGTCTGGGCTTCCACCCCCTGGCTGGCATCCACCACCAGCAGGGCCCCCTCGCAGGCCAGCAGGCTGCGGCTCACCTCGTAGGAGAAATCGACGTGACCCGGGGTGTCGATCAGGTTGAGGATGTAGGTCTGACCGTCGGCCGCCTTGTACTCCATGCGGGCGGCCTGGAGCTTGATCGTGATGCCCCGTTCCCGCTCCAGTTCCATGTTGTCCAGGAACTGGGCCTGCATGTCCCGGGCCGCAACGGTGCCGGTGTCCTGCAACAGGCGGTCGGCCAGGGTCGATTTGCCGTGGTCGATGTGGGCGATGATGCAGAAATTACGGATCCGCTGGGCGGGAACGTCGGTCATGGGCGCCCGCGGGCTTGGCGGCGAAGGGAACGAGGTGCCGATCCTAGGCAGTGTCTCCGGCTGGCCCCGGCGGCAAGCCAAGGCCGAGCCGCCGCAGCACCGGCAGGCGTTCGCGGGCGAAGGTTTCCCCGAACTGCCGCAGCTGGGCCATGGCCTGCTCCGGGTCGTTGATCGGTCGTCCCTCGGGGTCTTTCATGTTGCCGCCCGCCATCGTGATGCCCATCCACACCAGCTGCACCATGTCTTCGGGGGGCAGGTCTGCCTGGGCAACCTGCAGGAAGAAGGCCTCCAGCAGGGTGGTGGGTACGGGCTGGAGCAGCACAGGCGAGAGCAGGGCGCCGATCTCCTCACCCGCCGTGATCTGGTCGAGGCACTGTTGGTTGAAGCGGGAGATGGCGTCCCCTGAAGCCCCAGCGCCGGCGCCACTGCAGACGCCCACGCCCACCACTCCCGCACCAACCAGAACGGAAAGCCCCATCAGCCCATCCTCGAGGTCCAGCACGGCCTGATCCAGCAGACAACCGAAGCTCTCGGGCTGGGCGGTAAGGACGTTCTTCAAGGTCCCGACGAGGCTGGGATCCACCCCCAGCCGACCCAGCGCCGTGTCGAATTCGCACCTGTCCTCCTCCGCCCCTGCGCAGGAATGCAGCTGCAGGTCCGCCAGGCTCTGGCGGCGCCATGGCGTCGATGGCGGACAGGCGCCCCGGGCGAAGAGATCACGCCGGAAGGTCTGGTTGATGACCAGATCGAGCACCACCTCCCGCATCGGAGCGTCCACCGCCTCCATGACCAGGGCGCGGCGTCCGGGATCCAGCAACGCCGGGAACATCTCCGGCAGGTTGGCCGAGCCGATCGGTGTGAGGCCATGGGCCCGGCAGAGCCTGTGCATCGGACCCACGTAGAGCGGCTGATGCGCCGCCTGGTATTCCCCCACCAGATAGGCCTCCGGCAAGGGCAGCAGCTGCTCGAGCTGTGATCCGAGTCGGGGCAGCTCCGTAGCGAGGGGCCAGGGGTCGTCCGCGGGACCGGCGCAGCGCAGGAGGGTGTCCGCCGCCTTGCGGACGCCCGCCAGGGTCGTGCTGCCCCCGGTGCGCAGGGCCTCCTCCACGGTCAGCATCTGCAGGGTGCTGCGCGACAACCAGCCCGGATAGGTGTTGTAGGAGCAGTAGAACAACCCACCCGGCCGCAAGAGGGCGCCGGCCGCGGCGATGAGGGCCTCCCTCACCTCCGCCCCCACCCAGCTCGCCAGCCCGTGGGCCACCACGACGTCATAGGCCTCCGGCCAGCCTCGGCAGGGGCCCGTGCCGGGCAGCCCCGCCGCGAAGGTCGTCAGATCCGCCAGGGCGAAGTGCACGTTGCTCAGGCCCAGCGCCTCCGCCTTGGCCTGGGCGGCGGCGATGTGGGTGGGATTCAGATCCAGTCCGTAGAAGCGGGCCGCCGGATGGGCCGCCGCATTGAAGAGCAGGTTGAGGCCGTGGCCGCAGCCGAGATCGAGATAGGTGAAGCCCCGATTGAGCAGGCCGGGATCCAGCCGATGGCGACCGCCCATCAGTGTGGCCAGCACGAGCTACGACACCGAAAGCTCCCGGTGCAGGAAGGCCCCTAGGTCTTCTCGGTGGGATAGGCGGGGTTGGGGGCCATACCGGCGTTGCAGTGCAGTGCGCGCAGGATGGCTCAGGAATCGGCCGCTGCCAGCGACATGGGCCGAAGGTCAGCCTTGATCTTCCAACCAATCAAACTAAGACTTAGTTTGATTGGTTGCGTATGTCGGCGACAGAGCCTCCCTCCGCACCCCTGCAGCAGGTGGAAGCTGGACAGGACGATGTGATCCCCCGGCTGGTGCCCTGTGGTGGCAAGGCCGGGGGGATCGCCCCTCCGGGTGCCCTCGCCGGTGCGATCAGCCTGTCTGACGATTTCGACGCCCCGGTGGACGGCCTGTTGGACGCCAACCTCTTTCCTGCGGACGGAGGCCGTGGCACGTCTGCTGCTTGACACCCATCTGGTGCTTTGGTGGCTGAGCGCCGATCGCCAGCTGGCGCCCTACGGACCGACCGTGCGCCTCGTCTGAACCGGCCTCGCGCTTCCTAAGCTCTGGGCAAGCAATGGAGTACCCATGACCACCGAAACAGCCACCCCCGACGCCGGCACCGATCCCCGCGCCCTCACGATCGAGAACGTTGAGCGGGTGCTCGACGAGCTGCGTCCCTACCTGATGGCCGATGGCGGCAACGTGGAGATCGTCGAAATCGACGGACCGGTGGTGAAGGTGCGGCTGCAGGGCGCCTGCGGCTCCTGCCCCAGCAGCACCATGACCCTCAAGATGGGCATCGAGCGCAAAATGCGTGAATCGATCCCGGAAGTGAGCGAAGTGGTGCAGGTGCTCTGAAATCCTGCCTACAGCACTGTGTTGCCGATCCAGTGGTGGTCCAGGCCCAGGGCGGCGGCGGCCTGAATCAGCGCCTGGTCGGCCGTGGTGAGGATCAACTGCTCCCGGCTGGCGATGGCCAGGTGGAGGGCGTCGCCACTGCGCAGCGACAGGCCCTCCATCTCCTGCAACCACTGCCTGGCCTGCAGGAAATCGGTGCCCCGCGGTTCCAGCAATTGCAGGCGCTCGCGGCGGAAGCACTCAAATTCGGCGTGAATGGCCCCGGCACGATCGTTGCTGAGATCACCCCGGCGCACACACAGAGAGACCACGCCGGCGAATTCCACCAGCACCCAGTGGCTGACCCAGAGAGGCGCATCGCCTTGGTCGAGAAACCACTGCTCCGCCGCAGGAAAGCCGGCGTTGGGGCGTCATCCCCGATCCCGCCGCAGCTCACCGACGAGGGCAACCGCGTTCCCCGTAAAGGGGGGCTGGTTGGCATGAAACCGCCGCAGCCGCTCCGGCCATGAAAGCGCGCCATCCTCGGCCAAGGCAGGGATTTCACGCACCAGCCGGGCCACCGGTTGGCCGCGGCGGGTGATCACCACCTCATCGCCCAACTCCACCGCATCCAGCAAGGCGGAGAGCTGCGCTTTCGCCTCCGCCAGGCCGACAGAACGCATGGTCAGGTGGTCAGATGGTTTCAGAACTGTAGGGCCGATGCGGCGATCAACATCAGCCTCAGCCGCGACCTGATCCTGGATGCAAATCTGGAACCCCCGGTCCGTAGGCTGCCTCCAAGACGATGGGCCCTCCCGTGCTGGATCAGCGCCTGCTGCGCAACGACCCGACGCTGATCACCGGCCCCCTGGCCCGGCGCGGCCTGGCCACCGACCTCTCCGGCCTGCGCCAGCTGGCCCTGGAGGCCCGCGACCTGGAGCAGCAGCGCAGTGAGCTGCAGGCGGAGGGCAACCGCATCGGCAAGGAGGTGGGCGAGCGCATCCGGGCCGGCGCCGCCCCGGGCGGCGAGGAGGTGAAGGAGCTGCGGGAGCAGGGCAACCGCATCAAGCAGCAGGTGGCGGGGCTGGAGGAGCAGGAGAAGGGGATCGAGGCCCAGCTGCTCGAGCAGCTGCTGGTGCTGCCCAACCTGCCCTCGCCCCTCTGCCCCAACGGCCGCAGCGAGGCCGACAACGTGGAGGTGAAGCGCTGGGGCACGCCGCGCCTTCCCGCCACAGGCGAGGAGCTGCAGGAGCACTGGCAGATCGCCGAGCGGCTGGGCATCGTCGACAGCGAGCGCTCGGTGCGCATCGCCCAGAGCCGCTTCGTGACCCTGCTGGGCCAGGGGGCCCGGCTGGAGCGGGCCCTGATCAGCTTCATGCTCGACCGCCACAGCCAACGGGGCTACACCGAGGTGCTGCCGCCGATCCTGGTCAACACCGCCAGCCTCACCGCTTCCGGCCAGCTGCCGAAGTTCGCCGAGGAAAGCTTCCGCTGCGCCGAGGACGACCTCTGGCTCACCCCCACCGCCGAGGTGCCGCTCACGTCCCTGCATCGCGGTGAGGTGCTGGGCGCCGAGCAGTTGCCGCTGAAGTACGCCGCCTACACCCCCTGCTTCCGCCGCGAGGCCGGCTCCTACGGCCGCGACACCCGCGGCCTGATCCGCCTGCACCAGTTCAACAAGGTGGAGCTGTACTGGTTCGTGGCCCCGGAGGACTCCGAAGCCGCCCACGAGCAGCTCACCTTGGATGCCGAGGCGATCCTCGAGGCCCTGGAGCTGCCCTACCGGCGCCTGGAGCTGTGCACGGGCGATCTGGGCTTCTCCGCCGCCCGCACCTACGACCTGGAGGTGTGGCTGGCGGGGGCCGGCACCTACCGGGAGATCTCCAGCTGCAGCACCTGCGGCGATTTCCAGGCCAGGCGGGCCTCGATCCGCTGCCGCGACGGCAAGACCACCCGCCTGCTCCACACCCTCAACGGCAGCGGCCTGGCGGTGGGCCGCACCATGGCCGCCCTGCTGGAGGCGGGCCAGCGGGCCGATGGCAGCGTCAGGATTCCGGCGGCGTTGGTGCCCTACTTCGGCTCCGAGCGGATCGGGGCTGGCTGAGGCGCAAGGGATTCCGACAGCGCAGAGCCGTTCAGGTTGCTGGCCCCCGTGGTGTAGAGCCGGCCTCTGGAAAGAATGCGCGGTCCGGCTGGTTAGCGAAGCCATTGGAAAATTGGAGCATGCAGACCTAATTGGCCTGTGAACAGCAATATCGCCAGAACGAAGGATTCAACGAAGGGGAAATCTCTGCCCCCCGCGCCCTGGAGGGAGGCAGGTTTGCCGTACAACCACCCACCCTGATCAGCCGTCTGCGAAGCCCTGTCGCGCCTTCAGGGTCTGATCAAGGTATTGATCCAGCATGGTGCCCGGCAGCAGGGGCCCCTGGGAGAAGACCACTCCCACCAGGGTGTTGTAGCTGCGGATGCTCACCCACTGCACCCGGGCCGGCAGGGAGAAGTTCTGGTTCTGCTCGTAGTTGCTGATGTCGAGGAGCAGCTCTTCGTTGGCCTCCACCTCCAGTGAGCCGCGCCGGATCACGCAGGCCCCCGTGCGGCTGATGTCACCCACCGTGACGTAGACCGTGCGCCCGGTGGACAGCCGGAGGCTGGCAGAAACCCCCGGGGGCAGGACGTGGCGCAGCGCCGTGCTCAGTTCCTGCAGCTGGGCTTCGCCTTCGCCTTCGGTCTCTTCCGGTGACATCCAGCCAGCTGATTACATCGACACGTTCATGCTATCTCCCTACCCCGGCCGTACCACCGCACCGGGGCGCCGGCACGGCGGTGGGGCGGTTCCCGCAGAATGGGACCAATGGAGCCGGACGACGGAATGGGTGTACTGACGGCTTTGGCGATCCTGGCGGGCCTGATCCTGGTGCATGAGGCCGGCCACTTCTTCGCCGCCACCTGGCAGGGCATCCGGGTCAGTGGCTTCTCGATCGGCTTCGGTCCGGCCCTGATCCAGCGGCGGCGACGCGGCGTGCTGTTCGCCCTGCGGGCCATCCCCCTGGGGGGATTCGTGTCCTTCCCCGACGACGAGGAGGACAGCACCATCCCCGCCGATGATCCCGACCTGATGCGCAACCGGCCCCTGGCCCAGCGGGCCCTGGTGATCGCCGCCGGCGTGATCGCCAACCTGCTGCTGGCCTGGAGTGTGCTGCTGGCCCAGGGGCTGGTGCTGGGCATCCCCTCCGGCTTCAGCGCCACCCCCGGCGTGTTGGTGGCCGCCGTGCAACCCGGCCAGGCGGCCGCCAGCTCCGGCCTCCAGCCCGGCGACCGCATCGTGGCCATCGATGGCACGCCCCTGGCCGGCGGCCAGGAGGCGGTGATGGCCCTGGTGGGCCGCATTAAGGACGCCCCCGGCCGCACCCTGCGCCTGCAGGCCGACCGCAACGGCACAACCGTCACCCTGCCCCTCACCCCCACCGACAACGGCGGCATCGGCCGCATCGGCGCCCAGCTGCAGCCCAACGGCAGTGAGTCCTTCCGGGCCGCCACCAGCCCCCTGGAGCCGGTCCTGCAGGCCAACCACGACTTCGTGGCCCTCACCCGCCGCACGGTGGAAGGCTTCGGCACCCTGATCACCCACTTCGGCGAAACCGCCCCCCAGGTGTCGGGCCCGGTGAAGATCGTCGAGATGGGGGCCTCCCTGGCCAGCCAGGGGGGCAGCAGCCTGTTCCTGTTCACCGCCCTGATCTCGATCAACCTGGCGGTGCTCAACGCCCTGCCCCTGCCCCTGCTCGACGGCGGCCAGTTCGCCCTGCTGCTGCTCGAGGGAGTGCGGGGCCGCCCCCTGGCCGACCGCTACCAGATGGCCTTCATGCAGTCGGGCTTCGTGTTCCTGGTGGGCCTTTCGCTGGTGCTGATCGTCAAGGACACCAGCCAGCTGCCCGCCATCCAGCAACTGCTCAGCCGCTGAGGTGCCCCGCTTCCCCAGCCCCCGCACCCGGGCGCCGCTGATCCTGGAGCGGCTCGGCGGGCTCTATCCCGACGCCACCTGCTCCCTCGACTGGCGCACCCCCTACGAGCTGCTGGTGGCCACCATGCTCTCGGCCCAGTGCACCGACGAGCGGGTCAACAAGGTGACCCCGGCCCTGTTCGAGCGCTTCCCCGATGCCGCCGCCGCCGCGGCCGTTGGCAGTGAGGCGGTGGAGCCCTACGTGCAATCCACCGGCTTTTTCCGCAACAAGGCGAAGCACATCGTGGCCGCCTCGCGCCTGCTGATGGAACGCCACGGGGGCGAGGTGCCCGCCTCGATGGAGGAGCTGCTGCCCCTGCCGGGGGTGGCCCGCAAGACCGCCAACGTGGTGCTGGCCCATGCCTTCGGCATCAACGCCGGCGTCACGGTCGACACCCACGTGAAACGGCTGGCCAACCGGCTCGGGCTCACCCGCCACGCCGACCCCAAGCGGATCGAACCCGACCTGATGAAGCTGGTGCCCAGGCCCGAATGGGAAACCCTCTCGATCCGGCTGATCTTCCACGGCCGGGCCGTCTGTGTGGCCCGCAAGCCCCGCTGCGCCGGCTGCGGCCTGGCCGATCTCTGCCCCAGCCACCCGGGCCCCGAACCGGTGCCGGCCACTCCAAGAGGTAAGGTGAAAGGCTGAAGTTTCTCCCTCCTCCGGCCGCATGGCGAAGAAGTCGATGATCGCGCGTGACGTCAAGCGCCGCAAGATCGTGGAGCGTTTCGCGACGCGCCGTGCCGCCCTCAAGGAGGCCTTTGATGCGGCCGGCGATCCGATGGAGCGCCTGGAAATCCACCGCAAGCTGCAGTCGCTGCCCCGCAACAGCGCCCCCAACCGCATCCGCAACCGCTGCTGGGCCACCGGCAAGCCCCGCGGCTACTACCGCGATTTCGGTCTCTGCCGCAACCAGCTGCGCGAGCGGGCCCACAAAGGTGAACTCCCCGGCGTGGTCAAGTCCAGCTGGTGATCAGCCCGGCAGGGCGGATGCGAGAATGGTGCGTGACAACAAAACGGACATAACGCCCAGTGCAAGGACACACTCAGTCGATCTCCTTCGATGGTCGGGAGATCCGGCTGACCAGCGGCCGATTTGCGCCCCAGGCCGGGGGCTCGGTAATGGTGGAATGCGGCGATACGTCGATCCTGGTCACCGCCACCCGCTCGAAAGGCCGGGACGGCATTGATTTCCTGCCCCTGATCTGCGATTACGAAGAGCGTCTCTACGCCGCCGGCCGCATCCCCGGCAGTTTCTTCCGTCGTGAGGCCCGCCCCCCCGAGCGAGCCATCCTCACCTGTCGCCTGATCGACCGGCCGATGCGGCCCCTGTTCCCGGGCTGGCTGCGCGACGACCTCCAGATCGTCGCCACCTGCATGTCCCTGGATGAGCGGGTCCCGCCCGATGTGCTCGCCGTCACCGGCGCCTCGATGGCCACCCTGCTGGCCAAGATCCCCTTCATGGGGCCGATGGCCGCCGTGCGCGTGGGCCTGCTGGGTGACGACTTCGTGCTCAACCCCAGCTTCCGCGAGATCGAACGCAGCGAACTGGATCTGGTGGTGGCCGGCACCCCCTCCGGCGTGGTGATGGTGGAAGCGGGCGCCAACCAGCTGCCCGAACAGGATGTGATCGAGGCGATCGATTTCGGCTACGAAGCCGTGGGCGAGCTGATCCGCGCCCAGCTGGCCCTGCTCAAGGAACTGGGCATCGAGCAGGTTCTGCCGGAAGAGCGCAGCGACGATCCCACCCTGCCCAGCTTCCTGGAGAAGGAGTGCGCCCAGGGCATCAGTGAGGTGCTCAAGCACTTCGAGCAGACCAAGGCCGAACGGGACGAGAAGCTCGACGCCATCAAGGCCGAAGTGGGCGAGAAGATCGCCGCCCTCAACGGGGAGGATCCGATCAAGGTGGCCGTGAGCAGCAACAGCAAGCTGCTGGGAAACTCCTACAAGAGCCTCACCAAGAAGCTGATGCGTCAGCAGATCGTTGTCGAAGGCAAGCGGGTGGATGGCCGCAACCTCGATGAGGTGCGCCCGATTCAGGCGGCCGTGAGCGTGCTGCCCAAGCGCGTGCACGGCTCGGGCCTGTTCCAGCGTGGGCTCACCCAGGTGCTCTCCTGCGCCACCCTCGGCACCCCGAGCGACGCCCAGGAGATGGACGATCTCAACCCCATCAGCGAGAAGACCTACCTGCACCACTACAACTTCCCTCCATACTCGGTCGGTGAGACGCGCCCCATGCGCTCCCCCGGTCGCCGTGAGATCGGCCACGGCGCCCTGGCCGAGCGGGCCCTGATCCCCGTGCTGCCCTCCAAGGAGAGCTTCCCCTACGTGCTGCGCGTGGTGTCCGAGTGCCTCAGCTCCAACGGCTCCACCTCCATGGGTTCGGTGTGCGGCAGCACCCTGGCCCTGATGGATGCCGGCGTGCCCCTGGCCGCCCCCGTCAGCGGCGCTGCCATGGGTCTGATCAAGGAAGGCGACGAGGTGCGGATCCTCACCGACATCCAGGGCATCGAGGACTTCCTCGGCGACATGGACTTCAAGGTGGCCGGCACCGAGAAAGGCATCACCGCCCTGCAGATGGACATGAAGATCAGCGGCCTGGCGGTGAAGACCGTCGCCGAAGCGATCAACCAGGCCCGCCCGGCCCGGCTGCACATCCTCGGCAAGATGCTCGAAGCCATCGACAAGCCCCGCGACGTCCTCTCCCCCCATGCCCCGCGCCTGCTCAGCTTCCGCATCGATCCGGAACTGATCGGCACGGTGATCGGCCCCGGCGGCCGCACCATCAAGGGCATCACCGAGCGCACCAACACCAAGATCGACATCGAGGACGGCGGCATCGTCACGATCGCCAGCCATGACGGCGCCGCCGCCGAGGAGGCCCAGCGCATCATCGAGGGCCTCACCCGTCGCGTCAGCGAAGGCGAAGTGTTCAACGGTTCGGTCACCCGGGTGATCCCGATCGGTGCCTTCGTGGAGATCCTGCCCGGCAAGGAGGGGATGATCCACATCTCCCAGCTGTCGGAATCGCGGGTCGAGAAGGTCGAAGACGTTGTCAACGTCGGCGATCAGGTGACGGTGCGGGTGCGGGAGATCGACAACCGCGGCCGCATCAACCTCACCCTGCGGGGCGTGGAGCAGCAGGAGCCGGTGGCGGTCTGATCACCGCGGTTCTGGCCGTGCGGCTGGGCCCTCACCCCTAAACTGGTTGGAACGGGGCGATGAAGACGGTCGGTGCCTTCGAAGCCAAGACCCACCTCTCCAGCCTGCTGGAAGAGGTGGCCGGCGGCGAGGAGATTCTGATCACGCGCCACGGCAAACCGCTGGCACGGCTGGTTCCGGTCGACTCCGGTGGGCGCGAGCGACGCCTGGAGGCCATTGAGCGTCTTCGCAACTTCGCAACGGGCCGTCGCCTCGATGGCCTCTCCATCAGGGAGTTGCGGGACGACGGCCGCCGGTGCTGAGGTTCGTCGCCGATGTGTCAGCGGTGTGCGCCTGGTGCTTCGAGGACGAGCGCACCGAGGCCTCAGAGGCGCTCCTGGGCCGATTGCCGGAGTGCGAACTCTGCGTTCCGGCGCTGTTTCTCTGGGAGCTGGGCAACGTGCTGCTGATCGCCGAACGGCGCGGCCGGATCACTGCGGCGTACGTCGTCTGGCACGACGTGCTGAGCCTGGCGGCGCAACATCGCCTCACCAGCTACGACGCCGCCTATCTGGAACTGGCGATGCGTGGAGGACTCCCCCTGGCCAGTCGCGACAACGCGCTTCTGGAGGCCGCACGGAGCTGCGGGCTGAAGCTGCTCGCCTACTGAATCAGGGGGCTGCCGCTCACACGGCAAAGTCGGGATCGATCGTCGCCATCGCGCTTGCGGCGCGGCGGCAGATCTCGGCATGGGCCGGGCCATGGCTGGCGATCAGGCAACCGGCCTGGCGCACGTCGCCGGTGTTGTAGAGCAGCGGCCGGCCATCGGCATGGTCGAAGCCGCCACCGGCGGCCCGCAGCACCGCTTCCGGGGCGGCCATGTCCCAGTCCTTCGGGGCACTGCGGCCCGAAAGCGAGATGTAGAGGTCGGCCTCCCCCCGCAGGATCGTGGCCACCTTGCCGCCGACGCTGCCGATCGCCAGGCTGCGGGCGGGCCGCAGGTCGGCCAGCAACTGCTCCAGCCGCTCATCGCGGTGGTTGCGGCTGGCCACCAGCACCAGATCCTGACTGCGGCCGCTCAGCGCCGGGGCGAAGCAGTCGCCGGCCCGGTTCTCGCGCCAGGCCTCCCCAGCCCCGGTGCCGGCACCACCGGCGCCCAGCAACCCGAACCACAGCTCCTCCGGCTCCGGCAGCAGCACCACCCCCAGCACCGGCCGCTGGCCGTGCACCAGGGCCAGATGGACGGCGTACTCGCCGGTGCCCTGCAGGAAATCCTTGGTGCCATCGAGGGGATCGAGGATCCACAGCCATTCCGCGTCCAGCGGCTGGCCCGGCACCAGCACCTCGGCGGCGGTCTCCTCGCTCAGCAGGGTCCAGCCGGCGGCCGGAAAGGCCGCCGCCAGGCCATCCAGCAGCCAGCGGTTCACCGCCAGATCCGCCGCCGACACGGGCCCCTCGCCGCCATGGTCGACGCTCAGGGCCGGCGGGAAACCATAGGGGGGCACGTCGCCGCGGGCGTAGGCCCGCAGGATGTCCGCCGCGCCCCAGGCCAGCCGGCGCAGCTCCACCAGCAGGGGCTCAAGGCCGATGCCATTGGGCAGGGCGAAGGGAGACGGCATCATGGAGACCGGAAAACGGCATTGTGCAGGACCCGGTGCAGGAGCAGGAACCCGCCGCCGGCGTTCTCTATCTGGTGGGCACCCCCATCGGCAACCTCGACGACCTCTCCCCCCGGGCCCGGCGAGTGCTGGCAGGGGCCAGCCGGGTCGCCTGCGAGGACACGCGCCGCAGCGGCCTGCTGCTGCATCACCTCGGCCTGCGGGTGCCGCTGCTGAGCTTCCACCAGCACAACCAGACGGCCCGCGTCCCCCAGCTGCTGGCGGCCCTGGAGGCGGGCGAAGCGATCGCCCTGATCAGCGATGCCGGCCTGCCGGGGGTGTCGGATCCCGGCCAGGAGCTGGCGGCCGCCGCCCGCGCCGCCGGCCGCCAGGTGATCTGCATCCCCGGTCCCAGCGCCGTCACCACCGCCCTGGTGAGCAGCGGCCTGCCATCGGGCCGCTTCTGCTTCGAGGGGTTCCTGCCGCCGAAGGGCGGGCCCCGGCGCCAGCGGCTGGAAGCCCTGGCCGGCGAGGAGCGCACGATGGTGCTGTTCGAAGCCCCCCACCGGCTGCTGGCCCTGCTCGAAGACCTGCTGGCGGTGCTGGGCGACCGGCCCCTGCAGGTGGCCCGGGAACTCACCAAGCGCCACGAGGAACAGGTGGGCCCCAGCGTGGCGGCGGCCCTGGCGCACTTCCAACGCACCCCGCCCCAGGGGGAATGCACCCTGGTGCTCGGCGGCGCCCCACCGGCGGCAGCCCCCGTCTGGGACGAACCCGCCCTGCGCCGCGCCCTCGCTGAGCTGGTGGCGGGTGGCCTCAGCAACCGGGAGGCGGCCCGCAGCCTGGCGCTCAGCAGCGGCCACAGCCGCCGGGCCCTCTACGCCCTGCTGCACCAGGAGCCGGCAGACTGCTCCCCTCCCCCTGCAACACCGTGATGCTCCTGCGCCTGCGCCTCCTGTGCGGCAGCCTGCTGGGCGGCACCCTGCTGCTGGCCTTGCTCTGCCTGGGGGCCCAGAACCTGGAGGAACGGCCCCAGCTGCGCTTTGGCTTCGCCCGCAGCGCCCCGCTGCCGGCCGGATTCATCGTGGGGGTGGCCCTGGTGCTGGGGGTGATCAGCGGTGGCGCCAGCGCGGCGTTGCTGCTGCCCGGAAGCAGCAACGCCGACGAGGGCTGAGGCTCAGCTGCCCGGCAAGGCGTAGAGGGCTCCCTCGATCACCACCCGGCTGATGCCCTGGGCCAGCAGGTAGGGGGCCGTGAGCTCGAAGACTTTGAGGTCGGGCACCTTGATCACCCGCTGGGTGCGGCCGCACTGGCGTTTGGCCTGGCGGGGGTTGAGGAACACCACCAGCGCCTGGCGCTCCAGCTCGGCGGCGGGTAGGCGCCCCAGCTCGGGAAACTCGCTCAGGGGCCGGGCCTGCAGCTCCACGGTCTTGTCGACCAGCATGTAGGCGCTGCTGGGCAGCGCGGCGGCCACCAGGGGCTGGAGCCTGCCCTCACCACCGGCCGCAGCGGCGTCGTCGAGCAACACCACGGGGATCGGCTGGAAGGGGTTGATCTCCCCGTCGCTGCCGTCGTCGTCGCTGTCGTCACTGGTCAGCAGGTCGTCATCGTCGGCGCCGAAGTCGTCGGCATCCTCGATGGCGAGCACGGCGGGGCCGTCCTCCGCCTCCGCTTCGGCCCGCACCGGGGCGGGCACGGACAGGCGGCGGGGGGGATCGGGCAGGACCTTGCGAAACGGTGCGGGCTCGGGGGCGATGTCGGGCTCAGGCGCGGGCTCGGGCTCCTCGGGGGCCACCAGCTCCGGGGCGGGTTCGGGACTGGCGTCGGGGCTGCTGATCTCCAGGGCGGTCTGCAGGGCCTCAGGGGGCTCGACCGCCCCCACCGGCGGCCGACTGCGCCGGCGGGAGCGCTCGGACTTGACCCGCTCGTACTCCGCTTCCCCCAGCTCCGTGCGCACCACCCGGATGACCGTGTTGGGGCTGCAGCCGTAGGTCTCCGCCAGCTCCTGGCTGCTGGAACCCTCCCGGAAGCGCCCAACCAGTTCGGTTTTCTGGCTGTCGCTGAGCCGGGTGGCGGCCATGGAACGGTTCAAGCGCGGTTGCCCACTGTACGGGTGGCTACCGGAGTGGACTCGCCACCAAACGCTGGCACAATGCGCTCCGTGCTCCCTTAGCTCAGCTGGATAGAGCAGCTGCCTTCTAAGCAGCCGGTCGATGGTTCGAATCCATCAGGGGGCGTTACCAAAAGCCAAGCGGTGTCAGGGGTTTAGGCCAGTCACCGCAGGGGCTTTCAGGAGAGGGGCTGATCCGACTGGATCGGCTCAAAACCGCCTGAAACCGTCGAGATCGGACTATTTTTTACCCAGTTTTTACCCAAGACCCGTGGCCAGCCCGCCGTGGCGCAAGGACCTCTCCCGCAGCTTCAAGCGCAGTCGTGGCGGACGGGGTGGCTGGTTTCTCCAGCTGCACCACGACCGCCTGCGGGTGCTGAGCGCCGAGCTGCCGATCCGTCCTGATGAACCTGCCGCAGCAGCTCCCAAGGTCCGGGCCGTCACCCTGCAGACCAGCGCGGCGCCCGACAAGACCTCAGAAGCGCTCACAGAAGCAATGGCCATCCATGAAGCGGTCATGGCTGGCACCTGGCGCTGGCCAGACCCGGAGGACTGCCTCCCCGCAGGCAATGAGCGCCGGCTACGCCCGGAGGAACTGAACAAGGTGATCCTGCGGCTTGAGAAGGGACTGCTCGGGGAGACGGTGGGGATCTCCACCTGGCAGCGCACCTACCTTCCCTATTACGGCAAGCTCACGCAGCAAGCGGCCAACCGGCACTGGCTACTCGACGAGGAGCTGCTGGAAACCACCCTGCGGCACTGGGCTCCCAACAGCCGCTCACGCCAGATGGCGTTCAACCGCTACCGGCAGCTGTGGAAGACAGCTGGCTGGCCCTGGCCGGAGTCTTTGGCGCCCTTGCGCGGCAATGGCAAGGCTGTGGCGCCCCCGGAAGGTGTTCGCGCCTTCAGTGACGAGGAGATCACCGAGCTACGCGCGCGCGTCGAGGCCAGCCTTCGTCTTGGAGCGGCCGACCTGGTGGCTTGGGACTGCCTGGTGGCCTTTGGGCTGCGCCCTGCTGAACTCAAAGGTCTGGTGCTATTCAAGGAGCAAGGGCACCCCGTGGCCGTGGTCTCCCATGCCAAGCGCAATAGCCGGGGCAGCACGGGCCAACGCCGCGTACCCGCTGTTCCCCCTGCTGGCTGGCCGGCCGATTGCCAGCAGCTCGTTGATCGCTTCTTGACCTACGGACTGCCGGACTGCGTCGTGCAGCACCGCTCACCTGGCGAAGTGCTCAGCCAGCAGCTCAAGCGACTGCAGCAGCGCCAGGCCATTGCCGCCGAGCTGTCTTCGGAGCTGACCTCTTACGGGCTGCGCCATGCCTTTGCCCTGCGGCTGGGCCTCGACCTGGGGCTGCATGTGCGCGAGAGCGCCGCCTTGATGGGCCACTCACCAGCGGTGCACCTGCAGACCTACGGCCGCCGACTGGAGATGCCTCGCCTGGAAGCGCGGGTACGGGAACTGGTCAATCGCCCCCCTCTTGATGCCGATCATTGATGCAAAAGACCTGGAGCGCAGGTTCCCAAATGGGATGCAGAAAACATTATTAAGCTTGCACGGCGGCCCCTGCCCCGCTTGCGTCGCAGCACTTCAGCGTCAGCAAGGCAGAAGGGCCGCAGGTTCCCGTATGGGACACCGGCAGAGCCGGAACCAGGAAAGGGGTTACCAAAAAGACCGCCACCCAGGATTCCATTTAGCAACCAAATCAGGGGCAGCGCGCTGATACCTTCAGCCCGCAGATAGGCATATCAGAGAACAGTTGTGCCTCGGGAAGTTCGCCTAAATTCCGATCCAGGCGAACCCAGGCGCTCCATGGCGTATACACACTCAACCCGGGAGGCCTGCGAGGCCCTACGCATTAGTGACAGAAGCCTGTTGCGTCTGCGCAGAGATGGGGTGCTGCGGGCTGGAGACCATTTCCGAGCAGCCGGCGCCGGAGTAAGCAGACCCCCCCTGCTGTGGAACATTGATGAAGTGGAGCGAACACTCGCTCGCCGCAGTCGCCGGCTGCTCTGAGGCCTGAGCGCCCAAGGCTTCCTCAGGGCAAGCGCAGGATCTGCTGCGCATCGTCCAGGCAACGCACCACGCCGGCGCGGCCGCCGAGCTGCTGCACCAGCCGCAGGAACTTCTCCTGCTCCTCGCTTAAGCGGCCCCGGGCTGTCTTCACCTCAAGGGCGGTGAACAGCGCCAGGGTCTGGCCCAGGTGCTCGGGGCCGATAACGACCTGGCTGAGACCGATCAGGTCGCTGCTGCCCTTGCACAGTCCGTAGGTGACCAGACGGCCGCGCTCATCGCGCAGGGCGCCGACGTTGTTGCGCCATAGCCGCACCGGGCCGCGGCCCAGCTCCAGGCGGATCCGCTGCTGCAGCTCCTGCTCGTTCATGCCAGCAGCTCCCACTGGCCACGCGCCTGGCGGCTGGCGATCACATGCCGCGCCCAGCACTTGGGATTTTTCATGCCGCGCTGGGTTCCCAGCGCTTCCAGATCAGCCGCGGTGCGGGCCTGGCGCTGCTCGCGGCAGCGCTCTGCGCCGCTGGCTCTTCTCCCATGGCAGCGCCCTACGCATCGAGGCACCGGAGGCGCTGCGGCAGGAGCAGCAGGGCCAGGCGCTGGAGATGCTGGCTTTGGCTCAGCGACGTTGAGCCGTAACAAGGGATGGCGTTTAACGTTAGCTAGTTGCTCCATGCAGTCAGCGCGGGGCGCTGCCGCCATGACCCCTGCCGATTACGCCACTGAACAGCCCGAGGCTCCCTTCTCCGTGCGCCGCAGGCAGCGCGGGGGACGACGGATCGTGCAGGTGAGCAGCTCGCTCAGCGCTATGGATGCTCTGCGGGCACGGATCCGTTCCCAGAGCAAAGCGGTGGCAGAGCACATCGCCACCGATCCGGAGGCCAGTGCCTTCATTGCCGACTGGGCCACGCCTGAACCCCTCAACCGCTGAAGACAGGCGTGGACTTGAGGGCTGGGCAGATCATCACCGTTGATTGGCGCAAAGATCCAAACGACCCTGGGCTGAACCCTCTGCCTCCCGAGCCCAACAAGCTGCGGCCAGCTGTCGTCGTGCAGGACTGCGAGCTGTTTGACCCTGCCTATCCAACAGTGCTGGTGGTGCCGATGACTGGCGACCCCTCGCTGGCGATGGCCGATCTGACTGTCGTGCTCCAACCCAACAGCACCAACGGCTGCAGGAAGGTGAGCTATCTGCTGCCACAGAACCTGACCTGTGTGGCCAAGACTCGTATCACAGATGCCACCGCTTGCTGCGTGACTACCACCGAGCTGCAGCAACTCCGCCAGCTGGTTGTGTTGGTGATCGGGGGCTTCTCTTGAAGAGCCGCAAGCAGCTCAACCGAGGAGCAGCTCACTCCTCTTCTGTACTGCCCAAAGGAATCAGCTTGATCTGCTTACGGCCCATCTTGATCTCAAACTCATCGCCTGGCTTGAGGTCGAGCATGGCGGTGTAGGCCTTGCCCACCATGAGATTGCCGTTGAACTGGATCTTGGTGGTGTAGCTCAGCTTGCGGCCACCCTTGCCAGTGCTCCTGCCGGCGCTATCGGTGCCGAGGTTTACACCCTTGGCATTCAGCAATGCCTCATAGAATGCGGTGAAGTTGAGTCGCTCGCTGCCATCTTTTTTGGTGCTCAAGTAGCCGCATTCGCGCACTAACTCAGACTTGGAGACATCTCCTAGTTCCTTTACCTTGGCGAGCAGATCTGGACCGGTAATCATCTGATGCTTGCCTGGTATTCAGAAAATACCAAACTCACACGCTTTGTCAATCCACTACATCAACAGGCAAGCCATTGCTGCCACAGGCTTCTGCAAAACCAATAATGCAGTTACGCGATATGGCAGAAGGCGACTGTTAGCGCAGGGATTCGCAGGCTTCTCCGTCCCCGTTTCCATCTAGATAGCTGTGCCCCTGGCGCAGCAGCTCCTGGGCTTTGGCATAGGAGCTGATCTCGCTGCAGCGGTAACGGCGGCCCTCCGGGGTGGTGCCATCTGGGATGACCGGTGAGCGGCGTCCGCGCCGGAAATCCCACGGTCTGGTGATGCCGCCAGGCACTTGCCACACCCCTAGTCGGGCGCGACTGGCGCGATCTTCTGCTTCTAGATAGGCCTTGGCATCACACATGGCGTCCCCTGAAGTGGTGTAAATCCCCCGGCACCCCCACCCCGGCGTAGCCGGGGTGGGCCGCGCACCTCAGGCCGATCGGCTTAGCGGCTGGCGTTGCAAGGGGTGGGCAGGCCCGTTTCCC
>NZ_JAGQCH010000031.1 GCF_024346055.1 Cyanobium sp. Cruz CV13-4-11
CGGAGCTGGCCCAGCAGATCGTGCGCCTGGCCGCCGAGCGGGTGCAGGCCCTGCGGCCCCCCAGCCAGGCCCACCAGGCCCTGAAGGACGCCCTGATGACCCCAGCCGCCCAGGTGCCGCCGGCCACTCGTCGCCGACCTAGCCGCCAGCCTGCAGCAATTGATGCAGCAATTAATGCAGCAGGGAAGGAACCAGCGCCTTTCGCTGCTGCTGGCCCCCGATGCCCAGCGCTTGACCCACCCCAGTGCAACACTGGAGCCCGAGTTTCGTAACCTGAAAGACCTCAATCTTAGCGAAAACGAAAGCTGCCCGCGACTTAGCCTGCAACCGGGGGCATTCGTTGTGTGGCGCTGAATTGAGCCGGAGCTACCACGCAAGCTACCAGGCTGGTCAGACTTAGAATTTAGCGGGGAGAAAGTTGAAGCAAACACAAGCCCAAAGACCTTAGAGCAGTTGCCATCTAAAAGTCAGGCACTATTTCAGAGGCGCAAGCGTCGTGACTGAGGATTTCAAGATGAGCACCAGAATGCGGAACTGAATTCCAGTCAACCCATGTCGATACTGCCCGATGCTGGCATGCGAAGCACAGAGACCGCCCCAGAGTCTCGAACAAGCATGCGACTCATGAGACACCATGAAAAACTATGCCGCACGCGCTGATACTACGTCTTGATTTTCGGCAAGATCAGGGCTTAGATTTGAATTCTGAGTTTCAGATGCCAAGCCGCCATGTCGAAAATACTTTTTCTACACCAAAACTTCCCAGGTCAGTATTTTCACTTGGCTCAGGCATTGAGAGATCGAGGTGATACTGTCATTGCCATCGGCTTGGAGACGGCAAGTGAGTTAACAGGCATCCCCCTTCACCGCTACGATCCTGCGCCCAGTGGCATCATTCCCGAATGCCATCCATTGCTATCTGATAGTCAAACCAAAGTGCTCAGGGGGGCTGCAGTTGCACAGACCATCCTGAAATTGATGGGAAAAGGCTTTGAGCCCGACCTGGTGATCGGTCACTCTGGATGGGGAGAGATGCTGGCGTTGGCAGACATCCTCCCTGGCGTACCCGTGATTCACCATCAGGAGTTTGTTTACAACGTCAAAGGAGCAGATTATGGATTCGACAAAGAATTTCATCATCCAACCTGGATAGATGTAACCGGTGTGCGCATACGCAGAAATTTTCAATTGCTCGCACTTGATAATTTTACATGTGCGACGACCTCAACATGGTGGCAATGGAGCTCCATACCACCTGCCTATCGAGATCGCGCCGTTGTTGTCCATGAAGGCATAGATACGACCAAGATCACGCCAGAGCAACCACCTGGAGAAACAGGTGAGATTACTTTATCCAGGGATAAAGTCGTGCTTCGCCCAGGAGATGAGGTGGTGACATTTGTCAGTCGAAACCTGGAGCCTTGCCGTGGCTTCCATATCTTTATGCGCAGTCTCGCACTATTGCAACAGCTGCGTCCAAATATGAGAGCCATCATCGTCGGTAGAGATGGAAAGGGATATGGCAGCCTTCCACCAGACGGTGGGGACTGGCGAACGTTCATGATGAGAGAGTTATCGAGTCGGATTGATTCAAAACGCGTACATTTTGTGGGTCAGGTTCCCCATTCCGTCCTTCATCGTGTATTTCGCCTGAGCGCCTGTCATGTATATCTGACAGTACCATTTGTTCTAAGTTGGAGCATGCTTGAGGCGATGGCCTGCGGATGCGTGGTTGTGGGGTCAGCCACACCACCAGTTCAAGAGATGATCAAACATGCCGAAAATGGAATACTTGTTGACTTCCTTGATCACGAAGCTTTAGCCAAGACTGTAGCGAAAGTGCTGGCTAATCCAAAAGACTACATGCATCTCCGGCAATCAGCTCGCCAGACAGTTGTCGACCGATACGATCTTCATAGCGTATGCCTGCCAAAGCAGATTGACATGATCGAACGGATTCTCAGAGGAGAGATCTACCCTGCTGAGCCTTTGCGCCCACCTGCGGAACTGGAATCAATTCTAATGAATGGAACTTAATCGGCCTAGCATTCTGAGTCGAGAGTGTAGTCCTATTGAATAGGAGGTGCCAAGGTCTCAATCAGCAACTTCGATCAGCTGGTCAGTAAATTGATGATGCACTCGCACATACAGACCAGCATAACCCTACAGGCATTAAATCCCTATGCCTTAACTGCCCGCAATGTGGCTGTCCAAGTGCGCACAACACCCCAGTGCAAGGATGCTGCCTCGCGAAGCTGATCACGACTGATCTCTCCAGCCTGAAGCTTGCGCCACCAGATAGGATCATATGTTTGAACAATAGAAATTAATTCAAAGTTAATACCAAAAAGCCCAGCAAGTGACGTATGGGTGGTTCCTTGTTCACGCAGGGATTCACAATATTGACTTGATAAAAGCTGTAATGTCTCCGGACAATACGGTCGAACATTTGTTGGGTCCGCCCAGAAAGAATCGTGCCTAATCCAGGGCAAGTTGAGAACCACGGTTGCATCAGAAGCACTGACACGAAAGAGTTCACCAAGAATCGATTTCTGCTGGTATAATTCCTTGCCGACTCGTGAAAGATGGTTAATCACAATTTCAGAAAAGCGATCAGATTCAAACGGCCACGGGGTTTGCTCAATCGCATGCACAATATCAGGATTGCTGGACGCAAAGGCATCAACGTGCAGGTAGCCCTCTCGGCGCTCATCGCCACAGGCCATAAAAAGCTTTTGAGGCTGATTCATAACCGGAGTAGGTCCCGTAAACCAGGAAAGAAAAGGAATCATAGAACGATAGCTCGGACAAACCAATGGAAAGCAGGGTGGGACTCAACCTTGGCCAGGTTGTGGTGAAACACTGACGGGTCGAATCACTTGGCAAGGATTACCATAAGCAATCATGCCAGCTGGAATATCACGTGTCACCACACTACCGGCGCCAATTATTGAATTGTCGGAAATCGTGATCCCTGGCAATAATGTAGAGTTCATGCCAATCCAAACATTTTGACCTATACGGACAGGGCGATTATCTGACGCTTGAAATCTATAGGGACCGGCAGTAGGATCCATGCCATGATTCACCCCTGATACACAGACACCAGCAGCGATCATTGAGTAGTCACCGATGAATAATCCTGCCCTGAGTTCATAAAAAGCACAGTTCGGCCCAAAGGAGACCTCATTGCCGATTTCAAAATGGCCATATTTACTTCGAAACGTACACCCCGAATAGATTGTGACATTCGTTCCGATGCTAAACGATGCATGGGGGCCCATGACAAAGCTGCAGAAGGGTTCAATGATGGTGGTCTCTGGAAACTCAATGGTCGCGCCACCAGTCACAACAGTGCTGGGATGGATGCCACGATAAAGCAGGCCGGCTGCTGATCCAGGAGGAAGGGTCGCCGGATGCGGCGGATCCATGGACCCATCCGATAGATCAAGGCCAGAACAGATTGGGTTGGGCTGAATCACGATGTCTGGGGATGGATCAATGTCTGCACAGCGAAGTGGTGCTTCATCCTATGATGACGCCAGGACAGCAATGGCATGGTCTCGGACTTTAGATGCTGTCGAAGCGTCCCATTGGCCACCCGTTGCACTGCCCCTCAAGACCCTGGCCTGTCATCATGACATCACCCGTATCAAGACAAAGCAAGTCTGCCGATAACCCCTCCCCAAGTAGTGGGAGCGGTGCAGATACCCCCTATCTGATCAGTGATTATCTGGTTCGCGATCTGCGGCACGTCATGCTAAAAGTGGCGGCTAACGAAGGTTGGTTTCGCAATCATTGGCTGGGTGTACCGATCTGGCAACTCCCGGATGATCTCATGGGCCTGCAGCAGGCCGTTACAGCTATTCGGCCAGGGCTAATCATTGAGACGGGCACAAAATTCGGCGGCTGTTCCCTTTTCTTTGCCTCTATGCTGGCATTGCTCGGGCTTGAGCAGTCTCGCGTCATCACCATTGACATCACACCGACTGCTGAAGCAGAGGCAGTGCGCCGCGAGCAGGGCCTGGCTCGCTTTGTATCAGAATGGCTTGTTGGCAGCAGCCTTGAACCAGGTGTGCTTGAAACTGTTGCTGCAAATGTTGCGAAAACCAGCGGCCCCGTGCTGGTATTTCTCGATGACTGGCATGATGGTGATCATGTTCTGGCGGAGATTCGGGCGTACCAGAAGTTTGTGGGTAGAGATGGTCTGTTGATTGTTGCCGATACAAGCTTTGCAGATTTGGCTGGTACACCCGTAGCACCCTACCGCTCCCTCGTTGATTCCAATCCACGCACAGCAATCGCCAGTTTTCTTGCTGAGTCTGATACCTTTGAACGCTGTGAAACTTTCTTAAGTGCTTCCGGTTTGTCTAACTTCGCTGACGGCTACTTACGTCGCAAGCCAAGTGCCAAGGAATAGACTCTCTCGCTTGCCTCGGTCATTGCGTCCCAATTGAATTCGGCCAAGATCCTGCGTTGCAACCGCCGCACTCGAGGATCATTGCGGCCTGCGTCGATAGCGGCTACCACAGCATTGCGAACAGAGCAGGGATCTGCCGGATCGCAATACCAGGCATCAGACCCCACGTAGGCTGCCTCGTGGCCAGCAATGCTCACCACAACAGGTGCTCCAGCGAGGGCTGCCTCAAGGGTGACGAGGCCACAGGTCTCACACCAGCTAGGCAGCACGTGAACCGAAGCAGCTGCATAGGCCGAAGCCAGTAGATCAGGTGATAAATGGCCATGGAGATGCAGCCGGCTTCCACCAATCGTCCTGCAGAGTTGGGTATAATCAGGATCCAGATTGTGTCGTCCTGCGAGCACAACCGGAAGATCGATGTGGCGAAGTGCCTGCAGCAGCATGGCGGTATTCTTTGGTGGTTCAACCCGCCCTGCCTGAAGCACAAACGGACCTCGCAAACCGCTGAGTTTGCGGAAGGGCTCAGGATCTGGGTCGCTGAATAACCTGGGATCCACACCGTATGGAGCAATCTCCACCTGGGTGCCTCGCCAGCCAAGGTCACGGCGCAAGGCAGCTAGCTCCAGCCAACTGTTGGGGAGGAGTGCATCAACGTCCTCAAGCAACCTGGCGATGCGTTTCAACTGTGCTGTTGCCGTTGGACCTGCCTGATCGAAATGGAGGACATCCCCATCAAAGTGCACGGCGAGCGTGCGTGCGATCAGCTGCTGCAACAGGCGTTCTCCAATGGGTGGATCCTGCTGGAGCTTCTCCAGCACACCGCGAGCTGCCAATGATCCCCAGCGCGCTTGGGTGAGCGAAATCCAGATCGGGCTGACGACCACAGGCAGGTCAGCCTGACGGGCTGCCGCCAGCTGACCAGCCAGAGCCTGGTCGGTACGTGTGTTGAAGATGTGGACAAGGTCGACACCGGTGGTATCAGGCTGGTTTGAGAAGGCCACGCGCACCTGATGGTGGCGGCGTCGCAAGCCTGCTGCGGTGGCCTCAATCTGCACACCATCGCCCCCCAACATCTCGGGAGCGAGTCCATGGTTAACCAACAAAATACGCAAAGACTCTGTCATCGGGTGCCGATAGTTGGCGCCGGTAGATCATGAACCAGGCGCAGATCCTGAAACAGAAGAAGATGGTCTCGGCAGCGTTCCATGAGCTGCTGGAGATAGGGCAAAGCCCCCTGGGCGCGCATGACATGCAGGTCAATGCGGTCAATAGGTTCAGGCTTTGCAACGATGCTATCAGCTCCTTGCGTTTCTTTCAAATGACTCCCGATGTCCATCAGGCATTGTTCCAGTGCCAGCTTTAGCATGAATCGACTGTCGAGCCATTCAAGGGTGCGCAAGTTGTAAGTCTGCATGTACTCATCCAGCCTGAACGGATCGAAGTGAATTTCCTTGACCAGCAGCTGCGGACTGTCCGGCAGGCAGGCATAGGCGGTGGCCCAGGTCGAAGGCACCACGTGGCCCTGGGCCACCGTGGCAATCAGCACCGTTCCGCCGCCGCTGAGGCGCAGTCTGTGGAAGCCATGCACATGCCCTGCCTTGATCAAGCGCCGGCGTGATTTGCTGGTGATGGGAGGCAGGCCGCTGCTACTGGAGGCCATGTTGTTGAGCATCACCGTTGCGTGCAATGTCCCATCATCAACCCAGGGGCCCGAGATGGCAGCGATCGCAACAGGGCACGTTCTAAGCGTTGCTAAGCTAAGCCAGTATAGTCAGGCTGCTGTGGACGGTCATCGAGGCCATGCTCACGCTTGTCTGTGCCAGCCAGCAGTACCCGAGTCATTTCTCACGTTCCACCCTTCTGGGCAGAAGCCTGCGCCAGTTTCCACCAGCTCTGCGCCCGCGGTTGTTCCTGGTGGCTGGCAACCAAGGCAAGCACTGCCAGGGTCTCTCTGAGATCTACAATAAAGCCATCGCTGAGTTGCCCCCTGAAGGAATTGTGGCATTTGTGCATGACGATCTGTTCGTGCACGACTGGTTTCTGCAGTTCCGCCTAGATCAGGCACTGCGCCACTTTGATCTGGTTGGACTGGCAGGTGAGGGGGAAGCGGGTGAACAGCAGTGCAACTGGTACTTCGAGCAAGGTGAGAATGGCGGCTGGCAGTCGTCTCCGCGGCGGCCCAGCGGGTATCTGAATCACTGGGATCCCAGCCAGGTGGAGCCCAGTGCCTATGGACCCACACCGCGACGCTGCATGGTGCTGGATGGGGTGCTTCTAGCCGCCAAAATTGAGGTTTTACAAAGCAGTGGGCTGCGTTTTGATCCCCAGTTTCACTTCCATGCCTACGACATTGACTTCTGCAGGTCGGCACTGGCGCTCGGCTTGCGCCTGGGGACCTGGCCGATCGCCTGCACCCACGGCAGTGCTGGATCCCACGATGCTGCCTGGGAGGAGGCTGTATCACGCTTTCATGGCAAATGGTCCGGCAAACCCTGGCCCGATCCACCAGCCGATCACATGTCAATCGGACTGGAGTACAGTTAAAGCAATGGTTTAGAGCCTGACAAATCGAACTGCAGCGGCTGACTGATGAGCTGACCCTTAAGCGGGATGGCCGACGGGTAAGCCTGGAGGGTGTCCTCACAGGTGGTGCACTTGGTCTGGTGCTGCTGTATCTGTTTCAGGAAGCAGCACAGGCAGCTGGAGAAAGTCGGTCGCATGGACCGGTCTTCTTAAAGGGCCCTGTTGAATTCGGTCCATTCCGCGGCGGGGGCGGAAGCATCAACATCCGTCCGCTGGAACAGGGTGAACCGGACCTGCCAAGTCGTCGGATCGATGGCAGCATCGGCCAGGGGTCACAACAACAAGGTGGCGGTCTGGGTGGACAGAGTGGACAGGGTGGACGCCTGAGCGAGAGACCCCGCGACGAACAGGACAGCGACACAGGAGTCCCCAGCTCCCAGATCATTCAACCGTCATCATCGCCATCGCCATCGCCATCGCCAAAGCCATCGCCATCGCCAAAGCCATCGCCATCGCCTAAACCAACACCTGAACCGACACCTGAACCCGAACCTTCTCCACTGCCCCAGCTGGTGCTGGTGATCGTTCAGGGGGAATCGGGAAGCACAGCCCGCTCGATTGCTGGTGACGCCAGATCAATCACATTGGCACGGCAGGTGGGCATTGAGAGAACGCTTCTAAATTACACCGGGAAGATTCAGACGTCCCAGGAAGTGATTACGAATCGGATCGTGCCTAGCTCAGCTACTTCGCTGTCTCAGGACGCATCTCTCGAGCTGGATCTTGAACATATTGCACTCTTAAACGTTCAGATACTTTCTGGGGATAGGACTGATTTGTTGGTGTTCCGCGTTGATGAACTGCTGCCACTGGCCCTAATGGCGGCTGGCAAGACGGACGCCAATGTACGGTCGCGCAGCGCGGCGGTCGATAAATCAAGCATTCAAACAGCCGCCGGCGATGACCTGTTGGCGCTTGAGGCACTCACAAATCTTCGTTTTTATGGCTTGGGCGAGAGCAAAAGTACTGACCTCGTCTTTAATCTATTGACTCAGGGAATGAAGGATAGCTTTGCCATGCTAGGCCCTGGGATTAATACAGTAACAATTAACTCAGGTTTTTATAGAAGCAATCAGGGCGCAACACTCAGAGACAGCTGGGACATTGGGCTTGACTTTGATTTCAGCAAGTCAGCAATACTACAGAACGAGGCTGACTGGTCATTTGAACTGAATGCACGAGCAGTTGGCATCGAAGCCAGTAGCCTTGTATTCGGTGACGGCAATGATGACCTAACGATCTTTACCCGTATCGACGAGAATCTTGCCAATCAGCTTGGCGGCCGCTATCCAAGCAAAACAACAAAGATACAGCTTGAGCGCATTGGCATGCTCGACTCGAGCATCTCAATGGGATCAGGAAACGACAGTGTCCGCATCAATGGTTCTATTCTGAATTCAGCGATTGATCTCGGTGAAGGTAACAACACCTTGTACCTGGAGGAATCACTTGGTAGGGGTAGCAGCATCTCTATGGGCAATGGCGCAAACAACATCGTCATCAACAGCATGCTTGGTGGGGTGGTCAATGGTGGGAGCGGTGATGAAGTGTTTAAGTTTGAAGATCAGGTGCTCGCGGGGGAATTAGATGGTGGGGCTGGTTATGACGTGCTTGAAGGTGGGGTATTACTGGCAGGCCAACGAGATGTGGTGACACTGAATGGCAAGGATCAGGGATTCTTCAACGGTTTGCGTTTTCATAGCATCGAAGAACTGAGCACTGGTTCCGGAAATGATGTGGTGATTTTGAATTTTGATAGTTCCATTACGGGTCGATTGTTGGGCGGAAATGGCCTGGATCGACTGGAGTTCCTGAGCTGGGAGTTGCCGGTTTTCGTAGATCTTGATCTGGGGAAGGCCACATCCATCTATGGCAGCAAATCTGGCGGCATAGCTGGCTTTGAGGCGGCGACAGGCGGGCAGGGGGATGATGTATTGGCAGCATCAGGTTATTTTCGAAGTCTCATTGGTGGTGGGGGCTCGGATACCTTCTTTTTGAGGTGGAGTCCATGGACATCGGAGGCGGCCACTGGCCTGCAGTTGGGCTTGAATCCCCTGAGCGATCGCGTGGTGTTGTCCGGCATAGAGGCCCAAGTGCCAGGGGGTTGGGATGGGCGTTATGGATTGCCTGTGATTGAGGGGCTGGATCTGGCAGACTCCCGTGGGGTATCTGACCAGTTGTTGTGGGAGAGGCAGTCTGGTGTACTGCGTCTAACACCCACTGGGACCGAGGGTATCGGTGATGCCAAGCTCTTACCCATTGCCCCACTGGAGCAGTTGCTGAGTGGTATGAGCAGCCATCCCGGATCGTCGCAACTAGCGGTGAATACCTCTCCGCTGCTGACGTCGGGGCAACATTCTGCCGAGTTGATATTGCTAGGCGCCTCGGGCCCGGACTCGTTCCGCGTTATCGCCCAGTTACCAGGCGCTACGCTCGGTATTCATACGCCCAGTAGAGCTTGAATCAACGAATTGTACGACTGGATTCAAAGAAGCGGTTGAAGCGATCCGTGATGAGCGAAAGGGCGGGCCGCGAATTGAGATTGATTAAACCAGTGATACTCATACCCGGTCGCAGGCTGTAGTCGATACCTCTGCGACTCAGTTTCTGCTTTTTGAGCTTTACACTAACACTAAAGTGCTCAGTTGTATTCTTTTCATCCGGCGGCAAGGCGTCATCGCTAATACTGGTAATGAATCCTGTGATGGATCCATATTCAGTGGAGGGAAAAGAGTCGATACGAATATCAACTTTCATGCCCTTGCGTAAGAAACCTACGTCGCGATTACTGACATCGAGATGGGCTTCCAGAGGAGTGTTAGGAAGAATTCTGAGGACAGGTTCAGCAGGGCTGGAGAGTTCTCCGACCTTGGCCTTAATGTCTATAACTTTGCCAGCAATTGGAGCCCGTAACAGTTGGTAGCTGGCGCGTTGCTGCTGGTCACTGAGCTTGCTGTTCACCTCAATGAGCTGCTGCCTGGCATTGTTGAACCGCGTGAAGACTTGGCGTCGTTCAGCGGCGGGAATCTGCAATGATTTAAGCCTGGCTTCCTCAACACGCTGTACCGAAGATTTCCATTCATTCTCCGTACGTTGCATCGAGGTGATGATCTGTTGTTGACGTTCGAGCTGGCGATCCAGATCAAGCTGAGCCATCGCCCCTTTGGACACAAGCGAGCGCATACGAGCACTGATGTTTTCGTTGGTGCTGAGCTGGGAACGCAACCCCTGCAGATCAATCCATTGCTGGCCAGCCTGAAACTTGGTGCGCGCAAGTTCCCGTTGGGAAGCCTGTTCGCGAAGCTGCAATTCCTGTTCATCAGCCAAGAGCTGGGCGAGAGCATCAGGCTCAGTGGGCAGAGGTCCGATATTGAGTTGGCGAGCCAGCACCCGCACTTCCGAAATCCAGAACGCCTGGATGCGTTTGAGATTATTGAGAATGGTCGGACCTGAATCATCGCGCAGGCGCACGAGGACCTGTCCGCGTTGCACTTGCTGACCGTTCTTCACCAGCACCTGCTGAACAAGTCCATTCAAAGGTGGTGCCAATTCAGAGACACCACCAATCGGTCGCAACGTTCCCGGTGAGGCGACAGACGATTCGATCTGAGCCACCAGGCCATAGATGGTGCCGCCGGTGGTGATGAAGATCAGGCTCCAGACAATGGCACGACTCCAGACCCGTGTGGAGCGCGGCAGGGTGACGCGTCGCCTAGCAAGTGGATTAGGGGGGGGCGTTTCATCGCCAGGGATATCGCCACCGGGGGGGCCGCCACCGGGGGGGCCGCCACCTGGGGGCTGACCAAACTCAGGTGACGGCGCGTTGGGATCCGTGATGAAGTCAACCGGATTCCGCCCTGCAGGAAGTGTCTCTGCCGCCAGCGGCGGCGGCGGGGGTGTCTGGCCACCTCGCCGGAAGGGGTTTCGGGGCCGTGAAGAACTGCGGAAGCGGGGCATGGGGTGGGGCTCTCGCTCAGGCGGTGCCGATACCGCGATTCGGCGATCGCATGACCGGGGTGCTGCTGCGCGAGCCGGAAGAGGACGACGACGATCCAGAACCGGAGGACGACGAGGAGGTGCCGGCAGAGCGGCCTTGCTGGCGAAACAGCACGGAATAGGGCCCATTGGAAGCCATCAACTCACGATGGCTCCCGGTTTCAAGCACGGTCCCCTGACCCATGCAGATGATCAGGTCGGCATTGGTGATCGAGCTGAGCCGGTGGGTAATGAACAGCACGGTGGAGCCTCGCAGCGCTTCCATGAGGTTTTCACTAACAACGCGTTCTGTTTGGTAATCGAGCGCCGAGGTGGCCTCATCCATGATCAGCATGTTGGGGCGCTGCAGGATGGTGCGGGCGATCGCGATGCGCTGGCGCTGGCCGCCGGAAAGGCCTGAGCCCCTCTCCCCAACCTGAGTGGCGTAGCCAGCAGGCAAATCCATGATGAAATCATGGGCAGCGGCAACTGTGGCGGCCTGGATGATCTCTTCTGTGGTGGCGTCTGGATTGGTGAGTGCGATGTTTTCTTCAACCGAACCGTCAAACAACACCGTGTCTTGAGGCACAATCCCTAATTGCCTGCGGAGCGAGTAGAGCTCCACCTTGGAGATATCAATGCCATCGACAAGCACGCGCCCGGTTTCCGGGGGATAGAGACGGGCCACCAGTTTTGTGAGCGTGCTTTTGCCAGAACCGCTCGTTCCTACAAGGGCAACAAAACTACCCATTGGAATATGAAGATTGACGCCACGCAGCTGCAGAGGAGAGGAAGGCTTATAGCGGAATTCGATATTTTGGAAATCAATCTCACCCTTGATGGCTGGCATCACCATGCGCTTGTAGTTATCTTCATCGGCCTCCTGAGGGGTATCGATCACATCGCTGAGCCGCTCAAGAGAAAGGGAAACCTCTTGAACACTCTGCCAGATTGATGTCATACGCAGGAGCGGGCCAGTAACGTTTCCAGAGATGATACGGAAGGCGATTAGTTCACCCAGGGTCAGCTGGTTAGCCAGGACCAAATAAGCGCCACCCCAGATCACAAGCAAGCTCGAGAGTGTATTGAGGAAATTACTGACATTGCCCGCAATTGTGCTCGTAAGTGTATTGTCAAAACCTTCGGCTACAAAGTTCGTATAAAGCTCCTGCCAGCGCCAGCGCGTCCGCAACTCGATATTCTGCGCTTTAACAGTCATCATGCTATTCAGCACTTCGACAAGATGCGATTGAGTGCGGGCATTGGCTATGGCCCGTTGCTGGATCTGCTGACGGATGATCGGAGACACAAACAGTACTAGCACGACCAGAATGGGGATGACGGCCAGCGTGAGCAAGGTGAGCTGCCAGCTGTAGATCACCATCACCACGAGATAGAGCATCGCAAAGCTCGCATCGAGAATGGTGGTGAGTGCCGTTCCAGTCAGGAAGCCGCGAACTTTTTCAAGTTCAGCAATGCGGCTGCTGACTTCGCCGACCGGTCTACGATCGAAGTAGCTGATCGGGAGACGCAGAAGATGGTCGATGACCGCTGTACCCAGCGACAGATCGATGCGATTGGTGGTGTCGACAAACAGAAAGGTGCGCAGGGTGAGCAATAGGCCTTCAAACAGCGCAAATAGCACCAGCATCGAGCCGAGCAAACCGAGGGCGTCTGGGCTGGAGTTGATGATCGCCTTGTCGATCACCTGCTGAATCAGCAGTGGGTTAACGAGCCCGAACAACTGGGCGAAGAAGCTGGCAAGCAGCACCTCAATCAGCACCGTGCGATGACGGCGGATTGCGGGGAGGAACCAGCTGAAGCCAAACTTGCGGGTGGGCGTGAGGTTGTTAGCGGCAAGCGTGAGCACCTCACCTTCATCGCCCCAGAGTTCACGGAAGCCTTCGAGGGAGATTTCGCGGTTGCCAGCGCCGCCCGACGGCACACCGAGCACCAGCGCGGTTGTACTAACGCGGTAAATCACGGCCAGGCCCTGACCCCAGCGCACCAGCAAAGGTGTCTCCAGCCGGAGGATGGAGTCGACCTGGATGTTGAGCAGCTGGGTCTGCAGGCCGATCGATTCGGCAACGGCGCCCGAAAGTGCCAAGGAGATCCCTTCCTTGCGATTGGCATGGTCGGTGAACACCCGGCGGAACAGTTCGCGGCGGAAGGGCAGGTTGAGGTGATCGCAGATCATCCGGAAGGCAGCGATCGCCGAATCGACGGTCTTGTCACCGCGGAAGTAGGGAAAGGCTGCTGGCGGGCGGTCGTCGGAGGCCTCGTCAGGGATCTCCACCTCGACCAGGGCCTGGCCGGGAGGGATGGCATCTGGATCAAAGCTTTCCTGTTGTCGCTGCCAGGTCTGTAGTAGCTGGTGCTGCCAGTCGGACGCGGGCGCGTCGGAAGCTGGGGCAGTGGCCTCTCGTTCAGGAGCGGGCGGGCTGAGGATGGCCTGGAGCGCCAGGTTGTCGACCGCCAGCAAACGCACCGGAGCGTTGGCATCACCCTCAACGAGTTCGTTGCCGCGGATCGCTCTACCCAGAGCCAGCGGGCCGGCGGCCACCAGCCAGAGCCGGTTGGGATCTCGGGGCAGGTCGCTGAGGCCGGCCTGGGTCACAGTGACGGCTGGGGTGCTGTCGGCCAGTTCAACGGCGGCGCGGATCAGTTCATCGGTCAGCAGGCGGGGGTAGTCGTTGAGGTAGCGGTCGAGAACGGCGAACAACTCGGCTGGGTTGACACTGCCGCGCACACGGGTGGCCAGAGCCGGGTAGCGCTGCAGCCCTTCATTGAAGGTGTCGTAGGGAACGGCCAGGAGCACCGTGTTGGTGGAGGCAAGCAGCGTTTCCCAGTTGCGATCGCAGCTGAGGGCGCTCCAGGCGAGCACAGCTCCCACTTCATGGCGTTGGAGAGTGGCAACACGACGGGCAAAACGATCGGCCATGACCACAGAGCGCACCGTGCCCTGGAGCAGGAAGAAGACCTGACCGGTGGTGCGATCGGGCCGAGCGATCGGCTGGCCGAAGGCATAACGAATGAGCTGCGCCCGGGAAGCCAGCAGGGCGAGCAGTTCGTCGGGCTGGTCGGATAGGAAGGGAAAGGAGCGCAGCAGCGCCTGGAGTTGGGCGGCATCAGCCATGGATGATCAACCCAACTGGCCAGCTGGCAGGGCAGGTGACTCGCCCACTTCCGTGTGGCTGATGTCCACGGTCTTACCGATGCCGGCAGTGTTGCCAGGGTTAGGGACCTTTGCCGAAGCGTGAGTATCGAGGGCCGCGATGAGATCCTGCTCGGCGAGAAAAGCAGCTATGTCGGCCTCGAACAATTCCGTGGTGAGCTGCTGGCGCGTGGCTTCGTTGAGGGACGCGGGTTCGCGATGTTCCATGCGCAAGATCAAGACCCAGTCGTCAATACGCAGAGGGGGAGCGATATCACCAACCGCCAGAGGGCTGAGAGCCTGTCTTATGGAGGGGTGGGGCTGGCCAATCGGCATCGGGCCGACGAGCCCATGGGTATAGCGCTCATCGCCAAGGGAGTAGGCGCAGGCCAATTGGGTGAAGTCGGCGGAGTCGTCGATGAGGCGCAGATAGAGCTCTTCGGCGGCTCCCTGATTACGCACGCGAATCATGCCGTACACGACCCGTTCCAACTCGGCGCGACGTTCAAGGAAGTAGGCGTCGATGCGGTGGCTGTAGGTGAGATCCATGTATTTCTGCAGGCGTAGCTCCTGCCAGCGCTGCAGCACTACCGCTTGCTGGGGGGCAGGCACCAGGGAGAGCCAATCGCCATGCAGATTCAAGGGCGGATCAACCTCGAGCCCCTCCCAGAGCCGCACAATCACGGCGGGGTGTTCATCGTCGGAAAAGGTGACCCCGCTCACGGTGGCGGCAAGGGCCGCCTCCCTGGCCATGCGTTGGAGAAGGCCCTCCTGCTGCAGAAATACAGAGAAAGGGATCTGAGCCGCTGCGTCTACGGATTCTGTGAGGCGGGAGTGAAACACTGCCCCATCGGCGCGGAATGCGGGATCGATGAGATCGTGCATCAAAAATTACAAGCGAACGCTGGCGCTGGCACTGGAATCTTCCGACCGAGCATTAGCGAGCTGCTGAGAGGTGGCGCTGCCGCCAATCTGAAGCGTACCAGCGGCAAGGATGGACTGGGACTCAATGCCGACAACCTGATCCACCAAGTTGGTGGTGCTGACACCGTTGACGCTGACCGCCTGGGCAAAGGAGCGTTGACTGGCGGCAATGGCGATGCGCCCGGACTGGTCGAAGTCGATCGAGACAGGGGTCGTTGCATTGGAGCCGAACAGGCCAATGCCGCTGGTTACCGCGCCGGCGCTGGCGTTGGCAGCGGTGCTGGTGGCATTGAGGTTGACCACACCGGTAGTGGTGACGGTGAGGGTGTTGGTGCCGGCACCGAAGGCGAGGGCGGTGTCCTGGATACCGATGAGCAGGGCGGGGGCGGTGCGGTCTACGCCGTCGGCCAGGAAGGCCTCGGCAGCACCGGCAACACCGAAGGCGTTGATGCGGGCGCTGGTGACGGCGGTGGACGTGAGGTCGCCGCCGGCTGCACCGGGCTGGAGGAGGGGGAAATCGCTGCCGTTTGCTGTGCCGAAAATGCCAATGGCATCAGCAGCGAGGTTGGCACGGGCGAAGCCGTTGGCGGCACTGGTGGCTGAAACGAGGATCGGCGCCGCCAGGCTGCCGAGGTCGCTGCGGGCCGAAATGGAGCCCACACCGCCGATGGTGGTGGAGGCGCCGGCGTTGGCAAGGGAGATGGCGGTGGCGTTGAGGATCGCCAGGGCGTCGCTGTTGCCCACCACGGTGCTGGCGGTGGTGCCACTGCCGATACGGGCGGCAGCGGTGATGGTTCCGTCCGCGGCGATGGTGGCGGTGTCGGCCGCGCCGCGACTGCGGATACCAATCACATCCACCAGGGTGTTGGCGAGCGCGAAGTCGCTGTTGGCGGAGCTGCCGGTGGTGGTGGCGGCCACCTCAGCGTCGACGGCGGCGGTGGCGCGCACGCTGCCGTCGGCGGCAGCGGCGATCATCACCCCATCAATACCGGTGACGTTGGCGGCGGCACCGGCGGTGGCGGGGGAGGCGACATTGATGGCCCGGCTGTCGAGATTGGCGGTGGCAGCTGCGATCACCGTGGCATCAGCGCCGGCGCTGATGCTGTGGCCAGCGCTGTGGTTGCCGCTGAGGCCAAGCACCTGGGCCCGCTCGAGGCTGGGGTCGAGCCGGGCGGCGGAAGCGATGTTGGAGGTGCTGGGACGTCCGCCGGCGAAGGCGGAGGCCGTGGCGATCTGGTTGAAGCTGATGTTGGCCGTGGCCAAGCCTGAGAGGTCAACGACAGGGGCAAAGGGATCGGCGGCGGAGCTGAGCTGGAAGCGCTCGCCGTCGATCAGGCCGCTGGGCAGGCTGTTGCTGCTGGTGAGCGGCACCGCAGAGCCAGCGGCGGTTTCCGCAATCTGGAAGGTGTTGCCTGATGCGCCAGTGACGAAATAGGTACGGCCAAGGGTGATGCCGTTAACACTGGTGGTGACGCTCTCGTCAACAAGGTTGGCGGCGGCGGCGGCGTTGAGGCGGAACACCACCGTCATGCCGTTGGTGTAGGTGACACCGTTGGGCATGGTGATGGTGTTGCCGCTGCCGATGGAGCCAAAGGCCAGATCCCGCACCCAGTAGTTGGTGTCGGTGATGAGACCGGCCGTCTGGGGAGTTGCACCGGAGAGCTGCACCAGATCGCCCTGGACCAGGCCGCTGTTGGGGGCGAACAGGGTTTCGTTGGTGCCGTTGGCCTGGATGAAATCAAGGCGGCGGCTGCCGTTCACTGTGCGGGCTAGAGCCGTGAGCTCGAGATCAGCACTGGCGTTGAGATTGAGATCCGCACCGGCCGACTGGTTGGCCTGGCGCAGGGCGATCACCTGGGAGGTGGTATCGGGCAGGGTGGCGGCGCTGGCGTTGGTGGCGGTGGCAGCGCCGGCACCAGCGCCGCTGAGGGCACGGGCACTGCCGGCAGTGCTGAGGGCCTGGCCGTTGAGGCTGAGGTTGGCGCTGGTGGTGACGTTGAGGGTGTCGCCGGCGGCAACGGGGGAGGTGTTGATGCCGATCACACGGGCGCTGGCCTCGGTGAGGCTGGCGCCGGCAGTGGAATTAGCCGCCAGGGAGGCGCTTTCGGTGGCACTGGCACGCAGATCAGCGCCACTGCCGGCACTAATGGCGGAGGCGTCGATCGCCATCACCTGACTCCAGGCGGGTGAGTCGCTACCGATGGCGCCGCGTTGACCGCCAAGGCGGTTGAGGCCGGCTACGGCCTCGCCTGCGACGCTGGTGGCACGAACATCGAGCAACTGGCTAGCAGTGGCGTCAAGGCTGAGCTCAGCGCCGCTGCTCACGCCGGATCCGGCAACGAGGGTGCGGTTGAGATCAACGGCTGTGGCCAAGGCGGAGGCATCGGCCATAGCCGCACCGGGCCTGAAGGCATTGGCAGCCGGGATGGTGATCATGGAGCCGGCGTCACCAAAGAAGGTGATGCGATCAGAAACGGTGGAGGCGTAATCGCGCAAGCGCAGGGTGCGCAGGCCGGGGTTGACGTCGGAGACGTAGTAGCGACGTCCTGCCACCACACCACCTTCGCCACTGATGTTCTGACCCCAGGAGGTGTTGAACACCACCAGGTCGCCATCAATGAAGGGGAAGGGGGCGCCGGCAGCACCAGGCACCACCACGTCCTTGCTTTCGGCGGGTGTTGCCGGAATCGTGACGGACAGGGCCGGCAGGCTCTGGCCGCCGACGCTGGTGGCGATCACACTGTTGTTGCCGCTGGCGCTGGCGGTGATGCGAGCGTCATCGCCGGCGCTGACGAAGTTGGCGCTACCACCTAACGCTGTGTCGGCGAGGCCGGCAACGCTGGAGCGCAGGTTGGCGACGCTCAGGCCGGACACATTGCGGGCAATGCTGAACTGATTGCTGTCGGCGGCAGCATCAAGGCTGAGGGTTGCCGCAGCACTCACATTGGCGTCAATGCCACCGGCCACATCCATGGCGGAATCGGCCTGCACCACGGTGGCGACACTGCCTGCGTTAGCGCCACCGGCGACCCGGCCAGTGAGCTGCAGGGAGACGCTGCCGCCAGCACTGAAATCGCTGCGGTCGGCGCCGAAACCGTAGGCACCGGTGACAGCCTCAGCACGCTCGGCAACGCTTGTGGCGAGGGTACCGGCCTGCTGGTTGGCGGTAGCAACACCGCTGAGATCAGCGCCGGCCGTGAAGCGGCTCTGCAGGGCACCGGCTACCTGGGTGCCATCGGCAAGGGCGCTGGACTGGAAGGGGGTGGAGGTGGCGATCGCCTCGGTGCGGGCATTGGCGCCGGAGTCGATGGTGAGATCGCCACCACTGAGCACCGTGCCGCCGCTGGTACCAATTACCCGGTTCTGGGTGGTGGCGGTGGGATCCACCAGCAACAGGTTGAAGGCTGCGGGGGAAATGAAGCCCACACTGGCGGAGTTGAAATTAGTGGCGTTGATGTTCAGCAGATCACTGCTGAAAGTGGCGCTGCCGGGGGCATCGGTGTAGCTGAGGATGTCGCTGCCGAAGCGACCGGCCTGGGTGAGCAGGGCAAACTGGCCGAAGGTGAGATTGAGCTCAATCTCGTTGGTGCCAGCTCCACCGTTGTAAGTGACATTGAAGGGAGTGCCCTTGTTGACGGTGGCCGTGGAGACGTAATCGTTTCCATTGCCCATGTCGACATAACCGATATTGCTCAGAGCAGTGTCGGAAAGGTTCCAGGTGTCAGAGCCATTAGAAGCCTCAAGGGTGCGGTAGTTGCTGCCATTGGCATCACCACCAAAGATCACATTGATGCCTTGGGCGCCAGGATCCCAAGTGCCAGCAGGTCCCTGGGTAGTGCCGCCGGCATCGATCAGCTGGGTGACATTACGAGCACCATCATTGGGTGCATAAAAGTTACCTGGCGTGAGGTTCTGCGCATTGACGTAGAAAATGTTGTAGCCGGAACCAGCATCAACGTAGTTATTCCCATTCGCACCGGGAATGATGATGTCATTGCCTTCACCGCCGTAAATGGTGTTGGCACCAGCCACACCGGCGATGGTGTCATCACCGCCGTTGCCTACTAAGAAGTTGTTGGCGGTAGAGCCCACGATCGTGTCGCTGCCGTTGCCACCGATGACACCCTCAAAGTTCTGAACGAAGCCATTGGTGCCAGCAGCGGCTGCAGAGGACAAACCACTGCCAACTCCTTGGGCATTTTGGAATTGCGAAACCGTGAAGGTGATGCTGGGAGTGAGTGCAACTGAATAGCCACTACTGTTGCTGGTGAGGCTGACCAGTACTGGGTTGGCTTCGCCGAAGCCGGAGTAATCGAGCAGGTCTCGGGCACCACCAGCAGCGTTGATTGTGGTGCCGAAGCTTGAATTGGTTGGACCAGCGAACACCACCCGGTCGTTGCCTTCGCTGAGGCGCAGGCTGTCGTTGATACCGCTGAATTGATCGGTGAAGCCTGATCCGTTAGTGCTGGTAGTGAGGTTCTGGTCGAAACCACCAACCGCAATAGAAGCCTCTGAGATGGAATCGAAGCGCTGAACGGTGCCTGCCTGAGTGCCAGAGAACTGCACCAGCAGCTGGGCACTTGAATTGAGATCTTCGTAACTGAGGTAATCGCTACCGTCGCCGCCAACAATCGTATCGCCGCCGCTATCAGGTGACCGGGAGCCGTAGATCGTGTCGTTGCCGACACCGGCCAGCACAGAATCGCTGCCAGAACCGGTTAAGATATAATCGTCTCCATCGCCAGCACTGATGGTGTTGTTGCCTGCGACGACAAGGATCGTGTCGTTGCCACCACCGGAGAGAATGGAATCGTTACCGCTGCTAAACGAGAGGATCACATCGTCGCCGGGTTGGGTGGCGCTGGTCTGAATCGTGTTGTTGCCAGTTCCGGCTACAAGGATAAAGTTGTTGCCACCCTTATCCTCAATAAAGTTATTGCCATCTTCACTAGTAATTGTATCGTCACCGATGCCGCTGTAGACAGTGTCATCACCCGTGCCTGCTTCTACTTCATAGCTGTAGGTTGCCGAAGCAGAAATCGACACCGAATCAGAACCAGATCCGGCCAGAACAAAGCTGACGGGAGCGTTGTTCTGAATCGAAATCGTGTCGTTACCAGCACCGGCATCGATGGTGCTAGTGGCGCCGCCGGTGACACTGATCGAATCAGTGCCATCTTCACCTTGAGCCAGCGAAATGTTACCGCCGCTGATGCTGATCGTGTCGTTTTCAGTGCCAGATGAAATGGTGCCGATGCTGCCACCGGAAATGACGATCGAGTCGTTCTGGCTGCCAGCGTTGATCAAATCAATCGTGCCGCCGGAAACAACTATCGAATCGTTATCAGCGCCAGCATCGATCGTGTCGATGTTGGCGATGCCGCTGATGCTGATGAAGTCAGTGCCGGCCTCGCCCTGAGCCAGGGAGACATTGCCGCCACTGATGCTGATCGTGTCGTTTTCAGTGCCGGCAGAAATGGTGCCGATGCTGCCACCGGAAATGACGATCGAGTCGTTCTGGCTGCCAGCGTTGATCGAATCAATCGTGCCGCCGGCAACGTCGATTGAATCATCCTGAGCGCCAGCATCGATCGTGTCGATATTGGCGGTGCCGCTGATGCTGATGAAGTCAGTGCCGGCCTCGCCCTGAGCCAGGGAGACATTGCCGCCACTGATGCTGATCGTGTCGTTTTCAGTGCCAGCTGAAATGGTGCCGATGCTGCCACCGGAAATGACGATCGAGTCGTTCTCGCTGCCAGCGTTGATCGAATCAATCGTGCCGCCAACAACAACTATCGAATCGTTCTCGCCACCAGCATCGATCGTGTCGATATTGGCGGTGCCGCTGATGCTGATGAAGTCAGTGCCGGCATCAGCGGAGGCAAGCGACACGCTGCCGTCAGAAATATTGATCGTGTCGCTGCCACCACCGGCGGAAATGGTGCCGACTTGGCCGCCGCTAATGGAGAACAGATCAACGGAGTCATCCGATCCACCGAGGGCAATCGAGACACCACCACCGGAGATGGTGATCGTGTCGCTGCCAGTGCCGGCATTTATCGAATCAACAGTGCCAGCTGTGACCGTGATTGAGTCGTTATCGCTGCCAGCATCGATCGTGTCGATGTTGGCGGTGCCGCTGATGCTGATGAAGTCAGTGCCGGCCTCGCCCTGAGCCAGGGAGACATTGCCGCCACTGATGCTGATCGTGTCGTTTTCAGTGCCGGCAGAAATGGTGCCGATGCTGCCGCTAGAAATGACGATCGAGTCGTTCTGGCTTCCGGCGTTGATCGAATCAATCGTGCCGCCGGCAACAACTATCGAATCGTTCTCGCTGCCAGCATCGATCGTATCGATGTTGGCTGTGTTGCTGATGCTGATGAAATCGGTGCCGGCATCAGCGGAGGCAAGCGACACGCTGCCGCCAGAAATATTGATCGTGTCGCTGCCACTACCGGCGGAAATGGTGCCGACCTGACCGCCGCTAATGGAGAACAGATCAACGGAGTCATCCGATCCACCGAGGGCAATCGAGACACCACCACCGGAAATATTGATCGTGTCGCTGCCGGTGCCGGCGTTGATCGAATCAACCGTGCCGCCGGCAACAACTATCGAATCGTTCTCGCTGCCAGCATCGATCGTATCGATGTTGGCGGTGCCGCTGATGCTGATGAAGTCAGTGCCAGCCTCGCCCTGAGCCAGGGAGACATTGCCACCACTAATGCTGATCGTGTCGTTTTCAGTGCCAGCTGAAATGGTGCCGATGCTGCCGCCAGATATGACGATCGAATCAACGTCTGTACCGGCGTTAATCGAATCAATCGTGCCGCCGGCAACAACTATCGAATCGTTTGCAGCGCCGGCATCGATCGTGTCGATGTTGGCTGTGTTGCTGATGCTGATGAAGTCAGTGCCGGCATCAGCCGAGGCAAGCGACACGCTGCCGCCAGAAATATTGATCGTGTCACTGCCACCACCGGCGGAAATTGTGCCGACCTGACCGCCGCTAATGGAGAACAGATCAACGGAGTCATCCGATCCACCGAGGGCGATCGAGACACCACCACCGGAGATGTTGATCGTGTCGCTGCCCGTGAAGCCATCGACAGTGGCAATAGTGCCACCGGAGATGGCGATCGAATCATTGCCGCTGCTGGCATTGATGGAATCAACGGTGCCACCGGAAACGACGATCGAGTCGTTCTCGCTGCCTGCATCGATCGTGCCGATGCTGCCACCGGAAATGACGATCGAGTCAGCTTCTGTACCGGCATTGATCGAATCAATCGTGCCGCCGGAAACAACTATCGAATCGTTTGCAGCGCCGGCATCGATCGTGTCGATGTTGGCTGTGTTGCTGATGCTGATGAAGTCAGTGCCGGCATCAGCCGAGGCAAGCGACACGCTGCCGCCAGAAATATTGATCGTGTCACTGCCACCACCGGCGGAAATTGTGCCGACCTGACCGCCGCTAATGGAGAACAGATCAACGGAGTCATCCGCGCCACCGAGAGCAATCGAGACACCACCACCAGAAATATTGATCGTGTCGCTGCCGGTGCCGGCATTGATCGAATCAATCGTGCCGCCGACAACAACTATCGAATCGTTTGCAGCGCCAGCATCGATCGTGTCGATATTGGCTCCGCTGCCGATGCTGATGAAGTCGGTGCCACCTTCTGCCTGTATCAGCGAGACATTGCCGCCGACAGAGACGGTGATCGTGTCAGTGCCTTCGCCAGCGGTGATGGTGCCGATCGAGCCACCAGAAATGACGATCGAGTCGTTATCGCTGCCAGCGTTGATCGAATCAATCGTGCCGCCGGCAACGACGATTGAATCATCCTGAGCGCCAGCATCGATCGTGTCGATATTGGCGGTGCCGCTGATGCTGATGAAGTCAGTGCCGGCCTCGCCCTGAGCCAGAGAAACATTGCCACCGCTGATGCTGATCGTGTCGTTCTCACCGCCAGCACTAATCGTGTTAACGATGCCGCCGCTGATGACTATCGAATCAACGTCTGTTCCGCCACCGATCGAGCTGACACTTCCTGCGGTTATGGAGATGGTGTCAGTGCCCGCTCCACCATCAATGGAGCTAACAGTGCCTGCTGAAACGATCGAATCATTTCCGATATCGCCCTGAGCCAGTGAGACGTTACCGCTGACAATATTGATCGTGTCGGCACCATCGCCAGCGTTGATGGTGTTGACGGTTCCAACGGCAATATTGATCGAGTCGGCGCTGGCGTCGCTACCGCCGCCGATGGAGGTAACCGTTCCAGCTGTTACCGAGATCGTGTCAGTGCCCGCTCCACCATCAATGGAAGAAACGATGCCAGCGGAGACGATCGAGTCATTGCCGGCATCACCCTGAGCCAGCGAAACATTGCCGCTGCTACCGATAGAAATCGTGTCGTTGTTATCCCCAGCGTTGAGGGTGCTAGTGGTACCACCAATCACACTGATCGAGTCATCTCCAG
>NZ_JAGQCH010000032.1 GCF_024346055.1 Cyanobium sp. Cruz CV13-4-11
TCCCTGTTGGTGGGGCGCCCATCGCAAACAGTCTCTGCCTGAGATGCAAACGAGAATCAGGCCGCTGTCAAGGATTCAGCAGAGACAGAGTTCGCCGCATGCTGTCACGCCCCCTGAACGCTTACAATTATGATTTCTGCAGACTTTGACCACACCGACAAACTCGCTGTCGAAAAAAAGGAGAAGTTGGAGTGGGTCACGCCAAAAATGACGTTCATGGTGGCGGAGGATACCGAGAAATCCTTTAAGACGGTTGAGAGTTCACCATCTCCGAATTCAGTTTACGGACCTCCGGCACCGGGACCTTCCTGACCATCTTGGCATAAACCCCGCCCACTCCAACAAAAACCAACAATACCAACGGGTCTGTAAAGACCCTTTTTGATGGCCTGGAGCATTGATTACCTGGCACCGTCTGTGCTGATTTGAGAATGTTGCCGCTTCTTCTGGGCGGCATCGCTGTTATTTCTGCATTGAATCAAATGAGTTTCCGCAACAAAGCAAGGCAGCAATGAGCACCACAAGATATTCACCTTGACGCCTATTCCTAAAGTTTATTTCCCCTCCAGCACAGCATTTGTGCCCTAACTGCTATTCAGGCAGTCGTCATCATTCCAGCGTGGTGCGTTGCAACGCCGAAACTGCTGGGCGATTTGCTGCCAGTGCTCGGGGAGTTGCTGCAGCGTCGGCAGGTTGAGCGGCAGTGATTGCTGACCAATGCAGTGCCTGTGGCGCTTGCTTTTGCCTTGTGCTCTTGTGGCAGTGCCTTTGAGCACCGCAATCAACTTGCTGCCCCATTGTTTGGTTTTGATGTCAGCGTGGGTGCCAAGTTGCAAAAAAGAAGGGTGCCAGTCACTCAATCCGTCTGCTTCTAATCGGCTGTAGTGGCCGTAGTTGCTATAAGGGTCATATAACCCTTTTCGCAAGCCTGTACCAGGGCCAATCACCCCCTATCGCCGCTCCCCCGTGCCAACCTGCTGGGTGATTCAGACCCGATCCAGCCGTTGTGGTCGCCAGCGACAAGCTTTTCTATTGGCTCTTCCAGCACCAACCGGATCGGATCCTGTCGCTGTTGCCTTCTCTGCCCGGGAGACGACCCTGGAGCGATTGATGGCGCAGGATAGGGTGAAAAGGTCGCTGTTCTCTCCAGACCTCAATCCATCGGTGGAGGTTCTAGGGGGCAGGGGCTATCGCTTGGCGGGTGTCCCCCATCGAGTTGGCGAAGCAACTGACTGCAGCATTCAACAAGCAGAGGAAGATGAGTTTCAATGACTCCCCAAACCAATTGATGGTTGATCGTGATATATTCGTGCGTGAGCTTGTTGCGGAAGCTGATGATCTGTGGACCCAGTTCAATCTGAGCAAACAGACCTTTTTCTCGGCGGGAGAGCTGGGCGAGAGCTTCTCCTATAATGGTGAACTCCCGCTCTATGGAAGAGCGTATGAGGCGACTATTGAGGTAATCGTTCAGGCTCATACCATCCACGGCTTGCATGATGGCGCAACCGGCATCAATCACATCGTCCAGAAAGGCCCGTGGATCACGCTTCATCGATCGGCCTCATAGATCAGCAGCTTAGAATCATTGATATCGCGGCGGACATACGGATTGCGGATGGCATCCGCCATCACCAGATCAACGGATTTACCGGTGATCGTGGTCAGTTGATTCTCTAGTCCGAAGTAGGCCTTCACCAGGTCTTCCGGCTCGATCTGCTGGAACTCCACCAACAGGTCCAAATCGCTACGGCTGGGGTCGAAATCATCGCGCAGGGCTGAACCGAACAGATGCATGCGCAGCACCTGATGCTTCCGGCAGGCGGCGGTGATCGCGTCAAGCTCGGGCTGGGCCAGGGAGAGGCTCATGGAAGCGGGGTAATCAGCTGGGCATTCACCTTTTCCAGTCTTGCCTGCCATGGCAACCACCTCCGCCCTCCGGGCCCGGGTGGCCGGCAGCAGCAGCGCCGCCGAGATTGATGACGTCATCGCCGCTATCCTGGTGGCACGCTTTAACGGCCGATCAATCCAGGAGCTCTGCGCCATGGGCGGCATCACCCTCGACGACTTCACCCAGAGCGTGGCCTATCGCGAGATCTTTGGGCGGGGGGAGGCCCGTGGCGTCGCCCTAGGTGAGGCCCGGGGAGAAGCCCGAGGAGAAGCCAAGGTCACCCTGCGCCAGCTGAGCCGCCGCTGCGGGCCCCTGAGCGCGGAGCAGGAAAGCGTGATTCGCAGCCTGCCACTGGAACGGCTGGAGGCCCTTGCCGAGGCCCTGCTCGATTTCGAGGGCATGGCCGATCTCAACGCCTGGCTGGCGGCCAACACCTGAAGCACCCGCCCACAGGACGCCGTCGTGGTCGCCAGCGACAAGCTTTTTTTTTGGCTGTTCCAGCAGCAACCCGATCGCATCCTGCCGCTGCTGCCCGATCTACCGGCTGATGCCAGGGGGTATAGGTTTTCGGCGCCGGTGCTCAAGGAGCGCGAATACCGGCTCGATGGCCTGTTTCTGCCGCCGCCAGAGCGGCCCGATCTGCCTGCGCTGATTCTTGAGGCCCAGATGGCCGCCGACGGCGGCTTCCTGCGGCGCCTCTACGCCGAAACCGCCCGGCTGCTGCAGCAGGAGCCGGGTATCGAGCGGTGGCGGGTGGTGGTGCTCTGCCCCTCCCGCCAGCTGCACTTCGGCGATCCAGCCCCGGTGGCGGAGTTTGTGGAGCAGCGGGTGCAGTGGATCGAGCTGCTGAGCGCCGCCGCCAACCCCACCGCGCCGGCCCTGGTGCAGGCCCTGGCCCTGCTGCTCCAGAGCGAGCAGGACCTGCCCGCCACCACCGCCGCCCTCCGGGCCCGGGTGGCCGGCAGCAGCAGCGCCGCCGAGATTGATGACGTCATCGCCGCTATCTTGGTGGCACGCTTTAACGGCCGATCAATCCAGGAGCTCTGCGCCATGGGCGGCATCACCCTCGACGACTTCACCAAGAGCGTCGCCTACCGCGAGATCTTTGGGCGGGGGGAGGCGCAGGGTGAGGCCCGAGGAGAAACCAAGGTGACCCTGCGCCTGCTGAGCCGCCGCTGCGGGCCCCTGAGCGCTGAGCAGGAAAGCCTGATTCGCAGCCTGCCGCTGCCGCAACTGGAGGCCCTTGCCGAGGCCCTGCTCGATTTTGAGGGCATGGCCGATCTCCACGCCTGGCTGGCGGCCAACGCCTGAAGCTGCCGCCCTCCCCATCCGGCGGTGTCAGAGCGGACCTGGGCCCGGAGCGGCTCAGCCCATCACCGCGGCGATGATCGCCGCCTGACGGCGAGCTGCCTGGGCCAGAACGGATCCGCCCGGGTGATCGGCGGCCTCGGCGGCAGAGGTCAGCCGCTCCAGCAGGCCGATGTTGGCCGCGCCGAGGGCCTCAAGCCCCCGCTGGGCCAGCCGCTGCGCTTCCACCTGGCCGTGGCCCCGCCGCTGCAAGCCCGCCTGCAGCGGCAGCTTGAGCAGGGTTCTCACCCGCTCGGGATGCCCCCGGTGGCAGCAGAGGTGGCTGAGCCGCACGCCGCCCTCCTCCAGCTCCACGCGCGGGGGGTCGAGCGGATGGGCGGGGCGGCGCCCCACCTGGTGCTCCACCTGGATCAGACCCACCCCCTCCACGTTGATCGGCAGTGGTGCGCAGTGGGCGAAGGGCGTGGAGGGATCGGCATGGCCGTAGTGCAGGGCCAGATCCAGCCCATCGCGGCGGTGGCCGTAGTGGGCGAAGCATTCGCCGCTGCCCACCGGCTGGGCGGTGGCCATCCGCATCGCACCTGCCTCGATCCGGAGGGGAGCGCCGTGGTGGTGATGGTTGAGCAGATCGATCAGCGGCAGCAGCACCTGGCGGCGCGGCCCGTTCTCCGGTTTAGCTTTCCAGCCGAAGCTGCGGGTGGCCAGGAACCGCTCCGCCGCCGTGGGCTCCTGCGGGCCGTTGCCGTGGTGAGGCTTGAGCGGCCGCAGCGCCTCGGCCACCGCCGGGCAATGCTCCACCAGTCGGGCGGGGTGCTGGGTGCTCCACCAGCGCAGCTTGCTTGTGGCGTTGTAGAGGGCCACATGCAGCTGCAGCAGCTGCCGCTGCACGGGGGTGGTCGTTTCGGGGGGGGGCGAGCAATTCGAGAGCGTTGGCGCCATCACTCCAACGGGCCCCGGCGATCGGCACCAGCAGGTGGGTGGGCATCGTGATCAAGGGCCCGGTGGTACCCGGTGGTGCCAGCAGCCGCATGGCTCCCTCGGCCACCTCCGCCCGCAGGTGTGGGTGCCACTGGGCGCCCTGGGCGGCGCACAGGGCTGCGATGTCGCCCAGCAGCGCCGTTGCTGCCCCCTGATCGCTGGCAAGGGTGAGGGGAGGGGTGTTCATCCGGCGGGAGGGATGGGCCCGGGCCATCAGTGTGCCACTGCGGTGAGCGCAACCGCTGCAGTTGTGCGCCAAGCACCCCGCCTAACCTGAAGCCCACGCCTCCCTCGGGGAAATGACCCTCGCCCCCCCTGCTTCCGCCGCCCCGCAGGCGCCAGCCACAGGTCTGGAGCCCCTTGTGCTGCCGACGGGCCTGAAGCTCACCCCGGAGCAGTTCGCCCTGGTGTGCGAGGCGAACCCCGAGGCGGTGCTGGAGCTGGCGGCCGATGGCCAACTGATCGCGATGACCCCAACCGGAGGAGATACCAGCGCCAGGAACAACCTTCTTAGTGCGCGCCTGCAGGTCTGGGCCCTTGGCCAGGGGGGCTGGAAGGTATTTGACAGCTCCACCGGCTTCCGCCTCCCCGATGGCTCCGTGCTCAGCCCCGATGCGGCCGTGGTGCGTCTGGAGCGGTGGCAGGCGCTCACGCCCGAACAACGCCGAGGCTTCCCGCCCTTGTGCCCGGACCTGGTGGTGGAGCTGGTGAGCCCCTCGGATGAGGGCCCCCGCGGCAGCGAAGCCCTGCGGCGCAAGATGGCCTCCTACCTCGCCAATGGCGCCCAGCTGGGCTGGCTGCTGTTTCCAGAACTGCGGGCTGTGGAGATCTGGCAGCCGGGGGCTGATCCAGCGGCGCCGGTGGTGATGCAACGCATCGAGGCGGCCGAGGCGCTGGAGGGGGGCGAACTGCTGCCGGGGCTGCGGTTGGAGCTGGCGGAGATCTGGGAGGGTTAGCCTCGATGGCAAGGGCTTTAAACCCTGGGAACAAGCCCTCATTCGCTCTATTTTGTGCCCATGGAATTAATCCGCGGCACCTTCTCCCTCAGCAACCCACCCGGCCCGATCTGGCGCCGCTGGAGGTGACGGCCCTAGCCGACAGCGGAGCGGTTCATCTGTGCATTCCGGATCACCTGGCGATTCAGCTGAACCTGGCGGAACTGGAGCGGCGAGAGGTGGTATTGGCCGATGGCCACTGCCGTAGCGTGCCCTACGTGGGGCCGGTGGAGGTGCGTTTCCGCAACCGCCGCTGCTTCACCGGCGCGATGGTGTTAGGCCATGAGGTGCTGCTCGGCGCCATCCCGATGGAGGACATGGACCTGGTGCTGCGGCCCCAGCTGCAGAGTGTGGATGTGAACCCCGAGAGCCCGAATCTTCCGCTCAGCGTGGCGATGGCAGCCCTCCATCCCCACAACCCCGCCTAACCTCAAGTCCATGCCTCCACCGGGGAGATGACCCTCGCCCCAACCCCTACCGGCTGGCAGCTGCTCCACTACCGCAGCCGCGGGAGAGCAGCTGAACCCGCCACCCTTACACCGGCCCCGGAGCGGAGGACAGCCGTCGCCGACCGGAGCCACTGCTGAAACCGCAGAGGCCGAGAAGTTGGTTAACCCAAACTGCAAATATCTCGGCCACGCTAAATTCAACTTTCTGCCCCTTGATTCTACCTCGCGGTCTTGGGTAAGCATTGCCGTGGCCCATGCCCGCAGGCCCGAACCCGCACCTTCTCACGGCAGGAGAATAGCCCTAAACCTTCTCACAGACCTTCTCACATCCAAGCCTGAAGGAACATAAGCCTCATTGCAGCACAGGCGATTTGGCTAACCAAACGAAAAGCTTCCCAAGCTGAACGTCGCCGGTTCGAATCCGGTCACCCGCTTTCAATCCAGGGCTGAGAATCGCTGAAGGTCAAGCGTACGGCCGCTCACGCATCGACTGGCAGAAGGCCAGTAGGAACCAGGCGATGACAGGCAATGCCAGGGAGCGGCAGCGACCTTCTCACAGAGTTCCTCTCAGGACTGCGCCATTGATTCGTCAGGCATTCACCTGCGCGGGGTGAACTCATGGGCCGTCGTGCCCTGGATGGTGCGGAATCACGGCTGGGCGGAGGTTGCCTACTTAATTCGGCCCAACATCATGTCCTGAGGTAATCAGGGCAAGCCGCTTCAGCATCAACGACCGCTCGCCTGACACTGCAATAACAGGGAAACAATTCCCCAGGACGGCCTCCAAAATTGCTGGAGACCAGCCGGGCACCACCCACTCGATCCAGACCCACCCAGCGACCTTTCCAGAGACCTGGCTGGAGACCTAGGGTGTGGAGTATTGCCTTCCTGTCCCGCTGATGGCCCACCGTGTACTCGCCGAGACTGCCGTGAGCATCTCGGAACACAAGAAAAACCCCATGGCCACCCTGGCGGCAGGAGAGGGGATGGCCGTCGCGGTGCTCAACCGCAACGAGCCGGCCTTCTACTGCGTGCCGGCCAGGGCCTACGAAGAACTGATGGATCTGGTGGACGACCTGGAGCTGGGCCGCATCGCCGATGCCCGGCTGACAGACGGCCAGGAGCCGGTGCGGGTCAGCCTCGATGCCCTTTGAGCTGGCATTTCACCCGGAAGCCCTTCGGGAGTGGCGGAAGCTAACGCCAGGAACCCGAGAGCAGTTCAAGAACAAGTTGGCCGAGCGGCTGACTGAGCCCAGGATCCCCGCGAGCAAATTGCGTGGATCCTCCAACCGCTACAAGATCAAGTTGCGGGCCGCCGGGTACCGTCTGGTCTACGAGGTGCGTGACCATGAGCTCCTCGTGCTTGTCGTGGCAGTGGGCAAGCGGGAGCGCAATGTTGTCTACCAACATGCCGATCAGCGCTGAAGCGCATGCCGCATGGCCGACGCCAAGCCCTCTGATCTAGATCGGCTGCGCCGGGAGAACGCCCGCTTGATTGGGCTTCTGGAGGCCCACGGCATCGCCTGGCGATCCGGCGAACCTGCCCCAACGGAAACCGCGCCGATTGCGAAGGCCGCACCTGCCAACGGCCCCAGTTCCACGCAGGAGAAGGTGGCGCTGTTCCGGCACCTGTTCCGCGGTCGCGACGACGTCTACGCTCTGCGCTGGCAGAGCAACAGCAACGGGCGCTCGGGCTATGCACCGGCCTGCGCCAATGAGTGGCGCCCAGGCATCTGCGAGAAGCCACGGATCTCCTGCCGCGACTGCAACCACCGCGAGCTGCTGCCGCTCAGCGATGCAGCGATCTACGGCCACCTGGCCGGAGACCACACCATCGGCCTCTACCCCCTGCTGGACAACGACCATTGCCACCTGCTGGCCGTCGACTTTGACGAGCAGGACTGGCGTGACGATGCCCGGGCCTTTCTGCGCTCCTGCCGGGAGCTGGCGGTGCCGGCCGCACTGGAGATCTCCCGCTCTGGAGACGGTGCTCACGTGTGGGTGTTCTTTGAGGAGGCCGTATCGGCGCGGGAGGCCCGCCAGCTGGGGGCGGCCCTGATCAGCCACACCTGCAACGCCACGCGTCAGCTGCAGTTGAGCTCCTACGACCGGCTGTTCCCCAACCAGGACATCCTGCCGAAAGGCGGCTTCGGCAACCTGATCGCCCTGCCGCTGCAGAAGGAACCTCGGCAGCGGGGCTGCAGCGTGTTCGTGGATGACGACCTGCAGCCCTATCCCGATCAGTGGGCCTATCTGGCAACCCTGCAGCGGCTGTCGATGGCGGGACTGCAGAGCGTGCTTCAGACCGCCACCGGCGGTGCCCATCCGCTCGATCTCAGCTTCATCGACGAGGAGGACCTGGCGACCCCGTGGAAGGCACCTCCTGCAATTGCGAAGCTCAGCGGACCGCTGCCAACCTCCCTCACCCTCACCCTGGCCGATCGCCTCTATGTGGAGCGCTCGGCCCTGCCGCAGCCATTGCTCAATCGCCTGATCCGCCTCGCCGCCTTCGCCAACCCGGCCTTCTACAAGGCTCAGGCGATGTGCCTGTCGGTATGGGACAAACCGCGGGTGATCGGCTGCGCCGAGAACTTTCCCCAGCACATTGCCCTGCCGCGGGGCTGCCTGGAACCCGTGCAGACCCTGCTGAAGGAGCAAGGGATCAGCTGGGAGCTGATCGATGAACGCCAGAACGGCTTACCGCTGGAGCTGGTGTTCACGGGCCAACTTCGCAATGACCAGGAGACCGCCGTGGAGGCAATGCTGCGCCATGACATCGGCGTGCTGCAGGCGCCAACGGCGTTCGGGAAAACAGTGGTGGCAGCAGCGATCCTGGCGCGCCGCAGGGTCAACACCCTGGTGCTGGTGCATCGGGCGGAGTTGCTGCGCCAATGGCAAGAGCGGCTCCACGCCTTTCTGGATGTCGCTCCTGAGGCGATCGGATGCATCGGTGGTGGCAAAGCCAAGCCCACCGGCCAACTCGACATCGCCGTGATGCAGTCGCTGGTTCGGAAGGGGGAGGTGAACCCCGTGGTGCAGAGCTACGGGCAGGTGATCGTCGACGAATGCCACCACATCGCCGCCGCCTCCTTTGAAACGATCCTCAGGCATGTGAAGGCCCGCCACGTGCTGGGGTTGTCGGCCACCCTGGTGCGCCGGGACGGTCTGCAGCCGATCCTGTTCATGCAGTGCGGCCCCATTCGCCACTCCGCCCAGCGACCTGCCGGGGCGCCCAAGACCCTGGAGCTGGTGAGCCGCACCCATCAGCTCCCTGCACTACCGGCCGATCTGCCGATCCAGGAGCTGATGCGTCGCTTGGCGGAGGACCCACGCCGCACCGAGCGGATCGTGGTCGAGGCTCTCGCCTGCTGGGGTGATGGCCGCAAGCTGCTGCTGCTCAGTGAGCGCACCGATCACATCACCGCGATTGCCGGTGCGCTGGCCGAGCAGGTAGCAAACCTGTTTCTGCTGCATGGCCGCCTGAGCGCACGCCAACGCAGCGCCAGCCTGGCCGCGCTGGAAGCGTTACCTCCTGATGCACCCCGCATTGTGCTGGCCACCGGCCGTCTGGTGGGTGAAGGCTTCGACCATCCACCACTCGACACCCTGTTGCTGGCGCTGCCCGTGTCGTGGAAGGGCACACTGCAGCAATACGCCGGCCGCCTGCATAGACAACAGAGCGGCAAGACAAGCGTACGCATCATCGATTGGCTTGATCTCGGCCATCCGATCACGCAACGGATGTGGGAGCGACGGCTGCGGGGCTATCGGGCCATGGGCTATGCGCTGCTTGCAGATCAGCTATCGATGGCAAGCGCCTGATCGAAAGCTTCTCACAGACCTTCTCACATCCAAGCCAGAAGCCTTACGAGACTCACAGCGGTACAGGCAGTTCGGCCAATCAATCGAGAAGCTTCCCAAGCTGAACGTCGCCGGTTCGAATCCGGTCACCCGCTTGATGGATAACTGAAGAGAGAACATCTGAGAAGCAGTCAATAGCGTGAGGCTGATTGCATTTTTCGGGCACAGGGCAGCTCTGTTCAGACCTCGCGTCCTATCAGCTCCATTGGCCATAGCTGGCGAACCGCCTGGGCTTGCCCTGCGATCGGTTGGGAACGGCGCAGATCGGCAGCCGGAGCACCATCACGGTCAGCAGGTGCAGGCACAAAACGGGGCTGGCCCGCCATGCCATCAGCCCGGCGCCCAGCAGGGCGGTCGGCAGACCGGCACCGCCCGATTTTCCGCATGGCTGCCTGCCCCAGGGTCTGGGGAGAGCCCGCGTTCAGGCGCGGGGTTTGATCAGCTGCAACACCTGCAGACCGAGACCACCGGCACGCCGTTCGCAATCAAGGGCCTCCAGAATCGTCCGCGCCGAAGCTTCAAGATCACCTTGCGTGGCCGCCACACGCGCCTGTTCGTTGAGGGTGGCCGCCTGGAGCAGGAGGCGCTGGCGAGCAGTGGGATCGGACAGCGGCGAGACGCTGGACCTTGCGCGTGGTGGGGTTTCCAACGCCAAGGTGACGGGGGCAGACGGGCTGGAGACAATCATGGCCGGCGAGGATGTCGCAGTATCAAAGACGTTCACAACGGGCCGGCTGGCATCCAACAGTCCCCTTCGTTTTGGAATCTTACTGCACAACATATGGTCCAGTGCCAACAGGAGACACCTGGCACAAAAAAGTGATGATTAGGGAGGTGTTGAATGGTCTCCCCATCGTCCTCTCCTGGGATCCGATCAGGTGCCGGGTTCCTCCTGATTGCCACCCAGGGCGGCGATCTGCGCGCGCAACTGGTCGGAGCGCTGCAGATCGCCGCGGGTGAGGGCGACGGCCAGGGCGAACTCCAGCTTTTCGAGCTGGTGGTCACCTTCTTCCTGGGAGTGGCGGCGTAACTGGCAGTGGGGGGCAGGGATGGCCGCGCGTGGGGCGGGGTTCTGCCCGTGGATGGGGCTGGAGGAGGACTGGTAAGGGGAAGTGGGGAAGGCCATGACCCGCTTTCTTTTCATTTTGACACCCCTGACCAGGGGGGTGCGCGGCCTCAGGCGGCTGAGGCGTAGGGGACGTCTCCGTGGCTGTCGTACCCAGAGGACGCCTCGGAGCTGACGCCGATCTCCAGCAGATGGCGGCAGTCCTGCAGCAGACGCTCGACGTTGTCGAGGCTGGCCAGTTCTTCCGGCTCCGGTCGGGCCTGGTTCGACGCCTGCAGCTCCATCGCCGCCAGACGCTGCTCCAGGGTCACCAGGCGCTGGGAGAGGGCATGGATGGTTTCGGCGAGATCTTCAGCATTGCGGCTGATGCGGAACGACACCGAGGCGGGGGCCATGGCGGGGAAAGCAACGGGACTGTGCCGCATGACAACACACTCGGGCAGCCCCCTCAAGCATCCGCGGCAGCGATCTCCCAGAGTGGGTCCTGCTGATCGGTCTCCATGGCGATGCACCAACCCTTGCATCTGTTGCTATATGTCGTGGCAGGACTCGCCGGCGGCCTGCTGGCCCTGCGCACCGGCATCCCGGCGGCTCCGCTGGCCGGGGCCCTGCTGGGGGCCGCCCTGGTCAGCGTGACGGGCCGACTCGAGGTGGCCCAATGGCCGGTCGGTTCCCGCACCCTGCTGGAAATCGGCATCGGCACGGTGATCGGCACCGGCCTCACCGGCACGGCCCTGCTGGAGCTGCGTCAGCTGTGGCGGCCCGCCCTGTTGATCACGGTCACCCTGGTGGTCACCGGCCTGGTGGTGGGCTTCGGCTGCAGCCGCCTGATGGGCGTCGACCCGGTGGTGGCCCTGCTGGGGGCGGCCCCTGGGGGCATCAGCGGCATGAGCCTCGTGGGAGCGGAGTTCGGCGTGGGGGCGGCCGTGGCCAGCCTGCACGCGGTGCGCCTGATCACCGTGCTGGTGATCCTGCCGCTGGTGGTGAAGCTGGTGCTCCCCTCCACCGCCGCCCCGCCAGGCGGCTGACCACCCTGGACAGCCGCGCAGGGGTCGATACGTTGGGCCACCTTGTTCTTTCCTTGCGGTCCGATGGCCCCACGCCACTTTCTCCTTCGCCGACTGGGCTCCCTGGTCCTGGCGGCGGCAGCCGGCCTGCTGGCCACCGCCGGCACCGCCCAGAGCGCTCGCGCCGGCAACGACATCGAGGGTCCCGGGGGCAAGGGCGCCCAGGTGTACTGCTTCATGCGCAACAACGGCAACGTCCACGAAGTCAGCTGGACGGCCGCCTATGCCCTGATCAAGCGCCAGAGCGCCGGTATGTTCAAGACCTCCCCCGAACATGCCGCGGTGATGATCACCGAGGCGGTGGTTCAGAACCCAGGCACCTTCCCCGATTGCGGCCGGTTCCTGGGCGACCTGTACGCGCCGCGCCCCTCCGGCAGCACCGCGACCAGCCCCGAACCCAGCCCCACCTCCATTTCCGTCGTCGGGGGTGGTAAGGCTGGTGGCAGCGGCATGACCCGGAGTGAGCGTTACAACTGAGCGGGCCGGCCTGCACGCCCCGGTCCGACACCGGCAACGCCGGCGGCGCCTGCTGCTGCTGCTGCCGGCCCTGCTCTGCGGCTGCGTTGAGCAGCCCCTGCCCGAGCGGCCGATCACCCGGGAGGACTGCCTGCGCACCGTGAAGCTGGAGGACCTCCCCAGCGCCCTGCAGCAGTGCGACAAGGTGGTGGCGGCCTTCCCGAAGGATCCCGGCCCCCTGAACGAACGGTTCCTGCTGCACACCCTGGCCGGCAACACCCTTGCCGCCTGCCGGGACATCGCCCAGGCCACCACCCTGGCCGCCGCGGTGCCCAAGGGCAAGCTGGATCCGATCCTGCGCCAGGACCTGGAGGTGCGGCAACGCAGCTGCCGTGAGAACGAACCCGCCCGCCCGGGGGGCTGAGTCAGGCCGCCCCTAGACGGTCTCGAGCCATTGACGCACCAGCGCCGGCAGGGCCCGCTGGCGTTGTAGCAGCAGGGAAATCCGTTCGGCCTTGCTGGCGATCAGGTCGTCCACCAGCCGGTCGGCGACGCCCAGTTGCAGCCAGTGGCTGGTGAGCGCGGCGCCCATGCCGATGCGGTGGCAGCGGTCTTCGGCCTGCTCGGCGTCGCCCGGGGTCCAGGGCCGCTCGACCAGCACCACGTGCCGGGCCCGGTGCAGGGTGAAGCCCAGGCCCCCGGTGCCGTAGGTGGCGATCAGCACGGGGCTGCGCCCCGACTGAAAGGCATCCACCAGCCTCTGCCGCCGGGCCGGGGGCACGGCGCCGATCAGGGGTCCGCCATCGTGCGCCTGGCCGAGCTGCCGGTGCAGGGCCAGGGCGGTGGCCACGAAAGCCGTGAACACCACCACCGCTTCGCCGCGGTCCTGCAGGTCGGCCACCAGTTCGGTGGTGGCGGCCAGCTTGTGGCGCGAAGCGATCTGACGCAGGGCCGTGAACACGGCCAGGGCTTCGGCATCGCGGCGCACCTCACCGGCCCAGGCCCGGCGGCGGAAGTCGTCGATCCGCTCCTGCAGGGCCCGCTCGAAGGCCTCGGCCTCGACGGCCTCGAGGCTCACGGGCCGCTCCAGCCGCTGCTTGGGCGGCAGGTCGAGGCACTGCCCCTTGCGCCGATGCAGCACCAGGGGCCGCACCAACCGCTGCAGCTCCTCCAGCTGGCTGGCGCCGCTGGCCTGCCAGATCCGCCGCCCCCCCTGCTCACGCCAGTGCCCCTGGCAGTAGCGCTCCTCGAAATGGCGCTGGTCGGCCCCCAGGGGATGGCCGATGGCCGCCAGCAGGGGAAACAGCTGGACCGGCCGGCCGTTCTTCATCGGCGTGCCGGAGAGCAGCCAGATCGCCCGCAGGCGCGGATGGCGAGCCAGCCGCAGGAACGCCTGGGTGCGGACGGCGTGGATCGTCTGGGCGAAGTGGGCCTCATCGGCGATCAGCACCGTGCCGGCGTCCGGCAGCTCGGCCGGCAGCCGGGCCCAGCTGTGCAGCTCCAGCCGCAGACCCAGCCCCGCCGCCTCCTGCCGCCAGTGGTGATGCAGCCCCGCCGGGGCCACCACCACCAGCCGGCAGTCGGCCAGGCGCACCAGGGCACGACCGGCCACCAGGGCGCTGAGGGTCTTGCCGAGGCCCATCGCATCGGCCAGCACGGCCCCGCGCCGGGCCAGCAACCAGCGCACCGCCTGACGCTGGTGGCGGAACAGCTGGCGGCCATCGGGCAGCTCTGCATCGGCGGCGGCCGCCGCCACCAGGGCCCGGTGGGGGGGCAGGGGCGGCAGGGGCTGGGAGAGCCAGGCGAACCACTGCTCCAGCTCCGGTGTGACCGGAAAGCGGCCGGCGCACTGCAGCTGCAGCGCCGCGGCCGCCTCGAGGGGGAACTGCCAGCAGCCACGGCGGCTGAGCCACTGCCCCCGGGGGCGGATGGCCCGCAGGTGCGCCTGGGTCACCGCGTCGAAGGGACTGACGACTTCGATCAGACCCGAGGCGCCCAGGCGCATCTGCACCAGGGGGGTGGCCAATGCGGCAAAAAGCAATCAAGAACACATTGACACCCGGGGCGCTGAGGGCAAACTTCCGCCAACCGAGGCGCGCTGATGCAGGCCAGGGATGGAGTCTTTCTCGAAGATCTCTGCCCCAAGCTGCGAGCGCGACGATGGCGACAGTCGCTGCACCGGATGACTGGTCGTCGGTGCCTTTATTGCGGCGAGGCCTCCGAATCCATCGACCACGTGCATCCGCTGAGCCGCGGCGGCCAGAGCATCACCGAAAACTGTGTGCCGGCCTGCCTGGGCTGCAACGGCCGCAAGGGCGACAGTGATGCCTTCACCTGGTACCGAAGCCAGCCCTTCTACGACCCACGCCGGGCGATGGCCCTGCGGGCCTGGACCGACGGCGACCTGCGCCTGGCGCTGCGGTTGCTGCAGTGGGTGGCGCCCGTTGAAGCGGAGACAGCCACGGCGGCCGAGGCCGAGGTGACTCACCAGACCCGGCAGGCCTCCACGCCGTTGTGGCGGTGGCAGATGGCCTCCTGATCGCGCGGCTGCTCCGGCGCCAGGAGCACGGCCCCCAGCACCAGCCCGATGGCCAGAAGCAGGGGCGTGGTGGTCCGTGCCCGGGGCATCGAGGCCAGGCGGCTGCCGTCGCCACCGGGGAGGGGGCGGCTGGCGGGGGGCACCGGTGCGAGGCCGACAGGGAGACTGGCCTGGAAGGACGAAACGGTCACGGGATGGGGATCAGACAGTGATACAGATGTACTGATGTCGACGGAATCTGTCAACCCGGCGGCCGCTGTCGCGCGGATCGAACACCCGGCACTTGCCGCTGCTGCCGCCGCCATCGGCCGGCTGCTGGTGCTCGGCGGGGGCTACACCGGTCGGCGTGTGGCCCAGGCGCTGGAGGCGGCCGGCGTGCCGGTGCTGCTCTCCCACCGCCAGCCCTCCCCCGGCGGCAACGACCCGGGCTGGCTGCACTTCGATCCCGACCAGGGGGCGCTGCCCACCCCGGCGGACCTGGCCGGCGTCAGCCATGTGCTGGTGACGATCCCCCCCAATGCCGGCGGCCGGGATCCGGTGCTGGAGTCGCTGGAGGCGACATTGCGGCGCCTGGATCCGGCCTGGGTGGGCTACCTCTCCACCACCGGGGTTTACGGCGACACCGGCGGCGCCTGGGTGGACGAGACGAGCCCCACCCAACCCCTGCTGGAGCGGAGCCAGGCCCGACTGGCCTGTGAGCAGGCCTGGCGCCGCAGCGGCCTGCCGGTGCAGCTGCTGCGGCTGCCCGCCATCTACGGCCCCGGACGTAATCCGATGCTGAGCCTGCGCAACGGCACAGCGCGGCTGATCCACAAGCCGGGCCAGGTGTTCTCCAGGGTGCACGTCGACGACATCGTCGGCGCCGTGCTGCACAGCATCGCCCTGCCCCCCCAGGCCCGACCGGACACCCTCATCCTGGCGGACACCTGCCCGTGCCCCTCCAGCGAGGTCCTGGGCCTGGCCGCCCATCTGCTGCGCTGCCGGCTGCCGGAGGTGCAGCGCTTCGAGGACGTGGCGGCGGCCATGGGTCCGATGGCCCGCAGCTTCTGGAGCGAGAATCGACGGGTCAGCAGCCGGAGGCTCCAGGACGACCTCGGCTACCGCCTGCTCTACCCCACCTACCGGGAGGGATTGTCGTCCTGCAGCGGAGACTTCTTCTGAGAGCCGAAGATCGACGGGTCGATCATGGAAGAGACGCCCGTGTCCTTGCCGATCTTCTGCCAGTCCACCACGACCCACTCATTGCGGAAGGCGACCCCACCGCCGAGAAGCAGCGCACCCAGAAGCAGCAAGCGGATCATGAAGCGACGACCCCGACAACGCCCGATGGCATGAAAACTACAGCGGATCGCCTTGTGATCGCCCTGGGGGATCCCGCCGGCATCGGCGCCGAGGTGACCCTCAAGGCCCTCGCCCAGCCGCGCCCCGCCGGCCAGGAGGTGGTGCTGGTGGGCTGCGGCCGCTGGCTGCGGGACTGCCACCGACACCTGCTGACCTGCAGCGACGCCCCCCTGGCCGACCCCGACGACTTCGCCGTGGAGGACGTGCCCCTGGAGCAGCCGGTCGTCCCAGGGATCAGCAGTGCCGCCGCCGGAGCTGCGAGTTTCGCCTGGCTGACCCGGGCCGTGGCGCTGGTGGGGGCCGGCGGCGGCCGGGCCCTGGTGACGGCCCCGATCGCCAAGGCCAGCTGGCAGGCGGCCGGCCATGCCTATCCCGGCCAGACGGAGCGGCTGGCGGAACTCACCGGCAGCGCCGACGCCGGCATGCTGTTCACCGCCCTGCCCCCCGGCGGCGGCTGGCGGCTCAACACCCTGCTGGCCACCACCCACATCCCGCTGGCGGAGGTGAGCGGCCGGCTGACTCCGGAGCTGGTGAGCCGGCGGCTGGAGGCCCTGCTCGCCTTCTGCCATCGGTTCGAGGGCCGGCCGCGGCTGGTGGTGGCGGGCCTCAACCCCCATGCCGGCGAAGGGGGCCATCTGGGCCGGGAGGAACAGGACTGGCTGATCGCCACCCTGCGTCAGTGGCAGGGCCTGCATCCGGAGGTGCGGCTGGAGGGTCCCGTGCCTCCTGACACCTGCTGGCTGGAGGCGGCGGCCGCCTGGAGGGGGGAGGGTGACGGGGCCGACGGCTACCTGGCCATGTACCACGACCAGGGACTGATCCCGGTGAAGCTGCTCGCCTTCGACGCCGCCGTCAACACCACCCTGGGGCTGCCCTTCCTGCGCACCTCCCCCGACCACGGCACCGCCTTCGGGATCGCCGGCCGGGGCGTGGCCCGGGCCGCCAGCATGGCGGCGGCGATCCGCACCGCCTGGGAGCTGGGCTAGGCCGCCTTGATCCGCATCAGCACCTGACCGAATTCCACCGGGGTGCCGTTCTCCACCAGGATCTCCACCACTTCGCCGCTGAATTCACACTCCAGCTCGTTCATCAGCTTCATCGCCTCGAGGATGCAGACCGGCTGGCCGGCGCTGATGCGACTGCCCACCTCCACGAAGGGGGCCTCCCCCGGCGCGGAGGAGCGGTAGAAGGTGCCCACCATCGGGGCGGTGACGGCCTGCAGATCGCTGCGCACCGAAGCGGCCGGAGGGGGTGGAGCCGAGGGGCCGGGGGCGGCGCCGATAGGGGCGGCGGGAACGGGGGCCAGCGGGGGCGGGCCGGCCGGGGGCTGCACCATGGTGACCGTGGCCGGTGCCGGTGCCGGAGACGGAAGATTGCGGCGCACCTCCAGACGGAAGTCGTCGCCCTCGAGCTTGAGCTCCTGGATATCGCTGTCCCCGAGCAGGGCCAGCAACTGGCGCAGTTGGTCGTGATCGAGCTGCATGGCGATCAGGACTCCCGGCCCAGATAACTGTCGGTGCGGGTGTCGACCTTGATCTTCTCGCCGATCGTGATGAACAGGGGCACCATCACCTGGGCGCCGGTTTCGACGATGGCGGGCTTGGTGCCGCCGGTGGCCGTGTCGCCCTTGACGCCGGGGTCGGTCTGGGTGACTTCCAGCACCACCGAATTGGGCAGCTCCACCTCCAGGGGCTTGCCGTTCCAGGAGACCACGCTCACCTCCATTCCTTCCTTGAGGTATTTGCGGCCGTCACCGATCTGCTTGGCGGTCAGACGGGTCTCCTCGTAGGAGGCCATGTCCATGAAGACGTAATCGTCGCCCTCCATGTAGGTGTGCTGGAGGGTCGCCTTTTCCAGCTGGGCCTGGGGCATGGTCTCCCCGGCGCGGAAGGTCTTCTCCACCACGTTGCCGCTCTGCACGCCCTTGAGCTTGGTGCGCACGAAGGCCGAGCCCTTGCCTGGCTTGACATGCAGGAACTCGACGACGCGCCAGACCTGGCCATCCAGTTCGATCGTTGTGCCGGTACGAAAGTCGTTGCTGGAGATCATTCCGGCGGATCGGATCGGGGGATTGTACGTCTGGCTACAGACCCACCCCTGAGCCGTGGCAGGGCCGGGCCAGGGCCAGTTGTGCCAAAGTCCAGGCAGTCACAAGGGAAGCATGGACCGGCGACGCAGGCCCATCGGGTTCACCACCACGCTGGGTGCCAGCCTGGGCCTCCTGCTGACCCTGCTTCTCGCGGTCCCCGCCGCCTGGGCCTACCTGCCCCAGGGCAACGCCGTCAGCGATCCCACCGCCCTGCTGCGCAATGCCCTGCCGATCGAGCAGGGCGATCTTCAAAAGCTGCAGCACCGGCTGGAGGACACCAGCGACGATCTGCGGGCCAAGCGCTGGACCAGCCTGACCGGCTCCGTGCGCCGGGCCGAATCCCAGCTGGGCAGCAGCCGGGAGCGCATCCTGGCCAGCTTCGACCCCGCCGACCGGGCCACCGCCGCCTCCCTGCTGACCGACGCCGGCACCGATCTTCAGAAGCTGGCCGCCGCGGGCGAGGCCCAGGACCGGGACGGATTCCTGGCGGCCCGCCGGGAAGCCCTCGCCGCCATCGGCCGCGCCGAAGGTCTGCTGGTGGGGGACTTCCCCTTTGCCATCCCGCCTGAGTTCGATGCGCTGCCGCGGCTGCTTGGCCGCGCCACCGTGCGGCTGACCACCACCAAAGGCGACCTGATCACCGTCGTCGACGGTTACAACGCGCCCCTCACCGCCGGCGCCTTCGTCGATCTGGCCCAGCGCGGCTTCTACGACGGCCTGCCCTTCAACCGCGCCGAGGACTTCTACGTGCTGCAGACCGGTGATCCCGCCGGCCCGCTGACGGGCTTCGTGGATCCGGCCACCAAGCAGGAGCGCCAGGTGCCCCTGGAAATCAAGGTGCCCGGTGAGGAGGCCCCCTTCTACAACCAGACCTTCGAGGATCTGGGGATGTTCAAGGCCGAACCGGTGCTGCCCTTCGCGAGCAAGGGCACCCTGGGATGGGCCCACTCCGACGAGGCCCTGGGCGACGGCTCCTCCCAGTTCTTCCTGTTCCTGTTCGAGCCGGAACTCACTCCCGCCGGCCTCAACCTGATCGACGGCCGCTATGCCGCCTTCGGCTACGTGGTGGATGGCCTGGATGTGCTCGAGGAGCTCACCGCCGATGACGGCATCGTCAAGGCGACGGTGATCGAAGGAGCCGACAACCTGCGCCCCCATGCCTGAGGGGCCCACCCTGGCGGAGCTGGGGGAAACGGAGCTGATCCGGCGCCTCGGCGCGTTCGCCCCCCGGGGGCAGTTCGATGATGACGCCGCCCTGCTGGGTCCCGCCCTGCTCGGCCCGGCCGGCGGGGGGGGGGGGACCCAGCTGGTGCTGAACACCGACGTCCTGGTGGAGGACGTCCATTTCAGCGCCGCCACGATGGGCGCCAAGGACGTGGGCTGGCGGGCCGCCGCCGCCAACCTCTCCGACCTGGCGGCCATGGGCTGCCGCGACGCCGTGGGGCTCACCGTGGGCCTGGTGGCCCCTGGGGACACCCCGTGGGCGTGGGTGGAGGAGGCCTACATCGGCCTGACGCAGCTGCTGGGCGCCCATGGCGGCGTGCTGCTGGGGGGCGACTGCAGCGGCGGCCGCCAGCGACTGCTGGCCATCACCGCCATCGGCCGGCTCGTGGGCGGCCAAGGCGGACCGATCCGGCGCGGCGACGCCCAACCGGGCGACCAGCTGGTGTGCACCGGCGCCCATGGACTAAGCCGTCTGGGCCTGGCTGTGCTGCGGGGCGAGGGTCTCCCGGCCCTGGCGCCGGCCGTGCAGGAGAAGGCCATCCGGGCCCACCGGCGGCCCGTGCCCCGCTTCGATGCGGTGGCGGCCCTGGGCGCCAGCCGGCCAGGGGCCTTGCCCTGGCGTGTGGGCGGCTGCGACAGCAGCGACGGTCTGGCGGCGGCGGCGGCGGCAATTGCCGCCAGCAGCGGCTGCGGGGCCCGGCTGGAGCGCACCGCCCTGCCCCTGGATCCGGCCATGGCCGGCCTGCCGGCTGCGGAGGCCTGGTGCCTGGGGGGCGGCGAAGACTTCGAGCTGGTGCTGGCCCTGGACCCCGTTTGGGCGGAGGCCCTGATCGCGGCCCTGCCGGGCACGACCCGGATCGGCGAGCTGGTGGAAGGTCCAGCGGGGAACCTCGGCTGGAGCGACGGCAGACCGTGGCCGGAACCCTCCAGCGGGATCGGCGGTTTCCAGCACTTCGGCTGAGGGACCGGACCAACACGGCACCAGCTGGCAGCGAGCTGCGACTCAAGCGGAGCCCAACAAGGACATGCCGGCGATGAACGGTGACCAGCGCCGTACCCCTCAGAAGCTGCCCTGATGGCGCACCGGACCGGGATAGCGGGCCAGCAGCGCATCGGCGGTGATCAGCAGCAAGCCTTCGCGCTCGGCCTGGGCGAGCAGCAGGCGATCAAAAGGATCGCGGTGCAAGGGCGGGAGCTGGGCCACCGCCAGCACATGGGCGGCCTCAATCGGCAGCTCCACGAAACCACCATCAAGCAGCGTGCGCAGCAGCGACGGTTGCACCTGAAAACCCTCGCGCCCCAGGCCCGCCTTGATCACCAGCTCCCAGAGGGAAACCACGCTGAACCAAAGAGTGTGCTGCGGATCCTCCAGCAGCTCCCGCAGGGCGGGTCCCAGCCGGGACGGTTCACCCATGGCCCAGACCAGGAGGTGCGTGCGAGCAGCAGCTTCACAGCCCGCCAGAGCTGGGTGCGGAAGCGGACAGTCCCTCAAACAGATCGGCGATCTCCTCGGCGGCGATCTGGTCGAAGTCGTCGGGCACGGAGCACTGACCCGCCAGCAGACCGAGGCGGCGCCGGGGGGGAGTGGCGGCGTCCTCGGCGCCAGGCAGCCGGGTGACCTGCACCAGCGGCTTGCCCGCCTTGCAGATCACAAATCCTTGGCCCGCCACCGCCTCCGCCACCAGCCTGGAGAGGTGGGTCTTGGCTTCGTGCAGGTTGACCTGACGCACGGGAGCGCTGGATAGATGGACTTAGTTTAACCAAGTCAATGGGTTCGCCGCCTCACGGCCCCACTGGGCCATCGTCTCGCAGACTCCAAGCTTGCCGCGGCTCAGCCACAACACTGCTTCAGAGACGACGCTATTGCCGCCAAGGCGAAGAACACCCCCGAGACCAAGCTTCAGCCGGGTTGCTCGCAAGGTCAGCAAGAAAAGGAAATCACCCTTTCGGCGCTGGCCGCCGGCGGCGAAGGCGACAACAAAGGCCAGGGCCGAGAGCGGCAAGCGCACGGCGTCCTGAAGGATCACCCAGAGCTGCTGGGGAGCGGGCCCGCGCCAGCCCAGGCAGATCCGGCGCGGCCGCGGAGAACAGCCCCGCCTGCCAGGGGCATCAGCGATTTCTGGATTCAATCTCCCTGAGATAACGGCCCGGATCGTTGGTGGAGTGCTTCTGGCGACGGCCCAGCTTCAGGGGGAGCAAGCGTTTCCAACGGCCGATTGCCCGCGACCATTCCAACAACAGCGGCTCAGGGCTGAGCCGGCGCTGGGCACCGGCCGCGAAGGCGAGGGCGAAGGCCAGGGAGGAGACGGCGAGGCGCACGCCATCACTCAGGATCATCCACACCTGGTTGGGCGAAGGGCCGGAGACGCGATCCAGCAGCTGACGCCGGGCGGCCAGCAGATTGGCCTCCAGCTGGCGCCGCAGCTGGGGAAGCGGCAGGTTGCGATCGGCGGGGGTGAGCGTGGGTCCTCGCAGGCGCTGCATGCGGGCCTGCAGGTCGTCGACACTGGAGGCCGCCTGGATGGCCTGCAGCATCGCCCCTGAACGCCGCTCCGCATCGGCGCCGCGGGCAGAATCCTGCTGAATGGCCTGGCTGAGGCCACGCCAGGTGGCGAATCCCTGCAGCGGCAGCAGCAGCGCAAAGCCCAGGGTTGCTGCCACCGCCAGGCCGCGCCAACGCTTGCGCGCAGAAGCCAGGCGACCGTCGGCGGGATGCAGAGCTGAGGCGGCATGCAGCAGCACCAGGGCCAGCAGGGGCAGCGCCGCCTGATTGAGCAGAACTGAGCAGACATTCATCTGCCAGGCGGGATCGAGCGGCTGAACCGGAAACAACCGGACGGCGACCGAGACAACAAAGACGAAGACCAGGCTGCGGGCAGCGACAGCCAGCAACAGCGCCAGAGCAAGGCGCTCCTGCTCAGGCACGAGGGCGGGCGGCGGCGATGCGGGAACGCAGGCGACGACTGAAGCCAAAAGCGGTGGCTGCACCCATCGGCGGCAGGGGGCCAGGCACCGAAGCCGGCGCAGCCTGACCGAGCACCAGATCATCCACAGTTGCGTAGGCGTTTGGAGATCCAGCACCAGGCACGATCACCAGCGAGGTGAAGGGCGTGCCGCTGTTATCAAGCCAGCCAAAGAAATTGGTGGCTGAGCCGGTCACGACTGATTGGGTCGATGCACCGGGGTTCGCCGTGACCGTGATGACGCGATTGAGAAGATTGAAGGGGGTATCGGTATTAAAGAAATATCCACCCACGGCAGTAGGAGCTCAGGCCGTAAAATTTAACGTCAGGTTTTGATCGCTAAATTCGGTAGTTAAAGCCTGGGATCCGCCCACGGGCCCTGGGAACAATCCTAAATTTGCCACAGCATTATAGGTATAGCCAGGGATCGTTCTCGAAAGCGGCGAAGATTTACCGCCTGTCGTCAAATCATTGTAGTTGTCAGTGGACGAACTGGACAAAGCGGCAAGAAAAGCAGCGCGATCGGTGTACGTAGGGCTTGCTGAAATTTCCCAAGTCACGCCAGGTCGTACTGCAGCTCTTACAGCATGAGCGTTGGTATGAGGGACGACTAGAACTTCAGATAGCAACTAATTGCAGGCAAGACGCTTCACATGCC
>NZ_JAGQCH010000033.1 GCF_024346055.1 Cyanobium sp. Cruz CV13-4-11
TGAGCCAGCGAAACATTGCCGCTGCTGATGTTGATCGTGTCGTAATCACCGCCAGCACTAATCGTGTTGACGGTACCGCCAGAGATATCGATTAAATCGTCTTCAGTGCCGCCACCGATCGAGCTGAAACTTCCTGCGGTTATGGAGATGGTGTCAGTGCCGGCCCCACCATCAATGGAAGAAACGATGCCAGCGGAGACGATCGAGTCATTACCGGCATCACCCTGAGCGAGAGAGACGTTGCCGCTGACAATACTGATAGTGTCGGCACCATCGCCAGCGTTGATGGTGTTGACGGTTCCAACGGAGATATTGATCGAGTCGGCGCTCGTATCGCTGCCGCCGCTGATCGAGCTGACAGTTCCACCTGTTACCGAGATCGTGTCAGTGCCGGCTCCACCATCAATGGAAGAAACGATGCCAGCGGAAACGATCGAGTCATTGCCGGCATCACCCTGAGCCAGCGAAACATTGCCGCTGCTGATGTTGATCGTGTCGTAATCACCGCCAGCACTAATCGTGTTGACGGTACCGCCAGAGATATCGATTAAATCGTCTTCAGTGCCGCCACCGATCGAGCTGACACTTCCTGCGGTTATGGAGATGGTGTCAGTGCCCGCTCCACCATCAATGGAGCTGACCGTGCCAGCAGAAACGATCGAATCATCACCGGCGTCGCCCTGAGCGAGGGAGACATTACCGCTGACAATATTGATCGTGTCGGCACCATCGCCAGCGTTGATCGTGTTGACAGTTCCTACTGCGATATTGATCGAGTCGGCGATGGCGTCACTACCGCCGAGGATCTGGGTAACAGTTGCATTACCGCTAACCGAGATGGTGTCACTACCAATCTCACCACTGATGGAAACAACACTGCCGCCTGTTACCGAGATAGTGTCAGTGCCGTCTCCACCATCAATGGAAGAAACGATGCCAGCGGAGACGATCGAGTCATTGCCGGCATCACCCTGAGCATATGAAACTGTGCCGCCAATAGCAATGTTGATCGTGTCGTTACCAGTGCCTGCATTCAGCGTGCTGGTTGTACCTCCGGTTACACTGATCGAATCAGTTCCAGCCTCACCCTGGGCCAGAGAAACGTTGCCACCGCTGATTCTGATCGTGTCGTTCTCATAGCCAGCACTAATCGTGTTAACGGTGCCGTCGGAAATAACGATCGAATCCTCTTCCAAGCCGCCACCGATAAAGCTGACTGTTCCACCTGTCACCGAGATGGTGTCAATGCCGAATCCACCCTCAATCGTATTGACCGTGCCAGCAGAGACAATTAAATCGTTGCCATCATCACCCTGAGCAAGGGAAACTGTGCCGCCAGAGATGGCGATCGAATCGTTTTCAGTGCCACCATCGATCAATCCAACTGTTCCAGCTGTCACCGAGATGGTGTCAAAGCCGGCTCCACCATCAATGGTGTTATTAACACCTCCATAAACGGAAATCTCATCATCGCCAGTGCCGGCAGAGGCAAGGGTGACCGAGGAGGAACCATCGCCATAGCCAAGTATGATGGTGTCGTTGGCGTCACCAGCCAGGATCGAAACGACGCTGGATGCATCTACAAGTGAAATAAGATCATTGCCATCAAGCAACGAGATCTCACCAAGGTTGCTGTTGCTGATAGCCGCTAAATCAGCAGCTGCCGAGCCGGTAATCGTGCCGCCACTATTGTTCGCATCGATATAGAAATCTTCGAGCACCCCCAACCACTGCTCACGAGCCGAGCGGCTGAAGGGCGCAATGCGATTGGCGGCTGCAAGGCCAGGGGCAGGTGCCGCGGTGGCAGCAGCGGCCACGACGCAGTCGAGGGTCCAGGTGCCGCCGAGGCTGGTGTGGCCGATGGCAGTGGTAGAGGCAGACACCAGGGCGCCGCTGCTGGCGGCGATGGCGTTGAGCAGGGCGGGGTTGCGGCCGAGCGAGCAGCACCACAGGTCGATGCTGGTGAGCTGCAGGGGGCGCAGAGTGGGGGCGGCGAAGCGGAAATCGGCGGCGGTGAGCAGGTGGCGAGCGCCGAAGTGGATGCCGTCGCGTGCAGCGTGGGCAACGATCGCCAGGCCGGAGAATGGCGCCGGTGCAGCCGCTGGCGATGCCAAACAAGAAACGCCAGCCTTTAAGGCGGCCAGGATCTGCTGCAGCGGATCGTGCTGGGGCTCGATGAGCAGCGGCATGTGCCCGGGCTGGAGGCCTGCCAGCAGCACCTGCAGATTGGGCAGGGTGGCGTCAATCGCTACAAGCAAGCAGCCGTGGGCAACATCCAGCGACTGAGCGGCAGGGTTGGAGGGGTTCATACGCCGGCACCCGACGGTGTGCCCATGCCGGCCCCAGTGGTGGAGCCAAAACGGAAGTTGTCTTTGCTGAGCGGGCCGCTGGTGTTGACAGTGCCGAAGCTGATACTGCCGCGTCGCCAGTCGCCGTCAGCGTCGTACATGAGCTGTCGGGTATCGGTGGCGTAGGCGAGGTAGGCGGTGCCGATGCCGAGCTTCTGGATATCGGCGAGGCTGCCGGCGGCCACAGCAATGCCGTTGCTGCCGCCCGGGTTGCCGTCGAGCACGCTGGTGCGGCCGTTGCTGTCCACCTTGAGCACGGAGCCGTACTGGTTCCAGAGGTCCTGGGTGATGGAGGCGAGGGAACTGTTGAGCACGAGTTGGTCGCCACCCACTCCAGCCTCGAAACCAAGCAGGGTGTCGACACCGCCGAGCAGGTCACCAACGGCTCCGCTGAGCCGGCCGGTGGTCCAGAGCTCCTGCTTGTCGGCCTCGCTGAGGGAAGCCCAGAAGCGGGTGTCGTTGAGCAGGTTGAGGTCGGTGTTGGAAGCAGCGGCGGTGAGGGCGGCGTTGGCGTCGGTAAACAGGAATTGATCTCTGGCGTTGGCGGTGCCACTGATCACATCAGTGCCGAGGCCACCATCGAAGCTGTTGCCGAAGCCGCTGTCGGCACCTTGGAGCACGTCATCGCCGAGTGAACCCCACATCACCACATTTTCACTGCGATCGCGCACCTTCAGCAGGTCGTCGCCGAAGCTCGACCAGAGGGAAGAACGACGGGAGCGATCGAGGTCGATGGTGTTGTTGCCGTTCATGGCAAACAAGAAACTTTCGTTGCTGGAGCCGCGGATCGTGTCATCGCCGGCGCCAGTGATCACCGTGGAGCGGCGGAAACCGTTGAAGCTCTGCTCGGGGAAGGCGGCTTCGGGGTTGTCAACCAAATAGGTGTCGTCGCTGAAGACGCCATCACCGTCGCTATCGATCTCCACATCCCGCTCGCTCAGCACCCGGCCGACGATCAGATCATCACCAGCTCCAGTGATCACCGTTGAGCGGTTGAAACCAGCCGCCAATGCGTTGCTGCGTGGGGAATTGGCAGCGGTTGCACCATCGGCGAAAATGCCACCCTCGGCAATCAGGGTGGCGTTTCCGTGGGCAGCAGTGATAGCGCTCTGGTTAACACCGATACCCGTCAGCTGGCTGTATCGGACGGGGATGGTGGGGGGAGCAAGGTCGGCGTCTGCTTCATCGTCGGTGGGAGGCAGGTCCTCGACATCGAGCAGGGCGAGACCACGGGCGTAGAGGGTGTTCTCCAGGGCGGGGGAGCCGGTGATGGAGCTGCGGTTGATACCAACGGCATTGAGGCTCACATCAACGGGTAACACCAGGCCAGCGCGGACTGGTGCGGCACCGTTTTGCACCTGCAGCCGGGCGATGGCATCACCGCGGAAATTGCTGGTGCCATCGCCATTGCCGGAGGTAACGCCAATGGCGGTGACGCGATCCAGGCCGACAGCATCCGCCTGGCCGCTGGCTCGCACACGGGTGGCGCTGCGATTGCCCAGATCAAGGGTGGTGGTGGCCGCCACGGTGGCATTGGGCTGACCCAGCACCGTGCTGGTCTCGATGCCGCGCACACGCGAGAGGGCATCAAGACGCGACGTGGGTGTGCTGCCAGCAGGCGGGGGGAGGTCGGCGCCGCCGCGCGCCGTAGCACGGGCTTCAAAGGGAGTGTCGGCACGACCGACAAGCAGATCCCCGAAGTAATTGTTGTAAACCTTGAGGCCCGCCAGGCCGGTGTTTAGGGCGCGGGCAGTGGAGGTGGTGTCGCCGCGACCAACAGCATTGGCCTCAGCTTGGGCAACCCCTTCAATGGTGCCGCCACCGGTGTAGAGGGTGAGGCCGCTGGAGTTGAGTTGCCTTGCCTCAGCAAGGCGGCGGTAATAGGGAGAAGCGCCCGCGCCTAAACCGATAGCCGAGGCATCGGCCACCACCGGATCCGTGCCGAGCACGGTACGGGCGGTGGCGTAGGCCTCGGGGTTGGCCGCCAGATTGACGCTGCTGCCCAGCCACTGGCTGCTGTTCTGCGGCAGGCGCAGGGCAACGGCAGTGGACTGGGCGACAACGGGCTGGCGGGCCATCGGCAGGGACGCGGGCGAAGATTATGAAAAAAATCAGCAGTGGTGGATTCCCACCACTGCTGATCGGTGAGGCGCCCTGGCCTCAGAGGGTGGCGGTAGCGCCAGAGGAACCGGTGGTGTCGGAGGCGACAGCCCTGGAGAGGGCATCGGCCCGGCCTGTCACACTGCCGCCGCCAATGATGGTGACGTTGTAGTTGTTCAGGCCCACGGCGTTGCTGGTTGCCGTAGCAATCGCATTGCCCTGCACCGTCGTGGCGGTGACGGTGTTGGTCAACCTGGCGATCGCCTCAACGTTGCCGCCGAGGTTCATCGTTCCGGCCGTTCCAGCGGTATCGGTGATACCGAAGGCGTTAGCGGTACTGGACGCCGTGCTGTCGCCACCGATGGAGGTTGCGACGGCATTGAACGTGCCCACACCGCGACCAGCGATCGTGTTGGTGCCGGCCTGGCCACCGATGAGCGTGGCATCGGAGATACCAGCAACGGTTGCGACGTTGGTGGAGTCGCCAATCGTGGCCGTGGAGATACCACCAGCGTTGTTCTGGGTGGAGGCCTGAACATTCAGACCAGCCACGGCTTCACCCTGGATGCTGCCGCCAGCGGGGCCGGCGGTGAGGATACCGTTGGTACCGCTGGTACCGCCGTTGATACCGATGGTATCGATGTTGTCGGCATCGGCGATGGCGGAGGAGCCGTTACCCAGCACCGAGGCGATCACGTCGAAGGAATCGGTGACCGTGAGACCGGTCGCCGAACCGAACACGGCGCGACCGGTGATGCTGCCGGTGCCCCCCACGGTGATGGAGGAGCCGTTGGCATCAATACCGGTAGCGGTACCGGTATCCAGGTTGGCAGTGGCGGTGCCGACGCCTCCCAGGCTGCCCACGGTTTGGGCAATCACACCGCCGGTGCCGGTGGCACTGGTGGCGCGAAGGCTGGAGAAGCCGGAGACATCACCGCTGGCGCCGATGGTGATGCTGTCGCCATTGGTATCAATACCAGTGGCGGTGAAGGTGCCCAGGTCGGCGTTGGCAGTGCCAACAACCGTGGTGGCAGTAACCACACCGAGGCCAGTGGCCTGACCGGTGAGGTTGCCGGATCCACTGATATTGACGACGGTGTCATTCACACCGAAAACAGCCTGACCGCCATCGGCCAGGGCATTGCCGTTGACGCTTTCGGCCGCGCCACTAATGGTGCCGGAGCCGAAGCCAAACAAGGTGCCCGTGCCGGCACCGTTGGTGACACTGCCGCCTACCGAGACGCTGCTGCTGTTGAGACCAACAACCGTAGGAGCGTTGGCGTTGGCATCCGCCGTGCCGTTGACGGTGGTGGCCGCAGCGGTGGTGGAGGACTGAGCCGCAAAGTTGGGGCTGGTGACGCCGCCCGTGGTGGTAGCCCCGGCCAGGTTCTGGCCCACTGTGATCGTGGTGGCTTCAGCGCCCGCCACATCACCGCCGAGGGAATCGGCGAAGGCGGAGCCGTTGACAGCGTTAGCCGTAGCACCAACGCTGGAGATGGCGGTGCCAGTGAGGCTGCCGCTGCCGCCAATGTCGATGGTGCTGTCAGCGGAACCGACTCCGCCAACACCAACCACGCTGGCAAAGGTGCTGTTCGCCAGGGCGGCAGAACCGTTGGTGGTGGCAGCCGTGGATTGCAGGCCGAGGTCTGCAACAGCAGCAATCGTGGCGCCGGAACCAACGTCGATGTCGGCGTTGTCGATACCGAAGGTGTTGCCACCATCGCCGTTGGCGGTAGCTCTACCGGTGGTGGTGCTGGCTGTGGCCAGCACATCGGAGATGCCGCGGAGCGTGGACGTCGCAGTGGCCCCTACGTTGAGGCTGCCATCAGCGAAGCCGAGCACATCGCCCGCATCGGCATCGGCAACCGCGTTGGCATTGGTGCCGGTGGCGGCGGCGCGCAGATCGGCGATCGCGTCAGCGTTCAGCGTGCTGCTGGCACCCACGACGACCGTGGGCGTGGTGCCGCCGCCAATACCAACAACATTGGCGAAGCCGCTGTCGGTGGTGGCTGTCGTGCCATTCACGGTGGTGGCGCTGGCCACCTCGGTGAGGCGAGCGGTGACGTTGGTGGTGGAGCCGCTGCCGACGCTCAGATCAACGCTTTCTAAGCCGAAGGTGTTGCCACCGTTGGCGGTCGTTAACGCGGCGCCAGTTGTGGTGCCGGCTGAGGCGTTGACGAACGAGAAGGCCTGAACGTTGGACGTCGATGAGCCGCCCACGGTGACCGTGCTGGCAGCGATACCGACGTTGTCGAAGACGCTTTCATTACCAGCAATGGCAGTAGACCCGCCATTGACGCTGGTGGCTACCGCGCTGAGCGTGGCCTGGGTGCCCACCGACGTGTTACCGCCATCACCAACCGAGATGGTGCTGTCGTTGATGCCTGCGGCCAGGCCGAAATCGGCATTGGCCGAGGCGGCTCCGGTGGTGGCAGAGGCGGTGGCGCCGGCAACGCTGATCTGGGTGACGCCAATGACGGAGCCACTACCGACCGCAATCGAACCGAGCGTGTCGATGCCGACCGAGCTGCCGATCAGGGCATCAGTCTGGGCATAGTCAGCACTGGTATTGCCTGTAGTGGTGGCAATGCCGATGACGTTGTTGCGCGCATCCAGCGTGACGTTGGCGCCAGCGCCAGCACTCAGGTTGGAGTTGAGGAAGCCACCGGCGGTGGTGAGGGTGGAGGAGGAGTTGGCAATGCCGCTGACGCTGGTGGCGTCGGCGGTGAGGTTGCCCACCTCAAAGCCGGTGATGGTGGCGCCGGCGCCGGCGGTCATGCCGACATTGCTGGCAAAGCCCACCAGGCCGGAACTGGCCGAGGCGTTGGCATCGCCGTTGACGGTGCCGGAGACGGCCGCAGCGTTGCCGTTCGCGGTACCGCTGAGGACTCCGCCACTACCGATCGTGATGTCGGAATCGTTGACAAAGATCAATGCCATCTCAGGTCAGCTCCTGAGTGACGGCGGTCAAAAACGAAGTCACTTTGCTTTCAGGGGGTGGTGGTGGTTGGCAGGAGGCGACCTGAGTCATCTCACATGCCTCACTATCGCACCAGATAGGCAGCAAAACGAGATAGGCAGCAAAACGATGCAGCTGCGTCAATGCGCATTGGCGCAGCTGCTGCTGTTGTGGTGCACTGCCATGCGTTTTAGTTCGCAATCGAACATCAAGCCCATGCCTGCGCCGTCGCAGAGGGGGCTGGCCAGCACCTGTTCCCTCAGCGTGGTGCGCAGCTGGCGCAGGGCAGCGGCGTCGGCGCCCAGCTGTCGGGCAATCGCCACAAAGCTGTCCTGGTCCTCGGCGATCCATTCCGATCGGCCCAGCGCGGTGAGCATCGCGGAGGTGAGCCGCCCGCCGATCCAGTTGCCGCGCAGGGCCACCAGGGGCGTGCCCATGAACAGGGCATCGAAGCCGGTGGTGCCGCTGTTGAGCGGCGTGGTGTCGAGAGCCACATCGATGTCGTTGTACAGATTCATGTGGGCGTTCCAGTCGGCCACCCGCTCCACCAGCTGCAGCCGCTCGGCAGCAATGCCGGCCTCCTGCAGCTGCCGCTCGATCCGGCCGCGCATGAAGGCATCAGCGCAGCGCACGTCCTTGAGCACCAGCACACTGTTGGGCACCGCCCGCAGCACCCGGGCGAACAGCGCCACGCTGGCCGGGCCCACCTTGAGCAGGTTGTTGAACGAGCCAAAGCGGATCTGGCCATCGAGGGGCCGGGGCGCTGGGTCTGGCGCTCCCTCGGGGGGCTGATAGCACACCCACAGCCGCGGCAGCCGCCAGATGCCCTCGGAAAAATGGTGGGCCTGCTCCGGCGGTGTCACCTCGTCGTCACCGATGAACCAATCGATTGCCGGCACACCGGTGCTGCCGTGGAAGCCGATCCAGTGGCACTGCACCGGCGCGCAGCGCTGGGCCAGCAGTGGCAGGCGGTTGCCGCGCATGTGGGAGGTGGTGTCGATCAGGATGTCGATCTCATCGGCCAGAATCCGCTCACGGGCGCTGGCGTCGTCGAGACCCACCAGGGAGGTGTGGGCCTCGGCCAGGGCCAGCACCTCCGCATGCTGCGGTTCGGTCCGCTCCACCGTGCTGTACAGATGCACGCAGGTGCGGGCGGGATCGTGGTGGGCCAGGTAGGAGCGCAGGAAGTAGGCCACCGCGTGGGAGCCCAGCTCGGCTGAGATCACGCCCAGCCGCAGGGGCCGATCCAGCGGGATCGGCCGCTGCTGAAACGGCGGCAGGGTGGTTTCACAGAACACCCGCACCCAGTCGCGGGTGGCGGCCAAGGTGGATTCGGGCGTTTCGATCTGGCTGAAGGAGAGCAGATACACCAAATTGGAGAGGGCCGTGGCGAAATCGGGCTTCAGCTCGATCGCCCGCCGATAGCAACAGGCCGCCTCTTCAAACACGCCCCGCTCCTTGAGCAGCACGCCGAGGTTGTAGTGGTGATCGGCGAAGGGTTCATGCAGGGCGATCGAGCGCCGGTAGGCGGCTTCCGCCTCGTCGAGCCGGCCCAGATCCTGCAGGGCAACGGCCTGGTTGGCTTCGGCCCTGTAAAACTGCGGATCCAGCTCCAGGGTCTTGGCGAAGGCCTCCAGCGCCTCCTCGTTGCGCTGCAACTTGTGCAGCGAATTACCGAGGTTGTACCAGGCGGTGACGTTGCTGGAGTCGAGATCCAGGCTGGCCCGGTGGCTCTCCACCGCTTCCACGTGGCGGCCGAGATCGCCCAGCTTCACGCCACGATTGGTGTGGGCCATGGCGTGCCGGGGAGCCAGCCGCAGGCAGGAGGCGTAGGCCTCCACCGCCTCCGCGGCCTGGCCGCTGTGATGAAGCACGTTGCCCAGGATGAACCAGGCCTCGGCATAGGTGGGACGCTCCGCCAGCGCCCGCCGCAGCAGGGCCTCGGCCTCCACAATGGCGCCGAGTTCACCCTCCGCGGTGGCCAGGTTGAGCAGCGCCTCGGGGAAGGCCGGCGCCACGGCCACGGCGCGGCGCAGCGGTTGCACAGACGCGCTGTAGTCGCCGCGCTGGTTGAGTAGGGCGCCCAGGTTGACGAGGCTCTTGGGATGGTCGGCATCCACCGCCAGCACGGCCCGGTAAACCTCCTCCGCTTCCTCCTGCCGCCCCTGAGCCGCGAGGGCCACGCCAAGGTTGTAACGGGCATCGAGGAAGGCGGGGGCCTCCGCCAGAGCTCGGCGCAGCAGGGCCTCCGCCTCTGCGGGGTCGCCGGCGGCCAGGCGCAGCACCGCCAGGTTGGAGAGCGCGGCGGCGTGTTGGGGCTGCTGGTCGAGCAGCTGGCGGTAGGCAAGTTCGGCACCGGCGCCATCGCCGCAGGCGGCGCGGCGAATGGCCAGGTCGAAGGCCACCTGGAGATCCTCTGGCAGGGCGGCGGCCAGGCGGGCGTGGAATTTCAGGGCCAGGCGCGGCTCGCCCAGCTCGGCCCAGAGCACGCTCAGGTTGCGCAGCAGATCGACGGAGGCGGGCTGGAGCGCCAGACCCCGCTCCGCCGCTGCCGCCGCCAGTTTGGGCTCCCCGGCCATCCGCCACCAGGCGCTGAGATTGAGCCAGGCACCAACGTGCCCCGGATCAAGCGCCACGGCACGGCGGCAGGAGGCGATCGCCTCCGGTGCCCGGCCGGCAGCGGCCAGGGCTACCGCCAGGTTGAAGTGCACGGCGGCGGTGGGGTTGAGGGCCACCGCCTGGTGATGGGCGACGATCGCCGGCTCGCTCTGGCCCAGATCAGCCAGGGCCACGCCCAGGCTGGAAGCAATCGAAGCGAGCTGGGCCGGCTGGCGGGCGGCCTCGCCCTCGGCCAGCAGGCGCTGCAACAGCGGCTGATACACCGCCACCGCCTCAGCCTTGAGGCCCTGCAGGTAGCAGCAGAGGGCCAGGTTGATGGCGCCCTCCACGTGGCTGGGGTGGTGCGTCAGCAGCTGCCGGTACACCTGCGCCGCCTGGCCGAGGGCGCCGGAAAGGCGCAGGGCATTGCCGCGGTTGAACAGGGAAACGGCGTAGGTGGGGTTGAGCGCGAGGGAGCGCTCCAGGTGGGCCAGCGCCTCAGCGAAGTGCTGGCGCCGCAGGGAGATGGCCCCGAGGTTGCACCAGGCCACCGCGTGATCGCCCTGGCTTGTGATCCAGGTGTGGTAACCGGCCTCCGCGGCCTCGAGATCGCCGGCCAGGTGCTGGTTCACCGCGGCCTGCAGGGCGGCGGGCAGAGGCTCCTCCCCGTCGCGCGGCACGGCGGCTGGAGCCGTGGCCCGGGGCTTTGCGGCGGAGCGGGCCACCTTGCAGGGGGCTTTGACCCGCTGGCTGAACCCCTTATGACGTGCCACAGCTTCGCAGCCAATAAGTGTCATTATTGCTGATCGCAACGATAGGGTAAAAGCAGATGCCGCATAACCACGATGCCTACCCCCTGGTACGCGGTGAGCGTCACCCGGTCTCAGGCGGGCGAGTTTGACCGGGGCACCCTGCTGGGCCGCAGCCTCAACCAGATGCCCCAGGCGCTGCGGCCCCAGCTGCACCTGCGCACTGAAAACCGCGGCCCGGCGGCGATGGGCCTGGGTGAGGCCTACAACGCGGCGATCGACGCGCTGCCGGCGGAAGGAATCGTGCTGTTCGTGCACGACGACCTGTTCCTCCACGACTGGTTCGTGGGCGAGCGGCTGTGGGAGGCGATGTTGCGGTTTGATGTGGTGGGCCTGGCGGGCGCCAGAGGCGTCAGCGCCGATCAGCCCGGCTGGCTGCATCGCCTCGATGCCGAGGGCCTCCCGCTGCGCCAGAGCGAGGGGTTGTCGGGGATGATCAACACCCTCGATCCGCTCCAGCCCCAGTTGCTGGAATTCGGCCCCACCCCGGCGGTGTGCGAGTTGCTGGATGGCGTGTTTCTGGCCACCCGGCTGGACACCCTCAAACGCACCGGCCTGCGCTTCGATCCGCAGTTTCGCTTCCACGGCTACGACAGCGACTTCTGCCGCAGCGCCCTGGCCCTGGGGCTGGTGCCAGGCACCTGGCCGATCAGCTGCACCCACGGGCAAACCGGCAATCTCGATGCCGACTGGCAGGCGGCGGCGGCGGCGTATCGCGGCAAGTGGGGTGCCCTGCCGCTGGCCTGAGCCGGGCCTGAGCGCCTCAGACCTCGGCCAGCAGCCGGGCCACCAGGGCCTGGCCGCTGGGGGCATGAAACACGAAATGGCCGGCGTCGGCGATGCCGTGCAACCCGAGCAGCGGCCGCTCACGGGCCAGCGCCAGCAGGCGCTCGCGGCTGGCCGGCCCCACCAGCGTGCCGCAATCGCTGAAACCATCGGCGCGGCGGAAGGCGCCCTGCATCCCCACCAGCAGGTGCACCGGCCAACCTGCGGCCAGGGTTGCCAGCTGCTCGAGGTAGGGCCCGTCGTGCTGGAAGTGGAAGAAGCTGTCGGCCACCAGGCGCTGTTCGAGCGGGTCGGTGCTGGCCAGGGCACCGGCCTGGAGGGCGGCCGGGATGTCGCGCGGCAGCAGTGGTGGATCGCCCAGGATCAGGCCGGCCACAACCCCCTGCCCCGCAAGGCCCTGCGCCAGGGCGAGGGCCACGAGGGCGCCGAGGGAGTGACCCACCAGCCAGAGCGGCCCGCTGCGGCCGGCCTGGGGCTGGCGCTCCAGCAGGTCGGCCGCCAGGGCGGCGGGATCGAGAAGCTCCAGATGGCGCCAGTGTTCACGGCGCTGGCCGTGGCCGGCCAGGTCGCTGAGCAGCACGGGCAAGCGTTCGGGCAGCTGGGCCAGCAGCGGCAGGAACTGGCGCCGGTCTTGCATGGCGCCATGCAGCAGCCACAGGCCTGTCGCCCCTTCCAGATTTGCGTTTGACATGCGGTGCTGACAAGCGGTGCTGGCCTTGCTAGTAGTGTCGCCGCTGAGGGCACGGCGGCCCCTGGCGGGTGCAGACGCTTGAGCACCGCTCGCGTCCGCCGGGGCTGCATTGCAGCGTTGCGGTGCCCACGGGCGAACGCTTGTCTCACCCTGCTGCCAAGACCCGACCCGACCGCCCCCCACCGATGCCCCTCACCTCCACGGCCACCCCAGCGGTGCTGCTGCTGGCCTGGCGACGGCCGCACACCACCCGCCAGGTGATCGACGCCATCCGGCCAGCGGCACCGCAGCGGCTCTATGTGGCCTGCGATGGCCCGAATCCCGCCCGGCCGGAGGAGGCCGAGAAGGTGGCTGCCACCCAGGCTGTGATCGAGGCGGCGGTGGACTGGCCCTGCCAGCTGGAGCAGCGTTACAGCGACGTGAACCAGGGTTGCCGGCTGGGGGTGAGCGGAGCGATCAGCTGGTTTTTCGAACAGGAGGAGGAAGGGATCATCCTGGAGGACGACATCGTGGTGCATCCCGATTTCTTCCCCTACTGCGCCGATTTGCTGGACCGCTACCGACACGACACGCGGGTGTGGGCGATCAGCGGCGACAACTTTCAAGATGGCCAGTGGCGGGGCAGCGGCAGCTATTACTTCAGCCATCTGCCGCATTGCTGGGGCTGGGCGAGCTGGCGGCGGGCCTGGCGCCACTACGACGCGGAACTGAGCAGCTGGCCGGCCTTCCGCGATTCCGGCGCCCTCAGCCACCTATTCTCGAATGGAGCGGAGCGGCGCTTCTGGGCGAGCATCTGGGAGCGGCTGCACCGCCACAACCAGCCGGACACCTGGGATTACCAGTGGATCTACACGGTGATGGCCAATGGCGGCCTGGCGGCCCTGCCAAACGTGAATCTGGCCACCAACATCGGCTTTGATGCCGACAGCACCCACACCTTCAACCCGGAGGCCAGGATTGCCCACTTGCCCACGGCCGCTTTGGGCGAGCTGTTGCATCCAGCCCATGTGCTGCGCCACAGCGAGGCCGATGATTATTTCGTACATCAACACCTGGCTCCACCAGCCCCTGCGATGAGTTCTGCGATCCCCCTGCCCGATCCCACCAGCCCGCGGCCGCGCCTGCAGGTGGCAGTAAACGAGGGCGAGCGCCTGGCGGTGGACGTCGGCTGCGGGGGCAAACCGCGCAACCCGTTCAACGCGGAACGCTTGATCGGCCTGGATGTGATGACAAACCAAGAGGGGGTGTATCCCTGCGTGATCGGCTACGAGCCGCTGCCGTTGCACGACAGCAGCGTGGACTTCATCAGTGCCTTTGATTTCATCGAACATCTCCCCCGCACCGCGGTGGTGAACGGCCAACTGATCAATCCGTTCATCGACACGATGAGCGAAATCTGGCGGGTGTTGAAACCAGGCGGGCTGTTCTTCGCGCAGACGCCCGCCTACCCCTCGATGGCGGCCTTTGTGGATCCCACCCATGTGAATGTGATCACCGAAGGCACGGTGAGCTACTTCGCCCGCCGCCAGGGCCTCGATGGCACCGCCGTGGACCCCTGGGGTCTGGATCTGGGCCATCAATACGGTTTTCGCGGTGAGTTTCTGCTGGTCAACCAGTGGTGGGCCGGCACCCACCTGTGCTGGAAGCTGCAGTGTGTGAAGGGTGAATCCTGATTCCAGGGCGGGCAGGCAGGCTCATTTAGCTCAACCCGCTGACGCTGCTGATGGTGTGGATGGTGTATCGACGAGCCTGGAGGCTGATGGACTTCACTTGGTGCCCAAGCTTCCCCGCCATCTTCAAAGTTAGCTTTCAAGTAATGTCCGGACAATTGCCTGATTAGCAAAAAATTTTATACGACTAATATGCCAAAAAAATGCACAACTGTTACAGTATTGATCTACCGCAATGATTGCGTAATTTATTTTCTATTCAGGCCTGAGGCTGGCGATACCCTCAATTCCCGAGGTGCCCTAACGACTCTGGAACGAGGTGAACTAAGTCAGCACGGATAAAGATAAAATTTGAAAACATAAACAAGTTTGAAAGTGGATCTCTTGGATCTTTTAGACAAATAGCATTAGGCAGCAATTGATAAACATGATAGCCTGGCAATTGCTGAGATAGTGACCACAGCGAATGACGACGGAATAGCTGATGCCAATTTATTTCAATTTGCAAGCATTTTGGAGGTGAATTTAACAGCAGTTGCTGCGCCCCAAGCAACACCTCGCTCTCGAAGCCTTCTACGTCTATCTTGATAAAGTCGGGGCTGTCAGTCCTGGATACAAAATATTTATCTAAAGAAACTGTCTTTATTTCTTGAGTACAACTATTATTTATATATGAAATATTTTCATGGGAAATAATCAGTGAGGCATGCTCAGTAGCCGCAGGATTAAAACTAATGGTTGATGTACCGCTCTTATCGCCAACAGCTAGGTTTTCAGTTGTAAAGCGATCTGGATACTTACCTTTTAGAAGCTCTAATTCAGCATATGGAGCGAGCAAAGGCTCGAAGGCAATCACATTTGCGTCTAATGCGGCAAGAAGCTCTTCAGAATAAGATCCGACATTTGCTCCAACATCAACACACAAAGATGGTTTCAAGCGTGAAAGTACAGTGTTTATAAAAAAGTTTTCACCCGATATCTTGCTATTCTCAAAATTATTATAACCCTTTATTTTAGCCCCTATCTGCAATAACCAGCTCCCCATAACTTGTGCATCATGCAGGCTAAGCTCCGAATTGGATAACAACTGTTGAATTTTTTGAATAGTTAGTCTTAGTTCTTCGGTCATACTATTGCTTGTAAAGTCTTGACCTTAGCGTCCCAAGGGGGCGCAGTAGGTAATAGAACGTCTTGAGTAGGTAGCAAGCACCCTCAGCAGGCCTTTCCTGACTGACCTGGTACGCATGTACCAACAATGCCCACCATGGCCATGAACTGAATCCAGTTTCAGGCAGGCCTCTCGCTGCCAAAGTTCATCGAGCTCTACGGCCGAAAAGAATTGCGAGGCCGCCCTGGAGTAGGCACGCTGGCCTGATGGTTCCCGTTGCCCCCGCTGTGAGTCCAAGGAGTACCGGTTGTCCCATGGTAGACGCCAGCAGCTTCACCCATGTGATGCATCGCCGCGGATTCCACCATCGGCCCCACTCTCAGCCCGTTGGAGCGCTACGACCAGATCGCGGATGGCACGCGCAACATCCTCGATCTGGGCGTTGCCACGGCCGCGTCCCGTGGAGTGGTGTAACTCAGGAGGAGCAGCCCCGGCGTAGCCGGGGCTGATGGCTCGCCTCCCTCAGTTCTCTGTCGTGGCAATGGGTGGGCCGGTCTGTGACCCTGTTCGGAGCACTACCACCAAACCGAACACAGACCATGACCCTCTCCCATAGTGGCGCCTCCGAGCTGGCTCAGCTCATGGATGGCACGACCGCTGGCGCCCTGATACCGGAGATCGTGCGCCGCGGCTTTCAGGACCTGCTGGAGGCCGAGGTTTCTGCGCTCACCGGCGCCCAACTCCACGAGCGTTGCCCCGATCAGCGCTCCACCCATCGCAACGGCTACCGCAGGCGTCTGCTCACCACCCAGGTGGGGGACCTGACCCTGGCCATCCCCCTAGACCGAAGGTCTTCCGCTTGCGGTAACTGAGGCAAGGCAGCTTCTTCCCCGACTGGCTCGAGCCCCGCCGCCGGGTCGACAAGGCTCTCTATGCCGTGGTGATGGAGGCCTACACCGGCGGCATCTCCACCCGCAAAGTCGACGCCCTGGTGGAGGCGCTGGGCGGCGACCGCGGCATCTCCAAATCGGAAGTGAGCCGCATCTGCCAGGGCCTTGATGAGCAGGTCAAAGCCTTTCTGGGCCGGCCTTTGGATCATGCCCATTTCCCCTATGTCTACCTCGACGCGACCTACCTCCACGGCCGCCTGGGCCGCAACCTGCAGGTGGTCTCCCGGGCCGTGGTGGTGGCAATCGGCATCAATGCCCTCGGCTACAGGGAGGTTCTCGGCATCGCCGTGGTCGACAGCGAGGCCGAGGCCTTCTGGCGTCAGTTCCTGAGCTCGCTCAAAGAGCGTGGCCTGACTGGCACTCGGCTGGTGATCTCCGATGCCCACCTGGGGCTGACGGCAGCGATCAAGCGGATGTTCCAAGGCTGCTCCTGGCAGAGGTGCCGGGTGCACTTCCTGCGCAACCTGCTGAGCCACGTGCCCAAGGCCGGCCAGGACATGGTGGCGGCGGCCATGAAAGCGGTGTTCGTGATCCAGGCGCCCGATCAAGTGCGGGCCCACTGGCAGCGGGTCACCGCGATGCTGCGCAAACAGTTCCCCGCCGCCGTGCCTGTCATGGAGGCCGCCCGTGACGACGTGCTGGCGTTTCTGCATTTCCCGCAGGAGCACTGGCGCAAGATCTGGAGCACCAACCCGCTGGAGCGGCTCAACGTCGCACCGAGAGGGGCGCTCAGCGGAGCTGCCCATCAAACGCCGCACCAACGTGGTCGGCATCTTCCCCAATGACGCCGCGATCACCCGGCTGGTGGGAAGTCAGCTGCTGGAGCAGCAGGAGGAATGGCAGCTGGAACGCCGCCGCTTCTTCTCTGAGGCCACGATGGCCAAAATCCCCGAGCGGGAGGAGATACTGGAGTTCTCTGAGAGCGATCCAGCCATCAGCTGATCGCGCCCACGCCAGTCGTTGATCACCAAGAATCCCTGATCGCTGAGTTGCGCATTCAGCGATCAGGGTGCATAGTGGATAAAGGGAGCTGCACAGTCAGCTTCCAAGCAGTCATCCCCTGACTGCTCCTGTTCACCCTCCGGAGAGAGTCACAGGACCTCCTGAGTTACACCACTCGAAGGGGCGCTACAATTATCAGACTCGCCGTCGACATGATCCTCAGCTCTGGAGCAGCTGCCTGGCCGTTCACCTCAGTTCCTGATTCCAACGCAGATCCGCAGTAAGATTCAGGGAAAACTTCAGGCAAGTACGCAAAGTCGCTGAACCAGAACTGATTCCGCCCTGTAGGGCCCAAGGATGGTACCGCAGTTGGTTATGAGGATGATCCTCATATCGCATGAGTGCCGGGCCACTTGCTTGATGCGAAGCGTAGGTCAATGACTTGACTCGGGGCATGCAACCACGGCAAGATGACAAGGTCATTTATTTACGAAGCAGTGGCGCCTGAGCAACCAAGTTACAGCCATGTGTGGTTTAACCCGCAAGCTTTCTCTTGTCTTGAAAAGTTTGCGAACAAAAGCAACATTAATTTTCTTGAAATTGGATGCTTTGAGGGGTATGGAACAAATTATTTTATCGACAATTTCTTGGGCGGAACTAATTCTACAATTACCTGTGTCGATCCATGGATTAAATATAGTGAATCTACGGTTACTGGCATGAGTGAGTGGGATGATGTTATCAATCAAGAAACATTTAATGTATTCAGGCGCAACACTGATCAAAATTCTGCAAAGATTACAATTCGTAGGGGGCTTAGCAAGAATATCTTGCCAAGCCTGAATGGATTCTTTCATTTTATATTAATTGATGGAGATCACTCAGAAGAGGCTGTCTGGCTGGATGCTATCATGTCCTTTAGGCTTTTACATTCTGGAGGAATTATGATCTTTGATGACTATGATTGGAACATTGGCAAGAAGTCTCCAAAGCTTGCAGTTGATCGCTTCGTAGAAGAGTACAAAGACGTCATCTATTACAATCAAATTGGAAACCAAATCATTGTTGAAAAGATTGCAGCCAATTTACAAGCATAATGCCCTCCCGGATAGCCCCGCTTCATCGAGAAGCGAGAAAGTTTATACGCATCAGAAGCAAAGTGCTAATTTTCCACCAATTGTGGATAAACTAGAAGCTCTTTGCTCACTGCGACTGCCCAGGAATTAAGACAGTAGCGGATTGGCATACAGTTGCCAAGGGCGCTTTTTTTTCTACACAGCCTCATCGGGTACCTCTGATGCGGGGTTCCGCCCCTGAGGGGGCGCCCATCAATGAGCCCAAGCCTCCCCCAGAGCCCCGAGGTGGATTAACCACATTCCAACTTTTGTAAGTCAGAGTGAGATTGCGCCCAAGGCCAGACTGGCCTTGGGACTACTATCAGCCCAACTATGTCTGACCCCGGGGTAGCCGCATGCGTTCATGTATTGCAGCCTGTGCTGGTGTAAGTCTGTTCCAACGGTCTTCAACTTCGCGGTAGGCCCCCATGCGTGAGGCAGATCGCTGTGCCGGCTTGCTCATGGCGCCCGGTTCTGGTTTTTCACGCTGCTTGCTCTTCTCAGCCAACCAGCGGGCATAGGAAGACTTGTAAGCCGTGAGGCAAAAGGGTGGGTTCCCCCGATTTCGTTGACACTGATCAAGGGTTCACAGGGGTGAGTGTACGAGCAGCGATGAACACCTGCTCGTACTCGATCGGGCTGAGGTAACCGATCGTTGAATGCCGCCGCTCGCGATTGTAGTAGCCCTCGATCCAGAAGGCCAGATCACGCTGCAGTTGCTGGGGTGAAATCAACGCTTCTCGACCGTCGTCGAGGTCCAGTTCCAGCTTCAAGGTAGAGAAAAAAACTCTCCACCACCGCGTTGTCCCAGCAGCAGCCCTTGGCAGACATGCTGCAGGTGATCTTCTCCATCTGAAGCAGCTCCTGGTAGACGTAGGCCCGGTACTGGGTGCCCTGGTCCGTGTGGATCAGCAGCTGATCGGGTTCCACCTGGCGATGACCGAGGGCACGACTGAGGGCCTCGATCACCAGGGGAGCGTCCATGCGCGCATCCAGCTTCCAGCCGACGATGCGGCGGCTGAACAGATCGATCTAGACAGCGAGTGAGGTGGTCCGGTTTTTCTGGACAAGTGCCCGGTGTCAACTATAAAGGCAGCCGCCTACGTAGTTGACACCGGGCACTCAGCGTCACCGTTCCCTTGGCGGAAGTCATCCGCAGCACCGGCGCGGCTGCACAAGCGGCTATGGCTCTGGATGAGCCAAAAGGGGCCCCGTAGCCAGGCTGAACCGTGCGCCTGGATCCGCCCTACCCTGAAACGACACCCGGCTCGGAGCGATGACCATCTCTGCTGGCCGAGTCGCATCCGAGCCAACCACTCCCTTTCATGCCCTGGCACCGCTACGGGTTCCGCCCGACCTGCGGCTCAGCCCAGAGCAGTTCGCCCAGCTCTGCGCTGAACATCGTGAGGCGGTACTTGAGTTGGCTGCCGATGGCAGCCTGATCGTGATGACGCCGACAGGCGGTGAAACTGGCGCCCGCAATTCCCGCCTTGAGATGCGTTTGCTCCTCTGGGCAGACCAGCAGGGTGGCTGGAAGGTGTTCGGCAGTTCCACGGGTTTCCGTCTGCCCGACGACTCCGTGCTCAGCCCCGACGCCTCCTTGGTGCGTCTCGATCGTTGGCAGGCTCTCACCCCCGAGCAGCGCCGCGGCTTTGCCCCCCTCTGCCCCGATCTGGTAGTTGAACTGGCTACCCCCAGCGACGAAGGCCCCCGCGCTCTCACGGCCCTGCGCAGCAAGATGGCTTCCTACCAGGCCAACGGTGCCCGGCTTGGCTGGCTGCTCATCCCCCACCAGCAGGCTGTGGAGGTCTGGCCCGCCAGCGGCGAGCCCCAGCGCTTTGAAGGAATCACTCTGCTGGAGGCTGGTCCCGAATTCCCGGATCTGCAGTTGCGCCTCGAGGAGATCTGGGCGGTCTGAAACTGCCGCCCTGGCCGACCCCCACCAGGGCCGGCGGCCAAGCCAAGCGTGCCGCCCGCAACCGCTACCTGCCGGATATGACCGACACAAGCCCTAGACCCCTTGCAACAGAACGGGTCTCAGTCCATTGGGTGGGCAGGGAGCCGTGAGAGCTTGGGGGTCTTTCACCAAACCAATCCCTCGAGGATTCCCAGAGACGGGGCTCCCCTGGTCTGGATCATCTTGCACAAGGGCACGCACCAGCACATTCATGTCTGCCGTGATCTTCATGGGTTTGGGGTGGCTCCGGGCAATTCGGCCAAGCCGGCAGCCGCTGCCTCCTTCCGCTCAGCGTCACCTGGCGCTTGCGAGTCACGGTGAGCGGTCTGCCGAGGGAGGTTGCTGCCTGGGTCGATGGATTGGAATTCCGCCTTACAGGCTCGGAGCAAAAGATCTTCCCTCCGCGATCAATTGGCAGGGAAGGCCCAGGGCCTCGGCAGCCTGGACCAACCCTTGATCGGAGCTGGCCATCGTGAGGCTTTGGCGCTTGGCGATGGCCAGATGCAGGGCATCACCACCTATGCCGCTGCCGAAATCGCGGCAGGTGTGCTGTTCACCGAGGCCAATATCAGGATCGTTCGCCCGGGTGATGGGGCGCCTCCTCATCTCTTCGAACAGCTTCTGGGGCGCCAGGCCCGCCAGGATTACAGCTGCGGCACACCGCTGAGCCTGGATCAGTTGCTCTGAAAGCCTTGATTGAGAAAGTGGTTCTTACTGTTCAAGGCTTCGTCCATTTCGAACAGTAGGAAGACCACTGAGGGATTTTTTAAGTGGCCTGTGCCTGCCATCGTTTGCCTTTGCGGCAAGTGGCAGACCAGAGATGGCGCCGATTACCTGGCTGCCCTGGAGTATCAGGCATGAGGCTTAGCTACAGCGCCTATAATCGACTTAGCCCTTGGCAGGCAAAACGTCATGACGGCCTTCACCTATGAGCGCGATCTCGACCATCCGGTTACGGCCGAGGTAGAGCAGACCATCCGCAGTCTGCTGGAGGCGCTCCTGACCAACCAGGGCTTGGAAGGCGTGCTGGTGAATCCGGGCCTGGACCACGACGGTGACCCGGTGCTGTTCGTGCATCTCAAGTTCCGCCTCGTGGAGTCCGGCATCAACCCACGTCTGCTCAGCGATAGCGCCATCTCCCTGCGCCGCGCGCTTTGGGCGATGGGGGAGCGCCGCTTTCCGCACCTCCGTTACGACTTCCACGACGACCAGCGGATCCTGGGCACGGAGAACTGGTGAGTGGCCCTTTCCAGTGATCTGATCACAACCGCCCGCCAGCTGGCCCACGTGCATCAGCGCCGGCCCCGGCAGGCTGATCTACGGCGATCCATCAGCACGGCGTGCTACTCCCTGTTCCATGGGCTGGCCGAACTGGCGGCAGGCAGGTTGGTGGGCAGCATGAGTACCACCCCAAAATCCCCTGCTTGGTCTCGGGTGTATCGAGACCTCAACCACCTGACGGCCAAGAAAGCCTGCAGCCGCCCGGAGCTCCAGGGGTGTTCACAGGAGCTGGCGCAATTTCTTATGGCCTTCCCACGCCTGCAGGAGCTCAGGCATCAGGCGGATTACGACCCAGCGGTTCGTTTCAAGCAAGGAGAAGCCTTGAGCGCTGCTGATGACGCTGAATGCGGTCTGGCAAGTCTCCAAGCCGCCCCACGCGAGGAGCAGGTCGACTTCATCACCCTTGCCCTTGGCATGACGCGCAGCTGATGAAGGCAGTTTCGAGATCAGCGATCCCGATTCCCTCTGGGCCGGCCAGAACCTGCACGATCTCTACCAGCAGGCCCACACCCCCTGGGAGTGGCACGGCCACACGCTCAGCAAAACTGGTTGAAAATCCGCTTGATCCGGCCGCTGCCTTGCATGGCTTCCAGAAGCAGCTCTTCCCAGTCATCTGGCGGATGTCCACTGGCCAGCATGGCCTGAAAAACCCGATAGGCATCGCTCTTGCTGCCGTAGGCGCGCTTGCTCTGCTGGTCGTTAACCCAACCGAGCACGATCACCTTTGAGCGGCTGTGAAAGCGAAAGAACAGCCGGTATCGCTGGAAGAACTTCGCCCTGCACCAGTGCCGATACTCGTTGCCCAGGGTTGATCCCTGCTGAAACTCCTTGCGGCTGGGGTCCAGGGGGATGTCGTGGAGCATCAACCTGGTGATCGCCGCCAGGTTCTTGCTGGCGGCTTTGCTTCCATACCCCTGGAAATCCTTGCGGCGGAGGGCCTCCACTTCCGTGATCAGTGCCTTCCGCTGATCGAGGATCAGCGCGTGAGCATACACCCGCCAGCCGTTGATCACGACTGCCGCTGTATCCGTCTCGCCCGCTGTTCGGCGACGATTAGGTAGGCGGGTCCGCGCAACTACATAGGCGGGTCTCAAGACGCGACAACAGGGTTCCGATTCCGGTCTGGAGCCCTGCGATGCCCGCCCCTCTGTCGTTGCGGATCAAG
>NZ_JAGQCH010000034.1 GCF_024346055.1 Cyanobium sp. Cruz CV13-4-11
GCGGCAACAGGGACGGGATACCTGGCTGTTCCTGGAGCAGGTCTGGATCGCCCATCACCGGGGCGGAGTGATGCCCTCATTGCTGCCGGATCCCTGAGTTCAGCAGCAACAGCAGCACGGCTTCTTTACCCGCTCAGCGATGCGCGCTCAGGCGTGCATTTGCGCGGCAGTGCATACCGACCCCTGAATGGGTACGACGGAACAGCGCCACCTTTTCCTGCGGCGACACAGTGGGGATTAGGTCGCCAGTCAGGTCTCAGGTTCGATCGATCCACGGCGACAACCCGGGCCAATCAACGAGGGTCATATCAGCCCATGCAACGACCCAGCAGTGAGACCCCCTGTGAGAAGGTTGAACCAATCGCTGGCATCTTTTTTCATCCACAGTCAAGCTCTGGCTTGCTGCCAGCCCATGCCAAGCGAGCTGACCGATTGAGGGCCAACAAAATTCATCCCTGGATTGAAAGCGGGTGACCGGATTCGAACCGGCGACGTTCAGCTTGGGAAGCTGACATTCTACCACTGAATTACACCCGCATCCCATCACACTAGCAAGGCTCCGGTTGTCACTCGGACGTCCGGAGCCAGCGCTTCGCTTGTCAGGGCTTGCTGGGGGCCGCCGCCGCCGGCTCCTCGCACTGCACGGCCGCGGAGAGCGCCCTGCGGGCGGCGATGACCGCCAGGGCCTTGGGCTTCAGCTCATTGGCGGCCTGTTCAAGCGTCTGTGTCTTGTTGGCGGAGGCTGCGGCCACCTCCCCACGGAAGCCTTCAAGCACCTTGCGGAACGCCTCCACCCGCAGTTTCTGCAGCTGGTTTTCCGAGGTCTGCAGGGCCGCGATCGACTGCTCCAGTTTCTGCTGGGCCGCCTTCGCCTCACCCACGGTGGAGCTCGGTGTCAGGGCGGCGACCTGCTCCAGGGCCTGGTTCGCCGTGGTCAGCTCGGTGCAGATCCTGGCTTCGGTCTTCTGGGTCTTCTGGGTGAGGTCGCCGCGCTGGCAACCGGCGGCTGTGAGGCTCAGGCAGAGGGTGACGGCGAGCGGCAAGCGTCGCAGGGCAACAAGGGTCATGGCGTCAAAAGCGTCCGCCATGAACCTAATTCGCCCCTCGCCACCCGGCCACACCCGGCCTGTCGGTCCTTCAGCCGGCCAGGGCCGCCGCCGCCGCAGCCACGCCGGCTCCGGTGGGGGCCTTGGCCAGGCCCAGGGCCTGCAGGGTGGCCTCGATGGCCGCCACGGCGGTCAGCACGTCGCGGTCGCAGACGAAGCCCAGGTGGCCGATGCGGAACACCTTGCCCTTGAGGTGGTCCTGGCCGCCGGCCAGCAGGATGTCGAAACGCTCCTTGACGTGCTTGCGCAGGACCTCGGCATCGATGCCCTCCGGGGCCACCGCGGTGATCGCCGGGCTGCCATGGCCCTCGGCCGCGTAGAGCGGCAGACCGATCGCCTTCATCGCTGCCTGGGTGGCCCGCCGATGGCGAGCGTGGCGGGCGAAGATCGCCTCCAGGCCCTCCTTCTGCATCATCCCCAGGGCGGCCTCGAGGGCGAAGTAGAGGTTGATCGCCGGGGTGAAGGGGTTGCTGTCGTCGTCGGCGGCTTTGCGGTACTTACCCAGATCCAGATAGAACTTGGGCAGGTCGGAGCGCTCGTAGGCCCTCCAGGCCCGCGCGCCCATGGCCACGAAGCTCAGGCCAGGCGGCATCATGTAGCCCTTCTGGGAGCCGGAGCCCACCACGTCCACGCCCCAGGCGTCCATGGGCACATCGCAGGCCCCGAGGCTGGTGACGCAGTCGGCGATCGTGAGCGCCGTGCCGTGGGCCTTCACATGGCCGGCGATGGCCTGCAGGTCGTTGATCACCCCGGTGGAGGTTTCCGAGTGGGTGAGGATCACGCCCCGGATCTCCTTGGCGATGTCGGCCTCGAGGGCGGCGCGGAAGGCCTCCGGATCGAGGGGCTGGCCCCATTCCGCCTTGATCACCTCCACGTTCAGCCCGTAGGCCTTCGCCACCTTCACCCAGCGTTCGCCGAACTTGCCGTTGTCGCCGCAGAGCACCTTGTCGCCGCGGCTGAGGGTGTTGACGATCGCCGCCTCCATCGCCGCGGTGCCGCTGCCGGTGAGCACCAGCACGTGGCCCTTGGTTTGGTGCAGCCACTGCAACTGCTCGGTGGTGCGGCGCACGATCTTCTGGAAATCGCCACTGCGGTGGCCGATCGGATGGCGGGCCATGGCCTGCAGGACGGTCTCCGGCACCGGGGTGGGGCCGGGGATCATCAGAGTGAGCTTGTCCTGCATGAGCGTTGGGGAACGAAGGAGCGCGGGCCCGGCGAAGGCGAGGCGATCATCCACCATAAAAAACAGCGTTCCCGCCGGCCATCGATTCCCTGCGCCCCCCCTCCGCGTCCCCGCGGGGCTTCACCCTGCCGGTGTGGCTGGCGGCCGCGGCCCGCGCCGCCCTCGGGGCCCTGCAAGGGGAGCCCTTCAGCGCCGTCGTGCCCCTGGAACTCCTGCAGCCATCGGGGGTGGTGTCGGTGCCGGTGCGGGCCGCCGCGCGGTTGGGGGAGGGTCTGGCCCTGGGGGAAAGCTGCTGCGATCCGGGTGAGGGGCTCGACCTCACCCGCGGCCTGGTGGTCTGGGTGCTGGCCCGCTGGCTCCCCGGCGATGGGCCCTGGCTGCGGCTTGAGCCCGGCGAGGGGGTGGGGGTCCACGCGGCGACAGGGGAGGCCTGCCTCTCCGCCTATGCCCAGCAGCTGCTGGAGGCCAACCTGCGGCCCCTGGTGCCGGCCGGCCGCTGCCTGGGGCTCACCCTGGTGCTCCCCGACGGCCGCCGCCTGGCGGAGCGCACCAGCAATGCGGCCTTCGGGGTGGTGCAGGGGCTGGCCCTGATCGGCACCCAGGCCGAGGTGCAGGCCGGCGCTGACCCGGATCAGCTCGCCCGCACCCTGGCTGCCCTGGCCGAACGGATGGCCGCGCCCGGGGCCGACGGCGACCTGGTGCTGGTCATCGGTGAGAACGGCCTCGATCTGGCCCCCCAGCTGGGCCTGCCGCCGGCGCTGCTGCTGAAGGCGGGCAACTGGCTCGGGCCGGTTCTGGTGGCGGCCGCCGAAGCCGGTGTGGAGCGGCTGCTGCTCTTCGGCTACCAGGGCAAGCTGATCAAGCTGGCCGGCGGCATCTTCCACACCCACCACCATCTGGCCGATGGCCGCGCCGAGGTGCTCACCGCCCTGGCCGCCCTGGAGGGGGCCAACGGAGCCACCCTTGAAGCCCTGCATGGGGCCGCCACGGTGGAGGCCGCCCTGGCCGCTCTGGAGCAGGCCGATCCGGAGCTGGCCGGGCGCCTGCGGGCGCGCATCGCCGCCGCCATCGAAAGCCGCTGCCAGGGCTACCTGGCCAGCCATGGCGCCCCGCCGATCGCGGTGGGGGCGGCCCTGTTCGACCGCGGCCGCCAGGTGAGGGTCTGCGGTCCGGTGGGGGCCGCTCTGATGGAGCGTTTCAGGCGCGCGACCTAGGGTGCAGGCACCGATACCGGGCCCTGGCCCTGGCCGCCTTCGAGCCGATGTCCCAAACGCCGCAGACCGCCCCATCGGGTTCGGAACGGGACCATGCCAGCGGTTCCCGCCGACCTCCGGCCATCGTCATCCTGGATTTCGGCTCCCAGTACTCCGAGCTGATCGCCCGCCGGGTGCGGGAGACGGAGGTCTTCTCCCTGGTGATGGGATACGCCACCACAGCGGCGGAACTGAAGGCCCTGGCCCCGAAGGGGATCATCCTCAGCGGTGGTCCCAGCTCCGTCTACGAGGAGGGGGCCCCCTCCTGCGACACCGGCCTCTGGGACCTGGGCATCCCGGTGCTGGGGGTCTGCTACGGCATGCAGCTGATGGTGCAGCACCTGGGCGGATCGGTGGTGACCGCCGGCCGGGCCGAATACGGCAAGGCGCCGCTCCATGTCGACGACCCGGTCGATCTGCTCACCAACGTCGACAGTGGCTCGACGATGTGGATGAGCCACGGCGATTCGGTGGAGTCGCTGCCGGACGGGTTCGTGCGCCTCGCCCACACCGACAACACCCCCGAGGCTGCGGTGGCCGACCATGGCCGCCGCCTGTACGGGGTGCAGTTCCACCCGGAGGTGGTGCACTCCACCGGCGGCATGGTGATGATCCGCAATTTCGTTTATCACATCTGCGGCTGCACCCCCGACTGGACCACGGCCGCCTTCATCGACGAGGCCATCGGCGAGGTGCGTGCCCAGGTGGGCGAGAAGAAGGTGCTGCTGGCCCTCTCGGGCGGGGTCGATTCCTCCACCCTGGCCTTCCTGCTGCACCAGGCGATCGGTGATCGCCTCACCTGCATGTTCATCGACCAGGGCTTCATGCGCAAAGGCGAGCCGGAGTTCCTGATGGATTTCTTCGATCGCCAGTTCCACATCAACGTGGAATACATCAATGCCCGTGAGCGCTTCATCACCAAACTCGCCGGCATCACCGACCCGGAGGAGAAGCGCAAGATCATCGGCACCGAGTTCATCCGGGTGTTCGAGGAGGAAAGCCGCCGCCTCGGCCCCTTCGACTACCTCGCCCAGGGCACGCTCTATCCGGACGTGATCGAGAGCGCCGGCACCAACGTGGACCCCAAGACCGGCGAGCGGGTGGCGGTGAAGATCAAGAGCCACCACAACGTGGGCGGCCTGCCCAAGGACCTGCAGTTCAAGCTGGTGGAACCGTTGCGGCGCCTGTTCAAGGATGAGGTGCGCAAGGTGGGACGCAGCCTGGGCCTGCCCCAGGAGATCGTCGGACGCCACCCCTTCCCCGGCCCCGGCCTGGCGATCCGCATCCTGGGGGAGGTCACCGACGACAAGCTCGACATCCTCCGGGACGCCGACCTGATCGTGCGCGAGGAGGTGCGCGACGCCGGCCTCTACGACGAGATCTGGCAGGCCTTCGCCGTGCTGCTGCCGGTGCGCAGCGTTGGGGTGATGGGCGACAAGCGTACCTACGCCTATCCGATCGTGCTGCGCTGCGTCTCCTCCGAGGACGGCATGACGGCCGACTGGTCGCGGCTGCCCTACGACCTGCTGGAGCTGATCTCCAACCGCATCGTCAACGAGGTGCGGGGGGTCAACCGGGTGGTGCTCGACATCACCAGCAAGCCCCCCGGCACGATCGAGTGGGAGTAGGCGGGTCCCCAGGCTGGCCCCCGGGGGCCAACTTCGATAACGTCGGCGCCCGGCCTTTGCTCCGTGCCTACCGTCTCCCCCGTCGTCGCTGGCAGCCCTGCCGGGGCTGAGCACGACCCCCAGCTGCACCGCCGCCTGCAGCAGGACAGCATCCTGCTCGCCGGCAAAACCATCTTCCTCAATCCCTTCCTCTACTGGCGTCGTTTCGATGCCAACACCGACCGCTGGCTGCGGGAGCCGGGCCAGCTGCCGGAGGAGCAGATCCGCAGCAACCGCCTGCGCTTCTATCCCGAACTCGACTGGGAGGGGCTGGATCCGGCCGACCTGGCGGTGAAGGAGGGGGCGGTGGAGATGTTCCTCAAGAGCCTGGAGCTGATCAGCACCTTCAACCCCGACCTCAGCGCCGGCCATCTGCTGGAGGTGGAGCGCAAGATGGCCGTCACCAAGAAGAAGGCCTTCGAGCGCTGGGTGGCCCGGGCCCTCGACCGTCGCGGCAAGGAAAGCCTGCGGGAGCGGCGCCGCTTCGACCGTGACCGCCTGCTGCGGGGCTGGATGGAGTGGCTCTCCCTCGAGGGCACCCGCCAGGCGCTGCTGCCCTTCAGCGTCCTGCTGGTGCTGGCCGTCGCCGGCGGCTGGTGGCTCGGCAGCACCCGCTTCTGCAGCCAGGTGATCGTTGATCCAGGGGTGCAGCGTCCCGCACCCTGAAGCGAGACGTTCGGCACGTCAGACTGGGGGACCAGGTCCCGTTGGCGACGTCATGGCTGCCGATCCTCTCGATTCCCTGCGTCTGGCCCTGATGCAGGACGTGCTGCCGTTGGGACTCGCAGTGGTGGAGCGGGCCCGCAAGGGGGGGCCGGCTGAAGTGCTGGCCGCTTTTGATGGCACCAGTGCCGATCCCCTCGGCCAGTTGCGCCAGGAGGGTGAACCCGCGGCCAGCCAGGTGCGGGAGAACCTCGACCGCTTCCAGCCCGGTCTGGGCAACCCGGTGATGAAGGTCGAGGTGCGCGACGTCGACGCCGAGGACGCCCCAGCCCCGCCCAGCCCCGCCGACCCGGCCGACCCGGCCGAACTGATGGCGGCCCTGGGGCGCATCGAGGAGCGGCTGGCCCTGCTCCAGAGCCGGATCGCCTGATGGTGCGTGCTGTCGGCGGCGGGGTCGGCCCCTCCACCACCCGCCACACCGGGACGGGGCACCAGGCCGCCCTTCTGCTCACCTTCATGCTGCTGATCCTGGCGTCCATCCTCGGCCGGCTGGCCTGGCTGCAACTGCTGCATGGGGCCGAGAACCGGGCGATGGCCGACGAGAACCGGATCCGGCTGTTGCCGCGCAACCCGGTGCGGGGGCGCCTGCTGGATCGCAAGGGCCGGGTGCTGGCCACCAATCGCCTCACCTACAACCTCTACCTCCAGCCCCTCCAGGTCGACGACCGCCGCTGGCCCGAGCTGCGCGGCCGGCTCGCCACCCTGCTGGGGATCCCCGCCGAACGGCTCGAGGCCCAGCGCAAGAGCGGTGCCAATGCCGAGGGCTTCCGCATCCCCCTCGCCCTCTCGCTCACGCCGGTGCAGGTGCTGCGCTTCCGGGAGCAGGCCGGCTCCCTGCAGGGGGCGGAGGTGTCCGAGGACGTGCTGCGGGCCTACCCCGACGGCAGCCTGGGGGCCCATGTGATGGGCTACACCAGCAGCATCACCGAAGAGGAGTACACCGCCCTCAAGGACCACGGTTATCGCATCAGCGACCGCATTGGCCGCAGCGGCCTGGAGAAGGTCTACGAAACCCACTTGCGTGGGGAGTGGGGCGGCCAGCAGCTGGAGGTGAATGCCGAGGGCCAGGTGCAGCGCGTGCTGGGGGACAAGCCCGCCAAGGCCGGCAAGGATCTGCGCCTCACCCTCGATCTCGACCTGCAGCGGGCGGCGGAGAGGGCCCTCGACGGGGTGCGCAAGGGGGCGATCGTGGCGATGGACCCCCAGACCGGTGCGGTGCGGGCGATGGCCAGCCGGCCCAACTTCGATCCCAACATCTTTTCCGACGGTCCCACCACCGCCCAGTGGAACAGCCTCAACCGGCCGGAGGCACCGATGCTGAACCGGGCCTTGCAGGGTTTCCCGCCGGCCAGCACGTTCAAGATCGTCACCACGATCGCCGGCATCGAGTCCGGAAAACTGAACGAGAACTCCACCGTGCCGACGGTGGGCTCCTTCTGCTACTACGGCCAGTGCTATGCCGACCACGGCTCCTTCGGCAGCATTGGCTTCCCTTTTGCCCTCGGGGTGAGCAGCAACAGCTTCTTCTACAAGGTGGGGCTGATGGTCGGTCCGGACGAGCTGTTCAAGGCCGCCCGCCGCATGGGCTATGGCAGCCGCACCGGCAGTGAGCTGGCGGCCGAGGAATCCCCAGGGCTGCTGGGGGACCCGGCCTGGAAGAAGGAGGTGCTCGGCGAACCCTGGACCCCGGTCGACACGATCACCTCCTCCATCGGCCAGGGCGCGGTGACCGTCACGCCGATCCAGATGGCCCGGCTCTACGCGGCCGTGGCCAACGGCGGCTGGCTGGTGACGCCCCACCTGGTGGAGCGCGACTACCCGCGGAAGTGGCTGGGGCTGAAGCCGGCCACCCAGCGGGTGCTGCATGCCGGCCTGCGCCAGGCGGTCACCTCCGGCACCGCCACGATCCTCAACGATCCCAGCCTGCCGCCGGTGGCCGGCAAGACCGGCACCGCCGAGGACCCCCCCCGTCCCGACCACGCCTGGTTCGGTGGCTATGCCCCCGCCACCGCCAAACCCACCCTGGTGATCGTCGCCTTCGGCGAGAACTCCGGTGGTTACGGCGGCACGGTGGCGGCGCCGATGGTGAAGGCCCTGATGACGGTCTGGTTCCGCGGCGTGAAACCGCCGGCGGCGCTCAAGCCGGGATGAGCACCTGGCGGTAATAGCCCTGCAGCTGGGCGGTGGCGCTGGGCCAGCCCCAGCGTTCGGCCTCCTCGCGGGCGGCCAGACGCAGCTGGCGGCGGGCGGCCGGGTCGCCCAGCAGCCGTTCGACGGCGGTGGACAGGCTGGCGGGCTGGTCGGGGTCGTACAGGCAGCCGTTGACGCCGTCATTGACGATGTCGGGGATGCCGCCCCGGTTGGCCCCCACCACCGGACAGCCGGCGGCCATGGCCTCCAGCAGCACCAGGCCGAGGGTTTCGGTGCTGGATGGGAACAGGAACGCATCACCGCTGGCATAGGCGGAGGCCAGCTCCTCACCGGCCAGGTAGCCCACGAAGGTGGTGGCGGTGCCCTCGAAATGGCGCTCCAGTTGCTGGCGGTGGGGACCGTCCCCCACCAGGGCCAGGCGGGTCTGGGGCATCGCTTCCAGCACCGGCCGGATCCGGTCGATCTGCTTCTCCGCCGAGAGCCGGCCGATGTACAGCAGCAGATGGCCGGTGTCGTCGTGGCCGCCGTGCAGCCGCTGGCGCATGGCGGCGGAGGCCAGTTCGGGGCGGAACAGGTCGGTGTCGACGCCGCGCTGCCACAGGGCCGTGTGCTGGATGCCCCTGGAGGCCAGCTCTTCCACCATGGCGGTGGAGGTGCAGAGATTGAGCTGGGCCTGGTTGTGGGCGGCCTTGAGCAGTTCCCACAGCAGGGGTTCCAGCATCCCCATGCCGTAGTGCTCCAGGTACTTGGGCAGGTGGGTGTGGTAACTGGCGACCAGCGGCAAGCCGCGGCTGCGCGCCAGCCAGATGCCCCCCAGGCCGAGCACGGCGGGGTTGACCACGTGGACCAGATCGGGCCCGAAGCGATCCAGGGCATCGGAGACCGCCGGCCGGGGCAGGGCCAGCTTCAGTTCGGGGTAGAGGGGCAGCGGCATCGCCGGCACCCCCACCACCCGGGCGCCCATGTACGCCTCGGGGGCCCCTTCAGGGCAGAAGATCAGCACCTCATCGCCGGCCGCCACCAGTTGCTGCACCGTCTTGGTGAGCCGCGTGACGATGCCGTCGACCTTCGGCAGGAAGGTTTCGGTGAAAAAGGCGATCTTCACAGGCGGGTGATCAGGCGAAGGCCTTGATCGCTTCGGCCTGGCGCTGGGTCCAGGCCGAGACGCAGGGGATCTTGGAGCGGTCGCAGCGGTCGGCCCAGCGGCGGGCCACGTCCACCACCTCGGCCAGGAGGCCGTCATCGAGCGTGGTGGGCTTGAGGCCCAGCTCAATGAAGCAACGGTTGTCGACGATCAGATCGTTCTCGATCGCCTCCTTGCGGGGGTTGGGCAGGTAGTTGATCTCGGCGTCGGTGAGGGCCGCCACCTTGCGGGCCAGTTCACCCACCTGGTGGCTCTCGGTCATCTGGTTGAAGATCTTCACCTTCTCACCGGCCTCGGGAGGGTTCTCCAGGGCCAGCTGGACGCAGCGCACCGAATCGCGGATGTGGATGAAGGCCCGCGTCTGGCCGCCGGTGCCGTGCACGGTGAGGGGATAGCCGATCGCCGCCTGCATCAGGAAGCGGTTCAGCACCGTGCCGTAATCGCCGTCGTAGTCGAAGCGGTTGGTGAGCCGCGGATCCCGCTGGGTGAGGTCGGTGTTGGTGCCCCAGACGATGCCCTGGTGCAGGTCGGTGACCCGGATCGCGTCGTTCTTGTTGTAGTAGAAGAACAGCAGCTGATCCAGCGTCTTGGTCATGTGATAGACGCTGCCAGGATCCGTGGGGTGCAGGATCTTCTCGGTGAAGCAGGTGCCGTCGGGCTGGGGCACCTCCACCGTGAGGTAGCCCTCCGGGATCGTGGCGCCGCGGTGCGACCCGTAGCCGTAGACCCCCATGGTGCCGAGGTGCACGATGTGGACGTCGAGGCCGCTGTCGACGATGGCCGCCAGCAGGTTGTGGGTGCCGTTGACGTTGTTGTCGACGGTATAGCGCTTGGTGGCGCTGCTCTTCATCGAGTAGGGGGCGGCCCGCTGCTCGGCGAAGTGGACGATGGCCGAGGGGCGCTCGCTGCGCAGCAGCTCCAGCAGCCGGTCGTACTCCCGGGCGATGTCGAGGTGCACGAAGGTCATCGTGCGGCCTCCCACCTGGTCCCAGGCCCGCAGGCGGTCCTGGATGGTGGCGATCGGCGTCAGCGACTCGACGCCCAGGTCGATGTCGATCTTGCGCCGACTCAGGTTGTCGACGATGACGACGTCATGTCCGGCTTCGGCCAGGTTCACGGCACAGGGCCAACCACAGAAGCCGTCGCCGCCGAGAACGAGAACCTTCACCCCAGACTCCTGAACGAGCAGTTGCTCAGACGGGCAAGCTACTACAGGCTTCAGATGGCCCCCCGCTCTCAGCTGATGCCGGCCGCCACGGCCACCATCACGGCCACCAGCACGAGGCCGCCGATCAGCAGCATCCGGTTGGTGCCGCTGGTTTCTCCCTGCTCCTGCAGCACCATGCGGGGCTCCTTGGCGAAGGCGTTCAGCTTGCCGCCGTCTTCTTCGGTGACCTGCATGGCTGGAGGTTCGGTTTGGGGCAAACCCTATGGAGGGCTGCCTGGATCGCTCCGATCGTCAATGGTTCGTCACACGCCCTTCCAGCGGTGAACTGGCCCTGGCCTCGGCCTGCTGCGGCAGTCGGCCCGCCAGCAGGGCGGTGCGGCCGGCTTCGGTGGCCAGGGCCATGGCCCTGGCCATCGCCGCCGGATCTCCCGCCAGGGCGATGGCGCTGTTGACCAGCAGGGCATCAGCGCCCATCTCCATCGCCTGGGCGGCTTCGCTGGGCACCCCGAGGCCCGCATCCACCACCACCGGAATGCCGGCGCTTTCGATGATCAGGGCGATGTTGGCGGCGTTGCGGATGCCCTGGCCCGAGCCGATCGGCGATCCCAGCGGCATCACCGTGGCGCAGCCGGCCTCCTCCAGCCGCTTGGCCAGCAGGGGATCGGCGTTGATGTAAGGCAGCACGGCGAAACCCTCCTTCACCAGCTGTTCGGCGGCCTCGAGCGTGCCGAAGGGGTCGGGGAGCAGGTGGCGGGAATCGGGGATCACCTCCAGCTTCACGAAGTTGTTGTCCTCCTGGCCCGCCAGCCGCGCCAGCTCCCGGCCCAGTCGGGCCACCCGCACCGCCTCCTCGGCGGTGGCGCAGCCGGCCGTGTTGGGCAGCATCCAGATCCGGCTCCAGTCGATCGCCTCCATCAGGCCGCCGTGCCCCGGGGCGCCGCTCTGGACCCGCCGCACCGCCACGGTGACGATCTCGCAGCCGCTGGCCTCCAGGCTGGCCTGCATGACCTCCAGGCTTGGGTACTTGCCGGTGCCGGTCATCAGACGGCTGCGGAAGCGGCGGCCGGCGATCACCAGATCGTCGTGGGAGGTGGAGCTGGAGCTGGAGGGGGCGATGGCGGTCAAGGTCGGAGGCCGGCGGCGGACGGGCGCATCCCGATTAGTCTGCCCCTTGCCAACGAGACCCACGTCATGCCGGTGCCTCTGGCCGCCCTGCCCCTGCTGCTCGCCGCCAGTCCCGTGCTTGCAGCCAGCCCCTTGCCGGCCGATGGGTTCGTGCCCTTCACCTCCCCCGAGATCCAGTCCATCCGCCAGGACGGGGGCACCAGTGGCGAAGTGGAGACCTTCGATCCGATCGCCCGGGCCCGCCTGATCGCCGAGCAGATGCCCCGTCGCTGGAGCGGCCGCTACCAGTCCTTCAGTGGCGGTCCGGTCGTGCCTGTCCAGCTGCGCATCGATGGGGCCACACCGATGGGCCAGATGGTCGACCTGCGCGGTGCGATGGCCATTGGCGGCGTCGAATCGGCGGTGCAGGGCAACCTCAACGCCAAGTCGGACCAGCTGGATCTGCTGGTGCTGGGGGATCCCCTTGGCGGCGCCCTGGAGCCCGGTGGGGCCTTCCAGAGCGTGCAGGGTCTGTCGCTGAGCGGCTGGCGCGCCCCGCGCCTCACGACCCCGGGGGGGCGCCTGCAGTTGATACCGGAATCGACCGCAGCGCGGCCTGCCGGCCCGGCGGCCGGTGAATCACCGGTGCGCGGTCTCTGGTGATCCCCGCATCAGGGTCTCAGGAGGCCTTGCCGCCGGCCTCCTGGCCGCTGCGACGTTCAAGGATGGAGAGCCGTTTGCGGGCCGTCTTGTTGGTGGATTCCAGCTGCAGCACCCGCTCGTAGAGGCTCCTGGCTTCGTCCGGCTTCGACTGTTTCTCCAGGGCGAAGGCCAGATTGTTGATCGCCACCGGGTAGTCAGCCTTGGCCCGCAGGGCGGCCCGGTAGTGCCGCACGGCGGCGGCGTAGTTGTTCTGGGCCGCCAGGGTGAAGCCGAGTGCGTTCTCCATCAGGGCCCTCGCTTCGGCGGGGGCGTTCTCGGCGTCGGCCAGCTTCAGGGCCTGCTTGAGGTTCACCTGTGCCTCGGCATAGAGGCGCTTGCGCAACTGAACCGACGCCAGCTCGTACAGGGTGGTGACATCCCGGGGGGTGCCGCCGGCCTTGTCGTTGCCTCCCAGCCGGGCCATGGCGAATTCGTCCTGGCGAACCCGCAGGATCTGGCGGGCGACCACAACGGCCGCCACGCCCAGCAGGGCAATCAGTCCCAGCAGGTAGGCCTGGGGCAGCAGGTCGTTCATCGGGGCCGGCCGGACGGTCGGAACTGGGAGGACGGCGTCAGTGGCCTGCCGCGGTGGCCACGGCGGTGAAGCTGGAGGGATCGGCGACGGCCAGCTGGGCCAGCATCTTGCGGTTCAGGCGCACGTCGGCCCGCTTGAGGCCACCGATCAGCTTGCTGTAGCTGAGCCCGTTCATGCGGGCGGCGGCGTTGATCCGGGCGATCCACAGCCGGCGGAAATCACGCTTGCGGCGGCGACGGTCGCGGTAGGCGTTGCAGAGGGCCTTCATGACCCGCTGGTTGGCGGTGCGGAACAGGCTGCCGTTGCTCCCCTGGAAGCCGCGGGCGAGGCGAAGGATCTTGTTGCGGCGTTTGCGGGCGACGTTGCCCCTCTTGACGCGGGCCATGGGAGGTGATCTTGGGGTGGAAAACGGGGTTGAAAACAGGAAGGCGGAAACTCCGGAAGGAGCTCAACCGGACTCAGCCGGCGTAGGGCAGCATCCGGGCCACGTTGTCGTGGTCGCGATCGTCAACCACCGCCATCGTCCCCAGGTAGCGCTTGCGCTTGGGGCTCTTGTGGTCGAGCAGGTGGTTGAGGAAGGCACGTCGGCGCATGAACTTGCCGGTGCCGGTGGCCTTGAACCGCTTCGCGGCCGCTTTGCGGGTCTTGAGCTTCGGCATCTCGGTAGGCGCAGGCACAAACAAGCACACTACGACGCGGATGTACCCCCCTCCAACCCCCTGCCGTGCCGATGTCGCTGCGTCCCCCCGTTCTGCCCAGGCTGCTGCTGGCGGCGGCACTCCTGTTCCCGGCCGGCTGCCGGGCCGACCAGGGGCCGCCAGCCCCGCCGCCGCCCCCCGCCCTGACGCACTGGCCGGTGGCTCGCCCCGCCCCGTTGACGGCGGCGAACCCGGTGCTGTGGGTGGCCCTGGCGGCACGGCTGGGTCCGGCGCCGGCGGATGTCCAGGCGGCCCCGCCCCTGCGGCTGCGCAGCAGCAGCGGCTTGCTGACCCTGGTCGATGCCAGCGGGCAGCGCTTCCAGTCCCCTGAGCTGGTGCTGCACTGGCGCCGCGAGGTCCTGCCCCAGCCCAAGACGTTGCGGCGCCGCGTGCTGGGGCCGTTCGCCAGCTTCGAGAGCGCCGAGCAGGCGGCTGGGCTCTGGCGCGCCGTGGGGGTGGAGGCCGCGATCGCCAGGCCCCGGGACTGGGAGGTGTGGGCCCCGGCCGGGGCACCGGATCCCGCCCCCCTCCCCGATGGCGTGCGACTGACGGGCTTCGAGCGGACGGCCACAGAGCGGGTCGGGCTGGAGCTGCGCCGGGCCCAGGGGGTGGTGCCCCTGGCGTCTCCGATCCGGATCGAGGCCCCCGGGGGCCTGCTCTGGAAACAGGGGGCCTACGCCGGCCCCTTCCAGCTGCTGGCCGATGCCCACGGCGGCTGGAGCCTGGTGGAGCAGGTGCCCCTGGAGCGCTACCTGGAGGGGGTGGTGCCCCACGAGATCGGTGCCGGGGTGCCGGCGGCGGCGCTCGAGGCCCAGGCCGTGCTGGCCCGCACCTGGGCGGTGCGCAACCAGCACCGCTTCGTGGTGGATGGCTACCACCTCTGCGCCGACACCCAGTGCCAGGTGTACAGCGACCCGCGCCATGCCGGCGCCGCCGTGCGCCAGGCGATCGCCGCCACCCGGCTGGCCGTGCTGATGGGTGCCGATGGACCCATCCACGCCGTCTATCACGCCAGCAACGGTGGCGTCAGCGCCGCCTATCCGGAGGCCTGGAACGGTGCGCCGGTTCCTTACCTGACCCCCTTCCCCGACGGGCCCGCCCCCTTCCAGGCGCGGTTCCCCGTGCCCCTGGCCGCCACGGCCCTGCCGGCGCTGCTGCAGGACGGGCGTGCGGCCTGGGGGGCCGACCATCCCGTTTTCCGCTGGCAGTGGCAGCTGACGGCCGCCCAGATCGCCACCGCCCTCGGGCCGGAGCGGGGGGTGGGGCGGCCCACGGCCCTGAAGGTGCTGGCCCGCGGCCCCAGCGGCCGGGTGCTGGCCCTCGAGGTGCAGGGAACCGAAGGCCGCACCGTGCTGCGGCTGGATGCCATTCGCCGCACCCTGCGCGGCCTGCCCAGCACCCTGTTCACCTTGCAGCCGGCGGGAGCGGGGGTCTGGCAGCTGGTCGGCGGAGGCTTCGGCCACGGGGCCGGTCTCTCCCAGGCCGGAGCGATCGATCTGGCCGGCCGCGGCTGGAGCACCCGCCGGATCCTGGCGCACTATTACCCCGGCACCACATTGCAACGCCTCGGTGCTGGCGGCGATTCCCCTTAGAGTCACGGCCTGGATGAGGATCACCATGGCTGCCGGCGGCAGTGACAGCGGCAGTGACAGCGATCGCCGCCGTGCCAAGGCGGCCCTGTTCCTCGCCTGCTGTGGCCTGGTAGGGATCGCCCCCCACTGGCTGCCCCCCGGCCGCAGCCTCGTGCCGGCGATCACCCTGGCCACCCTGCTGGGGGGCTACAGCCTGCGCACCGTTCTGCTGCAGGCCTTCCGCCGCAGTCGCAGCGACACGCCCCCGCCGGTGCTTTCAGCCGCAGCACCCCCGTCAGCCGTCGACGTGGTGGTGGCCGCCCGCGACGAGCAGGCGGTGATCGTCCGCCTGGTGGAGCGGATCGCTGCCCTGCGCTGGCCGGAGGGCCAGCTCACCCTGTGGGTGGTGGATGACGGCAGTGACGACCGCACCCCCGAGCTGCTGGCCGAGCTCCAGGGGCGCCATCCCTTCCTGCGGGTGTTGCGCCGCCCCCGGGAGGCGGGGGGCGGCAAGTCCGGGGCCCTGAATCTGGTGCTGCAGCAGCTGGGCGGCCGCTGGATGCTGGTGCTCGACGCCGATGCCGATCTGCAGTCCGATGTGCTCGAGCGCCTTGTGCCCTGGGCCGAGGCCGGCGGCTGGGCGGCGGTGCAGCTGCGCAAGGCGGTGGCCAATGTCCAGACCAACCTGCTCACCAGTGCCCAGGCGATGGAGATGGCCTTCGACGCCATGATCCAGGAGGGGCGCCTGGCCAACGGCGGGGTGGCCGAACTGCGGGGCAATGGCCAGCTGCTCTCCCGGGAGGCGCTGCTGCAGGTGGGGGGCTTCAACGAGGACACCGTGACCGACGACCTCGACCTCAGCTTCCGCTTCCTGCTGGAGGGCCTGCCGATCGGTGTGCTCTGGGATCCCCCGGTGCAGGAGGAGGCGGTGCTGACGCTGCCGGCCCTGTGGCGCCAGCGTCAGCGCTGGGCCGAGGGCGGGCTGCAGCGCTTCTTCGACTACGGCCCCGGCCTGGTGTCCGACCGGCTTGGATTCAGCCAGAAACTCGATCTCACCTGCTTCTTCCTGCTGCAGTACGTGCTGCCGGTGGTGGCCAGTGCCGATCTGCTCGCCACCGTGCTCACCCGCACGGCCCCCACCATGTGGCCGTTCTCGATCGTGGCCCTGGCCCTCTCGGGCCTGGCGATCGCCACGGGCTGCCGGCGGCCGTCGGAGGGGCCGCCGCTGCCGGCGATGAACCCCTTCAGCGCGGGCCTGGGCATCCTCTACCTGGTCCACTGGTTCGTGGTGATTCCCTGGGTGACGCTGAAGATGGCCCTGCTGCCCAAGCGCCTCGTCTGGGTGAAGACGCTTCACCTGGGACCGGAGCACGGCCAAGCCTCGGCTGAGGGATCCACGGCTGAGGAGGTGGATGAGGAGACCGGTGATCTGGCGACCGAAGTCAGTCAGGCCTGAGGGGCCGACCGGAGCTCCCAAGGGGAATCCGCTCAGACGGAATCCCGGGACACGTCGCTGACCACTTCCCCGTTGAAGAAGTCGGCGAGGCGGCGGGCCTGTTCATCGATGGGGCTGGGCCGTCCGGGCTGGGTTGGGGCGAGCGGGGTAGTGGCGGGCTCTGGTGTTGGGTTCAGCTGGCGTTGGACCACGGCCGGGCCAGGCGCTTCGCTGGCGGAGGGGGCTGCCTGTCCTTCGGCCGGAGGCCGAGCCCCCTGCGGTTGGATGGCGGGCGGCGGCGGTGGCTGTGGAGTGGTCGGCGCGGGGGGGGCGTCGCCCCCGGCCCCGGCTTCCAGCGTCACCTGCCGGGGGCTGCCGAGGGCGCCTGCCACAGCCTTCTCCAGCAGGGGCAGCCGGCTCTGCACCATCGCCATCCAGGTGCCGGCCACCCGCACCACCGCCCGCCGTTCGTCGAGGCGCAGCAGCTGGGCCTGCTGGGAGAGCAGCATCCGTGTGGAGGGGAGCTCCAGTCCGGCCAGGATCTGCTGCCACAGCTCCGCCAGGTCGTCCGTCGCTGCCGTTGGCGGAAGGGGTGGGGTGACTCCCTCCGCAGGGGCGGGCATCGGGGGGGGAGCTGGGGACCCCGGCGCCGCCGTCGGGACCGGGCTCAGCGGTTCGGTCCTGCGGTCCGCGGCCGGCGCCTCTCCCCTTGCCTGGACTGGCGCTGCTGGCGCTGGGGAGACGGGGGCCGGCTCGGCCAGCAACCCCAGCAACAGCACCTCCAGCCAGAGCCGCGGCTGGACGCTGTGGCGCAGCTGCTGCTCGCTGCCCTTCAATTGGGACTGCCACTGGAGCAGGCGGGCCTTGCCGATCCGGCGCGCCACCTCGGGCAGCTGGGGCCGCAGCTCCGGGGACACGCTGGTGAGCTCCAGCCGGTCGGGGGCCACCCCCGCCAGCAGCAGATCCCGCAGCAGGCTGACCAGCCCCTGGAGCACGGCGGCCGGTTCCCGCCCCCGATCCAGCAGTTCGCGGCAGCCCTCCACCACCCGTAGGGAATCGGCCGCGGCCATGGCCCCGGCCAGCCGCAGCAGCTCCTGATCCGGCACCGCCCCCAGCAGATCCCACACCGCATCGGCCGCGATCGGCGCCGGCAGCAGGCTCAGCTGGTCGAGCAGGCTTTCGGCGTCCCGCAGGCCTCCCTGGGAGCGCTGGGCCACCAGATGCAAGGCCTCGGGGGTGATGCCGATGGATTCCTCGGCGGCGATCCAGTTCAGATGCCCCTCCAGGGCCTCCAGGGGGATGCGACGGAAATCGAAGCGCTGGCAGCGCGAGAGGATCGTGGGCAGCACCCGCTGGGGATCGGTGGTGGCCAGCACGAACACCACCCGCGGCGGCGGCTCCTCCAGGGTCTTGAGCAGGGCGTTGAACGCCGCGGTGGAGAGCATGTGGCACTCGTCCACCACATACACCTTCCAGCGCGCCTGCACCGGGGCGAAGCGGGAGCGCTCGATCAGCTCGCGGATGTTGTCGACGCCGGTGTTGGAGGCGGCATCGATCTCGATCACGTCGAGGGCGTTGCCGGCGGCGATCGAGGTGCAGAGCTCACAGATCCCACAGGGCTCGGGCGTGGGCCCCTCGCTGGCCACGCAGTTGAGCGAGCGGGCCAGGATGCGGGCGCTGGAGGTCTTGCCGGTGCCGCGGGGCCCGCTGAACAGGTAGGCCGGTGCGATCCGCCCGGTGCGCAGGGCGTTGCCCAGGGTGGCGGCGATGGCCTCCTGCCCCACCAGCTCCGAGAGCCGCTGGGGGCGGTATTTATGGTGAAGGGGTTGATAGGCCTTGGTCATGGGGGCATTGTCGCGTAGAGCCACGGATCTCTGGTTTGCTGCTTGATTCAGGTCTGATACGCGCTTCGTGGCGTGTTGGAGCCGATCATTTAGGGAACTCTTTACTGTTTTGCCGAAGGGCATGGTTTTGACTTTTCAGCGATCGCGTGGTTAAACTGAATAATCAATTGATTGCGGTATGAAGCACGGCGCGGTATCCGTCATCATTCCTTGTTTTAACTGCCAGGCCACCATCGCTGAAACCCTGGCATCGGTTGCCGCTCAGACGCTGCCACCGAAAGAGGTGATTCTCGTTGATGACGGCTCTTCCGATCGAACCTGGGAGTTGTTGCACGAACTCCGGCAAGGCCAGTATCCGCACCTGATGCTTTTATCGCATCCGGGCCACGAAAATCACGGCGCCAGCATGGCCCGTGCCCTTGGGGTGGCCCATGCTTCTGGTGAGTACATTGCTTTCCTGGACGCCGATGATCTGTATGCCCCCAAGAAGCTGGAACGGCAGCTAGAGGCGTTTGAGCGCGATCCCGAGATTGTGATGTGTCATACCGCGGTGCAGGTGATCGGCGACCTTGATCAGGCTGCTTTCTATGAAGCGGCTCTTTCGGGTAGCCCTGAGAGTCCCTATTGGTTCCGCCGTCAGAAGGATTATCTTATCCGCAACAGGATTTGCCTCTCGTCTTCATTGGTGCGAGCGGACGTGCTCAATCAAGTGCCTTTTTCTTTTGTGGGCAAGCAAGGTGTTGAGGACTGGCTGTGTTGGTCCTTGCTGGCGGGAAAGGGTCGTTTTCTTTACCTTCCTGAGCAACTCACCTTTTATCACGTTCATCGCGACTCCGTCACCTCCCGGATCACTCAGTCTTCAATTCAGACCAAATCCGTGGCGGCTTTGTGGGAAATCCGACTTCGTAAGTTGTACGCAGGCCTTGAGTTCAAAATGGTGTTACTGGCTCGCTCCGATAGATTCCTGCATAGCCTCAGAGTGATGGGCTCCATTGCCGAGGATTTGCGCCTAATTCTGATTGCCTATCTTTGGAATCCTGGCTCAAATTCAGATAGCAATGCAACGCTGCAACCCAATGCTCTTGTCAAGCTGTTGATGCTCCCCTTCCGGCTGGCGCGCTGTTGGGCTGGCCGGGTGGGCGCTGCCTGGTTCCGCCGTTGAGCGGATCTTCAACGAACTGCCAGCAGTTGTTTAAAAGCCTGTGGCAGTCTGTCAGCCGATTGAAGATCGGTATAATCCTGCCAGCGGGCCCTTTGGCTGAGTTGATTGAAATAGCCCGGCTGCAGCATGGTGCGCAGAGTTTGACAAATGTTCGCGAGATCATCATCCCGAACGACCTCGCCGAGTTGATAGTCACGCACTAGTTCGGCCATCAGATGCCCTTCACTCACAACCACTGGGCGCTGTAGCAGAGCAGCTTTGGTAAGGATGTTGCTGCTGTTGGGAAAGTCTCTATAGGCAGTATAGATGATGTCGGATTCAACGATGACTTGATTGAGTACCACCTCACTGGAAAGGCGCTGAAAATGGGTAAAGATGTTTGGCTTCTCCTCCCATTTTTGCAGAAGCCATTGCTTATCAGGTTCGCTAATTTCCTGCCAGTTGATTTCACCGCCTAGGAAAAATGTGATGTCCTGCATGCTGGAATCACAGGCAGCTCTGGTGAAGCTGAGCAAGCCTTTCGTTCGTTGGAGGTGACCCACCAGGCTGATGATCGGTTTTCCGTTGGCGAAGCTTCTGATCTTTGAGGCCAGAGAAGAGGGTGTGCTTGCCGTTGCGCAGTCCAGGCTGACATCGGTGAAATCAGGAAACAGGATAACCCGTTTGTTGGCTCCAATACGCTCCTGCATTGCCTGCACCGCTTGCGGATCCACAACGGCAACTCCAGTGCAGGAGGGCAGGCTGAAAAACTTTTCTGGGCAGGAGATGCGGGCTTGGTAGGGAATGCGTGTACCAGGTAAACGAAAGAATCGAGAGTTGAAGTAGAGGCCCGCCCAGGGAAAGCGGAAGAATGGGTCGGCATAACGAAAGAACTCAAAGTCTATGTCGTAGATGCAGCAGAAGAAGACTTGATCGATTGCTCTGCTATTGCTTTGGCTCCAGCGTCGCAATTGCTTGCCAAGAATGCCGAAGTGATTGATGGCCTGACCAATCGGAAGCAAGCGCCGCGGCCACTTGATTCGGCTGCCAGCCCGCTGGATTTGAATGGCCTGATGAATTTTGCCTGAGTGTTTCAGGCTTTGATCTGTGCTGCTGTTGAGCCGCCTTTGGAAATCAGCTGGATTGGCGCAGAAAGGAACAACATCCATGCCGGCATTGGATATGGCCAAGGCAAGATGCACGGCATAACTGGGATGGTGGCCCATCCAATGCCACTCCACCAAAGCGACAGTTGTGTTGTGTTGAGCCGCTTTGTTGGTCATTACACTGGGCTGAGCTGGCATCCTTCCATGATACTGCTACGATCTGCAAACTCGTCTACTAGGCGACAGCGAAAACTGGTTCGGGCTAAAAGCGGATCTCGCTTGACATTTCGAGAGCGTTGAACTTATTTAGCCTGTGGGAGGAGCGGTGTGCCACGCTGGAGCACATAGCGCAAAAGCAACAATTGCGTTCCTAGAAACTTGAAATTACTGAGCGGATTGCGACCCAGCACAGAAGCTAAGGCCAATATCGGCTGATGTCCGTATCATTGGTCATAATGAAACTGGCACCTTTGCGTGTAGTCTTTGTTCGTTAGGGGCTTTTCTTGATTAGATTTTCCTAGGCTTGATCGCAAATGCTAGGCTTTGCTCATGTTAAGGGTTGACTTGAACATGGCGCGTAAGCCACTCCTCGTTACGTCACTTCCGCCTCGAATGTCGCGACTTGCCAGCAACGGCGAAGATATAGGCTCGATGTATCAGAAGTCATGCATTGACTCATGGAGAGCCGCCTCTTTTCGTCCTGTATCGATCAATTCATCATCTGAAGACTATCCTCATTCAGTCAGTAAGATTTCGCTGCAGCGCGACGCTCGCGCTGTGACAGGTCGTCCGCATGTTTTCTTTCAAGATATGCTCGCTGCAGCAGTCAAGGAGTCAGAGGGTAGGCCTTTTGCCATAACAAACTCCGATATACTTTTAGCTGCAGGGACGGATCTGTCGGACCGTGTTTCCTCGTTACGACGAGGGCAGGTCCTCTTCAGCCGAAGAATCGATATAGATGAAGTCTCCAGCAAAGATGGGTTGGCTTGGCAATACGGATACGACTTCTTCGCGGTTCACCCCGACGACATCATGGGACTGTCAACAGGGATGATCTTTGGCGCTCCTTGGTGGGATCACTTTTTTCCGCTGATGCTTCACTTCAGCGGTTGTCGCATTGATCAGATTGATCCCCATCAATTTAGACACTTAAAGCATGAGGATCGCTGGGATTGGGACGTTTGGGAAAAGCTTGGCTGCCGTTTTATGGCCGAGCTCAAAGCATCTCGCCATGACGTCGACAGTGAATGGCATCTTACTGAAGCCATCGCAGCTTTTGATTGTGAGCTCTCTGTCGACCCAACTCCAATCTCGCGTGCCGGCCTGCCTGACAATTTAGATGTTGTGCCCCAGTTGCATAGTGTTTCAGATGCAAACCTAACCTACCTTGATAAGGTTTCAATCCGCAGACAACGATTAAGGAGTTTCTTGGGGAGGCTCTCTTGGTGGCGGAATGCTTAACCTTTCCAGGTTGGAGATGGATCTTCCGCAGGAGTAATTGATGTCTCAAGTGTAAGTGAGAGAAACGCAAATTATTCGCGTTGGCGCCTGAGATCTGTTGGTTGTCAAGGTGGCGGCGATCGACTCCACCCCCCCCAGGGCCGACTGAAAGTCTCGTTAATCCCTCTCCAGCGCCTGGATCCCGCTCCAGCCGAGCATCCTGTTGATGTCGTGGGCCACGGCCATCAATCCAGCCCTGATGGAGCGGAAGCCATTGGTC
>NZ_JAGQCH010000035.1 GCF_024346055.1 Cyanobium sp. Cruz CV13-4-11
ACCAGCAAAACCATCACCGTCAACGTCAACGCCGACCTGACGGTTGAATCGAACGAAACCTTTGCGGTCACCCTCTCCACCCCCGTTGGCGCCACCATCACCACTGCCTCGGCCACCGGCACGATCAGCAATGACGACGGAACCTCCCTCGCCATCACACGAGCCTCCGCCAGCAAAGTAGAAGGCAGCACTGGTGCACTCACTGCCTACACATTCACCGTCACCCGCACCGGAAACACAGCTGCAACCAGCTCCGCCACCTGGTCCGTCGCAGGCACCGGTGCCATCCCTGCCACGGCAGCTGATTTCCAGAACGGCATCTTCCCCAGCGGCACCGTCTCTTTCCTGGCTGGTGAAACCAGCAAAACCATCACCGTCAACGTCAACGCCGACCTGACGGTTGAATCGAACGAAACCTTTGCGGTCACCCTCTCCACCCCCGTTGGCGCCACCATCACCACTGCCTCGGCCACCGGCACGATCACCAACGACGATTTCCCCTCCATCACCCTCGCCGTTTCCCCGGCCTCGGTGACAGAAGATGGCACCGCCAATATGATCTATACCTTCTCCCGCACTGGCCCTACCACCAGCGCGTTGACGGTGAATTACACCGTGGCCGGCACCGCCACCCTCGGCACCGACTTCACCGGGATCAGTGCCACAGGCACGACAAAAACGGTCACCTTCGCGGCTGGTTCGGCCATCGCCACGGTCACCGTGGATCCCACCGCTGATACCACGATCGAGCTGGATGAAACCGTTGCGCTCACCCTTGCCACTGGCACGGGTTACACCATCGGCACCACGGCGGCGGTGGTGGGCTCCATCACCAATGCGGAGCCGGCACCGACCCTCTTGACCATTGGCGTGAGCGGATCGACCGTGGTGCTGACCTTCTCCAGCGCCATCACGGCAACGGGGGTTCCCACTTCGGCCTTCCTGGTGCAGACCGTGTCTTCCACCGGCACGCCGACGAACAGCACCGTCAGCTCTGTTGCCGTCAGTTCCACCAACCCAACCCAGCTGGTGCTAGGCCTGTCGGGCATCGAACCCAGCCCGGGGGTGGACCTGCGGGTGTCCTACACCGATCCAGCCGGAGACCAGGTGAGCGGTGTGATCCAGGGCAGCAGCGGCAGCGATGTGGCTTCATTCAGCAACAGCTTCGCCACAACCTTCACCTCAACGGTGAGCGTGACCAGCCTGGCTAGCCAGTATCTAAATCTCACCCTGGCAGGCAGCTCGGCGATCAATGGCACGGCCAATGACGCAGCCAATGGGATCACAGGCAACGAGGCAGCTAACACCCTCTCGGGCCTGGCGGGCGACGACCGACTCATCGGCAACGGCGGCAATGACCTGCTGATCGGCGGCGCGGGAGCAGACACCATGACCGGCGGCAGCGGTAGCGACACCTTCCGAATCGCCCTGGCCGACAGCCGTCTGTCCGCCTTCGATCGCATCACAGACTTCGCGATCGGCACAGACCAAATTGATGGTCCCAGTGCGGTGACGGCAGCCAACCTGAGCGAGTTGGGCGCTGTGAGCAACCTCACGGAGACCGGAATCCAGGCGGTGCTTACATCAGGCACCTTCGCCCTCAATGGCGCAGCTACCTTCAGCTACAACGATCCAAGCCAGGGGATCCGCACTTTCCTCGCCCTCAACGATGGCACCGCCGGCTTCAATGCCAACAACGATTCCATCGTGGAAATCACAGGATTCAGTGGAGCGCTGACCAGCCTCAGCATCATCTAATTCACAACACAATCACCACATGGCCTTGTTGAAGGGATGGTGCGGCATATTTTTGCCGCCCTCTCTGCCGCAAGGCTTTTTCATCAGGCCCGTTACAGCTGCGCGTGATTCCTGGCCTCCAGCACTGCCAGATAGAGCTCCTCCGAAACCTCGCAAATGTCGTACTCACTGGGCAGCATCCCGTGCACAGGATCGAAGTGGAACGCCGTGGATCCAGGGGGCCCAGGGGTCGCGTGTGACAGAGCGGTGACGGCCTGCACCCGACCAGGCACGATTCCGCTTTCAGTGGCGAGCATCCTGCAGCGGACAGCCATAGGCCTCAAACGCCGCATCGGCGCTCACCAACAGCAACGATTCACTGATCGACTGGGCCACCAGCAGGCGGTCAAACGGATCGCGGTGATGGAGAGGCAACTGCTCGAGCGTCAGCAGGTGGGGGAGGTCAAGGGGCGGGAGCTCAAAGCCGCACTCCTAAGCCCACGGAATCGCCTGGGCGGCCGAGAGCGGCATATCGCTGATCAGCACGCTGCTGGCCTCAGTGGTGATCAGGTCGCGACTACGCGGGCCCAGCCGTGGTTCACGTTGATCGCCCAGAGGAAGGCATGGGTGTCGAGCAGGAGCCGCATCAGGCCTGTTCAAACAGCTCGGCGATCAGCGGATTGGCGGCATCGATCGACTCCGGAACGATGAACTGACCGCGGGCTACCCCCAGACGCCGGGGCCGCTCCGGCCCCGGCAGGGCAGTGAGCCGTGCCACCGGCCTGCCGTTGCGGGCGATCACCACCTCCGTTGCCGCACCGGTTTCTATGGCCTCCACCAGGCGCGAGAGGTGGGTCTTGGCCTCCAGCATGTTGACCGTGCGACGGCCACCGCCACCGAGGGGCGATGGTGCTGCCATGGCGTGAAACAGACAAGAACAACAAACTAGACCAGACCAGACCAGACCAGACCAGGTCCGGTCGACCCGGACCGACCCGGAGCGGCAGAACGGAGCTTCATGGCGCGATTGCCAGCCCAATCGCAAACCCTTCTCCGCTAGCCTGACCATACCGACCAGACCAGATTATGTCCTTCGTTCAGGGTGCCCCCTCATCGGGCCCTTCGGGCCCGGCCGCGACCCGTTGCGTCAATGTTCAGGAAGCGAAGACCCATCTTTCGGCCCTGCTGGCCAGGGTCGCCGCCGGCGAGCGCATCGTGCTGTCTCGCCATGGCAAACCCATCGCCCAGCTGGTGCCCCTGGATCCCAGCCCGCGCCGGCAGCTCGGCATCCTGCAGGGAAGGGTGGATGAGGCGTTCTTCGAGCCCCTGCCCGACGACGAACTGGAGCGCTGGGGCTGATGAAACTGCTGCTCGACACCCACGTGTTGCTCTGGGCCCTGCTGGAACCCCAGAAGCTCTCCCCTGAGTTGCACAACGCCCTGGAGGACAGCAATAACACGCTCGTTGTCAGCGCCGCCTCCGCCTGGGAGATCGCCACGAAGTGGAGGTTGGGAAAACTGCAGCACGCCCGATCCGTCGTCGACCACTACGCCATGGCCCTGCACCGTCTGGCGGCGGTCGATCTGCCGATCAGCGGTGCCGTGGCCCGGCAAGCTGGCCTTTGGGCCGTGCCGCACCGAGATCCTTTTGATCGTCTGCTGGCGGCCCAGGCCAGGTCTGAAGACCTCGTGCTGGCCAGCACCGATCCGGCGTTCACCCAGTTCGAAGGGGTGGTGACCCTGGGGTAAGCCTTTGGCACCAGCGTGGTCCGACAGCCCAATTGGGCCCGCAGGACCGCTGGCTCAGCCCCAAGGCCAGGGCGGCCAGCTACAGCAGGGCGTTGCACACTGCGTTACACTGAGCCAGTGATGGTTCGGTTATGTGATAAGGCTCGCAAATTTCGTTTGTATCTAGCAGCGTTGCACTTCGCTGCCCAGATCGAGGATCTGGATCTGCCGGGCTATCGGCTGCATCTGCTCAAGGGGGCAGACAAGGGGCGGTGGTCGATCTGGTTAATCGGCAATTGGCGGCTCACGTTTGTGTTCCGCGACAGCCACGTGTTCGATCTCGATTTCGAGGATTACCACTGATGCAGATGCACAATCCATCACACCCTGGCCCGATCCTTGAGGCCGCCCCATCGAGCGGACTCCAGCGAGCGAGCTGCTGAGGCAACAAGCGGCCGCCCTTGCCGGTTGTCTCGAACCGCACCAGGGCACCGGCAGCGGAATCGCAATAGAGGGTGCCGCGACAGCGGATCCCGCTCTGGAACAGGCCGTGCTCCTGGCCGATCAGGTCCTCCTCGACGCAGAAATACCAGCCGACGCAAGGATGACCTAGTGGACGCTGAGGCGGCAGCCAGGGCGTTTCTGGCCGGTACGGCTTCCATCGTCCCCAAGCGAGGTGGCGATCAGGTGGAGATGATCCGCCTGCTGAAAGTGGCCAAGGACTCCGTCATCGATGGGCGGACCAGGGCCCTGAACCAGGGGCGCTCATTGCTGGTGACTGCCCCCATGGCGTTACGGGAGCGGCTCTCGGGCCTCAGCCGCAACGAGCTCATCACCACCTGCGCAAGCTTCCTCCCCGGCGAGCTGGTCGATCCTCTGGCTGCCGCAAGACGTGCGTTGCGCAGTCTGGCCAGGCGCATCCAGGCTCCCGATGCCGAGCTCAAGGAGTTGATGGCCGATCTCGATGGTCTGACTCAGGCGGCCTGCCCCGGCCGACGTCAGAGCTATGGCATCGGCATCGATGGAGCTGCAGTGCTGCTGACGGCTGTTGGCGACAACCCAGAGCGCATTCGCTCAGAGGCGGCTTTCGCAGCCATCTGCGGCGCCAGCCCCCTGCAAGCAAGTTCAGGCAACAGTCGGCATCACCGGCTGAATCGGGGTGGCAATCGCCAGGCCAATGCCACCCTGCATCGCATCGCTGTGGTGAGACTGCGCTGGCATGAGCAGACCAAGGTACGCCGAACGCCGCAAAGCAGAAGGGCTCAGCAACAAGGACATCCTGCGCTGCCTCAAACGGTTCATCGCCAGGGAGGTGTTCCATCTGCTGATGGGCAAACCACCCCGCAGAACCGCGGCCACATGAACGGCCCAACGATCAGCTGCTCAGGATCAGAACCGCAGCCAAAAACCTCGCTCAGGGGCTTGACGATCTATGGAAGCATCACTCCACGGGACGCTGCTGGTGAGGCAGGAACATCGGGCTCTGGTGGTGTTCACCAATCCCCGCCAGGCCAAGCGCTTGTGTGGGCGCACCCAGCGGGTGATCAAGCTGCCGGACACGCGCGTCATTGAACGAACCGCCCCCTATCTGCTCAACCAGGGGATCAGCCGGGTGGTGATTGAAGGGGCGCTTTATGCCTTGGCGGGTTCCTGAGGCTCCGTCGCTCCGATTTTCCACGGACAACCCCTTGCGATCCCATCTCTAGTCTAGGCGGCAGATTGGCTCTGCCTGGTAAGATTCATATTATCTTTCGATGACGGTCGCAATGAGATGTATTACATAGCATACCCGCGACGTACCCGTTCAGGGGGTATGTATAGCGTCTAGTCAAACCGAGGACACTACCCGTAGTGTCTACGCTGCTCCAGCGATGGTCAAAGTCGGCCTCAGGCAGCCCCCAGGAGGCTTCTTGGTTGAAGTGAAATCACCAGAAAACAGGTCAAAGCCACTGAACCGCAATCGATCTTGGTTTTCGTCCCACCCCCTGAACAGGTACCCCGCGACGCAACCAGCGGAAGCGCCACCAGGTACCTGCGCGACCATGCAGCTGTTGAAGCGCCGATCGCGGTCGACCCGTCTGGGCACCTCTGGCCTGATCACCGCCAGCCTCGGACTGGCGCTGCTGGTGCTGGCCGGCTCCGCCGCCATCGTGGCCGGCGCCCTGAGCCTGGTGAGCGCATCCAGCCGCGGCAGCGACGCCGAACAGGCACGCGAGGCCGCTGAGGAGGGCTACAACCGCGTGATCGACCTGCTCAACGATCCCGGCAACAGCTATCTGCTGGTTACCAAGCGGGACAACTGGACCAGCAATACCGTCACCGCCCAGGAGCGCCAGACCTGCAACATCAGCTCCAGCACCACTGGCGCCATCAGCGGCGCCAGCATCATCGAGACACCCACGCCCTTCCCCTCGGTGGGAAACGGCCGCCAGATGCGCTACACGCTGGAAAGTTTCACCCCACCCCAGTACCCAGGCGCTGCACCAAGTGGCTGCACCAAATTCGGGAATCTTGCCGGCGGTACGGCGAGGCTGGTCATCCGCGGCGATGTCCTGCGCAATGGCAGCGTGATCGCCTCCCATCGCATCGAGCGAGCGGTGACGGTGGAGGCGCTTCCTCAGGGCTCCAGTTCAGGTGGTTCAACGAATTCCTACGCCTTCATCGGTCTTGGTAGCGGAGCGTCGAGCTTGATCGCGGTAGAAAAGGATCCATCGATCATGTCACGCATCGCACAGGACAGTGGCACCACTCCATGGCGATGGGATACGTCAGACACGTCTTTAATCATCAACTGCCTTGGCATGACGGAGCCACAGTGCCGCACCGGTTCATCCAGCTTATCCAGTGCCTTCCCGGTTGAGGAATTGACGATCAGCAAGTTCCTGTCCATGTTTGGCCCCAAGCCGCCGACTCCAACGGGAACTCCAGCCATTACCGCTAGCGCCTGGACTTCTGCAGCTATCACCAACGCATCAGCAAGCGGGAGCACCATCAATTACCCGTACAGCTCTGGCACCACCCTGCGAACCAATTGCAGGCAGGTCCAGGTTCTGAAACCAACAGGGCAACCCGAAGACGTGATCGCTTGCAAGGTTAACAATCTCTACCTGGACGCTAAAGATCTCAGCGTCAATACCACGAACTATCCCGTAATCCTCTACATGATCGCCAATACCTCAACAGCGCAACTCTATCTCAAAAACGCTCAGATCATCAATACCGTGTTCAGCAGCTCTCGCGCCACGAACCCCAAAAGCTGGAATCGATTGCGAATTTTTTTGAGATCCTCGCGCCGCCCACCAAGTCAGCGCCAGCATCACTCCCTCAGCCTGTGAAAACGACAGCAGCAAAGCGACCTGGTTCATTGAAGGTAGCGGACGAATCAATGGAGCTTTTATCTGGGCTCAAACGGTCACGTTGGAGATGAAAGAGCCCACTGGCATTGCCCTCACCGAATACAGCTTGTTCGGCGCTAACTGGGCCTGCAAAATCAAATACGAAAAGTATGTTCGCCATCTCATAAACTCCCCATGCGATGCCAACGATGGCATCAACGATCTATTTGGAATCAGCTGCCAGGTTTATTCCTATTCCGCACGTGGTATTTAAGCCCTCCTCGCACCCTTGTTGCGCAATGAAACCGTCAGCCAGCCCACTTGAGCGGAGAGCATTCCCTACCACGTTCTCAGCAGGCTTCACCCTTGTGGAACTGATGGTGTCGGGCGCGATTCTGTCGATCGCCACCGTGCTGATCGCGCAGACCACCAATCTCGCCACCGCCAGCAGTCGCCGCGGTGATGCCCTCACCCTGGTGCAAACCATGATCAACCGCGATCTGAACTGGCTGCGTGGCTACGCGCACACCTGGAACTGCCGATCAGGTTGTGGCGCCAACCCCAGTGCTCCGCTCCGCTACGGCAACCTCGACGCCACCCCCATCGCCTGCAGCACACTGGTGACCACCTTCCTCAGCGCCGCAGCCGCCGACACCGGCACCCCGACGCGCCCCTTCCCGATCCCCACAACCCTCAACACATCTCAGGTGCTCCAGGCTGCCAACGGCGGCAACCTCAGCCGCTCCATCAGCCTCCCCTCAGGCACCACAGGCTCGTTGCCCCAGAGCCTGGTGGTCTCCTACAGCTATGGGGGTTCGCCCGCGTTCGAGCGGCGCGGATCGCTGCTGATCCAGGCCGGCAGCTGGTGCACACCCTGATCCGATGGCAAGCGTCCGCCCCGGCCCAGGCATCGTTGCAGGTTTCAGCCTGACGGAACTGTTGATCGCGGTGGCAATCCTCGGCCTGCTGAGCGCCGCCACACTGTTCGGTCTGCTGCGCAGTGCCCGCATCGGCGCCCTGCGTGCCGCCGCGATCGACCTTGCCGGCTATCTCGAGACCGCTCAGGCCACCGCCGCCGGCAGCACCGATGCCTGCAGCCTGGCGATCAGCGGCAGCGGCGACAACCAGCAAATCGGGCCCAGCAACGCGGCTGGCAACGCCTGCGCGGCTCTCGCCTCCCAGCCACTTCTCTCCGGCAGCGTCATCCCCCTTGGGCTGGTTGTCACGACAGCTGGAACCCTCACCATCGCCCCCCGCGGCACCCTGGAAAGCCCCGTCACGATCCGTCTCTCCGAAGCCAACACCCAGAACCTCGAATACTGCGTTCAGCTGCTACCCCCGGCTGGACTGGTGGGAACCGGTGTCTACCGGAACAACAGCTGTGACCATGCCGCCTTCAACTGAGCGGCCGCCAACCCGGCCGGGCCTGGAGCGTCGCGCGGTCGCGGCCTTCAGCCTGGTGGAGCTGCTGGTGAGCGTGGTGATTCTCGGCCTGCTCAGCGCCGGTGCCGCCAGGGTGCTCACAGGGGACCTGGTGGGCAACAGCACGCTGCAGACCTATCAGCGCCTGCGACGGCAGGTGGGCCGCGCACGCCGCTTTCTCGAGCTGGAAACCGCCACGGCCACGCGCCTGCAATGGCAAAGCGCCAACAGCCTGCGCCTCTCGGGCGTGAACAACGGCACGGCCTTCACGATCTCCTACGACCTGGTGCCTGCCGCCTCTGCGGGAATCAGCGGGGTGACCTTTCGTGGACCGTTTGTGCTGCGGCGCAATGGCCCCCCGTACAGCAGCGGCGGCCTTCTCTCCAACAGCGCCGCCACGAACACCGTGGTGCTCGACGGGCTGGCAAACGAGCAGGCCGTCACGGTCAGCGCCGCCCAGACCACCGCCGATCGCAGCGCCAGGGTGACGATCAATCTCAGCGATGGCGGCACCACCTACAGCAGTGTTTTCAGCCTGGCCACAGCCGCACCCAGCGGCTACGGCCTGTTGCAGTTCAGTGAAACCAACGCCTCCCTCAGCGGCTGCAGCGGTGATCCCAATGGTTGCCGCCAAGCCAACGGCATCCAGGAATGGGACACGCGCCTGCTCTCAGGCAGCAGCCCGATCACGATCACCCCTGTGGGCAGCCCGAACCAGGTGATCGTCTACTTCAATGCGCCCCGGTCCACCGCTGACATCCGACGTGCTCAGTCCAGCAGCTCAGGCACCTGCATCCGAACCAGCTGCTACATCGATTTCGCCAGCGGCAGTGATTTCTTGATCAATGCAGCCAGCAGCCGCGTCGACAAGTTGGTGTTTCTCGATACCGTAATCGCCGTGCCCCGCCAATAAGCAATCTCCCATGGACCAGTAACGGGGGTCACGTCATGGGTGACACCCTCGACGTAGCCCAACTCCATAGGCAGCAGAGGCTGGGTGCGATCCAGGGCCTGGATCTGTGTTTTCTCGTCAACGCAGAGCACAACTGCCTTGTCGGGCGGGTTGAGGTAGAGCCCGACGATGTCTCTTACCTTCTCGACATTGCCGAGGTCCTCGGCCGAGCGTGCCGGAGGCACTAAAAGGGATCATTGGAGAGCTTGAAGCCGTCAGGCTTCCGCGCAGCGGTGGGATTTCTGGCGGTGCGGCTGGAGCGAAAAGGTCTGCAGCCAGCGGTGGGCGGTGCTTTCTGAGATGCCGGTGGCAGCCGCCAAGGAGCGGGCTGTCCACTGTGTGCTGCCATCAGTGGGCTTGCTCTCAAGTGCCCGGTTGATCACCTCGGCCACCTTGTCATCTTTATAGGTGCGGGGCCGCCCTGGCCTGAGTTCGTCGTGTAAACCCTCCGGGCCAAGGTCCCGGTAACGCTTGCGCCACTTGCCCACGGTCATGCCCGTCAAGCCCATCCGCTTGGAAATGGCTGTGTTGGTTTCACCGGCTCCGCAAGCCAGCACAATCTGCGCTCGCTGCACGATCGAATGGGGCAACGACCGTGAGTTGGCGATGCTCTGGAGTTGCTGAACCTCGTCGTCGCTGAGAACCAGCGGCGGCATCGGGCAACCAACTGCCATGGAACGGCTCCCCTCAGGAGACACTCCTTATTTTGGCTGCTATTTCCGGGACTGCCCATTAACCCGTGGGTTGGTTTTTCTGAAAACTCGTAAGCGTTCAGGGGTCGGGACAGCACGCGGCGAACTCCGTAGCAAGCTGACGTGCTTGATCCACGCCTGACGGGTAGGGGAAGACGGTGCTGATCCGTCGCTGCCTCCAGCTGCCATCGGGCAATGGAAGGCTGGCCCGCAGCCGCAACCTCGCCCCAGACGGAGAGACTTCGAGGCTGACACTGGAGCCCAGGTCTCTCAACGCCCGGTTGATACGCGTGAGGTAGGGGTCCCGGACGGTCATACGGCGTGCCTAAAAGCGTGCCTACTCTCGCCCAAAACGGGCTGATCTGTGCCTAAGCGGTGCCTTGCCAGGTCCCCTGCCATAGCTCTACTTTGGCTGGAAACCTTGTCTGTAACTGGGTTTTGGGGATGGGGGTCCCGGGGATCGAACCCGGCTAAGGCGAATTATGAGTTCGCTGCATTCACCAGATTGCTAGACCCCCCCACGCCGGCCGGAGCGACCTACCAGAGACCCCGGATCGGCGGGGTCCAGGTGGTGCTGGCCGGCGGCCTCACGTAGGTGGGCCCGGCGCCGGCCCCGAGGCTGGTGCTGAAGCCGTTGGTGATGTCGGTGGTGCGCAGGGGCATCAGGCTGCTCTGGTCGGTCAGCATCACCGACGCCGTGTTCTCGATGGCGGTGCCGTCCCAGATGATGTTCTGGTCAGGGAAACCGAAGGCGACGATCTTGCCCCCATCCCGACCCGGGATCGAGAGACCCAGCGGATCGGTGATCTGATGCAGCAGGTTGACGCCCTGGGCGAAGGGCGCCGAAAAGCTGTAGTAGCGCTGCTCCATCAGCTCAGGGGCCGAGCGGGTCACGCCGCAGCGGGTGACCTCCACAGGTCCGGCGCCGGACGTGGCGGGCCTGGGGGCTTCGAGGGTGGTGGTGCAGAGCACCGGCCCGGCGATGGCGGGAGCCAGGAGGGAGACGGCAGCGAACGGCACCAGGGCCGCCAGGGGTGCGGCGAGGGAGGCAGGCACTGCCAGGATCGGTGCTGTCATGGGGTTACGCGGCCCCAGCTCCGGGGCGATTTGCTCGCAGGTTAGCGACCTCTGACGCACTTCACCATCGATCTCCGGCCGCAGCTGCCGCTGCTTCCGCGCCACTCCGTCTCGCCGCTTCGTCACCACCGATGGTCTCCCTGCCCGCCAGCCCAAGCCAACAGCGTTCCGCCCTGCTCGCCCTGCTGGCGGAGCGGGCCTATCGGCTGGGCGACTTCACTTTGGCCTCGGGCCGCCGCAGTGAGCACTATGTCAACTGCAAGCCGGTGAGCCTGAGCGGCATCGGCCTGGCCCTGCTGGGTCGCCTGATGCTGGAGGAGGTGGAGGCCGAGGCCGGGGCGGTGGCGGGGCTGACCCTGGGGGCCGACCCCCTGGTCAGCGCGGTGGCCCTCCAGGCCGCCCTGGCCGGCCGCGACCTCGATGCCCTGATCGTGCGCAAGGAGGCCAAGGGCCATGGCACCGGGGCCTGGCTCGAAGGCCCGCTGCCGCCGGCCGGATCCCGGATCACCGTCCTCGAGGACGTGGTGACGACAGGCGGCTCGGCCCTGAAGGCCGTGACCCAGCTGCAGGAGGCGGGCTATGCGGTGGAGAGGGTCGTGGCGATCGTGGATCGCCAGGAGGGCGGGGCCGAGGCGATGCAGGAAGCCGGCCTCGACCTGCGCAGCCTCTTCCTGCTCGAGGAGGTGGCCGCCACGGCCGCCGGGCTGGACGGCGCGGCAGGCTGAACCCCGCCCCAAGCGACGCCATGACCTCCTCCTCCGTCCCGACATCGGCCACGGCCGATCCCTGGAACTGGACGCCTCCGGCCCAGAGCTGCTGGTCGCGGCCGGTGGGGCTGCTGCGGCTCGATGGACCCGACACCCTGCGGGTGCTGCACGGCCAGACCAGCCAGGCCCTCGAAGCGGCCCAACCCGGCCAGTGGCTCGGCACCTGCTGCATCGGACCCACGGCCCGCCTGGGGGCGGTGGCGGAGGTGTTGGTGGACGCCGACGGGGCCTGGCTGGTGATCGTCGATGGGGATCCCGAGGCCGTGCGCCTCGCCCTCGACCGGGTGCTGTTTCCCGCCGACAAGGTGCGGCTGGGGCCGGTGACACCGGCCACCCTGCACCTGCCTCTGGGATCGCCGGGGCCAGACGCCACACCTGCCGGGACCTGGGCGCCGCTGGCGGGCTCCCCGGGCTGGCAGCTGGGGGAAGCCCTGCTGCTGCCGGCGGACGCGCCTCTGCCCCCCTGGCTGGCCGAGCGGAGCCCCCTGGAGCCGCAGCAGGCGGAACGCTGGCGGCTCCAGCAGGGCCTGCCGGCGGCGCCGGGGGAGATCCACGGGGACACCAACCCGTTTGAACTGGGACTGGCGACGCGGGTGAGCCTAACCAAGGGCTGCTACGTGGGCCAGGAGACCCTCGCCAAGCTCGCCACCTACGACGGGGTGAAGCAGCAACTGCGCCGCTGGCAGGCCACAGCTGTCCCCGCCGAGACCGTCGCCGCCGGCGCGCCGCTGCGCGACGGGACAGGGAACCGCGCCGGAGTGATCACCTCCAGCCAGGAACTCCCCGGCGGCGAGGGGTGGATCGGCCTGGCCCTGGTGCGCCGGGCCTGGCTGCAGGAGCCCGCTCTGCTGGCCGGGGATGGGCCCGATGCCTGGCTGGGGCTCTCGCTGCCGGCGGCGTTTCAGGCGCCGCCGGTCGGGGCGGGGGGCGGTGGAGGGGCCGGTAAGGCGTCCTGATCCAGCAGCCAGCGCACCACCGCCCAGGTGGCCAGGCTGTCGTCCTGGTTGTAGCGGAAGATGCGTTGCAGCTTGCGGCTTAACGCCCCCCGGCTCGGACGCCGCAGCCCACCGGAGCCCTCTCGCCACTGGCGCCACCAGAGCAGGCAGCGGGCGCCGTCGACGCCCTTCTGGCTCCAGGTGAAGCCCAGCCAGCCCGCCACGGCCTTCAGCCCGTAGCTGTTGACCGGCAGCAGCCAGTGGCGGCGCAGCCGCTGATGCACGTCCACCAGGCGGGCCCGCAGCCGCGCCCGTTCGGCTTCGCTGGCCCCCTGGCGTTCGGCCAGGCGCAGCAGGGACACCGATTCGGTCTCGCCGTAGTGGAGGACGGGCCAGTCGGGATAGCGGGCCAGGAGGGTGCTCAGACGCCGCCAGAGACGGGCCTCGCCGTGCTCGTGCAGGGCCAGCAGGGGCTGGTAGCGGCCCAGGATCTCCCCCGGGCCCGGGACCCCGGGCCAGCGGCCGTCCGGCCCGCGCTCCAGCCGCACCAGGCCGTGCAGGAAGTCGTCGCGGGCATCGGGATCGGATTCGATGTCGTAGAGGAGCACGCCGGGGGCCTCCGCCAGCTCGGGCAGGGCAGGGCCGGCCGCCTCGGCGCTGCGCCGGGGCACGCCCTGCTGCTGCACCCTGGCCTGGGCCACCAGCTTGGGGGCCACCTCCCGGTGCTGCTCGCTGTGGACGGCCAGGTCCTCAGCCAGACGGTCCGGGTCGGCCGCCGCCAACTGGTCGAGGCTGGTGATGCCCAGCTCCAGCAAGAGCTCACGGCGCTTGCCGCCGATGCCACTCACCTCGCTGAGGTGCCCCTCGGCGGCTGCGACCCGGTCACAGGCCACGCGCCAGCTGCAGAGGGTGCATTTCTTGCGATCGCTGACCAGGGGCGGCGGCTCGCGGCGGACCAGCTCGAGGGCCAGCCGCTCGAGGCTCTCATCGAGTTGACGCTGCAACGAGCCCCCGAGGGCCAGCCGCTCCCGCTCCAACCCCCGGTCGGCCCCAGCCACCACCAGGCCATGGGGTACGGGGGCGCGCTGGTGCTCCGCCAGCAACCGCCCCCATAGGGCAAGCAGGACGCGGTGTTCGCGGGTGAGGCGCCGGCCCTGGCGGGCCAGCACCGGCCGGTAGCTGTGGTCGCCCCAGCGGCTGGGCTCCTCGACCCGCTCCAGCAGGCTCGGGTGGACTTCCAGCCGCAGCCCACGGGGGCCGGTTCCCACCAGCCTCAGACCCACCACCCCGGGCGCGCCGGCGCGGCAGGCCGCCTCCCCGTGGCCGGGGCGCTGCGGCATCAGGCTCTGGAAACTGCGCAGCTGGTCATCGAGGGCCAGGGCGCGGTGGGCGCTCCACGACCGCTCCTCGGACGAACCGTGGAGGTCGAGCCAGGCCCGCCGCCGGCAGCGCACCCAGCTGCGCAGCAGACGGTCGGTGAGGACAGGAGCGTCCGAGGTCTGGGGCATGGGCTGCAGGCTAGGGGGGCCGGTGGCCTGCCATCAGGCCGGCACCCGCCGCGGCCATCCGGAGGGGCCGGCCTGCTACGACCGGCCTGCCCTCCCTCGCCTCCGCGCCGCCCATGGCCTCCGCCCCCCTGCCCCTCGAGGCCGGACCGATCCACTTCGGCACCGATGGCTGGCGGGGCATCCTCGGCGTGGACATCACCATGGAGCGCCTGCTGCCGGTGGCGGCGGCCGCCGCCCGGGAACTGGCCGCCAGCGCCCCGGAGGGCCTCGCCAGCCGGGAGGTGGTGATCGGCTACGACCGGCGCTTCCTGGCCCCCGAGCTGGCCGAAGCCATCGCCGCCGCCGTGCGGGGGGCCGATCTGGTGCCCCTGCTGGCCGCCACCCCCGTGCCCACCCCGGCCTGCAGCTGGGCGGTGGTGGAGCGGAAGGCCCTGGGGGCCCTGGTGATCACCGCCAGCCACAACCCGCCGGAATGGCTGGGTCTCAAGATCAAGGGCCCTTTCGGCGGCTCGGTGGAAGGCGACTTCACCGCCCGGGTGGAGCGGCGCCTGGCGGCCGGGGGCCTGAGCGTGCCGATCCCCGGCGACACCGAGCGCTTCGATGCCATGGGCACTTATCTGGCTGGGCTCGGCGCCAAGGTCGACGCCGCGGCCCTGGTGGAGGGCCTGGCCGCCGCCGGCCTGCAGGTGATCGTGGATCCGATGCATGGGTCGGCCGCCGGTGGGCTGCCGGCCCTGCTGGGCGAGTCGGGCGCCGCCGCCGGCGTGATCCGGGAGATCCGCGGTGAGCGGGATCCCCTGTTCGGCGGCCACCCACCCGAACCGCTGGCGCCCTATCTGGAGCAGCTGATCGCCGACGTGCGCCAGGCCACGGCGTCCGGCCGGCCGGCGGTGGGCATCGTGTTCGACGGCGATGGCGACCGCATCGCCGCGGTGGACGAGCAGGGCCGCTTCTGCAGCACCCAGTTGCTGATGCCCCTGCTGATCGACCACCTGGCCCGCGCCCGCCAGCTGGGGGGCCGGGTGGTCAAGACCGTGAGCGGCTCCGATCTGATGGCCCTGGTGGCGGCGGACCTGGGGCGGGAAGTGATCGAGAGGCCCGTCGGGTTCAAGTACATCGCCGCTGAGATGCTGAGCAGCGAGGTGCTGGTGGGCGGAGAGGAATCGGGCGGCGTGGGCTTCGGCATCCACCTGCCGGAGCGGGATGCCCTGTTCGCGGCCCTGCTGCTGATCGAGGCGCTGGTGGAAGGGGGCCTGCCCCTCGGAGCCCGCCTGGAAGCCCTGCAGGAGCGCTGCGGTGGCGCCAGCGTCTACGACCGCCTCGACCTGCGCCTGCCGGACATGGCCAGCCGCAGCCGGCTGGAGGCCCTGCTGGCCCAGGATCCGCCCCGGGAGGTGGCCGGTGCCACCGTGCTGGAGGTGAACCGCACCGACGGGGTCAAGCTGCGGATGGGGCCAAGCCACTGGCTGATGCTGCGCTTCTCCGGCACCGAGCCCCTGCTGCGCCTCTACTGCGAAGCCCCCAACGCCGACCGGGTGCAGGCGGTGCTGACCTGGGCGCGCCAGCTGGCGGAGGCGATCTGATGGGCGACCCACTGGAGCCCCGGGTGGCACCCACCGTGTTGGTGATCGCGAGCGGCAATGCCGGCAAGATCAGGGAGTTCGCCCATCTGCTGGCCTCCCTGCCGCTGGAGGTGCGGCCCCAGCCCGACGGACTGGACGTGGAGGAAACGGGCAGCAGCTTCGCCGCCAATGCCCGACTGAAGGCCGAGGCGGCGGCCCGCGCCACCGGCCACTGGGCCCTGGCCGACGACTCCGGCCTGGCGGTGGCCGCCCTGGGCGGCGCCCCCGGAGTGCATTCCGCCCGCTATGCGGACACCGACCCCGCCCGGATCGCCCGGCTGCTAATGGAACTAGACGCAGCCGATCGGGAGTGCCAAGGGCAGGGTCTGCCATCCGATCGCCGGGCGGCCTTCATGGCCGCCCTGGCGGTGGCCGATCCCAGCGGAGCGATCCGGCTGGAGGTGGCGGGCCGCTGCGACGGGGAGATCCTGGAGGCCCCGAGGGGGAGCGGCGGCTTCGGCTACGACCCGGTGTTCTTCGTGCCGGAGGCGGGCCTGAGCTACGCGGAAATGGACAAGGGCCTCAAGGGCCGGATCGGTCACAGGGGCAGGGCCTTCACCCAGCTGGAGCCGGAACTGAGGGAGCTGCTTTCACGCCCTACAGGCTAATCCCGCCCATGGAGTTACGAAGCCGTCATCCCTTTCTGGCAGCAGTCATCCGACCCGTTTTGAAAAGGATCGACGACTTCGACTTCACCTGCGGTGTTTTTTCGCTCAAGTGGCCGTGATCTGTATCTTCACAAGAAACTCTAGTTGAGCTATGCCCAGCAGAGAAGTTCCCACTAATGCAAAAGACATTGCCTCAAGGACTGATTCTGCCCCATCTTGCCTGCAATCATTGAAAGCTTGCAGGCCCCATAAAGATCCTTCAGGCCGTTGACCACAAGCAGAAGCAGCGGGCGTCCATTCGAAAAGGACCAGAGCTTGATCGACACAATCCTCGGCGCATCTGCTGAGGTTGGGCGGTGCGAGCAAGTGGCCGCTACAGCCCAGCTGACGAGAGAAATCAGCCTGCTCGCTGCCCTAAGACTCCTGACTTTACCCACCAGGGCTCGATCTTGGGTTGGTCAGCCCATGCGAATATCACCGACTGATGGAATCCACCCCTGTAACTGCCAGGACACACAGCCGCCGAGGATCATCGGATCCTGCGACACAAACGCTTCAGCCGCTGCATAATCCTCAGCCTGAAAAATCATCAGACCCCCGCCACCTGGTTGGCCGCTGGCATCGACGAGATAGCCACTGCTGACAAGGTCGCCACGATTCCTGAGCTCCCTCACCCACGCAAGATGCGCCCTGAGATGGGGCTCCACCAACTCGCGGGGCTGGCAAAAGGATTCGGTCTTGATGAACCAGGGCATGACCTCAGCTTGCCAGCCCCACGACGTCGCTGGCATGACCCAGAGGGAGTAGGAAGGAGACGGCTTATCAAGCAGAACACCATGTCGAAATCCCAGCTCAGCGCATTTCTGGCCAAGGTGGCGGCAGACCCCGCCCTGAAGGCACGGGTGGATACGGCTGCTGATGCCGATGCGGTGGTGGCCATTGCCCTTTCCGAGGGGCACCTCTTCTCCCCCGCCACGTTCACCCGCTTCTCCCGCGGCTGAAGCCGGCTCGCGGTCTGCCGATCTATGGGGAAGCTCTTAGGGTTCTGTATCCGTTCAGAGGGCGGGATGCCCACCGCGCCAATCCACCCCTGATCGCTGAGTGCTGAGGGTCCAAGGAAGAGACAGCGTGTGTTGGGCAGTTCATGAATTCGGGGGCAGTGATGGCATCACGCCACCGCGATGATGGGCAATCCAGGCCTGCTCCAGGAACTGCTGCCAGATATCTCGCCCCTGTTGCCGCAGGGTGGTCGTTACCGTGAGCAGGCGACTGCGGCAGATTGCACCGCTGGTTGATTGGACGCCTTGACTGATCTTGCGCTGAATCACCGACTGGCGCAGAGCTCGTACTCCTGCGGAGAAGACTCTGTCTACAGCGACGTTGTTGGTGGGCTCGACGCCTTGGATTTCCAGAAACGTCCAGAGGACATCGCTGCGTTGCAGCACCTGCTGACAAGTGCGCACCGTCTTGGCCCAGGGTGTTCGCCCACCGCGCTGATAGCCCAGCTCCACCGCCCGCTGCAGCGTGGCCTCAAAGGAGCGGCGGATTGCCCGGCAGCCCTGCTGCAACGTGGGCCAGTCGTTCGCTCCCTCCTGTCATCTGTGCCACTGGGCAAACAGTTGTTGCTGCAGGTCCAGCAGCTCTGCTCCGAACTCGGCGCTGGCACCAGGGCGCTGGGCGATGGCAGTGAGATCGCGGATCAGGTGCGCCCAGCAAGGCTGGCGCTGCTCAAGCGGTAGGTGGTTGTGGGCGGAGAAGCGATCGTTCACCACGATCCCGCCAAAGGCGTTCCCCAACAGCTCCATGGCCGCTGCAATTGAGCGGCTGAGGCCCTGCAGGAACACCGTCGCCACTGGGGTGACCATGACCCAATGCCAGCCGCGGCGGCCAGCCGGATTGTTGCCGTCGGCATTGCCGGTGGGGGCGCCGGTTTCATCGACGTAGGCCACCGGCTGCTGCCGAGCCGCTGCCAACGCTTCTGCCATCGGTTGGGCCAGTGTGGCGCTCAGCCGCTGGCGGATCCCAGCAATCCCTGCGCGGCTGATCACCACACCCAGGTGATGGAGCAGTTCCTGGGTCTTGCTGATGCTCAAAGGTAAGGCACTGCCCAGCAGACCCACAAGGGTGCTGAGCCGGGGTCCGTAACGGGCCGCTTCCACATCTGCCGGCAGGGTGGCGCAGGTGCTGGTGGAGCAGCAGGGACAGACCAAGCGGTGCAGCCGGTGTTCAATCACCAGCGGTGTGATCGGCGGAATCTCGATCACCTGGTGCCGCAACGGCTCTGGATCAACACCGTCCAGCAGCTGACCGCAGCGGCGGCAGGCCTGGGGATGGTGCTCCACCACCTCATCCACCCGCTCGATCGGCAGCAATTGCGGACCGGATCCTGGATGGCCCGGCTGACCGCCCCGCTTGCGGTCACTGCCCTTGCGCCGCTCAGGCGGCTTAAACCCAGGGCCGTCGCTGGAGGGTGGTTTGGAGGAGTTGCGAGAGCTGCGGCCGATCCGCTCACGCAATTGGGCCAGCTCTGTCGCAAGGGCGGTGAGCTTGACGCGCAGCTCCTCGATCTCCTCCTGCTGGGACAGGATCAGCTCTTGGGCACCAGCCGGCCACGACACCCAGGCCGCTTCTGAAATCCCGGAAGGAGGAGTGCTCATCACAGGCGATCTCTTCCTGAGATCCAACCGGGATTCAAGCTGCCGTCAAGGGTTCAGCAGGAACAAAGTTCGTCACAACCCGTCCCGGCCTCTGAACGGGTACAGGGTTCCTAAGTGCCCAAGTTGTGCCGCAACGTTGCATGATGCATAGGCCATTCCAAGCCACATCAACCGACCCGCTCCATGCCAACCCCAGGGCGGTCTCTGCAAGGTCTTAAAAGAAAGCTCGATTCAGTCACTGCTGGTGCTTGCGATCAATTGCGGTATTTACGATTTCAGCGACACCGCACGAAAGAATCAATTCGCTGCCTTCGCAGTCAGATTACGGCCTGACTTCCCATTGCGGCAGAAATGCCCTCGATTCTTGGTTGACGATCTGTGCACGTCAGACTCTTAGGATCCCAATGGGTTTGCGGGACGCCTTACTTTGCGACGAGAGAAGGTCGAATAGGATAAGGAAAGCTTGCCAAAGCACGGCGAAGGAACGCGTCATCCCACTTTGGTCCGACTGGCGCCTCGCTGTCGAGTGCACTTTGAAGCGTATTCCGAAAAAGGGGGGTAGGGCGTCCTGAACCAGCATAGTAGTCTTCATATTTGAAAGAGGGTTCCCGGTTGTCGGTAAGCTTAAATGGAATAGCTGCAATGCCTAGCGATTCGGCAACAATCAAACCATGTAGGGAGCTGGAAATGACTCGACCGGCCATTGCGATACGCCTGGCGATGCTTCTGGGATGATCAAGAGGGTTTACCACTTCGCAATCGCTGTTAAACAGTCCATGGCTACGCCATTCATGTAAATGGTGCCAGTCGGAATAATGAGGAATGACAAGGGTTCTATTTTCTACAGGCCGCATGTGGCGCAGTTCTGCGTAAATGCGGCCCACCAATATGGCGGGATCGAAGTAAAGGGGTTTTATTGCTTCCTGATTCAAGCTACCCTGCTGAATAAGCACTCGCTCCGTAAGGGGTCCGCGGACTGCTAGGCATCGAACATTGCGGCGTGGCGGTAATGGCTTGTCGTTGAGAGCCCCCGACCCCCAGACCACATCTCCGTCTTCTAATGCCCAGAGCACACTTCCTATCGCAAGAAACTTTCCTGGTAACCGTTCAGGGGTCGGGACGGCTCATTGCGAACTTCAGCCCTGCTGAACCCTTGACGGGAGCTTGATTCCCGGTTGCATCTCAGGCAGAGACCGCCTGTGATGAGCACCCCTCCTTCCGGGAT